>CAKRZE010000007.1 GCA_934432725.1 uncultured Eubacteriales bacterium
GGCAAGGCTGCCGGAGGCTGTGTGAATTTCATTTTTATTGTGCCCGGCGCGCCCGGATGCCGCAAACAAGCAGCCGGGCAGCTCCGTGCGGGAGCGCCCCGGCGCCGTCAGGCTTCGGAGCAGAAGCCTCCGCTTCCCGTCGGGCTGTGCCGGATCACTCTCCGCTCCCGTCCCGCACCTCCGGCAGTCCGGCGACCGATGTCAGAAGCGACAATATGCCCGCCAGCGCCGATGCCGAGGCGACCGCAAGCCAGTTGACCTCCCCCAGCACCGCAGCCGTGCCGACGGTTGCCGCGGCGGTCTGTGCGACGGTTTTCAGGGCGCGGATTCCGGCTGCCCTGAGCCAGCATTTCAGCTTTTCTTTTTTCATTTTGGTGCCCGCAGCTTCTGTTCCAAGAAGCTTCCTTTCTTTTTTCGGTTTTGGTTTTTTCAGTTGATTTTTCGGCTTGAACAGCCGCAGAAGGCAGGGCTGCCGGCGGCAGCCCCGCCCCCCGGATCATTTGAGGATCAGCGCCAGAAGCGCTCCGATAAGACCCGCTCCCAAAGCCGTCAGAACGGCTCCGGTCACCTTGTCCCACAGCTTCCCCGGCTTTCCGATGACGGATTTGACGTCCGTCTTGATCTCCTCAACGTCCGACCGGACGCCGTCCAGCCGCTCGCCCATCCGCCCCACCGCAACGGTCAGAGCCCGGAGATCGCCGACCTCCCGCTCCACCGCATCGATCCGGTGGTGTGCGCTTTTGGCGCTGTCCAAAGCCTGTTGTGCCACGGAATGCTCGTCCACGGTCCTCACCCCCTTCTTCACGCCGGGACGGCGGTTATTCTGCAAAAAATGCCCGTTCGGAGGGGTTATGCCCGCTCCCGCGCAGCCGCGTACTCCTCCGGGTCAAACGCGGTGTCGGTTCTGCACCTGTAAAGATGCCGATTGTAAACCGCATACTCGCCGGTCGGGTAGATGTCATGCGCTCCGGTCGGATGCACGAAATTCCGCGCGGTCCCGGCTGTTTTGCCGTGGAGCGGTCGGTGGAAGGTGTACCACGCCGCGCTGCCCGGCTTGATGTCGGGATGCACGGCAGTATCGTAGGCTTGCAGGCACTCCCACACCTGACCGTTTGCGGCATAGACCTCGCCGACCGTGTGGCTGCCCGCCGCCCAGTCGGGATAGAGCGCACCGCACCGGATCCGATCATCGTCGGTTTGGGGCTGTTTTCCCCGGATGAGCAGCTTCACAGCCGCCGCGATTGCCTCCAGCTCGGAAAAATCAGCCGTGTGACCGGCTGCTCTCTGAGCGCCGCAAGCTCCTCTGCGGTCAGCTCAAGGTATTCTCCGTTTACATATTTTTTCATATCAGCACCCCCAGACCGTGATTGTACCGCCGGTACATATATATTCGTCCGCGAAAGAACCCAACTTCAGATATAGGGAGGCTGCTTTCCCGACATTCATGATCGGATTGTATTGCATAAGCGCATTTCCGGCTGCGGTTGTGCCTGATGATGACTGCGGCGATTCCATGACCTCCCAGAATACTCCGTTCCAGTGAAGCTTCGCCCATTGATTTTTTATGGCAGGGTCTTTCCCGATGGAGAAATCCGCCATCACAATGCTCGGATTATTTATGTGTATTCGCCAGCTGCTTCCGCCCCCTGAGTTTTTTAAGCCCTGTGCATACACAACAATGTCGGTCAGGGGATTGTCAAGCGTCTTTGTGACCCCCTGTGCAAGATCGGTCACATCGACCGTGGCAATCAGGGACAGCTCTTTGCTCCCTCCGCCCCCGACCGGCATGTCCGTAGCCTCCCAGCTCGTCGGATAGCCATCCGCATCCACGGTTTTAACCTTGACGGTTTGTCCGACGGCAGCTGCGGTGATGCCGAGAGGATTGATGCCTGCGGCTGCTGCTTCAGCCGCTTCCTTTGCCGCTGCGGCGGACTGCTTTGCGGATTCGGCTGCTTCGGAAAGCATCCGCAGCTCGGCAACGGCTTTTGCGCACTCCTCATAAGCGGGAACCGGCGCCGAAGCCGTTCCGATTCCCTGCCGGATCACGCCCTCAAACACATTGGTTTTCCGGACCAGAGTATATTTTCCGTCCTCATCGCAATGCAGTGCGCAGAACTGGCAGAGAACCGTCTGCTCCTGTGAGAGCAGGCTGCCGGGGACCTTTGCGCTGCCGTCGGTCAGGTCGATTTCATAAATTTTTCCGTCCCCGTAATCCAGCCGGAGCACATACAGCTCTGCCTCCGCTTCTTTTTCAAATACCGCTTCGATCCTGCGTGCATCCGTTTCTCCCACGTAGCCCAGAAGACGGTCCGTCACCCGTGCACTGTACGTGCGGTCCACATGAAATTTCATCCTTTCAAAATCCTCCTTGCGGTTTTATCGTGCCTTTAGTATAGTCAAAAGCGGTCCTGCTGTCGTCCCCGCTTATTCCGCGCGGATTCCCCGGTTTTTCCATTCGTTTTCCGTCCTGCCGGACGTATGAGGTGCACTGCGCGGCTCCGGACCGGAAAAGCAGCCCGGCGCGTTTCGTCCGTGGGAGTTCCGGCGTGCGGCATGGGCGTCATGGCGGGGGGGAGGCGCATTTCGCCGAAAAGCGGTGCGGGCATGCCGATGCACACGGCGTGTGGGGCGGGATATCGGCGCAGGTCCGTCCCGTTCGGCAAAAAAGGCTGTTAAAAACCTTGATGTCTTTAACAGCCTCTTAAAAGTGCCTGCCGTAACGGTGTTGTTTTGACGCGGGCTTGGTCGTTTTTGCTCCCATGCTTTTGTTTTTTCGGCTTTTCCGGCGGCGCTCTGCCTTCGGGACCAATGCCGGACGGTGTAAAAAACACAAAATGTGTTTGTCACACCTCCGACGCCCCGACCGGGATGTTTTAAGTCCTTGCCGCCATGCCCCCTTGCCGCGCCTTTTCCGCAGGATCCGTGTCGGCTTCTCCTGCGTGACGCAAACAGTGCCGCGGAGCAATGGTCTGTTCCGGCAAAAATAATTCGGCGCATGCGTACAAACAGGAATCCCCCGCAGACCTTGTCTGCGGGGGACGTTCTATGCTTTTTGATTCGGACTTTGCGTTCCGACCGTCTTTTATTTTGCTGTCACGGCGTTATACGGAAAAGCCTCTTTTTTGAAATTGCATCCGGTTTTGCGGGGCAAAATCGGTGTCCTTCGGACAACGGAAGCCGCAGAATGCCGGTAAACGCCTTGTGCTTCGGGCTTCGGCTCTTTGGAGGCAGGATAGCGGCGTCTTCCGTCCGTATCGGAAGACAAAAACCGTGCCGGAAACCGCAAAGACTTGACCCGACCGGTCAGCCCGCTTTCGTTACGACTCCGCCGTATCAAAGTTCACCGTCTTTGCCCATTTGACAAAGTACGGCTTATCCGCTTCATAATCCGCGGTTTTGCAGGAAAACTGAACCATCCAGAATGCATCCGGTGCCTTGTACAAAAACGTCAGGTACTTGTACTCCGTCTGCGTGGTCTCGTTTGTCCATGTATACTCCAGACAGGTCATGCCATCGACCGTTTCAATGCCGCTCGGGGATTTGGAGGCGTTTGCCTTCAGGACCAGAGCCGCGTACTCCAGCAGCGACATTGCGGAAATGCCGTCGGCGGTCTCCCGCAGGGCGAATACCGCGATTTCGGAGGAGTCAAAGCATGCGGTGTAACCCTCCATGTCCTTTTTGGAAAATCCGCTGGTCAGGGTGATATTCATCCCCTCGACAGAAAAGGTCTTGTCCTTGGCTTCCTTTACATTTTTGGTTCCGCAGCCGGCGAAAAGAAGCAGCGAGGCTGCTGTGAGGATACCTGCGAGAATTCTCTTAAACATCGTCCGTATACTCCTGTCGTTTATTTCGGAAAGAAAGTCCGGTGCCGTGCGGCATTGCTTTCTCCCCGTTTACTATAACACAGTCTGCGGAGAAATGCAAGCAGAATCCGGAAGTCCGCACAAAAACGGAAGTGTGCGATTGACAAGCCGGAAAATGTCTGCTACACTGTAGGAGAAAAAGCCGGAGCCGGACGAAAGCGCCGGCGGCAGCCAAAAGAAAGGAAAGGTACTCTTTCATGCAAAAGGAAGCAAAAACGCCGCTTGCGTATCGCAAGGACCGCCTTGTACACCCCCGCCTTTTGTTCACCGTCGGGGAGCTCGGTGCGCTGCGCGACCGCTGCGCACGGGAGCCGGAGACCGAAGGGGAGCTTGCCCGCATCCGGACGGAGGCGGAGGCGAAGCTCAAAAAGGAGTTTCTGACGGAGGAATATGCAAACAGCGTGTATTCGCAGCACGGCAGATTTTATGAGATCGGAGATTCCTTTACCGATGCGGCGCATACGCTCGGGCTTTTGTACTGTCTGACGGGAGAAAAGCGGTATGCGGAAAAGCTGCGGGACGGCATGCTGCATTACGCTGCTTTCCGGTGCTGGACCGGACCGGCAAACAAGGACCGGGATACGCCGTGGAGGAGCGACCTCTCTACCACGCGGATCCTCTATGCGTTCGCGGTTGCCTATGACTGCATTTATGACTTTCTGACGGAGCCGGAGCGGAAGCAGATCCGGGATGCAATGCGGAAGAACGGAATTCTGCCGCTTTTGTCCGACTGGGTCCTGCCCGGCAGCAGAATCCATGCGCTGGACTCCATGGGGCATAACTGGTGGTCGGTCTGCATCAGCCTGGCGGGAGTCGGACTGTGCGCGATCTATGAGGATGTGCCGGAGGGGGCGGAATGGATGGCGCTTATCCTCGGCGCGCTGCACGGCTACTGCAATTACCGCGGGGAGCTGCTTCTGAACAAGGCGCCGAACTTTGACGAGAAGGGCTTGTTTTACGAAAGCGCAGGATATTTCAATTACGGGACGGGAGAGCTTGCACGTTTTAAATTCGTATTCGACCGCCTGTTTGAAAACGGGGAAGGACGGACGGAGTTTGCCCATCTTCGGCAGGCTCCGGAGGCGTTTATGTCGATGTCCTATCCCACCTCCGATCCGTCTGCCCCGCTGCTCTTCCCGAACTTCGGGGACAGCAGACTGGAGGGCGGCTTTTATGAGCTGCCGATGTATCTCCTGCTCTGCGGGATCGACCATCCCGCGCTGCACTATGCTTACGGTGTCTACAAAAAGCGGCGTGACCTGTTTGATCTCCTCTACCCGGAGAGGCTGAGCGGCGCGGGGTCCCTTGCGGGTCTTCCGACGGAGGCGGTGTTTGATAAGAGCGGTTATGCCTATCTGCGCACCTCATGGGAGAATGACGCCGTTCTGCTTGCCGTCCGCTGCGGCTATACATGGAATCACGCGCACAGCGATGCCGGGCACTTTATCCTGCTCGCCGACGGAGCGCCGGTCATTTCCGATTCCGGAAACTGCCCCTATAACCGCCCCGAATACACCTCCTATTACCGCACCTGCGAGGCGCACAATGTTGTCACGATCAACGGCGCGGCGCAGCGGGAGGACGCCATCACGCGCGGCTCCAAATTTCCGGGAACGCTGTCGCACTTTATGAGCGGGACCTTCCGGTACCTTCTGGCAGACGCGACCGGACCCACCTGCGACAGCTGCAACCGGAATTACCGCAGCTTCCTCTGGCTCTGCCCCGATCTGCTTTTGGTTATCGATGATCTGCGGGCAAACAGTCCCTCCTCGTTCGCGTCCCTTCTGCACTGTGCGGGAGAGACTGCCGCCGAGGGAAACGGGACGGTCCGCGCAGCCGGAAGGACACCGCTCCGCACCACGGTTCTGTACCCCGAGCGGATCAGACCGGAAAGGCGCACCGGCTATCTGCCCTCCGCCGATCCGGACGAAGCGCATCCTCTGCCGAAGCAGACCTACTATGCGTTTCTGGCGGAGGAGAAAACAGAGGTCATGCAGTTCATGACGCTCTACGGGCTGCACGGCGCGGCGGACTGCGAGCCGGTGCGGCTTTCCGGTGAAAACCGGATCGGCATGGAGCTGTGCTATCGGGGGGACACCTTCCGGGTTGCCTACAACCTCCTCTCCGACGGCAGAAAGATGCACGAAAACAGCAATAACTGTCTGCTCGGCTTTGAGACGGACGCGTATCTGCTCGCCGTGAAGCAGGACGCCTCCAGACAGACGGCAGTGCTGATGATATACGGCAGCTATCTGCGTCAGAACGGCAGAAGCCTGTATGAAAGCTTTACAAAGGACTGCGTTGAGCTGAAGCTGACGCAGGAGGCGTGACAGGGAGGAACGGGTACGGCTCTGTATGAGTTTGCGGGCGCCGATGCCGTGCGTCAGCCGGTGCCGGAGGACGCGGGACCGATATATGACCGGATGGAGAAAATCCGTCCGGCTGCGTGATGCAGAATGGGGTGCCTGCACGGTGCCTCCGGGCGTGAAAGCCGATGCGAAAAATACAGGGACTGCCGTTTTCTGCGGCAGTCCCTGTTCGGTTTTCTCCGTCCGGAGCGGTATTTCCGGAGTGCACCGGGTTTTGGGCGAGGCGGAAAAGCTCCCGCTGACCCCGTGCGGCGGCTTATTCCTCCAGCGCCGGCTCCTGATCCTTCGGGTGTGTTCCGGTGATTGCGTAGACCACCCATTCGGCAATGTTGGTTGCGTGGTCGGCAATCCGCTCCAGATATTTGGCGATCATCAGAAGATCGACCAGATATTCTCCGTCGCCGCGGTCGGAAATCATGCCGATCAGCTCCCGGCGGATCCGGGAGAACCAGTCGTCCACAATATCATCGTCCCGGATGACCTTCTGCGCAAGGGGAAGATCCCGCTTGACGAACGCTTCAATGCTCTCGTTTACCATCCGGATCGTTTCCGATGCCATGCTGTGCAGATCCGCCTCCTGCCGGTTGGTTCTGCCGAGGATATAGGCGGCGATCTCGGCGATGTCCGAAGCCTGATCCCCGATTCTTTCCATGTCGGATACCATTTTCAGCGCGGAGGAGATTTCCCGCAGGTCGGATGCGACCGGCTGCTGCCGCAGAATCAGGCGGAGACAGAGGTTTTCGATCTCCCGTTCCTTGCGGTCGATTCCCGCATCGACGGTAAAGACATGCTTTCTGAGCGCATCGTCGTTTTCGGTCAGTGCCCGGATTGCGGAGGCAATCGCCTCCTCGCACATCATTCCCATCTCGGTCAGCGCTCCGTGCAGCTGCCTGAGCTGTGATACATAACTGTCCCGCATGCTTATCCGAACCTCCCTGAAATATAATCTTCGGTTTCCCGTTTCTCCGGGGTGTTGAAAATCTTTTCCGTATCTCCGAACTCCACCAGCTTCCCCAGCAGAAAAAACGCGGTTTTATCGGAAACGCGCACTGCCTGCTGCATGTTGTGCGTCACCATGATGACGGTATACCGCTCCTTCAGCGTGGAGATCAGGTCTTCAATGCGGGAGGTCGATATCGGGTCAAGCGCGGAGGTGGATTCGTCCATCAAAAGGATCTCCGGCTCCACGGCGAGCGCCCGCGCGATGCAGAGACGCTGCTGCTGCCCGCCGGACAGCCCGAGCGCACTTGTTTTCAGCCGGTCCTTGACCTCGTCCCAGAGGGCTGCATTCCGCAGAGAGCGCTCCACGGTTTCCTCCAGCTCCCTGCCGCGGCGCATGCCGTGCAGACGCGGACCGTAGGCAACGTTGTCAAAAATGCTCATCGGAAAGGGATTTGCCTTCTGGAAAACCATGCCGATCCGCTTGCGCAGCCAGGTCACCTCGCACTGCGGACCGTAAATGTCGGTTCCGCGGTAGCGCACGCTGCCCGAGACCCGCACAGAGGGAATCAGATCGTTCATGCGGTTTAAGGTTTTCAGAAAGGTGGACTTTCCGCACCCGGACGGTCCGATCAGGGCGGTCACCTGATGCTCCGGGATGGAGCAGCTGATATCCTTGAGCGCCTGATGGTCTCCGTACCAGAGCTTTAAATCGGTTGTGGTAATAATGTCAGACATATAATGAAACCGTCTCCTTTGTCAGATCAGTCGGGGGCATTGCCGGTTGAAGTGCGCCGGGGGGGAGAGGCGCACCTGCGGTATGCGGCAGACTTTTTCCGGGGGATTATTTTTTCAGCTTTTTTGCAGCCCGGTCCGCCGCCAGATTGATCAGCAGGACAAGGACCATCAGCACGGCTGCGATCGCGAATGCCACGCCGGTTTCCCCGCGCTCGCTGGCGTAAATATACAGGGCGACCGACAGCGTTGCGGAGGAGGAGCCGAGCGAGGTAAAGTAATCGCTCAGAACGCATCCGAAGCCTGCCGTAAACAAAAGTGCCGCGGATTCTCCGACGATTCTGCCGACTGCCAGAATGCAGCCGGTTACGATGCCGTCTGCGGCGTTCGGAAGCACCACGGTGCGGATCATATGCCACTTTCCGCTGCCGAGTGCAAGAGCGCCCTCGCGGTAGGCATCCGGGACCGTTTTCAGGCTCTCCTGCGTCGTCCGCATAATGGTGGGGAGGATCATGATCACCAGTGTCAGACTTCCCGCAAGCACGCCCTGCTTCAGACCGAACAGCCGGATGAACAGCAGCATGCCGGCAAGTCCGAAAATGATGGAGGGAATGCCGGAGAGGGTTTCCGCTGCGAATTCAATCAGGTGCGGCAGGCGCTTTCCCTTTGCATATTCGGTCAGATAGACTGCCGCTCCGACACCGAGCGGGAGGGCAAGCACCATGGCGGTCAGGATGATATAAAGCGTGTTCAGAATATTCGGCAGAATGCCGATGGTGTTCGCAAGATAGCTTGGCTGTGTGGTGAGCAGCTGGAGGCTCAGATGCTTCAGACCTCTCACGAAGATCGCGCCGATCAGCAGGATCAGAAGCAGCACGGTGATGCCCGAGGCGGTATACAGCGCCGCATGCGCCGCAAAGCGGCGCAGTCTTCTTTTCGGGGGCAGCCGGGTCGGTAAATCAGTCACGGCGGTTCACTTTTCCTTTCTGCGTATGACAAGGTCGAGAAATACGTTGATCAGCATGATGAAGAGAAACAGGACAAGGCCGATGGAATACAGCGCCTGCCGGTGAAGGCTTCCGACTGCCGCATAGGACATTTCGGCGGCGATCGCCGTTGTGAGGAAGCGCACCGATTCAAACAGCCCGGGCATATTGGGGACATTTCCGGCGACCATGATGATTGCCATTGCCTCACCGATCGCCCTGCCTACACCGAGCACCACAGAGGCTGCGATGCCGCTTCTTGCCGCGTGCAGAGAAACGCGGAACCATGTTTCCGTTTCGGTTGCGCCGAGTGCTGCGGATGCCTCCTCATACTCCTTCGGCACTGCCTCCAGCGCCGTTTCCGAGACGTTGATCACCGACGGCAGGATCATGACCGAAAGCACAAGGATTGCGGTCAGCAGGCAGGCGCCGGACGAAAGCCCGAAAAGGCGCTGGATGCCCGGAACCAGAAAGATCATTCCGACAAGACCGTATACGACAGAGGGAATTCCGGCAAGCAGCGACACTGCGCTCCGCAGGATGCGTGCCAGCGGCTTCGGTGCTGCTTTTGCCAGAAAGACGGCGGTCAGGATGCCGATCGGAACGCCGAGCAGAACGGCTCCCGCCGTCCCGCAGATTGAGGTGAGCAGGAAGGGCAGAATTCCGTAGGACGGCTCGGTGCCCGCAGGCTGCCACACGGTTCCGAAAAGAAACTTCAGGGGTCCGATCTCTGCAATGGCAGGCACGCCCGCAATGACAAGATACAGGCTGATAATCAGAACGAAGCCGACTGTGACAATGCCGCAGAGCAGGAAGATTATCTGCATAAGCCGCTCTGCTCCCCGGCGTTTTGCCGGGGAAGCAGTTTTTTTGTATTGTGCCGCGCGGGCTGTTTCACCGGTCATCATATCAGACCGCCGGAACAGCTCCCGCCTTGCGGATCAGCTCCGCTGCGGCGGACGAGGTTGCAAAGTCGAAGAATTTCTGCGCTTCATCGGAGAGCTTTGCGCCTTCGCGGGTGACAAGGTTGAACGGGCGGCTGATCTTATAGGTTCCGTCCTTTACGGTTGCTTCCGTGCAGGCAATGCCGTCTACCGTCAGCACCTTGATCCCATTCTGACCTTCGACTGCGGAGAGGGAGACATATCCGATGGCGTTCTGGCTGCTTCTGACCGCTTCGATGACGGCGCCGGTGGAGGTAAGTTCCTGCTTCAGCTTGCATTTGCCCTCGGTCTTGGTGACCGATTCAAAGCCGTCGCGCGTTCCGGAGTTGAGCTCTCTGCCGATGCAGGCGATCTCCATGTCATCTCCGCCGAAGTCCTTCCAGTTTGTGGCTTCTCCGGTAAAGATCGCGGTGATCTGATCGACCGTTAGATTTTCCGCCTTGTTTGCGCTGTTGACAATGACTGCGATTCCGTCATATGCGAGCACGGTCGCGGTCAGACCGGTTTCGGAAGTCTTCAGGTTTCTGGAGGCAAGACCGATGTCGCAGGAGCCGTTCTTGACCGCTTCGATGCCGGTTCCGGAGCCGGTTGCGTCATAGGTGACCTTTACGCCGCTGTGATCCGCCATATACTGTTCGCTGAGGGCTCCGATGACCTTTTCCATGGAGGTGGAGCCGTTTAACGAGATCGATGCGCTCTTCTGGCAGCCCGTAAACAGCGCGGCGGACAGGAGAACCGATGCAGTGAGAATTGCGACAAGAAGTTTTTTCATTTTCAATCAACCCTTTCCTCTATTCCGTTGTTTCGTAAGATGACACTCCGGAAACGACAGCGTGTTCCTCCGGGCGGATTGCCGCCGGATTCTGTGTAACCCTAAGCTTCTTTCTTATGTCAGTAGTATTGCCATTCTTTCTCTTCCGGAGTACAGCTATAGCATAATTTTTGTTTCTTAAATGTAAAACCCGAAAAATGTTAAATGCAGATCAAATTTTTCTGACCGGCAGAGGAAGGCTGAGCCTCCGGAAGGAGAGACCGGACAGACCGCACCCGGGGGAGAACGCGGCGGCAGCAGGAGCTGCGGGAGGAAAGGCAGGCATTGACATTTTCAAATAATCTGCTATAATAAGCAAAGGAAGCGTTGGGGCGGCAGCCGGCGGAAAAACAGCGCCGTATGCCCTTCCGGAGCGCTTTTCCGGAGAGATCCGGGAGCGGAAGCCCGGGGGGCGGCTCCGCATCCGGCGGATCTGCGGAATACAAGGAAAAATGGAGTGTGCCGTATGAACGGAGAGAAAAAAAGCCGCTTTATTGTGCTTGACGGGCTGGACGGCTCCGGCAAGGAGACGCAGACCGGACTTTTGCAGCAGGCTCTTTTGGCGGAGGGCAGGCAGGTGCGGGTGTTCTCCTATCCGCGGTACGGGACGCCGGGCGCCGCGGCGGCTGAGTTTTACCTCAGGGGCGGGCTTGGGCAGCGTCCGGAGGATACGGGCGCATATGCCGCCTCGGTGCTGTTTGCGGTGGACCGCTATCTTTCTTACCGGACGGAGTGGGAGGAGCTGTATCAAAACGGGTCCTCTGTGATCCTTGCCAACCGGTTTACCACGGCAAATGCGGTGCATCATATGTCAAAGCTGCCGAGGGCGGAGTGGGACGGCTTCCTTTCCTGGCTTTGGGAGCTTGAGTTTGAAAAGCTTGCCATGCCTCTGCCGGACCTGATTCTGTATCTTGAGCTTCCGCCGCAGGTTGCGTGCCGGATGGTGGAGCAGAGAAGCAGCGAGACCGGCAGAAAGAAGGACATCCACGAAATGGACGCGGGATATCTGTCGCGCTGCTATGAGGCTGCGCTGTACGCCTCCGACAAGCTCGGCTGGACGCTGATCCGCTGCGAGGACGGGGACCGGATGCGCCCGCGCGGGGAGATTCACCGCGAGATCGCGGAAAAGGTGAAGGCGTGCCTGCCCCCTGCCGAATAAGCGCATGCGGGGCGTGCGCATAGGGGCTTCACCGAAAGCGTCCGCCCGCACGCGGAACTGCCTTTGCCGAACAGAAGGCTTCGGAACAGGTCCGCACGGGGGCTGTACATTGTTTTTCTGAGCTGCCGGGCAATCGTACACCGTTTTTCGCCGCGCCGGGCAAGCTGCACCGCCTTTTGGTGCAGCAGCCGGAAGCCGGTCTGCGGAGCCGGGCAGTCCGGATGCCGCCTTGGGCGCTTGCCATGACTGAATGTCCGGCATCGGATTGCTGCGGGTTCCGCCGCCCGGTATCGGTCAAAGCCGGGAGGGCGCCCCCGCGGGGCTGAATGCCAGCCCGGCGTCTCTTGCACCGTTAAAAGCTCCGGGAACGCTTCGGTGCGGTGCGGGTCAAAGCCGGAAAGTGCCGTTTTGCCGCATGCGCGAAAGACGCAGCAGAATCTCGGAGCATGCGGCGTGCCGCCGTACGCGCCGGGACGGTGCCGAAAGCGTCCGCCCGCACGCGGAACTGCCTTTGCCGGGCGTGGGGCATCCGGAACGGCTCTGCACGGCATTTCTGCTCCGCTGAAGAGCCTCCCGGGAACGCTTCGGTGCGGCGCAGGTCAAAGCCGGAAAGTGCCGTTTTGCCGCATACGTCAATGGTGCAGACTGGGTCGTGGGATATGCGGCGGACCGGACGGGGTTGGCTGTGTTTGCAGAAGGGGCGCTGCGTCTCTTTGCAGACTTCCGGACCGGACGGAAAAATCCGGAAAAATTATGGCTGCCACAAAAAATTTACGATTTGTACTGTTACCGCGCCGCAGAATTTGCTATAATAAAGAAAGAAAACCGCAAGGGCTTCCAAAACGGCAGTCCTTGCCCCGGAAACGCTGCTGATGCGGCGGTGGCTGCGAAAGCAGCTTCGCCGTCTTTGCGGAAGGCAGGCTGCGGAATGCGGCACGGGGGGAACGGTCTGCCGGAGCTTTGCCCCGGAAACGGAAACCGGGTCATCCGTCCTGCGGGATATCGGACAGAAAAGAAAAAAGAAACGGGAGGAACCGACATGCTTGTTTATGTATTTCTTGCGCCCGGCTTTGAGGAGGCGGAGGCGATCACGCCGTACGATATGCTTTTGCGCGCCGGGCTTGATGTAAAGACCGTTGCCGTTTCGGACGGGCTCGGTGTGCGGAGTGCGCACGGGGTCCTGATCCATGCCGACACGACGATCGATGCGCTTGACAGTACGGTGCCGGACATGGTGGTGCTGCCGGGCGGGATGCCCGGGGCAAAAAATCTGTATGAAAACCGGACGGTATGCCGCTTTGTGACGGATGCGGCAAAGCGCGGCGCGTTCATCGGCGCGATCTGCGCGGCGCCTCTGATTCCGGGACGGCTCGGACTCCTGAAGGGGAAAAAAGCGACCTGCTATCCCGGCTTTGAGGATCAGCTGGAGGGTGCGGTCTTTGCAGGCGGCAAGGTTGTGCGGGACGGCACGGTGATCACGGCGGCGGGAATGGGCGTTGCGCTTGAGTTCGGGGCGGCGCTGATTGAGGCGCTGTGCGGCAAGGAAGCCGCAGACCGCGTTCTTGCACAGATCATGGCATAAAGGAATGGAATCCGGAATCCATGTGCAGAAAAGAGAGCTGAGGCGGGTCCTGAAGGAGGAACGGGCGCATATCTGCAAGGCGGAGCTGGAGCGCTGCTCGGCTCTGATCTGCCGGCGGTTTCTGTCGCTTGCCGTGTATCGGTACGCGGACGTTCTGCTTTTGTATGCGGCGCTTCCCGGCGAGCCGGATGTGCTTCCGATTGCGCACAGAGCCTGGGCGGACGGGAAACGGGTGGCGTTTCCCCGGTGCCTGACACGGGACGGGGTGATGTGCTTTCATTTTGTCTCGGAGGAGGCTGAGCTGACTCCGGGCGCCTTCGGGATCCGGGAGCCGGCAGCCTCGCTGCAGATCTGCGCTCCTGATGACGGGGAGCGCGCCGTGTGCGTTTTGCCCGGACTTGCCTTTGACCTCCGGGGAAACCGTCTCGGCAGCGGAGGAGGGTATTATGACCGCTACCTTGCCTCCTTCCGCGGGACGGTTGCCGGGGTCCTGATGCAGCGCTTTGTCCGGGAGACCGTTCCGCGCGGACGGTACGACCGTCCTGCCGATATTCTGATCACGGAAAGGGGCGTGACTGCCGTTTATGAAAAAAAACAGGGCTGATCTGTTCTGCCCCCTGCTGATTCTTCTGATTTACGGAATTCTGTACGGCTCCCGCTGTATCGATATGTCCGCTCTGCAATACAAGGACAACTATTATCTGTCCCTGATCGTGATGCAGCTTTTGATCTTCATCCTTCCCGCCATCATATATTGCAGGCTGAAGGGGACCGGCTATGCCATGCGGCTTAACCTGCGTCCGGTGCGGCCGTCGATCCTCGGCATCACGCTGCTCGGCGTGCTGATGCTGATTGCCGGCTCATGGCTCATCCGTCTGGGGCAGGTTTATGTGCAGAGCGGAGGAACCGATGTCAGCTTTTCGCTTTACAACATCTATTATCCGACGGAGAAGCTGACCATTGGCAATACGCTGTATATTTCCCTGACCTTTGCGCTGCTTCCCGCCCTGACAGAGGAATTCGTGTTCCGCTGTCTGCTGTTTACGGAATATACGGAGGGCGGCTTCGGCTTCTTTTCGGTTTCGCTGATTACCTCGCTGCTGTTTGCCATGCTGCACTTCAGCCGGGATCAGTTTGCGGTCTATTTCCTCGGCGGACTGGTGTTTGCGGGGCTGACCTATGCAACGCATTCGTCCCTTCCGGCGTTTGCCTGTCACTTCCTTTACAATCTGTACGGGATTTTCGGGGAAGTCCATGTGATGAAGATCATTGAAAAGACGGAAAACGCGGTGCTTCTGCTTTTTACAGTTGCCATTCTGTTTCTGCTGTTTCTGATCGGATTTCTCGGTGAGGCAGAGCGGCTGCAATACGTCAGCGGTATCGAGGATGAAGAAACGCCTGCGTATGTGACCGAGCGAAACCGGGCGTTTCCGGAAAGACGTGACCGTCTGCGCCATAATATTCTGGCGTGGGTTTCGCCGTTTTTCCTGCTTTGCATCGCATTTTACTATGCAGTGACCAGGTTTGTTGCCTGATTTCCATGAAATGTAGGGTTGTATCATGAATGATTCGAATCAAAACGATTCCATGAAAGAGAGAGAAGCGCGGCTGCATGCCTCCCGCGCGCAAAGGCGTCCGACAGCGGCGCGCCGCGTGCCGCAGCAGGGCACACAGGGGAATCCCGCTGCCGTGCAGACCGGCACATCCCCGTCTGCGCGGCAGGAGCGCCCGGTGCGTACCCGGACGGACGGAGTTGGCGTGGCGGATTCTGCGGCATCGACCGGAGCATCCCCGTCTGCGCGGCAGGAGCGCCCGGTGCGTACCCGGACGGACGGAGTTGGCGTGGCGGATTCTGCGGCATCGACCGGAGCATCCCCGGCTGCGCGGCAGGAGCGTCCGGTGCGTACCCGGACGGACGGAGTTGGCACGGCGGGGACCGCCGAAACCGGATTTTCATCAAGTGAGACAGGAGGCACCGATATGCGGCAGTCTGTACGGAACAGCAATCGGCGCGGAAACGGCTCCGGGGTCCGCAGGCGGACGGGAATGTCCCGCTCGCGCAAGGGACCGAAGGCGACCGGAAAAGAGAGCACGGCGGTTTCCAGTCTGGTTCGCGCTATTCTTTATATTTCCTTTATTCTTGTCATCTCCGGCGGACTTGCCTATTTCGGGATTACCGCAGGAAACGATATGTTCGCGTTTGTCAAGGATGACAACGTGGTGGAAATCACCACGGAGGAGGGCGTGACCGTGGGGGCGCTTTCTAAGCAGCTCCATGACGCGGGTGTGATCCGCTACCCCTCTGTGTTCCGTTTTTATGCCAAGCTCCGGAAAAAGGAGTCCGGTCTGATTGCGACAACGCAGACCGTTTCCGCTTCCATGAGCTATGACAAGCTGCTTGCCGCCTTCAAGGAACAGAAAAAGCCCCGGGAGGAGATCAAGGTGACGATCCCGGAGGGCTATACGGTTGAGGATATCATCAAGCTGTTCACGGAGGAAAAGGGAATCGGCACCCGGGAGGGCTTTGTCGCGGCTATTAACGAGTACAGCTATGATTACTGGTTCATTCCGGAGCAGTCCAAGCTCCGTCCCGGACGGCTTTACCGGCTGGAGGGCTATCTGTATCCCGACACGTATTACTTCTATACCGACTGGAGCGAGGTCAGCATCATCAATAAAATGCTTTCAAACTTTGAAGCGAAATTCGATATGCGGTACAAGGCGCGCGCGGAGGAGCTGGGGTGGTCGGTTGACGATGTGATCATTCTGGCATCCATGCTTCAGATGGAGGCAAAATATGAGACGGAATACGGAAAGATCTCCTCTGTATTCCACAACCGTCTCGGCAACACGGCAGTGACCGGAGGACGGCTGGAGAGCGATGCGACCATCGATTATATCCTGCCGGAGCACGCGGAGCGGATTACAAGCGAGGAGCTGAAGATTGACAGTCCGTACAACACATATCTGTATGCCGGACTGCCGCCCGGACCGATCGGGAACCCCACCTCATATGCCATTAACTATGCGCTGTATCCCGACAGCACGGATTATTATTACTTTGTGGCGCAGTCGAACGGTTATTCGCTGTTTGCCCGGACCTATGAGGAGCATCTGAGAAACGTTGCTGCCGTTGAGGCGGAGCGCCGCAGCTGAGAAGCTGTGTCCGGCAGAAGCGCGGGCGCTTTGGCGGAGGA
Organism: uncultured Eubacteriales bacterium; assembly: GCA_934432725.1. Lineage (GTDB taxonomy): Bacteria > Bacillota > Clostridia > Oscillospirales > CAG-272 > CAKRZE01. The sequence continues at coordinate 16,586 of CAKRZE010000007.1, forward strand.
ATCCGCAAGGCATTTTGGGGAGCCGGTGGGCTTCATCCCGAAGGACGGGAGATCGGTGGGCTGCCGTGTGGAAACGCGACAGCCCTGCTTTCTGTTTCCGGACGGCAGGCGCTGCTCCGGGGGCTTGCGGCTCCTGCCGGGACGGCGGAAAAGGCACTGTGCCGGCTGCTCCGGTGCATGTCCGGAGAACGGCTCGATGCGCCGGACAAAAGAGAAAAAATCTTTGATTGCGCGGGAATGCTTCCCGCCCGGGGACGGGATATAGACAGATGCCGCGGTCTTCGGGCTGCTTTTGCCCCGGGAAAGAACCGGAGAAGCGTATGGCAGCTGCTGCGCCGGACAGCCTCCTCTCCGGCTAAGGGCAGGAGAGACGTGTTTTGCCGCTTGAGCGGGCAGAGGCGCTCTGCGGGTTTGGAGGTTCCCGCTTTTTTGCGGCGGCAGACTTCAAAGCTTGTCCGGCTGCGGTGAAAAGAGGCTTTGATGAAAGGGAAAACCGGCGGCAGGCTTATGCCGTCGGACGGAGTTACAGGAAAGGCTTGCTTATGAAAATTCTGGTCGGGATGAGCGGCGGGTTGGACAGCACCTACGCCGCGTATTTGCTGAAAAAGCAGGGGCATGATGTGACCGGCGCTGTTTTGCGCATGTCCGGCTGCACTGCGGTCGAAGAGGCGGAGGAGTCCGCACGTGCGGTCGGGATCGGGCTTGTGACATTGGATTGCGGGCAGCGCTTCCGGGAGCAGGTAATTCTTCCGTTTGCCCGGGAATATGCCGCCGGGCGCACGCCGAATCCCTGCGTGATGTGCAACCGGCATGTGAAATTCGGCGTTTTGTGCGATTATGCGGAGGAAAACGGCTTTGACCGCGTCTCCACGGGGCATTATGCGGATATCCGGACTGCCCCGGACAGCCTGAGGCGGTATATCCGGCGCGCCGGGGACCTCAAAAAGGATCAGAGCTATGTGCTGTGGCAGCTGACGCAAAGGCAGCTGTCCATGCTGTATTTTCCGCTTGCGGAAATGAGCAAGCCCCTGATCCGGGAGGAGGCGCGGAGGCTCGGCTTCCGGGCTGCGGAATCGAAAGAGAGTCAGGAAATCTGCTTCATTCCGGATCACGACTATGCGGGATATATCTCGGGGCTGACCGGAAAAAGCTTTGCCCCGGGGGATTTTATTACGCCGGACGGCAGGGTGGTCGGACGCCACCGGGGGATTATTCACTACACAATCGGGCAGCGGAAGGGGCTGGGTCTGTCCATGGGAGAGCCGGTGTTTGTTACGGCGATCGATCCGGTCGGAAATACGGTGACCGTTGCGCCCGCGGGGGGCGAGTACCGGCGCGACATGACCGTTTCCGGGCTGAATTTCCAGCGGCTTGCACCGTTTTCCGGGGAGCTGCGGGCAAGCGTCAGAATTCGTTACGGGGCGCAGCCGGTCCCCGCCGAGGTCCTTGTGGATGCCGATGCGGGAAAGGCTCAGGTGCGCTTTTCGGAGCCGGCGCGTGCCGTGACGCCGGGGCAGTCGGCGGTCTTTTACAACGGAGACGAGCTGCTCTTCGGCGGGTTTATCGAATAAAAAAAGAACGCCGGGGCGTTCGGTGCACTTTTGATCGGCTGCAGAGGAATACATGCGGGGGCGCCTGACCGGCACGGCGTCCTTAAGACCGGAGCCGTCTGCCCGGATCCGGGGGCTTTTCACAAAAGCAGCAGGTCTCTGCCCGGCTTCTGCCTGCTTGGAAGCGGCGGGACGGAAACGGCGGGTTTGCGGGGCTGCCGTCCGGACCTTCCCCGTCTCCCTCCCTTGCAGGAGGGGAAGGCAGCCGGTACAGAAGACGGACTTTTTGACGGGCATTTTGCGAGCAGTGTGCCTGCCCGCAGGTCCCGAAGCTCCGGTCGGGCTTTCCGGGGGGCTGCTCCGGTGCGCCGGCAGTCAGTTGTCCCGTCTGGTTTTGATGACGTACAGCGTATCTGCCACGGTGAGCGCGATGCCGACGGCGGCAAGGGAGATTACGATGACCATCCGGTTTTTCCGGACAAACGCCCGGAATCCGGAGGCGGGCTGGACCGGCTGGGTCTGACGCTCCTGCGCAGAATCGGATTTCTGTGCAATCAGTCCGGTATGCGTGAACGCGGTCCCGTCCTCTTCTCCGGACAGCCGTGTGCCGAATGCACCGGACGGCTCCTGCCTTGCATAATCCGCACGGGAGGGCATCGGGGCACGCTGCTTTCGCGCGATCAGAGCGCCGGGGCGTGCCGAATCGGCTGCCAAAGCCGGAAGAACGGCGTCAAAGCCTCCGTGTGCGATGCTTAAGCCGAAGGCAGCACAGCACATAAGAGCGAGGAATACATAGAGACGGGTGCGCGGCGATACGGAAACGGTACGGGAATAGCGGGAAGCTGCTTTCATGATCAATATACCTCGCAGGATGTCCGGAAAAGCTCCGGGGGGTCCTGTAAAAACAAAACGTGCGGCAAAAGCCGGACGGAAAACGGTCGGATGTCATGCCTGACGGCGGCTTGTCCTCTGCACCCGGCGCGGGTGCGGCTGACAGCAGTAATCATTATAGAGGACAGGCACGGAAAAGTCAAGCCGGGATATGTGACCAAACGGGGGTTAATTTTTATATTTTCGTAACCTGTTTGTTAAGTTATTTCGGGCGGACAGCGCCCGGTCCTGCGGATCCCGCCGGAAAAGGCGCGTGCTGCGTCCCGGTTTCCCGGGAAAAACGGCGGTGTGCGAAGGGGTCTGTCTGTAGCATGGCTGAAATCCGGAAAAATATGCGTGCGTGCGGCACAGCAGCCGGGGAAGCAAAATCGTACATCGCGGCGGAGGCAAACGGAGGGACGGCTTTTCGGGTTTGACCCGTGCCTGTTCCCGGAGCTTCCGGAGAATTAAAAAATGCCGCTGTGCTGCAGGCGCATGCGAAAAAGCCGCGGGCAAGGAATGCCGTGCGGCGAGACAACGACCTTGCCGCTGCACGCGGCGTTCAAGGTTCCCTCAGGAGCGGGGGAACGGTTGTGACGCGGTCCCCCGGAGATGCCGCTCATGCACAGCAGTGCCGACGGAGGCAGCGAAAAAGCCGCGGGGCAGGAACGGCTGGCGGCAAAACAACGGGATAAAGCCCCCGCCGGGGGCGAGGAATGACGGCAAAGCGAGGGAAACCGGCTTTGCCGCCCATGTGCGGCATTTTGATGACGAACAGGCATGCGAAAGGGAGCGGCGGCGATTCGGAAGAAGGCGTTTCTGTCCGAGAACGGGATGCAGCCGCAGGCAAACGCGTGTATACGCTGGTTTCCGGACGCGGTATCCCGCAGAGGCTTCATGGCAGGGGAAGGCAGAGGTCCAGCGGCATTGACAGGGGTGAAAGGGCGGGAAGCGAGGACTGCCTCCTGCGGGTTGATTTTATCGCAGGAGCAGCGGCGACAACCGGTATTTTGCGGTTCATGCCGCCTGAAGGACGCCGCTTTTGCCCCGAAAAACATTGGCTATGAAAGAAAGGAAATCTTTTCTGACACGAAAGGAAGCCGTTGTGTCGGTAAAGATGGGCAGGTTATGAAAGAAATGAAACAGTCCGGCTCCGGGAATGTCCGGAGGAAAGCCGGAAGGACGGAGAAAGAAACCTTTTCTTCCCCGACAGGGGAGGAGCTGTCCCGCATTCTGGATGCGTTAAAGCGGCAGTATCCGGATACCGCCTGCGGATTGGCTTGTCAGGATGACGCATGGAGACTGCTGATTATGGCGCGTTTGTCGGCACAATGCACGGACAAGCGGGTCAACGAGGTCGCGGTGTCCCTTTTCCGGAAATATCCGGACATGCGGGCAATGGCGGCGGCGCCTCTGCCGGAGCTGGAGGAGGCGGTTCGCTCCTGCGGGCTGTACCGCACGAAGGCGCGCAACCTGCGGGATATGTGCGCCATGCTGCTCTCCGATTTTGACGGAAAGGTTCCCTCCGATATGGAGGCGCTGCTTTCACTGCCCGGCGTCGGCAGAAAAATCGCCAATCTGATCCGGGGAGACATCTTCGGCTTGCCCGCCGTGGTGACCGACACGCACTGCATCCGGGTGGCAGGCAGGATCGGGTTTTATCCGGAAACGGAAAAATCTCCGGAAAAGATCGAAAAGCTCCTGTCCGCAGTTCTTCCGGAAAAGGAGCAGAATGACTTTTGCCACCGGATGGTTGATCTGGGGAGAGAATTCTGCCGCGCCGGAAAGCCGTTGTGTGAGAGCTGCCCGCTCTGTGCAGCCGGCGCCTGCCGCCGTGCATCGGCAGAAGCAGAAAAGCGAACGGACTGAACGGAAGCGGCACGGAGCCGCGGCTTTTGACCGCACATCTGTATTTTTCGGCATGCCGGCTGCCCCGGATGCAGTGCTTTGCCTCCGCAGAAGGAGCAGCTGCTCGTATCAAAGGTGCGATGTCATGCGGGACAGGACTGAATGAAGCGGCTGCTGCGGATGCAGGATGTGCCTTTTCCCGGGAAACAGAGGGCGTTCGGTCCTGCCGTACTCTGCGGCGTGCGCGGCGTCCGCTCTTTTCCGGAAAAACCGACGGCATCGCCCGGTGCGGACCGCGGCAGCGTGTACATTGACGCGGAAGCCCTTTTCAGCGGGGCGCGTCGCGCGTCGGCGTGACCTCCGCCGTGCCTGTTTTGCGGGTTTCCGCGAAAAATTGCTTTACAAAACGGCGGAAATATGCTAAACTGATAAAAGAAATCCGCCTTGCCGCAGCTTTGGGGGCAGGGCAGCATAAAACAGAAGCATGCTTATCACATATCGGAGGTGTTTTTATGAAACGTTCTGAAATCAATGCCATTATCCGGGACGCGATCGCGTTTCTGGACAGCCACCAGTTCCGTCTCCCGCCTTTTGCTTATTTTACGCCGAAGGAATGGCAGGAGAAGAACCACGAATATGATGAAATCCGCAACCATATGCTGGGCTGGGATATTACCGATTTCGGCAGCGGGGACTTTGAAAAGGTCGGTCTGTTCCTGTTCACCATCCGCAACGGAAAGGTCGATGAGCCGGACAGCAAGCCCTATGCGGAAAAGATCATGATCGTCCGGGAAAATCAGGTGACGCCGTATCATTTCCATTCCTTCAAAACGGAGGATATCATCAACAGAGGCGGCGGCGTTCTGGTCAACCGCGTGTATAACTCCAATCCGGACGGCTCTCTTGCCGACACGGATGTTCATGTGCAGGTGGACGGCAGACATTACACCGTTCCTGCCGGCTCCGAAATCCGTCTTCAGCCGGGTCAGAGCCTGACCAACACCATCGGACTGTACCACTCCTTCTGGGCAGAGGGCGGAACCGCTCTGATCGGAGAGGTCTCCAAGGTCAACGATGATACGGCCGACAACCATTTCCTTGTGCCCTGCGGACGTTTCCCCGCAATCGAGGAGGACGAAGAGCCGCTGTATCTGCTTTGCAGCGAGTATCCGGCGGCAAAGGACTGATTGCAGTCCGTACATAAATCTCCGGCAGAGGACGGACGTGGGTTCGGTCTCTGCCGGTTTTTTTGCTTTGAGGAGGGGATATGGCTTGCCGTCCGGGCGAATTTCATGCGCCGGGAGGTTCTTGCGCGGCAGGAGCGGTATTTCCGGCACCGAGGAGGCTTGCGGGCTTCGCTCCTCCGTCAGGGTGCTGCGCCGCAGACGCTTTTCGGCTGCAACATGCAGGCAAGGGGCTTACAATGCGCGTTACCGGTACAGGTCCTTCCAACGCTCCCTCGTCAGGATGCTTACATGACACACCCTCACCTCGTTCAGCAAGGGGACGGGAACGTCCCGGCATGTATGGTGATAAAGAAATCCGACCTTTTCCTGCACTCGCTTTGATTTCTGATTGCCTTCATAATATCCGCACCAGACCGTGTGCATGCCGAGCTCCTCAAATCCGCGGCGGAGCAGCTCTCTTGCCGCTTCCGGTATATATCCTCTCCCCCAGAACGGCTTGCCCAGCCAATCAATAACCGAGCTCACACTCATCATCGCGCTCCGTCAGATCGGTATGTCCGTTTAAGATCAGTTCAATGGCTCCGATCGCTTTTCCGTTCTCTTTTTCGCAAACGGCATAACACTCCGCGCCGCAGAGCACATTCCGGATCACGTCAAGGCTTTCTTCCGCTGACCGGTGCGGCGGCCATCCGGAAATGGGTCCGACTTCCGGGTCTTTTGCGTATTCAAACAGATCCCCGGCATCGGCATCGGTCCATTTTCGCAGCAGCAATCTTTGTGTTTCAAGCATAAGGCTTCTCCTCTTTTCTGATGGCATTCCCCGCTTTCCGTTCCCGGTTTTCTGCTGTAAGCCGTCCGGAGGGAGCCGGGGAAAGTGAAAAACAAAATCGGCAGGCATCATAAGATGCTTGCCGACTTCTGGCGCGCCCTGGAGGATTCGAACCTCTGACCTACCGGTTCGTAGCCGGGCACTCTATCCGCTGAGCTAAGGGCGCATATCATATATATCCGATCAACGCTTCATATTATACTACATGGTTGTCTGTTTGTCAAGGGCTTTTCTCTGTTTTTTTACGGTTGTTTGTTTTTTGCAGAGGCAGGGCAGGCGAATCCGAGCCGAAGGCGGTTCGGCTGCCTCAGAAGGAGAAGCTCCTCCGGCAATCGGGCAGCGCGGGTAAGCCTGCAAGCCGTGGATATCCGGAAGGATGCGTCTTGCCGGGATGACATGCGGCACGGCAAAGCCTGTCCGACGCGTTTCGGTCCTGCTGCTGCGGCTGTGCAGAAGGTGGGGGATACGCCGCGGCAGGCAGCTTTGGCAGGAGACACGAAAAGGAACAGCGAAGCCGGTCGGCGGGTTTGCAGAAGGGGAAAGTTGTTTTGGCTCCGGCAAAGGCGGAGGGGCGGGGAGTGAATCTCCCGATTTCGGTTTTGCGGCAGAGGATGCCGGAAGGTCCGGCAGTTGAAACCCGCTTGGGCTGGGCGGGGGGGGGAAGAGGCGGGCAGATGCCCCGGAGGCAGCCTTGCGGGACGCGAAAACGGAATGCTCCCGCCATAACGCGCTTTGGCTCCGATGGAGGCGGGAGCGCAGGACGGGAGGGTTGCTGCCGGTTTCGGCTTTGCGGCAGGGGAAACCGGAAGCCCACGGCATTTTGAAACCGGTTTGACATCGCCGGAGCGCCGAAAAAAGGGCGCGAAGCCTGTCAGCCGCAGGGTCAGCTCCGTTTTGTTTCGTCCGGGGCGTGTGCGGCAGATTTTTTACGCCGCCGGAGCAGATATCTGCCGAGCAGCAGGGCGCCTGCCGCAAGCAGGGTCAGTCCGGCGATTTCACACAGCAGCGCGGCGCCGGTTCCGGCAAAGCCGGTCGGGATTGCGTGCGCTTCCGCGTATTTTCTTGCATATTCGTTCCTGCCGCACCGAAGCGTCAGCTGCTCGCAGCCGAGGAAAGCTTCCTCGCCGATTTTCGTCAGACTTGCAGGGATTTCCAGAGTCCCGAGCAGCAGACAGCCCGCAAAGGCGCCCTCGCCGATCGCTTCAAGGCGCGATGGCAGCTGCACCGTCTTCAGGATTGCACAGCTCCGGAAGCAGTCCTGCGGGAGCTGCTTCAGCCCGTCCGGAAGCGTCACTGACCGCAGACGGGACATGGAGCCGAACGCTTCCTTTCCGATGACCTCAATGCTGTCCGGAAGCGTGACGGAGGTGAGATAGGTGTTGCCGAAAAAGGCGGTTGCGGCAATCTCCGTGACGGGACAGCCATCAATCAGCGCCGGGACAGAGAGCTTTGCGGTTTCGCCGGTATAGCCGTAGACTGTGACGGTTCCGGCATCGGTCACATCGTATAAAATGCCGATGTCTGTTTGCTTCCGCACACCGTTTTGATCTCCGTCAAGACGGTAGGTGCCGTCCTTGTCCGCAGTTTCGGAGGGGGCGCGGTTTTCGGTTTCGGGAAGAGAGCCGGGGGCGTCCGCATCCGAGGACAGGACCGGAATTGCGGCGGCAAACAGGAAAACAGCGGTCATAAGAAAAATCAGACCGCGCCGGATGATCTTTTCAGGATGCATGGAAATCTTCCTTTCTGTTCCGCACAGGCGGTACGGGAATGAGCGGAGGAAGCCGTCTTCCGGCTTTCGGCAGTGCAGACGGGCTTACAGCCAGTCCGCCATATCCAGAATCAGCCGCTCGGTCTTTTCCCATCCGAGACAGGGGTCGGTGATGGATCTGCCGTAGACGCCCTCGCCGATCTTCTGACAGCCGTCCTCCAGATAGCTTTCGATCATCAGTCCCTTGACAATCGACCTTACATCCGCAGAATACCGGCAGGAATGCAGGACCTCGTTGGCAATCCGGATCTGCTCCAGATAGTGCTTGCCGGAGTTTGCATGGTTGGTATCAATCAAAACCGCACGGTTGGCAAGATTCATGGAGGAGTACAGCTCATACAGGTGGATCAGATCTTCATAATGATAGTTCGGCAGGGACTGCCCGTGCTTGTTCATATAGCCGCGCAGGATCGCGTGCGCCAGCGGATTGCCCTTGCTGCGCACCTCCCAGCCGCGGTAAATGAAGGTGTGAGAGTGCTGCGCCGCCGTGATTGCGTTCATCATGACCGACAGATCGCCGCTGGTCGGGTTCTTCATGCCGACGGGGATATCCAGCCCGCTTGCGGTCAGCCGGTGCTGCTGATTTTCGACTGAGCGGGCGCCGATCGCGACATAGGACAGAATATCGTTGAGATAACGGTGATTTTCCGGATACAGCATCTCATCGGCGCAGCTGAAGCCGGTTTCGGCGAGTGCGCGGATGTGCAGCTCCCGGATGGCAACCACGCCCTTGAGCATGTCCGGCAGCTCATTCGGGTCCGGCTGGTGAAGCATGCCCTTATAGCCGTCGCCGGTGGTGCGGGGCTTGTTTGTATAGATGCGGGGAACGATCAGAATTTTATCCTTCACGCGTTCCTGCACGCCGCGCAGCCGGGTGATATATTCCAGGACCGCATCCTCGCGGTCGGCAGAGCAGGGCCCGATGATCAGAAGGAAACGGTCGGACTCTCCCGTGAAGATCTTTTTCAGTGCGCGGTCGTTCTTTTCCTTGATTGCGGCAAGCTCCGGTGAAAGCGGATACTGCGCCTTGACCTCCATCGGGATCGGGAGCTTGCGTATAAAATCCATGTTCATGCTGCTTGTAAACCAAAGCTTCCGCGCTTGCGAAAGCATCCTTTCTCTGAGACTTGTGAGTTATGGAAAGCCGGATGCGGCTTCCGGCGTGCATTTTGTCGGACGGAATCTTATTTTTTGTCAAACAGAGCGCGGCGCCTTGTGGCTTCCCGCATCATGCTGCGCATCCCCTCCGCATCGCCGGACTCCAGCATGGCGCGGAGACGCGCAAATTCCCGGGAGAACAGATCCATGTCCTCAAGCAGGACATCCCGGTTCAAAAGAAACAGCTCTGTCCACATCACATCGTTGATGCGTGCAATCCGGGTCAGGTCGCGGAAGGAGTCTCCGGTATACGCCTCCAGATGCGTGCAGTCGGTGCAGGTCATCAGCGTGACCGCAATGCAGTGGGTCAGCTGCGACAGAAATCCGATCATCTCATCGTGCTGCCGGACGGAAAGCTCTGAGATTCGTGCAAAGCCGAGAAGCCTGCCAAGCTCCTTTGCCGTTTCGATTGCTTCGGGCGTGTTTTTTTCGGTCGGAGTCACGATGTAGTTCGCGCCGCGGAATACTCTGGGATCGGCATAGGCAAAGCCTCCGCCCTCCCTGCCTGCCATCGGGTGCGTTGGGATAAACTCCGCATCCTGCCGTAGGATCGACTGGACGGCATCCACGACCTGCCCCTTGACGCCGGTCACATCGGTGATCAGAACGCCCGGGCGGAAATGCTTCTGATTCTCCTTTACCCACTCCACGAAAATGTGGGGATAGAGCGCGAATATAATCAGCTCGGCGCGTCCGATCAGCTCCGGCTCCGGATGGACGGAGCCTGCGGCGATCAGTCCCTCCCGCATTGCGGTGTCAAGGTCCTCCTGCGAGAGCGTAATGCAGTCTGCGAGAATTCCCTGCGCGGACAGCGCCTTTGCATAGCTTCCGCCCATGACGCCGAGACCGACGATCAGAATGTGTGTGTGTTTGTTGATTTTCATGTGTATGACCATGCTTTTGTGCAGGCAAAAGCTTCCTTTCTTCGGAATTGCGGCTGGGGCTGTGCGGTGAAATCATGGCTTTCCGGACGGGGAAGCCGCAAGACGCGGGCGGGAAAGCGGTATCCTTCGGTTTTTCGGTATTCGCTATGGGAAACAGTGTTTTAAGGCTGTTTTCGCAGAAAAAAGTCCAGAAACGCAAGCTTTTTCCGTGCCCCGAGGTATCCTATAGGGGATCTTTATGCCCGCGGCAGCCGAGTCGGGCTGTGCCCGCAAAGGCACATGGCAGTTTTGCCGGTCCGCTCCGTCTGACACCGCGCCGCGGCTTTGACCGCAGAGCAATGCTGATAGGAAACACTGATTTAAGGTTGTTTTCGCAGAAAAAAGTCCATAAACGCAAGCCTTTTTTCTGTGAAAACCCGATTGATTCAGTGTATCCTGACGGTATTATTCCTCCGTCTGTTCCGTCCGGATGCCGAGGGAGCGCAGCATATCAAAGAATTCCGGGAGACTTTTTGCCGCAGCCTGCGCCCCGCGGATTGTTCCGCCGGTCAGGGTCAGCAGAACAGAGAGCGCCATGACGATCCTGTGGTCGTTATGACCGGAAAGAACCTCCCGCGGGCGGTGAAATTCCTTTGGAAAGATGACCACGGCGTCCTCATGTACGGTGACCGCCGTTCCGAATTTGCGAAGCTCCTGCGCCATAGCCTCCGCCCGGTCGCTTTCCTTCAGCTTCAGACGGCGGGTTCCGGTAAAGATTCCGCCGTTTTTGGCTGCTGCAACGGCGAAAAGAATCGGGGCAAGATCCGGGCAGTCCGCGAGGTGTATGGTCGGAGTTCCCTGCTCCAGCATGGAGAAAAAGCGGGCGTATACGCGGTCGCCCTGAAGGCTGTCCGGGGCAAGGCCGGTCACGGTCACACTGCTGCCGAAGAGATTCAGCGCGTCAAAGAAGGCTGCGTTGGAATAATCGCCCTCGACCCGGACATCGGTCGGCAGAAAGCGCTGCCCTCCCGGAATCCGGAGCGTGCGTTCTCCCTGCCATTCGGCATGAACGCCAAACAGCGAGAGGGCGCGCAGCGTCAGATCGATATAGGATCTGCTTTCGACCGGCGTTGTCAGAGCAATGGAGGAATCCGAAGGGAGCAGCGGCAGGGCAAACAGAAGCCCCGAGATGAACTGGGAGCTGATATTGCCCGGAATTCTGAATTCTCCGGGGAGCAGCGGACCGCGCACGCGAAGGCATCCGTCTGCCTGCGCATAGCAGAGTCCTCTTTCGCGGCAAAGCGATTCATACACGCTCATCGGGCGCGCAAGAAGCGATTCCGCCCCCGTCAGGACGGTTTCTCCGTCCGAAAGCAGGCAGACCGGCGTGAAAAACCGGAGGGTACTGCCGCTTTCCCGGCAGCAGAGCGTTTTTTCGGGGGTGGGGCAGAGCGCATCAAAGCCGCAGACCGTCACGGCTTGCGGAGCCGTCCGGGTGACCTCCGCTCCGCAGGCGGTCAGGCAATCCACGGTTGCCGACACATCCTCGCTCTGCCCGATCCCCTCAATTCTGCTTTTGCCGCGGGCAAGTCCGGCACAGAGCAGCATGCGGTGCGCCATACTCTTGGAGGGAGGCGCCTGTACGGTCCCGTGCGCCGTTCCCGGCTGGATTTCCAATGTCATGTCTCCGGTCCCTCCTTGCGCTCGCGCAGATGGGCAAGCAGGAGGTCAATCGCCTCCAGATAGCCGTCGGTGCCGTGTCCCTGTACGACAAAGGCGCATGCCTGACGGATATAGCTGATCTGCCGGAACGCCTCTCGCTCGGACACACGGGAAATATGAACCTCTGCTGCCGGGATGCTGACCGCCTGAAGTGCGTCCAGCAGGGCAACGCTGGTGTGCGTGTACGCGCCGGGGTTGATGACGATGCCGTCGGTTCCGTCGAAATACGCCTCCTGGATCCGATCGACAAGGGCGCCCTCATGGTTGGACTGGAAAAAGCTGATTTCGGCGCCGGACGCTTCGCCGTAGGCGCGGATCCGGTCCAGCAGGGAGGCATAGGTTTCCGTTCCGTAATGCTTCGGCTCCCGGATGCCGAGCAGGTTGAGGTTCGGACCGTTTATGACAAGAAGTTTCATGGGCTTTGTGTTCCTGCCGACAGCGGGCGGGCAGGGCAATCCTTTCCTGAAAACTGGAGTTTGAACTATGTGCACGGTGCGGTGTACAGAGGCTCAGAGGGCTGCTTCCCGGAGAGAAAGGAGCCTTTCGGCGGTTTCCTCCGGAGAACCTCCGGCATGCACCACGGTATCGCAGGTGCCGAAATAGCGTTCATACCGTTCCTCATACCGCTTCCGAATGGCTTCCCGGCTCAGGGCTAGCGGGCGGTCGGGTGTCGGGACAAGCGTATCGGGTGCACGGTCTATCAGAAAGATTCGTCCGTTCCGCTTCAGGCGGGCAACGTTGATGTCCCTTAGAACCGCACCGCCGCCGGTTGCAATGACCCAGCCCGTCAGGGGAGCAGCCTGCTCCCCGATCACCTTCTCTTCCAGCTCCCGGAAGCCCGATTCCCCGCGCAGCCTGAATATTTCGGTCACCGGCATGCCGGCAGCCGCTTCGATCCGCTCGTCCAGGTCAAGGAACGGGCGGGAAAGCTTTGCGGCAAGCAGCTTTCCTACGGTTGTTTTGCCGCAGCCCGGCATGCCGGTCAGAACGATGTTTTCCTTTTCGGCAAAAATCGTCCGGAATACGGTTTCGGTGAGGTTTTGGGGAAATTCTGTCCCCGTAAACAGCGCGGAGGCTGCGACCGCCTGAGAGACCAGCATGTAAAGACCGCCCTCTGCCGGGATTCCGGCTTTCAGCGCCTCCGAAACAAGCGGGGTGCGCAGTGGGTTATAGATGACGTCCGCAACACCGCGCAGCACAGGGAATTCACAAAGCCGGACCGGCTGAGCATCTTCTGCGGGAAACATGCCGCAGGGCGTCGTGTTGATCAGGTACGATGCGTCCCGGTGGTTTTTCAGGGCTTCGTCATAGGTGAGGCTTCCCTCGCGCCCCGTCCGGCTGACCCGGATGATTTCGGAGGCTCCGAGGCTTTCCAGCACGGCACATGCCGTTTTGCTTGTTCCTCCTGTGCCGAGCACCAGCGTTTTTGCGCCGGCAGGACGGATGCCGATGCGGGCAAGGAGGGCGGAAAGTCCGAAAAAGTCCGTGTTGTATCCGGAAAGCTTCCCTGCCCGGTTGACGATGGTGTTGACGGCGCCGATTTTTTCTGCCTGCTCTGAAATTTCATCCAGATACGGCAGAACCGCCTGCTTGTACGGGATGGTGACGTTGATTGCCCGGAATTCCCTGCGTCTCAGAAAGCCGTCAAGCGCGGACGGCGTAAGCTCGCAGAGCTCATACGGGTAGGAGGCGATTCTGTTGTGGATTTCACGGGAAAAGCTGTGCGTCAGCCTTTCTCCGATGCAGCCGTATTCCATGGCGTGGTCCTCCTTCACGGGATATGAAAAATGTTTGGATTCGTCCGGGCTGCGCCCGGGCAGCTGTGTGTGCTTTTCAGGAACGCTGTGCGCGGCGGGCAAGGTTCCGGGGGGACACGGAATGAAGGCGCAGCCACGCTTTTGCAGGTCTGCCCGGTATCATTCCGGCAAGGTCGGAGCCTGCATGCACCGGACGCCATTCCGCGCGGGGAACCAAGCGTCCCGGGTCTGCCAAAGGCTCGCGGCTGCGGGGGCATTCCGCCGCCATGTGCCGGAGCCTTGCGGTTTCGGAGACATTCCCGCCGCATGCGCCGAGCCTCGCGGCTTCCAAATGCCTGCCGCCTGTATTGCCTGGGACTTACGGGCTGCCGGGCGCGAGAAAGTCCGTGCCGAACCGCAGCGCCAGAAGATCGCAGATCACCAGCGCGGTCACACTGTCGCAGACGATTCTTGCCCGGTGAATGATCGCCGGATCGTGCCTGCCGGTCAGGGACAGAACGGCATTTGCCCCCGCCGAAAGATCCACGGTCTCCTGCGGCAGAAAGACGGACGGCGTGGGCTTGACTGCGGTGCGGAAGAGAATCGGCATTCCGTTTGTAATGCCGCCGTTGATGCCGCCGTTATGATTGGTGACGGTTACCGCGCGTCCGCCGCGCATCCGGAAAGCATCGTTTGCCTGACTGCCGCGCAGCTCCGCCATCCGGAAACCGGCGCCGAATTCAATTCCCTTCACTGCCGGGACCGAGAACATGGCGTGCGCCAGAAGCCCCTCTACCGTGTCGAACCACGGCTCGCCGACTCCGGCCGGGATCCCGGTTACGGCGGTTTCCAGAATGCCCCCCACGCTGTCGCCGTCCTTTTTTGCCGCGAGAATTTCCGCTGTCATGCGGTCCCTTGCGGCAGGCTCCAGCACTGCAAAGGGGGTATCTGCCAGACGCTTCAGCTCGTCTGTCAAAGCCGTCTCGTCTTCGGAGAAAGCGCGGTCCCGGACATGGGCAAGCTGAAGAATGTGTGAGCCGATCCGGATTCCCTTTTCCTCCAGAGCGCCTGCGGCAATGGCGCCCGCCGCGGTCAGGGCTGCCGTCAGTCTGCCGGAGAAATGACCGCCTCCCCGTGCATCCTGCCAGCCGTGGTACTTCATCTGCGCCGTGAGGTCGGCGTGTCCCGGACGTGCCAGCGTGCTTTGCCTTTCATAGTCCGCATCGTTGATATTTTCGTTCGGAATGCGGATCAGGATCGGAGTTCCGGTCGTTTTGCCGCGGTAAACGCCGCTTTCCAGAACAAACGGGTCCTGCTCTACCCGCGCGGTGGAAATACTGCCGGCAGGTCTGCGGAGCGATAGCCAGCGGCGGAGCCTGTCCTCATCAACCGGAATGCCGGGGGCAAGTCCGTCGATGACCGCGCTGACCGAGCCTCCGTGGCTTTCGCCGCAGAGTGTGACCGCAACGCTGGAGCCGAATGTGTTTTTCATAACTCTGATATCCTCCAAGGAATTGATTTTCGGAATACGCAAGGGGAGATGCGGTGTGCCGCATCCCGGAGCAAAGAGGTCATATCGGGGACGGAATTCCGTCCGGCGGAGGCTGCCCTGAGACGCTGCCGGTTCCCGGACCGCGATGAAAAGCCGGGAGCGGCTCGGGGGATGCTGCTTTTCTGTGTTTGCCGGATGCCGGCTGGCATGCTTTTCCCGCTCCGCTTATAATCGGGGCTGGAATTCCGCCCGGCTGCCGCACCGGTATGCTGCAAGCCGCCGCGCAGTCCCGGTTGTATGATGAAACGCCGGAGTTGACCGCTCATCCGGCGCGTGCCTTGCTGCAAAGCGGAGGAGCGGCGCCGGCTTCTGCTGCCCGTGCGGACCGGGATCGGACTGCATGCGGCAGAACCCTTCTTTAAAGCCCGAAGCAGTCCGCAAAACGTTCCTTCAGCGCCTCAACCGTCATGCTTTGCAGTACAAAGCTGCCCGGCTCTCTGCACAGAACCGCCGTCACGCCGGGGGAGGAGCTCTTTTTGTCGTGCGCAACCGCTTCCCAGACAGCCTCCGGCGCACAGGGGAGCCCGGTCGGCAGTCCCAGCCGCTCAAGGACGCGCCGGAGCCGTTCTCTCACCGGCTTTTCACACATGGGAAGCATGCCGATCGCCACGCATTCGCCGTGCAGAAGCCCGGATGCGCTTTCGATTCCGTGTCCGATGGTATGTCCGAAGTTCAGCACGCGGCGCAGCCCCGACTCCCTGACATCCTGCTCGACGACCGCTTTTTTGATTTTCAGGGAGCTTAGTATAATTTCGTCAAGGTGCTCCTCCGGATTCTCCGCTTCAAACAGGGAAAACAGCGCGGCATCGGAGGTCAGCGCCATTTTGACGCTTTCCGCCATGCCGTTTGCAACCTGGCGCGGCGGAAGCGTCCGGAGCACCTCCGGGTCGATCAGCACGCGGCGCGGCTGCTTGAAGGCACCGACAATGTTTTTATAGCCGCCGAAGTCGATTGCCGTTTTCCCGCCGATGGAGGAATCGACCTGAGACAGAAGTGTGGTCGGGACGTTGTAAAAATCAATGCCCCGCATATAGCATGCCGCCGCAAAGCCGCAAAGGTCCCCTACAACGCCGCCGCCTACCGCCACGGCACAGTCTCCTCTTGTGAACCGGAGCGAGGTCATTTTTTCCTCCAAGGCGGCAAACTGCTCCAGACTTTTGCTGCTCTCCCCCGCGGGAATCGTGACAATGACCGGAGCCGATGCGCATGCCGCGACTGCTTCGGCATATTCGGCAGGGACGCCGCTGTCCGTGACGATCAGCACCTTTCGGTCAAGGGAAAAAAGCGTTCCCGCATCCTTCAGAGCGCCGCGCCGCACCGTGATGGCATAGCTGTCCGCTCCGAGCTCCATGTTCAGTTCCATGGTGATCCGTCCTTTCCGTTTCCGGTTGTTCTCCGGGCATATAGACTGATTTGACCGGAAGCCTCCGAAAGAGGCGCCGGCTTTGCTTCATTCATCCGATCTCGGCATGCCGCCGATAGGTTCCGGCAGGCTTCAGACGGTCGCAGCAGCCGGCAAGCTCCCGCAGCATGGCGTCGCCCTCCGCGCTGCGGAGACAGCCCTCCGCTTCGACATAGAAATAATATTCCCACGGCAGGTCCTTCATCGGACGGCTGCGGAGCGTCCGCATGTTAAAGCCGTGTCTGCCGATGATATTGACCGCCTCCGCAAGGGACCCCGCCTGGTTTCTGACGGTAAAGACCAAAATGAACCGCGATTCCATGGCGGACAGCGCCGGCTCTGCCTGCACTCTCGAAAAAACCGCAAAGCGCGTGGTGTTGAAGCCGCTTTCGTTGATGCCCTCTGCCAGAACGGACAGACCGTACAGCTTTGCCGTTTCCCCGCTGGCGATTGCAGCCACGGAGGGGTCGCCGTCCGTTTTGACCTTCCGGGCTGCCGTTGCGGTGTTGGCGTACGGCACCTCGCGAAGCCCGTTTTTCCGGATAAACGGTGCGCATTGGCTCAGCGCCTGCGGATGGCTGATCACCGTTTTGATGTCGCCGAGCGCCGTGCCGGGGAGTCCGATCAGGTCCTGCATGATTTTCAGCTCATAGATGCCGTTGACGTACAGAGAGCCCTGAAACATGAGGTCCGTGACCTGCCCGACCTCTCCGGCATAGCTGTTTTCCAGCGGGAGCACCGCACAGTCGCAGCTGCCCTCCTCCACCGCACGGTATGCCTCCGCAAAGCCGCCGAAGGCGATTCTCTGTGCGGACGGAAAGATCCTTCCTGCCGCAATGTGGGCAAAGGCTCCCTCGGTGCCGCTGTATGCGACCCGCATTCCGGTCAAAAGCTTTGTCTGATAGCTTCTGGAGAGCGCCATGACCTCCTTTTGCAGCTGTATGTAATAGGACCGGATTTCCGGGTCCTCTACAGCCGAAGCACTGCGGCGGAGCACCTCCTCCTCCCGCACGGGATCGGTTACGGGAAGGGCGTGTTCTTTTTTATAGGCGGCAACCAGCCGGGAAGCCTCCATGCGGCGGGTGAACTGCCTTGCGATTTCCGCATCGGCTTCGTTGATGATTGCGCGGGCTTTTTCCAGTTGATTCATGTCGGTCTTTTCCTTCTTTTCGGTTTTTCGGATCGGTATAGTTCTGCGGGAATGCGCACCCGCTGAAAATGCATGGGCGGAGGCGGCTTCTGCCGGGAGGCTGCGGGAACTTCGGCCAAGCCGGCAGGCGCAGCGGAACGGCTTTCGGCAGAACCGAGCTGTACTGCCGCGGAAACGAGGGCTGAAGGGCAAGCATGACAGCCGCACTGTACGGGGATGCGTTCGGAGGCTCTTTTTCGGTTGGCTTGCCGCTTCTTAGACAACCGGGCTGCCGGATGGCACGATGTCTGCCCTGCCCTTTTCGGAGGGCTGGCGCCTTTTCCGTGGCGTTCCGGACGCTTGCCCGGCGCTTCGGCTGTTTTGCCGGGATGCGCTCTCATCCGGAGCAGAGAGCCGATATGCATGCGGCAAACGGATTTTTCCCGGGAGGCAGCCGGGAAATTTTGCTCCGATGTCCCCCTGTATGCCTGCCGGCTGTGCCGCAAGCCCGGCATTGATTTTTTTGCGATGCTCTTTGCGCCGGGAGGCTGCCGTTTGACATGGAGCCATCTGCTGCCCTGCCCGGATTTTTTTTGCATTTTTATTCTGACAGTCTTCCAGCTGTCGGATATGCTGCACAGGGTGCTTTTCGGCACTGCTCTCCCGTGCCGCAGCCCGTGACTTTTGACTGTCGGGCTTTGCGCGTCCGGTCGGACCGGGCGCCGGGCGGATGTTCCGCCGCGCGGAGCGCCGCATCGGGCACCTGTCGGCACTGCTTTCCGATGGAGAAGCGTTCCTGCTGCGTCCGTGACGCTTGGTGCATGGATGCCTTGTCCGGATCCGGACGGACCGGGTGCCGGACCCGGATGTTCTGCGGGCGGGGGGCTGCATCGGGCGTCCCTTCGGCGCTGACTGCCGGCTTTTGCGGCGCTGTGTCCGGCGAAAACCTCGACGAGGGTTTCTTTTCCGCTTCTTTCCCCCGCTGCGGTCAGCGGTACGACTCCGCAAGCGCCCGGAAGGCAGGCAGGGAGCGCCGGATCTGCTCGGTTTTCACACAGTAGGCGATGCGCACATACCCCGGCATTCCGAAATCGTCCCCCGGAACCAGAAGAAGCTCAAACTTCTTTGCACGCTCGCAGAACGCTGCGGCGTCCGGCTCCGGCGCCCTGACGAACAGATAAAACGCGCCGTCCGGCGGAACGCAGGAATAGCCGCACGCAGTCAAACCGTCGTACAGGAGCGTTCTGTTTTCCCGATATACGGAAAGGTCGGCGGTTTTTCCGAGGCAGGCGGGGATCAGGTACTGAAACAGCGCGGGAGCGCAGACGTATCCGAGGGAGCGCCCGGCGCCGCAGATTGCAGCGAATACCTGTTTTGCATCCTTTGCCCGGGGAGATACCAACAGATAGCCGATCCGCTCTCCCGGCAGAGAAAGCGATTTGCTGAAGGAGTAGCATACCAGGGTATTATCATAATAGAGCGGCAGGTACGGGACGTTTTTGTCTCCGTAAACCAGCTCGCGGTACGGCTCGTCCGAAAGCAGATAGATTTCGTGTCCGTATTCCGCCTCCTTGCGCCGGAGGAACGCAGCGAGCGTGCGGACGGTGTCCTCGGTCAAAACGGCTCCGGAGGGGTTGTTCGGCGAGTTGACCAGCATGATGTGCGTGTGCGGCGTGAATGCGCGCTCCAGCGCGTCAAAGTCGATCTGGAAGTGCAGCGGCTCGGACGGGACGGTGACAAGGCGGGCGCCGCACTGCTCCGCGAAGACCCGGTATTCCGGGAAGAACGGAGCGCAGACCGCGACCTCTTCGCCGGGAGACAGAATGGCGGTGAAGGCGGTTGTCAAAGCCGCAGCGGCGCCGGCTGTCATATAGATCAGCTCTGCATCGGCAGGGAAGCCGTATTCCTTCCGGACATATGCCGCAACAGCCTCACGGACCGCCGGTGCGCCGGGCGCAGAGGTATAGCCGTGCAGCTCTGCCGGATCACAGGAGGAGATAAGCCGTGTCAGCTCCCGGGTGACCTCCTCCGGGGCGGGAACACTCGGATTTCCCAAACTGAAATCAAACACGTTTTCCGCACCGATTTCCGCCTTCCGTGCGCGCCCGTATTCGAAGATTTCGCGTATGACCGAACGCTTTGTGCCGCGTTCCAGCATGATTTTTGATACCATGTGCCGCAAGCCTCCTTGTTAACACTGTTAACCTATAAAACATTATAGCAGATTTCGCTGCTTTGTCAAGAGTATTTCCTATTTCCGGCGGACTCTTTCACCGGACAGCGCAAAACACAAGCCGCTCTGCCGTGCCTTCGGCGTACAGGCTGCGGAACGGGGAGCGTGCGCGGATGGCAGGCTTCCGCGCGGCAGCCCGGACGGAAGGAAGCAATGCCCGCACATCCTACGCCGCACGGGGAATCCCCGCAGGCTTGCGCCTGCCCCGGCGTGCCGTTTCGAATCAGCCTTCGCATGTGCGCACAGTATCCGGCAAAGCCGGCGCCGGGGAGGCGGAGTATTCGGCGGGTTTGGGTGCGAACGGCAGACTTCTCAGGCGGCAGCCCGGACGGAAGGAAGCAATGCCCGCACATCCTACGCCGCACGGGGAATCCCCGCAGGCTTGCGCCTGCCCCGGCGTGCCGTTTCGAATCAGCCTTCGCATGTGCGCACAGTATCCGGCAAAGCCGACGCCGGGTATGCGGTGTATTCTGCGGATTTTGTGCGCGGACCGGGGCGCTCTTAAAGCCGGATGTCCGGGGCTTTGACCGGGAAAGCCCGCGTTGTCGGGCGGGAGCCGCAGGAGGGCGGAGCCGACGTGCGTTTGCCCGCATTCAGCCGCGCGGGATGACGCCATACGAAAAGGCGGGGATATGCCGGCAGCATGCTGCCGAAGCATATCCCCGCCGGGTATGCGCTTATTTGGATTTGGAAGCGTAGTATTCGTCGATTGCGTTCTGAACAAACGTCTTATCGTAGCTGTAAACGCCCTTGGAGTTCTTCAGAACGGAGTCATCGTAATCAAATTCCGTTGCCCACTTCTTTCCTTCTTCGGTCTGAAGCGCTTCGGTCAGCTTTCCGACGAAGAACTGAATCTCGCGGCGCTGTGTTGCGGTTGCATAGCCGTCGCAGAGCCAGTCGCTCCAGAGAATTCCGGGAACGCCGCCGTTTTCATAGGTTGCCTTCCACCATTCATACAGGGAAATCGTGGTATTGATCTGAACGCCCTTGGTGTCTTTTCCGCTGAGGTTGTACTGATAGGTATAATCCTGACCGTACTTTGCGTTGATTGCAACGTCTCTCATGCGGTTGAAGAGCGGGAGGTTTGCGGCAACCACGCCGTTTTCCAGAGAGGTCTTGGTGAGATATGCGACCTCGGTCGGACGGTATGCATCCCAGATATAGGCGGAATAGCAGTAAACCGTGCCGGAGGAGCCGAGGATTTCCGGAATAATTGCGTTGCTGCGCTGATCGTAGTAAACATGGCGGTAATGGATGTTGTCCGTGTCTGCCGTGACCTTTCCGAACCAGTGGCTGCCCTCCAGACGGACGTCAAGCCGGGCGTTCGGAATGACCTCGGAGGCTTCCTGCAGGAGCGTGCGGTAGCTGTACACGCGCTCCATCGTGCGATAGGAGTCGAGGTCGGCAAGCGCGCGGGACCAGCTCCGGAAGACGCCCCTTCTGTTGTCGGAGTCTGCCACGGGATCAATTTCATAGAAGGAGGAGTAGGAGGAGCCCCATGCCTCGTTCAGTGCTTCGATCGTTCCGTAGAGGCTGCGGCAGAATACGATGAAGTTGCCCTTGGATTCGCCGTCCATGGAGTCGCGCATATTTGCGGAGGTCCTGGTTTCCGTGGTGATTCCCGTTCCGCCGCGCGTATGCTCAACCGAGAGGATGGTGTGCCCGTCGGCGATCCAGTAATTGTCGCCCCAGCGCAGGAACTGATACTTTGCCATGATGCCGTTGGCTCTTCCGAGCGATTCGGAGCCGTTTCCGCCCGCAGGCAGACCCAGACCGGAGATCGAATTTGCCGTTGTGATATTGGAAGGATTCGTATACGGATAGCTGACGAAGCCCTCCATCTTCAGTCCGAGCAGGCGCATGACGTCGGAAGCAAAGCTGAAGGCGTTTCCGCCGTTTCCGTCGTTGTCATAGGCAAAGCCGGCAGTGGTGTTGACCACATTGATGCCGAGGTCCTTCATTTCAGCCAGATATTTCACGATATCGCGCTTGGTATCCGGGCTCTGCGAGACGTTGATCCGCATGTCTGCCATGGACTGCGTCATGATTGCCGGGAAGCGCGTCCCGTCCTCCAGAACCACATAATTGAGGTTGTCCGGATTGAATTCCACCTTCAGCGATTCGCTTTCCACGGAAACCGGGATCGAAACCGCCTGCATTTTGTTGCTGTCTCCGGAGATGAGCTTCAGCACCACCTGATTGCACCAGGGGGCGCATTGCAGATACATGGTGCCGGACACCGTTTCGCCGGCGTCCATCTTCATCCACGACTCATAGGAGGACTGGAATTCCTCATAGGTATGCAGCCACTTGTTGCGTGCGACTCTCCGGGTAGTCTTTTTGATTTCCTCCGGCTCGGTCTGCTTTGCCTGATCGGCAACCTGGAAATGGAATTCCGAAACGGTGGCATTTTCGCCGTACCAGATGGTTCTTCCGTAATTTTCCGGATTGTCGATTTCATTGCGGACCAGTCCGTTGATCTTGATGTAATAGTCTCCCGCGGGCATGCCGTCATACTGGAAGATCACCCACAGGGTGCCGCTTTCGCCCGGGTATACCTCGTCCACGATCCGGTACATCAGGTTGGAGGGCTCGGAGACCTGCTCCCATCTTCCGTCGTTCTTTTTATAGAGCAGCGGCTGGAAGCAGAAGGTTCCGTTTCCGTCTCCGTCAAGCACGGTGTTTCCCGTATTTGTATAGGTGAATTTGAACCAGGTGTAGGTTGCCTTCTGAACCGTGCCGGAGCGGCGCAGCGGCATTGTGCCGAAGGCGGGGTATTTCTGGGCGATCTTGTCCGACTTGAAGTCAAGTGAGTGGAACGGTCTGTCCGCCTGCGCACTGTCGGTCGTGACATAGCCGTCATAGGTGAAGGTGACGTCAACCGTGCCCGGCAGGTTCAGGTCGTAATAGAGCTTGCCCTTTTCTCTGTCCCGGTCCTCCTGCGCGGTGGCGGAGATGTGCAGGGGAGAGTTGGAGGTGACCGCTCTGTCCGACTTCAGCGTATAGCGGATCGGAACGCAGTCATAGGCAGTGACGTTTTTCGGGATCTGATAGGTCAGCTCGGAGCCGTCCAGCGTGATTGTGCCGGTATAGGTGTCCGCGCCGTCGTATTTGTTCAGCCGGTCCTTCTGATCTCTGGAAACGGCATTGTAGATCATGCCGCCGTCCTCATGAATGGCATACCCGTTGACCGGCGTTTTCTTTTCGCTGCGTGAAAGCTGTTCGACGATGGTTTTCATATCTGCGGTGAGGTAATACGGATTGTCCGTCCCGTCTCCTTCTTCATAGTAAGATATCAGAATAGAGGAAATTGCCGCGCCTCCGCCGTCCTCCGGCGTGGGGTCGGTCAGGCGGATGAACAGGGTGTCATAAATGTCATAGGCATAGGGGTCGATTTCGATGTTTCTCTGCTCTGCACCGCTTGAAGCGTTTGTGACCAGCCTGTATTCCCCCGGAATCTCGGCAACCTCCACGACATAGGACTGCCGCATGGAGAGCGTGACCTTCGGCTTTGCCATTCCAGAAATGTCAAAGCGGTAAATCAGCTCTGCCGTACCGTCCACAAAGCGGATGTCGGCAACCGAGGCAGCGGTGTTTTTGTAAATGTACTCCTTATCCAGATTGGACGGATTCGTCAGGATAGAGAGGTTTTTCGGCGTATAGATCTTGTCGGCGTCAAGCGTCGTTGTCTTTGGGTGCTCCGACCGCTTGTATACGTAACGGAGACCTGTGGGGATGACCGCCGTTTCAGCGCTCTTTCCCTCCAGATAGGCGGCAATGAAGGCGTTGACCGCTTTTCCGATGGAATACGGAGAGCCGCCGCAGATGACGATCTTTTTTCCGTCCTCGCAAATGACGAAGTCCAGCTTGTCCAGCCCTTCGACGGCTTTGGAGGATTCGGCGCGGTTCGTGCTGCCGACAAGAATCTCATATCTGTCGGAATAGTCTACGCCCTTTTCCTCCCAGTCGGTGGTGATGCCGATCTCCGTGCCGGTCAGCTCCAGAAAGCTCTTTTTCAGCTTGATCGCCGCTTCCTTTTCCTCTGTGGAGCAGTTGTCGCCGCGCACGATGGTATATACGGCGGCACCGTTTTCGATCAGACGGATGCCGTCCGCTCCGGCATCGGTCCCATCGCCCGATCCGGCGGGATTGGTGCCGGTATTTCTGCATCCCGCAAGCGGCGCGATCGCCATGGACAAAAGCAGCATCCCCGCTGCAAGCCTGACGCGTTTTGATTTTTTCATGTTGTTTCTGTTTTCCTCCCAATGTACGGCACTGATACGGTCCGGCGCGGGTTCCGTGGGAGCTGCCCGAAAAAGCTTCGCAGAAAAGCGTTTTTCACACGGTGCGCCCGACTCCTGCGCAGACCGACCTATGATATGCTACGTATAATTAAAATACCATACCGTGACTTTTTTGTCAATAGAATTCTTTCGACAGCCTGTTTTGTTGTGACATCTATGCAGATTTCACAAAAATGAGCCGTTCATTCCGGCTGCGGACCGCGGGCAGGGCGAGCACCGCCGGATGGTCGGGCTGCTCCCGTCAAGGTCATGCGGATACCGTCGGTGTTCTTTTTTTGCGGTCGGGGGGCTTTCTGCCGGGCGCTGTGGTCCGCGTGGGGGAATTCCCGGAGAGCGGCATGCGGACGCCCTGCGATATGGGGCGGCGGATACGAAAAACGCCGTTTGCGGTTATGCGGCAAAATTTTTGAGCGCGGCGCGCGGACGTCCGGAGGTTCTGCAAACACAAAAAACGCCGCCTGCGGTTCGCACGGCGGGGATGCTCCCGTTAAGATCGTGTGGATACCGTCGGTGTTCTTTTTTTGCGGTCGGGGGGCTTTCTGCCGGGCGCTGTGGTCCGCGTGGGGGAATTCCCAGAGAGCAGCGCGCCGGCACTCTGCGGATGTGGGGCGGCGGATACGAAAAACGCCGTTTGCGGGTATGCGGCAAAATTTTTGAGCGCGGCGCGCGGACGTCCGGAGGTTCTGCGAACACAAAAAACGCCGCCTGCGGGCGCCCCGGAAGCGGACCTCCGGAGCGCATGGCGCAAAACGGCATTTTCTGATTGCTTATTTCGGGTACCGGAAGACCTTTCGGCTTTCCGCATCGGCTGTGCGATGCCCTGCTGCCCTTTTGCCGGGGCGCAGAGCGCTTCCGGACCGGGCAATCTCCGGGGGAATCAGATTTCAGCGAAATACTTGATGGTGCGGACCATCTGGGAGGTGTAGGAGTTTTCGTTATCGTACCATGCGACAACCTGCACCTGATAGGTGTCGTCATCGATCTTTGCAACCATGGTCTGGGTTGCATCGAAAATGGAGCCGAAGCGGCTTCCGATGACATCGGAGGAAACGATCTCCTCGGTGTTGTAGCCGAAGGACTCGGTTGCGGCAGCCTTCATGGCGGCGTTGACGGAATCCACGGTGACGTCCTTGCCCTTGACGACTGCGACCAGAATGGTGGTGGAGCCGGTCTTAACCGGAACGCGCTGTGCGGAACCGATCAGCTTGCCGTTCAGCTCCGGAATTACCAGACCGATTGCCTTTGCGGCGCCGGTGGAGTTCGGAACGATGTTCTCTGCGCCTGCACGTGCACGGCGGAGGTCACCCTTTCTGTGCGGACCGTCCAGAATCATCTGGTCGCCGGTGTATGCATGAACGGTGGTCATAATGCCGGACTGGATCGGAGCGTAGTCGTTGAGCGCCTTTGCCATCGGAGCCAGGCAGTTCGTGGTGCAGGAGGCTGCGGAAATGATCTGATCGTCAGCGGTCAGCGTCTCATGGTTGACGTTGTAAACGATGGTCTTCAGGTCCTTGCCTGCCGGAGCGGAAATAACGACCTTCTTTGCGCCTGCAACGATGTGCGCCATGGACTTTTCCTTGGAGGTGTAGAAGCCGGTGCATTCCAGAACAACGTCCACGCCGAGCTTGCCCCACGGGCAGTTCTTTGCGTCCTTCTCGACATAGATGGTGATTTCCTTGCCGTCAACCGTGATGGAGCCGGGCGTTACAACGGTCTTGCCATCCTCGGACATAACCGGCTCCTTGGAGGTGACGGTGTGTCCCTGATTCAGATAGTTGCCCTGTGCGGAATCATACTTCAGAAGATGAGCCAGCATCTTGGGGCTGGTCAGATCGTTGATCGCTACTACTTCATAGCCCTCCGCGTCAAACATCTGTCTGAACGCCAGACGACCGATACGGCCAAAACCGTTAATCGCTACTTTTACTGCCATACTGTAAGATCTCCTTTTATTTTAAAATTCTTTATTGCCATCGTTCATTTTATCCCAAACTGCGGCTTCATACAAGGGATTTATGTAAATATTTTCATTTTTGTTACAATTCCCGCAATTTCCGCGGAAACGGGCTGAAGAAAGCGCTCCGATATGGAAAAAGTGCCGTTTTCTGTAAGGAAGCTCCGCCCTGAAACGGATGCCTTCCGTCCCGAAAGCCGGAGCGGGCGGACGGGACCGGGACCTTTGCGGCGGCTCTGCGGCGCGGAGCCGGGGGGGAGGGAAGCCGCATGCCGGGGCTCCGCGGACGGGCTTTATGCGGTCACTGCCCGGTGCCAAGAAGCGCGGGCGCTGCGCGGAAGACTGCCCCCAGGACCTTTTCCTCCGCTTCTTCGGGGGATTTTGCGGAAAGCTCCGCACCGGCAGCGCGGATATGTCCGCCTCCGCCGAAGGCTGCGCAGATTTCGTTGGCTGCCACGCCCTCGCCTGTCCGGACGGACAGCTTGAAGCGGAAGGGGTCCTGCTCGTTCTGCCGGATGAAAATGCCGACCTCCACGCCGCGTATTTCGCGCGGCAGAGAGGCGAGCTCTCCGAGGTCCTCCTCGCACAGGCGGTTTTCCGTCCGGTCCGCATTGGTTAAGTTGATCAAAGCGATCCTGCCGCCCGCCTTCTCATGCAGAAGCGCATATGCCGTCCGGACGGCACGGACCTCTCCCGGGCTTCTGCTTTCAAACAGCAGATGGCATACGGAGGCTGCGTCTGCGCCCCGTTCCATAAGGTCGGCGGCGATCCGGAGCGTCCGGGCTGTCGTATTGCTGTAGCGGAAGCCTCCGGTGTCCGATACGAGGGCGCCGTACAGTGCGCGGAGCGTCTCCTGCGGTATCCGGACACCGGTTTCCTTTTCCAGAAGCAGGCAGAGCTCATAAACGATTTCTCCGCACGCCGCGGCGTCCGCATCTGTATAGCGCAGGCTGCCGAAGGGGTCCCCCATGATGTGATGGTCGATCTTTATGCCGATCTTTCCCTCTGTTTCTTCGCGGAGCGCACCGAGCATGGAGGGAGCTGCGACATCGATTGCGGCAATCAGCTCCGGCTCTTGATCCTGCCGCCCGTCAAACGGAAGCCCTCCCGCCAGAAACGAGAGCCGCTCCGGCATCGGATCGGCACACCGCACCGACACCCGGCAGGAGGAGCATGCCTCCAGCATGAACTTCAGTCCGAATGCGGAGCCGACGGTGTCCCCGTCCGGACGGCGGTGGCAGAGCAGGAGAATGCGCTCCGCACCGGTCAGCGCCCGGACAAGCTGCTCCGGCGCCGCGTTGTTGAAATATGGCTGTTCCATGATGAAACGGTATCCTTTCCTTGATGTGCCGCAGGCTGCGGCGCTTTTTGCATTCCGGAGCGGGATCGCTGCCTGCGGTGCCCTGCGCTCCGGGGGTATCCGTCAGAGGCTCTGCCGGATCGGGCGCGGTCAGTTCCGGAGAATTGCCGCCGGAAGGGAGGCTGCCGTCTTCCGGACTGCTTCTTCCGGGGAGGCTTACTCCTTCTGCCCGGGCTTTTCGCCTTCGCCGGTCAGACCGACGGAGCGCAGAAGCTCGTTGATGTGCGCGCCCTGCTGAAGGGAGGTGTCATAGACAAATGTCAGCTCCGGGGTGATCCGCATGTTCATCTGCTTTGCGATGCAGGAGCGGATATAGCCGGAGGCGCTCTTCAGTCCGTCGCGCACGTCCTTTTCGGTGTATTTCTTGCTCAGGAACGAGTAGTAGATTTTCGCGTACTTTAAATCCGGTGAGCAGCTTGCTGCCGTGATGCTGACGAAGGCGGAGGATACGCGCGGGTCCTTTACGGTGCGCAGGATTGCGGAAACCTCGCGTACCAACTCTTCGTTGATTCTGTCTTTTCTGTAGCCTGCCATATGGTTGATTCCGCTTCGCAGGGCGAAGCATTGTCCTTTCGTATTGATTTTTTGATTTTTCAGATATGATTTTGTCCGGCGCCGGCTGCTGCCGGCTGTGTCTGAGACCGGAAGGGGGGCGTGTGATGCCGCAGGCGAAAAAGTGTGCCTGCACGGACATGTTTGCGAAGCCGTCAATCGCGCAGCCGCACTTGGAGCGCGGACACGGCGCGCAGCGGCGGGATTTTACCACTCCGGGAAAAGCTCTGCGCAGCAAGGCTTTCTGTGTGTATTTTATCACAAGCAAAAATGCGTGCTTGCACAGGCATTTTTGCGCCGTCCATCAAGGAACACATGCGCCTTTGGCGCATCAGGCGGGACGGAGGTCCCGGCAAAGACTTGCGCAGCAAGGCTTTCTGTATGTATTATATCACAAAAGTGAAAACATTAAAAGAACTATTTCGCAAAACCATTGAAAAAAAACAGATATTCCTGTATAATGTAAAAAAAGAGCGGCTGCATGCAGACCTGTCCTCCGCTCTCTGCAAAAAAGGAGAAAACGCTCCTGCTCCGGCGGGGGCTGTGCTTTCGGATATGCTGAAATTTCTTCACTGCGCCGATCTGCATCTGGACAGTCCTTTCCGGACCGGCAATCCGGGAACCTCCGCTGTCCGGCGGAATGAGCTGCGCGGCGTCTTTTCTTCCATGATGCTGTATGCAAGGACCAACGGCATAAGGCTCATGCTGATGGCGGGCGATCTGTTCGATACCGAATTTGTGACAAAGGAGACAGTGGAGCTGCTGCTGCATGAATTCTCCTCCTTTCCCTCCTGTAAATTTGTCATTTCTCCGGGGAACCACGATCCGTATACGCCGAACAGCGTGTATGCCCGCATCCGTTTCCCGTCCAATGTCTATATTTTCGGCTCGGAGGAGCCTTCTGTTTTCCGCTTTGACGACCTGGGAGCCGATGTGTACGGTTATGCATTTACATCGCCGTCGCTTGCATCGTTTCCGCTTGCGGCGCGCCGCCCCGACCGTCCGGACCGGATCAATCTGGTCTGCGCACACGGGGATATCCTGTCACCGGAATCCCGCTCCTGTCCGATTCCGCCGGGATGGTTCCGCTCCTGCGGCTTTGACTATGCGGCGCTCGGGCATGTACACAATTCGGACGGGATTCAAAGATCGGGGGATACTTACTACGGCTATTCCGGCTGCCTGGAGGGAAGAGACTTCGGGGAGACCGGCTATAAGGGCGCGATTGAGGTCGAGGCATCCAAAACCGACGGGACGTTTTTTGCCAGGTGCCGCGGAATCCGGTTTTCAAGGCGCCGGTATGAAACGGCATCGCTTGACCTGACCGGCGTGACCGACCGGTATGATGCGGAGAATCGGGTGAGGGCGCTGCTCGGAGAGAAAAAGTTCGGCTCCGACACATCGCTGCGGCTGACTCTGACGGGAAGCGTCCCGGCTGATTTTCCGGCACCGGGTGAATGGCTTGCCGCCTGCGGGGAAGGACTGTACGCCCTGACGCTTGCGGACCAAACGCTTCCTCTCCTGAACCGGGAGGCTCTGGAGGAGGATCAGACGATCATCGGTGCGTTTTACCGGAGGCTTTTGCCGAAGCTTGAGAACGGAACACCGGAGGAGAAGCGCCTTGCTGCAGAGGCGCTGCGCGCGGGGCTGACGGCGCTGCGCGGAGGGGACCTTGAGACCGACCGGTAAGCTGCCGGGATTGATAAAACGCCGCCTGACCCGACCGGTAAGCCGCCGGGACCGATCAAATGCCGGGACCGGACTGCCCGACCGGGAAACGGGGCGGCGCGGTCTCCGGATGCGCTGCCCGGGCGCAAAAACACAGCTGCGGCGGGAGAAATGCTCCTGCACAGGACTGTTTTCGTGAATGCTCTCTGCCGATACGGCGGGAAAGCGGTGTGCGGCGCGGTCCCGATGCTGCGGCGGGAGATCATATCAGAAAGGAAATCCGATCCATGAAGCATTATGACAGAAAATCATCCGAAAAAGCAGGCAGGGAAGCCGCAGACCAGCTGAAGACCGCGTGGAAACGGTTTAACTGGAGGCTCGCGCTGCGGGTTCTTGTCTGGACTGCCGCCGCGATCGGGGTATACCAGCTCTGCAATGCGCTGCATCTGATGATTCACGCCTATCTGTATCCGATTGCGGTCGGCATTCTGGCGGGAGCCTATGTTCTGTTAAACGGCGGCTTTTCCCGCAGAGAGCCGCTTCCGGAGGAGGACGCGCTGCCTGCGGACTGGGATGGAGCAAGAAAGGCAAAATATCTTGAAAAGCTGAAAAAGCGGCGGAAAACGGCGAAAAAGCTTTTGATTCCGCTGTTTGCGCTCATGGCTGCGGTCTTTCTGGATGTGATCATCCTCTCCGTTCAGGACGGCAGCTATGATATTTTCTGATGCGCCGGAGAACGCTGCCCGTGCGGGGCAGTGAGGACCCGGCTGCCGTTGCCGTTCATCCGCCTTCCGCCGCCCTTTAACCGGGGCTGTGCCGGAACTGCGCTGCGGAACGGGATGCTTCGTTCCGAACGGCTTAAGGGGCAGGCACCGTGACCTGCAATGAATCCGAAAGGGTGACCTTTCACAACTATTTAACCCATTCCGGCATACGTGCGCACGGCATTCGGCTGCGCGGACCGGAATTCGTTTCGGAAAGGATTTTTGAATGAACCGCAGTAAGCTTTCGGTGTACAGTCTGTTTTCCGGGTCGGGCGGAAACTGTACCTATATTTCCTGCCACGGCGTCGGTATCCTGATCGATGCCGGTGCCAGCGTGGCTGCAATCAGCAGGGAGCTCGGCAAGCTCGGCACGGATTTCAATCATATCAGCGCCGTTTTTATTACGCATGAGCATACCGATCACATCAGGGGCATTTCCTCCATCGCCAAAAAATTCGGTATTCCGATCCATTTTACCGAGCCTTCCGCGCGGAAGCTTCATACGGTGGAGCCGCTGACCTCCTGCATCACGGTGCATCCTTTGCTGTATTCCGAAAATGTGCCGTATCTGACCGTGCGGTCGTTTGTTCTTCCGCATGACAGCGCAGCCTGCGTCGGCTACCGCGTGACCGGCGCCGACGGGGATTCCTGTGCGGTGGCGACAGACCTGGGCACCGTGACAAAAAGGGTTCTGGAGGAGCTGGTGGGCTGCCGCAATGTGATTCTGGAATGCAATCATGACACGGAAATGCTGGCGAACAACCAGACCTATCCCCGCCCGCTCAAGAAGCGTATCCAGTCCGTGCACGGGCATCTGTCCAACGATGAATGCGCCGCCTGTGTGGCATATCTTGCCGAGAACGGCACAGAGAATGTCATGCTTGCGCACATCAGTGCGGAGAACAATACGCCGCAGATGGCGCTGGACGCCGTGACCGGAAGGCTGACTGCTCCGATCCGGGTTGTGGCTGCAAAGCCGGACGGCTATGTGATGCTGACCGGCGAGGAGAGTGCGGATCCGGATGAGGTGCGGCAGACATCGGGCGCAGCGTCCGAGGGCTCGGAGCCCGGGGAGCCGGCTGCGGAGGAGGATTGCCTTGCTGTCCGTTGAAATTTACTGTGTCGGTACGCTGAATGAGCAGTATCTCCGGGACGCCATGGCGGAATACGCCAAGAGGCTCTCCGCGTTCTGCCGGTTCGGCGTCCGCGAGGTGAGGGAGGAGCAGCTTCTTTCCTCTCTTCCGCCAAAGGCATATAAGATCGCACTCTGCATTGAGGGGACCCAGCGCTCCTCCGAGGAGCTGGCAGAGCTTATGGATGCACTGCCCTCCCGGGGTATTTCCTCGGTAATCTTTATCATCGGAGGCTCTGACGGGCTTGCCGCAGAGGTCAAGAGCGCCTGCGACCTGCGCCTGTCCTTTTCCCGGATGACATTTCCGCATCAGCTGATGCGCGTGATCCTCGCAGAGCAGATCTACCGGGCATTTACGATCATCAACCACGGGAAATACCATAAGTAAGCGCGAAAGGCGCTGCCGGGAGCACCGCCTGCGCAGCACATGGTCCGGCGCACAGCCCAAAACCGTGCTGCGGACGTGGAAAGCCTTCCTGCCTGCCTGTCCGGAGCCTGCCCGGACGGTTTCCGCCTCTGCCTTCCGCAATTGTCTGCCGCGCTTCCGCTGCGGCGCATCGGACGCTTTCGGAAACCGGGATGCCGGCGGACTCTTTGAGGCACATGTTACCCGTTTGAATCCAAGAGAAAGGAACCTTGTCATGCTTCACCTTCGAACTGTATTGCAGCGCTGTGCCGCTCTGCTTCTGACGCTGTCCGCGGTATGCGGCGTTGTTTTGTGGGATAAGGGCTATTATGATATTGCCTTCATTCCGCGCGGAACACAGCAGCCTGACCAGACAGGAGAAGAAACCCGCCGTCCCAATCAGAACGGGGCGGACAGCTCCGGCGCGGGAGAAACCGGCGGAACACACCCGGTCAAGCCGGATGATTTCAGCTTTGCGGATGCCGGAGAGCTTCTGAACCGGGGAAGCACGCTGTATCAGGGAAAATACGATGCGGGAATCTGCACGGCGGCACAGGTGCGGCTTTCGGGAAACCTGACCGGCATCGGAGTCTTCTCTGCGGAAACACTGACGGTCAGCCATACGGTCCGGGTGCAGACTGCCGGTCAGGGCGTTCAGCTTGAAACGCAGAATGCGCCGTGGAGCCGTCCGGCGATATTCCCGTACATGGGGTATCTGTTCACCTTTGACGGAAACCGCCGCGGACTTTACCGCGCGGACGGCACGCTTCTTCGGGAGGATATGCCCAAGGTCGGCTTCCCCTACTGCCGGGACGGCGAGGACAGACCGGTCGTGGAGGTCGAGGGGGCGTATTATGCCGTCGGGGAGGACGGGACACTGACCCCTGTTTCCCTTGAAAAGGACGGCACCGGGCTGTATTTTGACTATCCGGCATACTACGGCGCGGAGCTGGATGCTTCCCTGGTGCTGTATTCGGAGACGAAGCGTGTCTTTTACCGTTTGCCGGACGGTGCCGTGACGGACCGGCAGAAGTTTACGGAGAAGCAGAAGCAGCTGATCGAGGGGGGAATGACGCCGGAGGAGGCTTTGGCGTGGAGGGAGCCGGAGCAGCCTGAAACCGACGCGGAGGTCCCTGTGACAGAACCCGACCCGGAGCCGGTGACGGAACCGGATACCCAGCCGCCCGAACCGACCCCGGAGCCTTCTCCCGGGACCGGTACGGATGCTGTGCCCGAACCGGGCAGCGAGGAGAGTGCCGATACGGCTGCCGCGTATGCCGCCTCCGGCGCTGTGACGCCCGCGTTTTTGCCGGCGGGGGATGAGCCGGGCGAAGGGGACGGGGCGTCCGAAACGCCCGGAACCGATCCGGTTGAGACCGATCCCCCGGAAATCCCGGGAACCGACCCGGTCGAGACCGATCCTCCGGAAATTCCGGGAACCGATCCGGTTGAGACCGATCCTCCGGAAATCCCGGGAACCGATCCGGTTGAGACCGATCCTCCGGAAATTCCGGGAACCGACCCGACAGAGACCGATCCTCCGGAAATTCCGGAAACCGAGCCCGCAGGCACCGATGAACCGCAGCCCCCGGCTCCCCCCGCAAAGGAGCAGTACTATACCACCTCCGTGGAGACGCTGTGGGGATACCGGGATGCCGAGGGGAATGTCGTTCTGGAGGCGCAGTATTTCTTCGCTCATCCCTTCAACCGGAACGGGCTGGCTGCGGTCGGCATCTACAGTGAACAGCTGGAGACCGTTGTGCTGGTGTTCATCAACCGGCAGGGGACGGTGAAGATCAATGTTGCCGGACAGCAGATTTATCGCTCCGACCGGGATTACCGGCTGATGTACAACGGGTATTATCCGTCCGCGTCAAACGATTCGGATTCAATCGGGAGCTATTATTTTGACGACGGCTATGTCCGCGTCAGACGTGTGATGGTGGACTGCCGGAAAATATGGAATGCTTCCTATACCAAAACGGTGTACAGTGCTTCCTATGACGAGGATATCCTGCTTGATTCTGCCGGGAAGGAGTTTCCCATTCCGGACGGCTATACGCTCCGCGCGTATTCGGACGGGATCCTTCTGCTGGAGAAGGACGGGTACTTCGGCTATATGAGCAACACGGGCAAATGGATTGCACAGCCGGTTTATACCTATGCGGAGCCGTATCGGCAGGGCTTGGGCGTGATCGGCTATGCGGACGGGGTCCGTGGAATGCTGGATACCGCCGGCGGACTGGTGATCCCCTTTGAATATACGTACGTTTCCTCCTGCTCGCGCGGTGTGATCACGGCGTACAGTGCCGAGGAGGGCTGGTCGCTGTTCAATCTGATGACGCTTCCGTCAGAAGGCTGAGGCGTCAGCCGGAATTTCCGCTTTCCCGCAGACGATTCCGATTTTCATGCTTTTCGGAAGGAGCTTTCTTCATGAATACCTGTTTTTCCGGGGCTTGCTTTATTTTCGGGGCAGGCGAATATGCCGCGGGAGAGGACGGGCTGCCGCGCCTTCCCGTGCTTCCCGCTGCTGCGGATACTGTAATTGCGGCAGATGCCGGACTGACGGCGGTGCGCAGGCTCGGCATAAAGCCGGGGCTGATCATCGGGGACTTTGATTCTCTCGGTACGGTTCCCGCCGCCTGCGGGGACGAGGAGCTTTTGAGGCTGCCCGTCAAAAAGGACGATACCGATATGCTGGCTGCTCTGAAGGAGGGCATGAAGCGCGGCTGCACGACCTTCTTTCTGTACGGAGGAACGGGCGGCAGGCTTGACCATACGCTTGCCAACATCCAGTGCCTTTCATGGCTTGCCGCAAACGGGTGCAGAGGATATCTGTATGACGGGGCATATATGCTGACAGCCATACGGAACGGCTCCCTGCGTCTTCCGGAGGATCTTCCGTTTTCGCTCCGGCAGGGGACGCTGTCTCTTTTTGCGCAGGGAGGCGATGCGCACGGCGTGACGATTGCCGGGCTGACCTATACCCTGCGGGACGGCGCTCTGCTCCGGGACGTTCCGACCGGCGTCAGCAATGAGTATCGGGGCGGGGACGCCGTGATTTCGGTGCGGGACGGGACGCTTGTCGCCGTGCTTCCGGTCTGAGCATCGGCACAGAGGAAGAAATATCCATAGCGGCGGAGGATTTTTCCGCAATGCCCGAGGCTTGCCGGGGGAGAGACGCCTTCACAGAGCGATTTTCGCGGACACCTGCGGAGGACGGAGCTGCCGCGATGCCTTCCGGTCGGATTGCCGGAAGCGCGGATGCGGGAAGCCTGTCCGGTCGGCGGGATTGAAGCGGCGGGCTTGGCTTCCGCATGAGGAAATCATCCTTTTGGCGCTTTGATTCATATGTGCGGAGTGCCGGGGATGCGGCGGATGCCGCGCCGTACAAGGGTGCGGTCTGCCCGGCCCGGGATGCGGCGGATAACCGTTCTGCGGCGCTGTGCAGGGAGCAAACGCGACCGGCATCGGGTGCTCTCTGAGGCATGCGCAAGGCGGCAGGCTCCGGAAGACGAGGCAGAGTCCGGACGCGCCGAAGAAAAGCGAAGCGGATGCGCGGACGGCATGCGGTCTGCCCGGCCCGGGATGCGGCGGATAACCGTTCCGCGGCGCTGCACAGGGGGGCAAACGCGACCGGCATCGGATGCTCTCTGAGGCATGCGCAAAGCGGGCAGGCTCCGGAAGACGAGGCAGAGTCCGGACGCGCCGAAGAAAAGCGAAGCGAATGCGCGGACGGCATGCGGTCTGCCCGGCCCGGGATGCGGCGGATAACCGTTCTGCGGCGCTGTGCAGGGGGCAAACGCGACCGGCATCGGGTGCTCTCCGAGGCATGCGCAAAGCGGGCAGGCTCCGGGGGACGGAAATGCCGGTACGTCAATAACGTAAAAAGCAGCCTCGGACGGTTTACAAAAAGACAGTCTCACAAGCGGTGAGACTGCCTTTTATTTTATGCGTCGGACTCCCCTTTACTCCTGCGTTTCGGAGGAGGTGAGCTGGGAAACGGGGATCGCGACCGAATGGCGGATCGGCTTCCACTGCGGCTTCCGGAAGATCGCCGTGACGGAAATCGGAATAAAGGTGAACATGAAGAACGGGAACGTAAACAGATACCCGATTTTCTGCGCGCTTGTGCCCGCGATCTTGTTCCATTCGGTCAGGACGACAAGCAGACCGCAGAAGAACATTGAGACATAGATGCCGGCGAGCGAGGAAAGAATCGCAAGCAGGATGCCGATCCATCCCTTGGAAAGGAAGGTCGTGACCATGCTCAGGATCATGACGGCGGCGGAAAACGCAAATGCCCAGAACGACATGGTTGCCGTTTCAAAGCAGGCATAGCGGTTCTTTCCGCACGGACGGAGAATGCTGCGGAACAGGCTGCCTCCGTACTTGAAGGCAATCTGCACGCCGCCCTGCGTCCATCGGGTCCTTTGCCGCCAGGACTGCCGGAAGGAGGAGGGCTGCTCGTCATAGAGCATGGCGTCCGGATTGTATCCGATTTTAATGTCGTGGACGGCACACCATGTGTCGAATTCAATGTCCTCGGTCAGGGTGAAGAAATTCCACCCGCCGCACAGCTCCAGCACCCGGCGGCTCAGACCGAAGCCGGTTCCGGATACGGCGCAGCTTGTGCCCAAAAGCATGCGGGACTGATTCAGATGCGCGGAATCGTGCATGTACCAGATCGCATAGCCGGAGGAAACCCAGTTGTCCGCAAAATTTTTGGAATTGCGGTATCCGCAGAACACCTCATAGCCGTCGGAGTATGTCCGGTTGATGGCGGTGATATAGTTCGGGCGGAGCAGATTGTCCGCATCGAAGATCAGAAACGCGTCATAGCTTTCATAGCTTCCCTCCTCCTCAATTTTCTTGAGGAGGTAATTCAGCGCATATCCTTTGCCGACCTCTTTTTTGTTGAAGCGTTCAAATACGGTTGCTCCGTGCGCGCGCGCGGCTTCCGCAGTTTTGTCGGTGCAGTTGTCCGCGACCACATAGGTGCGGTACAGCTCGGAGGGATAGTCCTGCATGGCGATGCTGTCCAGAAGGAAGGGCAGAACCTCCTCTTCGTTCCGCGCGGCAATCAGGATTGCATATTTGTGCCGCACGGCTTTTTTATGCGGCTTTTTCCGGATCAGAAACGGAATGAACAAATAGGCGACCTGATACATGTAGCATACGCCGAGGACGGTGGCGAGAATGAAGCTGATATCCATCAGGATGGTTACGGCGTTCATATGTATACCTTCTGCTTTTAACGGGCAAAAGCATCCTTTCTTGGTTGGATCGCGGACCGGTTGACGGAGCGGACATGCCGGCTCTGCAGGGTGTTTTCCGGTTCGGGATTGGTTTTGCTTGCTGTACTATGCGTTGTAACACACATGATAACACAAAACCCGATGCTTGTCAAGAGGAATTTGACAGGTGTTTCTTTCCGGCGGGGGCAGCGGTGCGAGCTTCCCCTCCGCAATGCGCTGCACGGTACGGAAGGCGCGATGTGACCGGAATGGGGGCAGCCGCAGTACGCTTTCCGCAGACGCGCTGTGCGGCGAGGGGACAGGCGGCGTCCGGCGCTCGCTGTTTTCAGTATTCTTTATGGGGGTAAGGGGAAAATCGTCTGTTCTGTGAGGGCGGAAGCGGAGCAGCCGCGGCATTCTTTCATACGGCGGGATAGGAAGGGGACATCGCGGCGCCGTTTACCGGCATGTGCGGACCGGACGGACAAAGGGAAGGGGGTACGTTGTGTGTATCTGCGGAGATGGAACGGGGGTACAGGCTCCGGGGCGCTCCCGCAAAAATCACGGGGATGCGAAAGGCACAAACCGGGAGCTTTTTGCAGGGAAGACGACGGGAAGACGGAAAAGGGGAAATTCAGGACGTGCAACAAGTCTGCCGCAAGACGAAAGCTCCGTTTTACGGCAGACCCGAGGTTTATTTTCAAAATTTACGGCAGATGCATAAGATTCCGCGCAGCAGGCATCCCACAAGCATCAGTCCGCTCATGACCAGCAGCGCGTCAATCAGGGCGACAGAGCCGGAGCCGTCGGCGGTCATGTTGACGCCGCCGTCCGGAGCGCTCTTTTTGTGAAGCCGCATGGAAATGTTGAAATTTCCGGTAATCTGGCGGCAATCTCCGTTTTTATGGTTCCGGTAGGCAGTCATGATGCTGCTGCCGAAATTTTTCAGCTGTTGAAGCATACGCATGTTCCTTTCCCCTGCCCGGACGCTTTTCGCGCCGAGCCGCGCATGAACCGGGCGGGATTGTTTCCGACACTTTTAGTATCAATCATTATACCAAACTTATGCGCCGTTTGCAAGAGGACAGGACAAGAAAATAGCGTATTTCCGGGAATTTTTTTCATTTTTGCGTCAAAAAACGGACCTGCCGGGGAGGGGGCTGAGGCGCTTCGGCTGCGGCCCTGCCTGTGAGGGACTGCCGGGAACCGAAGGCTCGGGCGGTGCTTGCCGCCGGCTTCCGGGGCGCCCGTCCCGGCTTTCGGTATTCCGGGGCAAGCGCTTATCAAAGCGTGCCTCGCTTTGCGGCGCTTCGGCGGAGCGGGCGAAGCTTTCGGAAAAGCAACAGGCGAGCCGGGGGCGGCTCCGGATTGCAGAAGACCTCCTTGCCGAGAGCCGTGGCGCGTGTGGAGCAATGTCTCCGCGCGGTTTTGTTTTTTGTAAACCGCGGGGCAAGCCGGCTTCGGCAGCGCTGCGAAGGCTGTCTGCGCAAGGCGGCGATGCGGGAGCACCGTCCGGTCGGAGCGGACAGCCTGCCCCGGTGCTTTCCGGCTGTGCGAAACGGATAAGTCCGGTCAGACCTTGGTTTCAATATCCTTCCGCAGCTGCGCGATGATCTTTTTCTCAAGGCGCGATATGTAGGACTGCGAGATGCCGAGAAGGTCCGCGACCTCCTTCTGTGTATGCTCCTCTCCGCCGTCCAGCCCGAACCGCAGGCGCACAATGAGGCGCTCCCGTCCGTTCAGCCTGGACAGTGCGGCAGAGATGGTTTTCCGGTCCTCGTCCGTTTCCAGATTCCGGTATACGCTCTCCTCGTCTGAGCCTATGATGTCGGACAGACGCAGTTCATTTCCGTCCCAATCGGTATTCAGCGGCTCGTCGATGGAGATTTCTCCGCGTTGATTTCCGGTTTTCCGGATGTACATCAGAATTTCGTTTTCGATGCACCGGGAGGCATAGGTTGCCAGCTTGATATTCCGGTCGGGGCGGAACGTGTTGATCGCCTTGATCAGACCGATCGTTCCGATGGAGATCAGATCCTCTATGCCGATTCCGGTATTTTCGAATTTTTTGGCGATATACACGACCAGACGCAGATTGTGCTCTACAAGGATACCTCTTACCTCTTCGCCCGCCTCCAGCCGACAGAGAAGCGCGTTTTCTTCCTCATGGCTGAGCGGGACCGGGAGCGTGTCCGGACCGTTGATATAGAATATGCCGTCAGAGCCGAGCGCGGCGGCAAAGCGTTTGAGTAAGCGGAGCAAAAAGCGTTTCATTGCCGGTTTTTCCTTTCTGTGTATTCTGTGTGCCGCGGCGGGAGTCAGTTCAGACCCTCCCCGGCGGGGAAAATGACCGTTGGGATGCCCGATTATGCGGCTCCGTCCCGGTTTCCCGGGGCGCGGAAGCCGACTGCGTTCCGGCGCGGCGTCCGGATGGCTGACAGGGACCGGCGTGTCCGGCAGGGGAGGAATGCGGGCGCCCGGAAGCTGCCGTCCTTATTCCGCAGTCCCGGTGAAGCGGCATTTCGGGTTTGTCAGAAAAAGCGAAAGCGGAGACCTCCGTCCGCTCTGCCGGCGAGGGCTGCGGGGATGATTGCCTCGGAAATATCGGAAACGGCGATGCACGCCTCCCGGCTGATGCCGTCGATTTCCACAAGGTCCGGAATAAATCCGATCAGGATTCCCTCCTGCCGGACGCCGGACAGCGGGATCATCCGGATCCTGCGCATTTCGGAAAGCTCCAGAGAGCCGAAATGCTCTTCTCCGTCGGAATTCATGAGCTTTGCAAGCTGCGGTGTCAAAACCGGCTCCAACACGCCGCGCGGCACCACAATGACCGGGGCGCCTCCGAACGGGTCGGACAGAAAATTGCCGGTGTCGGTGATGCCCTGAAAGGTGACGCTTTTCCGGCGGTACTTGACGCGCACCTCCGTTTCGGCGGCAAACCGGCGCTTTTGTGCGAATCGTCCGCCCGCAAGGGTGACGATGCCGCAGATGCCTGCCGTCACCGCCATCCAGCCGAGCGGTATACCGGAAAGTGCCGTGGCACTGTCGGTTGCCGGAAGAAAGGTCTGACCGCGCAGCCGGTTCAGAAGACTGTACAGCGCCGTCATGGCGCCTCCCATGACACATCCGATCCCGTAAAACAGCGCTGCGCAGGGGATCAGATGCGTCCCGAATACGATGTAGCACATGAGGAAGGATACGGCAATGTGAATCAGCAGCGCAATCAGAAGGCTGCCCTCCAGCATGACCGCCGCAATTCCGTAGATGCCTCCCGCAGCTGCCGAAAGAAGCAGATGACGGACCTTCATCTTACGGTGCAGGAGCTTGCCGGTGAGAAAAAGTGTCAGAAAATCCATGGAAAAATTGATCAGAAACAGTATGTCTCCGTAAATAACCTGCTCCATATCCGCATATGCAACCTTTCCGCCATATCATACGGCATATCTGCCGTGTGCGGACACCGTGTGAGGCTCCTGTTTCCGGCTGACAACGGTATTATAGCATGCATGCGCCGGAAATTTTGTCGGAAGCCAGCCGCGCACCTTCGCTTTTTTTACGGAATGCCGTCGGAATGAGGGCGGTTTGGGGGAATGCGGGAGGAAGCCGCGATGCAAAAAGGTGCACGGAACACGGCGCATCGGGCAGGACTGCGGGAGGAAACGGCATTCGGGGGAGGGACGGTGCTGCCGGATACGGCTGTGCGGCCGACCGGGGGGACGGGGATATGGCGGGTGCAGGCATGCTGCGGCAGAGGGCGGCGTGCACAGGAGCAATGGGGGCTGAAAGAGACAGCGCGCGGAATTTCGGTCGTACTGCAACAGGAGTACGGCGTGTCCGGAGCAGGATCGGGCTGCCGGAGGCGGGACATGCGGCGGCATCGTGCGCGGAGCGGTATCGGGGGAAAGGCTGAAAAAGCTGTGCTGACCTTGTTCCGGACGGCTGTCTGCGCCAAGGACTTCCGGGACTGCCGGCTGACGACATCCGGCACGGAAGCCGGTCGGCGGGACAAGATGACCGCCGGGGGCTTTGCGGGCTCAGAGGCTGCATTGGACCGGCAAAACAAAAAAGAGCCGTGATGCTTTCACAGCTCCCTGAGGATGCGGCATGTTCGACGCGGACGGGGCGGGGTTGCCTTCTTTTTCAGGCTCCGGTCTTTTTGACGGCGGAACGGAACACCGACCGGGACAATGC
Source organism: uncultured Eubacteriales bacterium (assembly GCA_934432725.1). Taxonomy (GTDB): domain Bacteria; phylum Bacillota; class Clostridia; order Oscillospirales; family CAG-272; genus CAKRZE01. The sequence continues at coordinate 58,004 of CAKRZE010000007.1, forward strand.
CTGCGGCTCCCGTCCGCTTGTCCGGCGGAAGACGGACGGCACGGAAGGGGACATCCTCCCGCGCACATGCTGCGCTTTTACACGCCGCGCGCAGTCAGGCGGATCAAAAGGTCCAGATTGTCCGGCTGGCAGCCCGCTTCATAGGCAGCCTTATTGCGCCGGACGGCTCCGCACTTTCTGCACTTATGGATCAGGATATAGCCGCGTTTGGTATCGGGCTGCGCGGAAATCGGGTCCATGATGCCTCCGCATTCCGCCGCACGGTCGCCGGGATTGACATCTACGTGCAGAGAGCAGAGGCAGAAGGGACAGTGGTTCCGGGAGGTATAGCCGAGCGGCAGCACCTCTTTCCCGCAGTTGAGGCAGACAAAGCCGCTGTCGTTTTTTGAAAAGCGCTTGGTTTCCATATCTGTTTTCTCCTGTTTCCCGGCAGTGCTTTTGCATGCCGATGCCTGATTTCCGCTGCCTTAAGGGGCATGGTATGGGTATTACTCCGGAGGGAACTCACGGCGTTTGCACGGCTGCCGCTCCGGGACATGCTTTGCCGACGGGAGGACGTCCGGAGGAACGGAGTGCGGAACGGCATCGCACCGTGCGCCGGAGCGTTCCGGACAGGGGCGCCCTCCGCCTCCCGTTTTTCCGGGAGCGGCACGGAATTCCGTCCCTGCCTGCGTGGGAGGCGGATCATGCCCTTTCGGGATGTCTTAGGGGGAGCCGGCGCTTAAATCAGCTGCTGCTCGTTGATGATCAGACGGAAAGAAAGCCCGAGGCGCTCCGCTGCCTTGCGGCAGAGGATCATGCGGTCCATGAAGATTTCGAAATAGTCCATGACCGAGCCGTAATGTGTGTCGATGGAGAGCTTCAGCTTAATGATGGAGTGGTTTTCGTTGATTTTCAGCTCGGACCGCTTGACGGAATAGTTGACTCTGTCGTGAATGTCAAACGTGCCGGTATCCCGGTTCCGGACGCGGCTGCGGCGGACATCCGACTTGTCTGCAAGGATCAGGGCGGCAGCCATGGGGCTGACCGGCTTTCCCGTGCCTTCATCGTGGTTTCCGATTGCGGTCACGATCTCGGAAATCTCAAGCGGCTCCATCCCCAGATTGTCCAGAATGCGGAATGCCATGACGGCTCCGCTCTGGGAGTGATCGACGCGGTTGACCAGATTGCCGATGTCGTGCAGGTATGCCGCGATCTGCATGAGCTCGATCTCTCTTTCCGGATAGCCGAGGGTTTCAAGAATATATTTTCCGTTTTGCGCAACGGTTCCGACGTGTGCAAAGCTGTGCTCCGTGAAGCCGAGGGCTGCAAGGGACTCATCCGCCTTCCGGATGTAGGTCTGAATGGCGTTGTTCTGTTTGATTTCGTCATAGGTGATCATGCGGTCAGAGGTCCTTTCCTTCTGAGTCGGTCAGCGTGCGGGCGGAGCCTGACGCCAGCCTGTTTTCGGTTGGCGGGAAGGTGACGGTGATGCAGGTTCCCTTCCCCTCCTCACTGGACAGGGACAGGCGGGCGCCGTGGTACTGCACACCGTGCTTGACAATGGAAAGTCCGAGCCCGGTTCCCCCGATTTCGCGGCTGTGACTCTTGTCAACGCGGTAGAAGCGTTCAAATACGCGGCTTTGGCAGGCATACGGAATGCCGATGCCGGTGTCCCTGACGGAGAGCAGCACCTGTTCCCCCGTTTTTTCGACTTTTACGGTGACAGAGCCGTTTTCCTTGTTGTATTTGATCGCGTTGTCGCAGAGATTGTAGACCGTCTCATAAAGGATATGACGGACGCCGTAAACCGATGCATGCGTGCCGTTCAGCGCCAGCGCGATATGATGCGGCTCTGCGGCGGGGCGGAGCGCATCCAGAATTCCGGCGGACAGCTCGTAAAGATCGACCGGCTCCCATGCAAAGGAGGAGTCGTTTTCATCCAGACGCGACAAATCGATAATATCGTTGATCAGTCCGATCAGGCGGGAGGATTCCCGGTAGATGTCGCCGGCGAATTCCTTCATTTTGTCAGGCGGCACCATTCCCTCCTTCATCAGCTCCGCAAAGCCGGATATGGAGGTGAGCGGCGTTTTCAGCTCGTGGGATACGTTGGCGGAGAACTCCCGCCGCAAAGCCTCCCGCTGCTCCTCCTCGGTCACGTCCAGAATGACGGCGGCAACACCGGACACCTGTCCCTGCGCAACGATCGGCGATGCCGTGACGCGGTATACGGCGCCCTCGTCCGTCTCCAGCAGCACGTCCGCGTGAATGCCTGCGGCTGCCGATTCAAGCGCCTGACGGATTTTTCCGTTGCAGGTGACGCCGATCCGCGGCGTTTCCTCCTCTTTCCCGAACAGGAGACGGCGCGCACTGCGGTTTCCGGACAGAATATTCATCTTGCGGTCGATCAGAAGGAAGCCTTCCTTCATATGCTCGGTCAAAGCATCGAATTCCCGTTTCTTTGCCTCCAGCTCGTCCATCTGGCGCCGTATGGTGCGGTTCTGCTCCTGAAGGCGGAGGATCAGAGGCTCCAGCTCCCGGTAGCAGACCGGCGTCGGATGGTCCGGGTCGATCGCATTGATCGGCTTTGTAATCTGCCGCGCGAGACGGTAGGAGAGCAGTCCGCCGAACACTGCCAGAAGGAGCGCAGCCGCAATGACCGGGGTGGTCAGACGGGGCAGCATGGCAAGCGCGGTCTTCTGCGTGCAGGATATGCGCAGAACGGTGCCGTCCTCCGTTCTGACCGCGTAATAAAGCGTCCGCTCCAAAAGCGTTTCCGAAAAATGGCTCGCGCGTCCCGTGCCGTTTTGCAGAGCCTCTTTGATTTCGGGTCGGCTGAGGTGGTTTTCCATCGCGGTGTGGTCCGCGGCGCTGTCAAACAGGACGGAGCCGTCGGACGCGATCCAGGTGATGCGGCTGTCGATCCTGAGGTTCTCCAGATAGTCCCTGCCTGCCGCAGACATTGCCTGCGTGATGCACTGCGCCTCTGCGTCAAGCTGGGTGTATGCCTGCTCCTCCGCATAGTCGAACATGATTGCGATCGAAAGAACGGTGCTGATGAGAAGGACCGCAAGACCGGTCAGAAAGGTGCTGCGGAATATTTTTTCGGTCATGGCGCCTCCTCCAGGAGCTTATAGCCGACGCCCCGTACCGTTTCAATGTGAGAGCCGGCTTCCCCGAGCTTTGCACGCAGCGTCCGGATATGCACGTCAAGTGTGCGGTTTTCACGGTCGGCGTCATAGCCCCACACGCGGTCCATCAGTGCCGAACGGGTCAGGACGCGTCCGCTGTTCTCCGCAAGTGCGAGCAGCAGTTCAAACTCCTTGTAGGTCAGAAGGACCTCTTTTCCCTCCACCGTGACCGTGCGGCGGTCCGGGCAGATGTCAAGGCTGCCGAAACGGTATTCCTTTCCCGGCTTGCTTCCTGCGGCGGGAGAGGTCCTGCGGAGCACCGCCCGGATGCGTGCGGTCAGCTCCATCATGCCGAACGGCTTGGAGATAAAGTCATCCGCACCGTAGTCCAGCCCGATTACCCGGTCGTATTCCGTGTTTTTCGCGGTCAGCATGACCACCGGCAGATCTTTTGTTGCGGAGGCTGCGCGAAGCTTCTTCAGGACGGACATGCCGTCCTCCTCCGGCAGCATGATATCAAGAAGCACCAGCTCGGGCAGCTCCTCGCGGATCGCCTTCCAGAAGGCAGAGGGCGCGGCAAAGCCCTTTGCGGGGATGCCCTGACTCTCCAGTCCGTAGCATACCAGCTTTCTGATGCTGTCATCGTCTTCCAGCAGATATATCATAAGAAGGTATCTCTCTTTCCGCGCGGTGCTGCCGCTTCCCCGGAGAGAGGAAACGGGATGGGGTCCGCGCTCTTGTCATGATAAGGATACGCGGGTTATGTAAAATACACATGCAGGTGAATGTTAAATCTATGTTAAATATTAACTGCGAATCCGCGCGGGAAGCCGATGCCGCTGCGGAAGCGTCCTTTGTGCGGCGGGATGTAATACGGCTGGCGCAGTGAGGAGCTTTTGGCGGGAGGCGGGGCGGAAGAGCGCCCATGCTCCGCCGTGTCTGCCTATGCCGGAGCGTATGACCGATGCGGGCTGCGGAAAAAGCCTCCGCAGCCCGCACTTTTTGGAAATTCAGTTCTGACGGTCCGCAGGATCGGCGGTTCTGCCCGCCGCTGCCGCTCCGCCGACCGCACCCGCAAGAAGTGCAGCCAGATCCAGACCGGTGGATTCCTTCATGCCGTCCATGACCTGTCCGGCGCTGTTCATGACATCGCGCACGACCTTTGTCGCATTTCCGTCGCCGTACATGACGATCTTGTCGGTCTGCGCCAGAGGCGCCGCCGCGTTCTTGACAACATCGGGCAGTGCGTTGAGGTACATTTCAAGCACAGAGGCTTCGCCCATCTTTTTCTGAGCCTCCGCCTTCTTTTCGATTGCTTCCGCTTCGGCAATGCCCTTTGCGCGGATACCCTCCGCCTCCTGCTCCATGGAATAGCGGAGCGCCTCCGCCTCCACCTTCTGCGCTTCTGCGCGCTGGATGGCTTCGTATTTCTTTGCTTCCGCTTCCTTCTGGCGCGTGATCAGGGCGGCGACTGCATCCTTTTCCGCCTTGTAGTTCATGGCGTCCGCCTGCTTGCGCACCTCTGCGTCAAGCATTTTCTCTTTTAGAGTGATTTCCTTTTCGGCAAGCTCGGTTTCCTTTGCCTTTGCGGCGATGTCGGCTTCCTTCCGCGTGACCTCGATGGTCTTGCGCTGATTTTCCTGCTGGATGGAGTATGCGGCGTCCGCCTCCGCCTTCTTGGTGTCCGCCTTGATCTGCATTTCAGCCTGCTGCACGGAAAGCTCTGCATTCTGCTCTGCGATCTTCTTTTCCGCCTCGACCTTGATGGCGTTCGCCTCCTGCTGTGCGCGGGAGGTTGCGATGGCAATGTCGCGCTGTGCGTTTGCCTTGGCAATCTGCGCGTTCTTGCGGATCTGCTCCACGTTGTCGATACCCATGTTTTCTATGGTTCCGGCGCCGTCCTTGAAATTCTGGATGTTGAAGTTTACGACCTCAATGCCGAGCTTTTCCATGTCGGGCACGACGTTTTCCGTGATCTTCTTGGCAACGCCCTGCCGGTCCTGGACCATTTCCTTCAGACCGACGGAGCCGACGATTTCGCGCATGTTGCCCTCCAGCACCTGTGTGACCAGACTGATCAGCTCTGCCTGACGCATGCCGAGCAGGGATTCGGCAGCCCGCTTCAGAAGCTCCGGATTGGAGGAAATCTTGATGTTTGCGACGCCGTCCACCGTGACGTTGATGAATTCGTTTGTGGGAACCGCCTCGGAGGTCTTGACATCGACCTGCATGACCTTCAGCGAGAGCTTATCGACCCGTTCAAAGAACGGAACCCGGAAGCCGGCGCGTCCGATCAGGATACGCTTCTTCCCCATACCGGTGATGATGTAAGCAGTATCCGGGGGAGCCTTCAGATAGCCGATGATGAAGAGCACCAAAAGAACTGCTGCGGCAATCAGAACGACCTCAAGAGTGGGGCTGATCGCTGCCGTGAGAGCCGCCGGCGCGGCTGTATAGGATAAAACCATGGCGAAACCTCCCTTTGCGGTTTGAAGTGTGACTGGGGGAATTTTTCGTATAAAAAAACTCTTATCGGACATGTGTACGGTAAGAGATGTATTGATATATCGTTTTGCTTCCGAAATCTGCCGGGGCAGACGTTCCGGGGATTCTCATACACCGTCACATGCTGCGGCGGAGGTAACTCCCTTTGTCGTATTCAGTATAGCATGCTTTTCGCAGAATGTCAAGATGCTTTTGTGAGATTTCCCTTCCGGCGGCGCGGGATCTGACCCTGAAAAAGAGCCGCAGAAGGCAAAGGCGCTCCGGCGTATGCCTGTGTTCCTGTCCCGGGCGTGCCGGGGCGTTTGCGGTGTGCGCAGACCGTCAAGGTTCGGTGCGGGACGGCTGAAGCCGGCAGAAGAATTTTACACTGTGATCATGTGACCGTGGGAACGCCGGGCTGCATCGGAGTATGCGGACCGTCAGGAGTGCCGCAGCGGGACGGCTGATGCCGGCAGAAGAATTTTACACTGTGATCATGTGACCGCGGGAATACCGGGCTGCTTCGGAGTATACGGACCGTCAGGAGTGCCGCAGCGCGGAGGGATGCCGGCGGGAAGGCTCCGCAAGGTTATGCGGCAAGGGAGGCGGCGGGTATTTGCGGCATGTACAGGCTGGCGGCGCGGGGACTGCTCCGACCGGGGAGCCGTTTGCGGAATGGACCGTAAAAAGAGCCGCAGAAGGCAAAAACGGCTTTTCAGTCGCTCTGCAAAGCTCTGCGGCGGAGAAAAACCGGACGCGGAAGCCTCCGGCAGGTGTCCGGAGCGGCGCGGCGGAAGCGTGTGCGCCCGGGTCCGGCAGACGAGTCCGCGGACCGCTTTTCCGGGTTTGCAGCTGACTGCTGCGGAGCTTGCGGCGGGACGGGCGGTTCTGCGGAGCAGCTGCACCTCGGGGCGGCGCCGGGCTGCGGAAGCCGGATCCGGACGGCAGACGATGCTGTCCGGTTACTTATGAAACGCGTTATAGATGGAGCGCAGCGCGCATTCAAAGTCCTCTTCATGCACACCGACGATGACGTTCAGCTCGCAGGAGCCCTGATCGATCATCCGGATATTGACATCTGCCTTTGCGATTGCACTCAGAATCTTTGCGGAGGTTCCCTTTGCGTTTACCATGTTGCGGCCCACAACGGCAATCAGCGCCAGACCGTCCTCGATGGAGATGCTCTCCGGGTCGCAGGAGGTGCAGATGGCATTGAGAATGAAATCCCGTTGCCGGTCAAGCTCGCGGGTATTGATGACCACGCTCATGGTGTCGATCCCGGAGGGCAGATGCTCAAAGGAGATTCCAGCCTTTTCAATGACCTCCAAAACGCGCCTGCCGAAGCCGAGCTCCGCGTTCATCATGTCCTTTTCAATTGTGATGACCGAGAAGCCCTTTTTTCCCGCAATTCCGGTGATGGCTCCGTCCGGGACCGTGTCGGTCTGCGAGACGATCATGGTGCCGGGCGCCTGCGGATCGTTTGTGTTACGGATGTTGATCGGAATGCCCGCAAAGCGGACCGGGAAAATCGCGTCCTCGTGCAGCACGGTTGCGCCCATATAGGAGAGCTCCCGCAGCTCCCGATAGGTGATGGTGCGGATAATATCGGGATTCGGGACAATGCGCGGGTCCGCCATCAGAAAGCCGGACACGTCCGTCCAGTTTTCATAGAGGTCCGCCTGCGCGGCGCGCGCGACGATAGAGCCGGTGATGTCCGACCCGCCGCGGGAAAATGTGCGGATGGTGTCGTTCGGCATGGAGCCGTAAAAGCCCGGGATCACCGCGTGCGAATGGCATTTCAGAGCATCCGACAGGACGCTGTTGGTCCGTTCCGTGTCAAGGCTTCCGTTCTCCCGGAAGAATATGACGTCGGCGGCGTCGATGAAGTCAAATCCGAGGTAAGCCGCGAGCAGCTTTCCGTTGAGGTACTCGCCGCGGCTTGCCGCATAGTCCCGTCCGGCATTGTGGAGCATAGCGCCGTAGATCCGGGCATACTCCGCCTCCAGTGAAAAATCCATGCCGAGCTCGCGGATGATATCGTCATACCGCGTTTTGACCTTCCCGAACAGCGCTTCGATGTCCTGCCCGCGGCTTGCCGCTTCATAGCAGGCATAGAGCATATCCGTCACCTTGTCATCGCCGTCCGCGCGCTTTCCGGGCGCCGACGGAACCACATAGCGGCGGGCGGGATCGGACAATATAATGTCCCGCACCTTTTGAAACTGCGCTGCGGAGGCAAGGGAGCTGCCGCCGAACTTGACTGCCTTTATGATCTCTGTCTGCACAAAATCGACTCCTTCACTTTTACGGCTCCGGACGCCCGGACTTCCGTATTTTTCCGTTTGCATGCCGGTATAAAGTCTGATAAAATATTATATGATACCGTGAAACGTTTGTCAATGGACAGATTGGGCAGAATCGGGGGAGGAAGCTGCCCGGAAATGCAAAACATTTCACAGAATGCGTAATTTTTTTGATTCTTTCTTGCCTTCTTCATATTTCTTTGTTATAATGAAAAACAGGGTATGCCCGCGTGCGGGGGCTTTGGCGGAGGGCGGAAAAAGCCGCCGTCCCGGAGGCGGAATGCCGATATGCCCTCAGGCGCTTCGGACGGGTTCGGCTGCTTTCTTTGGCAGGGGCGTGCCGGAAGTGTGCATCGATGCTCCGCCTGCAGGGAGTCTTGGGACCGCCTCTGCGGCGGGAGTATCGGCGGGCGCAGCCTTCGGCATGATGCCGGCGAACGGAGGGGAGCCGCACGGCGGTTCGCTTTCGGCACCGGTCCGCACTGCGCCGGGGAGCAGCCGAACGGAAACAACCCGCCGGACACCGGCAAACGTGCGCCGCACGGTATGCCGAAGCATTGAGCCGTGCCGTGCGCGGACAGACGGCGGTTTGCGGTCCCGGATGCTGTCGGAAGACAGTGCCGCACTGCGGTTCGCTTCGGCATCGGTCCGCACTGCGCCGGGGAGCAGCCGAACGGTGCAGCCCGGCAGAATATCGGCAGACGGCAGGCGCCGCTTTGACATGACACCGACAGACAACAATACATTCTGATGAGAAACGGAGACGGACAGTATGGTTTTTTCCAGCCCGGAATTTTTATTTTTATACCTTCCGCTTGTGCTTGTGCTGTATTACGCGGTGCCGCCGCGGTACAGGCAGCTGAGGAACGTCGTGCTCCTTGCGGTCAGCCTGTTCTTCTACGGCTGGGGAGGCAAGCCGGTTTACGTGCTCCTGATGGTGGGGACGATCGTTGCCGACTGGTTCTTCGGCTATATGGTGGACAGATACCGTCAGGACAAAAAGAAGGCGAAGGCGTGGCTTGCCGGATCGGTGGTGTTCAACATCGGTCTGCTCGGCTTCTTCAAATACTTTGATTTCATCGTCTCCAACCTGATGCTGATTCCGGGGCTTTCCTGGATGAAGCCGCTCGGCATTACGCTGCCGCTCGGCATTTCCTTCTACACCTTTCAGGCGATGTCCTATGTGATCGATGTGTACCGGAGGGATACGCCGGTGCAGAAAAACGTGGCATCGTTCGGAACCTATGTGACGCTTTTCCCGCAGCTCATTGCGGGACCGATCGTGCGGTACCGGGACGTGGACGATCAGCTGAGCGAAAGAACGGAAACGGTGACGCTCTTCGCAAGCGGTGTGAGAACCTTTATTGCCGGTCTGGGCAAGAAAATTCTGCTCGGAAACGTGGCGTGCGAGATATGGGAATCTCTGGCGGCGGTTCCGGCGGGCGAAAAGACCGTGCTCGGCGCATGGCTCGGCATCATCTTTTATACCTTCCATATATATTATGACTTTTCCGGCTATTCCGACATGGCGATCGGACTGGGAAAGATGTTCGGCTTCCGCTTCCTTGAAAACTTCAATTACCCTTACATAGCAAAAAGCATCACCGATTTCTGGCGCAGGTGGCACATGTCTCTTTCCACATGGTTCCGGGAATATGTGTATTTCCCGCTGGGCGGCAGCCGCTGCTCTGTCTTTAAAACCTACAGGAATCTGTTCGCCGTATGGCTTCTGACCGGAATCTGGCACGGCGCGAACTGGAATTATGTGCTTTGGGGACTGTATTATTTCCTGCTGCTTGTCATAGAAAAGACATTTCTCGGAAAGCTTCTGGAAAAGCTTCCGGCGGTGTTCCGGCACATTTATACGATGTTCTTTGTGGCAATCGGATGGCTTCTGTTTGTTTCGACCGACCTCGGGGCGGGGATCACCTATCTCGGAAATCTGTTCGGCGTGGGCGTGACGGGCGCGGGCGGCGGATATGCCGCGTATGATCTTGTGCGCAGCATTCCGTTCCTTGTGATTCTGATCGTGGCTGCAACGCCGCTGCCCAAAAAGCTCTTCTACCGGTTGTATGAAAAATCGAGGGGTATGCGGGCTGCTGCCGTCTGCGGAACGGCGGTCCTGATGCTTCTGGCGACGGCTTACCTGATCTCCTCCTCCTATAATCCGTTTATTTACTGGATTTTCTGATATTTCACCGCGGCTCCGGCTCGGCGCGGACCGGGAAGGAAGCGCTGTCTGCCGCAGGCAGGCTTGCGGCGGGCGGAGAGCGGGCTGCCGGAGCGCAGCGCGCCTTGCGGCTTATACGGACCGGGCGCCTTGTCCGCCTCGCGGCATCCTTCCCGGGCGCGGGGGAGTCCGGAGGGGCGCTTCTGAAGCATTGCAGGACCGGGTGCGGAAGCCCGGACTGCCGCGGCTCCTCCCTCGCCGGAATTGCCGTGATGACCGCTTTGCGGAGCACTGCGGACACGGGGCTGTGACCGGGAGCCTTGCAAAAAGGGCTCTCCTGCGGCATAAAGCGAAGGGGAGTCCGCAGAAAGCAGCATGCGGCATGCATTTCCCCGTGCGGCGCGGAACGGGCGCTTACGCGGCATCATACGGAAAAACGATGCGTTTCCCTCCCGGACGGGAGCGGAAAGCGGGCACGGCACTGCACGTGAGCGCGCAGTGCAACGAAAGGATTGATGAAACGATGAATAACCGACCGGAAAAGCAGACGGAACAGGAATATTATCTTGCGCTTCAGGAGCGTCTGGCGGATGCGGGGGAAACACGCCGGACCGATCTTCTGACGGTTCTGCTGTTTCTTTTGCTGGTGTTCGGATTTATGATTGCGGGCTGGCTTCTGCCGGACCGGAGCTATTCCGAGGACGAGAACAGGGTGCTTCAGCAGCTGCCCTCGTTCTCCAGTCAGCCCAACCTCTCCCTGGCGGAGAGAAGGGATGCCGGTACGCTTGCCGACAAGCTCCTGAACGGGGAGTTTGCCGGGGAATTCAGCACGTATCTGTCCGATCAGTTCCCGCTTCGGGACTCTTTGGTGACGGTGAAGGCAGCGGTGGAGCTTGCCCTCGGGAAAAAGCAGAATGCATCCGTGACATACGGCAGTGAGGATTGGCTGCTGACCCGGGCGGATTACCCTTCGCAGGACAATCTGAAAACCTATTTCGAGTGGATTGACGCGTTTGCCGCCTATGCGGAGCGGAAAAACATCCCGACCGTGCTTGCCGTGGCGGGAAGACCGGTCGACGTGATGACCGATAAGCTTCCGGCGCTGTATCCTACGGATACGATCGATAAGATATGGACATTTGCGGACGAAACGGGCGGAAAACTGGCACATGTAACGTATGTGAATCTGAAAAATCCGCTGGCGGAGGCAAAAAAGACTACGTCGGAGCAGCTGTATTACCGCACGGACCATCACTGGACGACGTTCGGCGCGTATGTTGCCTATACGGCGCTGGCAGAGCCGCTCGGCTTTGAGGCAAAGGGGCTTGACTTCTTTACGCAGGAGAGGGTCAGCGCAAACTTCCGCGGGACCGTGTGGTCCACCTCCGGGATGAAGTGGGTGCCGGGGGAGGAGATGTACTACTTCCGCTATTCGGGGGATATGGACTATACGACTGCTGTCGCAGACGGCGCGTCCTTTGCGGGCTTTTATGACCGGAGCTATCTTGAGACAAAGGATCAGTACGGCTCCTTCCTCAGCGGAAACAAGGGGTATGTGTCGGTGAGACGCAATGACGGCGGAGAGGACCGGCAGAAGCTGCTTGTGATCAAGGACAGCTTTGCGCACTCTCTGGTTCCGTTCCTTGCCATCCACTATGATCTTGATATTCTGGATCTGCGGTATTATAAGAGCATTCCGGCAGCGCTTCTGAAGAGTGAAGAATATGCGGGGATTCTGTTCCTCGCAAATCTGGAATATATGACGGATTCGCCCGAGAGCACAAAGCTTGCGCTGATGACGGTCGGCATCGGGGACTGAAGGAGGCGCACCGGCTCCCATTGCGGCAGCGTCTGCCCTGACGGACGGGAGCCTTTGCGGGATCGGGGCTGCGCCTGCCCGGCGGAGAAGAGAAGGCTCCCTGCGGCAGGCTCCGGCGATGGGATTGCGGGGAAGAAGGGGTTCTCTCCGGTGCCGAAGCCGTGTGCGGCTTGCAATCGCGCGTTCTTTGGTGCGGACGGAAGCGCGGACCTGTCGGAAAAGAGGCTGTTCTTCAAAGGACTTGCCGGAATTCCGGGAGCTTCCCTGACACTGCCGGGGCGCGATATGGCGGGGAGTCTGCCGGAAGGGCGCTTCCTCCGCGGAACGGGGGGCGGTCTCCCGTATTGCGGCTTTTGAAAAATGCCTGACGGACGGGGGTCCGGGCAGAACGGCTCGGGGCGCTCCGATGGCGTACAGGGGAAGGCTTCCCTGCGTGCCGCTTCGTTGTCCCGTGATCTTTGGCATGTCCGGTCAAGCCGGCTGCCTCCGTTTTATGCTCCGCGCATCGGATGCCGTACACTGCGGTCCGCTTTCCAAAGCCGGACCGAATTCCGTAAGAAAGTAGGTTATTGCATATGCAGAGAAGAGTTTGCAAAATCAATTATTATCTTGATATTGCACAGACAGTGGCGGAGAGGAGCACCTGCCTGCGGAAGCAGTATGGGGCGATTATTGTAAAAAACGACGCCATTGTCTCAACCGGCTACAACGGGGCGCCGCGCGGCAGAAAGAACTGCTGCGATCTCGGCTTCTGCATGCGGGACAAGCTTCAGATTCCGCGCGGGGAGCGATATGAGCTCTGCCGCTCGGTGCATGCGGAGGCAAACGCGATCATCAACGCCTCATCGGAGGAGATGCTGGGCGCAACGCTCTATATGGCGTCCCGCGACTCCAAAACGGGGGAGCTGATTCCGCACACGACAAGCTGCGCGATGTGCAAGCGGCAGGTGATCAATGCGGGAATCAGCACGGTGATCGTCCGGGACACGCCGGAGGAGTATACGGTATACCGCGTGAAGGACTGGATCACGGACGATGACAGCCTGACGGGAAAATTCGGATACTGAAGCCGGGCCGGGACGCATGTTCCGGGAGAGCAGAGGACCGGGCTTTCTGCGGGGAGCCGCCGCTTTGCGACTGAAGCCCGGCTGTGATGATGCGGTGCAGATGCGGATGAGGCTGCACCGGGGGAAGCTGCGAACCGGAAAAATGCGGAAAAAGGGCTGCATCGGACTTCGGGGCAGAGAGCGGACAGCCGTGCGGCGGCTTCGGAACGCCGGAAAAGAGACCGGATACCGCCCGTGGTTCCGGAAAAACGCGGGTTTGCCGCCGGTCGGCAGCTCCGGAGTATGCAGAAAAGGGCGCGGAACGGAAATTCTGCAAAAGAGAACGCGGCAGGACGGAGAATACGGAAAAAACGCCGCGCCGACCGGAAGCCGGTGCAGCAGAAAAGCCGGACGGTACCGGAACAATGCAAACGCAGGGGGATCATATATGGCAGGAAACAGAAAAAAGCACCGCAAAAGCGGGGCAGCGCAAAATAACATTTCTCCGTTTCGGAAGAAATGGAATAAAATATGCGCATTTTTCTCGGGGCTGACGCGCAGGCAGCTTTTGAGCGCCGCAGGCGGGCTTGCCCTTGGAATTGCGCTGATTTTCGGGATCGTTTGGCTTCTGACGCCGCATCCGGTCCGCCTTTCGGAAAAGGACGGCGGGCTGTATGACGCGGGGCGGGATATTCTGTATCTGCCTGCATCGGTCAGCTATGAGCCGGTTACTGTGAAGATCCGGACGGCATATGCGGTTTGCCCGGACGGGACGCTTCTGTACCGCTTCGGAGAAAAGGGCAGGGACGGACTTGATCCGGAGAAATGGCTGAGCGAGCGGTATGACGGGATCGGCGGCATTTATTACGCCTCCGACATCAGTCTGCCCGAGCTTTCCGGCTTTTCGGTCAACGGCATCAAGATCTGCCGGGAAAACGATTCCATGGTGATTCAGGAAAACGAGATATCGGATACGGAAACCGCCCGCGCGGTCGTGCGCGCCCTGACGGAGGGAGAGGCGGTCCCGGTTCCCTCTGAGGTCGGGCAGGTGTTCAAGCTGAAGGCAACCTCCTCTGTGTACAGCGGGCTTTATTACAATCTGATCTACATGGAGGGCGCGGAGGACAACTACCTGTACGACCGCGGAACGCAGAAATGCGTGTCGGTCGGGACGCTGCTTCTGCACTATATCGCGCGCAGCGATATGGAGGAGGACGAAAATTCGCTCTCCCATGAGACGCAGACCGGGAAGGAAACGGCGGATTCTCTGCCGGAGACTGCGGATGCCGCAGCAGACAGCACGCTTGGAGCCGGGACCGGCGCCCTGACGGAGACCTCCGGGGAGACCGCACCGTGACGGCGGAGGAAGCGGAGACGGTCCGCATCCGGAACGCTCTTTCGGAGGACCTTGACGGGGTCTTCCGGGTGGAAGAGCAGTGCTTTTCCGTGCCGTGGTCAAGGGAGTCCCTGAAGGGTGCGCTGGAGGCTTCCTACGGCGTATTCTGTGTTGCACAGACCGCGATGGGGGACATCGCCGGATATGCCGGGATGTACTGCATTTGCGGGGAGGGGCAGATTACCGGCGTCGCCGTGCTGCCCGCATACCGGAGAAGGGGCACAGCCGGGGCGCTTTTGCGGGAGCTTGAACGGCAGTGCCGCGAACGAGGGGGAACGCGGATGACGCTGGAGGTCCGCGCGTCCAATGAGGGCGCACAGGCACTTTACCGGAAGCTCGGCTATGCGGCTGACGGAAGGCGGCGCGGCTATTATACCCGTCCTGCAGAGGACGCAATTCTGATGAGTAAGGATCTGACTGTATGTTGATACTCGGTATAGAAAGCTCTTGTGATGAAACCGCGGCAGCGGTCGTGGAGATGGGCGGCGAGCCGCGCATCCTGAGCAATGTTGTGGCATCGCAGATCGCGGTTCACCGGCTTTACGGCGGGGTCGTGCCGGAAATCGCGAGCCGTGCGCATGCGGAGGCAATTTCCGGCGTTGTGTATGAGGCGCTGGAGAGAGCGGGCGTGGGGCTGGATGCTTTGGATGCGGTCGGCGTGACCTCCCATCCGGGTCTGATCGGGGCGCTGTTGGTCGGCGTGAGCTTTGCAAAGGGGCTTGCGGTGTCAAACGGCATTCCGCTTGTTCCGGTGCAGCATATCCGCGGGCATGTGGCTGCAAATTACCTGTGCTGTCCGGAGCTGAAGCCGCCGTATCTCGCGCTGGTCGTGTCCGGGGGGCACACCTCGCTGATCCGTGTGTCGGACTACACCTCGTTTGAGACGGTCGGCTCCACGCGGGACGATGCGATGGGAGAGGCGTTCGACAAGGTCGCACGGGTGATGGGGATTCCGTATCCGGGCGGCGCGGAGATGGACCGGCTTGCTTCCCGCGGCAATCCGCATGCGATCCGTTTCCCCACTGCCGCGATTGCGGGAGACTCGCTGGACTTTTCCTTCAGCGGACTGAAGACGGCGGTAATCAATTATCTCCATACCTGCGAGCAGCGCGGAATCGCCTACAGCCGGGAGGACGTGGCTGCCTCCTTTACCGAAACGGTGGTGGATTCCGTGCTGAAGAAGCTGACGCCTGCACTTCGGACCGTCCCGGCAGGCAGTCTGGTTCTGGCAGGAGGCGTTTCGGCAAATTCGCATCTGAGGCGCGCCGTGGAGGCGTTTGCGGCGCGGCACGGGATTCCGTTCTGCATGCCGCCTCTGGCGCTTTGCGGAGACAATGCCGCGATGATTGCGGCGCAGGCGTATTATGAGCTTCTGGCAGGAAATACGGCAGATGCGTTTCTGAATGCGTCTGCGGCGGACTGAGGGGTTGAGCCGAACGCGACTGACCCGGCGCCCCGGAACAGCGGGGGGACTGTCAGGGGAAATGACATGGCGAAGGGGGAAGACGGGCGCATGAGGCGCTGCGGCTTTCCGGATTTCACGGCTCCGGCTTGCGGCGCGGGGACCTTTGCTTACGGGCTGCCGGAAAAGGCGGGGATGCCGATTCCGAAACGGCAGGGGATCTGCTTTCCGCCGGTTTGGCATCGGCTTCCGGCAGGACTCCGGGGACGCATTGTTTTCCGGGATGCATTGCCGGAGGTTCTTCGGTGAGGCAGAACCCGGATTTCGGGGCTGAGAGACCTGTGGACAACCTGCAGCAGTTATCCACAAATTCCACCGGAGGCTGTGGAAAACCCGCCGGCGCCGCATGAAAATAAGCCTGAAAGCCCCCTTTTTCGACAGCTTGTTGGGAAGCTGCTGTGGAAAAGTCTGTTGAATGTGTGGGTAACTCGGTGCTTTTCGCAGTCAGAGGAGGAATTGGATCGGCTATGAGAAAAAAACAGGAACCGGTGGAGGAGGGCGCTTCGGAGATGCTTTCCGATCGGGGCGGAAACGGAACGGACGGGCTTCCGGCGTCCGCTGCAGAACGGCTTCCGCGGTATTTCCGGTGTCTGAGGGCGCTGCTGCTGGACGGAGCGGTCCGGACAAGCTCCGCCCGGCTTGCCGCAATGCTCGGGCTGACGGCTGCACAGGTCCGCTCCGATCTGAGGCACTTCGGCAATGCCGGACAGCAGGGCTACGGCTACTATGTAAAGCCGCTGTATACGGAGATCAGCCGTGCGCTCGGCGTGGGAGACGGACGGACTGCCGTCCTGATCTGTGCGGATGAGCTTGGGATTCGGGTGGCGGACGGGAGTCTTTTTGCCGGCAGGGGCATTACGCTGACAGCGCGGTTTACGGCGGGCGGGAGCACCTGCGGGCAGAAGGATACGCAGGAGGGAGTCTGCGGTGTTCCGCTGTATCTGCTTTCCGCATTGGAAGAGGTGCTGCGGGAGCAGCCTGCCGATA
The DNA here is from genome assembly GCA_934432725.1 of uncultured Eubacteriales bacterium. Classification (GTDB taxonomy): domain Bacteria; phylum Bacillota; class Clostridia; order Oscillospirales; family CAG-272; genus CAKRZE01. Next base: position 74,784 of record CAKRZE010000007.1, read on the forward strand.
TCGCTGTGATCGGACCGCGGTGCAGCGAGCTTCGCCGGCTTGCGGAGCGGCTTGCGGCATGCGGTGTGCGGGGGATATGGAATCTGTCGGAGGAGGAGCTTTCTCCATTTGACGGCGTGCAGGTGCGGAATCTGGTGATTGGGGACTCCCTGATGCTTCTTTGCTATGATATGCGCCGGGGAGCGGATTCCTCTGACTGAGGGAGCGGTTCCTTGGCATGCATGCCGGAAGCATCGGCTCTTTCGTGTGCGGCAATGCGGCGCATCGTCGGCAAGCGAGGTGTTTCATTCGGAGCAGCTCTGAGCCAAAGACGGGAGGCGGCGGACCTTCTGCACCGCGGATCGCGTTCGAAGCGGATGTTACGGGCTGTACAATCCCTTTCCGGGAACGCAGACCCGGCGTCGAAGCATTGACGCGGTATCCCGCGGCGGCAGGGGAGCGTATTTGAAAACGAGGCTCGCAGACGGTACGCGCGGTATGGGCTTGCGGCGGATTTTATGAACCGCAGGACCCTCCTTGCGGGAATGCGGTTCTGCGGTATTTGGCGCCGCGTTCAAAGCGGGGGCTGCGGACAGCCATGTGCTGCCCGGAGCCAAAGATGCGCAGACTGTGAGCCTGCGGCGCGAATGTATTCCATCGGATAAGAAAGGGAGCTTTTGCCCGGCAAAAGCCATGGTCATAAAGATGAAGCTGAATTACGGAACAGAGGTCATTGCGCTTCCGGCGGAGGCTTTGCGGAAGAATGCCGGGCTCGGGGAGCTGCGGGTGCTTCTGCTTCTTGCGTCCGAACAGCGGTTTCGCGAAGCGTCCGGGGAGCATGCGGAGGAGGCTGCGGAGCGCTGCGGGCTGAGCCGCGCCGCGTTTGACGCGGCGGTCGCCTTCTGGGTGCGCGAGGGCATTCTTTCTGAGGAGGACACGGGTGCTGCGGCGCAGGAGCACGCGCAGACGGCTTCCGGGAAAAAGAAGGCGCTTCTGCGGGACGAAAAGCCTCAATACGGCGGGGAACAGCTGGCGGCGCTTCTGGAGGACGAGGGAAAGGATCTGAAGGGGCTGATCGACTCCTGCCAGAACCTGCTCGGAAAGGTGCTCAATCCGACGGAGGTATCCAAGCTGGTGGCACTGTCCGATTATCTGAGGCTGGATCATGCGTATATTTTGCTGATGGTTCAGTACTGTATGCGCAGCGGAAAGCGCTCCGTTGCCTATATCGAAGCCAAGACCTATGGGATGTACAACGACGGGATCGATACATACGAAAAGCTGGATGTCTATATCAAAAATAAGGAAAAATACGATCCGGTGATCCGGAAGCTCCGGACCATGCTCGGCATGCAGGACAGGGCGCCGAGCAAAAAGGAAAATGCCTGCTTCAGAAGCTGGCTTCAGGAGATGGAGCTTCCCGTTCCTCTGATCGAGCATGCGTATGAGGTTACGGTGAACAAGACGGGGAAGGCTTCCCTTCCCTATATGAACAAGCTTCTGACCGATTGGTATGCAAAGGGAATCCGCACGGCGGAGGATGCCGAAAAGGAAACGGCGGCATTCCGGGAGAAAAAGGCGGAGGAAGCCGGTTCCTTCAAAACGGATGAGTTCTTTGATGCGGCTTTGCGGCGCAGCTATGCGGATATGAACCTCCCGGTGCCGGGAGAGGCTGCGGAGGGGGAGCTTCCGGAGGCTTCCGGAAAGAATTCCGGGCAGTGAGGCGCTCCGCTCGGGCGGGAAGGCATGCGCCGCCGAACGGGAGGCTTCCGCGTGACCGCTCTGCCGGAGGACTGTGTGCCGGGGCGATATGCGGCAGCTTTCCTCGGAGCGGCAGGACGGGAAGCCGGAAAAGGAAGCTCCGATTCCGAAGCCGCGCGGCAGATGCGCGAACCGGGGCGGGACGGCAAAGCTTTTTTGGAGCGGGAACCGTTCCGGGAGCCGCCTCTGCGGACGGGGTATAGTCCGCGCGGGCGCAGGCAGTGTTTTTGACGGCGAAAGAGCCGTGGGGGGATGGACAGATGGGATACAACCGCGAGAATTATCGTAGAATCCGACAGGAGTATGACGGAAAAAATCTGCGCGCTAAGGAGGCTGCCGAGGAGCGCCGCCGGGAGCTTCATGAGAGGTTTCCCGATATCAGGGAGCTGGACGGGGCGCTTTCCATGACGGGACTGGAGCTGATGGAGGCTGCCTCCCGCCTGAAGGGAGAAGCGCTGGAGGAGCAGATTGCAAAGATCCGGAAAAACAACCGCTCTCTGCTTGCGGCGCGGGGGGCGCTTCTGGAGCAGCACGGGTATCCGGCTGATTATACCGCCGTGCGGTATGAATGCCCGGCGTGTATGGATACCGGCTTTGTCGGCGGGAGGATGTGCCGCTGCATGCGAAAAAAGCTGATTCTTGCGGGCTATGAAAGCTCCGGAATCGGGCATCTGATCCGCACGCAGTCGTTTGACACCTTTTCGCCGTCCTATCAAAAGGGCGATCCGAGGGCATATGCGGCATGCATGGCAAACCTTGCGGTCTGCCGGGAGTATGCGGAGCATTTTAATTCCTCAGAGGGGAAAAATCTGCTGATGGTGGGCAATACGGGGCTCGGAAAGACACATCTTTCCACGGCGATTGCGAAATGTGTGATCGACCGGGGGTTTGACGTTGTGTATGTGACCGCACCCGAGCTGTTTTCCGACTTTGAGGCGGAGCGGTTCGGCTTCCGGAGGCAGAATGACGGCACGGAGCGCGCGACCGACCGCTATTTTGACTGCGATCTTTTGATTCTGGATGATCTCGGAACGGAAGCGGGGACACAGTTTTCGCTCTCCTGTCTGTATAATGTTCTGAATACAAGGCTGAATCATTGCCGGTCGATGCTGATCAGCACCAATCTCGGGCAGGAGGAGCTGCGCCGCCGCTATACCGACCGCATTGCGTCCCGCCTGTTCGGGGAGTTTTCGCCGCTTCTGTTTATCGGCAAGGATGTCAGGGCGGTCAGAAAAACCGGGACTCCGGAGCCGGCACGCTCATAGGAGCGGCAGGATCCGGATATACTGTCGGAAGAAGCATCTGCGGCAGACAACAGCCGAGACGGCGGCAGCTTTGACCGGGACGCTGTCTGCGGCTTGCCTGCGGAAGCAGGTGGCTGCGTGCTTCCGTCTGCGGAACCGGTGCGCCGCTCTCCTTTGCGGGAGTGCCGGGTTTTCCGGAGGAGGACGTGAGGCGTCTGCGGATCCTTCCGGAGCCTGTAAAACGCATCCGGGAGTGCCGGAGGAGATGGCTCCGAAGCTCTCCGGGCGAGAGCGGAGCGGCAAATGGCAGCCTGTGCGCGGGAGGCTTTCCGGGAATCGGACCTGTCGGAATCCACGGTGCGGTTGGAAATAAAACATATCTTAGAAAGGAAGCTTTCGTGAAACGAAAGCCGGGGCAACGATCATGAAAAAGACATATGAATATCAGACCAAGGGAACCTGCTCCCGCAAAATCCATTTTACCGTTGAGGACGGCGTTTTGCACGCCGTTTCCTATGAGGGCGGCTGCAACGGCAATTTGCAGGGGATTGGTAAGCTGGTGGAGGGCATGCGCGTCAGTGATGTGCTTGCCAGACTGGAGGGCATCCGCTGCGGCTCCAAGCCGACCTCCTGCCCCGATCAGCTGGCACAGGCTCTGAAGCAGGTGCTGCAGCAGGAGGAGCAGGAGCAGACCGGAGAACAGGCGGAAAAGACTGCCGTTCAGTGAGAGCGGACATCGGGGGCATCCGAGCCTGCAAAAAAGCCCGGACAGGGCGGGCTGACCGTGTTTTTATGAGGGAGGAACCGGAATGTATTTCGATTATTATTATCTGATTCTTGTTTTGCCGGCAGTGCTGTTTGCGCTGTGGGCGAGCCTGCGGGTCAACACCACCTTTGACCGGTACCGGAAGCAGCTTTCCGCCTGCCGCATGACGGGCGCGGATGCGGCGCGCGCGGTGCTGGATGCGCACGGGCTGCAGCATATCCGGATCGAGCGGGTGTCCGGGAAGCTGACCGATCATTATGATCCCGGGAAGCAGGTGATCCGCCTGTCCGACAGCACCTATTCGGACACATCGGTTGCGGCAATCGGAGTGGCTGCGCATGAGGCAGGGCATGCCATTCAGTATGCGGAAAACTATGCCCCCATCCGGCTTCGTGCCGCAATTATTCCGGTGACAAACCTCGGCTCGCAGCTGGCGATGCCGCTGATTCTGATCGGGATACTGCTTGAGGGGGTCAGCGCGTTCTTTTCCGTGCTTGCGTATGTCGGGGTTGCATGCTATGCGCTGGTTGCCGTTTTTCAGCTGGTGACGCTTCCGGTCGAATTTGACGCGAGCAGAAGGGCGGTGCGGGTTCTGGAAACCATGGGAATCCTGTCCGGGGATGAGTTGGGCGGAACAAAGAAGGTTCTGCGGGCTGCCGCGATGACCTATGTTGCGGCGCTGGCAGTATCTCTGATGCAGCTTTTGCGGCTGATGCTGATTGTCGGGGGAAACGGCAATCGCCGCCGCAGGTGACAGACGCCGGCTTCGGTGCGTGAATGCTGCGGGGACCGCACCTCTGCTTCGGCTGCACAGGGGGGCGGTCGGGAGGCAGTCACGGCGGAGATGCCGGATTCGGCGAAAAACCCGGGACAACGGGGTGACCTGTGAAGCCGAACTTCGGGGCGCATTTGGCTGCATCGGGGTGACGGACAGGAGCCGTGCGGAACGCCGGACCGGGTTGCCGTCTGATGCGGTTTCCCGGGAACGGCTGCTTCTTCAAAGAAGCCGCGGAGAAAGGACTGCGGAGGGACTTGCAAGCCCGGACCGGCTGCTGCCGCGGAGGGGATTGCAAGGAAGGTCCGTGCCGATTCCCGCAGGGCGTATAAACAGAAACGGTCACGGCAGAAATCCTGCCGTGACCGTTATTTCCGGATGCATTATTCTGTGATCCGCAGAGCGAGCCCGCCGGGAAGGAGGTATTTTTGCGGCTTTCCGGAATGATACGCGAAAGCTGCGTATGCTGCGGACAGATGAGGGCATTGTGTTTATTTCGGCTCTACCACCAGACGGATTGCGGTTCTGCTTTCATCGTTGATGGTGATTTCCGTAAAGGACGGGGTGCAGACCAGATTCAAGCCGACCGGGGCGAGAAAGCCGCGCGCGATGGCGACTGCTTTGACCGCCTGATTGACGGCGCCTGCACCGACAGCCTGCAATTCCGCGATGCCCTGCTCCCGGATGACGCCTGCCAGTGCGCCGGCGACCATGTTGGGATTGGATTTTGAAGATACTTTCAGAATTTCCATAGCTGTAACCGTTGATTCGTTTGCCGGGGACGGTAACGGAATCATCCTTTCTTCTGATCTCACCATTATTATATACAGAATCGGACAAAAAATCAAGTGGCAATGTGTGATAATTTACAAATTAAACGGCTTGACCTCCTCGGTCATGCCTGAATTGCGGTTCAATGCAAATACCGTGCCCTGTATATGCACGGTTCCCTCCGCAATCTCAAAACGGACCGGCATGTGCGTCCGCAATTTTTTTATGATCAGCTCCGTCCTGACGCCGAGTACGGAGTCGGTGGGACCGGTCATGCCGAGGTCGGTGATGTAGCCGGTTCCGTGCGGGAGAATCCGGGCATCGGCGGTCTGTACATGTGTGTGTGTGCCCCAGATTGCGCTGATTTTGCCATCAAAGCAGTTGGCAAGCGCGATTTTTTCGGAGGTTGCCTCCGCGTGAATGTCCAAAAGGGAAAAATCGTATTTTCCCTGATGCGCGGCAAGCAGGCGCTCAACGGTCTGAAACGGGCAGGCGAGAGGCTCCATAAAGACCGTTCCGAGGACATTCATCACAAGAAATCGGACCCCCTCCGCATCGATCAGGCAGGCACCGTTTCCGGGAGCCTCCGGAGGGTAGTTGGCGGGGCGGAGAATGTGCGGGTTTTCATCCAGGCAGGAAAACATGTCCTTTTTTTGCCAGATGTGGTTTCCGGATGTGATGACATCAACGCCGGCGGTAAAAAGGCGGTTTGCCGACTGACGGTCCAGACCGTTTCCGATCGCTGCGTTTTCTGCGTTGCACACGACAAGATCAAGCTGCATGGAGCGCCGCAGACCGCGCAGCTTTGTTTCCAGACAGGATACTGCCTCCTGACCGACGACGTCTCCGATTGCCATGATGCGGATGAGCTGCTTCATATTGTTTCAAACCTGCCCCGTGCCTTTCGGGGACTTCCTTTCCTGATGGGATAAAACGGCGCGTCCGGTGCGCCGGGGAACGGTATGGTTGGAAGAAGCCGCATTGCTGCACATCTGTACAGGCAGGGACGGAATGCGGCTTGCTCCGGAGCGGCTTCCGGGGAGCCGAAGGCGCGGTGCACGGCTATATGCCGGAAGCCGTGAGCGGAACAAAAATGTGCGCTTGCCGGGGGCAATGCCGCGAACGGAATAGGCTTCCCGGCTTTGTTTCCGGCAAATTCCGGAATACATCGGAATTTGCTTCAGTCGGGATGCCGCGCCTCCGGGGCGTGCCGGGTCGGTCGTGGAGCGCCATGGGCTGGCAGCATCGCCAAAGCCGATTCGGGCGGCGCTGTGCGCGGAGGATGCGCTTTGTTTGCATAAGCCGCAGTCTTCTCCTCCCGGTATGCTGCCGCATACTGCCGGGAAGAAGCATCGGCAGTGCCGGAGCCGACGGCGTTTTGTGCGGCATGCCGGCATGCTTGCGGATGCCGCAGTGCTCTTTGCAATCGGGCAAAAAGCGGTGCTGCCGCACGGTCGGCTCCGCGGCGCCTCTGCTGCGGGAGGTGCCTCTTTATTATAGCACAGGAAAACCCGCAATGCAAGAGATGCCCGGGGGACGCCCCTGCGGAATGCATAAAAGAGAGGGCTTTATTTCCACGGCAGGGAAATAGAGGCTTTTCCCTGCCCGGATTCCTGATAAAGCGCATCAAAAATGTCGCTTTTTTGTGAATGCTTTTCAGAAATGATTGACAAAGAACCATGCATACTGTATAATTGAACCAAATCGTTTCAATGTGTGACGATTGAAAGAAAACGCTTTCAGTCAGCGGCTTTGCGCTTTTGCCGTCCGGGGGACATTGCTTTGCGGCGCAGACCGGTCACAATTCCGAAAGAAAGGAAACCTTCGCCCAAGCGAAGGAAAGGGCATAATCATGTTGCATAAGCGCCTTTTTGCTGTGTGTCTGTTGTGCGCGGCGCTTTTTTTCACGGGCTGTAAAAATTCGGGGAGCCCCTCCGATTCAAGTGAAAATCCCTCCGATACTTCCGAGGTGACAGCTCCCGCCACGGATTCCGATGCGGCGGGGGAGTCCGCAACGGAGCCGGGGACTGTTCCCGCAACGGAACCGGGGACAGAGCCGGGGACCGTTCCCGAAACAAAGCCGGTGACAGAGCCTGAGACCGAACCCGAGACTGAGCCGGAAACGGAGCAGCCGGTTCCGGAGGAGGACTATGTCAAAACAGGACAGGACAAGACGGACGGAAGTCCGGTTGCCACGGTTCCTGCCGGTGTTTACTATAAAGATATTTCCGTCGGCTTTACCTGCAAAAGCGGCTGTACGGTTTATTATACGACGGACTGTACGGAGCCGACCGTAAAGTCAAAGAAATACACGACCCAGATCCGGATCTCCTCCAAGGAGGACGGCTCGCAGAACACCGGCATGACGGTGCGGGTGATCCGGGCGGCTGCTTTTGACGCTTCCGGAAAAAAGGTCGGACTGACCGCAACGTATTCCTATATTTTCCCCGCAGATAAGGATCGCTTTACCACCGATGTCATTTCGCTGGTTTCCGAGCCGGATAACCTTTACGGCTATGAAAAGGGCATCCTTGTGCCGGGAAAGCTGGCGGACAACTATAGAGAAACGCACAAACAGCCGAAGAACAATTACGATGCGCGCGGAAAGGACTGGGAACGTCCGGCGAGCTTTGAAATGTTCGGCGTAAACGGCACGCTCTCCTTTGCGCAGAATGTCGGAATCCGTGTCAGCGGAAACGGCTCGCGCGCCAACACGGTCAAGAGCCTGAAGGTTTATCCGCGCAAGGAGTATACGCCGGATACCGGCAAGCTGAAATATCCTCTGATCGAAGGACTGACCTCCTCGGTGACCGGAGAGCTGATTACGGAATACGATTCCATTCTGCTCCGCTCCGGCGCCTCCAACGAGGGAAATACCATTTTCACCACGCCGCTTGTGACGTATTTTTCGCGGAACTGCGCTTCCCTGGTTTCCGCAAACTTCAAGCCCGTCACCGTATTCCTCAACGGAAAGTACTACGGCTTTATGATGCTGTATGAGGATATGGATTCCACGTTCTTTGCCAATCATTACGGTGTGAATGAGGACTTTGTCTCCACCATCAACTACACCGTGGTTCACGGCGAGGATTATGATTATCTGGGCGATGTCGTGGATGACGGCGATCCCGGTCAGCTTGCGGAATGGAGACGGGTCAGGAGCTTTATCGAGTCCTCCGACATGACCCAGCAGGCGAACTATGAGAAGGCGGGCAAATATCTGGATCTTGAGAACTTTTCACAGTATATTGCGCTGGAGTGCTATTTGGATTCCTGGGACTGGCCGCGGAACAATATCCGCATCTGGCGGTACTATGAAAACGGCTACAAGCCGGATCAAAAGATCGGCTTTGACGGGAAATGGCGGTTTATCCTGAAGGATATGGATATCGCGCTGGCGGTCTGCGTGAACCGCGATCTCGGCTATATGAGCCATGTCTATACGGATTTCTTCCAGGTTTTGAACAAGGACCGGAACTGCTTCCAGACCGAGGGCATGTTCTGGAGCCTGATGAACAACAGCAGCTTCCGGAAGATGTTCTATGAGGATGTCTGCGAGCTGATGTCGCTGACCTGCTCCACGGAGGAGCTGATGCGGCTGATCTCCGAGATGGAAAACGCATATGCGACCGAGATCGGGATTTACCTTGGTTATTACGGTCAGGAAACAGCGGCGCAGTGGGATGCTGCCATTGAAAGAATGCGCGTATTTGCCGAGGGGCGTGCGGAGTATGTGGTAGAGGACCTCAAGGAGGCGGCAAACAAGGAGCTGATCCGGGTGACAGTCAAGGCTGCCGAGGGAGGCAGCATCACCATCGGCAGAACGACCCTGAAGCTTGACCGCGACCAGGTCATCTGGGTGGTGAAGGGTGCCGAGATGAACTACAGCGCACAGCCGGATGCCGGTTATACCTTTGTCAGTCTTGACAAGTCCAGCTTCTCCGCGACAATACGCCCCGGAGATCAGACGATGAATGTGCGCGAGGAGGGCGTGATCCTGACGCCTGTCTTCCGTAAGACCGGCAACACGCCGGGCAAGCCTGCCTTGGCGGACCGGGTCTGCATCAATGAGATCGGGTATTCCGGAAGCCATGCGGTGAACGGCTCTGACTGGATTGAGCTGTACAACCCGACCGGCAGCGAAATCAGCCTCAAGGGCATGCAGATCAGTCAGGGCGAGAAAACCATGGTGCTCCCGGATATCAGAATTCCTGCGGGAGGCTTTACGGTGCTGCTTTGCGACGGAAAAGGCACCGGACGGCATATGAATTTCAAAATCAGCTTTGGGGAAACCGTCACGCTGCGGGATGCCGAGGGCAAGAAGCTGGATCAGGTGAAGATCGACTGCGCAAGCTCGCGCGAGCACCCCGGACGCTATCCGGACGGCGGCGAGCTGATTATGATGAGCAATGCAGAGCTGACGCCGGGCTATTCCAATGTCCACATTACCTATGATCCCGTCCGGGTGCCGGAGCGGGCGAAAAATACATACCTGATAAACGGAGCATTTTTCGATGCGGCGGGAAAGATGGAGAACGGCAGAGTCAACCGCACGGAGCTGATCAGGGCGCTCGGAGGTACGGATGCGGCAAAGAATTATGTCCTGAGCCTCGGCAACTCCACAACGGTCGATTGGAAGGCCTTCCTTGATAAGTTCCCGGGCAGAAAGTATAAGGTGGAAGCTTCCGGGACGTATATTCTGTATCTGCAATAAGCTGTCTGCTTTTGAGCGGGGGTGTAAGAACTCGTTTTTGAGTTTTTACACCCCCTTCGGCATTGGTCCGGCTGAATGCCTCCGTTTTGCAGCGGAAAGAACCGAAAAACAGGGGCACAGAGGCAAAAACGGTCAAGATCGTATCAAAAGTGCCCAAAGCCCGACCGGCATTTTTGCAGGGCTGTTAACAGGACCGGCTTTTTTAACAGCTCCGCAGCCTGTGTCCGGCAGATATGGCGTTTGGCTGCGGCGAAAAACGGATTCGGAGGTCGGCGGGCGCTTTTTCGGAGTCGGGTGCAGATCATCGGTTCAGCGGTCGGACCTGTGCGGAGAGGTGTTTTTTGACACCCGCATGCAGATGACGCCGGTATGCGGCTTTTGCCGGGATCCGTGCCGGTGCGGAAAACCGCGGATGCATGCCGTGCGCCGCATCGGCTGCTCTGATGCATGCGGGGAGGCATGCATAAAGCGATGGAGGAAGGAGGTTTTTTGGGGCATCGGCGTGCTCTGCAAACGGTACAAAGCCGGCTGTATACGCGCATCCCGGGGGGGAGGGGAAGCGGTACAGCCGGCTTTTCGATCCGGACGGTTGGGAAACACGCGGACCGGATATCGGGAATGGCGGGGAAGGAATGCAGGATCAGCTCTCCAGCTGCTTGCTTAAAAATGCCGCGGCGGTCTGGATCAGCTTTTGCTCCAGATTGCTGTCCGGACGCGGCAGATTTTCTCCTGTCAGGGAAATGACGGCGCCCGTAATATCTCCCTCCGTGATGATCGGCATGACGCAGGATGCAAAATAGGCGCCGCCGTCCTCTATGATATGGCAGGGAGAGCTGCCTTCTTTATAAAGATACAGCTGGCGCGTTTCGATGATCTGCTCCAGCTCGGAGGAGATCCGTTTGTCACAGTAATCCTTTCGCGGAATTCCTGCACAGGCAATGACACAGTCGCGGTCGGTGATGGCAACCGTCAGCTCGCAGGTTTTATGGAGCGTATCCGCATATTCCGCAGCAAAGCCGGTCAGCTCTCCGATGGGGGAGTATTTTTTGAAAATGACCTCGCCCTCCCGGTCGGTGTAGATTTCAAGCGGGTCGCCCTCCCGAATGCGCATGGTCCGTCTGATCTCCTTCGGGATGACGACGCGCCCCAGATCGTCGATCCGTCTTACGATTCCTGTTGCTTTCATATTATATAAATCTCCTTTTTTGGCTCAAGTTGTGATGTTAGTATCTGTAAATTCAGGCGATTTATACTGAACATGTTTATTTTTCAGCAGTTTTGTGCTATAATGAGCCGGGAGAAATGAGAAAAATGTCCGAACGCCGCCGCGGCATCCGAGAAACAGCTTTCCGGAGCCGCTGCCGCAGATGGACCTCCCGGCAAACGGTGCAGAATGAACCGCTGTGTGCGGCGCTGCTTCGCGCCTTTCCGTTTTTGGGCGGATTTTCCCGGGAAAAATTCCCCGGGGATGCTGTGTACGCGGGGCGTACCTCGGCTGTCCGACGGATCGGATGCGGCGTCTGTCCGCTTTTTATCGCAGACTGTGCCGCGCGGGGACAAATGCGAGGAAGCGCATGCTCCGGGGGATATCAAATATACAAAGATCGGAGAATCAGGCGACATGAAAAAAACAAACGCAATGCGAATTCTTGATACAAAGAAAATCCCGTACCGCATTCTGGAATATACGCCGGATGAAAATGATCTGAGCGGAGTGCATGTGGCAGAGCAGGTCGGCTTGCCGCAGGAGCAGGTCTTTAAGACGCTTGTGGTGCGCGGGGACAAAAACGGTGTGGCAGTCTTCTGCATCCCCTGCGGCGGTGCTTTGGACCTGAAAACGGCTGCGCGTCTGACCGGGAACAAGCGGGTGGAGATGCTTCATGTGAAGGAGCTTCCCGCATTGACCGGGTATATTCGCGGAGGCTGTTCTCCGATCGGGATGAAGAAGAATTATCCGACCTTTCTGGACGAATCCGCGCAGGGGTGTGCCGAGATTGCGATCAGCGCCGGAGTCCGGGGCTGTCAGGTGCTGCTTTCACCGGAGGATCTGATCGCCTGCACCGGCTGCGGGGTGGCTGCGCTTTTGCAGGAGGAGACGCGGGACGGCTCGGAGAGGGGCTGAACGGTCGGAGGCTGCGGCATCAGATGCGGGTGCGCACGGGGCTTTCTGCGGATGCCGTTTTTTTGTGCGGTTTGCGGGCTCCGGGACGACAGCGCGGCAAGCCGGCAGGACACCTTGAGGTCTTTTTCACGCGGCGCGGAATCCGGGCAGCCGGCCGGATGCGCGGCGGTGCGGCTGAAAATGCCGTCAGATGGCTTTTTTCGGGGATTTTCGCGGAATATGCGATAAAGCGCGGACGTTGGAGCCGCCGGACTTTGTGCAGTTTGCGCGAAATATTTTCTGCGGAGTTTACCGTTTTCTCTTGACAATAGGGGACGCTTTGATTATAATAAGGGTGTATCCGAAAGGATTTTGTTTTTGGGAAAACGATTGCCGCAGCTTTTTGCCCGGGATTTTCCGGTCTTGCCGGGATCCTGCAGGCTTGGGTCGGCGGCAGCGGACGGCAGAGTCTTTGGGCTTGCGGTCACATGCAGCAGGATGTGATGCGGAGCGGGACTGCCGCACGGACGGCTTTTTGACGGAGGCGTACCCTTATGCTCCCGCATGCTGAGAGGATGCGGAAACAGGTACGGAAATCCGCACGGAAGCTCCCTTTTATGCGTTTCTTCCTTCCCTGCCGGAGCTTGGTTGTGATACGCCCGGACAGGACCCGAGGTTTCCGCATGCAGTGCGATGCGGATGCCCGGAGGGACGGTGCCTCGGGCACCCTGCCGGAGGAGAAACGCTTCCGCAGAATCGTATCCTGTCAATGCCGATGGATGACGGGTTTCCGGAAACGCTGATGTGATTATGGTGAAAATGAACATGGGAAAACGTTTCTTTGATCACGAAAGCACAATAAAATGCTCAAAATGAACGTTTTTCTGAGAGTTCAGCGCAGGCGGCCGGGGAACGGCTGCGGCGCTTCTGCGGCATTGCGGCACAGGACAAAAGCATCGTCCCCGCCCGCTGCCGCAGTCCGGAATGCCACATCGGAATCCCGGAGGACCTTGCACTGCGCGGGTGCAGAGGCTTCTGACTCTGCTGCCGGACAGCCGGCGCGGTGCATGCGGTGAGGATCTGCCCGCAGCGTCCCTTCAGGATCGGCGGACGGGCAGTTCGCAATGATATGTCCGGCTCACTTCGCGTTTTTGATGAAATCGAGGGAAAGGAAACAAGTATGGTTTCAGTAGCAACGAGAATTCTTGCAAACCCCGTTCAGCCCGGTCATGTCGCGTTGACATTCATGGGTCAGGCGGGCTTTATTCTGAAGGACAGCTGCGGCAGACTGACGGCGGTTGATCTTTACTTATCGGACTGCACCGCCCGCATCGCCGGCTTCAAGCGTTTGATGCCGAAGGTGCTGGAGCCCTCCGAGCTGACCTTCCGCACGGTTATTACGACACACGCACATCCCGATCACTTTGACTATGATGCGATCCCGCTTCTGACATGTCCGGATGAGACGGCGTTCTATTCCTCTCTTCAGGGCGTTGAGGAGGCAAAGAAGCTTCAGATTCAAAAGACCAAGCTTTTGGAGCGCGGCGGCGTTTACCATGAGGACGGTCTGACGATTGAGGCGGTCTACTGCGATCACGGCGAGCTGGCGCGGGATGCGGTCGGTCTGATCCTCACGGTTGAGGGGAAGACAATCTATGTGGCGGGCGATACTGCTTTCCGCCCCGAAATGATCGGAGACATTGCCGCGCGGCATATCGATGTCATGGTTGCGCCGATCAATGGGGCATTCGGCAACCTGAATGAAGAGGAGTGCGTGAAATACGCCTCCGTAATCAAGCCGGAGCTGACGATCCCCTGCCATTATTGGTGCTTTGGGGAGCATGGCGGCAACCCCGGACTGTTTGCCGAAAAGATGAAGGAGCTTTTGCCTGACGCCCGGTATCTCTGCATGTACATGGGAGAGACTGTGATGCTGTGAGGCTGTGCGGTGTGACAGAGACGCAGTGCTTTTCGGAAAAGGAGGGTATCTGCGCTGTACCGCATTCTTGCGCAAACGTTTGCGCAATAAAGCTGTGATGCAAACCCGGTCATGACGGACCTGCTGTATTTATTTTCAAAAGGAATTCAAAGGAGATTTTAATTATGATCAAGAATCTGAACAAGTACGTTGACCACACGGTTCTGAAGGCTTTTGCCACCAGAAAGGATATCGAGACGCTGTGCGAGGCGGCAAAGAAATATGATTTTGCCTCCGTCTGCATCAACCCGATGTATGTTTCCTATGCGAGAGATCTTCTGGAGGGCACCGATGTCAATATCTGCACGGTGATCGGCTTCCCGCTCGGTGCAAACACGACTGCCGTGAAGGCTGCCGAGACCGAGCAGGCTTATCTGGACGGCTGCAACGAGTTCGACATGGTGATTGCGGTCGGCGCACTGAAGGAAGGCCGCTACGACTATGTCAGAAACGATATTGCAGCTGTTGTCAAGGCTGCCAAGGGCAGAGTGGTCAAGGTGATCATCGAAACCGCTTATCTGACCGATGAGGAAAAGGTAATGGCGTGCAAGCTGTGCACCGAAGCGGGCGCGACCTTTGTAAAGACCTGCACCGGCTTCTCCACCGCAACGGATGCACCCAACAAGGCAACGGTTCACGATATCGAGCTGATGAGAGCGAATATCGCACCGGATATGAAGGTGAAGGCGTCCTCCGGAATCCGTACATATGAGGATGCCGAGGCATTGATCAATGCCGGCGCAGAGCGTCTTGGAACCAGCGCCGGAGCAAAAATTTTGGAGGGGGCTCTTGCAGCCGAGAATCAAAAGTGAAAAATGTTCGAAGAAGCACATACAGAGATGTTGTGGCGCTTGAGCTTGATACCGGCAAGTTCCGGGTCAGGTTCCTGCCGGAAAACGGCGGACGTCTGATCTCCCTGATCGATGAAGGCGGCAGGGAGTGGATGGCGTCCGAATCCGGCGACCATTACCGCGAGATCGGTCTGGACACCTCGTATGTCGATGCAGACGTCTGCGGCATGGACGACATGTTCCCCACGATCGATCCGGAGCTTGCTCCGGTAGACAGCGGATGCCGCCGGGGTGTTCTGTACAACGATCACGGGGAAATTGCCCGGTCCTGCTATGACCAGTGGTCGATAGAGGACGGGATGATCCGGATGGGCTTTACGTCAACGCGTCTTCTGTATCGTTATGAAAAACTGGTTCGCGCACTGCCGGACGGCTCTGCGCTGATCTCCTATAAGATCACAAACCTTTCGTCCGATCCCTTCCCGTTCCTGTGGGCGGGGCACTGCATGCTTGCCTCCGAGCCGGGAGGCAGACTGGAGCTTCCGTTCCGTGACGGCGCGGAGGCGGAGATATGCTTTGACGAAAACGGAGAATACGGCTCCCGCGGGACGCGTGTGCATGTGACGGACGATATGCTGACCAGCCGCAGCTTCTCGCCCGACGGGAATGCGTACAAATTCTACTATCTTGACAAGACCTCCTCCGGTGTGATCCGGTATACTGTCGGCGGGCATTCGTTTGTGATGGAGTATGACGAAACGAAGCTCCCGTATGTCGGCGTCTGGATGAACAACGGTAAATTCAAGGGCTTCCCGTGCGTGACGCCGGAGCCCTGCTCGGTTGCGTTCGACAAGGTATCCGAGGCGCGGAAGCGCGGACAGGAAAGCGTGATACTCCCCGGAGAGTCATTCTCGTTCAATCTCAAAATTTCCATTCAGTAAAAAAGAACCGGCTCCGAAGCCGGAGACCGGGACACGGGCAGGCTCCCTCTGCGGGAGGAGATTCGTTTTGTCCCGCTCCGGCAGAAAAGCCGGACGATCCACTTCAAAAATTACGAAAGGAAAGCTCGGGCGCCTGCTCCGTGCGATTTATGCCGCGGAGCGGCGCCGGGCGCAATCTGTAATATGGGAAAAACCTGTAAAATCGTGGTGTGCGGCAGCTTTATTACGGACCTTGCCGTATATACGCCCCGTTTCCCGCGGGACGGCGAATCCATCGTCGGCAAGCAGCTGAAAACCGGTCCCGGGGGCAAGGGCTCCAATCAGGCGACTGCGGCAAACAGATCCGGGGCAGAGGTCGTGATGCTGACCAAGCTCGGCAAGGATGCCTTCAGCACAATCGCGAGAGACCATTACACCCACGAAAACATGACGCAGAAGTATGTGTATGAGGATGCGAATGCCGAAACCGGCTCTGCGGTGATCGAAATCAACGAGCAGACCGGCGAAAACCGGATCATCGTGATGCTTGCGGCAAACGATCTTCTGACCGTTGAGGAGGTGGATGCCGCCGAGGAGGAGATCCGTACCTGCGACGCGGTTCTGGTGCAGCTTGAGGCAAATCTGGACGCGACTGCGGAGGCGCTCCGCCTTGCAAAGAAGTATCACAAGCTGACTGTGATGAATCCCGCTCCGGCGCATGAGGTGCCGCTGAGCCTCTTCGACGGCGTTGATTTCATTACGCCGAACGAGACGGAGACGGAATTCTTCTCGGGCATCAAGGTGACGGATGAGGCTTCCGCCTTTGCTGCAGGTCACAAGCTGATCGATTCGCTGAATGTCGGTCATGTTGTGATTACGCTGGGCAAGAAGGGCGCGGCAGTGGTCGGAAAGGACTTTGAATTCGTGGTCCCGACAACCGATCTGAAGCCGGTCGATACGACCGGCGCGGGAGACGCCTTCAACGGCGGTCTGACGGTCGCTCTGGCAGAGGGACGCGAGCTGGAGGATGCGGTGAAATTCGCAAACTGTGTCGGTTCCATCGCCGTGACCAGAAAGGGCTCCTCCCCCGCAATGCCGTACCGCGAGGAAACCGAAGCGCTGTATGAGCGTTTTTACAGCAAGAAGTGAAATTCAACAGGGAGAAGTATTGACATGGAAATGAAAGCAATTACCGTTATGGGGCAGAACGACATTGTGATGAACAATGTCCCTGTCCGTGAGCTGGAACCCGATGAAGTGCTCTGCCGCGTGGTTTATACCGGCGTCTGCGGCACGGACCTTGCCATTTACTCCGGCGACACGACACTGGTGACCTCCGGTCAGATCAAGTATCCGGTCCGGATCGGTCATGAATGGTCCGGTTATGTGGCAAAGTGCGGCTCTGCCGTGACACAGTTCAAGCCGGGCGACCGCGTAGTGTCCGAGACCGCCGTTGCCTGCCGGAAGTGCGAGGCGTGCAAGCGGGGCGATTATGCCAACTGCGTCAACGTTAAGTCCGTCGGCACGATCAACGCATGGGACGGCTGCTATGCCGAATATATGATCTTCCCGGAATGCCACCTGTATCACCTGCCGGATTCCATCAGCTATCAGCAGGGCGCGATGATCGAGCCGCTTCAGATTGCATACGCCGGCATGCGCAAGTGCGCAATTACCCCCGAAAGCTCGGTTGCCGTGATCGGAACCGGTCCGATCGGGATGTGCTGCATCGCACTTGCCAAGGCGATGGGCGCCAAGACCATCATTATGATCGGAAGAACCGACTTTAAGCTTGATATTGCAAAGAAGATGGGCGCGACCGATGTGATCAATATCCGCAATACCGATGCGGTTGCCGAAATCAAGCGGATTACCGGCGGCAAGGGCGTGGACTTTGTATCCGAAACCTCCGGCGCCAATACAACGGTGCAGCAGGCGATCGATATTGCCGCAAGACGCGCGCTGATTGTGATGCTCGGCTTCTATGAAACCAAGATCGACGATCTGGACTTCTCGGAGGCAATTTTCAAGGAGCTGACGATCCGCGGCATTATGGGCGAATGGAAGCTGGTTCCTCAGATCATCAAATTCATCGAGGAGACAGGGCTTTCCACCATGCCGATGGTGACGCGCGAGATCGGGCTGGATGACTGTCTGGACTATTTCCACAACTTCCGCGAAACGCACAAGGTCGATATCAAGACGCTTGTGAAAATCGCCCCCGATGTAAACTGAGACTGACTGACCGGCGGACTTTTGACCGGTGCCGCCTTTGGATTTTCGAAAAATCCGCGGACGGCTTGCCGGCGGGAGACCGCGTTATGTCCGATTCCGATATTATAATTATATAAAGAAGGGTATTATCATGACAAACGAAGAAATCATGGCTGACCTGATTGCAAAAGCAAGAAAGGCACAGGCGGAGTTTGACGCCAACTTTGATCAGGAAAAGACGGATGCCTGCGTCCGCGCAATCGCCAAGGTTGTATATGACAATGCGGAAATGCTTGCCAAGATGGCTGTCGAAGAGACCAGAATGGGCGTTTATGAGGACAAGGTCGCCAAGAACCAGGGCAAATCCAAGGTGATCTGGAACTCCCTCAAGGGCGTGAAGTCCATGGGCATTATCTCCGAAAACGAAGAGACCGGCATCATCGAGATCGCGCGTCCGGTCGGTGTGGTCGGCGCCGTGACTCCCTGCACCAACCCGATCGTTACGCCGATGTGCAACGCAATGTTTGCCCTGAAGGGCAAAAATGCCATCATCATCGGGCCGCATCCGAGAGCAAAGAAGTGCAACTGGGTCGTGGTCAACATGATGAGAGACGAGCTGGTTAAGCTGGGTGCGCCCGCCGACCTGATTCAGACGATGGAGGAGCCCTCCATCGAGCTGTCCTCGCTTTTGATGAAGTCCGTTGACGTAATCGTGGCAACCGGCGGTATGCCGATGGTCCGCTCTGCGTATTCCTCCGGCAAGCCCGCTTACGGCGTCGGTCAGGGCAACGTGCAGTGCATCATTGACCGCGGCGTTTCCGTCAGCGAGGTCGTGCCGAAGATCATTGCCGGCAGAAAGTTCGATAACGGCATTATCTGCTCCGGCGAGCAGACCGCGATCATGCCGCGCGAGCAGTATGACGAAATCGTGGCTGAGTTTGTGAAGGACGGCGCGTTCTATGTCGATCAGCCCGAGGACATCAAGCGTCTGGAGGATGCTCTGTTCCCCGGCGGCGTGATGAACAAGAACCTGGTCGGACAGTCTGTCAAGAAGATCGCCGAGGCTGCCGGTTTTGATATTCCGGAGGGCACCAAGATCATTCTTGCAAAGGCTGAGGGCTATGGAAAGGCTTCCCTGCTGTCCAAGGAAAAGATGTGCCCGGTGGTTGCCGCTCTGGCTTACGATACCTTTGAGGATGCTGTGGCGATCGCACAGGCAAACCTGGACGTGGAGGGCCGCGGTCACTCCGTTTCTCTGCATACGAACAACATTGAGCATGCCCGCTATGCCGGCGAAAAGCTGACGGTGGCGCGTGTTCTGGTGAACCAGATCTGCTCTACCATGAACGGCGGCGCACTGACCAACAGCCTGACGCCGACGACGACGCTTGGCTGCTGCTCCTGGGGCAACAACTCCATTTCGGAGAACTTCTCTCACAAGTTCCTTCTGAATGTGATCCGCGTCGCATATCCCAAGAAAAATGCCAAGGTTCCCACAGACGAGGAAATCTGGGGCTGATTCAGGCATAAAATAATAATTCCGAGCGAAGGAGACCGGCAGCATCGCCGGTGATGATTATGGATTTAATGGAATATAAGGCAAAGGAGCTTTTCGTCAAATACGATATCCCGGCAGATGCCGGGGTCGTGGGCGACAGCCTGGACGAAATCCTTGCCCAGAAGGACAAAATCGAATACCCCTGCGTGGTTAAGGCACAGGTTGCCACCGGCGGCAGAGGCAAGGCGGGCGGCGTGAAGTTCGCGGAAAACGAGGAAGAGCTGATTGCCTGCTGCAACGCGATCTTCGGTCTGAACATCAAGGGTCACATCGTCAAAAAGATCATGGTGACCAAGAAAAGAGAGATCGTGCGCGAAATGTATCTCGCCATTACCTTGGACCGCGGCATCCGCAAGCCCCTGATCCTGTTCTGCCCGGAGGGCGGTATGGAGATCGAGGCGCATCCGGAAAAGGTGATTAAGTATCCGGTGGATCCCCTGCGCGGGGTGTCGGATTACACGGCACGGTATCTGGCGGACAAGGCAGGACTGGATAAGGCGCAGACCGCACAGCTGTTTGACATTCTGAAGAAGCTGTACCGTCTGTTCCGCGAATATGACTGCATGCTGGTCGAGGTCAACCCGCTTTCCGTAAACGATCAGGGCGACCTGATCGCGCTTGACGGCAAGGTTTCCGTGGATGATTCCGGCGTGCGCCGCCTGCCCGATATGCAGGAATATGAAAAGCTGGCGCCGAAGGAACCGCTTGTACAGGAGGCAGAGGGCTTTAACTTCCTTCTGATCCCCTGCAACAAGGAGGGCAACATCGGCATCATGTCAAACGGCTCCGGCATGCTGATGTCCTGCATGGACGCCCTTGCAAAGCGCGGCATGATCACGCACACCACCCTGGATTTGGGCGGCGGCGCGACTGCGGAGCGCATCAAGGAGGCGGTGCGGATTCTGCTCGCTGACGATAAGATCGAAT
Organism: uncultured Eubacteriales bacterium; assembly: GCA_934432725.1. Lineage (GTDB taxonomy): Bacteria > Bacillota > Clostridia > Oscillospirales > CAG-272 > CAKRZE01. Next base: position 95,283 of record CAKRZE010000007.1, read on the forward strand.
ACCTGTTTATCAACATATTCGGCGGGATTACCCGCTGCGATGAGGTTGCCGGCGGAATCCGTCTGGCAAAGGAGCTGTTCAACATCAAAAAGCCGATGGTGATCCGCTTTGAGGGAACCAATAAGGACAAGGGTCTGGAAATCATTCACGGTCTGGACAATGTGACCTACGTGGACGGACTGCTTGCAGGCGTGGAGGTATTGGCAAATGAGCATACTCGTTAACAAGGATACAAAGCTGATTGTGCAGGGCATTACCGGACGCGAGGGTACCTTCCATACGCAGCAGATGCTGGAATACGGAACGAATGTCGTTGCAGGCGTGACCCCCGGAAAGGGTGGTCAGACCGTGCTCGGCGTTCCGGTGTACAATACGGTCAGAGAGGCGGTTGAGGCGACCGGCGCGAACGCTTCCGTTGTGTTCGTTCCCGCCATGCACACAAAGTCCTCCGCACTGGAGGCAATCGATGCCGGACTTCCCTTGGTGATGACGATCGCCGAGCATGTTCCGGTGCAGGATATGATGGTGGTTTCCTGTGCGGCGCGCGCGGCGGGCTGCACCGTGATCGGTCCGAACTCCTTCGGCGTGATCTCCCCCGGAAAATCCAAGGCGGGCTTTATGGCACACCGTATTTTCAAAGAGGGACACGTCGGTCTGATGAGCCGCTCCGCAACCAACTGCTATGAAACTGTATTCCTGCTTTCCAATGCCGGAATCGGTCAGTCCACCTGCGTCGGAATCGGCGGCGATATGATCCCCGGCTCCGCGTTCAAGGACATCATGCCGCTGTTCCAGGCAGATGACGAAACCGAGGTTGTCGTGATGATCGGCGAGATCGGCGGCTCCGATGAGGAGCAGGTTGCCGAATACATCAAGGCGCATGTGACAAAGCCCGTTGTTGCGCTGATTGCCGGAAAGAACGCGCCGAAGGGTCGTTCCATGGGACATGCAGGCGCCATTGTGGCAGCCGACGGAACCGGCTCCGCGGATCACAAGGAGAAGGCTCTGCGCGCGGCAGGGGTTCATATCGCGGATACCACCACGGATGTGGTGCGGATCGTTTCCGAGCTTCTTTCCAAGAAAGCCTGAACCGGAATTTTCCGGATTGCCCGGACGGCGGCTCCGAGGCGGGAACCGGAAGCCCCGGTTTCGGCAGACGGACCTTCGGGGAGGACTTTGCCTCCCCGGCGCTGCTGGTCGGGAGTCTGCGTGACCGGCAAGGCTTCTGTTTGCCGCATTTTTCGGATTGCCTTTGCGGAAGCATTTTTGATGCTCTTTCGGAAGGCTTTTGCCGCTTTATGAGAGGAGCCTCGGCATAAGCGCTCTGTCCCCCGGTGCGGATGGACGAATGCCTCGTCCGCGCCTGCCGGCATTTGAATGCCGTATGTGGAATCTGCCCCTCCCGTCGGTCGGACTCTGCGTCCTTTCCGGATGACGCCGGGAGGATGCGGCGGAGCGGCAGGAGAACGGCGGTATGCCGCGGAGTCCGGCACGGTGCTGCTCCGGCGATCCCTTTATGCGCCTGCGGCTTTGTGTCGGGGCGGGCGGCATCGGAAATGCCGATGAAAAGGGGCGGCGGTGTGTTCCTGTGTCTGCCGGGCAGAAGATCGGAGTAGTCTGCGGTGGTCCCGCTGTGTTTCCGGAAATGAGGTCTGTCCGGGTCAATGACAGCTTTTCCTGCAAATCACCTGTCCCGCATGCGGCTTTTGCACGCACGCGGAAAAATAATATTAGGAGTTGAATAAGATGGAATCTTCCCAGCTGAAAGATATTTATTTCATGATGAATAAGATTCGTAAGTTTGAGGAAAAAGCGCTGCATCTGTTCGAAACCAACAAGCTGCGCGGTTCTGTGCATCTTTGCATCGGCGAAGAGGCAAGCCCCGCAACGGTATGCGCGCTTCTCAATCCTGACGATTATATTACCTCCACGCACCGCGGTCACGGTCACTGCATCGCAAAGGGCGCCGATGTCCGCATGGCGCTCGCCGAGCTGATGGGTAAGGCGACCGGCTACTGCAAGGGACGCGGCGGCTCTATGCATATCGCGGACGTGAGTGCCGGCAACCTCGGTGCAAACGCGATCGTCGGCGGCGGTATTCCGATCGCGGTCGGTGCGGCTATGGCATCCCAGATGCAGAAGAACGGCAAGATTGCAGTCTCCTTCTTCGGCGATGCCGCAACCAACGAGGGCGTGTTCCATGAGGCGCTGAACTTTGCCGCTGTCTGGAAGATGCCGGTGGTGTTTGTCTGCGAAAACAACGGCTACGGTATCTCCGTCCCGCAGTGGGAGTCCACGGCAGTTAAGGATATTTCCGTGCGTGCCGCTGCTTACGATATTCCCGGCGTGACGGTTGACGGCAACGATGTGCTTGCGATTGCACAGGCATTCAAGGCTGCCGAGGAGAGAGCAAGAGCCGGTGAGGGTCCGACTCTGATCGAATGCAAGACCTACCGCTGGCTCGGTCACTGGACCGGCGACCCTCAGCCGTACCGCACGCGCGAAGAGGTTGAGGAATGGAAGAAGAAGTGCCCGATCAAGCGCCTGAAGAACTATCTGCTTGAGAACGGTATGGCAACCGAGGAAGAGCTGACTGCCCTGGAGGATAAGGCGCAGGCTTTGATCGATGAGGCTGAGGAATTCGCACTGAACAGCCCTGAGCCGGATCCCGCGCATGTCATGGATGACGTATTTTACGAAGGAGGCGCACAGTAATGTCGGTCAAGAGCTACGCAAACGCGATTAAGGATACCATGGCTGCGGAAATGCGCCGTGATGAAAAAGTATTTGTGATGGGCGAGGACGTTGAGGTCCTGGGCGGTATTTTCGGCTGCACCAGAGGTCTGGCGCAGGAATTCGGCAGAGAGCGCTGCTTCAATACGCCGATTTCAGAATCCGCGTTTATCGGCGCCGGTCTCGGTGCTGCCTGCGCGGGAATGCGTCCGATCTGCGAGCTGATGTATATGGACTTTGCTTTTGTGGCAATGGATCAGCTTCTGAACCAGGTCGCAAAGACCCGGTATATCTTCGGCGGAAAGGCAAAGGTTCCGCTGGTGATCCGCGGACAGCAGGGCGTCGGACGCGGCAACGCTGCAACACACTCCCAGTCCGTCGAGGCGATCTTTATGCATTTCCCGGGCATGAAGGTGGTTATGCCTTCCTCTCCGGAGGATGCCTGCGGTCTGCTCCGCACTGCAATCCGTGACGACAACCCGGTGTTCTTTATCGAACATAAGCAGCTGTATGTGAAAAAGGGCGAGGTGCCGGACGATCCGGACTTCATGATCCCGTTCGGAAAGGCAAAAATTGTCCGCGAGGGCAAGGATTGCACGATCGTTGCAACGCATGTCTATGTCTACAAGGCGCTGGAGGCTGCCGAGGTCCTTGCCAAGGAGGGCATTGACGTCGAGATCATTGACCCGCGCACGCTGGTTCCGTTTGACACCGATACTGTGGTGAACTCCGTGAAAAAGACCGGAAGAGCGGTGGTTGTGCATGAAGCGCACCGCACCTGCGGCGTGGGCGCCGAGATCGCCTCTACCATCATGGACAATGCCTTTATGTATCTGGATGCACCCGTAATCAGACTCGGCGCAAAGGCTTGCCCGCTGCCCTTCAACCTCGGACTGGAGAACGCAGTGGTGCCGCAGACACAGGATATCATTGACGCTGTCAGGAAGACGATGTACAAGGCCTGAACCGGCACATTCCGGTTTTTCGTCCGCGTTTCCGGCGAGGCGCGGACGGCAAATATGCTCGCCGGAGAAATGGAACTTTTTATGGCTCATGTTGTAATTATGCCCAAACAGGGCTTACAAATGACAGAAGGTACCATGATCAAGTGGTTCTACCGGGAGGGCGATGAGGTTAAGGTCAATACGCCCCTGTTTGAGATGGAGACGGATAAGCTGACCATTGATATTGACGCCGAGGTGGAAGGAACGCTTTTGAAGATTCTGCACGGTGAGGGCGATGTGGTTCCGATCACACAGCCGATTGCCGTGATCGGCAAGCCGGGCGAGGATATCAGCGCTCTGATCGGGGCTGACTCCCCCGCACCCGCTGCCGAGGCTCCCGCACCTGCTGCGCCCGAGGCGAAGAAGGAGGCTGCCGCTCCCTTCACGCTTCCGGACAGCGTGCATGTCGTGATTATGCCGAAGCAGGGTCTTCAGATGACCGAGGGAACCATTATTCAGTGGTACCACAAGGAGGGCGAGGCTGTTTCGGCAGGAAAACCGCTCTTCTCTATGGAAACAGACAAGCTGACCATTGACATTGACGCCGAATTTGACGGAACGCTTCTGAAGATTGTCGCACCCGAAGGCTCTGTTGTGCCGATCACCGAGCCGATTGCGCTGATCGGACCTGCCGGCACCGATGTGTCCGGCTATACGGCGGGCGGGAAGGCGGAGGCTCCGGCTGAAGCTGTTTCCGAGGCTCCGAAGGCGGCTGCGGAAACCGTATCCGCTCCCGCGTTTGTCAGAAAGCCCGGGGAAAGGATCTTTATCACGCCCCGCGCCAAAATGACGGCTGCCGCCAACGATTTTGACTATTCGGGCGTCAGCGGCTCCGGTCCGGACGGACTGATCATTGAGCGTGATGTGCTTGCCGCCATTGCGAACCGTCCGAAGGCATCTCCGGTTGCAGCTAAGCTTGCTTCGCTGGAGGGCGTGGACCTTGCCGGGCTTCAGGGCTCCGGCGTGAACGGAAAGATCATGAAGGACGATGTGCTTGCCGCGATTGCACCGAAAAATGCAGCCGCAGCAGAACCTGCCGCTGCACAGCCGGCGCCTGCCGCAGCAGCGGAGGATGTCGAAATCATCCCGATCCGCGGAATGCGCAAGGCAATCTTCGACAATATGATGCACTCTCTGCATGAGACTGCACAGGCAAATCACCGTATGAAGGTCGATATGACCGAGGCAAAGCGGCTCAGAGAGGCGCTCAAGGCGGAGGGCGTGAAGGTCTCCTTCAATGACATTCTTGCTCTCGCGGCAACGAAGGCTCTTCTGAAGTTCCCCTGCATCAACGCTTCGACCGACGGCGTGAACATCACCGAGAAGCATTATGTCAACATCGGCATCGCGGTCGCGGTTCCGAACGGACTGATGGTTCCCAATGTGAAGCACACCGAGCGCATGTCGCTTGCCGAGATTGCAAAGCATACGGCTGAGCAGATCGCAAAAACGCGCGACAACAAGCTGACGATGGCGGATTATACCGGCGGAACCTTTACGATCACCAACCTCGGTATGTTTGATATCGATGAATTTACACCGATTATCAACGCGCCGGAGTCTGCGATTCTCGGCGTCGGTAAGATTGCCGATACGCCGGTGGTCATTGACGGCGCAGTTACGGTTCGTCCGATGATGACGCTGTCTCTGACCTATGATCACAGGATTATAAACGGCGCACCCGCAGCGGAATTCTTACAGTATCTGAAAAAGCTTCTGGAGCATCCGTATCTGATGCTCTGATCCTTCGCCGGTATCAAGCCGGCTTTCCGGCGCCGCAGGCTTCTTGCCCGAAAGAAGCTTCCGGATGCGGGGAGCGCCGCGCGGGGCTGTCAGTCCCGGGCTTCCTCCCTGTCATGGGTCTGCGGTGTCGGTTCCGCTTCGGCGGAAAAAACGGATACGGCGTGACGGATGCTTTCCGGAAACGGAAAATCAGTCCGCTGCGCTTTGACCTGCTATGCGAATGAAATTCGCGGCTTTCGGCAACCGAAGGGCACGATTTTTCAAATTCTGTTTGTGGAGAGTATTATGGAAAATAAGTATACTGCCGTGGTGATCGGCGGGGGACCGGGCGGATATGTCTGCGCGATCCGTCTTGCTCAGCTCGGCGTGAAAACCGCCCTCATTGAGCGTGACAAGGTCGGCGGGACCTGCCTCAACCGCGGATGCATCCCGACCAAGAGCCTTTTGCAGTCCGCAAAGGTGTACAAGACCGCAAAGGAAGCCGATATGTTCGGTATTTCCTGCGGCGAGGTGACTTACGATTATGCGAAAATCGCCGCACGCAAGGACGCGGTTGTGTCTCAGCTCCGCCGCGGTGTCGAGGGACTGGTCAAGGGCAACCATGCGGACCTGATCACGGGCGAGGCGTCCTTCCTGGACGCACATACCCTGAAGGTGGGCGACAGGACGGTTTCCTTTGAGTATGCCGTCATTGCATCCGGCTCCCGTCCTGCCAATCTCGGCATGGGCGGCATTGATTCCGACGGATTTCTGGAGCTTGACAAGCTGCCGAAGAGTGCGGCAATCGTCGGCTCCGGCGTGATCGGAATGGAATTCTGCACGGTGCTGAACACACTCGGAATCCCGGTCGATATGTACGATGTGGCTCCCGAAATTCTTCCCGGAACCGATGCGGATATCGCTGCCGCTCTGCGCACCGATATGGAAAAGCGCGGGGTCAGGTTCCATCTGGGGCAGAAATTCGATAAGGACAGCTGCAAGGCGGAGCTGATCGTGACCGCGGTCGGACGCCGCCCCAACACAGAAGAGCTGAAGCCGGAGGCTGCGGGCGTGAAAAAGAACGAGCGCGGCTATATCCCGGTTGATGACTTCTGCCGAACAAATGTCCCCAACATTTTTGCAATCGGAGACGTGAACGGACGCGTGATGCTGGCGCACGCTGCCTCTGCACAGGGCGATGCCGTTGCGGAGACGATCGCTTCCGGCAAGGACAAAAAGGCGGAAATGAAGACGATTCCGTCCTGCATCTTTACGGATCCCGAAATCGCTTTGATCGGTTATTCCGAGGAAAAGGCGAAGGAGCTCGGCTATGACGTGATTACCGGCGTGTTCTACGCGGCGGGCAACGGTAAGTCGATGATTGCGGGAGAGACAAAGGGCTTTGTCAAGGTCGTGGCGGACAGAAGAACCCATGAGGTGCTTGGTCTGCGTCTGTTCTGCGGTCATGCAACCGACCTTATCGGCGAGGGCATTGCCGCAATCAAGCTGGAGAGCACGCTTGAGGAGATCGCAGCCGCTGTTCACCCGCATCCTACCGTGAACGAAATGATTATGGAGGCATTCCATGACGCATTGGGATGCTGCGCGCATAAAATCAAACGATAATTGACTGAATAAGGAGAACAGGAATATGGCAGACGAAAAAAAGCTTCCGTATCTGGTTGTTGACGTGGCACGTGTGAAGCCGATGGTTTGCGGACCGGAATATGAGTCACGGATGATCCTTGACCATGTGATTACGGGTCGTGAGGGGGTCATTCAGATCAACCACGGCACCGTATCTCCCCGCAGCGCACTCGGCGGCGCAACGCATGAGGAGGATGAAATTTATTACATCCTCAGCGGACACGGCAAGTGCAGACTGGATGACGATGTGGTAGAGGTTCATCCGAATGAAGTAATCTTCATTCCGAAGGGAACGTTCCATGCGCTGGACAACAGCGATTCCGATGAGAAGATGGAAATTCTGACCTTCTGGAAGGATTACCGCTTCAACGATGCATATGAAACAAGAATGAAGCTGTGGGGCAAGTCCTTCAAGACGATCGACGAGGACTGAGCTTTCTCTGAACCGGGGCTGCCGTTTTGCGGCGGCTCCGCTTTTTTTCGCTTGAAAAACAGCGGCTCTGCAGGCGGTCCGGGGAGGGCTTTTGCCGCCGTTTCAAACGGGGCGAGGCTGCCCTGTGTCCAAGCCGTTTTGCGGACAGGGAGAAAGGCGTATTCGCGGGATATTGCAGCGGCTGCTTTTTGCGGGATCCGGTTGGAAAGCAGGGGGCTTTTGCGACGGGAGGGGCAATCCTTTTGCCTGCTCTTCACAAAACACTTGCATTATTTTCGCCAAGGTGTTACAATAATCAAAGAGACACGACAAAACCACAGAAAATGCTCCTGCAACGGTTTTTTCGCAGGATTCGGAAAAAGGAACTGCACGCCTATGCTATTCGACCGGTATTTTATGCCCGATCTGTATCTGCCCGATATTTACGGGATTACACCCGGGATGCTCCGCGAAAAAGGAATTCATGCCCTGATCATGGATATTGACAATACGATGGTGACCTATGACGATCCGGAACCGACACCGCGCCTGGATGTATGGCTTGCCGCAATGCTGAAAAACGGTATTCGGATCGCGCTTGTTTCCAACAACAGCAGCGAAGAGCGGGTTCGTGTTTTTAATCGCAGGCTTGGGTTTTATGCGACGGCAAACAGCAAAAAGCCTCTGCGTGCGCCGATGAAAAAAGCGCTGGCTTACATGAAGGCGCAGCCTGCGGAAACGGCGGTGGTTGGCGATCAGATCTTTACGGATATATTTGCCGGAAAGCGGATGGGAATCTATTCGATTCTGGTGAAGCCGATCCGGGACAAGACCAATTTGTTTTTCCGGGTCAAGCGAAGGCTTGAGGCGCCCGTTCTGCGGCGCTACAAAAAGAAGAACGGATAGCGCGGGATGGCGCAGTGCGGACTGCATTGCATCGGGTCCTTCTCCGGGGCTTGGGAGCCTGCGAGGCGCGGATGCCGTATCCCGTGCCCGGTGCCGGTCTGCTGCATACGGCGGCAGGAACTGCTTGGAGGGTGAGGCTTCCCCGGTGCTTGCGGACGGATGCTCTGCTTTCGGAGAGTCTGCCCGGATGAAGCCGCAGATTTTTGCAGGCACGGTCGATGCCGGAGGGATGGACCCCCGGGCTGCGGGCAGATGTCCTGTCTCCGGAGGGCACCTGTCCGGGACAGAGCAGCGGACCTTTTCGCGGCTGCATCCGGTGCCGCCTTATGCGCGGTGATAATGCATTGGGGTACAGGCGGAAATTGCTCCGGCACTGTATTTCCCACCGGAAAGGCTGCGCCCCCGGCACGGAATGTCCCGGCTGCTGCGGGTGCCCTCGGGAGCCGAACGGCATGTTTCCTGTACACCGTCCGGAGATACTTTTTGCAGACAGCTTGTTCTCCTCTGTCACTTACATGCGTTTATACTATCGGGAAAGGAAGCTTCTGTGCACCGCACAGAACAAACAGCACCATGTACGATACACCGAAATTCGGACCGGGCGGGAACGCCGAAAACTTTTATGCGGAAGGGATGAAGCATACATGGCAGGCTCCTGCATGGCTTGCGGCACAGGGGCTTGATGCCTATGAATATCAGTGCGGAAACGGGGTGACCGGATCTTATGAAACCTTTGCAAAAATAGGCAGGGAGGCAAGGGCGCACGGGATCCTTCTGTCTCTGCACGCGCCGTACTTTATCTCGCTCTCCGGCGTCAATCCGGAAACGAGACTGAAAAGCATCGGATACATCAAAAAAAGCCTTGAGGCTGCCGAGGCGATGGGCGCGGACACCATCGTGATCCACACGGGCAGTGCCGGCAAGATCCCCCGCGAGGAGGCTATGAGGCTTGCGGAGGACACCCTTTGGAAAACACTGGAGGAGGTCGGGGATACTTCGGTTCATTTGGGACTTGAAACGATGGGAAAGAGGAATCAGCTCGGCACGCTGGAGGAGGTCATCACGCTCTGCTCTCTGGATCCCCGGCTGTATCCGGTTGTGGATTTCGGACATCTCAACGCGCGGGATGGCGGACATTGCTTTGATCACGCGGATGATTACCGCCGGGTCTTTGACCGGATCGGAGAAAAGCTCGGCGCTGAACGCGCGATTCATCTCCACTGTCATTTCTCCCATATTGAATATACCGATGCAGGGGAGAAAAAGCATCTGACCTTTGCAGATACCGTGTTCGGTCCCGAATTCGGACCGCTTGCGGAAGCGATCTGCATTGACCGGCTTGCTCCGCGGATTATCTGCGAATCTGCCGGAACCATGGCACAGGACGCGCTTTGCATGAAGAAGAGCTGGCAGAATGCAGCCGATGCCGCCTGCCGGTAATCTCCCCGCCCGGAGCGTGCTCCGGAGGTCTTCTGCACAACGCATGGACAGGCGCGGCAGCCGATATGCCGCCATACGACCGAACGGTACGAAATACCACTGTAAGAAAGGACGGTTTTCCCCATGACAGACTTTGAAACAATGAAAAAATTCATGTCGCAGGTACAGTTCACCTACAAAAAGGGATGGTACCGCGAAGCGGATGTTGATACCTTTATTGACACGCTTCTCGGCATGGTGGACGAATTGAAGAAAAATGCGGCGGCTACGGAGGAAGAAAACGCCGCGCTGCACGGAAAAAACGATACGCTTGAAAAGGAGAACGCCTCGCTGCGAGACAAGACTGTGCAGCTGGAGAGTCAGCTTCAGGCACAGGCTGCGCCGGTCGAAAAGCAGACCGACAGCGGTGAGTATGAGCAGCTCAAAGCCGAGCTTGCCGAAATGAAGCAGAAAGAGAGCGCAATTGCCGCTGTTATGGTGCAGGCGGAGCAGACCGCTTCTCAGACCATCGCGCGCGGCAAGGCGGAGGCAGACCGTCTGATTGCCGAGGCGAAGGGCGCTTGCAGCAGTTATGCGGCGGAAGCGGCTGCGGCGCGGGAAGCTGCGATCCGGAGCTGTGACGATGTCAGAGCGCAGCTTGCACTGCTGAACCGGGAAAAGAATGACTTTATTGCACAGATCCTCGGTCAGATGGATCATTTTACCGAGCGTCTGCATGCATTGGAGCAGGTGACGCCTGCCGCAGAACCGCAGACCTCGCCCGCATCTGCCGCAGCCGGTCAGAATGTTCCCTCCGATACGGCGCAGAGCGTGCCGCAGCAAGCCTCCGATTCCATATTCCGGAGTGATTTTGCGGAGCCGTAACCGTTCGGGAAAGCGGCTTCGGAGCGGCTGTCGCTGAGCCGAAGAAAAAGGCACTGTCAAAAGCGTATACTTTCGGCAGTGCCCGAGGTGTGTCGGTCGGCTTTGGCGTGGCTGACGCGGCTTGACCGTCTTCGTTTGTTTTGTTTATGCCTCGGAGCCTTTTGACCGGAAAATGGCTGGAACGGAGCCGCCCGAGCCAGTCTGAGGCGGCAAAAAGGGGATGTAAAAAACGTTTTGCGTTTTTTACATCCCCTTCGGCATTGGTCCGGACGGCTGTATGCTGCCGTGCTGCGGGGAAAGCCGAAAAACAAGGGCACAGGGGCAAAACGGTCAGGATTGCATTCAAAATGCCGGAATTCCGACCGATATTTTGAGGGGCTGTGAAAAACTCAGATGGTTTTAACAGCCCCTTCCTGCCGCCTTTTCCGGCGGTTCGCTTTTGGATCGTGCTGCTTGCCGTGTCGGCATTTGCTGCCCGGACGCCGGACGGTCGGCGCTTTGACATCGGGGCATTGACCGCTTGGCTCGGATGCCGATGCCGCAGAGCATCGGCTTTTGGCGGGCTGCCCACATTTTCGGCGGCGCACCGGATTTCCGGTGCAAAACTGCCGCTTTGTGTGATCCCGGGTGCGCAGCAGATCCGTTGCTTCGGCGCGGTGCCTGCGTCCGGAGCAGTTACGATCCGAACAGGCTCTTCAGTACCTCGGCTGCATCCATGGACAACATTCCGTCCGGATCCGAAAGGGTCTGACGGTTCCAGCGGAACCGGGAGGCGTTAAAGTAGGAGGCGTCTCTTGTGCAGTTCGGGAATTTTGCATACCAATCCGGGTATTCCCGCTGCATGTAACGCTCTGCCAGCCGGATCGCCTCACTGCCGTCACTGCCGTCCGGAGTCTTGGTTCCGCACAGCGATACGCCTGCCGGAGAGGAATGCAGCAGCACACAGCTTCCGTCCTTGCAGACTCCTACGGCAATCCACACGTGCCCCTTCATGCTCATGATGTCCCCGGGCTGAAGGTCTGTTACTCTGCCGCGCGGCAGGCTGTCGCCGAAGCCGCGGTCCGCGAGCATGTCAGCCATTGCCGTGGAGGAGGTGACATAGCCATCTCCGCCGCTTTCCGTGTGCATGACGTTATAGACAACCCAGCCGACGTATCCGGAGCAATCCAATCCGTCGTGAATCCGGTACCGTGTCTTGTCAAAATCATAAGAGGCATCCTGCTCCAGATAAAACGCACGCCATGCGGGACTGACACCGATGGTCACTGCTTCAATCCCTGCGCCGTCATCGCTTTCGTTCCAGCCGCCGCCCCAGACATACATCGTGCTTCCGACCGGCTCCAAAGCCGTCAGCAGTAAGTTCCGGATGGTTTTCTTTCCCGGCACAGCCCGCATTGCAGAATCCTCTCCCGGCAGGGTATCGGATTCCGTCCCCGGTTCGGTTTGAATATCCGTCACTGCCGCTGTTTCCGTTGAAGGAGCGGTCTGGTTGCCTCCCGGCGCGGCGCTTCCGGTTCCGGCGGCTCCGGATTGGTGTGTTCCGCATGCACAGAGGGAAAGCCCTAAAAGCATAAGCAGCATCGCTCCGAATCTTTTTCTTCTCATCATGGTCATTCCTTTTGCGGGGCAGCGCGTATGGCGCCGGCTTTTCCCGCTCATCCGTTTCTTTGTTATCTGTCCGGGTTACGGTGCGGCGCAGTCTCCCGCAGGCGGCTGCGGCAGGCTTTCCGCACGGCAGATGCCGCTTTTCGTGGATGCCGCCCGACTTTTTCCGATCCCGGCGGCTCCGTCCTTCCGGCACGGCTGCGTGGAGCAGAGAAAATCCGCTTTTTGCATCTGCCTGCGCTGCGGCAGCTCCCGGGGGAATCTCCCCGGCTGCGTCCGGTTTTTCGGCTGAAGCTTCGCGGGCCGCTGCACAGCCCTGCACGCACAGCCTTTGACCGGCGGAACAAGTTTGCATTCCGCAGGCGCCCCTGCGCTGCCGTCAAGACGGAGGTTTTGCAGAAGCCCAAAGCCGTTTCTTTGGCGATGGAAGACTTTTCAGGGGGTGAACCGGGCAATCAGGTCTGTTTTGGACTGCAATAGCGGAAAAATCTGCTATTCTTCAGTATAACAAAGCCTCACCGGTTTGTCAACCCCAATATAAGCGCACGATCAGGCATGCCGCAACGATGCAGAACAGCATGGTCAAAACGGCTGCGGGAACGGTATGGCGGCTTTTTCGGACGCCGACGCTTCCCAGATAAACCGCCGTGACATAAAGCATTGTGTCGGAGGAGCCGAGAATCACCGACAGACACCTCCCGGCATAGCTGTCTGCGCCGTACATTTCCAGCATTTCACTGGCGAGCGCCGTGGATGCGCTGCCCGAAACCGGGCGTACCAGCAAAAGCGGCGTCAGCTCTGCCGGAATTCCGACGGCGGACAGGACCGGGGACAGAAGCCCTGCCAGCCATTCCGCCGCACCGCTTGCCTGAAACATGGATACGCAGACCAGCAAGCCGAGAAGCGTCGGGAACAGCCCGAGGGAGGACTTCATTCCCTCGCGTACTCCGGCTGTGAATTCATCAAAAAGGGGCTTTTTAGAGAAGCACATGGCTGCGCCGACCAGCGTCAGAAGCAGCGGAATCACTGCTGCAGAAATGTCTCCTGCTTTCAAAATCAACCCCTCCTATGGCGCCTGCGCAGCGGGCAGGCGTGAACGGAATTCGGGAAACCGACAATTGCAATGGTTCCTGACGGAGGCATCCCGCGCCGCGCCATCGGGATCGGCGCCGTCTTGGCAAGGGCACCCCGGGAGGAAATCCCCCAAAGCCGAACGGGTTTGGGGCGCCTCCTTCCCGGCATGCCGTGCACGGACTTTTTGCGCACGCATGAACGGGGGCTTACGGAGCATGTGCGGCTTTCCCCGGAGCGTCCGGTTTTCCCTGCATGCGGGAGCCGGGCGTGCCTTCCTGTCTTCGGCATCGGGATTTTTCCTTTGCTCTGCTGCAGGCGCAAAGTCCCCGCGCAAGCAGGATTCCTACGGCTGCGGACGCTGTTGAACAGATCCAGACCGGAATTAAAATGGCAAACGGCTCTGCGGAGCCTGCTGCCGTCCGCAGTGCGATCAGTGTGGTCGGCACAATATCAATAGAGGCGGTGCCGAGCACCGTGAATGTCACCATGTCATCGCTTGCAACCGAAGAGCCGTTTGCGTTCTCCGACAGCCTTTTCATTGCTGCAACGGCGAGCGGTGTGGCGGCGTTGCCGATTCCGAGAATGTTGGCGATCATGGAGGCTGAGATCTCCGCAATGCCGTGCTGCTTGCGCCATGCATCCGGAAACAGAAGCCGGAGCAGCGGAGAGAGCAGGTGTGCAAGCCGATCTGTGGCGCCGACTGCCTGCGCGACGCGCATAATGCCGCACCAAAGGCTCATCATTCCGAGCAGCGTCAGGGTCAGCGTGACGGCTCCCGCAGCGCCGCTGACCGAAGCCGCGGCAACCTGGGGCAGTGTTCCGTTGATAATTCCTGCGGCAAATGACACGATTGTGAATAAACCAAATATTTTTCCTATCATAATTGTGTCTCAAATAATAAATATTTGTAAAATGGTTCGTTGTATATTGACATTATCGGCATTATATGGTAGCATAAAACTCAGGGTAATGCTGTTATAACAGCAGAGTTTTTGAACAATGGGGGTTAATGCAATGAAATCTACAGGTATGGTTCGGAAGATTGATGAGCTTGGCAGAATCGTTCTTCCCATCGAAATTCGCAAAACTATGGGAATTGAAAATCGTGACGCGATTGAGATCTTTGTGGATGAGGATAAGATCGTGCTGAAAAAATACCAGCCCGCGTGCATCTTCTGCGGCAATGCAGACAATGTTACTTATTTCCGCGGCAAGCTGGTTTGCAACGAATGCATCGGCGCACTGAAGCTGGCTGCCCGCTGATTCCCACAGACTTCCGGTTCAGGGAGTGCTTCGGCTCTTGAACCGGGAGCCGTTTTCTTTTTGCATGTATATGCGGAAAAACGGAGCGATATCCCTGTTTTGTTCTGTTTCATGCGCGGGACGTCCGGATTCCTTCCGGGAAAATTTGAAAGCTGATAATATTCCGGGAATCGTTTGTTTTCTGTGGCTGTTTTTGAAGACTATGGCTTTCCGCCCGCCGGTGCAGCCGGGATTTTCGGGCATCCTGTCGGTTTTGACCGCGCAGGATGTTGCAGGGGTACCGCATGTCCGGCATCAGACCCGGCGCGGAGGAAAGAGCCAAAGTGTCCATTTCACTCTTTCGGGAACGATACGGCTGAATTCTGAAACGGTACGCGCTTTTTATTGTTCGCTTTCGGAGCTTAAACGCTCAATTTCTTTTGAAAGCGTGTCAAAGTGTGCCTGAACGTCATCCAAAATTGCTTTCGCGTCCAATACCGTACATTTTATATCATCTATGCGGCACTCCGGATCATCCGCGGCGTCCTCTAAGTCTGCGAGTTCATCCTTGTCGGAAGCCATGACATGTCCGATGGGGCATTCGCCGAAATTTACGTTGGCTTCATCGCCTGACACCGTGACGGTGTTCAGCGGGGTCTGACTGAAGGCAACCTTCAGACCGCCGCCGGAAAACTGAATGTTTTCAAGGAGATCCTCTGATTTCTTGATCCTGTTCTCAAGCTCGGCAAGTCTTTGCTCCATGAAAGGCATCCTTTCTGCTTTTACTGCCGCTGCGTGGTGTGATCTTTCATGGTCAGGTATATGAGAACGCGCCGCGGCTGGAGGCGGCATTCGGCTTCTGATTGAGCCAAACGGGTACGGAAAAAGGCGGCTCTGCGTGTTCGGAGAATGAGGCGTTTCCTTGAAAAGGATGCTTATGCGGCGGGGTCCCGGCGCAATATACGGAATCAGTGCTGCCGCGCCTGCGGTGTCTATGCGGAAGTGAAATCAATCCTGCTGCGGGCATCTGCGGACTTGTTTCCGGAAGATCTTGGCTGCGGGAGTCCTTGAAAAACCGCAAGTCATTTCGGAAGAGCTCGGTCGCAGGCACCCTCAAAAAGCCGCAAGTCGTTTTGGAAAATCTCTGTCACAGGAACTCCAAAACGCGCAGGCTCGCTTCGGGGAACGTCCGCAGGCGCTTTGCCGGTTGCAGGCGTATCTTGCGGCTGCAAGGTATTCTGCACAGTCCGAGATGACTCTGTTATATTGAAAAAGCTCCTGACTTTCGTCAAGAGCTTTTTTATGTGGTAGGACTATAAAATAAATTTTTTCGCCTTTTTGGGGTTAGTATTTGTTCCCTTACGAAAAATCCTGAACTTTCAAGGTTAGGGGCGGCGGTGAGCCGCTGTCATTCGGTCAGCG
>CAKRZE010000008.1 GCA_934432725.1 uncultured Eubacteriales bacterium
TGACGACAACTTTGGAGATTTATTCCCACCTATACCCGACAAAACACGGGGAAGTTGCCGACCGTTTGGAGGCTTTCGCATAAGTTTTTCGTGTACCCGCCGTGTACCTTTCGTGTACCCGGGGCAAAAAAGAAACCCGAAAACCCTTGAAAATAAAGGGCTTTCGGGTAAGCGGCGACTACTCCCACTCAATCGTTGCCGGGGGTTTTCCGGTGATATCGTACACCACGCGGTTCACGCCGTCAACCTCGTTGATAATACGGGCGGAAACGCGATCCAGAACGGGGTACGGGATCTTTGCATATTCAGCTGTCATAAAATCGGAGGTAATGACCGCGCGGAGCGCTACGGTGTAGTCATAAGTCCGGCTGTCTCCCATGACGCCGACCGAACGGAGGTTTGTCAATACGGCAAAATACTGATTGGCGTTGACTCCGGCACGTTCGATTTCCTCCCGGAAAATCCAGTCGGCTTCCCGCAGGATGTCCAGCTTTTCCTCGGTCAGCTCTCCGATGACGCGGATGGCAAGTCCGGGTCCCGGGAACGGCTGACGGTTGACCAAAACATCCGAAAGCGCAAGCTTTCTGCCGACTGCACGCACCTCGTCCTTGAACAGCCCTCTGAGCGGCTCAACCAGACCGACAAAGTCCATGTCCTCCGGCAAGCCGCCCACATTATGATGGGACTTGATGACGGCGGACTGATTGGCTCCGGATTCGACGACATCCGGATAGATGGTGCCCTGCGCCAGCCAGCACCGGACCCCGGTGTATTTTTTTGCCTCCTTCTGGAAGGTTTCCACAAAAAGGCGTCCGATGGTTTTGCGTTTGGTCTCGGGGTCCGACACGCCGCGAAGCGCTTCCATGAAGGTATCTTTGGCATTTACCCGGACGAAATGAACGCCATTCCCGGCAAATGCAGCCTCCACCTCGTCGCCCTCGTTTTTGCGCATGAAGCCGTGATCCACAAAAATGCAGATCAGCTGATTCGGGATGGCGCGGGACAGCAGCGCCGCGCATACCGAGGAATCCACGCCGCCCGAAAGCCCCAGAACGACCTGATCCCCGCCGACCTTTTTCCGAACCTCTTCAATCTGCGTTTCAATATAGTCGTCCATGGAATAATCGCCCGCGGCATGGCATACATCGTAAAGAAAATGATGCAGCATTTCCATGCCGTGTCTG
The DNA here is from genome assembly GCA_934432725.1 of uncultured Eubacteriales bacterium. Taxonomy (GTDB): domain Bacteria; phylum Bacillota; class Clostridia; order Oscillospirales; family CAG-272; genus CAKRZE01. The sequence goes on from CAKRZE010000008.1 coordinate 1,185, forward strand.
GAGAGCTGAACCTCCGGGTGGAACTGAAGACCGTAGATCTGCTTTTCGTCATTGACCACTGCGGCATTTTTGCAATTTGCGGTGTGCGCTACCGTCCGGAAGCCCTCCGGAAGCTCCGTGACCTGATCGGTGTGAGACATCAGAACGGTCTGCCTTTCGTCAAGTCCCCGGAACAGTACAAAGGAGGAGTCCGTAAAGACCTCGGTTTCTCCGTATTCGCTGACCTCACAGGGAGAAACAACGCCTCCCAGCGTGTAGTTGATCAGCTGATGACCGTAGCAAAGTCCGAGGATCGGGACCCCGATTTCAAACAGCTTGGGGTCGCAGTGCGGAGCGTCCTCCCGATATACAGAGTCGGGACCGCCCGTCAGGATAATGCCGATCGGATGCATGGCGCGGATTTCGGATACCGGCATGCTTCCCGGTTTGATGAGAGAAAAAACGCCGCACTCGCGGACGCGCCGCGCGATCAATTCCTTGTATTGACCGCCGAAGTCAAGGATAAGAACAGTTTGATTTGTCATATGGACTCCTCTCAACAGTAAAAGTTGACCGGTGTTGTTCCGGTCTTGATATCATTCCGAGCCGGGGCGGGAGCTTCGTATCCGATGCAATTCCGGAATGCGGCAAAGCTCCGGGCGTCCGGCAGATTGTTTTCAGCGTGGGGTGACGATGACCGCCTGACTGCCGAGCTGAAGGTAACGCAGCTCAAACAGAGACAGCGGATGAGAGACGATTCCCACCATGGGATCGGCGATGGTGACAGTCTGCGCGTCAAGGTCATAGCCGATCAGCACGACACAGTGCAAAGGATGCTTCCAATTCATGGCTTTCCCGTTATAGGCGGTCCATGTCTTGAGAATGGCGGGTGTCTTGTCGATATATTGCGTCATCCAGAGGACGACCGGATTTCCGAGGGAAATCTGGCGGTACAGCTCTTCCGGTGCGCTTCCGGTCAGGTTTTGCGGGGTGAATGCATCCGATTTGTTTTGCGCGCCGAGGTAATTTTCCGCGCTCTTGACAATGACCGGCGCATAGCAGCCGAAGGATGCCCACCGATTGCGCGGATTTCCGGCGAAGGTTTCATAGAAGTCGGAGGTGTAGGTATCCTCGTTTTTGGGAAGATACTGGTCCGCCATCGTGAGCTTGTCCACGGAAAACCCGAGATAATTCATCAGGATGGTCAGGGCAGTAATCTCACAGCCGTTCGGCAGCTCCGGGATCTGGAGAATATTTTCGACCTCCAGCTTCTTTGCCCGGGGCAGATTTTCGTAATCTTCCCATATCCGGATCGGTGCGCTGACCTCCAGGCTGTCGATCTGAACGGAAATCTGCTTTCCGTACCAGTCTGTGGTGGCATATTTGCCCCGATAGTCAAAGAGGGCAGAGACGGCGAGCGGCTCGCTTAGGGAGTCTGCGCTTCCTGCTTCAAAGCGCACCGTGCGTTCGGCAAGCTGAAGCGTATGCGCTCCTCCGTCCGCTGCGGAAATGCGCGGGACCGCAATCTGTTCTTCCGTTTCCCCGATCCGGACGGTCAGCGTCTGCGTTTCGGCGGTTTCAAACGGTGCGCGGTAATCCAGAAGGAAACGGACCGTCAGTCCTATGCCGGTTTCGCCGCGCTGCTTGCCAAGCTGCCAGACGATCCGAAGCTCAAGCCCTGTTGCGGTGGCAGAGGAGATTTCGCCCTTTCTGCTGACCGAGCGTTCCGTCAGGACGATTTCCCGATAGGCGTCGGATGAGATTGCCGATTCCGCAGGCTCCGGCTTGACGCATGCCTTTGTCTGGACCTCCGGAGAAAAATCCGTGCGATTTAAGCCGCAGCTCCCGAGAAACAGCATGCACGCTGCCAAAGCGAGAGCGAGGAAATTCCGGAATTTCTTCATGTCCGTGGCGTCCTTTCTTTGAAATTGCCGTCAGGGGCTTTTGGAATGCGGCGCGGCTTTGCCCGGGCTGCTTTTTCCGTCAACCGTGCCGCGTTGGGCTTCGGAAGACCTTGGCATCGGCAGGCGGGGTATGCGAACCGCTTTGCTGCTCCTGCCGCGCACCGGATGGCAGACGTACGGGCATGCGGCAAACGGCAGGGGGTCCTGCGCAGCCGGCAAAGAGTGCCTGCTTTGCAGGCAGCCGATTGCCCACGGCATTCCTGACAAAAGCTTCCCGCGTGAGGCTGCAGCGCCCCGCGCGGATCATACACGGCAAGGCGGTCGGGTGTGCCGTACCGCAGGCGGCTCGGATTGCATCCGGCACCGCAGGAGGGATTCTTCTTTGTATTATAACATATCTTGCCGGGTTATACAAGTGGGAATTTCAAAAAGAGCTGCGCAGGCAGCGATTTCTTGCAGATGCTGCCGGGAAGGCATCGGAGAGAATGCCGGATTTTCGGGACAGGGCAAAGCCGGAAGGCGGTTTTTCGCGGGGCGGGAGGACTGCCCGGACACCGGCGTCTGACGCATGTCAGTCCTTTGCGCACCGGGCGGATGCCGCTTGAAATTTTCGGCGTCTGACCGGAACCGCCGCTTCGGACAGCGGGGATTTTTTGCGGATATTGCAGGCTTTCACCGGAAAAATGCGAGAGTCTCTTGATTAAAGGGGAGGAGCGTGCTATAATATTATGGAAAGGTACTGTGAGAGGCACGCAAAGGACACCGGACGGAGAATGGTCTGCGGCGGCTTGCCTGCGGGCTCCTTGCGGTACAAGCTGTGACCGGCATCCGGATATTGACTCCGGACCGGATTGAAAGGACTGCTGTATATGACAAAAATCGATATTATTTCCGGATTTCTCGGCGCGGGAAAGACAACGCTGATCAAAAAGCTGATTGAGGAGTGCTTCCGGGGACAGAAAATTGTTCTGGTGGAGAACGAATTCGGCGAGATCGGTGTGGACGGCGGATTTTTGAAGGATGCCGGTATTGAAATCAGTGAGATCAACTCCGGCTGCATCTGCTGCTCTCTGGTCGGAGATTTCAAGAAGGCGCTGCGGCAGGTTGCCGAAACCTATCATCCGGACAGGATCGTGATTGAGCCTTCGGGCGTCGGCAAGCTGTCGGATGTTATCCGCGCGGTGGAGGGCGTTGAACTGGAGGATGTTGTGCTGAACAGCTTTACGGCTGTGGTGGACGGCACCAAGTGCAGGATGTATATGAAAAACTTCGGAGAGTTTTTCAATGATCAGATCGAAAACGCACACACGATCATCATTTCCCGGACGCAGAAAATGACGGATGCCAAGCTGGCAGAGGCTGTGGAGCTTCTGAAGCAGCATAACCCGAAGGCGGTTCTGATTACAACGCCATGGGATCAGCTGGACGGAAGCGTGATTCTCTCTGCAATGGAGCATGACGGGGATATGATGAAGGAGCTGATGGCGGAGGCTGTCAGGGAGCATCACCATCATCACGACGAGGATGATCATGATCATGATGAGCACCACCATCACCATGACGATGAGGAATGCGACGATCCGGACTGCTGCTGCCATGACGGGGAGCATCACCACCATCACGACGAGGATGATCATGATCATGATGAGCATCACCATCACCACGACGATGAGGAATGCGACGATCCGGACTGCTGCTGCCATGACGGAGAGCATCACCACCATCACGACGAGGATGAGCATGATCATGATGAGCATCACCATCACCATGACGATGAGGAATGCGACGATCCGGACTGCTGCTGCCATGACGGAGAGCATCACCATCACCATCATCACCATCACGGTGGGCATGACGCCGATGAGGTGTTTGTGAACTGGGGTGTGGAGACTCCGCACAAATTCAGCGAGGAGGCGCTGGAGCGGATTCTGAAAACGCTTGCGGAAAGCGATGCATACGGCTCGGTATTGCGCGCCAAGGGAATTGTTCCGTCAGTGGAGGAGGGCGTCTGGCTGCACTTTGATCTGACGCCGGAGGAATATCAGATCCGTCACGGCTCGGCGGACTATACCGGCAGAATCTGTGTAATCGGGACCGGGCTGGCAGAGGACAAGCTTCCTTCGCTGTTCGGATTGGTTTGATTTTCTGCCGGAGCCGGCAATGCGGGCGGGGCGCACGGAGGCTCCGCTCCTGCTCCCGGGGCTGCCGCTGTCCTGAAAAGAAATCGCGGCGGCTCCGGTTTTCTATGAAAGGAAGCCTTTTGGCAATGGTGACAAACGATGAGAGAAGTGCCGATGTTTATTTTCACCGGGATGCTGGAGAGCGGAAAGACAACGATGATCAATACGCTTCTGCGGAATCCTCAGCTGGTCAACGGCAGAAAAATCCTGCTGCTGCTTTGTGAAGAAGGGGAGGAGACGTATGATGAGGAGGCGCTTGCCTCCAAAAATGTATCCATCCGCACGCTGGAGGAAGAGGGACGGTTCAATGCAACGACCTTCCGGAAGCTTGATAAGGAATTGAAGCCGGATTATGTCATTATCGAATATAACGGCATGTGGTCTCCGGAAACCTATTTGAATGTGGAGTACCCGAAGGGCTATGGAATTGCGGAGATCATGACGTCGGTCGATTCCTCAACGTTTCAGGTGTACCTGAATAACATGCGGCCGCTGATGGCTGCGCAGTACCGTGCAACGGATATGGTCGTGTTCAACCGCTTTCGGGATGATTTCAATAAAATCTCGTTTCGCTCGGTCGTGAAAGCCCAAAACCTTGCGGCAAAGGTGATTTTCGAATATGAGGACGGAACAATCGATGCGGACTTTGACGCTTCTCCCTTTGATCTGACGCAGGATACGATTGATATTGCGGACAGTGATTTCGGACTGTTTTATTTTGACGCCATGGAGCGCGTGGATAAATATGACGGGAAAACGGTAAAAGCACTGGTGCGCGCTGCGCATTTTACGGGAAATGCCCGGGAAACGCATCCCGGCTTTCTGGTCGGCAGAGTCGGCATGACCTGCTGTGAGGCAGATCAGCAGTTCTTGGGCTTGGTGTGCCTCAACAGCATGGACTTTGAGGATGGCTGGTATCGGATGACTGCCACGGTGGAAGCCGGCGACGGCAGAATGTACGGCGAGGCACCCGAGCCGCGGCTCCCGGTTTTGCGCGTTCAGGCTCTGGAGCCTGCGGAAAAGCCGGAGCAGGAGGTCGTTGGGCTTTAAGCGCGGTTGTTGTTATCCGAAATTCGAAGCATAGCCGCTGCGCCATGCATTTTCGCACGGCAAATGCCGGAGTGAGAGCTGAACCGCAGACATGCGGGTACGGTTATCCGAAATCCGAAGCATAGCCGCCGCGCCATGCATTTTCGCACGGCAAATGCCGGAGTGAGAGCTGAACCGCAGACATGCGGGTACGGTTATCCGAAATCCGAAGCATAGCCGCCGCACCATGCATTTTCGCACGGCAAATGCCGGAGCAAGGGCTGAACCTCTGCTGCGGAGGCATCAGCTGCTCCGGAGTGCGGTTGTCAGAGGCTGCCGGACCGTCAGACGGAGTCTGTCTGATTCCATTTCCATAGGGCATTCTGCTTTGCGCGCGGATGTTTGGCGGAGTTCCTGTGCCGTCGGTCTGTTCCGGGGATTGCGTGAAGAAGGTACTGCGCGTATTGGGAAAAGGCACGGCTGCGCTTCTGCAGCAGAAGGAAGGATTTGGGTTCTATGGTTGAAACGCAATATAAGACGGTGATTTTTGATCTGGACGGAACGCTCCTTGACACCTTGCAGGATCTTTGCGATGCCGTGAATGCGGCGCTGCTCCGGTGCGGATATCCGCCGCGCAGCCTGGAAGAGGTACGGGCTTTTGTCGGAAACGGCATAAAGCTGCTTATGGTGCGTGCGCTGCCCGGAGGAGAAGATAATCCGGATTTTCCGGCAGCTTTTCAGGCGTTTCGTGAGAGCTATACCGCGCATTGCTTTGATCACACGCGTCCTTATCCCGGAATTGACGGACTGCTGGCGGAATTGAAGGCGGCAGGATGCCGGATTGCGGTTGTTTCCAACAAGGCGGACGCAGCGGTCAAGGCTCTGTGCAGACAGTTTTTTCCGGACACCGTTGACATTGCGGTCGGAGAGCGGGAAGCGGAGGGGATCCGCAAAAAGCCTGCTCCCGATACGGTTCTGGAGGTGCTCCGGCTGTTTGATGCGGACCGGGCCTCTGCGGTTTATATCGGGGACTCCGATGTGGATATCATGACTGCCGGGAACGCGGGGCTGCCCTGCATTTCGGTGACGTGGGGCTTCCGGTCAAAGGAATTTTTGGCGGAGCACGGCGCGGCAAGGTACGCTGATTCCCCTGCGGAGCTTGGGGCGCTTCTTCTGCGGAGCTGAACCCCCGGCGACATAGAAGCATATTTCTTCGGGGCAAAGCCCCCGGCGAGCCGGTGTTTCTGCGAGATCGTAAGTGCGCCCTCTGCGGGACAGGGGCGCTTTTCTGTGAGGTCGGGGCGGCTTTCCGCAAAACAGAGAGCATCTTTCTGCAAAACCGGGAATATTTTCTGCGGCGTTCGGAGCACCTTGTGCGGAATCGGCAGCTCTTTCCTTACGGAGAGGGCTTTTTTCTTGCCGCGAGCCGCAGCACGATTCTGCTTCCCGGTGAACGGGGATGCCGTGAAGGTCCGGGGCATCTGACGGCTGAGGGCAGGGACGGTTTGACAGAGCTTTCTTTGCGGCAGGGGTGTTTTCCGAAGGGCTGCCTGCGGGGGAAAGCAGGCGGCGATGCTTTTCTGTACCCGAAAACGGTCCGGGAGCCGAAGTGCCATCGGCAGGGCTGAAAGGTACTGCCGCGTGCGGACGGAAAAAGGCGGTCCGGCATGGCTTTTGCCGGAAACGGTGACAAAAAACGCGCCCGGAGTGCATGCCTGCGTTGGATTCTCGCAAGCGGCTTCCGGGCGTATTTATATTTGTGTGCAGAGAAGACCTGCGGCAGAGAGCCGGGCGGAAACAGCTTTTGGTACAGGGGTACAGCCGGGAACATGATAAGCCGGCTCTTGGGATGCGCTGCCGGCTATTGCGTGACCGTGACAGACACGCCGTCGGTGCTTGCCGTGACAATTCCGCTGAAGGTCAGATAGGTGCGGCAGCCGAGGTTATCCAGACATTTCAGAAGAGCCTGATCGGGGCGGGCGGTTCCGGAGCAGGTGATGGCTGCATAAGCGGGGCGCAGCTTGGACAGAAAGGCATAGGAATAATAATCGTCAAAGTTGCCGTGATGCGGAACCTTCAAAAAAGATACCGTGCGATCCGGCAGCTGCTGCAAAAGCTCTGACAGGCGTTCTCCCTCCGCATCGCCGGCAAATACAAAGGACGTATCGCCGTATGTGACGGAAACGGCAAGCGACATCAGATTATCCCGTTCATCGCTCTCGGGGTAGTCGGTTTTGATCGGCGGATAGACGGTGAATTCCGCACCGTCGAGGACAAAGCTGAACTGCTCCGTGACCTTCATCGGGGTGATTCCCGCCTTGTCAAGGGCACGGTCCAGCTCCGCTTTCTTTTTGGAGTCGCGTTCATAATCCGGCTCCAGCACCTGCCCGACCGTTGTTTTTTTCAGAATCTTGTCCGCGCCGCCGATATGGTCGTTGTCAAAATGCGTCAGGATCAGATAATCAACGGTTTTGGTGCCGGTTCCCTTGATGCAGTTCAGGACCTGATCCTCGGTTTCCGTCTCTCCCGTGTCAATGACGACCAGGTGCTTTGGCGTCCGGATCAGGATGCAGTCGGCTTTTCCCACATTCAGCGTATAGACCCGGATCGTGGGAAGAGGAGAGCCTGCGGAGGCGGAGGCGTCTGTGCCGGACTCCTCCGGCGGGACGGGGGTTTTTTGGCAGGAGCAGGCGAGGAGGAGCAGGAGGCTCAGACATACGGCGGCAAGGCTTCGTATTACGGATTTCATGCGGTCAGCTCCTTTTTGTGGTTCAGTCAGGAAAAATCGGCTTTTTATGCGATGCTGGCAATGATTTCAAGGAGATAGTAGAGGCTCAGCGGTTGATCGGACAGCACGGCATAGCTGAAATCCGCAACGGTCCACTGTGCGGCGGAAACCTCATTTTTTGCGGCGCCCGAAACATATATGGTGATGGCGCCGGCGGTGATCGTATCGGTCCATGCGGTGCTTCCGAAGCCGGCGGCGAGCTTCAGGTCGGCACCCTGCGCAAGGCGGTAATACAGATGCCCTCCTTCCTCATAGGAACAGGTGATCTGCGCGATGTTTCCGTCAAGAAGGGAATAGCTTTCCGCGTGACAGCCGCTCGGAAGGGTGCGGGGATATATGACGGTATAGCCGAGCTTTGCGGAAAGCGCCTCCACGCTGTCATAAACGGGCTCTTCTTTCTTCGGGTCCGAGCAGGCGCAGAGGAGTGATGAGACAATCAGAATGAGGGCAAGCATGCCGCAGAATACGTTTCGGTTCATGGAACGGAGATACTCCTTTAAATGATGATTTTTGGGACAGATCTCGCGATGGGGCATCTACAGCAGCAATCGGATCAGCCAAAACAGCAGAAGCCCCCAAACGAGGACGGCAGGAATGGCATAATACCATTTTCCTTTTGGCGGGTGAAGCAAAAGCTCCCCCGCTCTTGCACGGCAATCCTCCAGAACGCTGCGGGGAATGCAGCGGACAGCAGCTGCCGCAAGAAGCGGCACAAGCAAAAGATCGTCCAGATATCCCAATATCGGGATGAAATCCGGGATCAGGTCAATGGGGGAAAATGCATAAACGCAGGCGATGATGCCGAGCAGCCTTGCATACCACGGAGTGTTTTTGTTTCGGACTGCGAGCCAGACGGCATACAGCTCGGTTTCTGCTTTTCGCAGCTTTTTTGCAATAAAATCCTTTATTTTCGGCATAGAGGAACCTTTGCGGGCGGAACAGCGCCCGGACAGCTTGTAAAACAGTTTATTCTTTTCTCATTATATCGCCGGACGGGGGTATTCGTCAAGTGCGGGAAATGTAAATTTTCGGCGTGCGGCAGCTTCCTGCCCCGGCTGTCGGGAATTGCGGTTGACAAGCGGCGTGCGGCGCGGTATAATGTGCATGATCGGCTGCGGTGCATGCCGGACCGGGCGGGGCTCTGCCGTCCTTTCCGGAGCGGGGAAGGCATGCCGCGGCGGCTCGGCTGTAGAAAAGATATTGCTTTTTTGCTTGCGGAAGCAGCTTTTGCCTGATCCTGCCGGGGCTTTGGAGACGGGGATGGCAAAACGGTGTTTTGACGGAAAGGGAACGCCCGGCTCCTGCGTTCGGCATGCCGTTCATTTGGAAAGCGCCCGGGATCGGGCGGTGCGGCAAATGTGGATTGCGGGGACGCTTGGGTGGACCGGTAACCCGATTTAGGCTTCTTGCCGCTTTTGCCGGACAGGCGCAGAACGGCATGCAGGCGGATTGCCGGAAATTGTCCGGGACAGCGCCCCGGACATGCAGCCGGACGGAGGAATCCTTCACGGCAGAATGGCTGTGCGGCGCTGCAGCAGATTTTTGGACTTTGCCGGGCTGCGGAGCGAAGCTGTGCGGCGGGTTCACAGATACGGCTCAGAATGATTTTACGGAAAAGGAATGATGATCGGATGCAGGTGACACAACAGACAAGAAAACGGGCGGACGAAATATTATCTCTTATGACGCCGGAGCAGCGTGTCGGGCAGGTGTTTCTGGCGCACTGTCCGGAGGGGGACGGCAAGGAGCTGATCGAAAAATATCAGTTCGGCGGCATGCTTGCGTTTGCGCGGGAATTTCAGAACCGGACGCCGGATGAGGTGCGGGAGCTGTTTGCGGGCTATAACAGCGTATCGCGGCTTCCTCTGCTGCTTGCGGCGGATGAGGAAGGCGGACGGGTCGTGCGGGTCAGCAAGTTTCCGCAGTACGGATACGAGCCGTTCCCCTCGCCGCGCGACCTGTTTGAGCGCGCGGGCTGGGACGGTATTGAGGCGGATGCGAGAAAGAAAGCGAAAATGTTCCGGGAGCTGGGGCTGAACTATAATCTCGCTCCCGTCTGCGACTATACCGCGGATGCCTCCGTGTATATATATGACCGTGTATTCGGACGCTCTCCGGAGGAAAGCGCCCGGTTTGTGGAGCTTACGGTGCGCGCGATGCAGGCGGAGGGCATTGCCTGCTCTCTGAAGCATTTTCCGGGGTACGGCGGAAACAGCGATACGCACCGGGGCATGTCAAGGGATGTCCGTCCGATGGAAGCCTTTGAAAAGGAGGATCTGCTTCCGTTTGCCGCAGGTATCCGCGCCGGCACCGCTTCCGTCATGGTTTCCCACAACATTGTGGATTGCTTTGACCCGGATTATCCGTCCTCCCTTTCGGAGCCGGTCCATCGGTATCTGCGGGAAAGGATGGGATTTGACGGCGTGATTATCACGGATTCGCTGACCATGAGCGCCGTGACCGAATTTGCGGGAGAACAGGATCCCTGCGTGCGCGCGCTGCTTTGCGGAAACGATATGATCATTACGTCTCACTATGTCAGAGGCGCGGATAGCGTGCTTGCCGCACTGCGGGAAGGGCTTCTGCCTGAGCATGTGCTTGACGGGGCAGTCCGGCGCGTGCTGTGCATGAAGCTGTCCATGGGCTTGCTGCACTGAGATCGGACAGCTGCCCGATGCTTGCGGTTTGTTCGCTTTTTATGCAGAAGCGGATAAACGGCATACCGACCCGATCCTGAGCTGCGCTTTCGGGACGGCTTGTTCCGAGGGTGTCAAAACGAATCGGGGAAAACAGCCGGTGGTTCGCTGCTGTTTAGGGCTTTGGCGGCGGAGCATCGGCTGTTTGTGTAAAAAACCATTGCACTCCGGTCAAAAACCGAGGGCAGTACCGCCCGGTCACGGGCGAAATGCGGAGCGAGCGGTTTTGGAGCTTTCCGAAGGAGCCGGGCAGGAAACGGAGCCGCGCCGGGTTGCGGGACCCGGCATGAACAGGGCGGAAGAGAAGCGGACGGTCCAGACTGTCAGGCTGCGGGGAAGCTGCAGGAGCAGGCTATGCTGCGGGTCCCCTCCGCTTTCGGGAGAGACGCAGCGTTCGGCAGGTGCCGTCAGGAGCGATGGGCATTTCCGGTATGAAACAAAGCGGGGAACGGTCGTTTTCCGCTTTTTTTGTTTTTCGGAAGTCATTTTGCAGAGAGAAGCATTGAGGCGGCGGGTCAAAATGACGGGGCACGGTTATAAATGAGGGAGCTGCCTTGCTGCGGGTCCCCTCCGCTTTCGGGAGAGATGCAGCGCGCGGCAGGAGCGTTTGGCGTTCCGGCATGAAACAGAGCGGAAGAGAAGCCGTTTTCCGCTCTTTGCTTTTTTGGAGGACGCCTGCGCGGAGCGGAAAACAGGAAGGTTCCGGACTGTCTGAGAGACCGGATTTGGAGCGGGGTCACACGATTGCTGCTGATCCCCCGGCTTCCGGGACACCTGCAGAACGGGACTAAGCTGAAATACTGACGGCACAGAGGGCTGCAATACAGAGATGGCTTCAGCTTTTTCTCCGCATAGGGCGCCCCCTGCACGGAAACGGAAAGCCACACGGCAGAGCGGTGCCGGATCCGGAACGGAAGCGGGGACGGGGGACTGCCGAAGGCTTTGAACAGACGGTGTGTTCCGGAGGACATACTGCCAAAGCGCTGTACCCATACCCCAAAAAAGAACGCTGCCGAAAAACAGCGCCGTCCCGGAAAAGCGGACCCGGGACGGCGCTGTGCTGTTACCTTATATTATGTGCAAATGGATGCAGCGGAGCATATTCAGTCTTTTTTCTGATCGTTTTCCTGATCTGTCGATTTGTTTTTCAGAAGAAGGTTGGTCAGAATGCCGAGGATCAGTGCGCAGGCGATGGAGGTGATTGTGATATCGCCGAAGCTGACGGTCAGACCGCCGATGCCTGCAATCAGGATGACGGATACCACAAACAGGTTGCGGTTGTCGTCAAGATCGACCTTCTGAACCATTTTCAGACCGGACACTGCGATGAAGCCGTACAGCGCCATGCAGACGCCGCCCATCACGCAGGAGGGAATGGAGTTGACGAAGGCAACGAAGGGGGAGAGGAAGGAGATCAGGATTGCACAGACGGCAGCCGCAATGATCGTTGCGACAGAGGCGTTTCCTGTGATTGCAACGCAGCCGATGGACTCACCGTAGGTGGTATTCGGGCAGCCGCCGAAGAAAGCGCCGACCATGGAGCCTACGCCGTCTCCGAGCAGTGTGCGGGAGAGCCCGGGGTCGGTCAGAAGATCCTTTTCAATGATGCTGGAGATGTTCTTGTGGTCTGCAATGTGCTCTGCGAATACCACGAAGGCGACCGGGACATAAGCCACGGCTACGGTTCCGATATAAGAGCCGCTGATGCCGGAGAAGCCGCCGAAGGCATGCAGGAAGGTGAAGTCGGGGATGGAGAAGAAGGTGGTGAGCTTGACGCCGTCTGCCCAAAGGACAGAAATCTTTGTGAAATCAATGACCTTCATCCATGCCTGACCGCTGGCATTTCCGATGGCAGTGAAAACGGCTGCCACAGCGTAGCCTGCAAGAATTCCGTAAATGAAGGGGATCAGCTTGCCGGACTTTTTGCCGAACACAGAGCAGAGCATGGTGACGGCAAGCGTGACAAGACCGCAGAGAATTGCCACAAAGGTATTTCCGCCTGCGTTTGCAGTGGTCAGGTCGGAGATTGCGTTGCCTGCCAGAGAAAGCCCGATGATTGCGACCGTGGGACCGATTACAACGGCGGGCATCAGCTTATTGATCCAGTTGACACCGGCGAAATGCACGACAGTGGCAATCAGTACGTATACGAGACCTGCGAAAATCGCGCCGAGCACAAGTCCTGCATAGCCGACGGCAACGGTGGAAGCACCGGCGAAGGCTGCTGCCATAGAACCGAGGAAGGCAAAGGAAGAGCCAAGGAATACCGGGCTTTTTCTCTTGGTGAACAGAACATAAACCAGCGTTCCGGCGCCTGCTCCGAACAGAGCTGCGGCGCTGCTCATGGCATCCTTGCCGCTCAGTCCGGCTGTGCTGTTGGTGATTACGGGAACGACCAGGGTCGCTGCCATGATGGCGAGCAGCTGCTGAATGGCGAAGACAATCAACTGGGGGAATTTGGGTCTGTCATTGACGTTGTAGATCAGTTTCATGCGTTTTTGCTCCTCCGCATTTATGTAAAATGATATATCAGACGTCCGGAGACGTTTAATAACGGCAGGGTATGCTTATGAGTCCCGTTCGCAGAGCAGGACGCCCGTGTCGGCGTCAAAGGGAGGGATCATGACGCGGATGGTTTCGCTTTGCGCGGTGGGGATGTTTTTTCCGACATAGTCCGCCCGGATGGGCAGCTCTCTGTGTCCGCGGTCGATCAGGATGGCAAGCTGGATTTCACGGGGGCGTCCCAGAGAGAATATTGCTTCAATGCCTGCCCGCACGGTCCTTCCCGTATACAGCACGTCATCGACCAGAACGATTTTTTTGTCCTCCACCGAGAACGGAAGCTCTGTTCTCCGGATGACCGGCTGATCGTTTGCGCGGGTCAGATCGTCCCGGTAGAAGTTGATATCAATATCGCCGCAGGGAACGCGGACTCCCTCGATTTTTTCGATGTTGGAGCAGATCAGCTCCCCGAGCGCCTTTCCGCGGCGGCGGATCCCCACGATTGCAAGATCGCGGACGCCTTTGTTTTTTTCGGCAATCTCATGGGCAATGCGCATCAGAGAGCGCTTCAGTGTCAGCTCGTCCATCAGCTGTGCTTTGACCTTCATACGCGGCTCCTTCCTTTCCGGACCCGGATGCATCCGGTATCTGAAAACCGTTTTTGCCGACCGGCGCGGAGCCTTGCCGGAGGAGCTCCGTCCTTCTGTCGCGCGGGTAACGGTGCGCATAAAAAAACTCTGCCTGATTATGGCAGAGAAACAGACAAGAATGTTTGCAGGGCGCACCTGTTTTACGACTATCTTGCCGGTATCTCGTACCATGCTTAAAGATTCATCGTGTGACAGTATAGCAGACGGAAAGCGGTTTGTCAAGATATTTGTCGAAAAAAAGAAAAATTTTTTCGCTGTCCGTTCTTCGGAAAAAGCTCCTCCGAAAGCGGATTTTGAAAAGGCGGGGCTGGAGGCGCACTGCCGGAAAAGCGCGCCTGTTTGAGCTGTGCGGAGATCGGCGTGCTCCCCCGAAGGCGGCGCTGCCTGAAACGGGTGACGTCGGGCATGCATATTCCGAAAGCAGCATCAGCCGGAAAGGCATGCCCGCACAGACGCGGCGCACTTCAAGGCACTGCCGCGCGCAAAGGAGGTTTTTTTGCTACGGAACAGACAGGGATACGGCTTATGTGCGGCAATGTCCCTGCATAAGGTGCTTTTTGCGTGATGCGGGACGGAGAGGACCTTGCGGGATGAACGGCGGGGTGCCCCGGCGGCATATAAGCCGGGGGACTGCTGCACGGGGAGGGCGTTGATTACAGCGCGGTGAATTGACGGAATATTTCCGCATGATGCGATTCATCCTGTGCAATTCGCGTCAGGACGGCGCTGACACAGGGATCGGAAATGCTTTCTGCTGCGGATTTGTAGGCATGCGCCGCTTCCTCCTCCGTGCGGACGTTGTCCTCCAAAAACTGACGGGGATCCTGCCGGTAGCTGAGATATGCGCTGCTCCAGTCGCGGGGACAGCGTTTGTGCGGCGCGGGAGCCCAGAGCTTCGGATTTGCGCCGAGCATCAGGATCAGTCTGCCGAGCATGGAAAAATGCTTCATCTCCGTGACGGCAATGCACTCCAATGTATCGGCAAGGGCGGGGTCCGCATCGGAGATGAGGATGCTTTGGTAAATGTACTGTGAAACCGCAGTCAGCTCTCCGGCTGCTCCGGCATAGAGGGGAAAGAGCTTTCGGGCAATGTCCGGGTTTTGCTCCGTGACGCGCAGAGGGGGATAAGGCAGATCGATGAACAGATTTTTATCGCATTTCATAGCTACACTCCCGTTTCTGATCTTTTAGTATCAGAAATATGCGGGTGTGCGGAAAAATGTGCGGGAAGCGGCAAAAAGAAAAGCCCTCCGTGCGGCGGCGCAGGCAGGGGCTTGCAGGATCGGTCGGGATTCGGTTTCGGAGGGGCTTGCCGTGCGGAATGCTTTCCGGCAGGTACGGACCGGCGGGTAAGAGCGCATTCGGAAGAACCGACTCTGCGGTAAGACCGTACAGACCACCATCGGGGCAGCTGATCTGCCGGCGTAGGTGTGCGGACCGTTTTCGGGAACAACACGGGAAGTCTGAGCGCGGACGGTATGGCTCTGTGCGGCGATCTGACCGGCAAAGAGCGGATCGAACGGGACCGGATGCGGCAGAAAGAGACGGTGCTCCGGGGTACGGGCGGGACGGAGGCATGCTTCCGGACGGAAGGGAAAGTCCGTATGCTCCTTTGGAGGGGAGGGAGCGGCGCTTATCTGACAAAGCGGGAGTATGCCCGGCTCCGGAGTGAGGCGTCGGAGGACCTGCCCGGATCAGTCTGAAGGGAAGGCAGAGGAACGGACGGGGCTGTGCGGGAGGGCCTTTTTTCGGCAGTGCGGAGCGGTTAAGCATGTGAAAGAGCGGCGCGGAGCCGGGCTGGCTCCGCGCACCGGAAGGGCTGGCTGTATATGCGGCGGAACCCTAGCGGGGGCACACAAAAAATTGTTTTCCGGATGCCGGAGGGGGCTGCGGCGCCTCAGCTCTTCGCGGGAGCCTTCAGCGCGGCGCCGACCGCATCGAACACCGACCGCACCGGGATGATTTCAATGCCATGCTTTTCCTTCAGCATGCCGACCGTGCGCGCCGGAACAAGAATGCGGCTGAAGCCGAGGCGCTCCGCCTCCCGGATCCTTTGATCGGCATTGGAAACGGCACGGCATTCCCCGGAGAGTCCGATTTCTCCTGCGGCGATCAGATCATCCGGAATGGGAATGTCCTTCAGGCTGGAGACAAGCGCAAGGACGGCTGGCAGGTCGGATGCCGGCTCGTCAAGCCGCAGTCCGCCGATGACGTTGAGATAGACATCGGTTGCCGAAAAACGCAGTCCGAGCCGCTTTTCCAGAACGGCAAGCAGCAGATACAGCCGGTTATAGTCGATGCCGTTTGAGGTGCGGCGGGGAGAGGGGAAGGCGGTTGTGCAGACCAGCGCCTGGACCTCAGCCACAATCGGGCGGGAGCCCTCCATGATGCAGACTGCGCAGTTTCCGGAAACGTTTTTCGGTCTGCCGGCAAGAAGCGCCTCGGAGGGATTCGGGACCTCCGAAAGCCCCGATTCCGTCATTTCGAACACGCCGATCTCATTGGTAGAGCCGAACCGGTTCTTGACAGCGCGGATAATGCGGTAGGCGTGCGTTTGTTCTCCCTCAAAATACAGCACTGCGTCCACCATGTGCTCCAGCACCTTCGGACCTGCGATGCCGCCCTCCTTGTTGACGTGACCGACCAGAATGACCGAAATGCCGCGGCTTTTGGCGAGTCCGATAAAGGAAAGCGCTCCCTCGCGCACCTGCGTGACCGAACCGGGGGCGGCGGCGGAGTTGTCGCTGTAAACCGTCTGGATGGAATCGATGATCAGAACATCGGGCTTGCAGCGCTCGGTTTCCTCCAGAATGCGTTCAATATTGGATTCTGTCATGATGTACAGATTCGGACTTTGCACGGAAAGCCGTTTGGCGCGCAGCTTCAGCTGACCGAGCGACTCCTCCCCGGAGATGTACAGGACCCGCTTGTCCCTTCCGAGCGCCTCCGAGATCTGCATCAGCAGCGTGGATTTTCCGATTCCCGGCTCTCCCGACAAAAGGACCACAGAGCCGTTGACAAGTCCGCCTCCGAGCACGCGGTCCAGCTCCGCATAGCCGGCGGAGGACCTCATATAGACGGGAAGCTCCAATTCATCCAGCCGTACGGCAGGGGAGGCGCTCCCCGCAAAGCCTGTCCGGGAGGCGGGCTGCTTTCCGGTTGCCGCCTTTCCTGCGGGAGAAGACTCTTCTGCGGTCTGCTCCTCCATGGTTCCCCATGCATTGCAGGAGGGACAGCGTCCGAACCACTTCGGAGAACGGTATTCACAGGCAGAGCAAACATAGTAGGTTTTGGCTTTCATGGCTCATAAACGACTTTCGGCGGACAGCGCCGGGAAAGTATCCTTTCGTATTAGTTCATGGAGGAAGGCGCCGGACGGGGAGCGCGTATCATGCGTCTCCGGGTTTGCGGCACATGGGACGTACGCCGAGGGAACGCCGCAGAACGGACCGCTGTGCCTTCGGAGCTGCGGCATGCGGGGACGGATTGAAGACGCACCGCAAGATGCCCCGCCGCACAAAATTCCGTCCGGCATATTGCGGGAGGCAGGCGCCATGTGCATTTTGGTCCGCGTATGCGGGGCTGCACCGAAGAAGCGCCGTGAGATGTCCTGCTGCGCAATATTCTTCCCGGAAGATTGGAGAGACTGTGCTGCGCTTTCGGAGCTGCGGCAAGCGGGCTGCACAGAAGAAGCGCCGCAGGATGCTTCGCCGCGCAAAATCCTGTCCGGAATACGGTGCGGGACGGCTCCGGCGGAACCTTTTGCGGGCTGCAAGCGTCTTCTTTTCGGCGGACTCCGGGCTTGTGTTCCGCAATCGGTGCGGGCTGCCCGCTGCCGGTATGGAGTCCGGCGGGTATTGCCTTTTCGGGATCATCCGGCTTTCATTCGCTATGCGGTCGGTTCTGCCGGAAGCCGGGTGAGAATGGCTGCGCACAGGACGCAGGCAAGGGACTGCCGGTATTGCGGATCGTCCAGCTTTTTTGCCTCCTCGGGGTTGGACAAAAAGCCGCATTCGATCAGGACAGCCGGATTTTTGGCGCGGTGCAGGAGAAATATGCTGCTTCCCGCCTTCTTGACAGCACGGTTGTTTTCCGGCTGGAGATGATCCCGCACTGCCTCCTGAATGCTGAGTGCAAGCTCCATGCTCAAAGGATGATTCGGAGAATAATAGACCTGTACGCCGCTTGGGGATGCCTGCGGGAATTTGTTCATGTGAAGACTGACGAAAATTGCATCCGGGTATTCGGAAAGAATGTTCAGACGCCCTTGCAGATCGTCCATTTTTCTGGAGACCTCCCTGTCGTCCCCTTCCGAAGAGACTGTGAGCATCCGATCCTCGGTCCGCGTCATGATCACCCGGATGCCTGCCGCCTCCAGAAGATCCCGGAGCTGAAACGCCAATTTCAGGTTCAGGTCCTTTTCCAGACTCCCCGTGACGCTTACCGCGCCGCCGTCAAAGCCGCCGTGCCCCGCATCCAGGACTACGGTGACCGGATACTGCTGCGCCTGCCCGCCGGCTCCGGTATTTCCTGTCTTGGCGGTGCAGCAGCGCAGAATATGAGAAAGCAGGAGGCAGGAGGCTGCAAGCAAAAGCGCAAAGAGAAAAAGACGGAGTGTGTAAAAGCGCTCCTGCCCGGCATCCTCCGGAGCCTCCGTTTCGTCGCCGTCCGGAGCGGAAACGGCGCTCTTTGGTTCCTTTGCTTCCTCCGAATCGGAATTCCATACTCTTTTTTTCAAAAAAATCCCCCGCTTCCGCTATAACATACATAGGTTTATATGCAGCGGCGGGGAGATTTATGAAAGGAGCTCAGCGCCGGTTTTCCGGATAATTCGGCTCCTTGCCGGTAAAGATGCGGGTCAGGCTCTTATCGTTGACGCCAAAGTAATAGCCCCAGGTGCAGACTGCAAGGGACGGGAGGATGATCAGAAGGTACAGGGCAGGAATCAGGGGGGAGGCAAAAGGAACAAAGCTGTTGATATAGCCGATGATGCCGCTGTACATTGCCTGAAGAAACAGGCTGATCTGCATGAGAATCTGGGTCAGTGTGACCTCTTCTGCTCCCATGCTGACGCAGAGATAGCTGATCACAATGGCGATGCCGAGCAGAATGTTGACGGCATTGGCACACAGGGAGAAATACAGCCCCTTCAGCGGCTGATATTTCAGGCGCTTTCCGTCCACGCGGATCTTTTCCTTGGCGCCGTAGTCCCACGAAAGCGTATAGAGCAGAAACAGGTAAAACAGAGCCGAAAAAATGCCGACTACCAGCATCAGGATGCCTGCATTTTCGGTTTTTCCGGTCGCCATGGAAGCCGCCATGGAAAGCATTAAGCCGAACATTGCCATACCGATCTGGTTGGCAATGTGCTTTACGATGATATAGAGATTGTCTTTCAGAAAATTCAGCATACAGAAGCTTCCTTTACATATGCGTATAAGCGTTAAGTATATTGTATCGGAAGCTTTTCGGAATTACAAGTATAACAGCTGAAAATTTACAGATTATCCAACAAAACGGAGGAATGGTTTACAAATAAGTTACACCTTTCGCGGCGGGACGAAATGGGTTTTCTGCCCGCGCAGCCGTTTACAAAGCAAAAAAAATATGTTATACTATGCGCAGGGCTTTTGCCGAAGCGGCAGAAGCTCACCGCTGCGCGCTGCCCGCGCTTTGCGCGGCTGCGCAAGTGACGGCTTTGCAAAAATGTCTGTGCAGGCACACATTTTTGCTGCATGGGATACTATGCGCAGGGCTTTTGCCGAAGCGGCAGAAGCTCACCGCTGCGCGCTGCCCGCGCTTTGCGCGGCTGCACAAGTGACGGCTTTGCAAAATGCCTGTGCAGGCACACGGTTTTGCTGTATGGCAGAATACGCACGGGAATTCCTCTGTCGGGGCTTTCCCGCAGCTTGGCGGCATCGGCGCGGCTTTTGCTGCGTGTGCTTCTTGAGGCGCGGCGTAAAATGCCGCTTCTGCCGAATTTTTACTTGCGGTGCAATAAAAGCAGCTCTGTGCCGCCGCGGCACGGCGCACAGGATCGGGACGCCTTGTACGGACAAGGCACGGCTCCTGACTGCTTTTTGATGCTGCCGTCCTGCGGTTGGATACGGGACAATGTCTGCGGAAGGGGAAATACCTTCGCTCGGGGAGGCGCTTTGGGACGATGGAAGAAAAATTGCTGCCCTTGGAGGGCTTTTTGCAGGATATGCTTGTAATCCGGAACAGGTCTGTGCGGACGGTCGGACAGTACCGGCTGGATCTTACGATGTTTCTGTGCCGCACATATGCCGCAAGAAACGGTCAGTCTATGCCGGAGACGATCGACGGCGCCGATACGTCCTTTGCGGACGAGGCTTTTTTAAGAGCGGTGACGCGGCGGGAAATTATCGAATTTCTTTCCTTTACGGCGACTGAGCGGGACAATCATGCGCGGACCCGGGCGCGGAAGCTGACCTCCATCCGCATGTTTTTCCGGTATCTTCTGAAAAACAGAATCGTGGAGGAGAACCCTGCACTTGATATTGATGCGCCAAACATCGGGAAAGCGCTGCCGAAGTTTTTGACGCTGGAGGAAAGCCGGCTCCTGTTGGAGACTGTGGAAAACGATGCGGAAAGCAAAACGCGCGCACGGGATTATGCAATGATTACGCTGTTTCTGAACTGCGGCATGCGGCTCTCGGAGCTGACGGCAATCAATCTGCCGGATATCGACCCGGAGCTTCGTTTTCTGCGCGTCACCGGAAAGGGAGCGAAGGAGCGGATGATCTATCTGAATGATGCCTGCCGCACTGCGCTTGTTGCTTACATCAAGGTCAGAGATCCGGACAGGCAGGTCAGCCGGGAGGACCGCAGTGCGCTGTTTCTCAGCAGCCGGCACCAGAGAATCAGCAATAAGACCGTACAGTGGGTGGTTTACAGATATCTGGACCTTGCCGGGCTGTCCTACAAGCATTGCTCGGTCCACAAGCTGCGTCATACGGCGGCGACGCTGATGTACCAGACGGGAGAAGTGGATATTCGCGTGCTGAAGGACATTCTCGGGCATGAACAGCTGAATACCACACAGATATACACGCATGTTTCGGACCGGGAAATGGAACGCGCCGTGCAGATGAATCCGCTTGCAAAGGAGCGCACTGCCCGCAAGCCGGAGGGAGAGACGGATGTCGGTGACCGGGATGCGGAGGACGATGCTGCCAAAAAGAAGAAGGGATCCCGGCGCGGCGGGAGTTCGGCTTGAATGAGAACCGTATGCCTGCTGTGCGGGGATTTTGACGGGGGCTGCCCGGTTCTGCCCGGACCGAAGGGCTGCCGCGTCCGAAAAAAGCGCAGGAGCGTGCAGGACGGCTCTTCCGCAAAGGAATCGGAGGGAAAGTCTTTCTTCTTTTGCCGGTTGAGGAGCCGCTGCTCCGGAAAAAGCGGAGGAGAGCGGCTGCGCATATCTGAAGGCGGCACTCCGGTGCCGCTTTGCGGGTTTTGGAACGATCCTGTCGGCTGCTGCACCGGAAGTTATGCGGAGACGGAATTGATCGGAAAGGATGCCTTTGCCCATATGGCGGAGGCTTTGGTGTAATATGAACAGACAAAAAAACGGACGGCGGAGAAAGCGCATGGAAAGCGGAGTGCTTCCGATCGTGCTGCTCAGCATTTTGCTGCTGGTCATTCTGACGGTGACGGCTCTGGTGCTTGTGCGGCGCGCCGGGCAGCAGGCGGAAATTCCCGGTACCGCGGAAGAGACTACGGAAACGGCGCCGCAGAGCGAATCCGGGGGCGGTCGGGAAACAGCTGAGCCGGAGCAGTCGGAAACGGATTTGCCGGAGACAGGGGCGCCGGTTCTTTCCGGATATGTATTTCCCGCAGATATGTACAGCAGATTTGCGATTCTGATCGATGCGCAGGATGGGACGGTCTATGCGGAAAAAGGAGCGGACACGCGCGCGTTTCCGGCATCGGTCACAAAAATCATGACGGTGCTTGTGGCTCTGGAAAATATCAGCGATCCCGATGCGAAAACCGTGATCTCTCAGGATTTGCTCAACCGTCTTGCGGAAAAGAATGCGGCGGTTGCCGGCTTTCGCGCGGGGGAAGCGGTCACGGCGCGGGATATGGTGTATGCGGCGCTTCTTCCATCCGGCGCGGACGGGTCGGTCGGTCTGGCAGAGCTTGTCAGCGGGTCCGAGGAGCAATTTGCGGTTCTGATGAACCAAAAGGCGCAGCAGCTCGGCATGGCGCAGACGCATTTTACGAATGCAACGGGACTGCATGACGACGGGCACTACTCCACGTGCCGGGACCTTGCGCTGCTTCTTCGGAGCGCACTGCAAAACCGTGCTTTCAGGACGGCGTTTACCACGAAGACCTATCAGACCGAGGGCGGGATTTCTATGGAGAGCACGACCTTCCGCGGGATGCGTGCGGCGGGTCTGACAAGCGCTTACATCCGCGGCGGAAAAACCGGATACACGCCGGAGGCTGGCGTCTGTCTTGCAACGCTTGCGGAAATTGACGGCAGGGAGTATATTCTTGTGACGCTCGGTGCAGGTGACGGGAGCAAATATCCGCAGTATAACGTGATGGATGCGGTTCGGATATGGGATGACTTTGCGGACTTTGTGTCCGGCCCGGCTTCCCGGAGAGCGGCTTGACGGACGAGGCTGCCGCACGCCTTCGGCTTGCTGCCGGGAGGGAAACCGCTTTTCGCGGCTTTTCACGGCGGTGCCCCGACATTCGCACTTTTTTGCGATTTCGGTTGCCGGGCAATGCACCGACCGGGATGGGACTCCCCTGAATTTACAATTTCAGCATTGACAGGATAGGGAATTTATAGTATGATATGATAATATGATAGATTGATTTTTGATGGTTTTGCCGAATCGGCAGGACTTTCGGAAGCTGCATCGTCGGCTTGAACCTTGGCAGAATAACAGGGGAAAGCCTTGCGGGATGCGGAGCGGAAGAGGCAGAGTGCTTTGCAGTCAGAACAGCCTGCGGCGGACCGCCTCCGAAGAAGGTCGGACTGCCAACGGAAAACGGGAGGCTGCGGAAAAGCTATGCTTCCGCGCGGGCGGCGGTATCCGGGAAGGCGGGAGCCGAACGGAAAAAGTCGGGATAAACAGACGGGAAGCACTCCGTCAAAACGCTTTTCCGGCTCCGAAATGCAGAATTCAATCAATTCCGAAAGAAAGGAAGCCTTTGCGTGACAAAGGTGTGGGATGAATGATGGCAGAATATAAGGCAGAGGGATTGGACGGGGCTTTCATGGTATACCGTGATAAGCCTTTGGTCAGAGATAAAAATGTGATTGTTTACGGGGATATGGCAGATGATTATGTGCTGTATCTGATGATTCTGACAACGAAAAAGGTTCCGGCAGGCAAGACTGTACAGGAAATACCGGACAAGATCATTGTACAGGTGCTCAGCACGGACCAGAGCAAGCCCTTCGCCAGCCGGCTGGTAAAGCAGTTTGAAAAGAACGGACTGTACGATGCGCTGGATATCGGGATCGTCTGGCTGGAGAAGCTCAACAAAAAGAAATAATGCTTGAGGAATGCGGATAAGGCGGGTGAATCAGGTGAAACAGAGAAAAATCATTGCGGCGGCATTGTGTATCCTTTTGATTCTGACTTGCGGGGCTGCGTGCGGCAAAACCGGATCGGACAGTCCTCCGGGAACCGGCACCTCCTCATCCGAAACGGAAAAACCGGGACATCAGACGGAGGATGCAGGCGAAAGCCGCGCTCCTTCGGCATCGGGGCAGGACACCGCGCCGGAGAGCCGTCCGGAAACCGGACCGGCAGAGACCGAGCCTGCCGCAGAGCCGGGCGTTTCCCGCTCCTACGGCGTCAACAGCGTCGGAAAATCGATCAATCCCTTGACCGGACTTGCCGACAGCGGAGCGTTGTCCGCCCTTCGCCCGGCAGCGGTAATTATCAACAATATCAAGGTCAGTATGCCGCAGAACGGAATTGCACAGGCGGATGTGATCTATGAGTTTATGGCAGAGGGCGGAATTACGCGGCTTTTGATGCTGTCTGCGGATTACCGGACTCTGAAAACGGTGGGGTCAGTGCGTTCCGCACGGGAATGCTTTATCGATGCCGCGCAGAACCATGATGCGGTTTTGGTACATATCGGAGGCAGCGATGAGGCGTTTGCCTCTATCAAGCGCAGACAGATCGATGATCTGGACGCAATCAGTATGTCGGTGCCCGGACTGTATTGGCAGGATCCGTGGCGCAAGGCAAATATGCCGTCCGGAGAGCATACCTGGGTGACCGATGGCTCTGCCATTGCAAACGGAATTGCCTACCGGAAATACAGAACGGAGATCAAGAGCGGCTTTGGCGGCTCCTTCGACTTCGTTGACTATGACGCCGCACCGGTTTTGCCGTCCGGCGCGGATGCCCTGTACCTGAAGATTGTATACAACGGATACCAGCAGCCGGAATTCCGGTATGATGCCGGGAGCGGAACGTATCTGCGCTGGCAGTACGGCTCGCGGCATATCGACGGAACGACCGGCGAACAGCTTTCCTTCCGGAATGTGCTGGTGCTGTCCTGCGTCCACACCGATCTGCACGACGATAAGCAGCATGTGGATGTGGATATGTCAGGAATCGGAGAGGGCTATTATTTTTCCTGCGGCAAATATCAGAAAATTGCATGGAGCAAGGCAGACCCGGATACGCCGGTCCGCTTTTACAAAGAGGACGGGACGCCGCTGATTCTGAACTGCGGAAAGACCTTTATTGAGGTGGTAAGTCCGGATGTATTCCGGAGCATCACGGTTCTGAATACGGATTCCTGATTTCCCTGCTCCGGCAAAACGGGATGCGGAGACGTGACCGGGGGACTCTTTTTCGGCGGCGTGCGCCGCTTTGAATGCCTGAAAGGGAGTGGAGGACAAGCCCGGTGTCACACGTCTCCGCTCCGTCTTTTTCGGGTTGCGAGCAGTAATTGGATCGCCGGGAGGACCGGCAGAACGGAGGATTATATGGCATTGATGCACATTGACTTTTTTGCGCATACGCTTGGGATGTGTATGCAGATGGAGGCGGTGATTCCGCAGCAGAGCGACCGTTCCAAGCCGTGGCGCACGCTCTATCTGCTTCACGGGATGAGCGATGACGAGACAATGTGGCAGCGCAGAACCTCGGTGGAGCGCTATGCGGAGGATGCGGGCATCGCGGTGATTATGCCGACGACACATCTGGCGTGGTACACGGACATGCATCACGGGCTGAAGTACTTCACCTATATTTCCGAGGAGCTGGTGAGAATCTGCCGCGGCTTTTTCCCGCAGATGTCCGACAAGCCGGAGGACACCTTTGTGGCAGGGCTTTCCATGGGCGGCTACGGTGCGGTGAAATGTGCGCTTCTGCGCCCGGAGACCTTTGGGGCTGCGGCGACCTTCTCCGGCGCTTTGGATATTGCGCGGGAGATCGACCGGAGTCACGGCTCCTCCTATTTCACCGATATTTTCGGAGAGCCGGGTACAATTACAGGCGGAGAAAACGATCTGTATGCGGCTGCGGAGCGCTTGCGGCAGTCCGGCAGAAAACTGCCTCCGATCTATCAGTGGTGCGGGACCGAGGACGGACTGCTGGAGGAAAACAGGGCATATTACCGGCATCTGACCGGGCTCGGCTATCAGGTTTCGTATCATGAGTCTGCCGGCGGGCATGAATGGCACAGCTGGGATCTGCAGGTTGAACAGGCGATCCGGTGGTTCTGCGGCATGTGACGGCAGCTGCGGAGCAATCGGCACGGTGCGAAGCGCTTTGCGGAAAAGGTCCGGAGGGCGGTCCGAACGGATACGGTGCGGTTTGACGCCCCACGAAGGAGCTTCTGCATTCGGAAAAAAACGATTTTGTCCGCTGCCGTGCAGGACATGGGGCTGCGCAGGCAGCCAAAAGGAAAGTCCAACGGCGCGGGAATGACCGGATGGGCTTCCTGCCGTGCCGGAATGCCTCCCGCAGGCGAAAAGACCGGGACGCAAAGCGCTTTGGGAATATAAGAGCTGCGAAGTTTGCCCCTTTTCCGGCAGTCTGAACGGACCGGGGAGATTCCTGCGGGAGGACGGCTTCTGAAACCGTATTTGAAGACCAAAAAGGAGACAGGTCATGAAACTGTACTTGGTGATTCCGTGTTACAATGAGGAAGAGGTCCTGCCGGAAACTGCCGGCAGACTGAAAAAGAAGTATGATACGCTGATGGCAGACGGCAGAATCTCGGCGGACAGCCGGATTGTGTTCGTCAATGACGGCTCGCGGGACAAAACGTGGGAGATTATCACCCGGCTGCATGAAGAAAATCCGGTCTTTTCCGGAATCTGTCTGTCCCGTAACAGGGGACATCAGAACGCGCTGCTTGCCGGGCTTGAAACCGTGCGGGAGCTGTGTGATGCGGCGATCTCTCTGGATGCCGATCTTCAGGATGATATTGACGCGATTGACGGGATGCTCGCACGGTATGAGGAGGGCTGTGATATTGTATACGGCGTGAGATCAGCCCGGAAAACCGATACGTTTTTCAAGAAGTTTACGGCAGAGGGCTTTTATAAGCTGATGGCGGCGATGGGGGCGGAGGTCGTATTCAACCACGCGGATTACCGGCTGATGAGCCGCAGGGCGCTGGAGGGACTCTCCTCCTTCCGCGAGGTGAACCTGTTTCTGCGCGGAATTGTGCCGATGATCGGGTATAAGAGCGGTGTCGTATACTATGAACGCCATGAGCGGTTTGCGGGAGAAAGCAAATATCCGCTGAAAAAGATGCTTTCTTTCGCGTTCGAAGGCATCACCTCGCTCAGCGTGAAGCCGATCAAAATGATCGTTTCACTCGGGGGCTTGATGCTGTTCGGAGCGCTGGTGGCTCTGCTTGTGCTTGTGATCCGCGCGCTGACCGGAGCCGACATTGCCGGGTGGTCATGGGTGATATGCAGCCTGTGGGCTGCTGCCGGGCTCCAGATGCTGGCAATCGGCATTGTAGGGGAGTATGTCGGCAAGGTGTATCTGGAGAGTAAGCACCGTCCGAGATACATCATCCGGGAGTTTCTGAATACGAACTGAGCGTAGTCTGTACGGGTTCCTGACGGGGCTTTGTGATTTTTGGGGATAAGAGCTTTTTCCGGGCGGGGCGGGTTTCTTTGCGGAGCCGCTGTCCCGCACCGGGAAAGGCTCTTTTTTCGATGCGGAGGAGAAGCTGCGGGAAAGGTGCGGCAGGTCAAGCCCGGCGAAGGGGCAGGAGAATGCAAGAAAAAGCTCCCGGGCAAACGTGCTTCTGACACTTTGACCGGGAGAATGGGCGCGACCTTGGCGCAGGCTCAGACGGAATAGCGGTTTCCCGCCGCAAATGCCTCGATTTCCGCCGCATCGTGTGTGACGAAAACAACGGTTCTGCCCGCGAGAATCCGTTTGAAGACCGTCATGACCGAGCGCTTCCGCTCTTCATCCAGTCCCTGAAACGGTTCATCCAGAAGGACCAGAGGCGCATCGGTTTCCTGTACAAACAAAAGAAGCCGGGCGGCTGCAGCTCTTTGACGCATGCCGCCAGACAGCGCTTGCGGACGTTTTTCGGCATCGTCCGCTGTGATTCCGAGCGCATGCAGCATGGAGAGTACGCGGGCGCGGAGCTCCTTCTTTTTTCCGTGCAGGACCAGCATGACATTGTCCAGTACGGAAACGGAGGAAAACAGTCTCGGCTCCTGAAACAGATAGGCGACCGGTGCGTCCTCCGGCAAGCCGGAGATCTTACCGGAATCCGGCTTTTCCAGTCCCGCAAGGATGCGGAGCAGGGTTGTTTTCCCCTTGCCTGAGGGGGCACAGAGGGCAGTGACGGTTCCTGCCTCAAAGCGGAGGGAAACATCCTCCAGAACGGGCGTCCCGTCATAGGATTTATAAAGATGAGATATCTGAATGTCGTTTATCATATCAGACCCCTTTCCGTCAGCCTGCTCACAGGACCCCGTCGGATGCCGTTCCGCTTTTCTTCAGATATATGCGGAACAGCCATCGGAGCAGACATTCCAGTCCGATGCTCAGAAGAATGATCAAAAGCGTCCATGCAAACAGATCGACGGTTTCCAGATAGAGCTTGGACTCATACAGATGCGTTCCGATCGCGTTTTTCGGCGTGCAGAGCACCTCTGCGGCAATGCCCGCCTTCCAGGCAAGTCCTGCCGCCGTGACGCAGGCGGAGGAGAAATGGGGGAGAACCGAGGGGATATACAGCACGCGCATCCGTTTGGCAAAGGAGAGACGGTATAAGCGTGCTGCCTCCCGCTCTGCCTGTCCGATATTTCCGATTCCTGTCTTGACGTTTGCCCATACGACCGGAACGGTCATCAGAAACGCAATGAAGGACGGGACGCTTCCCGCTCTGATCCAGATCAGGACCAGGATGATGAAGGATGCGACCGGCGTCGCGCGCACCACGGAAATGACGGGAGAGAAGAGCGCGTCCGCCGGGACAAACCGGGCGGAAAGGACAGCCGTCAGCGTGCCGGCAGCAATGCCGGCAAGCAATCCCGCAAAGATACGCAGAAGGGAGATTCCGGCGGTTTTCCAGAACAGCGCGGTTTGCGACAGCTCCGAGAATCTGACTGCGACCCTGACGGGAGACGGCAGCTTGACCTCCATGTGAACGATTTCGGCAGCGATCCACCATGCACCGATCCAGAACAGCACGGCTGCCAGCCGGATCAGCGCTTTCTGTGCCTTATTTCCCGAAGAAAAGTGTTTCATCCGGCAAAGTCCCGCCAACAGATTTCGGATTTGCCTGATAGAGGACGCCGAGCATGTCCTGTACCATGGAAATCATGCTGTCTCCGGTGACGAAGGTGATGTTGCAGTTCGGCAGCGCTTTCCGGGCGACGGCTGCCTTGGGGATGATGCCGTACTTTTCGATCAGCTGTGCTGCCTCGTCCGGACTTTCGTTTGTGAAGGTGACGGATGCTCTGTAGTCATCCAGAAAGGCTGTGACAGCCTCCGGGTGCGCCTCTGCAAATGCGGTTCTGACGACCAGAACGCCCTGTACCAGCTGGGAGCCGTTCTCTGCCACCTTGTTCCATTCTTCCGTCAGGTTCAGGGCGATCCGGACATTCTGGTTGCCGGAGAGCACTGCGGTGACGTTCGGTTCGGGCAGCATGCCGAGAACAACGTCGCCGGAGGTCATCAGGGTGGCAAGCTCGCTGTGCTCCGCTTTGTAAATGATCTCTACATCATTGTCGGGATCGATGCCGTTCTGCGTCAGGATGTGGCGCAGGATATACTCCGGCGTGGAAGCCTGACCGGTCGCGTAAACGGTCTTTCCCTTCAGATCCTGAACAGAGTGGATGGTATCGCCGTTTTCCAGCATGTACAGAACGCCGAGCGTGTTGACTGCGGCAATTTTCACGCCGCCGTTTGTCTTGTTGTAGAGCGCGGCAGCCATGTTGACCGGAATCGCGGCAATGTCCGCATCCCCGTTCAGCAGGGCAGCCTGAACCTGCGTCGGATCGGAGGCATAGGTGAACAGATAGCGGTTTGCGGTCTGATTTGCATCCGCGGAGTCATTCAGCTTTGCCATTCCCATGCCGGTCGGACCCTTCAGGGTATAGACGTTGACGGGGATGGAGGGAGTGGTTTCTCCGGCGGTGACGAGGGAGCCGCTCTCCTCTCCCGTGGGGGAGCCGGTCTGGTTCGGGTTATTGCTTTGCGAGGCGCAGGAGACTGCGGTCAGGCAGAGCAGGACGGTTAAAAATGCGATCAATATTTTTTTCATCGGTGATTACCCCCTTGCTGAGCAAGGGTTCCTTTCTTGAATTGCGGACGGATCTGCGGATAAAACCGCGGCGGTGTGCGGAGGCGCAAAAACGGGATGCTGTTCAGACGCGCAAAGCGCGCCCTCTGAAAACGGCACGGAGGCGCGGACCTCCATCGCCGCAGCGGCTGTACGGAAGAATTTTCGGTCGGCTTACGGCTGGACTGTTTCCGGAGCTTCCAGGATTTTCTGCAAGCCGTCGGAATCCGCGACGACAACAGCACCGTTTTCGCGGCGGATCAGCCCCTTTGACAGAAAGCTGTCAAGGGTCCGGTACAGCGTGGCGCGGCTGATATCAATTGCGGATGCGAGCTTTTTCATGTCGGAAGCTCTGCCGGTTTCGGCTTCCAGCAAATATCTGGCAAGACGCCGTTCGGCTCCGCCTGCTGTGAACGAATCAATGCGTGCATTCAGAAACCGGATTCTGTCGGACAGAAAGGTGATGTAGGCAATGGCTGCTTCCGGATATCCGGATATGATCCGTGTGCAGAGCGCCTGCGTCAAAAGAACCGCTTCGGTTCCCGCTTTTGCTGTGACGGTCGTCACATAATCGCCCTCCGCGCCGAACAGAGATGCCGCGCCGAACACGCTTCCCGGTCCTAACTCTCTCAAAAGAATCTTTTTTTCTCCCGCTTGCTTGTAAACAAAGGCGCCTCCCTTGACGAGTACGTAAAGCGCCCGTTCAAACCGGCGGGGAGAGCAGATATCCTCTCCCGCCTTGTAGGAGCTCAGCAAACAGTCCTCTGAGGAGAGCAGCCGATGCCGCTCTTCGGCGGGGATGCCGCGCAGCAGAAATATTTCGGACAGAATTGCGTCATATGATTTTTTGAATGCTGCCAAGTCAGATTCCTCCATGAAATGTGTCTCATTTGAGACTGATTTAGCATAACAGATTTTTTGCGATTTGTCAAGTAAGAAAAGAAAAAGATTGCAGGTGGACTCCCCTGTCCCCGATTTGCGGCTTCAGGTGTCGGAAGTCTCTTGTTTCGGGACGGCAGAACTTCTCCGGCGACAGAATTTTCCCGGCTGCGGTATTTTGCAGCGGTGCGGGAGACGGTTTTGTTTCCTGCTGCGGAGATTTTGGAAGAAGGCGCCGGCTTTGAAAAAACAGCATGCTGCGGACGCGCCGGACCGGGTGCGCAAGGTCTGAAGCAATCCGGAACAACGGAAGCCCTTTTGCGGACAGTGAAAAAAGACCCGCAGGTCAGACATATGCCGGACCTGCGGATACTCTTTCGGTTTGTTGTGAGATTTTGTTATTTTTTTACGGTTGCTTCGCCCGCATCGCCGATTGTCAAGCGGTTGTAAAGCTCGATAGAGGACTTTGCATCCGCCTGATACGAGGAGCCGTTATACCGCATGATATTGATCGCGGTAACGGAGGATGCGGTGAATTTCATCTGGACACCGCCGATATTGTCTGCGCCGAGGTTGCAGAGGAGTACGTTTGTGGAATTCTCTGTGACCACAAGGGAGCGGACGCCGTAAGCGAAGGTGTTGTAGACCATTTCGTTTTCTGCGCCGTCCAGAATCAGGAATTCGCAGTTTTCACGCGTGTAGGAGAAGAGCTTATCAAAGATTTCCGTTTCCGAAATCCAGCCCTTGGTCGGGATGCTGCCGAGCCGGGTCAGAACGGTTCCGTTGTAGAGGCAGCCGTCGATCATGCCGTTCTTTCCGCCTGCGCGGATCGCGTTTTTATAGCAGCAGAATACGGTTTTCTTGATATAGTGCGAATCGCAGCCGGAGAAATCAATACCGTTCATCGCCGCAATGATTCCGCAGTTGACGACATAAACGCCCTCTGCATTGCCGCGGATTGCATACGTTGTTTTCTTGTCCCGCACGGTCGGACCGTTTTCGGGATACAGAATGCGAAGCCCGTTCACCCCGGCATTTTTTCCATCCAGCGTGATCAGCGCATCCTGCTTGGTTGTCCCCATGCCGTAGGTGGTCAAAAAGAGCGTGCCGCCGCTTTTTCCGCCCTGGTCACGGTTTGGCATGGAGGAAGCGCCGCGAAGCTCCACGCCGGCAGGAACCCGGATGGGGGCGGAAAGCTGATAGATGCCCGCAGGCACATACACAACGCCGCCGGTTTCTCCTGCTTTATCCAGAACGATTTGCAGATAGGCGGAAATGTCCGTGTTCTTGTCCAGCTCAACATAATACAGATGGTCGGCAGGCTTTTCATAGCCGCGTGTGTAGTCCAGCTGATAGCTTCCGGAGCCGCCCTTTGTCTGTACAATGAATCTGCCGACGGTGTCTCCGGTGAGCTTGACATCGCACATCTTGACTCTGCCGCCCGTTTTGTTGACGATGCTGTTTTTGCTTCCGGAAATGCTGCTGTTGGCAACGACCATTCCCCAGCGGGTATCGATGGAGTTGACCTGAAGCCCGATCTCACAGCGGTCAATCGTAAAGTCGAACAGGGATCCGGCGAATTCGATTCGTTTTCCCTTGACAATCTGAACGCCGGTCTGATAGCCTTCCACCCTGACGTTGGCAAATTCGGTCCATTCCAGGTCACCGAGCTTCAGTCCGACGCCGTTTTTCATGGTATAAGCCAGAATTTTTTCTTCAGGAGCCGACTGATAGCCTTCTCCGGCGTTTGCCCAATACTTCGGGGAGATGATCAGGTTTTCCCATGTGCCGACATCCGCCTGATTGTAGACCTCTGCGCCGCATGCCAAAAAGGTTCCGCGGAATGTGTCAACCGTAAACTGCTCATGTGCGTTGCCCTCTGCCACGCAGGCGCCGATGCCGAGATAGCCGTTGATGACCGTGCAGTTCATAACTCCGGCAAGCATATAGTCTTCGCCGAGCCCGGTCGTGTAGAAGGTGAACGGATAGGGCTTGACATTGTCAATGTCCTGCTCCGGATAGTACACCGTCAGCCCGTTGACACCGCCGCTTCCGCCGAGGATGAACAGTCCGGTGTTGACGTTTTCCGTGCTCTTCTCATAATCCAGAATGACTGTGCCGTATTCGTTTCCAAGCTCCGGATCCTGCCAGTCTCCGCGCAGGGTGCAGAAGGAGGGGACCTTAATGGAGCCGGTGACCTTATATTGCCCTGCGGGCAGGAAAACAGTTCCGCCGCCGCGCTCGGACACTTCGTTCAGCGCCTTCTGAATTGCCTTGGTGCTGTCCGCCTTTCCGGTAGGGTCGGCGCCGTATTCCTTGTCGGTTGCGATGATGTCGGCAATGACCGCATCTTTGGTTCCAAATCTGGTTTTGACCAGACAGGGTCTGTCATTTTCGCCCATTTGTTTCACCTCAAACTTATAATCTGCCGTGAGCTGCATAGTCTCCGGTGCGGAGAGCTCTTTCACGGTGCCGTCGGTTTTTCCGAGCCATTGGTCAATGAAGCAGTTGACTGCCTGCTCCAGTGCCTTGACATTTTTTCCCGCAATGACGATCTTTTTATCAACCACGCGGATGGTGTACTGATTCTCTCCGATTGCTGCCAGCGCATCCGTGCTCGCCTGACGGTTTGTAGAGCCGATCAGAATCTCCCACTTTTCGGCAAGCGCAGCCTGATCCGGATTGCGGTCATAATCTGTCTCAAAGTCAAACGATGCTCCGGTCGCCTGATTCAGTGCACTGCAAAGCCGGGAGGCAACCGCAATCTCCGCTTTGTCCGCCTTGTCGGCGCGGATCAGCACATATTTCGGGCTGCCGTCATCGTTGAAGAGAGGAACGGAAACTCTTTTGACCGGGTCGGTTTCTGTTCCCGATGGGTTCTTGGTGGGGGTTTTGCAGCCTGACAAAAGAGCGCAGAAAAGCGCAAGAGAGGCGGCAGCGGCAAGCCATTTCAGCCATATACGCATAGATGTAGTCCGTGCCTTTGCATCGCGGCAAAAGCATCCTTTCCTGAATTTATGTGGGATTGATTTGCGGGAGGGCATCCGGCGGGGACGGCATCGCTCTGGAGGGAGGACGGATGCGCAGACGGTCCGGGCTGGTGCCCTCTTCTGTGAAAACAGAGAGAAGAAAAAGCATTTGCCGCGCATCGATGCTGTCGGGAATGAGATATGCCGGACGGTGCCGAATCCTATCACACAATGGTATGATACCACATAAAGCAAGAAATGTCAACAAAAAATGTGCAATATCACAGGATTATATGGATGTTAAACCTTGAATGTGTGATATTGATCAAAAAATTTCAAACCGAACCGGATCGGGAAAAGAAAATGCGGTGTCGGAAAGCGCTTTATGAGCATTCTGACGCTGCCCCTGCAATGGCTCCTGCGGTCCGGCACTGCGGGTTTCCGCAGACGGAGCAGAAAATAAAAATCCGGCAAAACAGGAGTGCCGGATAGGAATTTTCCGAAACAAAAGTGCTTCCGACCGCTGCGCCTTGGGCAGTGATACAAACGAAAGGCAGCACCGGGTGCGCACCGGAAAATGACGGAATCGGGGGTATTTTTAAAGGGCTGATCAAAGCATAACACTTTGATCAGCCCCGGTGCAGGTGAACGCAGCCGAATTATTTAGCTTCCTGGAACATGCCGCGCAGCATGAGCTCGGAAACCTGAAGGATGGAGCCTTCGGATATAGCGGTGAACTCAATCTTGAAGTTCTTGTATGCGGCATCGCCTTCCACCTTGATGGGCTCTTCCAGCGTTTCCAGATCGGCAGCCGGGAGGGCGAGATCGCTCTCGATGATCAGCGTCCATGTTTCGCCGCCGTCAGCAGAGCCGTAGAATTTGAAGTGCGTGGGGTTTCTTCCGGGATATGTACCGGTGTCTCCTCCGGTCATGAAGTTCATGGAGGTGATCTTCACGGCATACTTGGTTTCGAAGGTGACGTTCAGACCAACAGAGCTGTCAAAGTCTGAACAGAGTTTGTAATCGAGACCGTCAAACAGATTCTCCGGGCCCTCATCTGCATAGGTGTTGTCCGGATCGACAACGGCGCCAAGTGCATCGACATACGGATTGACGTCCTGTTCCTCGGTGAAGAAGTTTGCGGGCAGAGTCTCCGCCTCGGTCTGAGCCTCGGTCTGAGCCTCAGTTTCCTTTTTGGTCTGAGCTTCAGTCTGAGCCTTGGTTTCCGCCTTTGATTCTTTTGCGGTATTGACAGAGGTGTCTGCGGGGTCCTTGCTGTTGTTGCAGGATGTAAACGCGAGAGAGCAGGCAGCAGCCACTGCCAGCACCAACAGAGCAGATAACAGTTTCTTCATAAGTGTTCTCCCTTTCTATTTTTTACATAAAGCAGTGATCGCTTTACACAAAAGCATTGTATCACATACGGACGAATTTGTCAATACTTTATACAATTCTCATTCACATATCAGAAATCTTGCCGGGAAAGAATCCGGATAGCGCCGGCAGGACTCAAGTTTCTCCGGGCTTTGAGCCGGATTGCGGGGCTGCTCTTCCTTTGTGCGAAGTCCGGGCACGGCGGCAAGTGCGGCTGCCGGATCAACCCCGGCGTATGCTGCCTTTGGCACGGAGTCGGGGAGGAATTCCGGTCCGGTGTGTTTCGGAGCGCTGCCGAGAAACGGAGGGCGGCATTTGGCTGCGGCAGAGACGCTGCATGCGGTCATGCGTGTATTTCGGGCAGCTTCATCGGCGTTCGGGCTATCAACACAGCAGATCCGGCGCGCGGAAGGCGCATATCCGGTCTTGCCGATCTGGCGGAATAAGCCGTTTCTATGGATGCGGTGGACCCTGCGCTGTGACTGCCGGTCATGCGGGGCGTCTGTGCGGGCAGCTGCATCGCTTGCAGCAGAGGCGAAGCCGACCTTGCGTTAAGCTGTTTTTATGGATGCGGTTGACCCTGCACTGTGACTGCCGGTCATGCGGGACGTCTGTGCAGGCAGCTGCATCGCTTGCAGCAGAGGGGAAGCAGACTTTGCGTTAAGCTGTTTTTATGGATGCGGTTGACCCTGCACTGTGACTGCCGGTCATGCGGGGCGTCTGTGCAGGCAGCTGCATCGCTTGCCGCAGAGGCGAAGCAGACCTTGCGGTAAGCCGTTTCTATGGATGCGGTTGACCCTGCACTGTGACTGCCGGTCATGCGGGGCGTCTGTGCGGGCAGCTGCGTCGCCTGCCGCAGAGGCGAAGCCGACCTTGCAGCCACGGGACCGGATCCGATCGGGGCTGCCGCAATCGGGATCGCTTATGTTTATGGGTCGCGGAAAACAACCCTGCCTGGAGGCGATGCGAGCCTGTTTCGGCACCGAACGGCGGATTTGCCCGATTCGGTAAAATGGTCCGGCACATTCCTCCTGCACGGGGATTGACGCTGCTTTTTTGCGTAAAAAGGACTTAGACGCACCCTTTCCGCACGGAAAATGCTTCAAAAAGCTCCTGTCTGCTTTTTTGGAAGCCGATGTGCTCTTCTTTCCTCAGATCGGCGACTTTTCGGAGAACAGAACAGCCGGCAATCCGGCAGACCGAGCCGTGATACGGATGCGGGGGCGATTATGTCCCGGAGGAGCCGGAGCCTTCCGCGTCGGACGGAGGGTTGTGAAATACATGCCGCTTCATTGCTTCAAAGGATTCGTCGCTGATATCATGCTCCATTTTGCAGGCATCCTCTGCAGCGGTTTTTTCGTTGACGCCGAGCCGGATCAGGAATTGGCTTAAAAGCGTGTGGCGTTCATATATTTTTTCGGCAATTTCTCTGCCAGAATCGGTCAGCTTGATAAAGCCGTCCCGGTCAACCGTGATGTAACCGCCCTGCTTGAGCAGTCCGACAGCCCGGCTGACGCTCGGCTTGGAAAAGCCCATGTATTCCGCAACATCCAGAGAACGGACGGTGTGGATGCTGCCGGACAGAATATAGATCGTTTCGAGGTACATTTCCCCCGATTCCTGTAAATGCATGAAAAAGGCTCCTTTCGCTGTAAAGACAAGACAGTCCGTGCTTTCTGCGCTTGTGTGGACGGGATTGCAGAATGTATGGCTCCCCGACATGCACGGGAGTGCCGGAAGCCAGCCGAATTACGGCAAAACGGGGCAGAAGCCGCCGCGGAATGAATCGCCGGTATCTGCCCGTATGACTTGAATATGGGATGGGATGAGCCGGGGCAAAGGACGGACGCGCTCCGTTTCGCGGCTGCTTGCCCGGTGAGGATGCCGGATAAATACCGGGCATGCGCTTGCGGCAAGCCGCCTCCGATGCGTTATTCGTTCAGATAGTCGGAAGACAGGGTCTCCTGCGCTTCGGTGTCCGGACCTGCTGCCGGCTCCGGTCCCGGCTCCGGTTCGGTGTCGGGAGAGATCTCAGGCGAGGTGTCGGTGCCGGGTTCGGAGGTATCCGTGTCGGGCGGAAGCGTTTCCGGCGGGTCTGTTTCAATCGGCTCCGGACCGAGACTGACTCGGAAGCTGATCTTTGTGCCCCGGATTGTGCTGGTATATGCCGTTTTGCTCTGCCAGATAATCCTGCCCTTTCCGACGGTATCGGAGTATTCGTATTCAACGCTGCCGACTGCGAGATTGGCGCTTCCGTCGCTGCCCATCATGTCGCGGTATGCCTCGCGCTCGGTTTTTCCGACAAAATCGGGGACCTGCACCATGACGATTTCGGCGCCCCGGCTGACAAATATCTTGACGGTAGAGCCGGGCTTGAGGGCAGTGCCCGCTTCCGGCTCTGTACGGAACACATAACCGATGTCGATATTGGAATTATATTCTTTTTCAACGGTGCATTTCAGACCGAGATCCATAAGCGCCTGTTCCGCTGCGCGGTGCTCAAAGATCAAAAGATTCGGGACGATTACGTCCTCCTCGCTGCGGCTGACCGTCAGCGTCAGGACACACTTGTTGGAGGCGGATATATTCCGGACAGAACCGGCAACGGGATCCTGCTTCAGGATCGTATTCAGCTCATAGCTGTCGTCCTTGACATATTTCAGTTCGATCGTGTAATTCTTAGAGGAAAGCTCTGCCTGCATTTCATCGGTCAGAAGGGAACCGACAAGCGCCGGAACCTCCACCGAAACCGGCATGTTTTTCTGCTCATTTTCCTGCCAGAGCGTCAGCATGCGGTAGCCGAACACGATCATAACCAGAAGAAACGCAGAGGTGACGCCCAAAATGACGGGGAACATGGAACGGCTCTGCTTTTTTGGCTTCATCGGATATTTTGACACCGCCTTTGCATCGATAATACGGGAAAGAGAATTGCCGGCACTGCTTTTGGAGGCGGGCGCATTTCCGCCCTGCGCCGCCGGTCCGGCTGCACCGCTCCCCTCCTGCGGGCGCTTCCGGGTGCGGAAGACAAAAGCGGGATCCGCTTTCAGCTGTTCGATATGGCGCAGCATCTGTGTGGCGTTCTGGAACCGGCAGTCCGGATTTTTTTCCATGGCGCCCAGAATGATCTGCTCCAGCCCCGGCTGAATGTCCGGAACAATCTCACGCGGCGGACGCGGTTTTTCGTTGACCTGCATCAAAGCCACGGAAACAGGGCTGTCTGCGGTAAAGGGAAGCGTTCCGGTTGCCATTTCATACATGCAGACACCGAGCGAGTACAGATCGGAGCGCGGATCAATCGGTTTTCCGCTCGCCTGCTCCGGGCTGATATAGTATACGGTGCCGATCGCCTTGTCGGTCATTGTGACGGTTTCGGCGTTGGGAAGCTTTGCGATGCCGAAGTCCGTCACCTTGATCTTTCCGTTTTTCAGAAGCATGATATTCTGCGGCTTGATGTCCCGGTGAATGATGCCCTTGGAGTGCGCATGCTCCAGCGCACGCAGAATCTGCTCGGAGTAGCTCAGAATCTCCGGCAGGCTCAGAATGCCCTTTTTCTGCATATAGGTTTTCAGCGTGATGCCGCAGACGCGCTCCATGACGATATATTTCAGATCGTCGCGGACAGAAACATCGTATACCTGTACGATATTCGGATGGGAAAGCATGGCGACCGCCTTGGATTCGTTGACAAAGCGTCTGACCGCCTGGACATCGGTCGAAATGTCTTCCTTCAGCATTTTGATGGCGACCGTGCGGTTCATGGCGAGATCGGTGGCTTCAAAGACCACCGCCATGCCGCCGACGCCGATCATTTTTTCAATCCGATAGCGCCGGTCCAGTACCTGACCGACGTATTTTTCAAATTTTTCCATTTTATTGACCATCGCTTTCGCACCGGCGAAAGCTTCCTTGTTTCGGGATTGTGGCTGTGCTTGCTTAGAAACGCGGATCTCCGGCATTCATTCGGAGGATTCCGGACCTTGCTCTCCGGAACGGAGGGAGAAGCCCGGGACGAAGGACTGCCGCCTCCGCCGCTGTCCCTCGCGTTCAGGCGTCGGATTCTGCTTGTGATGCGTGCGGTTTGGGTTTTTCGGTATCCGGTGTGAAATCGTATTTGATCAGAATTGCCGTGATGTTGTCACCGCCGCCGCCGCGGTTGGCAAGCTCAATCAGCCGGTCGGTTTTGTCCTCAAGCTCATAATCCGTATCGGTGATTTCGCTGATGACGCAGGGCGCCGTGACGGTTTCCAGAATTTCGTCCTCGGAAACGTAATTGGTCAGACCGTCGGTGCAGAGCAGCAGATACCCGCCGCCTTGCAGCCGGTCCCGATAGACATCGGGCGTGACATCGTATTCTGTGCCGACCGATCGCGTGATGATGTTGCGGATAGAGGCGTTTTCCGCCTCCTCCTCGGTCATTTTGCCGATATCCACCAGATATTGGACATAAGAATGGTCGCGTGTCAGCCGCCGCAGCCCGGTTTTTGTGATCTGATACAGGCGGCTGTCCCCGATGTGCAGGGCATATAAGATGTCATCGGCAATCAGGACGGCAATCAGGGTGGTTCCCATGCCGCTCAGCGCCTCGTCCTCCCCGGAACGGTCATAGACCGCCGTGTTTGCACGCTTTGCCGCTGTCAGCAGGAGCCCGGTCAGGTCCTCCTCCCGGTTTGCCGCAGGCAGGAGCAGAGTGCCGTCAGAGCTTGCTGCCTGCTTTCTGTCAGAAAGCCCGCGTCTTACGGTGTCCGCAAAGACCTTAATTGCCAGTGCGCTTGCGATATTGCCGCCGTTGGCTCCGCCCATGCCGTCGCAGACGATGCAGAGAAGCACATTGTCATACAGCCGGGCGCTGAGATAACTGTCCTGATTTGTCGTGCGGACTTTGCCGATGTCGCTTTTTCCGCAAAAAAACATAGGTTCCCTCCTTTGGTAGTATTCCCGGAATCCGGGAAAACAAACACAAAGTGTATTAATAAATGGAAGAAATCATCACAATCTATCGTAAAAATCTTTTGGATTCTGTTGTAGAAAAGGAAGCGTGCGTTGAAAGAGGAGCTGTCTGCGGGACGCTCTTGCGGCGCTGCCCGTTTCGGCGCGGCGGGGTCGGCTGCTTTGCAGGGAACCGGCGGCAAGCCGTTGGCATATGACCTCTGTGCCGTTCGGACGGCAGCACCGTGCCCCGTGACTGAGAACGATTGCCCGTCGACATTGGCTCCGGAGCGGTTTTGCCGTCTGCGGAGCACACTGAACATAAAATCATGCGGCTGTCCCGGGGCAGTGCTTCCGTTTGCGGGAGAGCTGCATTTGGAGGGCTTTTCCCGGAGCGTGGCACGGAGCCTCGGGAATCGGCGCCGTATTTTTGTTTGCGGCAGTCTGCGTGCTTTCGGAACCGTGCGCGAAGAGGACGCGGGACCCGGCAGGGATGCTGCCGCGTTCATTTGCGGAGGACTGTTCAGCCGTTTTCCGCAGGGCTTGGAGCCGTTTCACCCGTCTGCGGAGTCATGCTGCTTCTTCTGAGCTGACCGCAGGAGGCATTGATATCCGGACCGAGCGTTCTTCTGACG
Organism: uncultured Eubacteriales bacterium; assembly: GCA_934432725.1. Classification (GTDB taxonomy): domain Bacteria; phylum Bacillota; class Clostridia; order Oscillospirales; family CAG-272; genus CAKRZE01. Next base: position 41,479 of record CAKRZE010000008.1, read on the forward strand.
GTGGCGTTGATGCCGCATGCCGCAAGCGTATCCGCAAACGCTCTGACCCGCTGTGCGGAGCTGGTGGCAAGTCCGCGCTCTCTGACCTCGTTCAGAGGAATCAGATTGACATGCAGCGGCATGGAGTGACCGAGATAACGGCGCAGCTGCGCGGCGAGCTGCTTTGCCTGCGGGACGCTGTCATTTTTTTCGCTGATCAGGGTGTATTCAAAGGAGATTCTTCTCCCCGTTGTTTTAAAGTATGCCCGGCATGCCGGCAGCAGAACCTCAATCGGATATCTTCGGTTGACCGGCATGATGTCGGAGCGGTCTGCGTTGACGGCGGCGTGCAGGGAGACGGAAAGCGTGACGGGCAGTCCCTCCTGCGCCAGCTTTTCGATTTTGTCGGCAATGCCGCAGGTGGACAGCGAAATGTTCCGGTATCCGATGTTCAGACCCTCCGGGGCATTGACCAGATGCAGGAAGCGTATGACGTTGTCGTAATTGTCAAGCGGTTCTCCGATTCCCATCATGACGATATGGGAGATTCGCTCTCCGATATCCTTCTGCGCCGCAATTACCTGTCCCAGAATTTCTCCCGGTGTCAGCTGCCGGACCAAGCCGTCCAGCGTGGATGCGCAGAACCGGCAGCCCATTCGGCACCCCGCCTGACTGGAGACGCAGACGGTATTGCCGTATTTATACCTCATGACGACGCTTTCCACCATCTGACCGTCAGAAAGTGCAAACAGGTATTTGACGGTACCGTCGATTTTTGAAACAAGCTTCTGACAGATGACAGGGAAGAAAGCGGAGGCGCATTCCTTCAGCTTTGTGCGCAGTCCGGCGGGAAGATCGGACATTCCATCCGGCTCCACTCCGCGGTGGAGCCAGCGGAAAATCTGCGCGGCGCGGTAGGCGGGCTCGTGCAGAGACAGAACAAATTCCTTCAGCTCTGCCGGAGTCATACTCAATAAATCAGCATTCATAGAGACAGTATAGCATATTGAGGAGGAAATTGCAAGGAATCACGCAAGATTTCTCGGTTTTTTCCTTTGAAAGTCCGCGTTTTGTTCTTTTGCGGGAGCCGGTACGCACTTTGCACCGATGGGACGTTTATCAGGCTCTATACCCGGGAAACGGTCTTTCCGAGCCGGAAGCGAAGCGGTTTTTGCTGGGCATTGCCGCATGGTGCGGCGATAAGATGCGAAAGGGGGCTTTTGCCGGGACAATGCCCGGGAAGCCGCTCTTCCGGTCGGAGTTGCCGCGCCTGCCTGATTGCACGGTGCCCGGAGCTCTGGAAACGGAGATGCGGCTCGGAAACAATGCCTTTGCATCGGTTTTTCGGCTTTTGCGGTCGATGCTGCGGCGCTTTTTCGGAAGAACGCGAAGCTATCCTCCGGCACGTTGCCTTGATCTTCCGGAGGACTTTGGCGGAAGGCTTTTTTGTTTCGGTGCAGTTTGGGTGCGGACCGTGTGAAAAAGTAAAATTTGCAGGAAGCATATAAAAAAATTTCATTATGGTCTATCTTTTTCCGAATATCTGTGTTATAATACGCACTGGAAGTCCTTGCGGCGGCAGGAGCTTTCGGGGCTTGACCGCTCCGGCACAGCGGCTTGCTGCGCGGGATCCCTGACGCGCGGCGTAAAAATGCTGCATGCCACCCGGCGTTATCTGCGGTGTCATGCGTACCGGAGTCCTTGCGGCGGCAGGAGCTTTCGGGGCTTGACAGCCCCGGCACAGCGGCTTGCTGCGCGGGATCCCTGACGCGCGGCGTAAAAATGCTGCATGCCACCCGGCGTTATCTGCGGTGTCATGCGTACCGGAGTCCTTGCGGCGGCAGGAGCTTCCGGGACTTGTCAGCCTCCGGCACAGCGGCTTGCTGCGCGGGATCCCTGACGCGCGGCGTAAAAATGCTGCATGCCACCCGGCGTTACCTGCGGTGTCATGCGCGCAGAAAGCCCTCCGGCAGGGAAGTCTTCCGGTTGAATTTTGCAAACGGGGATTTCGTTTGAGGCGGGATGCCGCAGCGATCCTTCGGACTGCTGCACCGTCCTGAAACGTTCTGCAAATGCTGCGGGACGGAGCCATGCGACAGGCAAAAAGAAAAAGAAAGCGGGGGAGGATCCGTGATTCTTTCGGATCTGCATACACATACACATTTTTCCTTCGACAGTGAGGAGGCCGGAGAGAATTCCTGCGAGGCTGCAATCGCTTTGGGACTGTCAGCGCTTGCGATTACCAACCACTGCGATTACGACTGCATTCTGTCCGGCATTTATCCGGTATATGAATTTGAGGCGGACCGCGCGGAAATTGCGATGCTGAAAGCCAGATACCGCGGAAGGCTCCGGGTGGTTTACGGAATTGAAGCGGGACAGCCGCAGCTTTATCCCGCGGCGCTGAAGCAGATGATCGAGACATATTCGATCGAATACGTGGTCGGTTCGATCCACAATCTGAAGGATGTGCCGGATTTTGCGTTTCTGAACTTTACCGACATGCCGCAGAGGCAGATTGAGTCGCTGTTCGGACGCTATCTGGACGAATACGGGCAGATGGTGAATTGCCCCGGCGTTACGACGGCGGCGCATCTGACGTATCCGCTCCGGTACATCCACCACTACGGCAGGGAACTGAAGCTGGAGCCGTTCTATCCGCAGATCGAGGATATTTTCCGCGCCATGATCCGCAACGGCGTCAGATTGGAGATCAACACCTCCGGTCTGCGGTACGGGCTTGGCTGCACGCTTCCCGATTTTCACCTTGCCGAAATGTATTATGCATGCGGCGGCAGGCTGGTTGCCGTCGGATCGGATGCCCACCGTGCATGCGATATCGGCGCCGGGGGCGCGGAGGCGACAGAGGCACTGCAAAAAATCGGCTTTACACAGATCGGCTTTTGAGCGCCGGGCTGAGGTCGCCTGCGCCGACAGGCAGCGGCTTTCGGCGCTTTTTTCACAATACGGCTTACCGGAATATCCGGACCTGCCCTGCGGCGGTCCGATACTCATAGAAATAAAGAAAGGAGAGGCTGTCGCAAAGCAGCCTCACGGTCAAAACACATGGAACAGATTCTTGCACTTCTGGAAAAGGATTGCAGACTGACTCCCGCGCAGCTGGCGGTGATGTTGGGTCTGAAGGAGGAGGACGTGGCGGCAGCCATCCGGAAATATGAGGCGGAGGGCGTGATCCTCGGCTATAATGCCCTGATCGACTGGGATAAAACAAACCGGGAATATGTCTCGGCGGTGATTGAACTGAAGGTCTCCCCCTCCCGGGATCACGGCTTTGACCGGATTGCGGAGCGGATTTACAATTATCCGGAGGTAAAAACGGTGCAGCTGATGTCCTCCTCCGGCTATGATCTTCAGCTTCTGATCGACGGAAAGACCATGAAGGAGGTTGCGTACTTTGTGGCGAACAAGCTCGCAACGCTGGAGAGTGTTGTTTCCACCGCAACGCACTTTGTGCTGAAGAAGTATAAGGACAAGGGCGTGGTGTACGGCACGCCGGAATCGGATGAAAGAGAGCAGGCTTATTATGGATTACAGTAAGGTTCTGTCGCGGAAGGCAGTGGAAATGAAGCCGTCCGGCATCCGAAAGTTCTTTGACATGCTCGGCGGCATGAAGGACGTTGTCGCGCTGACGGTCGGTCAGCCGGACTTTATCACCCCATGGCACATCCGGGAGGCGGGAATCGAAAGCCTGGAGCGAGGAAAAACCTATTATACCTCCAACAGCGGTCTGCCGGAGCTGCGCGGGGAAATCTCGGCGTATCTCAGTCGTCGGTTCGGACTGGAATATCATCCGGACAGGGAGATTGTGGTCACGGTGGGCGGCTCTGAGGCGATCGATATTGCGGTGCGCGCATTGGTCAATCCGGGCGATGAGGTGATCGTTCCGGTGCCGTCGTTTGTGTGCTATGCGCCGATTGTATCTATTATGGGCGGGGTTCCGGTGTTTGTGGAGACAAAGGAGGAGGACAGCTTTAAGCTGACGCCCGAGGCACTGCGCGCCGCAATCACGCCGAAAACCAAGCTTTTGATCATGCCGTTCCCGAACAATCCGACCGGAGCCGTGATGAATGCGGAGGAGCTGGAGGAGATCGCAAAGCTCCTGCGCGAAACCGACATCATGGTGCTGTCCGATGAGATTTACGCGGAAATGACCTATGGCGGCAGGAAGCACGTCTCCATTGCTTCGCTGCCCGGCATGCGGGAGCGCACCATTGTAGTCAACGGCTTTTCCAAGGCATATGCCATGACCGGATGGCGCATGGGCTATACGGCTGCGCCGGAGCCGGTGACAAAGCAGATGCTGAAGCTTCACCAGTTCTGCATCATGTGTGCGCCGACCACAAGCCAGTATGCGGCAACGGAGGCTTTGAAAAACGGCGACGGGGACATCGCGATGATGACGGCGGAGTATGACAGGCGCCGCCGGTTTATCGTGGACGGGCTGCGCCGCATCGGACTGTCCTGCTTTGAGCCGGAGGGGGCATTTTATGTGTTTCCGAACGTGTCCGGCTTCGGTATGACCTCCGAGGAGGTCTGTGAGAAGCTGCTGTACGAATTCGGCGTGGCGATTGTGCCGGGAACCGCCTTCGGAGACTGCGGGGAAGGGTACGCGCGGATCTCCTATGCGTATTCGGTGGAGCATATCACGCGCGCTTTGGAGCGCATAGAGCAGTTTGTCCGGAAGTACGGAGCTGTGGGGCAGGGAAGCTGACCTGCAGGAGCCTTGCGGACCGGGCGAAACAGGAATACCAAAAAAGGGCTGCCGTTTGGCAGTCCTTTTCTGTTTCAGGTTATTGTGTGAGTATGAATCAGTGCTTCTTCTTAGCAACAACTACGGTTGCGCCGAGAGCAACTACTGCAACTGCAACGAATGCAGCGGTGAAGTCAGCGGTCTGCGGAGGATCGGTCTTGCCGGTCTCACCGGATTCGCCGGGCTCGCCGGATTCGCCGGGCTCGCCGGATTCGGAAGCAACGGTGTAGGTAAAGGTAGCCATTCCGTCAAAGCCCTCATATTCTGCGCCTGCGATTGCTTCCTTCTCGGGACGGAAGCCGTCATCACCGTCAGCCAGATTGTTCATTTTGTTGTAACGGCGGTTTGCATACTTGATGGCAAAAGAGAGTCTGTGGTCGTTGTCATACATGTAAGCGATGTTGTCGCCCTCAGTCTCCATATCAACCGTGACAATCAGATAAATGGTGTTATCTTTAGCGTCCTTGACGAGGTTGGTCAGATCGACGCTCTTATAACGGGGCTCATAAAGAGAGCTCCAGCCGCCTTCTGCGGTCATAGCGAAGGAGGTGACGCCTGCAGGCAGATAATCCGCATAGCTTGCAACCTTAGTCCACTTGGAAGCCCATTCGGAAGATTCCGGAACATTGTCTACATCCAGAGATGTGGTTGCATACAGTACGAACTTGCCGGAAACAGGCATAACGACAGATGCTGCGGTGGTGTTGGCTTCAAAGGTGAGCTTGTAGACGATGTAATCGCTGTCGCCGTCAAGCGCCCAGTAATCACCGTCATCATTGCCCTGAACCAGACCATTGTCAGCTACCCAGTATTCACTGGTGTTATCCTGCGGATTAAAACTGACTTTCTTTGTCTCGGGATCAGCCGCTGCGGCAGGAACAACACAAGCTACAGCCAGCATGAGAACTGCGAGAACAAGTGCTAATTTCTTCATAATATTTCTCCCTTTCCTTGGCGGATATGCGACCTGATACACATTCCGCCGACTTACTTAAGCATATTGTAACGCAGGCAACCGTAAAAGTCAATCAAAATCGGGAAAAACGTTCAAATGCGGTCCGCAATTCTGCTTTTTTAACAAAATAAAATAGATTTGTTGTGCAAAAAGCACAGATTCTCTGCCGCTGTGCTTCTGCCGGACAGAGGCGGTTTCTGGTTTTTCCGGAAACAAAAATGTTCTGCCGGTACAAAACCGGCAGAACAGAATGCATTCTCTGACTTTTCCCGGATGCCGAAAACGCACAAATGTCCCAAACAGAGTGCGCAGTCCGCAAGCCTTCGAAAGGGCGGCGCGGAGCGGGACGAGATGCGGCTTTCGGATGGAATCCGGCTTATTCAGCCTCTGCTTCGTCAGCCTTCTCGGCTTCCTCGGCGGGAGCGGCTTCGCACTCATCGCAGATGCTGCCGCAGTCGCTGTCGTCGTCCTCAAACAGATCATCGCAGTCAAAATCGTCATCGCAGATGCAGGAAAGGTCCTTGCGATACTTGTCAAACAGGAATTTCACGATCACGCAGACGCCTGCAACGATTCCGACAATCAGAAATACCTTCAGCAGAACCTGAAGCGTCTTATTTTCCTTCGGCTCTTCTTTTTTGAACATTTTTGCAAAGCATGTCATATTCGTATTACCTCCGTTTATGTTTTTCACAGTTAGGATTCTACTTTTTCATGCATAGTATACCACGTGTTTCCGGATAGAAAATGAACATGAATTGGAAGATATGTTAACTTTTTTAGAACGAATCGGACGGAAATTCAAAACCGCAGAATGTGCGGAGCCGACAGGTGCGCAGGGGAGGGCAGTGCGGTATTTTTCTGTGTCGAGGCTTGCGCATGCAGAGAACGGCGGGCTTTTCGGCACGTCCTTCGGCGCGGATTGAGCAGAGGCTAAGGGAGGCAATGCATATTTCTGCTCATACACTGCCTGCGCGGGCAGACGGCTTTGATGTCCCGTTCGGGCATCGGCTGTGCGGAGCCGGTGCATCTGCCTGTCAGATACCGAACAGCGTTTTGCCGTTTTCATAACAGATGCCGGCGGCAAGCTTGCCGGAAAGGTCCCGGTCGGAGGCATCAAGGCGTTTGCGCGGGCAGACGGCTTTGATGTCCCGTTCAGGCATCGGCTGTGCGGGGCCGGTGCATCTGCCTGTCAGATACCGAACAGCGTTTTGCCGTTTTCATGTCGGATGCCGGCGGCAGGCTCGCCGGAAAGGTCCCCCGGTCGGAGGCATCAAAGCGTTCGCGTGGGCAAACGGCTTTCACGCAGCACTTGGGCGCGGGCAGCGCGTCAGCCTGTCAGATTCCGAACAGTGTTTTGCCGTTTTCATAGCAGATACCGGCGGCAAGCTCGCCGAGCAGGTCCCAGTCCAAGGGGTATTCGCCGCGCTCTGCCATGCTGCCGAGCGTCCGGCATACCTCCCGCCGGAATATTTCATGGGACGCGCCCAAAAGCGGCGTGCAGGCTCCGGAGGGCATGCAGGGGAGAAAGCCTGCGGGACTGTGCGCCGCAAGGCGGCGGAGCGCCTCACCGGACGTGCCTGCCTGACCGGGGGCAAACGAAACCCGCAGGGTGGGCAGTCCCCATTCGTCGCTTCCCTGAAGCAGATCGGCAAGAAGACAGGCATCCGGAATGCCTGTGTGATCCGGGTACAAAACGGTTTTCGGAAGCGCCTGCATTTTCTTCAGCGTATGCAGAAGTGCGGACAGCGCCCGGATATTCCAACCGAAGGCGGGCGGTTTTTCCGGCAGGAAACCGGACTGCACGGCGTTTTCTGTGCTCCTGGGGGCTGAATTTCCGGCAGAAATCACCGGACCGCAGTCCCTGCTTCCGGCAGGCGCGCTGCGGAAGGAATCCCGGGAGGGGGCGCTTTGGCAGTCGGAGATGCTCTGCTCTGCATGCTCTCCGGCTGCATTTTCTGTACGCACGTTTTTGGCGGACCGCCCGCAAGCCGGACCTGCGGATGCCGCTCCTCCGGCAGGCTGCACAAAGGAGGCGCTTCCGGACACGGTGCGTGCGAACACCGCGTCTGAGGCGGGCAGATTTCCGGAAAACAGCTGCATCACCCAGCCGCGGCTCCGGTACTCTTTTGCGAAGAAGAGGAGCATGTGGGTGCGGAATTTCGCTTCCTCCTGCTCCGAGACGCTCCGCGCGCCGGAGCCGAGCGCGCGCCGGAGGATATCTTCGATATCTCCCTCGGTTGCCGCGCGGTCAAAGCGGAAGGTGCCGTCCAGACGGTGCAGCGCGGTCCGGCAGCCGCATGCCGCAAACGCATCCATCCGGTCAAGATATGCCTGCTTCAGATCGGCAAGCGTTCCGATTCCGATGCCGCACACAGTGCTGAGTGCGGCGATGCGGGCGGGAAAGCTCCGCTCGCGGCAAAGCAGCCCGTCCTCCGGCAGGAACGCGGGAATTACCTCGGTGCCGCACGGCTCCTCCCGAAGCATCTCATACCATACAAGCGGCTCGGCGGGGCTGCAGGCGGCATAGACCGATTCCGTTCCGTATGAGGCAAGGAGCTGTCTTGCGCGCAGGGGCGTATTTGTCAGAGCGTCCGCTGCCGAATGCCATATTTCCTCTGCCGTATAGGCGGACAGGAGCTGCCCGCAGTCAAAATACCGCGCAAGCTCCAGCTGTGCGCACCGGTACAGCGGATTTCCGGCAAGCCGCGGCAGGATCGAGGCAAAGGCATAGAATTTCTCATAATCTGACGCTGCTCCCGTGATATAAGCCTCGTCAATGCCGCAGCTGCGCATGGCGCTTTGCTTCTGCGGGTCCGGCTCCAGCCAAAGCTCGGTCAGATTGGCGTATCTGCGGTTTTCCGCAATGTCGCGGGTGCAGAGCCCCGTAAAAGGGTCCGTGACCGGCAGCGGCTCTGCAAAGGAGCGGTACAGGGTGCGTGCAGTCTCGCCGGAAAGCAGGAAATCATCGTCCGAAAACTGTTGTATCATGGCAGACTATCGCTTTCTTAGGGGAAAGCTTCCTTTTCAAAATATCGTCTTCTCCGGGCGTCGGTTTCAGCCATCTCCGGCTTTGCCTGCGGAGCATCGCCCGGAGTCAGCGCCGCAAACCTTCAGGCTTCGCCCTCGCCGGGCTGCGGAACCGAAGCGGAGATGACGCAGCGATGCCGGCTGCGAAGGCGGGCTGCGGGCAGGACAGTGCGCGGGCTGCGGGACTGTGCGGAAGGCGGTTTGACTGCCGGACGGAGGCTCCTGCCGCGGGAGGTGCAGGGGCATGCTTTGGGACGGCAGAGGCACGCTTACGGAGCGCCCGATCAGATCGGACATTCACGGCTTTTCCGCCGCGCAGGGTGCGGATAGCAGTCCTGTCTTTCTGCGGCTGAAGGATGCTTGCGGATGAACGCCGCAGTGCCGGAGCCTGCCGCGTTCTGCGTCAGTGTCCCTTCTTTGAATGCATCAGATTCAGGCACACATAGAGTCCTGTGGCAATGGCGGCAGAGGCAAGCAGGATTACATACATACAGTCGAGCGTCACTTTTTCTCCGAAGAAATACAGGTTGCAGTCCACGCTGTCGCGGATGGCTTCCAGCACCTCCGGCGGGAAGCCGATGCGCTTCATCTCTTCAAACACGCCCCGCAGCGCATGGTTTCGCAGAAGGCTTGTGCCGTACGTGCCGGGCAGGAAGGACAGAACCCTCTGCAAGCCCTCCGAAAATCCGGAGATGGGCATATAGGCGCCGCAGAGGAAGCCGTAGCCTGCGCTGACGACCGTTCCCACGGCGCTTGCCTGTCCCGATGTAGTGAGGGGAAAGATGATACAGGAGGAAAGCGCCGTGCCGAAGAGCACCAGAAGAACGACATCCAGAAGCAGCGCAGCCACGTCCGCTGCCGACAGATACCATCCGACCTTTGCAAGGTAAATAAGGCATGCGCCAAGCGCCGAAAAGTTGATGATGAAAGTCGAAAGCGCCGTGGAGATGTAATAGCTCAGCGCCAGCATCCCGGGGTTCAGCGGGGCAATGGTCAGATCCTTCCGCGCGCCGCTGACCTTGTCCTGCACCATCAGCAGGTTGGAGCAGAATGCCACGGTGATGCAGCTTACCGCCAGAATGGAGGAGACCAGCTCCCCGCCCACACAGCCCCACACCAGCTTGTCGGACACAGTGGCTCCCGCCGCTTCCAGTGCGGAGCGGAAGCTGTCCTCATAGATATTGGCAAGAAAGGTGACATACAGCACAAGCAGGATCATCGGTGTGATAAGGGAGGTGAAAAACATCCCCTTATCCTTAAAGTACAGCTTTGTATTGCGCCGGATCAGCGCCCAGAGTCCGGTCATTTCTCCATGCCTCCCGTCAGCTTTTTTCCGGTCACAGCCAGAAATACGTCGTCCATTTTTCCCTTTGTGATTTCATAATCCCGGAAGATCTCCGGATATTTCAGGATCAGCCCCGTTGCAGCCGCCGTGTCGGGAACCGAGATGCGAAAGGCGTCCCGGATGGCTTCATAGGGTGCGCCGAGCCGTCTGACTTCTGCTTCCTCCTGTCCGTAGAGGGTGATATAGTCCCCGGTGTAGGTGTTTTTCAGTGTCAGCGGCGTTCCCTCCGCAGCAATTTCGCCGTGATCCAGAATCACCACATAATCCGCGTCTGCCGCCTCCTCCATGTAGTGTGTTGTCAGAAACACGGTGAGGCTTTTCTCCCGGCGGAGGCTGCCCAAGACCTTCCAGAGCAGATTCCGCGTCTGGGGGTCCAGCCCAGTGGTCGGCTCGTCCAGCACCAGAATCCGCGGCTGGTGCAGCAGGGCTCTGGCAATGTCGATTCTGCGCCGCTGTCCGCCGGACAGCCTGCCGACGGGACGCTTCAGAAGGCTTGCAAAGTCCAGAAGCTCCGCAAGCTCGTCAAGCCGCTTTCGGAATTCCGGGCCGCTTATGCCGTAAAGCGCCGCACGGCTTTGCAGATTGTCTCTTACGGACAGGTCCTTATCCAAAACCGAGTTTTGGAAGACCACGCCGAGGCTGCGCTTGATACGGTCGGCGTCCTTGTCCAGATCGTTGCCGCAGATCGTCACCCTTCCGCCGTCCTTGCGCAGCTGTCCGCAAAGGATGTTGATCGTGGTCGATTTTCCCGCTCCGTTGACGCCCAAAAAGGCAAACAGCTCGCCTTCCCTGACCCGGAAGCTCAGATCGTTTACCGCCCGGACTTCGCCGAAGCTTTTTCTCAGATGATCGATTTCAATGAGATGATTCATATTTCTCTCCGTTTCCTGATAGGATACAGGTTTTATGGAATTCCGTGCGCTCTGTGCATCGGCAGGCTCCCGGCGGCTCCGTGGCGGAGCCGGACATTCGTTCGCCGGGACCCCGAGGCATGTCTGATCCCGCTCCCGTTTGTCCGGCACGGATTCTGCGGAGGGAATGTCTGCCGTAAGCCCGGTAAAGAACCTGCGCGGGAGTGGGGCTTTCTGTCAAGACTCCTGCGGGAGCAGCCGGAGCGCCGCCGTCTCCTTTTTTCAAACCGGCTGTTCCTCCGCAAGGGCAAGGAACTTTTTGTCCGACTGGATGCCCTGCGTCACGAATCTGCCGTTTCGGAACAGCGCATAGGTTGTTACGGGAGCCGGTACGCTTTGCGCGGCTTCCCGGTCGGTGATGTGAATGAGCTTTAAGGGAATGTTGAAGCCCTTGTCGGTAATTTCTGCCGATGTGCCGACGGAGGACGCAAACAGGTCGGCATAGCGGCTGTTGGAATGGATGAAGCCGCAGGCAATACATGCCTCAAAGCAGAGCATATACATCAGGCTCTGAAAGGCAGTGACATCGCCGAACAGCGCTTTCAACCACTGCACACCGAGATAGTTCAGTGCCAGATAGGTTAGCGAAATTGCCATAGGGATGGCAGGCCACAGACGGCGTCTGCCGTTTTTCAGCCGGCACTTAAAGAGCATGACGCCCAATGCCGACACGCCGCAAAGCACCTGCCAGCCGACAACGGGGAAATATCCGATGCCATAGCCGTGGTTGGTGTCCGACCATACGGCGGCGTCCTTCGGAAAGGTGAATACCAGCTGATGCAGATCGTTGGTCAGCACCAGCAAAAGCAGTGCGCCGGAGATGATCCACAGTACCGCCGTCCATTCCGGCAGGCGACAATCGTCCGGCTTTCCCAAAGACATGGCAACGAGCAGCGCCAGCATCGGCACAAACAGCATCGGCAGGTAAAACAGATACCACAGATAGCGGATAGCATCAGGCTGCCAGAAAATAAAGTATTTCACCGTGCGGAACGAGAACCACAAAATCAGCAGTGCCGAAACACCTGTGAGATACCGACCGACCTGCTTCTGTACAATGCGCTGCCGGACGGAAAGCCCCATGCGGCGTACAGACCGATGTAGATGAAGCTGCGCAGATAGGAAAAGAGCGTCGGGAAAAAAGTTCCCTTTCCGATGAGACGGAAGGTATATGCCAAAGCCGCCGCGAGCAATACTGTGCTGCCGGCAATGAAGGCTCTTCTTGTTTGATTGGTCATAAGCCCACCTCTCTTTGATCTGCCGTCTGCGCCCTGAAACACCTGCACACATCAGATTATAGCACAAGGCGGTGCGTTTTTCAACTGTTTTATGCGAGGACCGGAGGGGCTGTTGGCCGGCATTGCCGGTCATTGAGAAGGCGCGGCTTTGTTTTCTGAGCTCTGCCGTTTCATTCGGATATTTTTTCCGTTGCGAAAGGTTTTGGAGCGGTGTTTTGAATGAGGTCAAGATTTTTTAGAGAACACGGACAGATAAGCGTTGAAAACTTAATAATGAACAACAAGTACTTGTTACCGACCGAAAGAGAGGTTGATTAACAGGTGCCTATATTTTTTCAAAAAAGCAGAACACAAGGGGAAAATCATATTTTCCTACGGGCTATTGGGTAAGCGGTAAAAACTCTTGCCCTTTTTTAATGCCCGCAGAACGGAATAGCTTTGTTCCTTGAAAACCGAATAGCAGCCGCCAGAGGGATACCTGCCGCAGCGGACAGCAGAGCCACGATATGAGCCTGCCCACTGCTTAATCCGTGCATAGCACCGACAGAGAAAACGCCGCTTTGAAAAAGCGTGGAACTGTATGGAATGGCTGTGTATACATACCTTCTGCCATTTCAGCAGGTAAATAAAGTAAGGAGATAACGCCTATGTATTATCTGAAATCGAAACGAAAACGCCGAAAGGAGGATACCGATGCAAAAGTTAAGTATTGTCGATGCAGAAACGCTCCTCTATGAGCCGCTTGATAAGCCGAGCTTTGTGGTGGACGGTCTTATTCCGACAGGGCTTACCCTGTTCTGCGGCTCTCAGAAAATCGGCAAGAGCTGGCTTATGCTCAAGCTCTGCCTGTGCGTATCACAGGGGCTTCCCCTGTGGGATATGCCTACAAGGTCGGGCGATGTTTTGTACCGTATTTGATCATGAAATCCATATCAACAAAGACGATTATTTCTCTCTTACGGATATTGCAAAATATAAAAACCCCGAAGACCCTCGATTCGTTATACAGAATTGGATGCGCAGAATCGATACGATTCAATATATAGGGCTATGGGAACAATTGAACAACCCTAATTTTAACCGTGTCGAATTCGATACGTTTAGAAGCGAAGCCGGACACAACTATTTTACTATGACTCCGAAGAAATGGATTGACGGTGTGAATGCCATCGGTATTATTTCTAAAGCTGGAAAATATAACGGCGGCACATATGCACACAAGGATATTGCTCTTCAATTCGCATCATGGATTTCGCCCGAAATCAATTTATACATTATCAAAGAGTTTCAACGCCTGAAAGAGACGAACAGAAACAACTCGGTTGGACGGTTAAGCGAGAACTTGCAAAAATAAATTACCGCATACATACCGACGCGATCAAAGATATCATCATTATTCCGCTTGAAATTACAAAAGCGCAAGCGTCGTTTGTTTACGCAAGCGAAGCCGACGTTTTGAACGTTGCACTTTTTGGTATGACCGCAAAACAGTGGCGAGAGCAAAATCCTAATAAGAAAGGTAATATGCGTGATTATGCGGAAGTTTCGCAACTTGTATGTCTTTCCAATCTTGAAAATCTGAACGCTTATCTTATCGAATGTGGAATAAGCCAGCAGGAGCGATTGATAGAGTTAAATAAAACGGCAATTCGTCAGATGAAAGTTTTGGCAGAAGAAACGCTTAAATTGCCCGCTAACTCGGACGAACAATGAGGTGTAAAATGAAATTTTCCGAAAAAGTAAAATATGTAAGGATGAAACTTCTTTTAACGCAAGAAGCGTTGGCAAAGGAACTCGGCGTATCCTACGCTACAATTTGTCGCTGGGAAAAGGATAACCGTGAACCGCAAATCGTATCGCAAGGCAAGTTTTACGCATTTTGCGAAAGCAAAGGCATTAAGTTTGAGAATTAAGGGAGAAACTATATGGCTACAAGCAAAAAACTTGAAACGATTTATTATAACGGACAACCCGACGGTATCCGTTCTATCCGCCGCCATTTATCTACGATAACCACATATGTTATTCCACGCCCGTTGCTTTCGGAAGCGAAGAAAATTTCGGGAATTACACGTCCCGGAATATACTATTTAATTAACGAAAACGACGAAAATAAAATAGCACAAATCTATATTGGACAAACAAGAAACGGCGTCGCTCGCCTTGATGACCATAACCGCTCAAAAGATTTTTGGAATAAGGCTATTATGTTTCTTGCCGATAATAAGACGTTTTCTCTCGATATGATAAGCGGGCTTGAAGAATACGCCATTATCAAAGCACACGAATCCAAGCGATATAAAGTAGAAAATTCCGTTAGTCCCAAGTATGAAATAGACGAATATGATCTTCCTTCTATCGAAGAGGTATACGACGAAATTCAATTCGTAATGGCTACGCTCGGATATAAAATGGACGATGCAAAACAGAGTAACGATAATCGCGAGATATTCCATACAACAAGAAACGGTATTCTTGCTTATGGCGTTTATGACGGGGACAAGTTTCAGGTTTTAGAAGGTTCTCAAATAAATATGAGTAAGCTTACAAATCTTGAAAAACACAATAAGCAAAGAACGGAACTGCAATCTAATGGCGATATTGAATCGGAAAACGGCAATTTTATTCTGAAAACAACATTGGAGTTTAACACGCCGAGCGGTGCAAGCGATTTTATTCTCGGTGGCTCAACAAACGGTTGGATCGAATGGAAAAACAAGGACGGAAAAACACTGGACGAGATTTTCAGAAAAAAATTTATTTTAAGAAGATAGGAGCGACATATGGAGCAAATAGATAAAAAAAGTCTATCCGAAATGGATATACGAACAAAATTCATTACGCCTGCAATCGTTTCAGCCGGTTGGAGCTCGTTTTCTCAAATGAGAGAAGAATATAAAGTTACGAACGGTCGAATTATCGCCCGTGGTAAGTCGTGTAAGCGTGAAGCTCCACTGAAGGCTGATTATGTGCTTTTTTACAAACCCAACAAACCAATTGCTTTTGTTGAAGCAAAAGATAATAAGCACACAATGTCGGACGGTATCGGCGGTTTCGGGTTATTTGGTTACGATATCATAGACAAGCATTGGGTTATCAACGAGACGGAAGCCGCTGTCGTGCGGGAAATTTTTGAGAGATACCGTTACGGAGAAAAAGCAAAAAGCATTGTAAGTTGGCTGGATAGTATCGGCGTGCGAAACAAAAGCGGCAAGCCGTTTACGGTAAACGCACTTGCAAAACTCATTCGCAACACGAAATACAAAGGCATCGTGGAATACGATGATAGAATTCTGACCAATGTTACGCCCGCTATTGTGGACGAAAAGACGTGGAACGATTGCAACCGTATTTTAGACAATCAACGGCACAAGCAGAAATGTATTCAAAAACATTCCGAATATATTTTAAGCGGAAAACTTTTTTGCGGCAACTGCGGAACGTTGATGACAGCCGAAGGCGGTACGAGCCAGACGGGCAGACAATATCATTATTATAAATGTTTTACCCGTAAGAGAAATAAGGGACAATGCAAAAAGAACAGCGTAAGCAAGCAATACATAGAAGATTTAGTCTTTGAAAAGACGGTAGATTACATTTTAAGCCCGGACATAATCGATACGATCGCACGAAGCGTAACCGACAATTTTAATCAAGAATTAGAAAAGTCCAACACTTTGATTCTGCTTGAAAAAGAACTTGCCAATGTGGAACAAGCCCTGAACGGCTTCTTGTCTGCTATCGCCGCAGGTATCGTTACGAAGTCTACAAAAGAGCGTATGCTCTCACTGGAAGCGCAGAAAGAAGAATTGGAAAACAAAATCGAGTTGGAAAAGCAACAGAATATACCGCCGTTAAAATACGAAACCGTACGCGCTTTTCTTTACTATTTTGCAAATAAGGAGTACAAGTCGGACGAAGAAAAGAACGAGTTTTTCAATTCGTTTATCTATCGTGTGGTTTTGTTTGACGATTATATCTACATTTTCTACAACACTTCGCCCGAATATCCGACAAAAGTAAAGTTGGAAAAAGAAGAATTAAACGCTTTGCGCGAATTAAGTCACCCAAAAGCCGAAAAAGATGCGGAAAACAAAGAAAGCACCCCGTTTGAACCGTTAAAGTTCAAATTGGGTGCTTGTGGCGGAGGGAAAGGGATTCGAACCCTTGTGAGATTGCTCTCAAACGGTTTTCAAGACCGCCTCGTTATGACCGCTTCGATATCCCTCCGTATAAAAATTGCTGTCCGAATGCCGCAAAGGCGTGGATTAAGCCGACAGCCCCGGTTTTGTCCGGACTTCCGGCGAACACTGTAGATTAGTATATCATATGCCCATGCCAATGTCAATTGTTTTAAGAAAAAAAGAAAAAATACGGAAATACATCTTGCAAAATCAAAAAGAGTATGGTAAAATACATTTGTTATGGATAGAATACTGTGTCGCCATGTGGATTTGTTTGAAAAGAACCTATGGGACGATCACTTTGGAGGATTATATGGAAATTGTACTGTCAATTATACTGCTTGCTGCTGCCCTTTCTTTGGTGGTGTCCGTACTTTTGCAGTCCGGCAAGAGCCACGGTCTTTCCGGGACGATTTCGGGCGGAGCTGAAACATTTTTCGGCAAAACGAAAGGACAGTCTATGGATAAAAAGCTGTCCAAGCTGACTGCGATTGTTGCTGCTGTTTTTGTGGTACTGGTTCTGGCTGTATATGTGACACAGGATAATAAGGAGCTGTCCCACCTTGCAGACAACGGTTCAAATGCCGAAACTGCTGCACAGACGGATGCCGAGACGGGTTCCGGTTCTTTGACAACGGACTGATTCTGCGTCTCCGCTGGACTTTCCGCGGATTGATAAGGAGCGGCACGATGGTTTATCGGCTGCTCCTTTTGTTTTCGGAACGGGACCAAGGCGGATATGCGGTGCCTCGGCAATGATTGCTTTGCGGCTCCTTTCGTTTTCCGTCGTGCTGCACAGGGCGGAGCTGAGAGACACCGGTACGCCGGCAGGAATGCTTCAGGACGGCATTGGCGGTGCTCCTGCCGCAAGGCGGTTTCGGGACGGCTTTTCCTGCAATTTTGTTTGTCTTTCTGATTGCGCAAACAAATCCCTGTTTTTTTGAATTTCCTCTTGACAAACCGCACAATGTTGTATATAATATATACGTTGCTAAGCGCGAGTGGCGGAACTGGCAGACGCGCACGTTTGAGGGGCGTGTGGTGTACACCATACGGGTTCAAGTCCCGTTTCGCGCACCATGGCGAGTGTTCTTACAGCATTTGAAATGACGTAGAACACTCGCTTTTTTCATATTGCAATATGGTATGGCGCGCAGTTTACGACCACGCCTGTTCTTGTGTTTACGGACACCTCGGGTACGGGCAACGGGAGCTGTCGGGTGTTCATAACAGATTTGAGTTATGAACACTCATTTTTTGTGCTTTTTTCTTTGGGCAGGCGTGGTGCCTGCTCTTTTTGTTACGCCGGGATCCGAAGCGACGCCTTGCCGCGCGGCATCATAGCGGTGCTTCCGGATGGCAATGCAGCCTACAGCGCGGCAGAGAGTCACAGCGACGTGCCTTCTGCCTGCAATTGCGGCAAGACGGGCGTTTGTTCTGCCTTTTGGCTTTCGCTGCCGCATCGATGGGCGCTTCCTGCATCGCGGAGCTGTCCGGGATCGAAAAGAAGACGCTCCTGTAAAAGAGAAAATCGGGGGATGCGTCTGCGGGCTAAGCCTTTCTTTTGCAGCTTCTGTTTTTTCGTCAAAAAAATATTTATATTCCGGGAAGTTTTTCGGACATAAAAAAGCCCTCGCGGAGGCGAAGGCTTTCATGAAAGAGCGAACATGGGGCATCCTGTGCGATGCGCAGGAGAGTCGGACCGGGCGCACCGGAAGGCTTTGCTTTACTGCGGACGCTGTGCTTCACAGATCTGCTTGGATTTTTCCGGGGTAAACATCATGGCAAAGCTGACGGAAAGCAGGAGGCATCCGATCCAAATGGCTTTTCGACCGACGGCAAGGGTAAGGATACCGCCGATTCCTGCACCGATTCCGAAAATCACAATGACCCCGAAGTAAATCAGGCATTTTTGCAGGATGCTTTGATCTTTTTTCCGAAGGTAGGTACACAGCGCTTCTGTTGCGGTGCGAAGGTTTCCGATGCACATCGTACTGGCGTACACATGCCCTCTCACCTTATGGAAGGACTGTACCTGCAGGGCGCAGACAAAGGAAACAAGTGCATTTGCCACAGGGTCAAGCATCTGCGGCAGAAAGCCGACGGCAAAAAGCAGCAGGATTTCAAACAGAAGAACGATCTGCCGCCAGTGTATTTTTTGGCAGCATTTCAGACGGATGTGTATGAACTCTGCTGCCGCTGTTCCGATGAGGAAGGACATAACCGGAATGAAATATTTCAGGGCAATCCCCCATTCCTGCTGAAAGAGCGCTGTGCTGAGGAGCACTACGTTGCCGGTCTGGGCATTTGCAAATACAGAGCCGCGGCAGCAATAGGTGTAGGCATCCTGAAATCCTCCGGAGAGGATGATGCAGATTGCGACACGGAAGCTGTCGGACATTTGTCCTTGATACGGTTCGGCTGATCTCATGGAGGTGTTCCTTTCCAATGCTTTTTATATGAAGGCTTGCCGAAGGGCTGCATGGCAGTGTAGAGGCATGCCTGAGGATTGAGGCTGCGGGGCTGCAGGCGCTTTTTCTGAAATGCTCCGGATTTTCGCTGTTCTGAACTGATTTCAGCGCCTGCACAGGCGATGTTTTCCGCCGATTTCCGGAATGGCTGTGAAATTCCGGCGCATGCCGGAGGTTTGACTTGATTTTTCCGGGCTACTATAGTATAATACAGAAAGGGATATATGTAAAATATATTATGTGTATATGAAGCATGTCAATTTGACATGCACATCTGCGTCTCGCTGATTTTAAGAAAAATCGCATCCTCCGGAAAGCCATGCGAATAGACCGGAAGCGGCTTTGGAACACGGTTCCGGCAGGTTTTCGGTGACCGTATCCTTTCCGGCGGAAGGGAATTCGGCGGGGTGCGAACGCCGGCGCCTTGTAACTCCCGCAGCCGGTCCCGGGTTCGCGTGGGAAAGCATCAAGCCGTTTGGAGCCGCGGCAAAGGGCTTTTGCGGTTTTTACGCAAAGCCGTCTGCGTCGGGATGCTTGCGGAATAAGTGTTCTGTCCGCACCGGGATCTGCAATTTTTCACGGAAAGGGGGCTTTCGCCGGAGCGAAAGCCGGGGGCGGAGATTTATGTATATCAGCTATGATTATTACAGGGTTTTTTATTATGTTGCCAAATACGGTTCTGTTTCTCAGGCGGCAAAGCAGCTGATCAACAACCAGCCAAACCTGACACGGGCAATCAGAAACCTGGAAAGTGAGCTTGGCTGTGCGCTCTTTTTGCGCAGTAACCGGGGCATGCGGCTGACTCCGGAGGGGGAGCGGCTGTACAATCACGTCCGGATTGCGTTTACGCATATTGAAACAGGCGAGGCTGAAATTGCGGAAAGCAGAAATTTACAGGCGGGAAGCGTCTATGTGGCTGCGAGTGAGGTCGCACTGCGCTGCCTTTTGCTGCCGGTTCTGAAGAAGTACCGCATGCAGTACCCGGGGGTACATCTGCGCATCAGCAACCACTCTACGCCGCAGGCAATTGCTGCACTGAAGGAGGGAACGGCGGATATTGCGGTTGTAACAACGCCAAGCATCCGGACGGCTTCTCTTTCGGAAACCGGGATCAAGTCGATTCAGGAGGTTGCCGTATGTGCGCCGCATTATGCCGACCTGATCGGGCGGCAGGTATCGCTTTCCGAACTGATGCACTATCCTCTGATATCGCTCGGTGCGGATACCATGTCCTATGCGTTCTATGAGAGTTTGTTTGCCGACCATCGGCTGCCGTACAATCCGGACATTGAAGCATTTACCGCAGATCAGATTCTTCCGATGGTAGAGGCGGGATTGGGAATCGGATTTGTCCCGAGGGAATTTCTGCGTGAAAATGCAAATGTCTGTGTAATTAACTTAAAGGAAGAAATTCCGGAGCGCAGCATGGTGCTGATCAAACGGAAGGAGCAGCCGCTCAGCGTGGCTGCAAAGGAGCTGGAGCGGATGCTCCGGATATCTGCTGCCGCGGACGCGGCGGAAGAAAGCCGCAGAGGCGTTGCTGCTTCGGATTGCCCCGGGAGCCTTTCTTGACAACCGTTCCGGCACATGCTACAATAACAGCGTAGCCGGAGGCTGAGGCGCGCAGCTGCGCGGATCAAAGCTGCTCCGGCGGCATGCCGGCAGGAAAGCGGTGCGCCGGAAGCATCGGCTGCAACAAGCTATTTGTATGGACGCTTTGCGTCAGAATGGAGGATACTATGTCAGCATTATCCTATCCGACGCCGCATATTGCAGCGGCTCCGTCTGATTTTGCCGAAACGGTACTCATGCCGGGTGACCCGCTCCGTTCCCGCTTTATTGCGGAGAACTTTTTAAAGGACGCGCGTATGGTCAATAATGTACGCGGCGTACAGGGCTATACCGGCACGTACCAAGGATGCCCGGTGTCGGTTATGGCAAGCGGGATGGGGATGCCTTCGATCGGGATCTATTCCTATGAGCTGTATCAGGTTTTCGGTGTGGAAAATATTATCCGCATCGGCTCTGCCGGGGCGATTCGGGAGGACATTTCGGTGCGTGATCTTGTATTCGGAATGGGAGCGGCAACCGATTCCGCGTTTGCGGGGCAGTATTGCCTGCCGGGAACATTCGCGCCGATTGCGGATTTCGGGCTGCTTTCGGCTGCCGTGGCAGAGGCTGAAAAGCGCGGTGCGCGTTTTCATATCGGAGAGCTGCTTTCCTCCGACTGCTTTTACTGTGACGATAAATCTGCCAACGCGGCGTGGGCGAAAATGGGTGTGATGGCAATCGAAATGGAGGCTGCGGGACTTTACCTGACTGCGGCGCGCTGCCGGAAACGGGCGTTGGCAATCTGCACGGTGTCCGATCAGCTTCTGACCGGGGACGCAATGACCGCAGGGGAACGTGAGACCTCTCTTGTGCAGATGATTGAAATTGCGCTGCAAACCGCGTGCGCGCTGCACCGGGAGCGGTAAAAACGGATAATTTTCCGAAAAAGCTCCTCCGGGCAGCAAAAAGCTGCCGAAGGTCCGGTGCTGCCGCTTTTCGGCGGTGATGCGCGGGCGCGGAGCGTATGGAGTGTGAGAGATATGATAAAAAGAGTTTTCTTGTTTGTTCTGGATAGCGTGGGTGCCGGGGAGGCGCCGGATGCCGCTGCATTTGGGGATGTCGGCGCGAATACGCTTCGTTCTGCCGCTTCGTCCGCGGCGTTTTGTGCGGATACGCTTGTGAGGATGGGGCTTGGCAATATAGACGGACTTTCTTTTCTGGGGATCGAAACGAAGCCTGTCGGTGCATACGGCAGATTGACGGAGCGCTCACTCGGCAAGGATACGACCATCGGTCACTGGGAAATTGCCGGAATCGTATCCCCAAAGCCGCTTCCGACCTATCCGCACGGATTTCCGGAGGATGTGATTGCCGAATTCTCCGATAGAACCGGGCGCGGGGTCTTATGCAACCGTCCGTATTCCGGAACCGAGGTCATCCGCGACTTCGGAGAGGAGCATTTGCGGACGGGCAAGCTCATTGTTTATACCTCCGCCGACAGCGTGTTTCAGATCGCGGCGCATGAGAGCATTGTGCCGGATGCGCTGCTGTATGAGTATTGCAGGATTGCCCGTGCAATCCTGACGGGAGAGCATGGCGTCGGGAGGGTGATTGCCCGCCCGTTTACGGGGGAGCCGGGGGCGTTTGTCCGCACGCCGAACAGGCGGGACTTTTCTGTTGCGCCGCCGCGCGCGGCTATGCCGGAGCTGATTCGAAACGCCGGACTGGACAGCATTGCGGTCGGGAAAATCAGCGATATTTTTGCCGGACAGGGCTTTACGGAGTCGATTCCCGCGCATGGAAACCGGGAGAGCATGGAGGCTGCCATGCGGCTTGTCCGGCAGGATTTTCACGGGCTGAGCTTTATCAATCTGGTGGATTTTGATATGCTCTACGGGCATCGCCGCGATATTCCGGGGTATGCCGCCGCGATTGCGGAATTCGACCGGTGGCTGCCGTCCTTTCTCTCGCAGCTCGGCAGCGGAGACGTGCTGATGATCACTGCTGACCACGGCTGCGACCCGGGATTTGTCAAGACAACGGATCACACGCGGGAATATGTGCCGCTCCTTGTGTATGGGGATGAAATCCGTCCCGTCAATCTCGGAACGAGGAGCTCCTTTGCCGATATTGCCGCAACGGTTTGCGAATGGCTTGGAGTCCGGATGGATACACCCGGCGAGAGCTTTGCAGCGCTTTTAAAGTGACTGCCTGACCGGCGTGCGCAGTCGGAGGATGAGAAACGCCTGCGGCATTGCGGGGGCGGCTTTGCGGATCGGCGCGCGGAAAGAATATCCGGCGGGGGTTGGACGGTCAGATGACGGATTGCCGATAAAGAGCCCGCATTTGCCGCACGGTTGGAGATATCACGGCGTTCCGGTTTCCGGCAGCATCGGGGAGCATTTGCGGTGGGACAGGCGGAGGCAATCTGCTTTGCCGCCTGCCTTCGTATGTCCCGATGGGACTGATGCAAAACGATTTCCGCGGGGCATTTCATTTCTTTCGTCTCGCTGTCGGATGTGCCTTCCGTCTGGCGAAAAGGAGCAGGGAGCCGCCTCTGCCGGGCTGCGGGGGCTTGACTGTGCCTCCGGGAGCGCGGGCGGGTATGGCGCCGGCATGCTGCGGACGCGTGGAGTCCGGGTATTCCGATGGGATGCGGGACAGATGCGGAAGCAAATGGACGGTGTGGCAGATGCCGCAGGACTGCCGTATGGCGGCAGCCCTGCGCGGAAAGAGAACAGGAGGCTTTTTATGACGGATCGGGATCTGATTTTTTGTGCGCTTACGGCACGCAGACGTGCGTATGCACCCTATTCGGGCTTTGCAGTCGGAGCGGCGCTCCTCTGCCGGGACGGTTCTGTCTACACGGGCTGTAACATTGAAAATGCCGCCTTTACGCCGACGGTCTGTGCGGAGCGTACAGCATTTTTCAAGGCAATCAGCGCAGGAAAACGGGAATTTGACCGGATTGCAGTCTGCGGGTACCGCATCGGTGAAGCCCCCGGCACGGTTTGCACCCCATGCGGCGTATGCCGGCAGGTGATGGCGGAGTTCTGTGATCCGGATCGGTTTGAGGTGATCTGCTGCGGCGGCGCATTGACGGACAGCAGCGTTTCGCCGGATGCATGCGGGGCAGAGACGGTATCCCTGCGGGGGCTGCTCCGGAGCGGAACGGTTTTGACGCACGCTGCAGAAACGCCGCTTCAGGCGGAATTTGCGGAGGACCGGGAAGCGGAAGGGAGCGCAGGCGGCGCGGTATTCCCGGAAGAGGCAATCCCGGAGGAGATTTATGCGGAAAAATATCTGCTGCGCGCACTTTTTCCGCACGGATTTTCGGGAAGCTCGCTTTGAGCGGCGGCTGCACTTCCGCAGGACGGGGGGCTGGCGGAAAAGGGCTTGTGCGGCTTGCTGCGGAAAACCTCATTGGCAGAGGAACATTTCAGGACAACGGAAGTGCTTCGGGGGCTTCCGGAAAGGGTATGGAACGATGAGATTGTACGATTTGATCCGGAAGAAGAAAGACGGGCTTCCTTTGAGTGACGGCGAGATCCGGTATGTGGTGTCCGGCTATACCGGCGGCACCTTGCCGGACTATCAGATGGCGGCGCTTCTGATGGCGATCTGCTGGCGTGGCATGGATGACCGGGAGATCGGAGTGCTGACCGAGGCAATGGCGCGGTCCGGGGATTCGCTGGATCTGAGCAGCTTCGGAATGCGGTCCGCAGATAAACACTCTACCGGCGGGGTGGGGGATAAGACGTCCCTGCTTGTCGGTCCGATTGTCGCGGCGGCGGGAGGCATTATGGCAAAGATGAGCGGTCGGGGGCTTGGGCATACCGGCGGGACGCTTGACAAGCTGGAATCCGTCCCCGGCTTTCGTACCGCGCTGACGGAAGAGGAATTTTTGCGGCAGGCGGAGGAAATCGGCTTGGTGCTTGCGGGGCAAACCGGGAACATGGTGCCTGCCGACAAAAAGATTTATGCTTTGCGGGATGTTACGGCAACGGTGGACTCGGTTCCGCTGATCGTGTCCAGTATTATGAGCAAAAAGCTGGCGGCGGGAGCTCACTCCATTGTTCTGGATGTGAAGGTCGGCTCCGGCTCCTTCATGAAGACGGAAGCCGATGCGTATACGCTGGCGCGGAAGATGGTGGATATCGGCACTGCCTGCGGCAGGACGGTCCGGGCGGTTCTGACAGACATGAACGAGCCGCTCGGCAGAGCGGTCGGCAATGCGCTGGAGGTGAAGGAGGCGATCCGTGCGCTGCAATCGGAAGGGGAGGCGGATCTGACAGCGGTTTCTCTGACGCTTGCGGGACAGCTTTTGTCCATGGTTCACGGGATTTCCGCGCAGGAGGGCTTTGCCATGGCGGAGCATACGCTTCGCTCCGGGCTGGCATGGGATAAGTTCCGTGCGTGGATCGCAGCGCAGGGCGGAGACGTTTCCTGCATCGATCATCCGGAGCGTTTCGGTCAGGCAAGGGCTTGTGCCGAGCTGCGGGCGGAGCGGGACGGATATATTTCGTCCATGCAGACGGAGGGCATAGGACTTGCAGCATGCGCCTTGGGTGCAGGGCGTGAGGTGAAGGACGCGAAAATTGATTATGCGGCGGGAATCGAATTCCGGAAAAAGACGGGAGAGGCAGTCAGACGGGGTGAAACGGTCGCGGTTCTGTATGCCTCGGATGATGAAAGGCTGGAGGCGGGACTGGAGAAGCTTCGGGACTCTGTCCGGATCGCCCCGGAGCAGCCCGCACCGAGAAAACTGATTCTCGGCACGGTGGGGCCGGAACGGGCATGAAAAAAGCCCGGACGTGCGGGCTTTGCGGATCGGTCTGATCTTGACGGGGCTTTGTGCGTATGACCGCAGTCTTTTTGGCGGATAGATTTGCGCGGGGCAATGGGTGACTGCTCTGCGCGGAATCAAACAGGCGGGACGGATGCGAAAGCATAAAAGCCCCGCCTGTTTTGCTGTGATCGGATGCCTCATTTCCCCCGGCGCTTCGGAGCGTCAGGACCTTTCCCCCGGTGCTCCGGTGCCCTCTGCTTTTTCTTTGCCATAGGAGCTTTTCAGAATGACAGGCGTAAGGAAGCTGGTGACGATAATCATAAGGACGATAAACGGCATGATAGAGGAATGAATGATGCCGTTTTCAACGCCTTTTTGTGCGCTGACCAGCGCCACCTCGGCGCGAACCATCATGCCGATGCCGACACGAAAGGCATCCTTCCATTTGTATTTACACAAAAGTGCAGAGCCTCCGCAGCCGAGAACCTTTCCGAGGATGCCGGCGAGGATGAAGCATATGCCGAACGCGAGCATGTCTTTGCCGATGCCGGTGAACTTCGTTGTGATGCCGATGTTGCAGAAGAATACGGGAGTGAAGATCATATAGCTCATAATGTCCGATTTCCGGTCAATATAGCTGACCTCCGGATTTTTGGACAGAAACAGTCCCGCGAAATAGGCGCCGGTGATGTCAGCAACGCCGAATACGGATTCGCTGAGATAGGAGATGATAAAGCAAAATGCAAAGCTGAAAATCGGGAGGAGCCGGTGATGCGGGAATTTGCGCTCCAGCGCGGCAAACAGCCTGTTGGCAAGGAATCCGATTACGGCGACAAAGATGAAAAACAGAACGGTCATCAAAAGAACACGCCATGGAGAGGAACCGCCTGTTCCGGTATCCTTCATGCCGATGACGAAGGAAAGCACCACGATTCCGATGATATCATCCAGAATGGCTGCGGAAACAATCGTGGTTCCGACCTTTCCGGAGAGCTTACCAAGCTCTTTCAGGGTTGCAACGGTCACGCTGACGGAGGTTGCGGTCAGAATGACGCCGTAAAACAGATTGGACAGCAGGACATCATGCGGTGCCGAAAAGCCTCCGTTGAACAGGCAGGCGACCACAAAGCCGAGTCCCATCGGAACGAATACGCCGAACAGCGTAATGATGACAGACTGAATGCCGACTGCCTTGATCTGCTTGATGTCTGTTTCCATTCCGGCGGAAAACATGATCAGCACAACGCCGATCTTTGCAAGGAATGCAAGTCCTGCCAGAGTGGTGTCACTGAATACGGTCTGACCGGGAATATACTGCAAAGCCCCGATGGTCAGTCCGGCAAACAGCATGCCGACAACGCTTGGCAGATTCAGCTTTTCGCAGACCTTGGTCATGATCTTGGAGAGCAGAAGGATCAGTGCCAGCGGCAGCAGCAGGGTATAATATTCGGAGGTGATTGTCATTTTGAAAATTCCACCATTTCATCTTGCGGCACGTGCCGTTTTTTTTATCGGTTTTCTTCCTTTGCGGCTGCGGTATATCATCCGGGGAGCCGTATCAAAGCGCCGGGGCGCAGATCTGCCTGCTCCGCAGGCGGCGCCGGACGGGGAGCAGACGGAAGTGACATGGGAGTGTTCCTTCCGCCGATGCTTTTTGGTACTTTGTGCCGGATCGGGCGGAAACGCAGTCTCCGGGCTGCCGTCAGACCGATTTTTCAAACAGATTCTATTTTAACGCGCAGGGAACGCATTGTCAAGAGTTTTTTGACCGCTTCCGGAATTTCTTCCGGCTTCTTTGGCGGAAAGGAAAAGGGGCTGTTAAAAAACTCCATGTTTTTAACAGTCCATCAGCAATGCTGGTCGGGATTCCGGCATTTTTGATGGGATCTTATCCCTTGTGCCCTGTTTTTTTTCGGCTTTTCCCGCAGCAAAGCGGCGGTGCCTGACCGCCGGGAACAACGTCAACGTGGGTGCCAAAAACTCGTTTTGAGTTTTCAGCACCCACGTTTGTCTGTCGCATATGCATGACGATAAGCGACGATTCCTCTATGAAAGGCGCCTCCTGACGGGGCACTTGATTTCATCGCAGCTCTATATCATTCGGTGTCAGGCACGGCAGAGGCATTATTTTGCATAATCGACGGCACGGCTTTCCCGAATCAGATTGATCTTGATTTGTCCGGGATACTCCATGCTGCTTTCGATCTTCTTGACGATCTCACGTGCGGTCAGCACCATCTGATCGTCGTTGACCTCTTCCGGCTTTACCATGACGCGGATCTCACGACCCGCCTGAATGGCGTAGGATTTTTCCACGCCGGGGAAACTGTTTGCAATTTCTTCAAGCTTTTGCAGACGTCTGAGATAGTTCTCCAGATCTTCACGTCTTGCGCCGGGTCTTGCGGCAGAGATTGCATCTGCTGCCTGTACAATCATCGCGATGATTGTCTGCGGTTCCACATCTCCGTGATGTGCTTCAATGGCATGAATCACATCGCGGCTTTCCTTGTACTTTTTGGCGATATCAACGCCGAGCTGTACATGAGAGCCCTCTACCTCCTGGGTCATCGCCTTGCCGATATCGTGCAGAAGTCCCGCGCGCTTTGCCACGGTGCTGTCAACGCCGAGCTCGTCCGCAATGATGCCGGAAATGTGTGCCACCTCAATGGAATGCTGTAATACGTTCTGTCCGTAGGATGTACGGTAGCGCAGTCTGCCGAGCAGACGCACAAGTTCATTGTTGATGCCGTGAATGCCGGTTTCAAAGGTTGCCCGTTCGCCAGCCTGCTTGATGGAGTTTTCAACCTCTTTGCGGGCTTTTTCCACCATTTCTTCGATTCTGGTCGGATGGATTCTTCCGTCCGAAATCAGCTTTTCAAGCGCAATCCGGGCGATTTCACGTCTGACAGGATCAAATCCGGAAATGGTGATCGCCTCCGGTGTGTCGTCGATAATCAGCTCCACGCCGGTCAGTGTTTCAATGGTGCGGATATTTCTTCCTTCCCGCCCGATGATTCTTCCCTTCATATCATCGTTCGGCAGAGGAACAACCGATACGGTTGTTTCGGATACCTGATCGGATGCACATCTCTGAATTGCCAGCGCAATGATCTGCCGCGCCTTTACATCCGCATCCTCCTTCAGCTGAGACTCAATTTCAACGATCCGCATGGCGGCTTCGTGCTTGACCTCTTCACCGATGCTGTCTACAATCTGCTGCTTGGCTTCCTCTGCGGTCAGTCCCGCGACAGCCTCCAGACGGTCAATCTGGGCTTGCTTCAGCTCGACGATCTGAGCGTTGAGGTCTTCATTTTCCTTGATTTTTCGGTTCAGACCTTCTTCTTTGCGCTCATAGCTGTCTATTTTGCGCTCCAGCGTTTCTTCCTTTGCCGTCACGCGGCGTTCCATCCGGGAAAGCTCGTTTCTGCGGTCCTTAATCTCCCGGTCCGCTTCGTTTTTCTGCCGGAGGATTTCTTCCTTTGCCTCAATCAGAGCTTCTTTTTTCTTTGTCTCCGCCGCTTTTGCCGCTTCTTCCAGCAAGCGCTTTGCTTCCTCTTCGGCAGAGCCGATTTCAGCCTCGGCAACCTTTTTGCGATAGGTGGTTCCGATGACAAAGCCTGTAGGCAGGAAAATAATCAGGGCAATGACGGCGCCAATAACATATTCCATGACGCACCCCCCTTACTGTTATGATTTTCAATTATGATAAAACGCTTTATAGTCCGAGAAGCCATAGTGCCGATAAGATCGGCTCCGTCTGTCCGGCATACCGAACGGGCAGCACCGCGCGATCCGGCGAAGGAAACCCGCGCGGAACTCCGTTCCGCATGGTACAAATGGCGGATGCCCCGGCAGACATGCTCTTTGCGCCGTGCGGAACGCTTTGCTGAGCGGGTTCCGTTTTGCGGCAGAAGAACGGTCCTGTGGGAGTAGCTCCGCACCATGCGCAGGAGTTATGCGGAATCGTATACGGAAAGCAGCATCCCGAAAGCCTTTTCGGGCACGGATGCCTCCGCCGCTCCGCTTATACCGGAAACCGTGCCGGAGACAGCTTGTCCGATACCGCAGATGTGCTTTTTTATGAAAGAAACACCGCACCGTATCCTGTACGGCAGGGCTTACTGTGTACATTGCGCCACATTATCATAATACAATTATTGTATACAATTTTGTGCGTTCTGTCAAGGGCTTGCTTTGGTTTTTTGATAAAATTTCCTTCGGAAAGTGCGGATAATCTGTCAGATGTAATATTCGATCCGGTGCGTTTGCAGCGTGGAAAAAGCCTCCTCCTCAAGCGCGCGGTAATCGTATTTTGCTTCCTCCTCCAGAACCTTTTCGGGGACGGGTTTTGTTTTCGGATGCTTCGGTGTAAAGACGGTGCAGCAGTCCTCATACGGCAGGATGGAGGTTTCAAAGGTGTTGATGCGGCGTGCGATGCGGATGATTTCTTCCTTGTCCATGCCGATGCAGGGACGGAAAACCGGCATATTCACCACGGAGTCGGTGACGCGGAGCGCTTCCAGTGTCTGGCTGGCAACCTGACCCAGAGATTCCCCTGTAATCAGTGCGGCTGCTCCCTGCGCTGCGGCGGTTCTCTCTGCAAGCCGCATCATAGAGCGGCGGAGAAGAAGCGTAAAATACTCCTCATTGCAGGTGTCCCGCAGAACCTCCTGCAAATGCGTTACGGAGATCACATGGACCCGCATGCTTCCGGTGTATGCCGTGACCAGCTTTGCGAGGGCAAGGACCTTTTCCCTCGCCTGCTCAGAGGTGTACGGATAGCTTTCAAAATGAACGGCATCCACTGTCAGTCCGCGCTTTGCCATCATAAAGCCGGCGACCGGGCTGTCGATTCCGCCGGACAGAAGGAGCATTCCGCGGCCGGCAGAGCCGGAGGGCATGCCGCCCGCTCCCGGGAAGGAGCCTGCATGCAGGTATGCGCCGTTTTCCCGGATTTCGGTGGTCACTACAATGTCCGGGTGCTGCACATCGACCGTGAGCGACGGGCAGGCAAGCCCGACGGCTTCTCCCACCCGTTTGGAGATCTCCGGCGAGGTCAGCGGGAAGCGTTTGTCCGCACGGCGCGATTCTGCCTTGAAGGAACGGGCATTTGACAGAAAGGGCGGAATATAGGCTGCTGCCGCCTCCTCGATCTTTCGGATATCCTTTTCAACAACGCATGCACGGCTGACCGCGACAATGCCGAAGATCTTCTGACAGACAGAGCAGGCTTCCTCAATATCTGCCGCATCGTCCAGCGGTTCAACATAAATGGTGCTTTGTGCATGCGTGACCCCGAAATTGCCGGCGGCTTTCAGGCGCGTCCGGAACTGCCGGAGCAGAACAGCTTCAAAATAGCCTTTGTTCAGCCCTTTTAATACAAGCTCGCCGTATTTGCACAGTAAAATTTCTTTCATTTTTGTGATCATAGCTTTTGCATCGGCAAAAGCTTCCTTTCTTCGGAATTGCGGTTGGAGTTTCAAGGCGAAATCACGGCTTGCCGGGCGGCAAAAGCCCGAAACGCCATCGCAGAGTTGTTATTCGGTCTTATGACTGCGGCTTTGCAGGGCGAAACCGCAGTCGATCAGGCGGTAAAAGCCGCAAAATGCCGATCGCGGAGTTGTTTTTCATTTTTGCGACTGCGGCTTGGCAAAACGAAACCGCAGTTGATCAGGCGGTAAAACCGCAAAATGCTGATGAAGAGAGTCGTTTTTCAACCGTATGACTGCGGCTTGGCATCGGTATAAGCCTTCGCGCGTATGGAATTGCGGACGTCTATGCTGTGCAAAACAAAATTGCTGTCCGCAGGCGGGGATGCAAAACGCCGGTGAGGCAAGGTTCCTTTCCCTTTTGACTGCTCTCCGGAATTGCGGACGTGCTGTGCATATTCGTTGTTTTGCGGAAAATGACAACTCAAAGCGCAGATGGAGAATCCGTCGGTCGGCCTTATGACCCTTTTTCGGAACCGCAGCTGTTCTGAAAAAGCAAAGCCGCTGCGCGGAAGGGGCAAAATGCCGCGATGGAGCGGGGTTTCTGCCGCAGCGCCGATGCATGCTCAAAACCGCAGACAGCTATGCCGATTCCCGGACAGTCAGCGCCGCAAAATCAGACCGAAAGCTTTTTGGTTCCCTATTCTGCCTGCCCCGTGAAAACACGCTTCCCGGCAATCCTTTTGATGGATGCGGAAACCGTGCCGTCATGCTCCGGTCGGGAGGTCGTCCGCGGCTTCACAGCCGCAGGCACGTATCCGGAGTGCTTCCGCAAATTGCTCCGAGCATTGCAGACGGCACAGGACCGTTTCCTCCCGGAACTCCACAAGCAGACCGTATTCGTGCGCCGGGGCGATGTCGGCAAGAAAATTGAATATTCTGCTGACCCTTCCGTGTTTCTTTTCGATTTGCCGGACGGTCAGGTCCTTTTCCAGCGCACAGGGAAAGGCAAGAGAAAGATTTCCCAGAACAGTCCGTTTTTTTCCCTGTATCCGGACAACGGTGAGCGTATTTCGCTCTGCAAGCTCATCATCCGGCGTCAGGATATATTCAAAAGCGCTCAGGAGATAACGCTGTGTCAGCTGGATACCCGCGACTGCGGTTCCCGCAGCCATGATCTGCCAGAGTGCGCGGATTCCTGTGAAAACAGAGCCGAACAGCAGGCAGAGAAAGGCGCAGAGATACAGCGCAAGCGCAAGAAAGAACGCTTTGCGGTTGGTTTTCTGAATGCGTTCCGTCATTTTGGCTTTGTGCTCCTTTTCGGTTATTGATGCCTTGCGGCAGGAGGGGGACGTGCTGTATGTGTTGTTTTCTGTATGCCCTAAGCGTGTCAGGCGGATGACGCTATTCTCCGTATGGCTGGGGAGGCGCATCCTGTCTGTGCGGCGCGTTCGGACGGCTGTGTCAAAGCGTCGGCTGTGGGCAGAGCCGCATCGGACGGCCCGGCGCCTGCGCAGAAACGCCGGATTAGACTTGCTGCGAGCGCTTTTCCGGGAAAAGCCGTGAGCCGGGGATGTTCGGTTTTGCCGGGAACGGCACATATAAAATCGAAAAAGGCACGCTTTCCGGTTTTGCAGAGGATGACCGGGCTGCGTGCTCCCGACGGCAAGGTGTGCAGCGCGGGAAGCGGCAGCTGCGGTTCGCAGGAACAGTCAGTTTTCCAGCTCTGCCGTGTGCATAAACAGCACGCCGCGCCGTATTTCGACAATTCCGAAGGATGGTGCGCCCTCTGCGGGACGGGAAATGCTACCGGGGCACATGATCTGGACGGATTTCTCTCCGAGCTGTACCCGGGAACAGTACGGAACGTGCGTATGCCCGTACAAAACGGCGTCGGCATGGGTCTCTGCGGCGAAACGGAGCAGGTCGGAAAGCCCGGCTTTGACACCGAAGGTGTGCCCGTGGCACAGAAGAAACCGGAATCCTTCGATCGTCTCGACCCGGTATACGGGCGCGGACAGCGTGGGGGCGGCAAAGCAGGAGTCGCAGTTTCCCGATACCGCATAAAGGGCGGTCGGGCGAATGGCAAGCTGCTCAAGAAGCTCTGCTTCACGCAGTCCGTCTCCCAAAAAAAACACGCCGTCGGCGGTTCCGCGATTGCGCAGGAACGCCTCACGCATGTTGAAAAAGCTTCCGTGCGAGTCCGAAAAAACAAGAAATTCCACGCGTTTGTTCCTTTCCGGGTTTATTTTCTCTGTAACCGTTTTGATTATTGTATCATAAAATACTATTGAATTCTATACAAAAAAATAAATATTTTATTTTTTTCGGGAAGGGAAGGTATGTATGGAGATTGATGAAAAGCTGCTGCAAAGGCTGAAAAGCATGGATGACGATACACTCAGACGGGCGGTTGGCGAGATTGCAACGCTGTCCGGTGCAACGGAATCGCAGAGGCAGCGCGCACTGCGTAACATCGGGACGATCCGCAAAAAGCTGACCAAAGCCAATCAGAATGATCTGAAAAAGGCAGTGGACTCTTTGGGCGAGGAAAACATCGAAGAAGCTATTCGCAGGCTGAAGCTTTGACTGAACAGCGAGAGGGGGAATTCAGCGTGGATCAGGATATCGGCAGCAAGCTTCAGGAGATTCTGTCAGACCCGGGTGCCATGAAAAAGGTGATGGGCATTGCGGAAAGTCTTATGGGCGGAACGGCTGCATACACACCGCAGCACGCCGAAGCCCGGGAGGAAGCGCGGGAAACGGAAGGCGGCTCCGGATCGGGCGAAATGCGGGAGGTGGCGCACCTGCCCCGTTCTTTTTCGGGAAAGGGCGGCGATGAAAACAGCATCCGGCTGCTTGGCGCACTGTGCCCGTATCTGAATCCGGGAAGGCGGGAGGCAGCCAAGTCCATCATCCGGATCATGAAGATCTTGCAGCTGCTTGAGCTGCAGGCGCCGAAGGAGGAGTAAGCTTTGTATACAAGAAATTACAGCCGTGTGCGCCGTATGCCGCCGGTCACGCCGCCTCCCGATTACAGCGGAACCTCTGTGGTACAGGAGGCGGACGGTTCCGCTTCGGGGGAGCAGGGACAGCGGTCCCCGTCTGTTTTTTCGCCGCCGGCGCCGCATGGGATCGCGGAAAGGCGGTTTGCGCGGGTTCCGCTTGAGGATCGGGAGCGCTACGGAGCCGGGTCCGGGGGGCTGATTTCCTATGATGACCCGCGGTATGCAGAGCCGCCCGCAGAGAAAAAGCCGGAGCCTGCGGAATGGCTGTCCGGCATGAAGCTGCATGAGGATGATATTCTGCTTCTGAGCGTCATTTTGCTGCTGCTCAGCGGGGGAGAGGATGAGGTGCGGGGCAACCGCCTGATTCTTCTGGCGCTCGGTTATCTGTTTCTCAGCGGACTCGGCGGAAGGGAAGACGAAACGGAGAGCTGCTGAGGAAGCTGTTCTGCGCAGAGGGAGAAACGGAGACGGCAGGGATGCCTCCGGATGCCGGAGCGAAAAAGCAAAGGGCATTCGGGAAAATGCGCACGGCTCCGGAGGGAGCGGAGCGCTTATGGGAGATCGGACGCTGTGGGTCTTGCCGGACGGATTGGCAGAGCTTTTTTCTGCGGACTGCCGTCCGGTCATGCGCCTGCCGGCATGCGGTTTCCGCCTGTGTGGGGGAAGAGAGCCGGCTGCCGGGAAGGGTGAGCCTGCAGACAATGCGGAAACGGGCAGGACAGCAGATGACGCGGCGGTGCCGGCTTTGATGCTCCGGCTGCGGCGGGGGCTTCCTTGGACTCCGGCTCTTTCGGTTTGAATTGAATTTTTTCTACCTATTTATTATATATAATATCGGCAGGAGAACAGCTGTCCGGAGCCTTTGCGGTTGCCGGAGTCCCGAAGACCGCATTTCTGTGGATTTTGTGCTGCGGATGCAGGAAATGCGCTGCGTGCCGGCTCTGCATCGGCGGAAAAGGAGAGCGAGCAATGGAATTGACATGGAATTGTCTGCGCGACAGGACGGAGACTTGCCGGATCCTTATTTCGTATCCCGTGCTGTCCTGCGGAGAGGAGAAAAAAATATCCGGCGGCGTCCTGAAATTCAACCGCTTTTCGGAGGCGCTTGCGGGAAAAACCGCAGAAGGAGCCAAGGATGCATCTTCCCTTCGGACGGAGGGAGAAGGATATCTGCTGCACGACCGTTATATCAGCATTTTTCTTCGCACATTTCGATTTCAAAACGGAGCTTTGACCGGGTTATCGTGCGTTTCCTATAATATGGATTTGCGGTACGGTATAATTTTGCGCCTTTGCGACATGATAACAAGGGCGGGCATGCAAAAAGCGGCTTTGCATGGGAAAAAATTTCATGGGTTTTATTTCAATGAAAAAGGTGTGCATTTATATATATGTAACTTCAAGCAAGAGGAGGCTGTGCATTGCCGCGTGTCGCAGTACGGGAAGTTTTTGCAGGAATTTAATGTCGATTATTCATATATGAAGATATAACCTGAACTGAACGGCAATTTCAA
The DNA here is from genome assembly GCA_934432725.1 of uncultured Eubacteriales bacterium. Classification (GTDB taxonomy): domain Bacteria; phylum Bacillota; class Clostridia; order Oscillospirales; family CAG-272; genus CAKRZE01. Next base: position 76,654 of record CAKRZE010000008.1, read on the forward strand.
AGATTTCGGTGCATATGAAGGATGGGACGTTTTCATTATGGTTTGTCGTCATTATGCCTTTTTTTGTAGGAAATGCGAAAAAACGCTTGAATTTCAAAAACGGATGTGCTATGATAAAAATAAAATCAGTCGAAGAGGATGGTGAGATCGGTTGTCAAAAGAAGCGATTGAACAGGTCAGGGCTGCGGAAGAGCAGGCTGCCGCAATCAAAAAAGCCGCCGCACTTGCCGTAAAACAGCAGCTGGAGGAAGCGGAGGCTGCCGGAAAGAAAGCCTGTGCCGCAGCGGAAAAAGAGGCGGAGCGTCAGTCTGCCGAGCGAATGGAGGCAGCCAGAAGGGATGCCGAACGGTTGACGGAGGAACAGAAGCAAAGGGCACAGAAGGATGCCGCTTCGGTTTGCGCAAGGGCAGAGGAGAATATGGACGCCGCGGTCGGGCTGATCGTGGAAGGAGTCATGCGTTGTGGCAGTAAGTAAGATGAAAAAGCTTTCGCTGATTGCTCTGAAGCAGGACGCGGAGGCCGTGACCAATTTGCTGCTCCGGCTCTCCTGCGTGGAGGTCAGTGCGATTCCTGCCGGAGAGAGCGAACGGATCGGACAACCGTTTGAGCAGAGTGAAAAAGAGGCTGCTCTTCAGGCGGAGCTGAACCGGGTAGATGCTGCGATTCCTGTACTGGAGAGCTGCGCGGAGGGGAAGAAGCCCCTGTTTGCGCGCAGGCAGCCGGCTTCCTTCTCCGGCGTGGAGCGGGATACGCCCGATTTTACGCGCGCGCTTGAGGCGGCGGACAGAACCGCCCGGATTACGGCGCGGCTGAGCGAACTGCGGGCGGAAGAGATCCGGGATGCCGCGCGGATGGCTTCCCTGAAGCCGTGGATGCGGTATGATATGCCGTTTTCCGAGACGGAAACGAAAAGCACACAGCTTTTGTTCGGCACACTGCCCCTGACCCGGACGGTTGAGCATACGGTGGCGGAGATCAATGCGGATGACGGCACGCCGGACTGCGCGATAGAGGAGGTCTCCTCCGATGCGGTCTGCCGGTATGTCACGGTGCTTTGCAGCATCGACGATGACGCAGACATTCTGCCGGCGCTTGCGGCAATGGGCTTTGTAAGGCTGGATTTCTCCGGATATCGGGAGACGCCGCGCCGGGAGTATGCGCTTCTGGAAAAAGCGGCGGCGGACAGGCAGTCGGAGGAGGCAGCCCTGAAGGAGGAGCAAAAAACACTTGCCTCCGAGCTTCCGAAGCTGAAAGCGGCGAGCGATATTCTGCAAACCCGTCTCAACGGCATGGAGGCGCAGCGAAGAATGTGCTGCACCGAGGAAACCGTGGTGCTTTCCGGCTGGGTTCCCGCAGGAGCGGTGAAAAAGCTGGAAAAAGAGCTTGGGAACCTCACGTGCTGCTATGAGCTGACGGATCCGATGGAGGAGGACGATCCTCCGGTGCTTCTGGTGAACAAAAAGAATCTGGACCCGTTTGAAATGGTGATCGGGCTGTATTCCCTGCCAAAGTACGGGACCTTTGATCCGACATTTATCATGAGCATCTTCTATTTCATCATTTTCGGGCTGATGCTCGCGGATGTCGTGTACGGACTGCTCCTGACGGTCGGCTGCTTCCTCGCCCTGAAGCTGATGGACCTGCGCGGCGGAACGGCGCGGCTGGTCAAGCTGTTCGGAATCTGCGGAATCTCCTGTATGCTGGCAGGCGTGCTGTTCGGGAGCTATTTCGGCGACTTTATTACGGTCTTTCAGGAGAAAATGCTGGGCATTGAAAACCCGGTAAGGCTTGCGATTCTGTTTGATCCGGTGCAGGACCCGATCTCCTTCCTGATCCTTTCTCTTGCGGTGGGCGCAGTCCATCTTCTGGTCGGAATGGGGATCAAAGCGTATGTGCTGATCAGAACCGGGCATCCGTGGGCTGCCGTGTTTGATGTCGGCAGCTGGTATATCCTGTTTGCCGGAATCGGACTGTATTTTGTCAGCAGCACGGTCGGAATGGCTGTCGCGGGGCTTGGCGCCCTGATGCTGATCGCTTCGCAGGGCAGGGAAAAGAAGGGCTTTTTCGGAAAACTGTTCGGCGGCGTTCTCAGCCTTTACGATATTGTCAATTATGTGGCTGACCTGCTTTCCTACTCCCGCATCATGGCGCTCGGCATGTCAAGTGCGGTGATTGCAAGCGTCATCAATATTATTTCAACGCTGAAGGGTCCTACGGTCGGCGGGTATATTATGATGATCGTTGTTGTGATTTTCGGCAATGTTGTGAATCTTGCCATCAATCTGCTCGGCTCGTTTGTGCATGCAAGCCGACTGCAGTATATTGAATTTTTCGGAAAATTCTATGAGAGCGGCGGCAGAGCCTTTGATCCGGTTGTTCCCGCGTCCCGTTATACGGCGCTGGATGATACAAATCTTTGATGAACTGATATACGGAGGATTAAAAATTATGGGTACGTTTATTGCTTCGCTTTTCAACGGTGTCAACCTTGCGCTGCTCGGGGCGTTTCTTGCCGCGGGTCTTGCCGGATGGGGTTCCGCAAAGGGAGTCGGCATGGTCGGACAGGCAGGCTCCGGTCTTCTGACGGAGGATCCGTCGGCATTCGGATCCGTTCTGCTTCTGGAGGCGCTTCCGGGTACACAGGGTATTTACGGTCTGATTACGGCTTTCATGATCATGATCAAGATCAACCTGTTCGGATCGCTGATGGAGCTGACGGTGCAGCAGGGCGCATACTTCCTTCTTGCTTCTCTGCCGGTGGCTCTGATCGGTCTGATTTCCGCACAGCATCAGGCAAAGGTTGCGGTGTCCGGCATTCATCTGATCGCAAAGCACAAGGGCGAGGTCGGTAAGGCGATCACGTCTGCCGCACTGGTTGAAACCTATGCGATCTTTGCACTGCTTGTTTCCCTGCTTCTGATTATCAAAGCGCCTGTGTAAAAGGAGGGTCCGAGATGACAGGACTCGAAAAAATAACCGAACGCATTCTCTCCGATGCACGGGCCTATGAGGCAAACGCTCTGGAGGCTGCCGGGCACGATGCCGCAGAGATTGCGGACAGCTATAAAAGCCGCGCCGCCTTCATTCTGGCGGACTCCAAAAGCCGTTCGGAAAAAGCGGCGGAGAGCATCCGGCTCCGTGCCGCCTCCTCCTGTGAGGTCGCCGGGAGAAACATTCTGACGGAAGCGAAGAGCACTCTGGTGGATCGTGCATACCGTCTTGCGGAGGAACGCCTCTGTACCATGCCGCGTGAGGAGTATCTGTCCTTTCTGACGGAACTTCTGACTGGCGCGGTCCGGGAGAACCTGAAAAACGAGGCTTCGCTTCAGGAATACTACCGGAGCGGGGAGCTTGCGGCTGTGTCCGAATACAGTGTGCTTTTGAATGCGAAAGACCGGGAGACGCTGGGAGAGGCGCTGCTTGCGTCGGCTTCCGCCGCACTTTCCGGCTGCGGAAAAGCTCTGACGCTTTCGGAGGAAACCGTGTCGGCGCGGGGCGGATTTGTTCTGCGGTGTGCCGATGTGGAAATTGACTGTACCGTAGAGATGCTGCTGCGCGCGGTGCGCGGAGAAACGGAGCATCAGGTGTACCGCACACTTTTCGGCAATGTGTAACCGGCGGAATGAGATCGGGAAAGGCAGGATGACGTATGGGAAATAAACCGCGCAAGCCGGACAGAGACGCATATATCTACGCATCTGCGCGCCTGCATGCCGTCGGCAATGCAATTCCGGACGCCGCGCAGTACCGGCGTATGGCAGATGCCGCAGGAATGCAGGAGCTGTACCGTCTGATGGAAGAGGCGGGGGTTTCTTTCCGGGGGGAGGAATCCGAAAACGAAGAGACTTGTTTACAGAGGATCCTTTCGGATGCCTTCGGGCTGGTGGATGAAATTGTGCCGGACAGGCAGCTGTTTGACTTTTTCCGGTATCCGTATGACTGCCATAACATCAAATCCGCGCTCAAGGCACGGTTCCGGATGGCGGACGGCGGATATGAAGCGCGTGCGGGTGCACTGATGCTTCCCTGCGGAACGCTTGCGCCGGATAGGGTCATAGAGGCTGTAAAGGAAAACCGGTTCGATCTGTTTCCGGAACATATGAAACAGGCGGCAGCCGAGGCTGCAGAGTCGTATGCAAAGACCTCCGATCCGCAGCTGATTGACGTTTATCTGGATCGCGCCTGCTACCGCGATATGGAGGCATCTGCCGCAGGATATCGGAGCGGCTTTTTTCGGGAGCTGGCTGCGATGCGGGAGGATGTGACCAATCTTCAGATCTGCGTCCGGCTTCTCCGCATGGGCTGCACCGGGAAGGCGGAAAAATTCAGATTGGCTTGTGTGCCCGCCGGAAAGCTGGAGCATGGGCTGTTCCATGAGGCGCTTTGCATGGAGGCGCGGAAGGGAATCGCATTTCTTTCCGAGCGGCTTTCTCTGACGGAGGCATATTCCCCGGTGGGCGAGGTGCTTGCAAGGGAGACGTTCAAGCCGGCAGAGCTGGAAAAGGTCTGCGAGGCATGCTGTACGGCATTTGTCCGCAGCTCCTGCCGCGATGTCCTGTACGGTCCGGAGGTCGCGGCGGAATATCTGACCGAGCGGGAACGGGAAGTGAAGAATCTGCGGATTATTCTGTCCGGAAAGCATGCCGGGGCTTCGGCTGAAACAATCAGGGAAAGGCTGAGGGACTGAAGGTCATGTATAAAATCGGAATGATCGGAGATAAGGACAGCGTGATCGGCTTTATGGCAGTCGGGTTTGCTGTTTTTGAGGCGGGAACTCCGCTGGAGGGCGCACAGGCACTGAGAAGGATGGCAGGCGAGGGCTATGCGATCATTTTTGTGACGGAGTCGCTTGCCGTTGAGATCGAAGATGAAATTGCGCGGTATAAAAACAGTCCGCTTCCGGCAATTATTGTGTTGCCCGGAAAGGAAGGCTCAACGGGGTACGGTATGAATAACGTCAGACGCTCCGTGGAGCGTGCCGTGGGCGCGGATATTCTGTTCAAGTAAGCGCGCGAAAGGGCATGCCTTGTGCAGGGGAGCGGCAGGGCATTTTGCCTGCGCCCCGCTGCGGCCGGAAGAGAAATTTCGTCCGACGCGGGCTGCATGGCCGGGATGCCTGCGTTCAATAAGAAAATCGGAAAGGAGGCTGTCCGCCGCGGGATTCGGGGCGGAAGAGCCGTAAAAGCAGATGATAGAAGGAAAAATCGTCAAGATATCCGGTCCGCTGATTATTGCGGAGGGAATGCGGGAAGCGAACATGTTTGACGTGGTTCGTGTCGGTCCGCAGAAGCTGATCGGTGAAATTATCGAAATGCACGGGGACCGCGCTTCCATTCAGGTGTATGAGGAGACTGCCGGAATCGGGCGCGGGGATGTTGTGGTCTCCACCGGGGCGCCGCTTTCCGTGGAGCTCGGTCCCGGACTGATTACCAATATTTACGACGGTATTCAGCGCCCGCTTGTCAAGCTGCGTGAGAAATCCGGTCCGAACCTGCTGCGCGGCGTGGAGGAGTTTGCACTGGACCGCACGGCGGTCTGGCACTTTGAAGCCTGTGCGAAGGTCGGAGAGCCGGTGCAGAGCGGAGATATTCTGGGGTATGTCAACGAAACCGAGGTCGTCCGGCATAAAATTCTGGTTCCGCCGCGCGTGAAGGGCACACTGGAGGCGCTGGAATCCGGGGACTATACGGTTGATCAGGTGATCGGACGGATTGCGGGCGAAAAGGGACAGTCCTATGAGGTCCGGCTGATGCAGAAGTGGCCGGTCCGTGTGGCGCGTCCCTATGCGGAAAAGCTGCCGCCGAGCGTGCCGATGATCACCGGACAGCGCACGATTGATGCGCTTTTCCCGATTGCAAAGGGAGGAACTGCCTGCATTCCGGGACCGTTCGGCTCCGGAAAAACGGTGACGCAGCATCAGCTTGCAAAATGGTCGGATGTGGATATCGTGATTTACGTCGGCTGCGGTGAGCGCGGCAACGAGATGACCGATGTTCTGCAGGAATTTCCGGAGCTGAAGGACCCGCGCTCCGGCTATTCTCTGATGAAACGCACCGTTTTGATCGCGAACACCTCCGATATGCCAGTGGCAGCGCGTGAGGCATCGATTTACACGGGCATTACGATCGCGGAGTATTACCGGGATATGGGGTATTCCGTGGCGGTGATTGCCGACTCCACCTCCCGCTGGGCGGAGGCACTGCGTGAAATGTCCGGCAGACTGGAGGAAATGCCCGGTGAGGAGGGCTATCCCGCTTACCTGACCTCCCGTCTTGCACAGTTCTATGAGCGTGCCGGAACCGTCATCTGCCTTGGCGGAGACAAGCGGCAGGGCTCCCTTTCCGCCATCGGCGCGGTATCCCCGCAGGGCGGAGATCTGTCCGAGCCGGTCACACAGGCAACGCTTCGTATTGTCAAGGTGTTCTGGGGGCTGGAGGCTACACTTGCATACCGCAGGCATTTCCCGGCAATCAACTGGCTGAACTCCTATTCTCTGTACCAGAACCGGCTGGAGCCGTGGTTTTCTGCGAACGTGGCAAAGGATTGGAAGGAAACGATGGGCGAGCTGATGCGGCTTCTGCAAAAGGAGTCCGAGCTGGATGAGATTGTCAAGCTGGTGGGCGTGGATGCGCTGTCAAACGAGGACCGTCTGACGCTGGAGGTTGCCCGATCCGTCCGGGAGGACTTTTTGCAGCAGGATTCCTTCTCTGCCGATGATACCTATACGGCGCTGCCCAAGCAGTATGCACTGGCAAAGCTGATTCTTTCCTTCCGCGACAAGGCGTGGAAGGCTCTGTCGGTAAACGGCGCGGATATCGAAAAGGTTTCCGCTCTGCCGGTCCGCGAGAAGATCGGCCGTGCCAAGAATGCCAATGCGCAAACGTATCCGGAGATATATGAGGCAATCGAAAAGGAGATCGATGAGCAGCTGGCGGCGGTTTGTGATGAAAAAGAGGTGAGTGAGCTTTGATCCGTTCGTATAAAACGATTCAGGAGGTCGCCGGACCTCTGATGCTGGTTAAGCAGGTGGAAAATGTCAAGTATGATGAGCTTGGCGAAATTGAGCTTCCAAACGGAGAGCTTCGCCGCTGCCGCGTGCTGGAGGTAAACGGTTCTTCCGTACTGGTGCAGCTGTTTGAAAATGCTGCCGGACTCAACCTGTCCGAGAGCAAGGTCCGCTTTCTCGGACACGGCGTTCAGCTCGGCGTCTGTCCCGAGATGCTGGGCAGAGTGTTTAACGGAATGGGAGAAACGATTGACAACGGTCCCCGCCTGATTCCGGAAAAATTTGAGGATATCAACGGTACGCCGATCAATCCGTCCGCGCGCCGGTATCCCTCTGAGTTTATTCAGACGGGCATTTCGACCATTGACGGACTGAACACGCTGGTACGCGGTCAGAAGCTGCCGATCTTTTCCTGCTCCGGACTGCCGCATGCGGATTTTGCCGCACAGATTGCACGGCAGGCGAAGGTGCGCGGCTCCGATTCCAAATTCGCCGTTGTCTTTGCCGCAATCGGAATCACGTATGAGGAAGCCGATTTCTTCATTTCGGACTTCAGAAAAACCGGTGCGATTGACCGCACGGTGCTGTTTATCAACCTCGCTTCCGATTCCGCCATTGAACGGATTACAACGCCGCGTATGGCGCTGACTGCGGCGGAATATCTGGCGTTTGAGCAGAATATGCACGTTTTGGTCATCATGACCGATATCACGAATTATGCAGAGGCTTTGCGTGAGGTTTCCGCCGCACGCAAGGAGGTTCCCGGAAGACGCGGTTATCCCGGCTATCTGTATACCGACCTTGCCACAATGTATGAGCGTGCGGGAAGAAAGATCACCTCGGAGGGGTCCATTACGATGATCCCGATTCTGACGATGCCGGAGGATGATAAAACACATCCGATCCCCGACCTGACCGGATATATCACCGAGGGTCAGATCATTCTGTCCCGCGATCTGTACCGTAAGGGAATCCTGCCGCCGGTCGATGTGCTGCCCTCCCTGTCCCGTCTGAAGGATAAGGGAATCGGCGCCGGGAAGACGCGTGAGGATCACGCAAATGTGATGAACCAGCTCTTTTCCAACTATGCGCGCGGCAAGGAAGCCAAGGAGCTGATGGTGGTTCTCGGAGAGGCTGCTCTGACTCCGATGGACCGGCTGTACGCGAAATTCGCGGATGAATTTGAGGCGCAGTACGTGAATCAGGGCTTCCAGGAAAACCGCTCCATCGAAGAAACGCTGGATCTCGGCTGGAGGCTGCTCTCCATCTTCCCGAAGAGCGAGCTGAAGCGGATTAAGCCTGAATTTATTGAAAAATACTATCCGGACGACAGTAAAAAGTCTGAATCATAAGGAAAGGATGCACGGCACATGGCAGAAATTCGCGTGAACCCGACGCGGATGGAGCTGAAAAAGCTCCAGACGCGGCTTGCAACCTCGCGTCGCGGACATAAGCTGTTGAAGGACAAGCGCGACGAGCTGATGCGTCAGTTTCTGGAGGTTGTCCGGGAAAACAAAATATTGAGGCAGACGGTTGAGGAAAAGCTTGCCAATGTGTATGGGGGCTTTGCTGCGGCTGCCGCAGTTTCCTCGCCGGCTATGCTGGAGGAAGCCCTGATGCTTCCGAAAACGGAGCTTTCCCTCAAGGTCAGCGAGAAAAACATGATGAGTGTTTCCGTGCCGCAGTTTTCGTTTGATGTGCTCGGAGAGGATTTCAGCGACAGCTATAATTACGGCTATGCGTTTACCTCCGGGGAGCTGGACAGTGCGCTTGCGGCGCTTGCGGACGCGCTCCCGGACCTTGTAAGACTTGCGGAAAGCGAAAAAACGGCACAGCTCCTCGCAGAGGAGATCGAACGGACGCGGCGGCGGGTCAATGCACTGGAGTATATCATGATTCCGCAGCTGGAGGAGGGCATCCGCAGGATCCGGATGAAGCTGGATGAGAACGAGCGCGGCAACACCACACGTTTGATGAAGGTAAAGGACATGATGCTTGCGGCGCAGATTGAGGCAAACCGAGCGGCGGATGCCGAAGCCGAGAGCACGGAGGCGTGAAAAAACAGGCGCGGCATTTACTCTTCTGTCCGCTTTGGCGTTCGGTCAGCGTCAGAACGAGAAATCACGCGATTCTGACCGACCGCGCTGTTTCCCGACTGCATATTTGGTTCATTCAGAAGCTATAAAATGGAAAAAAGAGACGCCCTTATGACGCGTCTCTTTCTTTTTGTTTTTTCGGGTGTTCAGAATTCAGGCTTTTGCTCGCGCAGAAACAAGTCGCGCATTGCCTCTGTCGGCGGGTAATTTTCGAACAGAATCCGATAGACGGCGCTGCAGATCGGAAGCTCCACATGGTATTTCTCTCCCAGACGTACCAAAGCCTGCACCGTATAAACGCCCTCTGCCAGCTGAATATACGCTTCTCCGCGTACAAACGCTTCTCCATAAGCGCGGTTGTGGCTGTAAGGGGAAAACACGGTCGCCTCATAGTCCCCCAGATGGCACAGACCGTATGCGGACAGCTCATTTCCGCCCATGGCGACAATCAGCCGTGCGACCTCCCGGGTGCCGCGGGACATCAGCGCTCCCTTCAGGGAGGAAAGGTGTTTGCCGTCCAGCATGCCGGCGGCAATGCCGATCACATTCTTCGCGGCGGCGCCGATTTCATTCCCGATCATGTCGTTTCCGTAATAGAACCGGATCAGATCGCCCGAAAAAGCCCGGATTAGGTCTTCCTTGGCGTTCGGATCATCGCTGTCGATCACCATGCAGTTCATGATACCTCTGGTAAACTCCTGTACATGCCCGGGACCGAGCCAGATGGCGATCCTGTTCTGTTCTCCCACGTATTCCGCCGCGATTTCCGACAGCCGCTTGCCGGTGCTGATCTCAATTCCCTTCATACACAGGACAAAGGTTTTGCCGACCGGCTTTAATTCGTCCCGGAGCTGCCGCATCAGGGCGCGGAGTCCCTGTGAATCGATGGAAATCATGATGATGTCGGCGTCTGCCGCGCATTGTAGATCCTCGGACAGCCGCACATTTTCCGGAAGTGTAAGCAATTCGTTGCGGCGTGTTTTCAGAAGCTGCTGCATATGACGGGAGCCGGAGCGGCCGTATAATGTGACTGTATGCCCGAGGCGCGCCGCATACCATGCGAGGAAGCTGCCCCATCTGCCGCAGCCGATGACGGTGATTTTTTTTGCATTGATCATGTTATGCCTTTGCCTATGGCTTTCACTTGGTGAAAGCCGACGTTCGCTTGGTGAAAGCCGGCTTTCGCTTGGTGAAAGCCACCTTTCGCTTGGCGAAAGCCTTCCTTCATCCGGTGAAAGCTTCCTTTCGCGTGGAATATCGTGAAGTGGTTTGCCGGACATCGCCTGAAAACCGGAAAAAGCATCGAACGCAGGGTATCCGGTGTGCAGCCGACGGACCGGAGGACGGAAATTGCGGTTCCGGACTTCTCCGGAGCATGCGGAAGGGCGCTTGTGTGCGCTGTGGGAGGACTGCCGCCCGGCGGAACATCCGTGAGCGAAGCCGGATGCTGCCTCACCGCTCCTGAAGAAGCCGGAAACAGCGCGGCGGGTGTTGGCTGCTGAGGCTGCATGGGAGCCGACATGCATTGCCGTGAATTCCCTCTGCCGACCGCTCTTTCGGGAAAACAGGAGACGGAACGGGGGGCAGAGCAGTACAAGCCGGCTGCCGGGGAGTGGCATTTCCATCTGATGCACCCGTTTTGCTGTCCTGTCCAAAGTCCGGGAATGGGAAGAACCGGGGGTGAAACGGCGGCGGAGCCTGTTGCTGTCAGAGCAATGTGAGGTCAAAACGCCTTGGGTCCGATGCTTCCTTCCCGCCTGTCGTTTTTCCGAAAGAAGCCCGGAAAGGAACCGGAAGGCGCTGTGCGGCAGCTGTCTTTGAGATTTCCGCAGATTCCTCCTCTGCGGAAATGACAGCTTGCCTGAGAGGAGAGCTGCCGTTTTGGGGGCGATGACCTGTATATCAGGCGTCGTCGTCCATCTTGAGGACTGCCATGAATGCCTCGGGGGAGATTTCCACCGATCCGAGCTGCCGCATCTTCTTCTTGCCTTCCTTTTGCTTTTCCAGCAGCTTTTTCTTTCTTGTGATGTCGCCGCCGTAGCATTTGGCAAGGACGTCCTTGCGCAGCGCCTTGACGGTTTCCCGTGCGATCACTTTTCCTCCGATTGCCGCCTGAATCGGCACTTCAAACAGCTGACGCGGAATATTTTCCTTCAGCTTTTCCGCAATTCGTCTGCCCCGCGCATACGCCCGTTCCTCATGTACGATAAAGGACAGGGCATCCACGATCTCGCCGTTGAGCAGAAAGTCCAGCTTGACCAGACGGCTCGGCATATAGCCCTTGATTTCATAGTCCAGGGAGGCATAGCCGCGGGAACGGCTCTTCAGCGAATCGAAAAAGTCATAAATGACCTCGTTCAGAGGCAGCTCATAATGCAGCTCCGTCCGTGCGGTGTCCAGATATTTCATGTCGATAAATACACCGCGGCGATCCTGACAAAGCTCCATGATGCCGCCGACAAACTCCACAGGCGTGATGATATTTGCCTTGATAAACGGCTCATATGCCTGCTGGATGGTGTCCGGCACCGGGTAGTTGGAGGGGTTGTCGATATAGACGGTCTCGCCGCTTTTCATGTCCAGCTTATAAACAACGCTGGGCGCCGTTGTGATCAGGTCCAGATTGAATTCCCGCTCCAGACGTTCCTGCACCACATCCATATGGAGCAGTCCGAGAAATCCGCAGCGGAATCCGAAGCCGAGTGCGGCGGAGGTTTCCGGTTCGAACGAGAGCGCGGCATCGTTCAGCTGCAGCTTTTCCAATGCGTCCCTCAGATCGCCGTAGCGCGCGCCGTCTGCCGGATATATTCCGGAGAAGACCATGGGCAGAGCCTTTTTGAAGCCGGGCAGCGGCTCCTCCACGCCGTTTTCCGCCGAGGTGACCGTATCTCCGACCCGCGTGTCGGTGACGGTCTTGATGCTTGCGGTCAGATAGCCGACGTCTCCGGCAGTCAGGTACTCCTGCGGCTTCCTGCCGAACGGAGCCATTTTTCCGACCTCCGCAACCTCATACACAACGCCGGTATGCATCATCCTGATGCGGTCACCGGGGCGGACGGTTCCGTCCTTGACCCGGATGTAGACGACCACGCCGAGATATGCATCGTAACAGGAATCGAAGATCAGGCATTTCAGCTTTCCGTCCGGATCGCCCGCCGGCGCCGGGATCTGATGAACGACAGCCTCCAGCACCTGACCGATGTTCTGTCCGGTTTTTGCGGAAACCGCCGGGCAGCCGTCTGCCGGAATGCCGATGATGTCCTCGATTTCCTTCCGGGCGCCTTCTATGTCTGCGGAGGCAAGGTCGATCTTATTGATGACCGGCACGATCTCCAGATTGGCGTCGATGGCAAGGTAGGCGTTTGCCAGCGTCTGCGCCTCAATTCCCTGTGTTGCATCGACGATCAGGAGCGCCCCCTCGCATGCCTCAAGCGAGCGGGACACCTCATAATTGAAATCGACGTGTCCGGGCGTGTCGATCAGGTTGAACTGATACCGTTCTCCGTCCTCTGCAAGATACTCCAGATTGACCGCGCGTGCTTTGATGGTGATGCCGCGCTCACGCTCCAGCTCCATGTCGTCCAGAAGCTGCTCCTCCATGTCACGGACGGCGACCGTATGTGTGTTTTCCAGAATGCGGTCGGCAAGCGTTGACTTTCCATGGTCAATGTGCGCGATGATGCAGAAATTTCTGATGTTCTTTCGATTTTCCGACATATGTTAAAACCTTTCTGATCGGGGTATAGTAAATCGCCGGGGTCAAAGCAGAGGGTCCGCGCCTGCCTCCCGCAAAAGCGCATCCAGCCTTGCAAGCGGAAGTCCGACAACGTTGAAATAGTCCCCCCGGATGCTTTCCACAAGCACGCCGCCATAGCCCTGAATTCCGTAAGCGCCCGCCTTGTCTGACGGCTCGTTTGTCCGGATATAGCGCAGGATTGTGTCGCTGTCAAGCTTTCGGAACCGGACATGGGTGGTTTCAACGGCAAAAAACCGTTTGCCTGCATAGCGGACACAGACGCCGGTGTGAACCGCATGCTCCCTTCCGGACAGCCGGGAGAGCATATCCGCAGCGTCCTCCGGATCCCGCGGCTTTCCGAGCGCTTTTCCGTCAAGCTCAACCAGAGTATCCGCCGCAATCAGCGGAATATGCAAGGGGAGTCGTCCGGACTGCGCTGCTGCGGCGTCCGCTTTGGCGCATGCAAGGATGCCGGTCAGTACGGCAGGAGAGTCCGCGGCGTAGGCATGCTCGTCAATCGCAGCCGGGCAGGGAATCACCTCCGGAATGAACCGGGAGAGGAGCTCAATCCTGCGCGGGGACTGCGATGCGAGGTAGATCCTGCGCCCGCTCATCGGTCATACAGCCGCAGTCCGACGGCGAGAAACAGGGAGAGGAACAGAATGACCGAAATATTCAGGTTGACGGTCAGACCGAAGGTGAGCCGCAGGACCGCAAGGTCCAGCACAAACGGCTGGGTCAGTCCGAAGTCAAGTCCGAAGGACAGCCAGCTCAGAAAGCCGATATTTTTTGTCAGGGCTGCGACAAGAGAGCCGACAAGAATTCCGGCGCAAATTAAAAAAAGCACATACAAAGACCGTTTCATGACAGTAGACAAAGCCCGGGTCCGGGCGTCCTTTCCGTGATTCGGGGAATCCTGCCGGTTTGGGCAGGTCAGGCACATGGGAAAGCGCTGCAGAGGCGGCACACCGGGCGGGGGTGCCGCCGAAATGGGGGCGCTTTCCTTTGGCGGCATGCAGAGCCGCCTGCGGGGCAAGGCGCCGGTTATGCCTTGCCGGTGGAGCCGAAGCCTCCGGCTCCGCGTTCCGTTTCGTCAAGCACGTCTGTCTCGGAAAACAGCGCGTGCAGGACAGGAGCAAACATCAGCTGGGCAATTCTGTCTCCCGGCTGTACGGTATACGGCTCCGAGCCGTGATTGACAAGCGCGACCTTGATCTCGCCGCGGTAATCGCTGTCAACAACACCGACGGAATTGGCAAGCGTCACGCCGAATTTGGTGCCGAGTCCGCTTCTGCCGAAGATCAGGGCAACCACACTGTCGCTTTCCGGCGCGATTGCGACTCCTGTCGGGACGGCAAAGCGTTCGCCGGGGGCAAGTGTGACCGGCGCATCCAGAGCCGCATACAGATCCGCAGCTGCGGAGCCGGGGGTGGCATAGTGCGGAGCATGCGCATCGGGGCGCAGCTTTTTCAGCTTGACGGAGAGAGAATTCATATCATATACCATCGCTTTCGCGGAAACGAAGGCGTCCTTTCTTACAAAAATGCGGGAGGAGGCTGTGAAACAGGACCGGTTCCCGCCGGCAGAATGTCTGCCGCTGTACGGTGCCGGTGCGGACGGCTTTTTTCGGCAGGCGGAAAAGCCGGGCAATGCCGGACCGCATGCCTTGGGAGATCTCCTCTTTGCCGGGCAGATCGGCACGCGGAGGGGGAAGCGCGAAGAAATCTCTGCCCTGCGGCATATCCGCCTGACGGGAATTGCAAAGGGAAGGCACGGCTCAGAGCCGGGCGTTCGGAATGCTTGAGACGGGCGGTGAGCGCCGCGCAGGGGAAGCCGTTTGTCACTTCATCCGCCGGATGCTGTCCTTCGGAATGACTCTGTTGCGGTAGGCAAACGCGATGCGGAGCACCTCGTTTCTGTCCTCTGTGGTGAAGATAAAGTGCCGTTCTTCAATCCCCGCCGCATCCAGTCTGTCGGTCTGATCTCCCATATAGATGGGGACGCTGTTGCACAAAACGTCCCGTTTTCCCTCGCGTAAAATCGGAAAACGTGCGTTTTTGCGGTCCCGGAGCTCCGGCTTCCCGACCGGCTTTTCCAGAAACATCAAGGGAAGCCGCCCGTAGACAACGGCGCCCTTCAGGACGCCCTCCTCCGGGACAATGTCCCGTATCTGCGGCAGAATGAGCTCCGGAGACAGCAGAATGCTCTCCGGCTTTGCGGCAGTCAGACTGCTCCACAGACGGCAGGAGAAGGTGTTGAATACATTCAGCCGGAAGTCTCCGTGCGGCGTCATGCCGAATTCCTCCGCCAGCTGCATTTGACCGGGACCTGACAGCAAAAGCTGCGTGGCGCCGTGTGCTGCGGCAAACTCCAGCCTGCGCCGGATGACGTCCAGCTCGGAATCAAAAATGACCGGAGGGAGGAAAACTCCGTCCGCGCGTCCGGGCGCAAATGCATCGGGAGGCAGATAGATGTGCGCAAAATCGGTTGTTTCCGGAATGGAATCGGCACGGTAAAAGCGTGCGGTCGAGATCGGACGCTGCGCCGCTTTTTTGGGCGGGAAGGGGAGCTTGTCCGGGAGAGCGGGAGCTGTGCGCTCCGAGGGTGGGATTGGAGGGAGCGCCCGTGCACTCCGTGCGGAAGCGGGGACAGAGCCGGCGCCGCGCGCTTCGTCCCGGTCTGTTTCCGACCGGACACCGAGCATGGAGCCTCCGATTTTTCCGGTATAGTATCCGTCCGTGAAGCCTCCGCGGGAAAACAGTCCGGCAAGCTCCTTTTGCTCGGCAGGGGACGCGGCACGGTTTTCATCCAGAAGACGGCGGTATATACGGGTGACGCCGTAAACATACGCCGGAGATTTCATTCTGCCTTCGATTTTCAGAGATGCGACCCCGGATTGAATCAAAGCCGGAACATGCCCTGCCAGGCACATGTCGCGCAGACTGAGCGGATAACCTCCGCTGTAAGGAAGACGGCAGGGCTGGGCACAGGCACCGCGGTTGCCGCTCCTCCCGCCCATGACGGCGCTGAGCATGCACTGACCGGAGCAGGATACGCAGATGGCGCCGTGAATGAACATTTCGATTTCAATCGGAGACGCCTTGACAAGGGCTTCGATGTCCCGGGCACACATTTCCCGTCCGCAGACCATTCGGGAAAAGCCGAGCGTTTGCAGCATACGGGCTGCCTCGGCACTGTGACCGGTCATCTGCGTGCTGGCATGGAGCTCCAGCTGCGGAATATGGGTGCGGATCAGGGAGGATAAACCCATATCCGCAAGAATCAGCGCATCTGCACCGCTTTCATACAGAAACGCGGCATATTCCAGCGCTTCCTTCAGCTCACGGTCCAGAATCTGGGTGTTGAGCGTGATATATGCCCGCACGCCTGCCGAATGACAGTCCCGGATGGCGTCCGGAAGCTGCTCCCGCTGAAAGTTTTTCGCGTGCATTCTTGCATTGTGCATGGTCCCGCCGAAATAGACGGCATCGGCTCCCGCTCTCAGCGCAGCATCCAGCGCCTCCCGCGAGCCGCAGGGAGAGAGCAGCTCCGGAAGCCTTGGCGCAGTCCTGTCAGCTGTGTGCATCGGTATCCGGATCCTTTGCGGCGAGCTTTGCAAGCTGCTCCTTCAGCCTGTCGATTTCCTGCTTCTGCGCATTGATTTTCTGCGCATACTTGACGTTTTCGTCAAGCAGGGAGAGACTGCAAAAGAGCATTGCCTCCACAACCGAAATGTTTTTTTTCGGACCCTGCGCCGCACGGATCCGCTCGTCCACTGCCTTTGCCAGCCCCTTGGTATATTCCGGACTTTCCTCGGAGAAGACATTCAGTTCGATGTCTGCGATTGTGACGGTATATTTCTGTTTCATGATGGCACCATCTGCTTTCGCCGGGGCGAAAGCGTCCTTTCTGCGGATTTGAAATATGAAAATCGGATCGGGATGTTTTGGTGACCGATGAGGAACGGATATGCGCTCCTGCTTCTGCCGCAGGAAAGCGGACGGCAGAGAAGCCCACGGAACGGGATGCTCTGACAAGACTGAAGCGTGCGGAGGTGTTGTCCGGAGCCGGCAGCTGTCCGCCGCCCGGGGATGCCCTCCGTTTTCGGCGCGCGGAGGCGGCTCGCAAATCTTTCGCACGGGCGATTTCCGGAGCGTACTCCGGCAAGAAAGGCCTGCGGAAGCACTGCCCTGCCGGAGGCTTTTGCTCCGGAGCATGTCTGGGGGATGGTGCCGGCCGGAGCCTTTGCGCTCTGCGTATCGGCTTCCTGTTTCCTCCGGCTTTTGAAGCAGCCGGAATCGGCGCAGTCCGTCATGGCGGATGCCGCGCCTCTGTGAGGTGTGCCGGAATGCCGCGGATACAAATCGCATTTTTTCGAAAAAACCTTCTTGCATTTTTCCTGCATATCCGATATAATGCTATTATAGTATATTTCGTTCGTAATTGAAATAGTTTTCCGTAAATTTTTTGTTTTTTATGGCGCGTCCCTGAAAAACGGTCCGAAAGGAAGTGCATATTATGTCACATATGATTCCGCGTCCCGAATACCCGCGTCCGTCCCTTGTCCGTCCCGGTGATACATGGATCAACCTGAACGGAACCTGGGAGTTTGAAATTGATCCGTGCTGCTCCGGCTTTGACCGCCGCATCTGGGAGAAGCCTTCCCTGCCGCAGTCCATACTGGTTCCGTTTGCGCCGGAGTCCGCGCTTTCCGGCGTGGAGCATACCGACTTTATGCGTGCGGTCTGGTACCGCCGTACCTTTACGCTGGCTGCTCCGGAAGCCCGCCGCGTGCTTCTGCATTTCGGCGCGGTTGATTACCGGTGCGATGTATGGGTGAACGGCAGGCATGCCGGCTTCCACGTGGGGGGGTATACGCCGTTTACGCTGGATATCACGGAATTTTTGCAGTGCGGGGAAAATACGCTGGTCGTTGCGGCAAGGGATGACACGCGCGACCCGCTTCAGCCGACCGGAAAGCAGTCCGACCGGTTTGAGAACTACGGCTGTATGTACACGCGGACAACGGGCATCTGGCAGACGGTCTGGCTGGAGTTTGTACCGGAAACCTATATTACATCGGTGAAGCTGACGCCGGATGTTGACAATCGCGCCGTACACGCACGGATCGATTTCGCCGGGGACGCAAACGGCATGGAGCTTGCGGCGGAGGTTTCCTTTGCCGGAGCGCTCTGCTTTGCAAAAAAAGTGAAGTGTCAGGAAAAGAGCGTGTCCTTTACGCTTTCATTCCCGGACGAGACCCCTCTGGAGCTGTGGGATATCGGAAAGCCTGCACTGTACGATCTGAAGCTCAGGGTCGGAGAGGATACGGTCGAAACCTATTTCGGAATGCGCAAGGTCTGCATGAGGGGTTATGCGTTTGAGCTGAACGACCGCCCGGTCTTTATGCGGCTTGTGCTGGACCAGGGCTTCTGGCAGGACGGCATTTATACGGCTCCGTCCGATGAGGCGCTGCGGAAGGATATTGAATTGTCCATGGCTGCCGGCTTCAACGGAGCGCGTCTCCACATGAAGATCTTTGAGCCGGGTACGATATACTGGGCGGATCACCTCGGATATCTTCTGTGGGGAGAATTCCCGAACTGGGGGCTGGATGACAGCCGGAGAGACGCGTATCTGTCCGTTCAGCCGGAGTTTCTGGAGGAGCTGGAGCGGGACTACAGCTCTCCTGCCATCATCGGCTGGTGCCCGTTCAACGAAACGCGTCCGCAGCGCTGCGCCGACATATACCGCGCAATGTACCGCGACATCCGGGCGTTCGATCCGAACCGTCCGATTATTGATACCTCCGGCTATGTGCATTTTATGACGGACATTTACGATGTGCACGATTATGAGCAGAATCCGGAGCATTTCCGCCGCCGCTATCAGGATGAATTCCTCTCCGGACAGGCGTTCCGGAATTTCCCGGAGCATGAAACCTATTTGCCCGGTCAACCCTACTTTGTGTCGGAGTTCGGAGGCACCCACTGGGATATCGACTGCGATCCTGCCGACCGGGGATGGGGATACGGGCAGGCGCCGAAGACGATCGATGAATTTTATGAGCGGTTTGAGGGCTTGATCTCGGCGCTTCTTGACAGTCCGAAGATCTGCGGCTTCTGCTATACGCAGCTGACGGACGTGTTCCAGGAAAAGAACGGGATTTATGCCTTTGACCGGCGCGGGAAGTTTGATACCGCACGGCTTTACGGCATTGTTTCCCGGAAAGCGGCGATTGAAGAAAGCTGAGTGCCTGAGAACGGAGGCTTTCCCGTGTCCTGAGCGGAGTGGGGCTGCCTCCGCTTGCTTTTCGGAACGCGGCTTTGAAAATCTGTAAAACTGTAAAAAGGATACTTTTGCAGCTGCGGAAGCTGTGGCTGCAAACGGGATGGAGAATGAGATGAAGTTGAACGGAAGCGGGACCGATGAGATGAAGCGTGTCATAGTGCTGGAGCGTGTTTCTGACGCCGGGAGGGCGGACCGCGCCTTTTTCCGGTTTTGCCTGAGGAGGCAGCCGGCGCTTTGGGGACGGCTGCTCCCGCATATCGGGACCGGGCTGCTGTTCGGACTCGGATTCATCCGGGAGGAGACGTATCTGAGACGCTTCTGGCGTTTTATGCGTGATCTGAAAAAGCCGGAGGAGCTGCTTTCGGCGTTTGCCGTGCGCTATCGGAGGCGGCATCCGCTTTTTCTGCCCGAAAAGGGAATGACGGTGGTCAGCGCTATGCCGCAGCCCTTTGCGGAGGCGCTTTTGGAAGGGTATACGGTGCGCGCCAATCCGTTTCGGATGGAGACCGGGACGTATGCGTCCTTCTGCGGCGTGCGGGAGCTTCTTTTGCGGGAGGCGGCGGCTTCCCACGCGGAGGAGCATGCTTTTGAGAAATGCGTGCCTGCGGAAAGCGGTTCGGATCTGTCCGGAAAATCCGCTTGGAACATCGGAACGGAGGGCCCCGGGATACAGACTGCCGCACAGACGGCTGACTCCGGGAAGGACGGGGCAAAAGTGCCGGCTTCCTTTGCGGATACCGGAGCGGAAACGGAACAGAGCGGAGAGCGGACTGCCGCACACAGGGGGCTTGCAGAGCCTTCTGAGGATGAAGCGGATGCGGGTAGTACGCCGGCTTCTTTAAAAACCGGAACGGGTGTGCGGTCGGCATCCGGCAGGGCTTGCTCTCCGGAGGCGGGCTGCCGTGCGGAAGCGCAGGCGCCGCAGCGCCTGCCGGACGGCGAACGGCTTTCCGAAGCCGGGGACGCCGTCTCGGATGGAGGCGGAGCGGAGAAGCGGTCCGGCGGCTGCATTGTGTACACCGGCCCGTTTCACGCCGAAGCCTGCGGGGCGGCGCAGATGCGGTATTGTGTGAGAACGCCGTCCGGAAGGGTGAAGCTGTTTGCGGATCGGCGGAAGGCGCGCCGCGCCGGGTGCCGGTATGCTGCCGTGCCGTTTTTGCTGCTCGCGTGCTGGGCGGTGTTCCTTTCCGGCGTTTCGCTGTACGATGCGTCCATTACGCACAATTATACGCTTTCGCTGTTTTTCAGCTATTTTACGAATCCGCTGATTCCTCTTCTGAATACGCTGCCGGTGCTTTTTCTTGCGTATCTGCTGTATGCCGCCGTGGGAAGCTGCGCTTGGTCCGCTGCGCTGACCTCGCTTGTGACGCTTGCCTTGAGCTGGAGCAATTACTTCAAGATGATGTTCCGGAACGATCCCGTCATTGCAGAGGATATCAGGAACCTTGCGCTCGCATTGGAATTCGGCGGGAAATATCATATTGCGCTCGGCAAAAAGATGATTGCGGTGCTGCTCCTGACGGTTCTTGTGATCGGACTGTCCGCCGTGTATGTCCGCCGCCGGGTTCTGACCGGAAGATGGCGCGCGGGACTTCTTGCGGTGCTGCTTCTGACCGGCTTTTTCGGGCTGAAGGGGATTTATTTCAATGACCGGATCTACAATGGCATTCAGAATTACAGTGCCTGCAACCGGTGGTCGCAGACGGACCAGTTTATTTCGCGCGGCTTTATATATCCGTTTTTGCACAGCTTTACGGATTTGCTGGATACGTCCGAGCCGGAGGGCTATTCGGATGAAAAGGCGGAGGATATTCTGGCGGACTATCGGGATGAGGATATTCCGGCAGATAAGCGGGTGAATCTGATCTTCATTCAGCTGGAGGCATTTGCCGACTTTTCAAACCTCGGCGCATTCCCTTTGGAGCACGACCCGTATGCGTATTGGCACGCCTTGGAGGAGGAAGCCTATTCCGGATCGCTTCTGGTCAATATTTTTGCCGGCGGAACCGTGGATACGGAGCGAAGTGTGCTGTGCGGCTTTTCCTCCCTGCCCTCATTCCGGCAGAATACCATGTCCTATGCATGGTATTTCCGCAGTCAGGGCTATCAGACGGTCGGCGCACATCCGTGCAACAACTGGTTCTATAACCGCAGGAATATAAACTCATATCTCGGCTTTTCGGAATATCAGTTCAGCGAGGATACGTTTTCCGCTCTGTCCGGCGGTGCGACCGCGCCGGATTCCATCCTGTTTCCTTATATTCTGGAGCGGTATGAGGATGCCGTGGCGCAGGGAACGCCGCTGTTCTCGTTTAATGTTTCCTATCAGGGACACGGACCGTACTCCGGAGAAGAGCAGCAGTTCCGGGAGGTCTACTGCTCCGGAGAGGGCGTTTCGCAGGAGGCTTACTGCATTGTCAACAATTATCTTGCAAGCGTGGCGGATACGCAGGAGCAGCTGAAGACGCTGGTAGACGGACTCAGGCGCTCGGATGCGCCCGCAGTGCTTGTTTTGTTCGGAGATCACATGCCGTGGCTGGGAGACGGGAACAGCGTATACACGGAGTACGGAGTGAATCTGGATCTTTCCGGGGATCAGGGCTTCCGGAACTATTACGGAACACCGTATCTGATCTGGGCGAATGAAAAAGCCAAGGAGGTTACGGGCTCTGATTTTACCGGAGAGGGTCCGGCGGTGAGCCCCTGCTTTCTGATGAATCTACTGTTCCGCCAGTGCGGGTACCGCGGAGACTCCTTTTTGCAGATTGCGGGAGAGGTGATGGATGTTTTGCCGGTGCTTCATTCCTCGGGACTGTATGACGACCGTTTTATGCTGGCGGATGGCGTCGATCCGGCTGAAATCCACGCTGCGCTTGACCGGTATCTGACGGTGCAGTATTATCGGAAGCATCATTTTTCCGCAAAGTGATTTCTGCTCCGGCAGAAACATAAAAAGCCTGCCTTATGGAGAAAGGCGGGCTTTTTGTCTGCGGGAGAACACATGCGGAGCGGTATAAAACGGAGCGCTGCCGGAGTGCTGCGGAAGCGGATTCCGGAAATAACGGCAGCTCGGGGAACGGCAGAAGCCCCGGCGTCCGGAGCACCGGAGGATTCCGGGCTGTTCCGGGGCAGTGAAAATTGCGGAGGACAGGTAAGCTTCGGACGCCAAGGAACGGTGCCGATGCCCTTTGGACTGTTCGGAATACACAAAAAACCTGCGGCTTTGGGAAGAGCGGGCATGGGGCAGGTTAACGCTGCACCGGGGACGGCGGCGGGGAAGGGATGCCGGCGGCTTCGGGCGGGGGAAAATTGCGGAGGACAGGCAGCGTTGGATGTCAGGGGGCGATGCCTTTGCATTCGGCGCGGCTTCAAAATACGCCGAAGCCCCCACACGGCTTTGAGCAGAAGTCAGGGGGAGCATTGAGATCGGGCGGGGACGCAGGAAACAGCGGAATGTTGAGGCACGGCTTTCAGCGGGATTCCGGATGTGCCGGGTCAATAGCGCTGCGGCTGACTTTTGCGGGGGGAGCTGTTTCCGGAGGCGTTGAGCGCTTTCCGGGAGATGGCAGCATGATAAGCAGCATGATAAATGGATGCTCCGGCATAAGCCGCTTCCGGAAACCGGCGGCTCTGCACCGGGCGGTCCCGGTGCCGTGTTTTTTTACGGCAGCATGATAACCGCTCCGGCAAGTCCGCGCTTTCCTCCGGTTGCGCGGTGGGAGAAAAACAGCTCCGGACGGCAGCAGGTGCAATCCTCGGCTGCCCGTATTTTCTCCTGCCGGATGCCGGCAGACAGAAGCATAAGGACCGTCATTCTGCACAGATCCGCATGCCATTTTCCGCTGTCATCACGGAACAGCGTCTGTTCCGACACAGCCCTTGGCAGCAGCTGCTCCACGGTGCTGATGAAGTCCTCTCCCACGGTGAAGCAGCAGGCGTGAATGCACGGACCGATCAGCACGGAGATATGTTCCCGCTTACTGCCGAGCCGCTCCATGGCACAAACCGCCTGCGGCGCAATGCCCGCAGCGGTGCCGCGCCATCCGGAATGCACCGCGCCGACGATGCCGGAGGTGCTGTCGCAAAACAGAATCGGAAGGCAGTCGGCTGTTTTGATCAAAAGCGGAACGCCGCTTCGGTCGGTGACGAAGCCGTCGCAGGAAAAATCCGTTCTGCCGCAGTCGGCTTCGGTGACGGCTTGGATGCGGGTGGAGTGAATCTGGACGGCGGAAACTGCCTTTGTCCTGTCAAAGGCTGGTCCGCACACGGCTCGGATCAGGCGCGTCCTGTTTTCGTCCACAAGCGCGGCTTCCTCTCCCCGGTCATAGCCGAGATTCAGCGATGCGAGGTGGGGGAGCCGACTGACACCTCCTTCACGCGTGGAAAAACCATGCCTTGCCGGAAATGCCGGGTCATATCGGTACGGGACCGCCGCCTGTGCGGTTCGGAGCTTGATGTAAGGGACTGTCATGTCTGTTTTCCTCCGGAAATGTCCCGGTTTGTGCAGAATGCCGAAAATCGGGACCTGTATTGTTCTAATGTTTTAACACTTTAATTTGGTAAAGTGCTTGATTTTTCGAAAAGGCTGTGCTATAATCATATCATCAAATCAAACAAGAGTCAACCGCATTGCCCCACCTTCCGAGCCTTCTTCTTCGGCGGAGCGGCGATCTGCGGGACCTGAAAGGATGAAACCGCCATGAAAAAATTCTCACGTATTCTGTCCGCTCTTTGCGCGGCAGCACTTGCACTCGGCATGCTCGCCTCCTGTTCCTCCGGGAAAAACCCGGCGGGAGAATCCGGTACGGCAGGCACCGCCTCCGATCTTGCCTATGTGACCGGCAACGGCAAGATGACAATCGGCATTACATACTTTGCTCCGATGGATTATTTTGATGAGGACGGAAAAACCCTGATCGGCTTTGACCACGATCTTGCGGTTGAGGTCTGCAAGAAGCTCGGCGTAACGCCGGTTTTCCAGGAGATCACCTGGTCCAAAAAGGAAATCGAGCTGAACGCCAAAACCATTGACTGCATTTGGAACGGGCTGACCGTGGATGCCGACCGTGCGGCGAATATGGCTTTGACCTCCAATTATATGAAAAACCGTCAGGTTGTCGTTGTGAAACAGGACAAGGCTGCCCAGATCACCTCTCTGGAGTCCCTGAGCGGCATGACCGGCGCGGCGGAGGACGGTTCTGCAGGGGAACAGGTCATCAAGGGCAACGCTTCACTTGCAGCAAACTATGTGTCTGCCGAAACCCAGTCCTCCGCGCTGCTTGAGGTAAAGGCGGGCACCTCTGATTACTGCATCATCGACTCTGTCATGGCAGACAGCCTGATCAAGGCAGAGGGCAGCGATTATGCCGATCTTGCCATTGTGGAGGGTCTGAAGCTGGCGGACGATGAGTTCTATGCCGCCGCATTCCGGAAGGGCTCCGATCTTGCCGCAAAGGTATCCGAGATCCTTGCCGAGCTGGTAAAGGACGGAACGGTCGAGAAGATTGCGGCGAAATACGGACTTTCCGACGCCATTGTGAAATAAAACAACGCCTCAGGGCTGATCTGCGGGGGACATGCAGCGTATGATAACCTTTTCCAGCATTTTGCAAAGTCTGTTTCTGGGCTTTCTGACTACAGTTAAATTCTTCGGTCTGACTCTCGTCATGGCGCTTCCGCTCGGACTTGTGATCTGCCTCGGTTCCATGTCCGGCTGCAGGTTCTTGCGGTGGCTTACAAGGTGTTTTGTCTGGGTCATCAGGGGTACGCCCCTGATGCTCCAGATCCTTATTGTTTTCTTCGGACCGGGCTTGATGTTCGGGATCACCGTCGGCTCCTCTTACCGGCAGACGGCGGCGCTGATTGCGTTTGTAGTAAACTATGCCGCATACTTTTCCGAAATCTACCGCGGAGGAATTGAGAGCATTCCGAAGGGACAGTATGAGGCGATTCAGGTGCTCGGCATGACGAAGACGCAGGGCTTTTTCCGTGTGATTCTTCTCCAGGTGGTGAAACGGATCGTTCCGCCCATGAGCAACGAGATCATTACGCTGGTGAAGGATACCTCGCTTGTCCGCGTGATTTCCATTACGGAAATTATCAAGGCGGCAGAGTACTATTCCATGAAGGGGATCATCTGGCCGCTGTTTTTCACGGGACTGTTTTATCTGGCGTTTTCCGGCATTCTGACGGTCCTGTTCAACCGGATCGAAAAGAAGATGGACTATTATAAGGGCTGAAGCCCTGTCGGGCGGGCGATGAGAAAGGATTTCTGGGGCTATGATGCCGAGGAAGGATGAAAATATGGCAGCTGCATTGAAGGTTACCGGTATTCAGAAGAAATTCGAAAAAACCGAGGTTTTGAAGGGCGTGAGCTTTTCTTTGGAAAAGGGGCACGTTCTGTCGGTCATCGGACCCTCCGGCGGGGGAAAAACAACGCTTTTGCGCTGTATTACGATGCTGGAAACACCGGATGCGGGAAAGATCACGGTCGGCTCGGAAACCGTGTTTGACGCCTCGGACAAAACAAAGCTTTCCGCAAAGGAGAGACGCCGCCGGCAGCTGAAGATGGGTCTGGTCTTTCAGGCGTTTCACCTGTTTCCGCAGTATAACGTCATGCAGAATGTGACGCTTGCCTGCCGGCTTCTGGCGCGGGATCAGGAGGGCTTTTCCCGAAATAAGCGGGAAATCTACGGGACAATCGATGAAAAGGCACGCGGGATTATCGCAAAAGTAGGGCTTTCCGATAAGCTGGAGGCATATCCCTGCCAGCTTTCCGGAGGGCAGCAGCAGCGGGTCGCCATTGCGCGCGCGTTGGCGCTGGATCCGGAGATCCTGTGCTTTGACGAGCCGACCTCGGCACTGGACCCGGAGCTGACCGCGGAGGTGCTCGGCGTGATCCGGGAGCTTGCCTCGGAGCATATGACCATGGTGGTGGTGACGCATGAGATGCGGTTTGCACATGATATTGCGGACAAGGTGATTTTTATGGACGGCGGAGTTGCGGCAGCAGAGGGTACGCCGGACGAAATCTTTGACAATCCGTCCGATGCGCATCTTAAAAGCTTTATCGGCTCGTTTCTCAAATAAGCGGAAGGTGCAGAGGAAATCGCAGCCGGGGCTGTTTGCGGAATGTGTATGAGGAGAATATGGTGGGATTCCCGGCAGACAGGCTGCCGGGAATCCTTTTTTTGATTGCGGTTATGAATTCCGGAGTTACTGTCCGGGCAGGGCGGATCGGCATGTTTTCGGAAGAAACGGCGCTGATGTGCGATGCGCGGGCTGCGGGTGTTCTGCCGGCCGGAGCGTGCTGCCGCTTCTCTGAGCAGGCGATTTTTTGCGGCTGGCTTTATGCGGACGGCTTTCTCTGCATTGCGGCGCTGCCCGGCGTTATTCCGGTGCTGCGCCGCGGCGGATGCAGGAACAATGGGGAGGGGAAAGTCCGGAGGAATATCTGCCTCAGCACTGCCGGAATCCGCATCGGCTTGACGAATTTCCGGTGCGTCGTGCGAAGCGCTTTTTTTCGGATGCGTTCCTGCCTTGCTCGGGGACGGTGTGAAAATGCCGGCTCCGGCGCGGCAGAGGAATGACTGCCGGATGGAAGCTTGGGAGGAGCTTCCGTCACGACATCGCCGGCGCCGTCCTGCGGATTTCCGGAGCATTGTGCAGAAGGGATTTTTTCGGATGGCTGTACGCTTTGATCCAGGGCGGTAAAAATGCTGCCGGGGCTTTGGCGCCTTGTCCCTGCGGAGATGCGTTTGTCACAGCGGCTTTTCCGAATGCAGACGCAGCTCTCCCGTCTCCATGACCGCACGGAGCAGAATGACGAGGATCGGAAGGACAAAGAGGCCCGCGAATCCGAACAGACGGTATCCGACATACATACAGATCAGCATGATCAGAGGCGGCATGCCGACAGATTTGCCCACGATTTTCGGCTCGGTGAGCTGTCTGACCACATAAATTACGCCGTAGATGACCAAGAGCCCGAGACCGGTGTAGTAATTTCCTGCGGCAATCAGTATGCCTGCCCACGGTAAAAGAACCGTTCCGACACCGAGAACCGGAAGCGCGTCCACCACGGCGATGATCAGGGCGAGCGTGAATGCATACCGGAGGTTCAGAATCAGAAAGCCGATCAGAAGCTGTACAAACGTGATTGCCATCAGCATAAGATACGCGCGCAGATAGCGGAAGGAGGTGGAGACAATTGCGGTGCGGATCCGCTGAATGGGCGTCAGCCATGTTTCGGGCAGTCTGCGGCAGATGAACGTGTTGACCGCCGAGAAATCAATGCACATATAGAAGCAGGCAAGCACAAATACGGCAAGAAAGAATACAGTGTCCGGCAGTCCGGCAAGGAACAGTCCCATCTGCTCGGGAATCCGGTCGGAAAGTCTGCCGAGAAAGCCGCTGACGATATTCGAGACGTTCTGATGGATGACGGCATTCAGGTCCGGGTCTTCAATCCTGTTGAGCAGAGGAATCCGGTCGGCGAGGTTCTCAAAAAAATCAAACAGGTTGCCGATTACGGTGTCTGCCTGACCGGAGAGGGAATCAACCAGCTGCCGCAGCTCTTCGGCAAGTCTGACGGCAAGCAGAGTCAGAAGCCCGCAGAGCAGCGCCAGCAGAAGAAACATCAGAACAAAGCCGAGAACCCTCTTGGAAATTTTGGTTTTCCGGTGCAGAAGCCTGACTGCGGGCTGAAGCATGAAGGCGATCATCCACGCGATGAAAAACGGAGCCAGGGGTCCCGCCAGATAGCGGAAAAACAGCCAGAGCACCAGCCCTGCGATGCCCGCATAGCAGAATAATACCAGAATGCGCTTATAGCCGCTTGCCGGAAGCCATTCCATATAGCAATTCCTCCTTCTGTATTGCCGGAAAACTCCGGAATACAGTGTTATAACGTGACGTCCTCCGGCAAAGCAGCGCGGCTTCGGCTCTGAGCCGGCCGGAGGCGGCTTCTGACAGAAAACCGGGCAGGCGGCGCCTTGCGGGGCATAAACAGCCGGGAAAACCGCTTTATGGGGCTGTGCCGAAAGAATGTAATTTGCAATTGGGGCTGAACCCGGGGCCCTGACCGTTTCCGGGATACACGGGGTGGGATGCCGCTTTGTGAGCTTCTGCCGGGTGACCGGGCAAAGCGCCCCGCTTGGCGGTCAGACCGGGTTCCTGCGCGATACACGTTCGGCAGGATGCGCCGATAGGGATGCAGACATTTCCGGCTGACGGAAATCTGCTTTTTCTGCGTGCAGCCGGGCTGTTTTGGCGATCTGCCGGCTGGAGATCCCGCCGGAGACGGCGCCTGTGCAGCACGGAACGGCGGTCCGGCACCGGATGTTTTCGTGCTGACCGGTGGACGGGCTCTTTACAGTGTATGGCTTTTTGAGATTGATTTATACAGCTTGGAGCGGAGAAGTGCGGATATATCCGGCAGAGACAGGGGCGGGCGGCAGCGGAGAGGAGCAGAAAGACCGGAAATCTGCGGCGGAATCTGCCTGCCGAGAGGAAAAGTCGGATGGAGGGTCATTCTTTTCCATGCGCGGAACAGGCGCGCAGACTGCCTTCGTGGGCTGCCGGAAGCGCCGGACAGAGGCACGGGGGAAAGCGGCTTTGCTTCCGGCTCATCCGGCAGCTTGGACTTGCGGTTTACCTTGCGGGAACGGTTTTCTTCCGGCGGTGCGCGGGTCCGGAGGACGCCGCCTTTGTATCGGCTTCGGACGACAGCGTTTTCTTCTTTCCGCATGCGCGGAACAGGCGCGCAGACTGCTTTCGCGGGCTGCCGGAAGCGCCGGACAGAGGCACGGGGAAAGCGGCTTTGCTTCCGGTTCATCCGGCAGCTTGGACTTGCGGTTTACCTTGCGGGAACGGTTTTCTTCCGGCGGTGCGCGGGTCCGGAGGACGCC
>CAKRZE010000009.1 GCA_934432725.1 uncultured Eubacteriales bacterium
TTCACCCTATAGATGTAGTTGATCTGCCGCATTTTCCGAATTTGCCGGCTTTGCCGCCAAATTCATGAAGCCTTGCTCAAATTTGAGGTATCATAAATGCGGATAACCTTCACCCTGTAGGTGCAGTTGATCTGCCGCATTTTCCGAATTTGCCGGCTTTGCCGCCAAATTCATGAAGCCTTGCTTAAATTTGAGGTATCATAAATGCGGATAACATTCACCCTATAGATGTAGTTGATCTGCCGCATTTTCCGAATTTGCCGGCTTTGCCGCCAAATTCATGAAGCCTTGCTTAAATTTGAGGTATCATAAATGCGGATAACATTCACCCTATAGATGTAGTTGATCTGCCGCATTTTCCGAATTTGCCGGCTTTGCCGCCAAATTCATGAAGCCTTGCTTAAATTTGAGGTATCATAAATGCGGATAACCTTCACCCTGTAGGTGCAGTTGATCTTCCGCATTCTGCGAATTTGCCGGCTTTGCCGCCAAATTCATGAAGCCTTGCTTAAATTTGCAGTATCATGCGCACAGAAAATCCTCTGCTGAGGACTTTCCGGGGCTTGATAGTCCCCGGCGCGGCGCTTTGCTGCGCGTGCTCCTTGACGCACGGCGTAAAAAGGTTTGTGCAAGCACACATTTTTGCTTCATGGTATAATAACCGCAGGAAGGGCTGCCGAGCACCCCTTCGCGGCTGACGCCTCCCCGTGCTTCGCACGGCTGCGGCATTGACGGCTTCGCAAAAATGTCCGTGCAAGCACACATTTTTGCTGCATGGTATAATACCGCCATACCCTCACTTTTCAGACCCTTTCCCGTCCTGCACATCGGCAGTGGGCAGTCCGATCCCGTACAAAGCAACGGAGAATTTTAAAAGAGCTGCCCCAAACATCAATGTTAAGAACAGCCCTTTCGGAATTGCCGATCGGGATTCCAATGTTTTTGGCGTGATCCCGGCCGCCATTTTCTGATTTTCGATTTTTACGGAAAAATACAAGCGTCAAATCCGTGAAGCCGGACGCCAGAGAGATCGCTCCCGTCAATCAACAGGAAAAGGGGCTCTTGCCGATTCCGGACAAACAGGGACCCCTCGCCGTCTTGATTCTAACCGATTCCGGCGCCGCAGCGGCTTCTGCTTTCAGGAATTGTTCCGCAAACCGACCTCCGAGGATTCCCCGGTTGAGTCCCGCAAAACTGAAAAGGTCCTTGCCGATTCCGGAAAAACAACGCTTCCGCCCGTCCGGCATGGACCGGGATGCATGCCGGTGCCGGAAGAGCAGTCTTCCCGGTCAGAAGCTTCCCTTCAGACCGCGTTCCTTCCGCTTCAGGCGCTGCGTCCCCTCCGCGAATTATGTATGCTCACTGCTGTCCGCCGGAAACAGCCGGCTTTTCCCAGATCAATCTGGCGACCAGCCCCACAAGCAAGCCAAGCGCCGCCGGAATAATCCATCCGAGTCCGTACTCTGAAAACGGAAGGACGGTGTTCACCAGCTTCAGAACGCCCTCCAGCCGAAGCGCAGCAATCACCTGCTTCGGCAAAGCGCCGAGAAAATCAAAGATTGCCGCAATCAAAGTAAAGCCGGTAACAAAACGGTATACATATTTGCTGTGCCCGAACAGATTGCCGAAAAGACCGAGCAGAATCAGCGTAATTGCGAGCGGATACAAAAACATCAGAACCGGAAGAGAATAGGAAATAATTGCATTCAGACCGAGATTGGCAATCAGAAAAGAACAAAGGCTGAAGATAATTGCCCACACCCTATAGGAAAACAGCTTCGGAAACAGCTCCACAAAGGTCTCGGAACAGCTGGTCACAAGTCCGACCGCAGTTTTCAGGCAGGCAAAGGTCACGGTCACGGCAAGAATGATTGCCCCGGCTTTCCCGAAATAATGATCCGCAACAACGGCAAATACCTCTCCGCCGTTCTTACAGAGCTCACTCAGCCCTCTGCACTGCGCACCGACCACCGTCACCGCAACATAGATAGCAGCCATAATCAGGCAGCTGAACACACCCGCTCTGATGGTATTCTTCGCAACCGCGCGCGGCTCCTTTACACCCAGTCCGCGGATTACGTTAATCACAATGATTCCGAATGCCAGACTGGCAAGCGCATCCATCGTATTATAGCCCTCAAGGAAACCGGTTGCAAAGGCTTTGTCCGCATAGGCTCCGACCGGGGCAGTATCCGAAATAGCTCCGATCGGCTTGATCAATGCCGCAACCACAAGAATTCCGAGGAAGATCAAAAACAGGGGATTGATAATCTTCCCCACCCACGTCAGAATTTTTCCCGGGAAAAGAGAGAACGCCATAACCGCCGCAAAAAACAGCACGGAAAAAATCACAAGCGCGAGAGAGGTATTGACGCCCTCTCCGAGAATCGGCTCAATTCCAACCGTAAACGGAACCGTTGCACAACGCGGAATCGCAAAAAAGGGACCGATCGTCAGATAAAGCGCACAGGTAAAGAACACACTGTAGCCGCGTCCGACCTTGCCGGACAGCTCAATCAAACCATCGCTCCGGCTGATCCCCATTGCGGTCACACCAAGCAGCGGAAGTCCGACCCCCGTAATCAAAAAACCGATCACCGCCGGTATCATGCGGCTTCCGGCAAGCTGTCCCATATAAATCGGAAAAATCAGGTTGCCTGCGCCGAAAAACAGTCCGAACAGCATGCTTGCCACAAAAAACAGTTCACTTTTGGTTATTTTTTCTTTCAAAGTCTGGTACTCCTGTCTGGCTTCCGAAAAAAAGCAGTCCGCTTCTCCGATGTGCGACCGGCATCCGCTTTTTCTCCGAAAAAAATAATGTGTCGGAAAAACCGACTTGATACAGTATATCATCCATACGGCTTCCTGTCAAGAAAAAACGCTTTTTATCCGGAAAAAACGGGCTTTTCGGTTTTCCCTCCCACATTGAAGCCGCAGCCGCGCCTCTGCTTTTCGGAGCCGGGAAACGCTTACGGAAAAACCGGCATTGCAGATTCAGGCAAATTCTTTTTTAATCTTTGGAAAAGGGCTTGATTTTCGGAAAATAATGTGCTATACTATAAGAGTGGTCAAAACCAATGCGCCGGTAGCTCAGCTGGATAGAGTACCAGATTCCGATTCTGAGGGTCACGGGTTCAAATCCTGTTCGGCGCGCCAGAAAAAGCACTTGCTTTGCAAGTGCTTTTTTGTATTCTTTTCTGCTCCAAAAAGCAAACGTACCGACAAAAAGCGCTCCTCTGCCGGAGCGCGGAAGGTCTTTTTCATCCCCCAAAATACGATCTTCCGGGGGAATATACCCACAGGTCCGTTCTAAAAAAAGAAACCGTGGTTTTTCGGAAAAGCCCCTCGGGCAGGCAACCGGAAAATCACAGGATCATCCGCAAAAAGTATAAAACGCTTCCGAAACAGGGAACAAACAGCCGCCCCGAAGCGTCCTCCTATAAAAAGAAGCATCACAGAACAAAAAGTACCCCTGACATGTCTTTTTCATAAGCACGGCTTCGGACCGTCTTCAAATCTGTAAGAATTTGAAGCCCCTTCGGAAACATGGCACCGGTATGTCTTCCGCTTGCCGCCGGAAGCTGCAAAGCGTCTTGTCCGCAGCGGAGGCAAGCGTGTGCGTTCCCGTCACTCCCGACGCTCACAAGGCTTTTCCTCCCGCGATTCCGCAATCAAAAAACAGGAGGCATACACATGAAAAAATCAATGCGCCGCGTACTCCTTTTTGCAGCAATCCTCCTTTTTCTTGTTCTGCTTCTTTTGATTCCGCTTTTTGAAGTTCCGACAAGAATCACAGCCGAAAAGCTCTCAAAAAATACCGGTCTCCCGTTCCGCCTGCTTGAAAGAACGCCTGATTTTTCGGGAGAATACGGTCTGATCGGCGGCTTCGGAATAACCGGCTATTATGACCGGAAATACGAAGGAGAAGCCGGTCGGAACGATGACAACGACTTTGACGCGCAGAAAAGCGGCGGGGTGATTTATTATGTCTCCAAATGGCAGGATACCCTGACAGGGCAAAACAGAATTACAAACATCGTCGTAGGCGATCCGGACATCACGCTCCTCGGATGCAGAGTCGGAGACAGCACCGAGGCATTTGCCAAGGCTCTGACAGAGGCAGGCTTCCGCAAAACGGACGGCTTATACTGCTACCGAAAAAACGGCGTGTATGTTTCGCTCTCACCGGATGAGGAAACCGGCAGCGTTGCGGTTTTCACGCTGTTCGTCAAACCGTCCAATCTGTTCGGAATCCAATATTGAAGAAAGCCGGCTGAACTGCAGCAAGCTGCCGTGCATGGCGCTTTGCGCTCCGGCTGTTTGACCCGAAAAATGCCCGTTCGGAGCCTTCGCATTCCGGCACCCCGATGTATAGAAGCAAAAGACCGTCACGCCGGCAGAAAGCCGCTTTGCGGCTTTCCCCAGACAACGCAAACAATAAAAATTTCTGTTTACACAGACGCACAGCGTCAGAATGGAGGACACGATGCTTACAAAACGAATCCTTGCCGCGCTTTTGTGTTTGTCGCTGCTGACAGCCGGAGCACTCGGCATGACCGGCTGCTCCGTCAGGGTCCAGGCAACGGACCTGATGGAGGGAATCACACCCGGCAGCGCTGCGGAAAAGCCTGTGGACGATGCGTTTAAAAAGAATGCCGCAGATTTTGCCGTCAGGCTCTTCCAAAAAACACGGGACAGCGAGAAAAACAGCCTCATCTCCCCGCTTTCCGTCATGCTTGCGCTTGCCATGACCGCCAACGGCGCCAAGGGCGAAACCAGGGCACAGATGGAACAGCTGCTCGGCGGAGAGCTTGAGGCGCTCAATGCGTATCTGTATTCCTATATGCACAGCCTGCCCTCTGAGCAGAACGCAAAGCTGAGCCTTGCCAACTCCATCTGGTTCAGAGATCAGGGCTTTACGGCGGAGAAAGCCTTTTTGCAGACAAACGCCGATTATTACGGCGCCGCAGCGTACAAATCTCCCTTTGATACCCAGACCGTCAAGGACATCAACCACTGGGTCAAGGAAAACACCGACGGCATGATCGATAAGGTCCTTGACACTATCGATCCGGAAACCATGATGTTTTTGATCAACACCGTTCTGTTTGATGCGGAATGGAAGGAAATATACAACAAGGACAGCATATATGACGGCATATTTACCGCACTTGACGGCACGCGTCAGACGGTTTCCATGATGCATTCGACCGAAGGACTGTATCTGGATGACGGAAAGGCAACCGGTTTTATCAAGGAATATGCAAGCGGCTACAGCTTTGCCGCGCTTTTGCCGAAGGAGGACGTGACGCTTGCGGAATATGTCTCCTCCCTGACGGGCGAAGGACTTTTGTCCACGCTGGAGCAAGCCAAACGGACCCATGTCGTCGCCGCAATGCCGAAATTCAACTATCAGTATGAGATCCGCATGAATGATGCGCTGAAGTCCCTCGGGATGACGCTCCCGTTTGACGGCGAGGCTGCCGATTTTACCGCGATGGGGCATGCGGACTATGGGAATCTCTTCATCGGCAGCGTGATTCATAAAACGAATATCACCGTGGATGCAAGAGGCACCAAGGCGGGCGCTGTAACGGCCATTTCCATGAAGACCGAAATGGCAGAGCCGGAGACAGTTTCCGTCACACTGAACCGTCCGTTTGTGTATGTCATTCTGGATAACGCCACAAATCTTCCGATCTTCATCGGCACGGTCACAAATCCGGTCGGATGACGCCCAGACAGTCTGTCGAGCTGGACATACGGACCGTCATGACGGATGCCGGCTGCAAATTCAAGGCCGGCTCTCTTAGCGGCTTGCTTTTAGCAGTCTCCGAAAATGCCGGTCAAACCGCAGATACGGCACAGGAAGCCGGTT
Organism: uncultured Eubacteriales bacterium; assembly: GCA_934432725.1. Taxonomy (GTDB): domain Bacteria; phylum Bacillota; class Clostridia; order Oscillospirales; family CAG-272; genus CAKRZE01. The sequence goes on from CAKRZE010000009.1 coordinate 5,879, forward strand.
TTCGGTCGGGACGGCAGAATTCAGACGGCTTTTCCGGAAATTGTGAATCCGAAAAGGAGCCTGCGCAGAGCGGCATGCCGGACCGCACAAAAAGGAGCATCGGAGCCTGCATGAGGCTGCGGCGTCTGCTTCGGATGTCTGATCTATGAAGAAATATGCGGGTGAATGCCGGTCAGACCCGCATTCCGAAATGAAAAGACGGTGTCGGGAAAACTCTTGGCGGAGTTTCTTGGCATCGTCTTTTGCGTTTGGCTTGGCGGCATGCACCGTCCGAGGATCGGAACACAAAAACAGGAAAACGGGACCGGACCGCTTCAGACATGCAGAAGGTCTGACCGAAATACTGCAATCATCGGCAGCCCGGCTTTTTTCTCTCTAACAGAAGGGGACCGTCACGCCTTTCCCCCGTCTGCCAAAGCCGCAGCCCGCCCGGTATGCTGTTTCCGATACGCAAGCGGGGAAAGCCCCATAACCTCCCGAAAGGCTTTGGCAAATTTGGAGCCGTTGTCGAACCCGACGCTTCCGGCAATTTCCAAAACGCTCTGATCGGTCCGGACCAGCAAGTCTGCCGCGAGCTTCATTTTATACGTCCTCATATAAGCATGCGGCGATGTACCGTACACGGAGCGGAAGCAGTTCTTGATTCCGGTGCCCGACACATGAAACACCGCAGACAGCTGCTCCAGAGTCACACGCCCCTCTGCATGCCCGACAAGATATCCGCTGATTCCGCGGGCAAGCTCCAGCTGTGCCTCCGACACCGTATGCGCCGCATTTTCATTTCTTGACACATCCAGCGTGCTCAGAAAAAGCATCAGCTCCATCACCTTGATCTTGTAATATCCGTCCCGCACCGCCTGCGGCACCGAATAAAGCTCCGAAAAAATATGTGCGATCCGCTGATCCGAGCGCGAAATATAAAACCTTCCCCCATCGCAGAAACGATGCATCAGAGCAGCCGGACTGACATTGACGTCCTTAAGAAAGCAGGAAAGACACTCCGGCGTCCGCGCCGTATCGATCACAACCGTAATCCCCGTATACTCCCCCTGCGGAAAAAACTCACCCGGCTCCCGATCCCTGCCGCAGACAATCGCCAGATCTCCGGGCGAGAGCGTAAAGTAGGCGCTCCGCATACGGCACTCGGCTCTTCCCTCTTTGCAATGGCTGATTTCAAAAACAGTATCCTTCTTTTCTTCTCCCGGAGCCTCCTCCCGAAGCGCAGCGCTCCGGTACAGCAAACTAATCCCCGGAAAGACCTCATATTTCTTCGTTTGCATGTTCCCGTATCCTTTTCATCCGCTGCACAGTCCAGCCCGCCGACCGCCGGAGCAGGTCCGCAGGCGGCACCGTCAAAGCAGAGCCTCTTCCTTCGTCCCGGATTTTCCGCATTCCGCATAGGCAAGCGGTCCGGCACCGCTCCAGATAACGCTTTTTCGCAGAAGCAGCCCGTTTTCCTGTAAAAACCGGAAATATGCTGCCGCCGCCTCGGATGCGCCGCCCCGCCCGCCGTCCGCAACGGCAGGCAAAAGCAGGCTTCCGTTCCCGGTCAAAACCCGCTTTGCCTCGGCAAGCACCTTTTCCGGCTCCCCGGTGCTGTGCTGTACATCAAACAGAATTACCGCATCAAACGTTTCATCTGCATACGGCAGATGCGTCATGTCATGCACGGAATAATGGAGCTTTGCGGAGGTATTCTCCCGCTCCGGCGCCTCCAACCGGCTTTCGGAGGAATCCACGGCTTCTATCATTTTCGCACTGTGCACAACATGGGGCGCAAGCATTCCGCTTCCTGCCGCCAGCTCCAGCACACATTTTCCCCTGACCGCGCTGCGGAGCATCCGGAGCATCTCCGCATAAGCCCCAGCGTTTTTCGGTGAGCTCCGATAGCGGTCAGAGCCGTATCCGTATGCAGGGCAGCCGGTTTGAGGCGCCGTCCGAAGTACACTCCGGCAAACAAGCGAAACAAGATACCGCAAGCCCGCAAACAGCCCAGCTGTAACCAGAATCACCGCAAAAAGCTTTCCATCCATCCGTATCATCTCCTTTTCACAGGTCCGCACCGTCCGATGCCCGCCCGTCCCGCCGCAGAGCGGCGTGCCGATCATCCGTTCTCCCCCCGCGCTGCATGCGATTTATTTACGTCTCAACCACCCAAACAAGCCGGAGCCGCCTTCCGAAGCCGTCTCGCAGTGCATCTCCTTCAGCACATACCCCGTTCCGTCAATCACGGCACGCAGCCTTTCTTCCTCCGGCGCCTGCTCCGCCAGAATCACGGTCTCCCCCTTTTTATAGGAGGATGTAACCTTCTTTACCCGAAAATTCTGCCGCACGGCATCGTTGATATGCGCCTCGCACATCCCGCAAGCCATACCGTCAATTTTTAATGTGATCCGAAGCATGTAACTTCTCCCCTTCCGTCCTGAATTCCGCACCCAAAACAATGCGTGTTGTTTATTTGTTTCTTTCTGCCGCTCAGAGACGCTTTCTGTCCCGCATATGCTTCCTGCCGAACCGGTTGCCCCGCTTTTCAGCTGTTCTGCCGGAGGATTGCGCGCCTTCTGCCCTCTGCCAAAAGCATCCTCCTCCGGATTCCTGCAAATGGAGCTTCCGCGCAGCCTTTTTGTTTCATATGAATATGCCATGCAGCCTGCCGAGGCGTTTCGCGCCCGCCCCGGGAACACACGGCGCATCCGGCAGCGAAGCTATCCTCTTTCCAAGGGCTTTTCCGCCGCCCTTTTCTCCCGGCACAGGTATTCCAGCTTTTCGTCCGGAATTTCAGCCAGCAGCATACAGACTGCGCGCCGGATATCCGTCTCCTCGGGAAAGCAGTCCGCAAGAAGCGCCGACACAGAGTCATAATACCGGCTGTATCTCTGCGCTGCCGCCTCGCCTTCCCCGGTAAAGCAGCAGACTCCGTAGGATTCCCGCATCACAAGCCCCATTGCGGAAAAGGTGTCCATCATATTGTGAACGCTCGGCTTTGAAAGCCGCAGCGCCGCAGCGATATCCGTCAGCCGGATTCCTTCGCCGCCCTCCTCCTGAAGCTTTTTCATCGTCAGAAGATACCGGATCTGCGAGGCACTCAGCGTTTTCCGATCTACCATTTCTCACCTCTGCGGAAATACAAAGGGGAGGCAAGCCGCCTCCCCTGACTGTTATTTCTTGTGGCAGGAGCCCGCCATTGCGCAATGCGCACAGTTACAGCCGCAAGAGGACTTTCCCTTCCGCCGATCCCTGATCAGCTTCACAATAATTGCAGTCACAACAAGGGCAAGCACCAGGCAGATCAGAATGGTAACAATATTTTCAGCGATCCATGCAAACATACAAGACAGACTCCTTTCACAAAACGAATTTTTTTACAGCTTTGTGGTCAGCTTCGTTGCTTCCTTATAAGGACGAACCAGCATGTAGATCATGAAGCCAAGCACTGCCACTGCGCAGATCAGACCGATCACATTCACATTTCCGGTGAAGATACCGCCGAACTGATTGATCATGAGAGCAATTGCATACGCAAAGCCGCACTGATATCCGATTGCGAACCAGGTCCACTTTGCGTTGTTCATCTCACGCTTGATTGCACCGATTGCCGCAAAGCAGGGAGCGCACAGCAGGTTGAATACCAGGAAGGAATAACCGATCACGCCGTTGGAGAAAGCTTCCGCAATGTTCTGATACACGGTTCCCTCTCCGCCGCCGTAAAGGATGCCGAGCGTACCGACGATGTTTTCCTTTGCGACAAGACCGGTGATGGAAGCCACAGCAGCCTTCCAGTTGCCCCAGCCAAGCGGCTTGAAGATCCAGGCAAGAACGCCGCCGATCGCAGCAAGTATGGATCTGTCAATCTCATCCTCGCTGAGCAGACGGAAGGTTCCGTCCTCTGCCACACCGAAGTAGGTCGTGAACCACACCAGAATCGTGGAAAGAAGAATGATCGTACCAGCCTTTTTGATAAAGGACCAGCCGCGTTCCCACATGGAGCGAAGCACATTGCCCACAGTCGGCCAGTGGTAAGCCGGAAGCTCCATGACGAAGGGAGCAGGTTCGCCGGCAAACATCTTCGTCTTCTTCAGCATAATACCGGACACGATGATAGCAGCCATACCGATAAAGTACGCCGAGGTTGCAACCCATGCAGAGCCGCCGAAAAGCGCGCCCGCGATCATCGCGATGAAGGGAACCTTTGCACCGCAGGGGATAAAGGTCGTTGTCATGATTGTCATACGGCGGTCACGTTCATTTTCAATGGTACGCGATGCCATAATACCGGGAACGCCGCAGCCGACACCGATCAGCATCGGAATAAAGGATTTGCCGGAGAGTCCGAATTTACGGAACACACGGTCAAGGACGAATGCGATACGAGCCATGTAACCGCAAGCCTCCAGGAAGGCAAGCATCAGGAAGAGCACCAGCATCTGCGGAACAAAGCCGAGCACCGCGCCGACACCGGCTACGATACCGTCAAGAATCAGACCGCTGAGCCATTCCGGGCAAACGGGATTGTCAGAGTCAACCTTCAGAGCATTGCCGATCAGTGCAGGAATGCCGGGGACCCAAACACCGTAATCCGCAGGATCCGGCTCGGAAAATTCGCTGTTCTTTGCCTCAAAATACTCCACTGCTTCCAGATATGTAACCGGAATGTAGTCCGTATCCTTCTTGTCGTTTTTGACGGATTCGGGAATCTCGGAGTAATACACGCGCATCTCGGTCTGCTCCAGCGTTTCCTCATCCTCCACGGTAACCGTTCCGACCGCATCCTCGGAATCAGGCTTGAACGCCTTAAGCTGCTCAAGCACCTGTGCGGGATCAAATCCTTCCGCTTCCGGATCGACCTCCACAAAACCGTTGACCGCATTCATGGCATCGCCGTATTCACCGGCGGCATCCTCATAGTCCTTCGATCCGATCCAAAGGAGGTGCCAGCCGTCTCCGAACACGCCGTCGTTTGCCCAGTCTGTTGCGGGCGCACCCACGGCAACCATTGCAATGTAGTATACAAGGAACATCACGACCGCAAAAATCGGAAGACCGAGCCAGCGGTTCGTCACAACCTTATCAATCTTATCGGAGGTGGAAAGCTTTCCTGCGTTCTTCTTTTTATAGCACGCCTTGATGATAGAGGCAATGTAAACATACCGCTCGTTCGTAATGATGGACTCGGAATCGTCATCCAGCTCCTTCTCGGCAGCCGCGATATCCTGCTCAATGTGCTGTTTCGTTGCCTCATCGATCTTCAGACCCGCAAGCACCTTATCATCGCGTTCAAAGATCTTGATGGCATACCATCTCTGCTGCTCCTCCGGCAGCTCATGTACGGCAGCCTTTTCTATGTGAGCAATGGCATGCTCCACGCAGCCCGAAAAGCTGTGCTGCGGAATGGTCTTGCCATGCTTTGCCGCATCAATGGCAGCCTCGGCAGCCTCCATAATGCCGGTCTCCTTCAGTGCGGAGATTTCAACGATCTTGCAGCCGAGCTGTCTGGAAAGCTCCTCCGTGTTGATCTTATCCCCGTTCTTGCGGACCACATCCATCATATTAATGGCAATGACCACCGGAATCCCAAGCTCTACGAGCTGCGTGGTCAGATAGAGGTTTCTTTCCAGGTTTGTCCCGTCGATGATATTGAGAATTGCATCCGGACGCTCTCCGATCAGGTAATTTCTCGCAACAACCTCTTCCAGCGTGTAGGGCGACAGGGAGTAAATACCGGGAAGGTCGGTAATCACAACCCCCTCATGCTTCTTCAGCTTACCCTCTTTCTTTTCAACCGTAACACCCGGCCAGTTTCCTACGAACTGGTTGGAGCCGGTCAGCGCATTGAACAGTGTTGTCTTACCGCTGTTCGGGTTTCCGGCAAGCGCAATCCGTATATCCATATCCGTAATCCTCTCTTTCATTTGATTAGCATACGCTAATTCGTGCCCTTGAAACAGGGGGGACACGAACCCCCGCCTAAGCCGCTTTTCATAACTATCCTTGCAGAACCGCTCTCGCCTTGTAAAGCGGAGCCGCCGTCGTTCGGCAAAAAGACCGCAAGGACGACCGAAAGAGCTGTCCTTCGATCTTATTCAACCTCAACCATGTCGGCATCCGCCTTGCGGAGTGAAAGCTCATAACCGCGCACGGTCACTTCAATCGGGTCGCCCAAAGGAGCTACCTTCCGGACATACACCTCCACGCCGCGGGTCAGTCCCATATCCATGATACGGCGCTTGACCGCTCCCTCTCCGTGGAGCTTGACGACCTTGTATGTCTCCCCGATCTTTGCAGATTTCAATGTGTTCATACCGTAAATCCCCCTTTTCTGTTTTCCGATACTGTGCTTGTGTATGCAGCCCTGTGCCGGCGCAGACCGCAGCCTTTTCCGCAGGCATCCGCCGTTCATGCAAAGCAAAGGTGTTCTCCACCGTCATACCATAATCTTTTTCGCCATTTCCTCGCTGATCGCAACTCTTGACTCTTTCACATTCACAATCACATTGCCGCCGAGAGAATTGATGATCGTAACGCTTCCGCCAACCACAAATCCAAGATTCTCAAGATGCTTTTTGACTTCCGGACTCCCGCCGATTTTTCTGATCGTGTTTTCCTCGCCGATCTCGGCAAAACAAAGTGGAATCATAGTTACCTCGTTTTCCGACAATTAGCAATCGCTAACCACCGCTCTAAAAATCAATTAGCCTCCGCTAACTATGAATTATAATACATGCTTTTACGCCTTCTGTCAAGAGATTTTTTCAAAAAAAATGCCGCATTTTGCACTTTTATCACCCTTGACAAAAAGTTAGTCTAAGCTAACCGTCAATTAGGATATTTTGACCGATTCCGAAAGCGGCTGCCCCCTGCCGTCTCCCGTTTCTTCTGCGGGGCTTCCGTTTTCCCGTTCAATTACACCGGACAGTAAGCAAAACGGCATGCGGCAAAACGCTGTCTTCCTATTTTAATTATTCCATTATATGTGACACAGAGCCGCCTTGCTCCGACCGGGCATATTCCGGACAGAATTCTGCAAATCCTTGCATTTTTTTCAAAAAGCCTCTTGACAATCCGCAAAGACGCGTGTATAATGACATCATTGAAACGGCAAAGGCGTCGTGGACAAGAGGGTCCGACTGTCTTTGCCGTTTTTATTTTTTCAATCAAAGGAGATGCCGTTATGAGCACAGTAGCAGATATTTTCGGATCGCAGGTATTCAACGATGCAGTCATGAAGCAGAGACTGCCAAAAGAAACATACAAAGCGCTTCGTCAGGCAAATCAGATCGGAAAGCGTTTGGATATCAATGTGGCAAATGTCGTTGCGAACGCCATGAAGGATTGGGCGATTGAGCACGGCGCAACACATTATACGCACTGGTTCCAGCCCATGACCGGCATCACCGCCGAAAAGCACGACAGCTTTATTTCCCCGACCGATGACGGACGTGTGATTATGGAGTTTTCCGGCAAAGAGCTGATTCAGGGCGAGCCGGACGCGTCCTCCTTCCCGTCCGGCGGATTGCGCGCAACCTTTGAAGCACGCGGCTATACCGCATGGGACCCGACGTCCTATGCGTTTATCAAGGACCATGTGCTCTGCATCCCCACCGCATTCTGTTCCTATGGCGGAGAGGCACTGGACAAAAAGACGCCCCTGCTCCGCTCCATGGAGGCAATCAACAAGCAGGCGCTCCGCGTCCTGAAGCTGTTCGGAAATGAAAATGTGCTGTCCGTCAAGACCACGGTCGGACCGGAGCAGGAATATTTTCTGATTCCGAAGGAGCTTTACGACCGCAGAAAGGACCTGATCTATACCGGCAGAACGCTGTTCGGCGCAAAGCCGCCGAAGGGGCAGGAGCTGGAGGATCACTATTTCGGCGTCATCAAGCCCCGGGTTGCCGCATTCATGAAGGACCTGAACGACGAGCTCTGGAAGCTCGGCATTCTGGCAAAGACCGAGCACAACGAGGTTGCGCCCGCACAGCATGAGCTTGCACCGATCTTTGCCACAACCAACATTGCCACAGATCACAACCAGCTGACCATGGAACTGATGCAGAAGGTCGCAAAAAAGCACGATCTGGTCTGCCTGCTGCACGAAAAGCCCTTTGAAGGCGTCAACGGCTCCGGCAAGCACAACAACTGGTCGATCTCTACGGACACCGGCGTAAACCTGCTGAATCCGGGAGAAACCCCCGCAGAAAACGCACAGTTCCTTCTGTTCCTTGCCGCCGTAATCAAGGCGGTGGACGAATACCAGGACCTGCTCCGAATCTCGGTCGCCTCCGCCGGAAATGACCATCGGCTCGGTGCAAACGAGGCACCGCCCGCAGTCGTCTCCATGTTCCTCGGCGAGGAGCTGAACGAGGTTCTGGAATCCATCAAGAACGATACGCCTTACGGCGCACGGGAGAAGGAGCTGCTCAAGGTCGGCGTACACGTGTTGCCCCGGTTCCCGAAGGATACCACGGACCGGAACCGCACCTCTCCGTTTGCATTCACCGGAAATAAATTTGAATTCCGTATGCTCGGCTCCTCCGCATCTGTGGCCGATGCCAACACCGTTCTGAACACCGCGGTGGCAGAGGAGCTCAGGCAGTTCGCCGATATTCTGGAGCCTGCCGCAGATTTCAAGGCTGCGCTGCATGACCTGATCCGGGATACGATCAAGGAGCATGACCGCATTATCTTCAACGGAAACGGCTATGACGATGCATGGATCAAAGAGGCGGAGCGCCGCGGTCTGCTCAACCTGAAAACCACCCCGGACTGCCTGCCCTATCTTCTGAAAGAAAAAAATATCGCACTCTTCACCTCGCACAAGGTCTTCAGCGAAACCGAGCTCCGCTCGCGCTTTGAGATCATGGAGGAAAGCTATTCCAAGCTGCTCGGCATAGAGGCGCGCACCATGATCGAAATGGCACGCCGGGACATTCTGCCCGCAGTCAGCGCATATGCCGCTTCCCTGACCGAAGCCTTCAAGAACAAAAAGGAAATCGGGCTTGGTGCAAAATTTGAAGAGGACGCCGTCCGTGCGCTGTCTGACCGTGCAGACGCAGCATATACTGCCCTGAAGGAGCTGGAGGAGGATATGAAGAAAACTGCGGATATCGCGGATTCCTCCGAGCTTTCGATGTACTACAAGGATACCGTCATTCCGGTTATGGGAAAGCTGCGTGAGGCGGCAGATGCGCTTGAAACGCTGACCTCCTCCGCTTATTGGCCGTATCCCACCTACGGCGAGCTTCTGTTTGGCGTCCGCTGAACCGCAAGGCGCAGGGGAATCTCGCGTTCCCCGTCTGAAAGCCGGCTTTTCATGCGTCAAATCCGGGTTGTCCTGCACCGCAGTCCTGGGCCATGCCAAAAGACCTTTATGGGGTTGTCACAAAATACGGAGCATCCGTTTTGCGGCAGCCCCGTATTTGCCACCTTTTCGGGTGACGTCCGCACCGACACCGTCCTCTGCCTGCAAACCGGATCCGGCAATTGCAAAGCCTGCCACTGCCCTGCCGGAGCCCGCATGCTGCTTTTTCCGGGCAGTGCACCCCATTACTTTTTCAGAACAAGAGGATATCGCATTATGTGTTCAATTATGACCTATGCGGGAACACTGCTTTCTCCCGCAGAATTCAAAGAAGGCTTTGACCGGACGGTTTCACGCGGTCCGGATATGTCAAGAATCATCGATACGGGCGCAGGGCTGATGGGCTTCCACCGTCTTGCCATCATGGACCTCAACGAAAGCGGCATGCAGCCCTTCTCATTGAACGGAAGCTATGCGGTCTGCAACGGAGAGCTGTACGGCTTCCGCGCCATGCGGGACAAGCTGAAGCGGGAGGGATACACCTTCCAAAGCGACTCCGACTGTGAAATCATCCTTCCGCTCTACCGCGAATACGGCACGCAGATGTTTTCCATGCTGGACGCGGAATTTGCCATGGTAATCTGGGATGCGGAAAAGCGCAGGTTTATCGCAGCCCGCGATCCGATCGGAATCCGCCCGCTGTTTTATGCCTTTGACAGGGAAGGAAGCATTCTTTTTGCATCGGAAGCCAAAAACCTGATCGGACTTTCGGACAAGATCATGCCCTTCCCGCCGGGCTGCTATTGGGAAGACGGACGTTTTGTCCGATACGCAGACATGACGGCGGTTCCCGCCTTCCGGACAGGGAGTCTGGACCTGATCTGCGGAGAGATCCGTCACAGGCTGACTGCCGGCATAGAAAAGCGGCTGGATGCCGATGCACCGCTCGGCTTTCTGCTCAGCGGCGGCTTGGATTCTTCCCTTGTGTGTGCGGTGGCATCGCGGATTCTCGGTCCGGGAAAGCGGCTTAGAACCTTTGCCATCGGCATGTCGGAGGACGCCATCGATCTGAAATATGCCCGTCAGGTTGCCGATTATATTCACGCCGATCACACAGAGGTCATCATGACGCCGCAGGACGTAATCGATGCGCTCCCGACCGTTGTCTCCATTCTCGGAACCTATGATATCACGACCATCCGCGCTTCTGTCGGAATGTATCTGGTCTGCAAATATATCCACGAGCATACCGACATCCGCGTGCTGCTTACCGGAGAAATCTCGGATGAGCTGTTCGGTTATAAATACACAGACTTTGCCCCGGACGATATGGCGTTTCAGCGGGAAGCGGAAAAGCGCGTGCGGGAGCTTTATATGTATGATGTCCTGCGTGCCGACCGCTGCATTTCGGCAAACTCCTTGGAGGCCCGCGTTCCGTTCGGCGATCTGGATTTTGTCCGCTATGTCATGAGCATTGACCCCGCCATAAAGCAGAACATCTACCACAAGGGAAAATATCTGCTCCGGAGAGCCTTTGCGGGGGATTATCTCCCGGAATCGATTCTGAACCGTGAAAAAGCAGCCTTCAGCGATGCCGTCGGACACTCCATGGTCGATGACCTGAAGGAGCTGGCAGAAAAGACCTATACAGACGAAGCGTTCCGGAAGGGCTGTGAAAAATACAGCTTTGCCCCTCCCTTCACCAAGGAGTCGCTTCTCTACCGCGATCTGTTTGAAACGTATTATCCCGGACAGGCTGAAATGATCTCCGGATTCTGGATGCCGAACCAAAGCTGGGACGGCTGCAAGGTAAACGACCCGTCCGCGCGCGTGCTGTCAAACTACGGAGACTCCGGCATTTAAGCGGCACCCTGCGCCCCGGGCGCGGAGTCGGGCAAAAATGCCCCCGCATTCCTGCCGCAGCTGCGGAAACAAAGCGGGCAGGTGCCGCCCGGTCCGAACACCGACGGCTCTGCTCCCTTGGACCGCCAGCCTGCCGGATTCCGGACAAACATGCCGGAATGTCTTTGTCAGATGCACTTTTCCGGACTGCCGCGTCAAAATGCGGCAGTCCGATCATTCGTCTCTTAACGGAAAGGAATTTCTTTATGCAGTATCAGAAAATCAGCCGACCGCAAAAGGAGTCTGCACCGCGCATGCCCGAACGTGTCCTTCCGGAGGTTCCGGATCGCGGGCAGAGCGCTTACACCGGACTTTATGACCCCGCAAGAGAGCACGATGCCTGCGGAATCGGCGCGGTGGTCAACATCCGCGGAAACAAAAGCCATCAGGTGCTTGACGATGCACTGCACATTGTGGAAAAGCTGGAGCACCGTGCCGGCAAGGATGCCTCCGGCGAGACGGGCGACGGCGTGGGCATTTTGCTGCAGATCTCCCATCGGTTTTTCTCCAAAGCGGCGGAAGCCGTCGGCATTGCGCTCGGAGAAGAGGGAGACTTCGGCGTCGGCATGTTCTTTTTCCCGCCGGACACCCTTGCGCGCATGCAGGCGCAGAAAATGTTTGAACTGATTGCCGAAAAGGAGGGTGTTCCCTTTCTCGGCTGGCGCGAGGTCCCCGTATGTCCGGAAATCCTCGGCAGCCGCGCCCGCGGCTGCATGCCGCATATCATGCAGTGCTTTCTTGCGCGACCCGCAAAAACGCCGCGCGGACTTCCCTTTGACCGGAGGCTTTACGTTGTAAGACGGGTATTCGAGCAGTCAAACGACAACACCTATGTGGCATCCCTTTCCTCCCGGACCGTGGTGTATAAGGGCATGTTTCTGGTTTCCCAGCTGCGGCGCTTTTACCCGGACCTGCAAAGTGAGGACTATGTCAGTGCCATCGCCATGGTGCATTCCCGCTTTTCCACAAATACCACCCCGAGCTGGGAGCGCGCGCATCCGAACCGTCTGATTCTGCACAACGGCGAAATCAACACCATCCGAGGCAATGCGGACCGCATGTTCGCAAGGGAGGAAACCATGTCCTCCCCCATCATGCAGGACGATATGGACAAGATTCTGCCGGTCATCAATATTGCCGGCTCCGATTCCGCTATGCTGGACAACACTCTGGAGTTTCTGGTCATGAACGGAATCGAGCTGCCCCTTGCCGTCATGATGACAATCCCGGAGGCATGGCGGAATGACCAGAATATCAGCCGCTCCAAACGCGACCTCTACCATTATTATGCTACCATGATGGAGCCGTGGGACGGTCCTGCCGCTATCTTCTTCTCCGACGGCGTTCTGGCAGGTGCCGTTCTGGACCGGAACGGGCTTCGCCCTTCCCGGTATTATATCACCGATGAAGGAACGCTGATTCTTTCCTCCGAGGTCGGCGTTCTGGATATCGCGCCGGAAAAAATCGTGAAAAAGGCACGTCTGGAGCCCGGAAAAATGCTTTTAATCGATACAGGCGCCGGAAGGATCATATCTGACGAGGAATGCAAGGAAAGCTATGCAGCACGCAGTCCCTACGGCGAGTGGCTGGACCGCTATCTGGTTCACCTGAGTGATCTTGCGATTCCGAACAAAAAGGTGCCCTCCTGCACGCAGAAGGAGCGCGACCGGCTGTATAAGGCATTCGGCTATACCTATGAGGATATCCGCTCTGCGATTATTCCGATGGCAAAAAACAGTACGGAGCAGATTGCCTCCATGGGAGCAGATATTCCGCTTGCCGTGCTGTCGGAAGCTCATCCGCCGCTCTTTTGCTATTTCAAGCAGCAGTTTGCACAGGTGACGAACCCTCCGATCGATTCTCTGCGGGAGGAAATCGTAACAGATACCACGGTTTACGTCGGCAGCGACGGAAATCTTCTTGAGGAGCGTCCGGAAAACTGCACGGTGCTTGAAATCCGCAATCCGATCCTGACAAGCATCGATCTGCTGAAAATCAAGGAAATGAAGCGCCCCGGCTTCCGTGTAGAGACCGTTTCCCTGCTCTATTATAAAAACACCTCCCTTGCAAAGGCAATCGACCGCATGTTTGTCAGCTGCGACCGCGCCTACCGCAGCGGCGCCAATATCATCATCCTGTCGGACCGCGGCGTCGATGAAAACCATGTCGCCATTCCCTCGCTGCTTGCCGTTTCCGCAATGGAGCAGTATCTGATCCGCACCAAAAAGCGCACGGCAGTTTCCATCATTCTGGAGAGTGCGGAGCCGCGTGATGTACATCATTTTGCAACGCTGCTCGGGTACGGTGCGCGCGCAGTCAACCCGTATCTCGCGCATGAGTGCATCGAAGAGGTCATTGCGCGGAACATGCTGGACAAGGACCCCTACACCGCAATCCGGGACTATAACCGCGCTATTCTGAGCGGAATTGTGAAGATTGCAGCCAAAATGGGCATCTCCACACTGCAATCCTATCAGTCCGCGCAGATTTTCGAGGCGGTCGGCGTCAGCCGGGAGGTAATCGATCACTATTTCACCAATACCGTCAGCAAGGTCGGCGGCATCAGCCTGAAGGATATTGAAAACGATGTGGAATGGCGGCACAGCCACGCCTTTGACCCGCTCGGTCTCGGCGTGGACACCACGCTGGACTCGGTAGGCAGACATAAGCTCCGCAGCGGGACCGATACGGAGGATCACCTCTACAATCCGGAAACCATCATCGCCCTGCGGGAAGCAACGCAAACCGGCAGCTACAGCCGCTTTAAGGAATATACCGCCATGGTGGACGATGAAAGACGTCCGCATACGCTGCGCGGACTCCTCGGTCTGCGCTGGGCGGAAAACGGCGGCATCCCGCCGGAGGAGGTCGAACCGGTCACTGAAATCGTAAAGCGCTTCAAAACGGGCGCCATGTCCTACGGCTCCATTTCACAGGAAGCGCATGAGTGCATGGCAATCGCCATGAACCGTCTCGGCGGAAAATCAAACTCCGGCGAGGGCGGCGAAATGCCGGAACGGCTCGGCACCGAACGCGGAAGCGCAATCAAGCAGGTTGCATCCGGAAGATTCGGCGTCACCAGCGAATATCTGGTCAGCGCAAAGGAGATCCAGATCAAAATGGCGCAGGGTGCAAAGCCCGGAGAGGGCGGGCATCTGCCCGGCAAAAAGGTCTATCCGTGGATTGCAAAAACGCGCCACTCCACCCCGGGCGTCTCCCTGATTTCCCCGCCGCCGCACCATGACATCTACTCCATCGAGGACCTTGCGCAGCTCATTTTCGACCTGAAAAATGCCAATCGGGAGGCAAGAATCTCTGTCAAGCTCGTCTCGGAGGCAGGTGTCGGCACCATTGCGGCGGGGGTTGCCAAGGCAGGTGCGCAGGTGGTTCTCATCTCCGGCTATGACGGCGGAACCGGAGCGGCTCCCGCCTCCTCCATTCACAATGCCGGACTTCCCTGGGAGCTTGGCGTTGCGGAGGCGCATAAGACGCTGATCCGGGAGGGACTCCGCTCCCGCATTGTGCTGGAAACCGACGGAAAGCTGATGAGCGGCAGAGATGTCGCCATTGCCGCCATGCTCGGCGCGGAGGAATTCGGCTTTGCGACGGCTCCGCTGGTCACAATGGGCTGCGTCATGATGCGCGTCTGCAATCTGGACACCTGTCCTGTCGGCGTGGCAACACAGAACCCCGCGCTCCGGTGCCGCTTCCGCGGAAAGCCGGAATATGTGATGAACTTCATGAACTACATTGCCGAGGAGCTTCGCGAGATTATGGCAAAGCTCGGCATCCGGACCGTGAACGAGCTGGTCGGACGCTCTGACCTCCTGTACGTCAGAGAAAAGCCGGACAGCAAGGCATCCTCCGTCAGTCTCTCCTGTCTGCTGTCCCAGAAGCCGGGCGCAGAGGCAATGCATTTTGAGCCGGATAAGGTCTATGATTTTCATCTGGAAAATACGCTGGACGAAAGCGTTCTGCTGAAAAAATTCGCGTCCTCTCTGAAAACCGGAAAGCCGCAGACCGTTTCACTTTCCGTTTCCAGCACAAACCGGACGCTCGGAACCATTCTCGGCTCCGAAATCACCCGCCGGTTCGGACAATCGCTGCCGGACGATACCTTTACCGTCCTCTGCCGCGGAGGAGGCGGACAATCCTTCGGTTCCTTCATCCCGAAGGGGATGACGATGCGGCTTATCGGCGATTCCAACGACCATTTCGGAAAGGGACTGTCCGGCGGACGCCTGATTGTCTCTCCTCCGGAAAACAGTGCGTTCCGGGCAGAGGATAACATCATTGTCGGCAATGTGGCGCTGTACGGTGCAACGGCAGGCGAGGCTTATATAAACGGCATCGCCGGAGAGCGCTTCTGCGTCAGAAATTCCGGAGCCTATGCCGTGGCAGAGGGCTGCGGAGATCACGGCTGTGAATACATGACGGGCGGCAGAGTCGTCATTCTCGGTCCGACCGGCAAGAACTTCGCCGCCGGAATGAGCGGAGGCGTTGCCTATGTTCTGGATCCAAGACACGATTTTTATCTGCATCTGAACAAAAAAATGGTCTCCATGACCGAGGTATCGGAGCCGCACGACATTGCCGAGCTGAAGGAAATGATCGCAAAGCACCGAAAGGAAACCGGTTCGGCGCTTGCCGCAAGAATCCTTGCGGATTTTGACCGATATCTGCCCTATTTCAAAAAGATCATCCCGAACGATTACAGCCGTATGCTGATGCTGATCGGTCAGTCCGAGGAAAAGGGACTGACGCGCGAGCAGGCGGAAATCGATGCATTCTATGCCATGCAGAACACCTGAAACGAACGGCATTCCGAACGTACCCGATTGTGTACCTCGGCATTCCGGTCCGTCATCCAAGGAAAGGACGGTATCCGTCAAATGGGAAAACCGACAGGATTTCTTGAATATCAAAGACAAAACAAGCCCGCACTCAAGCCGGAGGAGCGCATCAAAGGCTTCTCTGAATTTCACCCGGAGCTTGATCCGGAAGAGCGGCAGAAGCAGGGCGCACGCTGCATGAACTGCGGCGTCCCCTTCTGCCAGTCCGGCATGACGCTCGGCGGCATGGTCTCCGGCTGTCCCCTGCACAATCTGATTCCGGAATGGAACGATGAGGTGTACGCCGGAAACTGGGAGCATGCGCTCGACCGTCTGTACAAAACCAACAATTTCCCGGAATTCACCGGTCGGGTCTGCCCTGCGCTCTGCGAAGCCGCCTGCACCTGCGGTATGAACGGGGACCCGGTCACTGTGCGGGAAAACGAGCTTGCAATCATTGAGCACGGCTTTTCGGAGGGGTATATCAAGCCGAGAATTCCCGGGGTCCGCTCCGGAAAGCGGGTTGCTGTCGTCGGCTCCGGTCCGGCAGGGCTGGCGGCTGCGGACTGCCTGAACCGGCGCGGACACAGCGTCTGGATTTATGAAAAAGAAGACCGTCCGGGCGGTCTTCTGATGTACGGCATTCCGAATATGAAGCTGGACAAGCAGATCGTCATGCGCAGGATCGATCTGATGAAGGAGGAAGGAATCACCTTCTTCACCGGAACCGATGTCGGAAAAGATATCACAGCCAAGGAGCTGACAGACAGCTATGACGCCGTCATTCTCGCCTGCGGCGCAAAAAATCCGCGTGATATTCATGTGCCGGGCAGAGATGCTGCGGGAATTTACTTCGCAGTGGATTTTCTTTCCTCCACAACACGCAGCCTTCTGCAAAACGGTCTGACGGAGGGAAGCTTCCTTTCCGCAAAGGGCAAACACGTTGTCATCATCGGCGGAGGCGATACGGGCAACGACTGTGTCGGAACCTGTCTGCGGCACGGCTGTGCCTCGGTCACACAGCTGGAGATTATGCCGAAGGCGCCGGATACCCGGCTCCCCTCCAATCCATGGCCTCAGTGGCCGCGCGTCTGCAAAACGGACTACGGTCAGGAGGAAGCCATTGCCGTTTTCGGACATGATCCGCGGTGCTATCAGACGACCGTGAAGGAATGCATCAAAAACGACTCCGGCGCACTTGTCGCCATCACCACGGTCCGGACGGAAATGAAGCGTGATCCCGCGACCGGGAAAAGCATCCTTTCCGAAATTCCCGGCACGGAGGAAACGCTTCCGTGCGAGCTTCTTTTGATTGCGGCAGGCTTTACGGGATGCATGCCATACATTCCGGAAGCATTCGACGTTGCCAGAAGCGAGCGCGGAACCGTGCGCACACCGGAGGGCTCTTTCCGGACGGATCGCGAAAAGATTTTTGCCATAGGGGATATGCGCCGCGGACAGTCGCTGGTTGTCTGGGCAATCGCCGAAGGAAGGGCAAGCGCGCGGGAGGTTGACCGATACCTGATGGGATATACCAACATGGTGTAATGG
The DNA here is from genome assembly GCA_934432725.1 of uncultured Eubacteriales bacterium. Taxonomy (GTDB): domain Bacteria; phylum Bacillota; class Clostridia; order Oscillospirales; family CAG-272; genus CAKRZE01. The sequence continues at coordinate 23,459 of CAKRZE010000009.1, forward strand.
TGTAGGTGTAAAGGAAAGATATTTTTTCCGGTGCCAAGCCAAACGGCGCCACTCCGCGCCGCGTTTGGCGCTTATGAGCCTCCGCTTCTCCCGTACAGGGAGAAGCGGAGGCTTTGTCTGTCAAAATCCCGATCGGATTTTTTCGTTTACCGGCGGTGGCGATTATGCTTCCGCCGGCGTTTTATCACATCAGAAGTCTCTCCCCCGCAGCGTTTCCCCGTTTAAACAAAAGCGCATCCGCCCCGCTCATCCGCCCACGAATACGCGGTTGCTCGGCAGATCGAACAGCGAACAAAGCAGCCGGATGATCCGTTCCTGCACCGCCGCATTGCTCCCGCCCTTGCAGACCACTGCAATCCCGCGCACCCTCGGATATATTTCCTTCAGCAAAACCGTCTTGTCGTCCCCTCCGTCGTCAATCACCACATAACTCTTCTGTTCTCCGTTCTGATCCTGTGCGAATACATATTCACTCCCGGATTCAAACGTCACCATCACGGAAATATCGGAAACCCCCTCCAAACCGCTCAAAAGTCCCCGGATTTTTCCCTCCAGCTCCTTCTCATATGCCTCCAGCGCCTTGCTGTGAACCGATACCTCCTCCGTTTCGACCGCCTTGCTGTCCCGTCCGCCGCCGCTTTCTGCGCTGCCCCAAAGAATCAAGCCGAGTCCTGCGGCAATTCCCGCCACAAGAAGCCAGAAATTTCCGGTTTTAAAGAAGGCACGCCCTTCATTCTTCATTGCCATTCCCCTCTCTGTCTGCCGCAGACACCGTCACGCTGCACATAAACATCTTCTCCAGCTCCTCCCGGATGGTTCCGGCAGTTTCTCCGTCCACCCCCGACAGCCTCACCTGCGCCTTTTTCACCCGTACAGAGGAGGGGTCGGACGTATCAAGCTCCGCTACCACCTTCACCTGCTCCGGCAAAAGCCCGTGCGCCGCGCAGACGCCCTCCTCAGCCTCACGCAGCATGCGCTCCGCTGCGGAATCAATATACATGGAAACCGCATCCCACGCGGTTTCATCCTCCTGCCCCGCATGTCCTTCAAGTCCCGCGATCCATTCCGGAACGGAGGCAAGAACCCGCTTTACGGGGGCAAGCAGCACGCAGCACACCGCAAGTCCCGTCAGAAAATCAACCCATCGCCGCATCCCCTCCCGTTCCTTTCCGGGGCACAGGATTCCGACCATCCCCGCCGAAACGGAAATCAAGGCAAGTGCATAAATATAAGATTTCAAACCGCTCATAGACACCTCATGCGGCAGCCACGCCAGCCCGGATAAACAATGTCAGTGTAAACAGCATCGTCAGCGTACAGGCGAGCAAAAGCGCCCCGGCAAGATCAAGAATTCCGCCGATTTCCCCGATAAATTCAGCCTCCGGCTGACAGTTCATCGCCCTTGCGGCGCCGCCCGCAATCCAAAGGCTGCATTTGAACAAAATCAGCGACAGAAAGGGCTTGACAGCCAAAACGATCACCGAAACCGCTGCAACCGATCCCACCGTGGATTTCAGATAAGAAATACTGCCGATCACGCTTCGCACGGTCTCCCCCGCTGTTCCGCCGATCAGAGGAACAAAGCTGTTAACCGCAAACCGCACCGTCCGCGCCAGAACCGTATCGGCACTCTGCATAATGGTATTCTGGTATGCCAGAACCGTACCGAGCATCATCACAAGAAATACCAGCAATATGCTGAAGATTCGCTTGACCGCATTCATCACCCCGGTCAGCCGCACGGAAAGTCCCGTGTGAGAAACCAGCGCCATCCCGAAGCAGACCTGCATCATCGGATACAAGCCGTCCGAGCCGATGGCTTCAATCAATTCCAGAAAAGCGAAGAGCATTCCCTGCCCGGATGCCGCCGTAGAAATATTTCCGCCAGCCATATAAATTGCCGACATCACCGGCGCCATCGCACGCATAAACACCGTGACAGAGGTGAGCGCCTCGCTGACCGTCTCCCAGACCCCCGAGACCGTGCTGTACAGCGAAAGTGCCAGTGCAAGGGAGATCACCACGCGCATGCTCTCCGCTGTCTTTCCGGAAAAGCTCTCTCTGACCGCAGAAAGCACGGCGGCGATCACAACAATCCCCAAAAGAGAGGACAGTGCGCCGAGCGCCGGACGGTACAGCTTTTTCAGCTGGGCGCTGAGAAGACGCGCAAGATAGGACGCATTCAGAGAGGCTGCCAATTCCACCCCGTCTGCTTCTTCCCCCGCCTTCAGCTCGGTCAGTACCCGTTCCGGCAGGGCTTCCCTTGCCTCCTCCGGCAGACTGTCATAAACGCTGCTGAGAATCGCAGACGGATCAAACGCGCAGACCGGACAGGCTCCTGCCAGAGCAAGCAACAAGACCAGCGCCGCGCATATGATAACACGCCGGCATTTTTTCCTTCCGTATCTCATCATTTCCCCGGCAATGCCGCTCCCTTTTCAAAAAACTCAGGCGTCCGTTTTTCGGAAACGCCGATTTCATTCCCTGTGTGACCCTGCCGCCCGACCCGTCCCGGCGGCGCCCGGTCGATCCCTTCTGCCGTTATTTCATCAGACTGCCGGTCAGGGCAAGCAGCTCCTTCAAAAGCGGCAGACTCAGGATCAGAATTGCGATCTTTCCGGCAAGCTCCAGCCTGCCCGCAGTGGAAGCCTCCCCGGCATCGCGGCAGATATCCGCCGAAAACTCCACTGCCAGCGCAATCCCGAGGCAGCGGAGCAGCACACTGTGATACCGGAACACAGCCTCCTGCCCGAAGATTTCCTGCCATTCGCCGGTGTATTGCATAAGGACCTTCATTGCCTCTCCAAGCAAAAGAAGTCCGCCGCCGATGGAGAGAAATACCGCAAAAACCGGCTGCTCTTTTCTCAGAACCACAGCGGAGAATGCCGTCAGCACGGCAATTCCGCAAAGCCTTACAATATCCATTCAGATTCCGAACAGCGACCGTATCGTATTCAGCAGCGAGGATATCTCCCGGATCAGCACCAGAAGCACAACCACTACCCCCGCCACGGAAACAAGCATCGCCTGCTCCTCCCTCCCGGATTTGGTCAGGATCTGACACACCACGCTGACCAAAAGACCGACTCCGGCAATCTTCAATATGATGCCGACATCCATTCCGCATCCTCCGCATTTTTATAAAAATAAGATCAAAAGCAGCGCCGCCCCGGCAAAGCTGACGGATGCACAGGTTTTCACCTGTCCGGACAGCGCTTTTTCCATGAGCGATATCCGCTCCTCCAGCCGTGCGAGATAAAAATCGCAGTGTCTGAGCTGCTCCTCACTGCCGCTTCTGCCGAGCCCGTCGGCAAACTCGGAAAGTATTTCAAAAAGCTCCCGATCCGGAAATATGCTTTTCCCTGCCTCCCGAAGGGCATCCTTCAGCCCATGCTCCCGCAGCCTGCCGTCAAAGCAGCCCCGGTCAAACTCCAGCCGGCAGCGGCGGAATATTTCATCATAGGGCATGTTGAAGCCCGCCAGCTGCGCCCGGATATACCGGAGCAAAAGCACTGCCTTTTTCCCATTTTCCGCATTGGCATACAGTCCCCGCATCCGGCTCCAGCCGGCGAACAGGATGCTGGAGCAAAGCAGGACCAGTCCTGCCGTTTTAATCATACGACCACCATGCCTCCTCACACACCCTCAGCCCGCCGGCTGCAGATTCAAAGCCTCCTCTGCCTCTGCCGGACTGAATATGCACTGTCTTTCAGTCCCCGTTCGTCTGATCCCCGCAAAGCATTCGAACACGCCGCTTTCCACCAACCGCAAAATTCCCTTCCGCTTCATCAAAGCCTCCGGGGAGCCTCCGTGCGCCGAGGCAAGCAGCGGAATTCCGGTATGCTGTGCCGCAAGAATGGCTTCCGCCTCTTCATCGCTTCCAATCTCATCGCAGACAAGAAGCTCCGGCGCCAACGTCCGCGTTGCAATCGAAATACCGACCGCCTTCGGGTATCCGGACAGCACATCCGTTATCGTCCCGCAGAACATATCCGCCCGGTACAGCTCCTGTCTTGTATCAATAAGCGCCACCCTTTTGCCATAGCTATGTCCCGCAAGCGTTGCGGCGGCATCCCGCAAAAGCGTGGTTTTTCCTCCCCCGGGCGGCGAATACACAAGAATTCCGCCCGAAAATCCGTTTTCCCGAAACCGTCGGCAAAGCTCTGCCCCGATTCCCCGGATGCTGTGCGGAATCCGCAGATTGATTGCGCTGATGTCCCGGACGGCTGTAATTTCCCCGCCGACGGTCTCGGCTCTGCCCACAATACCCGCCCGTCCGCCGTTCGGCAGCACAAGATACCCCTGCCGTATCGTTTCCTCATGCGCATGAAGAGAGCCTCCGCACATTCGGAGCAATGTCTCCTCCATCTCTCCCGGACTGACCGCGGCACCCGGGATATTCCTCCCGTCCGACACGGTAAACGACATCGGAAGCCCCCGTCTGAGTCTGATCTCATGAATTTCCATGCCGGAGCGCGCCGTGATCAGCGCCATTTCCGCACAGCGCGGCGCAAGATACGGCAAATACCGCAAAAGCTCATCGTCCATCCGGTCTCACCCCCGTTTGCTCTATGTATACGGGACAAGATACCCGAATATTCCTCTGCCGCAAGCTCTCACCGGAATTTCGGCTGAAACGGAAGCCATCGACAGCCTGCATGCCCGGACCGTACAGGAGCGCTGCTCTCCCATTTTCATCCGAAGCAGCCTGCCTCCGCAATTCTGCGGCTTCCGGGCAAATCATACGCGGCTTGCTTCCGCCGAAGGGCGCAGAGCAGGCGTATGCACTGCACGGTGTGTATTTCTGCTGCAGCAGGTCCACACTGCCTCATCGCACAGCAGAAACATCCGATGCCAATCAGGGGCAGCCGCATCCCACTCAAAGAAACAGCCGCACTGCCTCTCCGGAGGACCTTGCACATTCCCCCTCCGGGCATAAATAAGAGCCTTCCCCGCTTCCCGGAGAAAAGCATTCCAAAGAAAAACAGCCCGATATCCGAAAACAGAGAGAACGGAACAGAACGGGTGCCGTGATGCCTCGCCGGATATTTTTCAAACGTCACCCTCCTCTTTCAAAATCGCGGCGGGGCACCAATTCCTCCTTCGGCATGCCTCCGCGCAAGCAAAAAGGATGCCGCGGCAGCCGTGGCATCCAGCCCACAACCGCGAGGCATCCTCTTACTCTTATCTTTTCATCCGACCCGGAAAAGCAGGCAAAGCACGCATTGCGTCCAAAAAACGCTTCAGCCGTTTTCTCTCTTTTCCCCGCCGGATTCCTGCTCCTGCAGGCAGCCCGTGTCCTTATCGACCGGTTCTTCCCCGGTCCTGCGGTCAGTCGAAGCGAATTCGCCCTGAATTCCCTTCAAAACAGAGCCCTTGTACATGATCCGGCAGGCATCGCCTGCACTGACAAGCTCGAAAACCGGTTTTGAGACAGTCAGCTGACGGTCTCCGTCCCCTGTGTGAAAGGTCACAACATACAAATGCTTCCTGCCGTCCGCACTGACCGCAGCCATCCGAAACACCGTTTCGTGCTTCTCTGCCACAACAGCATCTGTTTCCACCGTTTTTTCAAGCGCACGCCGCAGAAGCCCGACCAAAACAACCAGTACAAAGACACCGAGCAGCGCAAGGGTGATACCGCCGATCACAGCCTCCATTTCAGTTCCTCCATCATCAGGGACAGTACGGCATCCGCCGTCTGAGCGCGAATGCACCGGCGGTCCCCCTCCAGAAGAAGACGCCTGACCACCGTATGCAGCTCATCGGAATAAGCAATGTACACAAGCCCGACCGGATCCCCGTCCGGACCCGCATAACCGGTCGTACCGAGTCCGATATCGGTATGCATAAGGGACCGGATGCCCTTGGACATCAGAGCGGCACAGGATTCCGAAACCGCTCCCTCCGTCCGCAGCATCTCATCAGGAATGCCGAGCAGACCGGATTTCACCCGGTTTGCATAGGACACAACGCCCCCCAGAAAGACCCCGGAGGAACCCGGGACATCCGTGATCCGCTTTGCAACCAGCCCTCCCGTGCAGGATTCCGCACAGGAAACCGTCATGCCGAGCCGAAGCAGCATATGAACCGCATCTTCCTGTATCATAGCATTCATCCGGTTCCCACAACATGCGGAACCGCCTTTCGGAAAGCAAAATTCGGATTTAAGCGTTACTTTGTACCGAACAGACGGTCGCCCGCATCTCCCAGACCGGGAAGAATGTAAGCGTTTTCGTTCAGTCTCTCGTCCAAAGCAGCCACATAGATGTTGACATCCGGATGCTCAGCCTGCACCTTTCTGACACCCTCCGGAGCGGCGACAAGGCACATCAGGCGGATATCGCAGCAGCCCTTTTCCTTCAGCAGACGAATCGCATCGCAGGAGGAACCGCCTGTCGCAAGCATCGGATCGCAGACAATGATCGTTCTCTTTTCAATGTCAAACGGAAGCTTGCAGTAATAAACCACCGGCAGATGGGTCTTCGGATCACGGTACAGACCGATATGTCCAACCTTGGCAACCGGAAGCAGACTCAGAAGTCCGTCCACCATGCCGAGTCCGGCGCGCAGAATCGGAACGATGGCGACCTTCTTTCCGGCAATCTTCTTCGCCTTCATGCGTGTCATGGGAGTTTCGATTTCCACATCATCCAACGGAAAATCGCGGGTGACCTCATATCCCATCAGAACCGTGATCTCATCCAGCAGTTCACGAAAATCCTTCGGACCGGTTCTCTTGTCCCGCATAATTGTCAGCTTATGCTGAATCATCGGGTGGTCGATAATGTGTAATTCGCTCATATTTTTATTCCTTTCCTTACGATCCTGCTCCGTCCTATCGGCACGAAACCGCGCCGCAAAAAGCCCGGCACAGGCTACTACAGTTTTATTATATACCTCACGGCAGCAAATTTCAACCTCTTTTTTCAATTTGCGCTCATTTTTTGACAAATACCCGTTTACACCGTAAAAAAACGAAGAAGCCGCTTTCTTCCGTTCTTCGCAAAATCCGGGTTTTTCCGGAGCGCCGCCGCGCCTTATCGAATTCCCGGTCCGGCGCATCCCTGCTTTTTCTCCCCGACCCGCGTGCTTATAACCAAACATATCCTGCCGATCCGGTCAAAACCGCCAAGCTTTTTTCAAAAATCTATTGACAATCATACAAATTTCTGCTATAATAATGCTGTTCGAAAGAAATTGCCCCTGTAGCTCAGCTGGTAGAGCACATGACTTTTAATCATGGTGTCCGGAGTTCGATTCTCCGCAGGAGCACCATCCGGAGTAGGTTTTTAAAACCTACTCCTTTTTTATCTGAAAAATGCCCGCGTGAGAAAACAGACTCCCGTTTTGTGTAAAGGTGAAACCCGCAGAAAAAGGCACCGCGCGCAAGTCTCCCTGTTCCGCCCCGCATAAAAAGAAAAGCATCCGACCTCCGCAAAAGCCGACACCGGCGCCTCCGTATCCGCGACCATGATTTTCCCCATAATTCCCTGCAAACAGGAAAGGAGCATTGTTTCCTGCCACCCGGCAAACAGCGCTGCCGCTCTCTCCGTATTCTGCAATTCATAAACCATCTTTAATGCTGCCCTCTTCCTTTTTCCGAAGCAGCCGCATCCCCGGCAGATAATTTTGCACTCATATCAGATTGCAAGCAGCCTGCGGAGGCTGTGATTTTTTATATCAACCTTAAAATGACGCTCCCGGGGAAACCATCCGCATAAAATCCCCGCGTTGCAGATTTCCTGCGCATGTGTGATCCCGCAGGTGAAAATGTGTGCCTGCACAGACATTTTCCCGCCGCACGTCAGGGAGCACACACGGCAAAATACCGTGCCGGAGCCGAAAAATCCCGGGAGCCTTGGCTCCGGTACGGACTCCTGTGCACATTTTGCCACCCGTCAGCGCTTTTTTCAATAAAATTGAAAAAAACAAAGCATATCTCTGACACGGCGCCTCATGGTTGCTGTAAACGGAATAAAGGAACGGCAGGTCCGGGCAGCTCCATGCTGCCGGAAAACATTCGCAGTATAAATGTTTCGGCTCCCTATTGACAAACCGTCCGTTCCGTTGTATAATATAGAAAATCTTTAAGCATGGTGCTGTGACGCCGGCAAGGTTGTAATAGAGGACTGTTTGAAAACAGTTATGTCTTTTTGTACGCTCAGCCTGCTTGAAGAAAGCAGGTTTTTTGTATTGCAAAACAAAAGTGCTGCCTTTGCCGTCACTCGGAGGCGCACCGAATTCAAAAAGAAGGAGCGCTGCCGCACAAAAAGCGGACGCAACGGCTGACATGTCGAAACAGAAAAACACCCCGTATATATCCGCCTCTGTTTTCAGAAACGGCATATTCCGTCAGGAAAAGTTTCATTTTGATATTCCGGGAGCCAACCTGCAAAAGGATTGCTTCCGTTCCGAGCATATTTTCATATTTCCGGCTTTTTGCGATGTACATGTACATTTCAGAGAGCCGGGTTTTTCTTATAAGGAAACCATACGGCAAGGAAGCCTCGCCGCAGCGCACGGCGGCTATTCGGATGTCTGCACCATGCCGAATCTGAATCCGGTTCCGGATTCGGAAGAAGCGCTGGAGCAGCAGCTTACACTGATTCGCAGGAATGCCGCCATCCGTGTTCATCCGTATGCCTCCGTCACAAAGGGTGAACTGGGCAAAGAGCTTTCCGACATGGAAGCCCTCGCCCCGCGCTGTGCCGCGTTCTCGGATGACGGAAAGGGAGTACAGAACCCGGAGCTGATGCGCCGTGCGATGCAAAAAGCCAAAAGCCTCGGAAAAATCATTGCAGCCCACTGCGAGGACAATTCCTTGCTGCACGGCGGCTATATTCACAAAGGCTCCTATGCAAGGGCGCACGGTCACGCAGGGATTTCCTCCGAAAGTGAATGGCGGATGATTGAACGCGATCTTCGGCTTGCAAAGGAAACCGGATGCAAATACCACGTCTGCCACATCTCCGCTGCCGAAAGCGTCGAATTGATCCGGGAGGCAAAGGCGGACGGCGTTGACGTCACCTGCGAAACCGCGCCGCATTACCTTGTTCTGGACGACTCCATGCTGCAGGAGGACGGCAGATTCAAAATGAACCCGCCTCTGAGAAGCCCCGCCGACCGTCTCGCGCTCATCCGGGGGCTTTGGGACGGCACAATTGATATGATTGCCACCGACCATGCGCCGCACACCGCCGCGGAAAAGTCAAAGGGGCTGAAGGACAGTCTGATGGGCGTCACAGGGCTGGAAACCGCCTTCCCCGTACTCTACACCAACCTCGTTCGCCCCGGGCTTCTTTCCCTTGAAACGCTGATCGAAAAAATGGCAATCAGCCCCAGAAAGCGCTTCGGCATTGCACAGACCGATGATTTCTGCGTTTTTGATCTCGGTGCCCGCTATAAAATCAACCCGGAGGAGCTTCTGAGCATGGGAAAAAGCACTCCGTTTGCGGGGGCAGAGGTATATGGGCAATGCCTCATGACCGTCTGCCGCGGCTCCGTCGTTTTTCCCTGCCCCAAAGGGTCCGATCAGGGCATGCACTGACCGGGACGAAAGGACAAATATCTCATTATATCCGATGAAAGGAAGCTTGCGCTGAGGCGGAAGCATTGGTATCAGTATGGAACAGGCAAAGAACAGGAAGCTCGTTTTTGAAAACGGCGAGGAATACTGCGGCTCCGGCTTCGGGAGCCCGAGGGACGCCGTCTGTGAGATCGTCTTCAACACCTCCATGACCGGCTATCAGGAAATCATTTCTGATCCCTCCTATACCGGTCAGGCAGTCGTCATGACCTATCCGCTGATCGGAAATTACGGCACGGCAGATGAGGATTACGAAACCAAAAATCCGCACATCGGCGGTCTTATCGTAAGAGAATACAACGATTTCCCCTCCAACTTCCGATACACCAAAACGCTCTCTGAGGTCATGGAGGAAAACGGCATCCCCGGCATCAGCGGCGTGGACACCAGAAAGCTCACACGGATCATACGGAACCACGGGACCGGACGCGTTCTGATTACCGATGCGGAGACAAAAACGGAGGATGCCGTTTCCATCCTGCAAAGAACTCCGGTTCCGCACGATGCCGTAGCGCAGGTAAGCTGCAAAAAGAGATGGTATGCCCGCACCGCAAACGCGAGATACAATGTTGCGGCAATCGACTGCGGCATCAAGCTGAACATGATCCGCGCCCTGAATCAGCGCGGCTGCAACGTCACGGTGCTGCCGTACAGCGCCACCGCAGAGGAGGTTGCAAAGCTGAAGCCGGACGGCATTCTTCTTTCAAACGGTCCCGGCAACCCGGAGGATGTGCAGCCGGTTATCCGGCTTGTCAGGGAGCTGCGCGGCAGCTTCCCCATCTTCGGCATCTGCCTCGGACATCAGATGATCTGCCTCGCGTGCGGTGCGGAAACCTATAAGCTGAAATTCGGACACCGCGGGGGAAACCACCCCGTTCTGGATCTGGAAACCGGAAAAATCGAAATCACCTCCCAGAACCACAGCTATGCCGTCCGGGAGGAAAGTCTTCGGAATACAGGGCTTGCCGTCACGCACCGGAATCTTCTGGACAACACCGTGGAGGGCGTTGCCGATCCGGACTCCAACATGTTCGGCATCCAGTATCATCCGGAAAGCGCGCCCGGACCGCAGGACAGCGGCTATTTGTTTGACCGGTTCATCGGTATGATGCAGAAAAAGAGCTGACCGCTCCGGCTCACGAAGCTCCGGCAAGATTCCGAAGGGGCGGCAGCGCCTTCACACTGCATCGTTCGTCTTCGCTGCCGAAGCGGCAGAAAACAGACCCTGCAAGCCACCGCAATTCCGAAAGAAAGGAGTCCTTCATTACACCGTGAAGGGCAGGAAAATAACAATGCCAAAGAGAACTGATCTGAAAAAGATACTCGTCATCGGCTCCGGACCGATTGTCATCGGGCAGGCAGCTGAATTCGATTATGCCGGCACGCAGGCGTGTCTGGCGCTGCGGGAGGAGGGATATGAAGTCATCCTCTGCAACTCCAATCCTGCAACCATCATGACGGATACCACGATCGCAGACAAGGTTTATATGGAACCGCTCACACTGGAATATCTGGCAAAAATCATCCGTTATGAGCGTCCGGACGCTGTTCTTCCCGGTATCGGCGGGCAGACCGGTCTGAATCTCGCCATGCAGCTTGAGAAAAAGGGCGTTCTTGCCGAATGCGGCACAGAGCTGCTCGGAACCGGAAGCAAAAGCATCGAACAGGCAGAGGACCGAGCGCTCTTCAAGGCACTGTGCAAGGAGCTTGGGGAGCCGGTTCCGGAATCCGCTACGGTTGAAAATGCAGAGGACGGTCTGGCAGCCGCCGCGCAGATCGGCTATCCCGTCATTCTGCGCCCTGCCTTTACGCTGGGCGGAACGGGAGGCGGTTTTGCCCAGACGCCGGAGGAATGCCTTGACCTGCTTCACGGCGCTCTGGAGCTGTCCCCCGTCCATCAGGTCCTGATTGAAAAAAGCATCAAAGGCTATAAGGAAATCGAATATGAGGTCATGCGCGATGCAAACGACACCGCCATTGCAATCTGCAACATGGAAAACATCGACCCGGTCGGCATTCACACCGGAGATTCCATCGTCGTATGCCCGTCCCAGACCCTGACCAACAAGGAATACCAAATGCTCCGCGACAGCGCTCTTCGCATCATCCGGGCACTGAAAATCGAAGGCGGCTGCAACGTCCAGTTTGCCCTTGACCCGCTTTCCTTCCAATACTATGTTATTGAAGTCAACCCGCGCGTCTCCCGCTCTTCGGCTCTCGCCAGCAAGGCAAGCGGCTATCCGATCGCACGGGTCAGCGCAAAGATCGCCGTCGGTCTGCGGCTGGATGAGATCCGGCTCGCAAATACGCCTGCCTCCTTTGAGCCGGCTTTGGATTACGTTGTCATGAAAATGCCCCGCTTTCCCTTTGACAAGTTTTCGGCTGCAAGCAACCGCCTCTCCACGCAGATGAAGGCAACCGGAGAGGTCATGAGCGTCGGCAGAACCATCGAAGAGAGCCTGCTGAAGGCAATCCGCTCGCTGGAAACCGGCGCATACCATCTGCATCTGAAGAAATTCGACAGGGAGCGCGAGGAAGTGCTTCTGCAATACATTGATGCCGGCACCGATGACCGCATCTATGCCATTGCGGAGCTGATCCGCCGCGGCACGGACATCAGCCTGATCTGCAACGTCACGAAAATCGACATGCTGTTCCTCGATAAGCTCCGGAACATTGTGGAGGAGGAACGCCGCCTGAAGGCGCACCCGGGGGATGCAAAGCTCCTTTGTGAAGCCAAGCGCATGGGCTTTTCGGACAGAGCGATCGCGGACCTCTGGAATACGACAGAGGACGAAATCTTCGGTCTGCGCGAAACGCACGGGCTGTTTCCTGTGTACAAGATGATCGACAGCTGCGCATCGGAGTTTGAGAGCTATATTCCCTACTTTTACTCCACCAATGGGGAGGAAAATGAATCCGAGGTCTCAAAGCGGGAAAAAATCATTGTGCTCGGCTCCGGACCGATCCGAATCGGTCAGGGTGTGGAATTCGATTATTCCACCGTGCATGCAGTCTCCACCATCAAGCAGTCCGGGTATGATGCCATTATCATCAACAACAACCCGGAGACGGTATCCACCGATTACACCTGCTCGGATAAGCTGTACTTTGAACCGCTCTGCGCCGAGGATGTCATGAATATTATTCATCTGGAGCATCCGGTCGGCGTCATCGCCTCGCTCGGCGGGCAGACGGCAATCAACCTTGCGGAAAAGCTGCACCTCCGCGGCGTATCCATCATCGGCACGGACTGCGCGGCAATCGACCGCGCGGAAAACCGCGATCTGTTTGAAAAGCTGCTTCAGGAGCTTGCCATTCCGCAGCCGCCCGGAAGAGCCGTCACCGATATCGAAGAGGGTGTCAGAGCTGCCGCCGAAACCGGATACCCCGTTCTGGTCCGCCCCTCCTTTGTGCTGGGCGGCAGAGCGATGCAGATCGTAGCTGATGAAGCACAGCTGAGGCACTATCTGCACACTGCGGTGGAAATTGATGCGGATCGTCCGGTGTTGGTTGATAAATATATTGCGGGAAAGGAGCTGGAGGTCGATGCGGTCTGCGACGGAACCGACGTCTTTGTGCCGGGCATCATGGAGCTGGTAGAGCGCACCGGAATCCACAGCGGAGACTCCATCAGCGTCTACCCGACCTTCAGCGTCAGCAAAAAAGCCAAGGAGACGATTTTGGACTATACACGCCGCCTCGGGCTCGGCATCGGCATCCGCGGACTGTACAACATCCAGTTTATCGTGGACCGGGAGGAACGGGTGTATGTCATAGAGGTCAACCCGCGCTCCTCCCGCACCGTTCCGTTCCTTTCCAAGGCGACCGGCTTCAGCCTTGCCGACATCGCCACAAAGGTCATTCTCGGAGAATCGCTGCGGAAGCAGGGCTTCACCTCCGTATATCCGGCGGAAAAGCAGCGCTGGTATGTCAAGGTTCCCGCCTTCTCTTTCTCCAAGCTCAGCGGTCTTGACGCCTATCTTTCCCCCGAGATGAAATCCACCGGAGAGGCAATCGGCTATGACGGCAAGCTGACGCGCGCACTGTACAAGGCGCTGAAGGCAAGCGGCATGAACGTGGCAAATTACGGAACGGTCCTTGCAACCATCGCGGACAGCGACAAGGAAGAGGCGCTTCCCCTGATCCGCAGGTTTTACCGCCTCGGCTTTAATATCCAGGCAACGGAGGGGACGGCGGTCTATCTGAAGAAAAACGGGATTCGCACGCACATGCTCAGGAAGATCAGCGACGGAAGCCGCGAAATACCGGATGCCATCCGGCGCGGCTATGTCACCTATGTCATCAATACACGGGATATGAGCAAGCAGGATGTTTTGTCCGACGGGCATGAGATCCGGCGGTATGCGGCAGAAAACAACGTCACCATGTTCACCTCTTTGGACACGGTGCGCGTGCTTCTGGATGTTCTGGAGGAAACCACGCTCGGCATTTCCACCATAGACGCCTGAACCGGTGCAGAGCGTGCGGCGCTCGGCTGTGCCTTTCGGCGATCCGGCATTGCCTGCCGCAAAACCTGCGGCACAGTCCCGAAAAGTGAAGCCAACTGTCTCTCCGCCTTGCCCCGATCGAATAAAAGGAGGAACCCATGAAACAAGACTCTTATCAGATCCTTTCAAACGAACCGGAGGCGCCCCGGATATTCCGCATGGTTTTGTCCGGAGATACCTCCCCCATAAGCGCACCCGGACAGTTCGCCAACATAAAGCTGGACGGCTTTTACCTGCGGCGTCCGATCTCCGTCTGCGACTGGGACCGGGAAACGCTGACCGTCATTTATCGGGTCGTCGGTCACGGAACGGAGGCAATGAGCCGTATGAAGCCCGGGCAGACGCTTGATCTTCTCCTCGGTCTGGGCAACGGCTTTGACACGGCGCCGTCCGGAGAAAAACCGCTGCTTGTCGGAGGAGGCGTCGGTGTTCCGCCGCTTTTCGGGCTATGCAAAAAGCTCCTTAGCGAGGGGAAGCAGCCACAGGTCATTCTCGGTGCCGGCACAAAGGCGGATCTGATCTGCGAATCGGATTTTCGCGCGCTTGGGATCCCGGTCACGGTCACAACCGCCGACGGAAGCCGCGGTCTTCACGGCTTTGTGACAGATGCCATGAAGCAGGCGGATTACAGCTATTTTTATACCTGCGGACCGATGCCGATGTTCCGTGCGATCCACGCTATTGCAAAAACGGGCGGGCAGTTCAGCTTTGAAGAGCGCATGGGATGCGGCTTCGGCGCCTGCATGGGCTGCACCTGCCGCACAAAACACGGTGCAAAACGAATCTGTAAGGACGGTCCCGTCCTTGTAAGGGAGGAGATTGAATGGGAAACACAAGCGTAACACTCTGCGGCATCAGACTTGACAATCCGGTGATTCCGGCAAGCGGGACCTTCGGCTTCGGCTATGAATTCGCGGAGCTGTATGACATTGACTGCCTCGGCACGATTTCCGTCAAGGGCACAACAAGGGAGGCACGCTTTGGGAACCCGACGCCGCGCATCGCGGAATGCCCTGCCGGTCTGCTCAATTCCGTGGGGCTTCAAAATCCGGGCGCGGATGCGGTCGCGCAGAACGAGCTTCCGAGACTGAGGCAGGTCTTTCACAAGCCGGTCATGGTTAACGTCAGCGGCTTCTCACCCGAGGAGTATGCGGACACCGTGCGGAGGCTTGATCCCTGCGAGGGCATCGGCTGGTTTGAAATCAATATTTCCTGCCCGAACGTTCATAACGGAGGGCTGTCCTTCGGGACAAGTCCGGAAAATGCCGCCGCAGTCACACGCGCTGTCCGCCGCGCAACAGACAAGCCGATTCTTCTCAAGCTCTCCCCCAACGTCACCGACATCACCGAAATCGCAAAAGCATGCGAAGCTGAGGGCGCAGACGGCATTTCCCTGATCAATACCCTGCTCGGCATGCGGATCGATCTGAAGACAAGAAAACCGGTCCTTGCCAACAAAACCGGCGGACTTTCCGGCCCCGCTGTCAAGCCGGTCGCCCTGCGCATGGTTTATCAGGTTTACGAAGCGGTTCATATTCCGATCGTCGGAATGGGCGGAATCGAAACAGCAGAGGATGTGATTGAATTCATGCTGGCAGGAGCGGCTGCGGTCATGGTCGGCGCCGCAAATCTGAGAGAGCCGTATGCGTGCAAAAGCATCATCGACACGCTCCCCTCCGCCATGGAGCAATACGGAATTCAGACCCTTTCCGAAATAACAGGAGGTGCTCATTCATGAAAAAAGACGTCATTATTGCCTGTGATTTTGCAAACGCAGAGGACTGCCTGCACTTTTTAGACCGTTTTCCGGACCGAAAGCCGTTTGTAAAAATCGGCATGGAGCTGTTTTATGCCGCAGGTCCCAAGATCGTCCGCGAAATCAAGGCGCGGGGACACCGGATTTTTCTGGATCTGAAGCTGCATGATATTCCGAATACCGTCAAAAAAACAATGGCAGTGCTTTCCGGAATGGAGGTCGATCTGTGCAATCTGCACGCAGCCGGAACACGTCCCATGATGGAGGCGGCGCTGGAGGGACTGACCCGTCCGGACGGTACACGCCCGCTCCTGATTGCCGTCACCCAGCTCACCTCCACAACCGAGGAGCGCATGAACCGCGAGCTTTGCATTCCGGGCAGAATGGAGGATATCGTTCTGCACTATGCGGAAAATGCCAAAGCTGCCGGTCTTGACGGCGTTGTCTGCTCTCCGCTTGAAGCGCCTGTCATTCACAGGGAGTGCGGAAGCGGATTTCTGACCGTAACCCCCGGCATTCGCTTTGCGGACGGTGAAAAGGGCGATCAGGCGCGGATTACTACACCGGCGCAGGCAAAAACGCTCGGCAGCGACTATATTGTAGTCGGAAGACCGATTACCGCTTCTCCCGATCCTGTGGCAGCCTACCTGCGCTGCGTATCGGAATTTTTGTAAGTGCCGGGAGCTTTGACCCGATTCCCCAGCCGTTTTTCCGGTGCACCGTCCCCCGGCGACATGCATGTATCCGGAAAAGCAGATCACAAAATAACCGAGGCATCCTGCATGCGCGCATATAATCCTGCTGTGCGCCATCGCCCGGAAGCTTACAGCACATACATTCGCACAGCACTCCGGTCCACGCTCGGCATACTGCGCAGCAGCCCTCATACCAAAAAAACTCTCCGAGAAAGGAATCTTCCGCTCTTGCGGAAGAAGCTATGGTGATTGATATGAATACAAAAAAACAGATTGCAGAAGACCTTCTGCGCATCGGAGCCGTCTTCTTCCGCCCCGATCAGCCCTTTACGTGGGCAAGCGGAATCAAGAGTCCCGTATATTGCGACAACCGCCTGACGCTCACCGCCCCCGATGTCCGGAATGACGTGGAGTACGCACTGGCGGATGTCATCCGGCAGCATTATCCGGAGGCAGAGCTGCTGATGGGCACCTCCACCGCCGGAATCGCACACGCAGCCATCACCGCACACATCCTCGGCATGCCGATGGGCTATGTCCGCTCCGGCAGCAAGGACCACGGCAGACAGAACCGCATTGAGGGAAAATTGGAAAAAGGACAGAAAACCGTCATCATTGAGGACCTGATCTCAACCGCCGGAAGTGTTCTGGAGGTAGCGGATGCATTGCGGGAAGCAGGCGCCGAGGTGATCGGAATCGCGTCCATTTTCACTTACGGCATGCAGAAGGGTCTGGACCGGCTGAGCGCCGCAGGACTTACAAACATCAGTCTTACCGACTTTGACTGCATCGCCGGAGTGGCGGCAGAACAGGGATATATCAGACCGGAGGACATCGAACGCCTGATTTCCTTCCGGAACTGCCCCGAGGATGAAAGCTGGATCGGAAAATCCGTCTGAATCCCGCTCCGTCTAAGGCAGGGAGCAGAAAAAGGAACAACGCCGTCCGGGCGGCAGAAGACCTGCCGGTAAGAGCGGACGGAATTCCGTCCGAATGCAGGGAGCAGTGCCCTCCGTCCCGAAAAGCGGGAGGTCCTGCCAGCATTCCTTCGCATTCCGCTCATTCGGAAGGCGCGTTCCGTAAACTGCCGAAATTTCGCAGACTCTTCACAGCTTTATTTCAAAGAAAGGATATCCTTTGCAGTCAAATGCATACGCAAAGGACACGGTAACCGCAAATGAGAAGCCTGATCGACATTTCCGAGCTTTCCACCGAAGAAATTGAAGAACTGCTTGCAACCGCCAACGACATCATAGAAAATCCCCAAAAATACAGTGAAGCGTGCCGTGGAAAAAAGCTTGCCACGCTCTTTTACGAGCCGTCTACCCGGACCAGACTCAGCTTTGAAGCAGCCATGTATGAACTGGGCGGCGCCGTGCTCGGCTTTTCGGAGGCAAACAGCTCCTCCGCATCCAAGGGAGAAAGTGTGGCGGACACCGCAAGGGTCATCTCCTGCTATGCAGACATCATCGCCATGCGGCACCCGAAGGAGGGCGCACCGCTTGTGGCTGCAAGAAACGCCACTGTCCCGGTTATAAACGCGGGCGACGGCGGACACTCTCATCCGACGCAGACACTTGCGGACCTTCTCACCATATACCGCGAGAAGGGGGGCTTTGAGAATCTGACCGTCGGCTTCTGCGGCGATCTGAAGTTCGGAAGAACCGTTCATTCCCTGATTACGGCGCTTTCCCGGTACAGCGGCATACGCTTTGTCCTGATCTCTCCGGCAGAGCTTTCCCTGCCCGGATATGTCAGGGACCGACTGGATGCCGATTCCATTCCGTATACGGAAACACAGAGTCTGGAGGATGCCATTTCTACGCTTGATATCCTGTATATGACCCGTGTTCAGAAGGAGCGCTTCTTCAATGAAGAAGAGTATCTTCGCCTTAAGGATTCCTATATCCTGACCCCGGAAAAGATGAGTCTTGCCGGAAACGGACTCCGCGTGCTGCATCCGCTCCCGCGCGTCAATGAGATCAGCGTCAAGGTTGACAGCGACCCGCGGGCATGCTATTTCAAGCAGGTCCTGTACGGAAAATACATGCGCATGGCACTCATTCTGAAGCTCCTTGAAAAAAAGCTCTGAACCTGTAAGCAGGAAACCAAGCCACCGAAAATTTACATGGAAAGAAGGATGCATCATGAATATTGATCCGATC
Source organism: uncultured Eubacteriales bacterium (assembly GCA_934432725.1). Lineage (GTDB taxonomy): Bacteria > Bacillota > Clostridia > Oscillospirales > CAG-272 > CAKRZE01. The sequence goes on from CAKRZE010000009.1 coordinate 42,175, forward strand.
ACCAACGGAATTGTCATCGACCATATCAAAGCCGGCAAAGGCATGCAGCTGTACAGGCTTTTGGGTCTGGACAGCCTCGACTGTTCGGTCGCATTGATCAAAAATGTGATGAGCAGCAAGATGGGAAAAAAGGACATCATCAAGATCGACTCGGTATTTGACATCGACACCGCCATTCTCGGCTACATCGACCCGGATGTCACCGTCAATATCATCAAAAACGGCAAAATCGCGGAAAAAAAGGCAATTGCCCTGCCGGAAGAGCTGACCAATGTCATTCGCTGCAAAAACCCGCGCTGCATCAGCACAACCGAACAGGAGCTGCCGCAGATTTTCCGGCTGGCGGACAGAGCCAATCGGGTATATCGCTGTCTTTACTGCGAAGCGCGGGCGAAATAACCGGATCCGGAGAGAAGCATCCGTTTTGCATTTGGAGCGTTCCGCGCGGTTTGGGACGGCATACAGAAATCTGCGGTCCGTGCTCCCCACTCCCCTGTACCGGCCCGATAAAGCAGTGCAGCAAAAAGGACTGCCCCAAGCCTCCGTGCTCAGAGCAGTCCTTCAAGCATGCATGTCCGTCTTCGGCATGGTTGATGCAAGCTCGTCATGTTTGTCTGTTTCCGTATGTCGTCCCGGTCTTTCCGGCGCAAAAGACAGCGTCAAGCCGCAGGACACGATGCCGGAGGCGGTGTGAAAAGGCTGAAAAAGCGCACTTCACACCGCCTTTTTTGTATTCCGACCGCCCAGCCAACGGAGCATCCGCCCGCCCAAGCGCACGCGCCCCCCGCAGATGCCGGACGCCTCTGCCGGATCAGAAGGTCAGCCCGTTTTCCTTTGCATGCTTTGCAAAGCGGAAAAACGTATACGGATCGGTAAATTCAATGTTGTATTCGCTGCCCTCCTCGCGCATCAGCCGCATGATGGCGTCATGAACTCCGGGAGAAACAAGAATCGTGCGGAACAGGAAAAAGCGCTTGTTTTTCGGCGCCGAGCGGATCGCATCCAGAGCCGCCCTTGCCGCGCGCACAGGATCCGCGTTTTCCGCCGCAATATCGGAGCTGACCGGCATAAACACCGTTCTGTTTATGATCTTTGTGGGAAGCTGACGTCCCAGACTGAGATACCCGACACCGACATCGGCAAAACGGGACAGATCCCGCATTTCTTCTTCTGTCGTAAGCTCGTCTCCGTCAATGACAAAGCCTATGATATGATCGTCAAATTTCCGGAAATATTTCAGGTTGTGCTTCACAAATGCTTCTGCGCCGGAGGGCAGGTCCGAATGAACGCGCGGCGGGTACAAAAGCCGCGGATTATTATAGCCCGCCCCGGAATCTCCGGCAGCAAAGTAATCGTTCTGTGTGTAATTTTCGTAAATAAAGTCAAACGCCTGCGGAATCCGATCGGACAGGTTCGGATTAAAGCACCACATCAGCGGGTTTTTGCCAAGCGCCGGATCGTGGTACCAGCGCGGAATAAACCGATAGGTCCACGCTGCCGCATCATAATCTCCGACATACAGCAGAACATAGGTTTTCTGAGGATCAAAAACGGCATCCTCCTTCGGCTTTCTGTTTTCATAGTGATCGCGGAGCGGATACTTTGTATAAACCGATGCGTTTGCCAGACCGCAGTATCCGTAGGCATCCGCATCCTTGATGCAGTTATAGGCGGAAAGAACCTCGGTAAACCGCCACTCCGCATCAACGCCGCCGTGCTTTCCCTTGCCCTTGAAATCCGTATATTTCAGCTGCCACGGGTTGAAGCCGCAAACCGTGATCATTTCCTTGCCGTCCACGCGGTCATATGCATGCCGCAAAATTTCACACATGGTGCGGTAATCGGTTCCGAGCGGCTGACCGGGATCATCGCACGGCACCTCATCGTCATAAGAAGAAACATCAAACACAAAGGCGCGCTTTGCAATGGCATAGTCATGGTTATAGACAAAGGCATTTCCGAGGTCCGGGTAAAACGGTTCGTTCTCATCCCAGCTGATGGCATCGACCGTATAAAACAGCAGGGTTTTATTCGTCCGATCCATATATTTTTCCTTTGCCCAAAGGTAGGCATCGCATTTTGCGGATCCGCTTGAGGGACGGTCGGTATCCGGAATGATACCTTTTCCTGTAAATTTGCCGGCAAGGGACAGGCGAATTTCTGCGCCGGTCTGCCCAAGCAGCACGGAAAGCACAGAATCCTCCCGGTCGCTGTATCGAACAGGGATCATGTCCTCTACGCCGCAGACCGTCGTTGCGACATTCATGGTAGCAGGAACCGCTTCGTCCCATACGACAAGCCCGCAGCGCCGGATCGTCTCCGCAAACAGGGAAAGAAATTCCGCATAAGTCGAAATTTCACGCTGCTCCATCCCGCAAAGCAGCTTTCCCGGTCTTGTCATGTATTCCAGCCAGAACGAATCCTGCTCTTCCCACAAAAGATAGATCTGCGGTTTTTCGCGGTTCAGAATCCCCTGTACCGCCACAACTGTTTTCATGGCATCATATTGCAGCACCGTACGGTATTTATGCATGGAAGCATCCCCCACGGAATCCAGCAATTCTGCCGTTCGAATCAAATAAAGTGTCTGCATTCTCCTGATCCTCCCCGCCTCTGCCGCAGCAGGGGCATTTTTTCACTTGTTTCTTTGAATTTGCAGCCGTTTTTTAGAAATAACATCATTTTTTCGGACAAGGAAGGGCTCAGCACACAAATGGAAGGAATTGCCCCTCCATCTTGCGGTCACCGCCCGTGCATCAGCAAAAGCGCCTTGTCCTGACCGTTTTTCGAAAAATCGGGCTGATATTGCAATCCGTCACAGGGCAGCTGCTGCCGCAAAATGCCGCTCCCTGCCTCGCAAGGGGCATCATCTCCTTCCGGCTCCGACATCGGAAATTCCGAAACGGTCTTTTGCCCGTGCAAACCGATAGCATCCGAAAAAACGAAAACGGACTGCCGCACGCATTCCGCACGGCAGCCCGGTGCCCTTTACCGCACACCTCCGCTTCACGGCTTGACAATCGTAAATAGAAGCGCTTTGGCTGATCTCATTGCAGCAGAATCATTCTTTTTCTGCTGTCGCAGCCGGTTCAGCCCGAAAGCCCGGAGGCACAGCGTCATTGAAGCGAACCCAGCGGCTTGATTTCCGTTCCGCGGTAGTAGAAGCCGATGATTTCATCATACGTGTAACCCATTACCGCCAGATCGTAATATCCCCACTGACTGCTTCCGGCTCCGTGTCCCCATCCGGCTCCGTCAAAGACAAAGCTTCCTGCGGTGCCTTCCAGCGTCACATCCTCGGTCGAAACAATCACCGGCAGCTTGGAAAAGTCCAGAAGTCCGGATTTTTCCGTCAGAGGCAGTTTGGTCCCCGCTTCGGTCCTGCGATACGTATCAAATTTGAATACACCGCTTTCCGTCTGCACCCAAAGCGCAGAGGAGGCATCCAGCTGCTTCTTCCCTTCCGGGGTCATTGCAAAAAGCCCGGCATCGGAAAGCGCGGTCACACTGCCGGATTCCGCCTGCATGGAAATCAGCCGGGGCACCTTGTCGCCCTGTCCCTGATCCGCATCGGATGCGGGATATCCCTGAAGAGAATACACAATCCTCTGAACCGTTTCTCCTGCTTTTCCCACAACAAAATTCGCGCTGTCCAGTCCGAATACGGTACGGATCTTATCGGTATTGCGCACCACGACCGTATTCCCGTTCGTATCGGTCACGGTAACCTGCTTGACGTAAGCGGAGCCTTCGGAATACTGATCGACCGTCACGGAGACAACATCACCGGTCAGCCCGGTATAGCCCCTGTCCCGCAGTCTTTTTGCCAGCGCAGCGGGAGTGTATTCCTTTTTCCATACAGCATGGCTTCTTGTCGGGTCCTGCTTTTCCCACGGTGTCACCAACGCACCGAGATACGGATAGGAGGCGCCGCCCCAGACATCCGCAACATTGCTCCGGCTCCCGCCGTGCGAGGAACTGTAAAAGGTCTTTGCCACCGTCCCCTGATAGGTATTGATCAGCCCTGCGGTCGATGTCACCGCAAGAATGACATTTTCATTCACCCGGTTGATTCCGTGATAAACCTGACAGTTTGTTCCGTTATCCACATCGAACAGATACGATTTGTAATAATCCAGATAGGAGATAACAAACGTCCGGGCATCTACGGCAAATGCCCTCAGAGCCTCCTGCGGCCAGCTCGGGCTGACCTCATACGGAATGACTCCCATGATATAGTTTTCAATCGGCACATAGTTGACGACCTCAACCTTATCCTCCCATCTTCTCAGGCGGAAGAATCCGTCAAAGCGGAAGTTGCCGAAGGTGGTATATGCGGTATCTCCGCCTTCCTGCAGCGGCGCCGCAGCAAAGTACGGATATGCCCCCGCAGCGTCATATTCCATCAGAATCCTGCCGCTTACGGTTTCCACCGCAGTCAGACCCGTTGCGGAGGGACCGACAACGGTCGATGCCGGATACTGCTCCTGACAGCGGGACAGAGCGGCAAGCGCCTCCTCCTCCGTTGCAAAGGAGCCCATACGAAGTGCATACTTCCCGCCGCTCACCGCCGGAAAGGCATATTCCCCCTCCGCCAGCGAAGCGCTGACATCGGCAAGCGTTTCAAACACTCCGGCATCCTCCGACAGAGTCAGCTGCACATGATATGCTCCCACCAGCACATCCGAGGATGCTTTGATGTATGTACCGCCGAGCTTTTTCATATTGGCATCGCAGAGCACGGAAACTGCGGCATCGGATACCCGGAACAGAGGGACGAAGGTCCTGTCCTCTCCGACCGTTCCGAACTGAAAACCGTAATCCGCCTTCAGCGCAGCACTTTGCGCGGCGCCTGTTCCAAAGGAAAGTCCGACCCGTATCGTCATATCCGATGCCTTGGACGCTTCGGCTGTCGGAACGACCGGCTCAGCCGCCTTCTTATGCAGCGCAAAGTAGAGCGCCATGTAAACCGAGCCGAGCACCGTCATCACAACGATCACCCATATCACGGCACGCATCAGAAAGCGTTTGATATCCCTTGTTTTTCTGGTTTTTCTCTTCTCAGGCAATGGTATATTCACCCCTGATCATTATATACACATATTCGCTTGTCACCTCAAAGCCGCGTCCGTCTGCTCTGGGGATCACGATATAGTGGTTGCACGGGAAGCCCTCTCCGTTCAGAACACGGTTTGCCCCCGTCACATCGTTCAGTCCGACGCCGTTTGACACGTTGCCCTGATCCGTAATAATCACGCTGACCTCTCCGCAGGTCATGATCAGTTCGCAGGACGACTTTGCCATCAGCTTCTGCCCTTTTTCCAGATACACTACGGTATATCCGGTGCTTGCGGCAGGAAGCTGCGGCTGCTCATTCACTGCCTTCAAAACTTCATCCACGATCTCCTTCTTCAGCGTTGTCCTTGCATAGCTGAGGGTGATCAGCGGATCATTCTCCGTATTGTATACGCTGTCCGCCGATATGAGAAGCGTCATTGCGACAAGCAGCAATGCAAAACAGGATATCATCTTTTTCAAACGATTCATCGTGCAGATTCCTCCCAAAGGTATTTTCTATATCATACCATATTTATTCGTCAAATTCAATCAAAAATCGCATTTTTTACACTTATAACAAATTTCCAGCCGTTTTTTTGTCACATTGGCAATCCGGCAGCCGGAATTTTGCTCTTGCGGTAGCGTTTTCCGTCCACGCTTCCGTCATCGCGGTACAGCTCTGCACGAAGCAGCTTCTGCTTCGGCTTAAGCGCAAACACCGCATTGCCCTGTGATGTGCGCGTGCTCATCACGGGAATCAGAGAAGAAGATACAATCAGCGCTCTTCCGGCGTCCGATACCATCAGGATATCCATCGGTTCCGTCTCGTAAAACGCCCCGACCGGTCTGCTCGCGGCGGAATATGCACCGGACAGCTTTCTGCGGTTTCCCTTGGTCTCATATGCCCTGACCGGCACACGGACGCCCTTGCCGTTTTCGAACAAAAACACCATCTGTTCGTTTTCCCGGTATTCCTTCAGACAAACCATGGTCAGGACCCGTTCGTTTTCGTCAAAGCCGAGCCGTGCGGGCACATAATCTCCGAGCGCGGCAGCCTTGGTGGTATCAAAATCCGCGACCTTTGCCTTGTATGCCTGTGCCTGATCCGAGAAAAAGATCAGCTCATCCGTATTTTCCGCATCGCACATCAGAAGGATTTCGTCCCCCTCCTTCAGCTTCTGCTCGTCATTGCCGCGCAGGGACAAAAGCGTAATCTTTTTGAAATACCCTTCCCTTGTCAGAACCAGACGGCAGTTATAATTCTCCGTATGGTTCTCCTCACGGTATACCTCAACCTCCTCCGCCGGGATCAGCTGCGTCTGGCGCGGCTTTCCGTATTTATTGCGGATCTCCTTCAGCTGGCGCCCGATCAGGTTTTTCAGCCGCAGCTCGCTTCCGACCGTCTGCTTCAGGTCATCGATCTCCTCCTGCAATGCGTTGATCTCGTTGACGCGGTTTATGATATATTCCCGGTTCAGATTGCGCAGCCGTATCTCCGCGATGAATTCCGCCTGCACCTGATCCAGATCAAAGCCGCTCATCAGGTTTGGCACCACATCCTTTTCACGTGCCGTTTCGCGGATGATTTTGATCGCCTTGTCGATATCAAGCAGAATTCTCCCCAGACCGCGCAGCAGGTGAAGCTTTTCTTCTTTTTTCCGAAGCTCAAAGGTCAATTCCCTCCGCAGGCATCCCACCCGGAAGCGAATCCACTCCAGAAGAATTCCGGACACACCGAGCTGCTGCGGCGTCTTATCGATCAGAACATTGAAATTGCAGGCAAACGTATCCTCCAGAGGCGTCAGCTTAAACAGCTTTGTCATCAGCTTATCCGGATCGACACCCCGATGCAGATCAATCGTCAGCTTGAAGCCGCTCAGCCCGATCTCATCCCGGAAATCCGAAATCTCCTTCAGCTTCCCATCCTTGACCAGCTGAGAAATCGACTTGATGATCGCTTCAATGGTCGTAGAATACGGAATTTGCAGAATATCGATGCAGTTCTGCTTCTTATCATAGGTATAACGGGAGCGGAGCCGGACGCTGCCGCGTCCCGTTTCATACAGATTCTTCATCTCCGCACGGTCGTAGATCAGGCTTCCGCCGCCGGAAAAATCAGGAGCCCTGATAATATCCAGCATGCGGTCCGTCCCGGTCTGCGGGTTTTTCAGAAGCTGAATGGTTCCGTCGCAGATCTCAGCCAGATTAAAGGAGCAGATAGATGAAGTCATACCGACCGCAACGCCGATATTCGGATTGACCAGAATATTCGGAAAGGATGTCGGCAAAAGAGACGGCTCCTGCATGGTGTTGTCATAGTTCGGAACGAAGTCAACCGCATCCCGGTCGATCCCCCCGAAGATCTCCTCGCAGAGCTTGTCCAGCTTTGCCTCCGTATACCGGGAGGCGGCATACGCCATATCCGTGCTGTAATGCTTTCCGAAGCTCCCCTTGGAATCCACAAGCGGATGAAGCAGCGTCTCGTTTCCCTTGGTCAGACGCACCAGCGTTTCGTAAATCGCGGCGTCTCCGTGCGGGTTCAGGCGCATGGTCTGTCCGACGATGTTTGCACTCTTGGTGCGCTGTCCCTTCATCAGGTTCATGGTATACATGGTATACAGCAGCTTCCGGTGTGCGGGCTTGAAGCCGTCAATCTCCGGAATTGCCCGGGAAATGATGACACTCATCGCATAAGGCATAAAATTTGTCTCGATCGTATCCGTAATCGGCTGATCCAGTATCGCCGCGTGCTCACCCGAATAATTCCGATCCGCCTGCGGTTCCCGTCTGTTTCTTGGCATATGGCATCATCTTCCCTTGGAACGCAAGGGAATCCTTTCCTTAAAATTCAATCCGAAGCTCAGCGGCGCAGCATTCCCTTCCGGAACTCCGCTCCCGCGCGGCAGACGCCTCCCGTCCGGCAGTAACCGAGCCCTCTGCGTGCACCTGAAAACCGAGGAATTCCGTCTCCGCAGTATCCGGAAAATCCGCCGAAATCTCCCCCGCGCAAACAGCCGTGCAGACAGCAAAGCCTTTGCCGCCATCGCCGCCTCAGCTCCGCATGCATCAGGCAAGGTCTCACGTCCGGCATGCGCCGAGCCTTATTCTTCAAAGCCCTGCGGGCAGGACCGGTCCCCTGCCTGCATCGCGTCTCCCCGGCACGCTTTGCCGCCGAAGCCAACGGAAGGGAGGGCGCCTCCCGCATCAGAGCTGCCTGACCGTGTACCCGGACGCCTTAATCAGCCGGTTGAATACCGCCAGTCCGATTCCGCTCCGGTCCGGCATTCTGGCATAAATCACTTCCACGCCGCTGCCGTCAAAGCGGCGCAGACATTCAAACAGCCGCCTTGCATGCTCTTCGCCGTCTGTCCTTGCACCGATCGACTGCACCTGCGAAAAGCCGGAAAGCCTGTCCATATCCTCATCAAAGCAGAGAACGCCGCACGCCTCTCCCGATTCCCGTTTCTCCGTCACATACCGGTAAAATGCCTCGTCCGCCCCGTCCAGTATCACAAGCGGGGCATCCGGCGCATAGTGCCGGTACATCATCCCCGGAGCAAGCGGTCTGGTTCCCTCCCGAAGCTTTTCGGTGACACAGCGGTCCACATAGATATCCGGAGATATTTCCCGCAGCATTTCCAAAGTAATTCCGCCCGGGCGGAGCAGGGATATCTTCCCATCATCAATCTTTACAATCGTGGATTCCACTCCGACCGTGCAGGGTCCGCCGTCGATCAGAACATCCGCCCTGCCGTCCAGATCGCGCTCAATGTGGCAAAACTCCGTCGGGCTCGGCTTTCCGGACAGATTGGCGGACGGAGCCGCAATCGGAACCCCGGACAGCCGGATCAGCTCATGCGCCACCGGATTGGAAGGAATCCTGATCCCGACCGTCTCCAGTCCGCCCGTCACGGTGTACGGAATGCAGTCCCGCTTCGGCAGGATCATCGTCAGAGGTCCGGGGCAAAACGCATCGGCAAGACGCCGGAACAGCTCGTTTGTCCTGCAATACCGCTCCGCCTCCGAAGCATCGGCAAGATGTACGATCAGCGGATTGTCGCTCGGTCTTCCCTTTGCCGCATATATTTTCTTTGCCGCATTTTCATCCAAAGCATCCGCGCCCAGCCCGTACACAGTTTCGGTCGGAAACGCGACAAGCCCGCCTCTCCGTATGACCTCCGCTGCCTGCGCAAGGCTTTCGGCATCCGGATGCCTGATTTTTATTGTATTCATTGATTCATCACAGCTTTCGTCCGAGCGAAAGCATCCTTTCTCTGCCTGCGGGTTCGGAAGCGGTGCCAAAGCCCGCCGCCTCCCGCAGGGAAGCACACATAAGCCCTCCCACACGGTTCCGTTTCCCATTCACCCCGGCACTCCGGCAGTGAAAAATCCAGCGCATCCGGTCTGCCGAAGAAGTCCGAACAGAAGAACGCAGGGGCGGCTGCCGCCCGGAACGCTCCTTTTTGGAGGAACCGCAACCGCGCCGCAGCTTCTCCCGGCGTCCCGGAAGCACATTGCAAAAGCCAAAGCGCAACGCGGTCAGACCAACGCAGACCGCCGCACCGCCCTTCGATATCCGGACATTCAGACAGCCGTCCGGCAGGCTCCCGGCAAAGCAGCCGTACAAAAGCCGCACAGAACCATACCCGCCCGGGCAGCCCATCAGAGAATGCCGCAGGAGAAAATTATTTCTGCCCGCTTTCGCTCTCCTTCAGCTTTTCCGCCGTTTCCGCATTCATCAGAGCGGTGATAAGCTCCCCGATGTTTCCGTTCATGAAGGATTCCAGATCATAAGAGGTATACCCGATCCTGTGATCCGTGATACGTCTCTGGGGAAAATTGTAGGTTCTGATTTTCTCGCTTCTGTCCCCGGTTCCGACCTGTGCCCGCCGGGAAGCGGCAATTTTATCGGTCTGCTCTCGCCTTTGAATATCGTACAGGCGGGTCCGCAGCATTTTCATGGCTTTGTCCCGGTTTTTGAACTGACTGCGCTCCTCCTGACACTCCACCACGATTCCGGTCGGCTTGTGGGTGATGCGGACTGCGGACTCCGTCTTGTTGATATGCTGTCCGCCCGCACCGGTGCTCTTGATCGTATCGATCTTCAGATCCTCCGGACGGATAGAAACCTCAACCTCCTCAGCCTCCGGCAGAACGGCAACCGTCACCGTCGATGTCTGAATCCTGCCCTGTGCCTCCGTGACCGGAACACGCTGCACCCGGTGCACGCCGCTCTCAAATTTCAGATGCGAATAAACGTTTTCGCCGGTAATCCGGAACGTCACCTCGCGAAAGCCGCCCAGCTTGGTCTCGTTCTCATCCAAAAGCTCCGTCCGAAAGCCCTCGGACGATGCATACATGTTATACATCCGATAGAGGTCATACGCAAAAAGCGCAGCCTCTTCTCCCCCTGCCGCCGCGCGGATTTCCACCATGACATCCCTTGCGTCATCCGGATCCTGCGGCAAAAGAAGCCTGCGAAGCTGCTCCTCCAGCCGGCAGACCGCAAGCTTTCCCTGTTTTATTTCCTCTGCGGCAAGCATCCGCAGCTCAGGATCCTCCGTCTCCCGCAGAAGCGCCTCCGCCTCCTCCAGCCCGCTCTGCGCCCGGCGGCAGGCGCGATAGGCTTCAATCACCGGCGTCAGCCTTTTATGCTCCGAAAGGAGCTGTGCCATTCTGCCGGGAGAGGCGCCGGTTTCCGGCTGCGCAAGCTCCGTTTCAATCGCCTCATAGCGATTTTCCGCCTCGCGCAGCCGATCAAACATTCCCGGCATACGAATCAGCTGTTGAAGGCACAGAATGCCTTATAGGTCATATACAGGTCGGTTTTTGCAATGATTTCATAGGGAGCATGCATGGAAATCACCGGAACACCGAGGTCCACGGTATCAATATTGTACTTTGCAATATACATGGCAACCGTTCCGCCGCCGCCCTGGTCCACCTTGCCAAGCTCACCGGACTGCCAGAGTACATGATTCTCCTCAAACAGTCTGCGCATTTCCGCAACATATTCGGCGCTTGCGTCATTGGTGCCGGACTTGCCTCTGGAGCCGGTATATTTCGTCAGGCAGACACCGCCGTTGAGATAGGAGCTGTTCATTTTTTCAAATACATCCGGGAAATTCGGGTCAAACGCGGCGTTTACATCGGCAGACAGGCACTTGGAACGCATCCGGACGGCACGCGGGTTGGCGCCCTTTGCCAGAGCAATTTCATCAATCAGATCCAAAAACAGCATGGTCTGCATGCCCGTGTTGCCCTCGGAGCCGATCTCTTCCTTATCCGCAAGGATCACCATAGCGGTTTTATCCGCATTTCCGGAATCCAGAAGCGCCGTCAGCGCCGCATAGGAGCAAACTCTGTCATCGTGTCCATAGGAGCCGATCAGGCTGCGGTCAAGACCGACATCCCGCGCCTTGAACGCCGGAACGCAGGTCAGCTCGGCGCTCTGGAAGTCCTCCTCCACAATGCCGTATTTTTCGTGGAAAAGCCGCATCAGATTCAGCTTGATGCCGTTGTCCTTTGCATCGGCGGAATACGGGCGCGTCCCGAGCAGGATATTCAGCTGCTCGCCCTTGATCGCCTTGGCAAGCGTCTCCCCCATCTGATTGGCGGAAAGATGCGGCAGAAGATCGTTGATGTAGAATACGGGATCTGTCTCATCCTCGCCGATGGTCACCGCCACCGTCTCACCGTTCGTCTTGGATACCACGCCGTGCAGCGCAAGCGGGATTGCGGTCCACTGATACTTCTTGATCCCGCCGTAATAGTGCGTCTTAAAGAAGCCCATGCCGCTGTCCTCATACAGCGGATTCTGCTTCAGATCAAGTCTCGGGCTGTCGATGTGCGCGGCGGAAATCGCAATGCCGAGCTCCTCCGGCTTTTCCGATCCGATCCGGAACAGGTACAGAGACTTTCCGCGGTTATTGAAATAGTATTTGCCGCCCTCGGCAAGCTTATCTCCGAAGTGATACGGACGGTACCCCTTCTCCTCTGCGGCGCAAACGGCATAGCATACAGCCTCGCGCTCCGTTTTGGAGGCATCCAGAAACCTCTTGTACTGCTCCGCATATGCATACGCTTCATCAATTTCGGAAGCGCTCATGTCCCTGAAGCCGTTTTTCCTTTTGTAATAAACAGATTCCTCCAGATTTTTCACTTCATCCATTTCCGTATTCTCCTTTACTGTTATGTATATCATTGCCGTCTGCAGGAAGCCCTCAGGGCTCCCGGAAAACAGCGGAATGTGCAATGTCGCGCCGTCCCGGACCGGAGACAGGCAAACGCAAAGGCATCCCCGGTGCCGGTCGGACCCGACTCCGTATCTGCGCCCCTTTTTCGAACACCGTGCGGCAAGGAGCACGCGCGGAAAAGCGCCGCGCCGGGGCTGTCAAGCCCCAGAAAATCCTCGGCTGAGGATTTTCTGGGCGTATTATCCCACAAGTAAAAATGTGTGCTTCATGAACATTTTTACGCCGTGCGGCAAACGCGCAAAACACTGCGCCGCACGCCGATTCCGGACGCCGGCAAGCCTGCACGCAGCAAAAAATGCACTTTGAGGCAACCGGCAAAGCATATCGGCAGCATTCTGTCGGAAAGCTCTCCGTCTGCCGGCTTGACCCAGATACGCCGTTTCCCTGCATATCACGGCATATTTTCCGAAGCCCTGCGATCCGCCGAAGCACAGTGCTGCCGCATCTTTACCGCTTCGCCGCAAGCAGCCCGGCGTAATGCTCTCTCGCCCCGGCGACCTTTTTGACGTAATCGGCAGTCTCCCGGATCGGGATGTTCCGCAGAACGCCGTCCCCTGCTATTTCGGGATCATCCAGCCATTTTCTGACACGGGAAGCCCCCGCGTTATACGCGGCATATGCTGTCTCCCAGCGTCCGAACTCCCCGTACAGATACGACAGAAGATAAGTCCCGTACCGGATGTTCCGCACAGGCTCGCATATTTCCCCTTCCTCTGCGTCTTCGCCGAGGCGCCATGCGATCCATGTGTAGGTGTCCGGCATCAGCTGCATCAGTCCTCTGGCGCCGGCGTGCGAAACGGCATCCTGCCGAAAATTGCTTTCGGTCCGGATAACCGCATATATCACATCCTCCGGAACCCCGAATTCCGCAGCTGCAGCCTCGACCTGCTCCGAAAAATGACACGGATACAGATTCCGTTCGATTCTGTCTCCGATCGCATCGGACAGGCGAAAAGCGCCGTACACTGCCGCACACAGCAGAATGACCGCAGCCACAACTGCCGGTGCGGAGAGCCTTCTCCTCCGCTTTCTCTCCGAAGACCTCACCGGAATCCCCCCGCTTTCTTTCCATCAACGCCGCACAGCCTCACATGCCGCAAGACAGCGGAAAAGCCGTCATCCCGGCAGTCCCAAGCCGCCTTTTCCGGCAGCGGCAATACCGAGCCGGTCAAGCACAGCATCGATCTGATCGGACAACGCGCCGTGCGAGCCATCCTCTCCATTATATATGATTTCATCGCACTTTTCAAGATAAAAAGCGTTGTTTTTTTGTGCGGCAAGCCTTTTTTCCGCAGTCTCCTCCGAAATACCGTCCCGTCTGACGATTCTTTGGATCCGGAGCCCGTCCGGTGCAACAACACCGATAACCGCATCGCACTCCCGATTAAATCCGCTCTCAAACAAAAGCGGCGCATCGATCACCGCCGCCGGATAGCCCTTTTCCCGGCACCGATCCAGCCACAGACGGCATTCGCACAGAATATGGCGATGCGTGATCCGGTTCAGCATCCGCCTGCGGTTGGCATCCCTCATCACAAGCTCCGCCATATGCCGCCGGTCATAGGTTCCGTCCGGTAAAAGAATCTCACTGCCGAACGCATGTACAAGCTCATTCAGGCATCTGCTCTCCGGCATACAGACCGTGCGGGAAACCCGATCCGTATCCAGAACCGGAATACCTCTTTCCTTCAGAAAGAAGGAAACATAGCCTTTTCCGGCTCCGCTTCCGCCGGTCAGTCCGATTACAGTCACGCAGAACAACCTTCCCTTCATACGCCTGCTTTCCCGTTCCTCTCCGAAAAGCCGGACAGCGCGGCAAAGCAGGCTCTGATCTATTGATTCCGTCCGCTTCCGGAAAAATGCCGTAATCCGCCCGGAGCCCCGATCCCGGGACCCCCGCCTCAGTCTCCGATTCCGGCACGGCGATTCAGCCCGCGCAGCAGCGGAACCAGCGGATAAACAAGCATACCCATGGCAAAATTCCCAACGCCGTGAACCGCATCAAAGGGCAGCCCGGACACGATCCATGCAAGGGTCTGCTTCCATGTCAGATGAAACAGGATTGCCTGCGCGGGCGCGTACAGCGTCCCGAACAGCATCCCGTGCAGAAAGCAGAGCGCAGGATACGCAAGCATGCAGAGGCGCTTCGGCATATTCCCGGGAAGCAGCATTGCAGCTCCCCACAAAAGCGTCCAAAGATACAGGTACGGAAGCCACCATACGGAAAACCCCGCATAGAGACCGTTCAAAAACACATACAGATAGATCGGGATCAGTGCTTTTTTTCGGTAAACAACCGTCAAAAGCACCGTAAACATGGCGAGGGGATGCACATTCGGCAGCCCCTCCATCAAAAGCTTTCCGCAGAACATCATAACGCCGAACATGGCGAAAACCGTCATTTCCATGACCGTCAGACGTTTTCTGCGCCCCGGCTTCCGCTCTGCGGTGTCCTTACTTTGTCCGAACAAGCTCATACCGGTCGCCGTCCGCAATTTCGGCGGAATCCACACCGACCGTCATGTATTCTCCGGCGCGAAGGAAGCTCCAATAGGTCTGGTCAATATCATAATCTGCCGTCATACCGTTGACCTTTTTGACATAAAGACCGTACTGAGATGCTTCGCCCTCAATCAAATTCAGCTTTAAAAGCGCACTCCCCACCGTTGTCTCATCCGTGTGAACCGTCAGAACCACCGACCTATCTTCCGCCTGAACCGTTACATATATGGTTTTGGAGCCTTCGCCAAGCTCGGTATCCTTCCCATATACGGCATCCGCCCAGATTCCGGTCAGTGTTTCGGCAGCGTCCGATTCATCGGCTTTTGTTTCATTCGCGGCAGTTTCCGATGAAAGCGGAGACTTGGTATCCTCGGCTACCGGTCCCGGTCCCCGAAAATCATCGTCCCGTCCGACACAGGCAGAAAGCGACAGTACGCAGACCAGAGCTGCGCACAGACAAAGGATTCTCTTCCGGATCATATTCATAGTTTTTTCTTCATCCTTTCTTTATATCATTCCGCCCGCCGCAAGCAGGCAGGAGAAAGCGTGTTCACTCTATCATTCCGAGAGTGAAATGACTGCCGTCACACCGATAACGGCTCTTTCGGAAAAACCGCACAGCAAGCCCTTCATCCCGCGGCAGCAGGCTTGCCCCGCGGCAGCAGCGGCAAATCGGTTTTCAGGCATGCAAGCCGAAAGCGCCGCGCCGGGACTGCCAAGCCCCGGAAAGCTCCGGCGGAGGATTTTCCGTGCGTATGATACCGCAAATTTAAGCAAGACTCCATGAATTTGACGGCAACGCCGGCAAATTCGCAAAATGCGGCAAATCAGCTTCACCCGTCAGGTAAATTTTATACCGCATTATTATACCATGAAGCAAAAATGTGTGCTTGCACAAACATTTTTGCGAAGCCGTCAATGCCGCAGCCGTGCGAAGCACGGGGAGGCGCCAGCCGCGAAGGGATGCCCGGCAGCCCTTCCTGCGGTTATTATACCACAAAGAACTCCGGTATGTCAATGCCCGCGCCCGCACCCCTTTCTCTCCGCAAAGCTGCCGTTGATGCAGAAGCGAAGGAATATAAAAAGGGCGATCAAGCTTGTTATCATCCGCCTGCACCACACTGTCACATAACGGAAACGCCTGATCGCCACAGGTATAAAAGCACAAAACAAAGGACACCTTAAAAACCGCTTCCGCGCAGGGCGGTCAGACCGACACCTCCCGCAGTGCGGAAGCGCTCTGCCGGCGTCCCCTCCCGCCGCGGCATTTCGCTATTCTGAAAAGCCGCAGCACAGGCAGCTCCGTTCCGCTCCCTGCGGTTCCTTCAAACGGAGTAGAACCAGGTCAAAAGCACCTTGCCTTCCGGTATGCGCCGACCTTACGGCAGCATACCCTCCAGCTCCGCTTCTGCCTGAAGCGCATCTCTTTCCGCATCCTGCTTCTCGCTCTGTTCCTTTTCCTTTTGCTCCCTCTCCTCTTCCTCCGGGTCCGGAATCGGACGGGGCATCGGCTCTCCGCGCAGATACGGCGTCTGTATCCGGACAGGAGTTCCCGCATCCGCCGAGTCGCGGATTGCCTCCAAAACCTCCTGCACATGCAGTGCAGGCTGCAAGAGCATACGCGGCTCCCTGCCCTCCGAGATCGCATCCGCCATTTCCCACAGTCCCAAGCCGGTGGGCTCATACTGATGCTCATACGCCTTCATAGAGACAATTCTGCCATCGGGAGAACCCACCTCGATGTAAAGCCTGACCGGCGAAATCCCGAGACACGGATTCTGCACCGAAAGCGTCCCTTTTGTTCCGTATATTTCAAGCCCGGGATGACAATGCATAAAAACATCGCAGGAGGTCTGAAGAGAAGCAATCACATCATGATCAAAGAGAAGCGATGCCTGAACCGTAGTAAAGGAGTTCAGCCGGATCAGCTTTCCGTACTGCATGCTTGCCGAGGTAATCAGTCTGTTCTGCCGCCTCAGTCTGCCGGCAGCAGAAACGCTCCTGACACTTCCCAGCAGGTAAGCCAGCTCCGAGACAAGCAGTTCGCCCCATTCCCAAAGAGGTCCGTTGCCGTTTTGATAACAGCCATCCGGATCAAAATGCCACTGCTCATAGCCGGAATCCCCGATAAATGCAGCCGCCCCGGTAATTTCTCCGATCAGACCGCTGTCAATGATCCGGCGGCAGGTCTGAACAGACGGTGCCAGAATAAAATCCGGACCGCTGCAGAAGCAGGGCGAAGCTTTTGCCCCGGAGGTCTGGCTGTCCAAAGCCCTTGCAGTCTGAAGATCCGGCGCCAGAAGCCTGTCCGCATACACATGCTTTCCGGCACGCAGCGCACGTTCTGTCACATCGATCTGCCCGGAGCGTCCCTCCAGATTCAGAACAATCGATATTTTCGGATCCTCCAGCAGCTGGTCCACCGTGCGGTATACTTCGGGGATCTGATACAGCTCCTGCAGCGTCTGCACGGAATACCCCGGCTGTTCGCAGATCGCGGCAACCTTCAGATTTTTAAAATGATATTGCAGATTGTGCAAATAGGCTTCGCAGCGGTCAAGGGGTCCCACAATTCCGATCCTTGTAATTTTCATACTAAATCAAACACTTCTTTCCTTCCGGAACGTATCCTTTTATCAAAAACGGGCAGAGACGTTGCAAAAGAATACTGAATGCAGGCAGCAGCGCATATTGTCCCATGGATTTCAAAAAGCCTCCGGACAGGACCGCCGACTCCTGCTGAAGCACGGCATGCCGTACCGATCGCCGGAAAACAGCCTGCCCCGTGAGGAATCCGGCGTCTCCTGTCACGCCCTCCCGTCTCTTGGACACAGTATATCACGTTTTCCCATATTTTGCAAGAAGATTTCCGGATAAAATTTCCATAACTTTCACTCCGGGAAAAACCGCCTTCCCCGAAAGAGACAGCCCCCGCCGCAAAGGGTGCAACTATGCACGGATCCGGAGCGGATTCACTGTCTTTTCCGACAGTAAATGCCGCAAAGCACGGACAGCGGACTGCTCCGGCTTTTCCGGTGCCCGGCATTTTCATCCTGCTCTTGTGTTTTTTGTTCAGGAGCTTGTTTTCAGGATATTCAGGGAGATTTACATTTAATTTCATAATTTTTCAAATAAATACTTGAAAATCAAGGGGATTTATGGTAAAATTGAGAAAAGAAATCAATATTTTATAAAATGATACACATCGAAATCAAAGAAGTACATGCCATAACGCAAACCGATCCTCTGTTCTCCGAAAAAAGCGCAGCCTTCATGGTCTTTGGCACGCTCGTCATTCCGTTCAATTCACCCCGCTGTCTTTTCACAGCCGTCTAAAAGGAGAAACCGATGCTGACATACCTGAATTTGATCGATACCACCGAGGATCGTGATAAGTTCCGGCATATTTATGAAAAATACAGTCAGAGCATGCTGAAAACGGCGTATTCCATTCTGGGAGATTACCACGAAGCAGAGGATGCCGTCCAGAATGCCCTCTTTTCCGTTGCAAGACATCTGAACGAAATCAAGGACCCCGATTCGGACAGAACTGCCGGATATCTGATGGTAAATGCGAAAAACGCCGCCATTGATATTCTGACAAAAAGAACCAAATTTCTGGAGCTGGACTGTGAGATACCGGACGAAGGCGGAGAAGAACGCCTTCTGGAGCAGCTGTGCGTGAAAGAAACCTTTGAAAAAGTCATTGAGATCATTCAGAATCTTCATCCGATATACCGTCCTGTGCTGTATCTGCATTATGTGGAAAACAAATCCGCCCGCGAAATAGCAGACGAGCTGCACCGGAATCTGAAAACGGTGCAGCATCAGCTCTCCAAGGGACGCCAGCTGTTGATCAAATTGATCGAAAAGGAGCTTACAGCAGATGAAAGATCATAAATTCTCCATTGCGGATGCATTTCTGGAGGCAGAGCTGCGGGATTATCACTCGCTCAGCAAGGAGCAGCCCATTGTTCCGTCCGAAACATTCAAAAGGTCCGTAAAGCGATTATTCTCCGCGCGTCCCTCCGTTTTTTTCAGAGGTCTGCGGCACTGACGGCAGTGCTGCCTCTCTGCATCGGCTTCCTTACGCGCTGCGGATTGCCCTTTACCGAAAATCACAGAAGCTCCTCTGTTTCCGTTCGGAACAGGGGAGCTTTTATCCGTTTTTCATGTTTCAAGCAAACTCAGTCCATGAAGGGCGCCTCCGGAATTCCGCGCGCCGGCACAAAAGATTTTTCCCGAAGCGCTTCAGACATTTTATGAAGGCGTCTCCATCCACGGTCTTTCCCCGCAGAAAGAAGGAGCCGCACCGTCATAAACCGGAAAAGCCGATTCTCAAAGCGGAACAGTCTCAACCGGATTTCCGTGCTCCCGGATCACGCCAAGCAGATCTGCGGTCTTCAGCCAGACGGTCGCCGTGTTGTCATTCGGGTGAACGCCGATCAGACCCGACCCCTTCAAAAAATCGGCGTCAATCCATACCTGCACCCTCTTTTCCCGGTCGTTCAGAATACCGAGCGGCGTGACAGAACCCGGAATCAGCTGCATCATATCCCAAAGCTCCTGCGGGGAAGCAAAGCTGAGCGGTCTTGTCCCGTGCTGTTTCCGGAACTCCTTCAGATCCACCCGTTTGTCTCCCCTGACCGTAATCAGACAATACATTCTTTTCCTGTCATCGCGGACAAACAGATTTTTTGCATCGGCTTCCGGATACGGAATATCAATCCGCCCGAGCTCCTCCATATTGAATACCGCCTCATGCTCCGTCACCTCATAGGAGATGCCCTTCTCATCCAAAAAGCGGTAGATATCCTGTTTATTCATACTCTTCTCCGTTCCGGCGCCAACAGCACCGGCATATAAGGAATCTGCAAAGCCCCGGTCTGCCGAAAATCTTACGGTCTTCGGAATGGTTTTTTTCCAAAATGCTCTGATCTCCGCCGGGCATCCTTTGCGCAATGCCAAGCCGGAATCTTCATCCGAAGGTCCGAAGTTGCCGCGCGTCACAAAGCCGCAAAAATCCCGTATGCCGTGCGGAACAATCCGTCCGGAAAGCGCACCGGCATCATCTGTATTCCTCCGCCGTGCAGAATCCGATTGCGTCTCCGCCAAAAAAGCAGATTCTCCCGCAGCCAAAAAGCACGCGCAAAGCCTCCCCTACCGCCGAAAGTCATTTGACAACAGCGCTTTGAAGAACGCAGAGGTCCCCCCTTGTGCACATGCAGGCAGAAGGCAAAGCGTTAAACAAAAAAGAATCCGTCCCTCCAGCCGATGTTCACACGCAGACAGAAAACGGAGTCATTCCGCAGAAACACCCGGCGTCCCGCGCCATTGCCGTTTCGCACGCGGAAGGACCGCATACCGTGCTTTCGGCGGGACAGACCTCCGCATGCGGATTTCAGCCTTTCCCGCGCCGCAGTACGCTGACGCTTTCCGCTTCTCCGTGCAGCTTCTGACGGACCAGCGTATTCAGCTCCTCCATAAACGTGTCAATATCCTTGAATTCCCTGTAAACCGAGGCAAACCGCACATAGGAAACCTCGTCCAGCTTTTTCAGCTTTTCCATCACCATACAGCCTATTTCACGCGAGTGAATCTCGGTTTTCAGAGAATTCTTCAGTTCCGTTTCTATTTCGCTGACCGCCACATCAAGCTGCTGCCGCGTAACCGGGCGCTTATAGCACGCCTGCAAAAGTCCGACCATGATCTTATTCCGGTCAAAAATCTGCAAAGAATTATCCTTTTTGATCACAACAAGCGGTGCCGATTCTCCCACCTCATAGGTTTCATAGGTGGTAAACCGTTTTCCGCACGCAAGGCATTCACGGCGGCGCCGGATACTGGAATTATCCGACGGACGCGAATCGATTACCTTGCTGTCATCAAAACCGCATACAGGACACTTCATGACTATTCCCTCTCCTCTCGGGTATTGCATCCAATGTATGAAACACAAAGCTGCAGCAGCCCGGGAGAAGCATCTCCCAAAGTCTCCGCCAGCCCTGTTTTTCACAAAACGATGATTTATTATTGTACTACAAAAAATTTAAGCCAAACATCATGGATTTGCCGGTGAAAGCGGCAAATTCGCAGAATGCGGCAGCTTCGCAAAGCCTCCCGGGAAAATGTCATCCGCATTTATCCTGCTGCAAATTCAAGCAAAACGTCAGGAATTTGCCGGTGAAAGCGGCAAATTCGCAGAATGCGGCAGCTTCGCAAAGCCTCCCGGGAAAATGTCATCCGCATTTATCCTGCTGCAAATTCAAGCAAAACGTCAGGAATTTGCCGGTGAAAGCGGCAAATTCGCAGAATGCGGCAGCTTCGCAAAGCCTCCCGGGAAAATGTTATCCGCATTTATTGTACCATGTTTTTCCCGGAATGTAAAGAGTCAGAACGGCATTTTGCGCAAAACCGGTGCCGTGCCGGCTTCCAAAAACAGTATTGCAGCCCCCAAAACCGGGTATACTTCGGAAAGAAAGCCGCAGCCATGCGCGGAATTCCATACCGCGGCGAAAAAAAGGCGGCTTCCGAACGGAAAGGAGCTTGACAATCATGACAGAATCAACGGAAAGCAGAAAGGTCGTGCTGATCGGCACAGGACTTGTCGGAATGAGCTTTGCATACGCCGGTCTGAATCAGGGAATCTGTGATGAGCTGGTACTCATCGACATCAACCGCGCCCGCGCGGAGGGAGAGGCAATGGACCTGAACCACGGACTCGCCTTCGCGGGAAATCACATGAAGATCCGCACCGGAGACTATGAGGATACCCGGGATGCGGATATTGTCGTGGTGTGCGCGGGAGTACCTCAGACGCCGGGCGAAACCCGCATCTCCCTGCTCGGCAGAAACGCCGAAATATTCCGGCAGGTCATTACTGCCTGCATGAATGCGGATTTCCGCGGCGTGTTTCTGATCGCGTCCAACCCGGTAGATATTATGAGCCTTGTTACCCGCGAAATTTCAGGACTTGACGAAAAGCGCGTCATCGGAACGGGAACCACGCTGGACAGCGCCAGACTTCGGTATATCATCGGCAGCCACTTTCACATCGATCCGCGCAACGTGCATGCTTATGTCATCGGAGAGCATGGAGATTCGGAGTTTGTCCCATGGTCTCAGGCGCTTCTGGCAACAAAGCCGGTGCTTTCCGTCTGCCGCGAGGAAGGGCTCTTCGGTGCAGATTTCATGCCTGCGCTGAACCGGATTGAGGCAGAGGTCCGGGAGGCAGCTTTCAAAATCATCGAAGCCAAACGCGCCACCTATTACGGAATCGGCATGGCAATCTGCCGGATTGTCAAGGCGATTCTCGGAAACGAACGAAGCGTTCTGACCGTTTCCTCCTATCTTGACGGCGCATACGGCGTATCCGGCGTTTTTGCCGGTTCCCCCTGCATCGTTGGAAGAGGCGGCATCGAACGTCAGGTGATTTTGAATCTGACCGAAGAAGAGCTTCAAAAATTCCGCTCCTCCTGTCAGTTCCTGAAGCAGACCTATGAGGAGATTATTCTGTCCGAAAAGCGCGTCTGATAAAAAATCAAAGGGGACTTTCCCCGCGCCGCCATTGCGGCAGAAAAGCCCCGCCTCTTTATTCCATGCTCATTTATCCCAATGGTGTCTGTGCTTCAGCTCCTCATATACGGAAAGAAAGGAATCATGCCGCGATTGCGGAATTTTTCCCTGTCTCACCGCCTCCAGAACCGCGCAGCCGTCCTCTCTTGTATGCGTACAGTCCGTATAGCGGCACAGACCGAAATACGGTCTGAACTCCCGGAACAGCTCCGCAGCCTCATTCCGGTCCACGCGCTCCTGCTCCCAAAGCTCCAGCATACTGAAGCCGGGCGTATCTGCCAAAAAGCCGTCCGGAGCATCCTCCGTCAGATCGGAGACGGGATACAGCGTCACGCAGCGCGTGGTGTGGCGTCCCCGCTCCGTTTTTCGGCTGAGCATCCCCGTCTCGGGAGACAGCTGCGGAAAAAGCGTTCCGATCAGGGTGGATTTTCCGACACCGGATGCCCCGGCAAACGCCGCAATACCTCCGTGCAGGCATTCCCGCAGAGCCGGAAGCAGTCCGGCATCGGTCCCCCCTCCCGCTCCGGACAAAAAGACGTAAAAGCCTGCCTGCCGATAGATTGCAGCCAGCCGCTCCGCCTCTTCCAGCGCCGCATCCGCCTTGGTAACAATCACAAACGGAAGGATCTGCTTTCGCTCCGCAACGGCAAGCAGCTTATCGACCACAGTCAGGACCGGAGCCGGCTGCGCCGCCGCAAACACAACGCAAAGAAGCGTGAGATTGGCGATGGGCGGACGCTTCCATTCATTCTTTCTCGGCAAAAGACCGGATATGACCGTTCCGCCCTCCGTGCCGTCTCCTCCGGAGGAGACGGTCAGAACCACCCGATCTCCCGAAAGCAGGCGGATTTTCCGATGCCGGAAGCTGCCCCTTGCGCCGCACAGAACCGTTTTTCCGTCTGTTGTCCTCACATGATACAGCCCGTCGATTCCCTTCAGAATCACGCCCTCTGTTGTCTGCATAAAGCTCCTCCCGTCAATCCATACAGCGATCCGTCCCGCGCATTTTCAAAGCCGTCAGCCCGCAATTTCCGCGCTGCCCGCCGGACCTGCCCGCGCCGATCGGGGACATCCGAGCCGGCAGCCCCTGCGCTCCGTGTTCAGCGGTACGGCAGAACGCAAGACAAACGTGCGGACCCGCGTTTTCTGCCCGCTGATTTTCCCGTACATTCTCCCCCGGACCGCATCCGAATCAGGCAACATACGATTTGTCAATCCTGACCACTGCCCGGTAATTTTCGTCAAGGGTAGTCACAATCCGGGATACATCCTCCAGAACCTGCTTGTCGCTGAGGCGAAAGCCGAACGGAATCACAATGTCGAAAATCAGATTCGTATGCGTCGGTCCCACCACCATGCGGAAATCGTGTATCGTAACTGACTCGTCAATAATTTTGACCAGCTCCGAGATCTTTTTCCGCGTTTCCAGCGTCAGGGCATCATCGGTTGCAACAGGATCCATATGGATTACGGCATCACAGCCGAGCTTGTCGCGCAGCTCCTGCTCGGCATTGTCGATCATATCGTGCGTTTCCAGAAGATCCGCTCTGTCGGAAACCTCCGCATGCAGGGACACCATCGCCCTGCCCGGACCGTAGTCATGCACGATCAGGTCATGAATGCCCAGAATACCGGGATGCGCCATCACGATATCCCGGATCTTCTTCACATAATCCGGATCGGCAGGCTGCCCGAGAAGCGGACTTATGGTTTCCTTCACGGACTTTATCCCGGAAATGCAGATAAACACCGAGACAAGAAGCCCGCACCAGCCGTCGATCCTCAGCCGGAAGAAATGAGAGACCAGCATCGAAAGCAGCACAACGGTCGTGGCAAGCGCATCGCTCAGGCTGTCGGAAGCAGCCGCATGCATGGCAGCGGACTCGATTTTTCTTCCGACGGAGCGGTTATACAAAAACATATAGAGCTTCACCAGAACCGAAACCGCCAGAATCACCGCCGTCAACAGGCTGAATGTCACATCCGACGGCGAAAAGATCTTTTCCGCAGAGGATTTGGCAAGCTCAAAGCCCATAATCAGAATTGCCATCGAAACAATCAGCCCCGAAATATACTCCAGTCTGCCGTGACCGAACGGATGCTGAATATCCGGCTTCTGTCCCGCCAGCCGGAACCCGATCAGGGTCACAAGCGAGGAGCCCGCATCGGACAGGTTATTGAAGGCATCCGCGAGGATGGCAACCGAGCCGCTCAGAAGCCCGGCAAACAGCTTGCCGCCGAACAAAAGCAGATTCAGAACAATTCCG
This sequence comes from uncultured Eubacteriales bacterium, assembly GCA_934432725.1. Classification (GTDB taxonomy): domain Bacteria; phylum Bacillota; class Clostridia; order Oscillospirales; family CAG-272; genus CAKRZE01. Next base: position 66,833 of record CAKRZE010000009.1, read on the forward strand.
AGCCCGCCGCAAAGCATGCCGTAAGCCTGACGCACTGCGGGAGACTCGGTATTTCCGGCATCCTTGATCCATAAACGTGCCAACAGCGAAAGCATATTACGCTCCATTCTGCCGCCGGGCGGCGGCTCAAATCGCAATGAAATTCCAGACTAGCCCGCAGCTTCACCGAAAAAGCCCGCGGAAAAAGCCGCGCTCCTCCGGGCAATCCGCTTTTCTGCGGAAATGCGCCTTTCCGCGGAAGCCTGCATGCGCAAAGAACGGCAGCCGCGCATAAACCTCTTGCCCGGAAGCAGCATTCCCGGGGAAATCGGCATTTTTACGGAAAGCGGTCCGGACCCCGCTCCCGGGAAATATTTCGTGCAGAGCCCCACAGCCCGCGCAAGCCGCCGTGCTTGTCATGCCCTGCTTCTTCCTCCGGAGCCGCCTGTCGAACCAGCCCCGGAAGCAGCGGAAGGCGGCAGCTCCGGCAGTCAAACCGTTCCCGGTCAGGAAGAAAGCAGTCCTCACGCCGGTCGCAGGAGGCTTACACCTCCGCCTCGGTCAGCGTCATTGTCCGGATACGCGGCGGCTGCAGCGGACGGTCGTTCCGGTCCGTTTTCATCGAAGCAATCCGGTCCACCGTCTCCATCCCCTCCGTCACGCGTCCGAACGCAGCGTACTGTCCGTCCAGAAAGGGACCGTCCTGATGCATGATAAAAAACTGAGAGCTTGCCGAATTCGGATTGGCTGTGCGCGCCATGGAAATCACGCCGCGCGTATGCGACAGGGTGTTGTGCGGACAGCCGTTTGCCGCAAACTCTCCGCGGATCGTCTCATCCGAGCCCCCGCAGCCGGTCCCCTCCGGGTCTCCGCCCTGAATCATAAAGCCCTTGATGACACGGTGAAAGATTACGCCGTCATAGAAGTGCGCCTTCACCAGCTTTTTGAAATTTTCCACCGTGATGGGAGCAAACTGCGGATACAGCTCCAGATAAATGCGCGAGCCGTCCTCCATTTCAATCGTTACTCTGTCAAAATCCATACCTTGCGCTCAATTCCTTTCTGTTTCCAATAGCACTTCAGACCCACAAAAAGAGCGGATCTGTGATTTTTATTATAGTACACTTCCCCGCAAATGTCAATGCGGCAAAGGAGCTTCCCCGGTCTTGCCGGAGCGCCCTTCTCGTCTTTCCGGACCGTCCCTAAGCAAAGCCGCGCATTCTGCTCCGAGCCGGCTCACACCGCCGTGCAGTCATGCAGCGCATCGGCAATCGCCGCAAAATCCGCAAGAGAGAGCGTTTCCCCGCGCACCCCGGGCTGGCAGCCCGCCCGCTGCAATGCATCGGACAGCTGCGCCTTGGACAGCCCGGAAAACTCCGATGACATGCTGTTCAGAAGCGTTTTCCGCCGCTGCGCAAATGCCGACCGTATCACACGGAACAAAAGCGCCTTATCCTTTACGGAAACGGGAGGCGTCCGGTACAGCCTGATACGCAGCACTGCGGAATCCACCTTCGGTGCGGGCATAAAGCTCCCCGCCGAGACGCCGAACAGCTTTTGCGCCTTTCCGTAATACGAAACCGAAGCGGTCACCGCGCCGTATCCCGCATCGCCGGGAGCGGACGTCAGTCTGTCGGCAACCTCCTTCTGAACCATTACGGTAATACAGTCAAAGGGGACTCCCGATTCCAAAAGCTGCATCAGGATCGGGGTGGTGATATAGTATGGAAGATTTGCGCATACGGAAACCGGCATGCCGCCGAATTCCTCCGCAACCAGCTCCGGTATGTTCAGCTTCAGAATATCTCCCTGTATCACATGAACATTCTGATATTCCGCCAGCGTATCGGCAAGAACCGGCAAAAGACGCCTGTCGATTTCGACCGCAGTCACCCGGCGATACCGCTTTGCCAGCTCGTACGTCAGCGTTCCGATGCCGGGACCGATCTCCAGAATGCCGGATTCCGCCTCTGCTCCGCATTCTTCCGCAATCCGGCGCGGAACCGCCTCGTTGATGAGAAAATTCTGTCCGAACTGCTTGTTGAATTGCAGATGGTGTTCCTCCATGATGCTCCGGACCTGATTGATGTTAGTCAGCTTCATACCATCCTTCCGCAGAGGCTGCGGTCATTCCTTTCATATTTAAAACGTGCTGTAAAAACGCTTCGGCGCCGTATACAGAGAGCCGGCTGCTCCCGGCAAAGCCAACAAGTCCGCAGAAGACCTCCGGCAACGGCTTATTTGGTATTATAACACAGCCTTCCGGAAAATTCAATCTGTTTTTTACCTGTCCGGAAGGGAATGTTGAAAAGCGGCGCGGCATACAAAGACAAGCGCGCATCGATTGTCTTTGATCCGAGACAAGCCCGGATTTGTAAAGCCGCATCAAAAAAACGACCTTGCGGAAAGAAAGCCGGGGCTCCTTTTTTCCGCACTGCTTTTTATCCGAAGACAGGCGGAAATCAAAGCATTGAACGGATACAGCCATTCGGCGCCGGAACAGCACCGCAGACCCGAACGGCTGTACGCATCGGACGTATTGTTGACATTGCCTCCTGAAAAGGCGCACCGGTGCAGTCCCGGCTTCTGTTTTGCACCGTGCATCCCAGCCGCAGGCGGGTGACGTGTCCGTAAGGTCCTCCGCCCGAAGCCGCACGAAAGCAGCCGACCGAAGCGCCTCCGCTCCTTCCCCCGCGCATTGCCGTGCGCCCCGGCAAGCGGACATACACGGCGCCGGCACAGCTCGGCTGCCGCAGCGGACGATGCGAAGCACGCGATGCCGGGGTCGGCTCCGCGGTGGGCATAAAAATTCTTTTCTCTCCGATGCGGCGGATATTCCGGCTTCGGGCGCCCTGTTCGGAGGCGCAGCGTCTCTCTCCCTCCCCTGCACCTCACCAAAAAATCTGTCCCCGCTCCGGATCGAAAAAATCCGGAAATCGGCTGAAAAACAGCTCCTTTTTTATAAATATTCCTTGACAAAGGCAAAAAAACATGATAAAATGGAGGCACCTCTTCGGAGAGGCTTTTTTGTGTTGCGTTTCCGACAGAGGGAGATAATTTATTGAAGCGGTATCTGCCGGATGCTTCCCACGGGAAGATCAGCCGTCTGCGCCGTGCCGCCACTATATCGGGAGGTATAATCATGAGAGTCAGAATCACACTGGCATGCACCGAATGCAAGCAGAGAAACTACGACACAATGAAGAACAAGAAAAATGACCCTGACAGACTTGAAATGCACAAGTACTGCCGTTTCTGCCGCAAGCACACGATGCATAAGGAATCCAAATAAGGAGGAATCCCCGAATGGCCGATAACATCAACAAGGTTGAAGACAAGGCAGACGAAGCAGTCGTTTCCGCCGAGGCTCCCGCAAAGGATGACTCCAAAAAGAGCGACAAAAAGAATGCCGCAAAAAAGAATAAGATTTCCTTCAAGGAAAAGCTTTCGAAATTTTGGAGAAGCAACAAGAGCGAACTGAAGAAAATTGTCTGGTACAGCCGCAAGGACACCATTAACAGCACGTTTCTGGTACTTGTTTGCCTGGTAATATGCAGCATTGTTGTCAGTATCCTTGATCTCGGCTTCTCTTCGGCAATCATGGCGCTGGGCAAGCTCCTCTGAGCGAAAGCAGGTGCAGAATGAGCGATATCAACGAATGCAGCAGTCCGGAGCCCGCATGGTATGTTGCACACACATACACGGGCTATGAAAACAAGGTAAAAGCCAACCTTGAAAAGATCATCAAAAACCGCGGCTTGCAGGACCGCATCATGGATGTCCGCATCCCCGTCATGAAGGGGACAGAACAGGACGGCGTAGATGAAGACGGCAACCCGGTTGAGAAAGAGATCGAAGAAAAGGTATTCCCCAGCTATGTTCTCGTAAAGATGCTGATGACTGACGAAACATGGCACATTGTCCGCAACATCAACGGTGTCACCGGTTTTGTCGGACCCGGCTCAAAGCCCGTTCCGCTGACCGAGGAAGAGGTCGCATCGATCGGTATTGAGGTCATTGTCCGCGATCTGGATTACACCGTCGGAGATTCCGTCAAGGTAACGGCAGGTCCTCTGAAGGACTTTGTCGGAACGGTTGAAAGCATCTCGGAGGACAAAAAGAAGATCCGCGTCCTTGTTTCAATGTTCGGCAGAGAAACGCCGGTTGAACTGGATTCGGACAGCGCGGAAAAGGTCGTATACTGATTTTCCGCAAAACGGCTACTCATTGACATATCGGAAGCATGTGCCGTGCTTCCGCGTGGGAGGGAGAAAAAATCGCAAGCATTCTCCCGAAAAAAGACCACATCAGGAGGTAAATTGAAATGGCAAAGAAAATTGTCGGTTATGTAAAACTCCAGCTGAATGCCGGTAAGGCAACCATGCAGCCGCCTGTCGGTCCCGCACTCGGTCCTTACGGTGTCAACGGTATGAATTTCGTCAAGGAATTCAACGAAAGAACCAAGGGTCAGATCGGTCTGATCATTCCGGTCGTTATCACGATCTATGCAGACCGCACCTTCACCTTCATCACCAAAACTCCGCCCGCTGCTGTTTTGATCAAAAAGGCCTGCGGCATTGAGACGGCTTCCCCCGTCCCGAACAAGACCAAGGTCGCTACCATCACCAAGGAGCAGATCAAGACCATTGCCGAAACCAAGATGCGTGACCTTAACGCCGCTTCCCTCGAAACTGCCATGAGCATGATCGCCGGAACCGCACGTTCGATGGGCGTCACTGTGGTTGACTAATCAGAGGAGGATTTTGAAAGATGGCTATTAAAGGTAAGAAGTATCAGGACAGCGCAAAGCTGATCGATAAGGCAAAGCTCTATGATCCCTCTGAGGCACTCGACATTGTGTGCCAGACCGCAAAGGCAAAATTCGACGAGACCGTTGAAATTCATGTCAGACTGGGCGTTGACTCCCGCCATGCCGACCAGCAGGTCCGCGGCGCGGTTGTTCTCCCGAACGGAACCGGTAAAAAGGTCAAGGTTCTTGTGTTTGCCAAGGGCGACAAGGCAAAGGCAGCCGAAGAAGCCGGCGCCGACTATGTCGGTGCGGAAGAGTATGTCACCAAGATCCAGAAGGAAAACTGGTTTGACTTTGATGTCGTCATCGCCACACCGGATATGATGGGCGTAATCGGTCGTCTCGGTAAGGTCCTCGGTCCGAAGGGCTTGATGCCTAACCCGAAGGCAGGCACCGTCACGATGGACGTTGCAAAGGCAGTCACCGATGCCAAAGCCGGTAAGATTGAATACCGTCTTGACAAGACCAACATCATTCACTGCCCCATCGGCAAAGCATCCTTTGGCGCAGGCAAGCTGGGCGAGAACTTTGAAGCCCTCATGTCCGCGATCATTAAAGCAAAGCCCGCTGCCATGAAGGGTCAGTATATCAAGAGCTGCGTTCTCGCTTCCACCATGGGTCCCGGCGTTAAGGTCAATGCCGCAAAGCTCATGTAATAAACGGCAGAACCGTAGTTTCAGTCCGATTTCAAGATATTGCAAGCTGCCGCACGCCGTCAAATCGGTGCGCGGCAGTTTTTTACGCAAATGCCCTCTGACGAAACGGCAGAAGCCGCAAATCGACCGTACAGCCGGTCGGAAAGGATTCAATACCGATTATGAATACAAAAAACGAAAGAAAACATCTTCCGCTCTTCGGAATTGCGGTTTTTGCGGCGGAAATGATCTTCATGCTGACTGCGGGCGGATGGATTCAGTATCGATTCGGCTTATGGGGCGTTGCTGCAACCGAGCTTTGCACGCTCGGCTTTGCCTTCCTCGGAGCGCTTCTCTGCCGAATGAACCCCCGGGAGGTTTTCCGGTTCACACCCCCGCCTGTTCCGAAATTCTTTGCAAGCGCCTTTATGTACGGCGGCGTCTTTTTTCTGTCCCTTGCGCTTTCCTCCCTCACCATGATTCTTTTTCCGCAGCTCCCCGATTCCTCCGAAGCGCTCGTCTCCATGATCCGAAACACATCGCCCGCGGCTGCCGTTCTGACTGTGGCTGTTCTTCCCGCCATCTGTGAAGAACTGTTTTTCCGCGGCTTTTTGTCCGCCTCGGCAAAGCAGTTTCCTCCTTATCTAAGGATCGCTTTCGTCGGCGCCCTGTTCGGAATCGCACACATGAGCCTTGAAAAATTTCTTCCGATGTTTTTGCTCGGCTCCTTCCTCGCTTATCTGACCCTGAAAACAAACTCTGTTTTCTTCGGCATCCTGTTCCACTTCCTGAACAACCTGATTTCGGTCTGCTCCGTCCTCCTGAGCGATCCGGAAGCGTCCGCCGCGCAGCCCTCCCCTATCGTTCTGGGCGGATTTGTCATGATTGCGCTTTCCGTCGGAGCTGCACTCTTCTTCATCGGCTATCTGCTCTTCAACCGGATCAAGCCCAAAAAAGGTCCCCTGATCCTTTTGTGCGCGGCTTGTCTCATCCTGTATTCCGCCGGAAATTTCAGCATCGTACAGGGCAGCACAACCGTAGCTGTAGCCGAAACAATCACTCTGACTGCGGAGCAGCCATCCTATGCCGGGTCCGAATTCACCATCCCCCCCGACAGCACCGGAAACCGAAAAACAGTCACCCTTTCCTATGTCATCTCCGCAAGCTGCCCCGAGGGCAGCGTAACGGTAACTTTGCAAAACGATGCCGGAGAGGTTGAAGTGTGGGAGGGTTCCTCTCTCCTCAAATCCGGCACCGTCAGTCTGCAGCCCGGCACCTACCGCATCGTCTGTACCTATCATCTGCCGCAAAATTCCGAAAGCTCCTCAGTAACCCGTTGCGATGTGACAGTTTATATGTCATATCTTTGATGATTCCCGATCATTTTCACACATTTCCGTCAAGCAGGATATCATTTCTGTGCAGAATAGCCAACGAACATCCCTTTTTTTCTCCCTTTGCATGATCAGAAAAGGCTTTACAAGATGTTAAAAATCTGTCATAATATTGTTAGATTTCATCTCGCGGAGCACTCTTCGGTAACAGCCCGAACAGAGGGGCGGGAGTGCAGGATTGAAGAAGCTCTTTCAATCTGCGTTTTGTGACCTTCGTTGTCTGTCCGACAACGGTTTGTTTCGCAAACCAACCGCAATTCCGAAAGAAAGGAAGCTTTCGCCAACGCGAAAGCCATGGTAACATCATGAAGAAATGTTTCGCATTCTGCCTTGCACTTCTCACCCTGCTTCCGTTCATCATCGGATGCCAGAAGGATCCCTCGTCAAATCCCACAGGCACAAACGACAATACGGCTGCCGAAACAGATCCGTTCGATGACGAGGTGCCGGACGGCTTGAAGTTTGACGGGCGCGTATTTACGATCTGCTGCCCCGGTCCGGAGGATTGGGGCGTTCAGTCCTATGACCGGGAGGAACTGAACTCCGACAGCGTCAACGATGCCATTTACACCAGAAACCGCGAGCTGGAGCGCAGATTCGACATTAAGATTGATACGCTCACGCTCGGTTCGACCGACTCTGTCCCCTCCGACTTTGCTTCGTTCGCGCTCTCCGATGAGGACTATATCGACATGCTTGCGGTCGGCTATTATCAGTCCGGAAAGCCGCTGATCATGAACGGCTATATCGTTCCGTGGAACGATGTTCCCTACATCAAGCCGGAAAAGAGCTGGTGGAACTCCAACATCAACGAAACTCTTTCCATCCTCGGAAACACGTATCTGATCGTGGGCGATGTCAACTGGTTCACCATGCCGGAGGTTCCGGTCTGCTACTTCAACAAAACGGTTGCCGCCGATAATGTAGAAAAAGTAGGCGACCTTTATAAAACCGTCAAGGACAAGGAATGGACCTTTGATAAGTGCTATTCCATCGCAAAGGAAATCACCAAGGATCTCAACGGCGACGGCATCTACGATGAAAACGACCGTTACGGGTGCATTCAGAATACCATTATTGGCGTTACCGGCTTTGTTTACGCCGCGAACTACAATACGGTCGTTGTCACTGAAGAGGGACCGCAGATGCAGTTCAACACCGACAAAATGGTCGATATCATCCAGTATCTCTATGATCTCTGCTGCACGAACAATATTTCCTATGTCGAAACCTTTGACTTTATTGAAGACAGCAAGGGTATTCCGATCTTCTTTGCAAACCGTGCGCTGTTCTACTTTGACGTTCTTCTGTTCTCCGAGACCTTCCGCAAGGAAGAAAACGATTTCGGCATCATTCCGTATCCGAAATTCGATGAAGCACAGGAAGAGTATGCTTCCTATGCAAATCAGTGGGGACTTGCATGCGGACTTCCCTGCACTGCCACGAACTATGAGCGCACCGGCGCCATTCTGGAAGCCATGTGTGCGCTGTCCAGCAAGCTGATCAAGCCCGCTTACTATGACAAGGCGCTTGTCGGAAGAAATATCCGCGATGATGAATCCGCAGAAATGCTTGACATTATCTTCTCCAACATTATCTACGATTTCGGCATCTCCTTCTGCACCGATCTCGCCTATATCCCGTCCAAGACCTTTGTGGAGCGCAAGACCACAAACGTTGCCTCCTGGTATAAGGCAAATCAGAAGAGAATCGAGCAGAACTACAACGAGCTTTTTGAATATGTAGAAGAAGAACAGGGCGCCCGTACCTGATCTCCGCTTCATCCGGATGCTGCGTGTCTCCGTCTCCTGTCAAAGGCTTCACGGTACGCCATAGCGTCCGGCGCATGAAAAGCGGCAAAGTCCGCGTAGCCCCTCGGATTTCTTTCCCGTGATACCGTGCTGTAGTGCGGTATCACGGCTTTTTTTGATACCGTGCTGCGGCGCGGCATCAAGGCTTTTCTTCCCATTATTCCCTTTCCATAGATGCATCCCCGCATCGGTCGGACCGAAACCCGCTGTGCTTCGCATATCCGCCGTCATGCCAGACCCCAAAACGCATGTGCCCCCTCCTCCGGAATTCAGGACAGGACCGGATCGCCGCCATACGCGTCCGTCTGTCTCCGTTCAGCCCGTTCCTGTTGACGCCGCCCCGCCCCTCTGCAAGACCTCCGCGCCAATCCCCCCGTGCCAAAAGAAAAGGGACGCTTCCCGTGCAAGGGCTTATCTGCGGACTGCTGCAAACGAAAAACGTGCCGGTGCCATTCCGGAAGCCTGTGTGCGCTGCCGGTAAGCCGCACATGCCTTGCCGTCCGCATCGCTCCCCTTTCTGCGGCGGTATTCTGAAATGAATCGTGCGGAAACCGGGCCCCCAGCCGGAGGCTCCGACCTGCCGCCGACAGCACAGATACAGCCGGAAGCCTCTATAAGCCTATCAAAGATAAGGAACAGACCTTTCGCGCTATTCCTCCATCGCGAAAAAAACGATCAAGGACCTTAAGCGGCAACAGCATCTGCGATAACGCTCCTGTCTGATCAAAGGCATGCCTGTTCCGGAAACATATTCCGCACAGGACCGGAGCCGCTTTGTACAATAGCATCAAAAATGCCATCCGTTTTTCTACTCAAAAAAAATTACAAAACTATTTACAATTCACATCAATTATGTTAAAATAAATCAGAGATATTCTGCGTAATACGAAAGGAGAACAATTGCATGAAAAGATTCATGGCGTTACTCTTGACGCTGCTCGCAGTGATCCCGCTGATCGTAGGTTGTTCGAATCAAACCAACAACCCCGCCAATACGAAAAGCGGCGATACCGCTGCGGAAACCGACCCGTATGATGATGGCGTTCCGGATACGGACTATCAGGAACGTATCTTCACAATAGCCGCTCCCTGGCCCGAGGAATGGGGGGTCATGATGTATGACCGTACCGAGCAGAGCGGTGATACCATCAATGATGCCATCTACAACCGGAACCGTGCTCTTGAAAAACGCTTCAACATCACGATTGAAGCGCTTGAAATGGGTCAAACCGGCTCCCAGACATCGGAGTTTGCAAAATACGTGCTGAACAATGAAGACGTGATTGATATGATCGCCGTCGGTTATTATCAGTCCGGAAAGCCTCTGATTATGGAGGGTTATCTGCTCCCGTGGAACGATGTTCCGTACATCAACACCTCCAAGAGCTGGTGGAACTCCAACATCATTGATTCTCTTTCCATTCTGGGCAACTCTTATCTGCTTGTGGGTGATGTCAACTGGTTCTCCATGGCAGAGACTCCGGTCTGCTACTTCAATAAGACCGTTGCAGGCGACAACCCGCAGATCGTAGGCGATCTGTATCAGACCGTCAAGAATCAGGAATGGACGTTCAACAAGCTCTACACCATTGCAAAGGATATCACCAAGGACCTCAACGGTGATAACAAATTCGACGCCAATGACCGTTACGGCTGCATTCAGAACACCATCATCGGCGTCACAGGCTTCGTCTATGCCGCCAACTACCACACGGTCGTTGTAACAGACAACGGTCCCGAGCTTCAGTTCAACACCGACAAGATGGTGGACATCATCTCCTGGCTTGTTGATCTCTGCTGCAAGGATAACATCTCCTACACCGAAACCTTTGACTTTACGGAAGACAGCAAGGGCATTCCGATGTTCTTCAACGATCAGGCGCTCTTCTACTTTGACGTCCTGATGCATGCCGAAACCTTCCGTCAGTACGAAAGAGAATTCGGTATCATTCCGTATCCGAAATACGATGAAGCGCAGGAAAAATACACCTCCTACTGCAACCAGTGGGGGCTTGCCTGCGGACTTCCCAGCACATCCACGAACCATGAGCGTACCGGCGCAATTCTGGAAGCAATGTGCGCCCTGTCCGCAAAGAACATCGTCCCGCAGTATTACGACAGAGTTCTGAAGGGTCGTTACACCCGTGACTATGAGTCGGAAGACATGCTGGATCTGATCTTCTCCAACGTTATTTACGATTTCGGCATTTCCTTCTGCACGGACCTGTCTTACATCCCGGCAAAGACCTTTGTTGAGAAAAAGAATGCTAACGTTGCATCCTGGTTCAAGGCGCATGAGAAAAAGCTGCAAAACAATTATCAGGAGCTGTTTGACTACGTTGCAGAAAATCAGAACGGCGAGGCTGCCTGATTTCTGCTGTCCGATTTCGGTTTGCGGCATCTGTATCTCTGAAAACCGATAAAACAGCATTCGCACTTGAGCACGCATAGCTTGTTTGTACACAAAGAAAAACAAGAAGGCGCCTGCCAAACGATTTCAGTTCGTTTGACAGGCGTCTTTTCCTGTATCATTTCCCGCGTGCGGCTTTTCACTTTCACGTCTGTGCCCCCAAGCCGACCGGTTGATTTCAGGCGTATTTCCTTCCCTCTCTGTTCGCATCCCACTTCTTGCCTACAACTGTATTGGTTTTGCAATTCCCGCTGCCGTCCGCAAAGCTGAGGTCACACCGATTCCTGACTGCTCTGTTCGGGCAATATAAGGCTCCAAGCAAGATAATATCCCAAAGTCCTCCCTCCCCGGCATCCTTTCAGGCGAAAAAAGCCCCTTCGGCGGACATCGTTGTGCGTGATGTCCATCATCCCGAAGGGGCTCTTTTCAGAGGTACTGTGCTGTTTATTTCGCCGCATCGTATGCGCAGTATGCCACATCCCAGCCGGTCGTACAATCCGCTTTCAGCGGCGTTCCGTCCATTCCCATAACAACTCTTCCGCAGTCATCATTGTTCCAATCGGAAACCGCTTCTTCCGCCGCACGGCTGTCATTTTCAATGATCCGCACCACTCCGGTAAGCGGAAGGGTCCCGACATCACATTTCACACGGAAGGAATACCGCGAGGCATAGGTCTTTCCGTCTTCTCCCTTGACCGGGTCCAGCGCTTTAACCGAAGTAATGCTGTACTGCCAGCTGCCTCCGACGCCCGGATTCGGCTCTGCAACATCGCTGACAAAGATATGAGCCGCCGGATTTCCGCTCACAAATGTCACCGGCTGACTGAACGTGATTTCCATTGCACCCGTTGTTGCCCGCGTCACCTTGACCGAAATGATTCTGGTATCCATCTTGGGACGTACAATCTCTTCCGCTCCGCACGTTACGACATTGGCGTCTGTCCCCTGCACGGAGGCAGTTGCAGCCATGGGCGCATAAAAGTTGCCGTAAAAGCCCCCGTCAACCAAACCGTCCCCTGCCTTCTCACCGGAAATCTCCCGAACGCAGACCGCAGGCGCAGCGGGAAGCGCAGATGCAAAAGTAAATTCCCATACTGTGCTCAAAACCGCCGTATGATTATAGTTATTCTCGGCATCAATTGGAAGCACCGCGGTGCACGCGATCTGTGCCTCCGGTTTCTCCGGATCAAATGCGGTAATTCTTTCGGCAAGAGACGAAACATCCCCCGAAACCGGCACAGAGAACTGCACACGCACAACCGTGTCGGCACAGCGGTATGCCGCCTTCATCACAGGGTTGTAGGTATAATCGCCGCGCAGATCAAGATAAGCATCAAAATCACGCACCGGAAGTATTACCCGGTTCTCCCGCTCCCCTGTTTCGCCGGACGCACCGGTCTCATCCGGACCGGTCTCAGATACCGTCCGGCATGCGCTGCACACGGCAAGCAGACAGAAAATCAGGAACAGCAAGCCTGCCCGCTTGAAAAACAGCCTGTAATTCATATCAATGTTTCCTTTCTGGATCACAAATGTTCAAGATGCCTTTCCGGGCGCGCCGGAAAGGCGCACCCGCGTCAGCCTCTTTTATGCCGTCTTTTCAATTTTCAGGAGCACGCCGCTTCTGGGCGACAGCGTGACCACATAATCTTTTTCCATCCATTCGGAGCCTTTTTTGGTCTTTGCCTTCTCCGGATTTCCGTACTCATAGATTTTATAGGACGCATCAGGGTCCAAGCCCTCAATTCGGAAGCGGCATTTCGGATTGACATGCTCCGGGCGGGAAACCGCAACAACGATGCCCTCCCCGAGGTCGGGACGGAACAGCTCATATGCCTGTGCCGACTTTTTGTCATAGGTTGCGGGAAGCAGCTGATAATAGTCTCCGTACCAGTATTTGCGCACATCATAGAATTTTGTCATCAGCTTTTTCAGCTCAGTTGCATTACTGACAATGGTGGGACTCTGCGTCTCGACCGAAAGTCCGCACAGGTACGTGTACGAATCATAAATATTTCCGCGAATACCGTCCGCGTGCAGCGGAATCCAATAGGAAAGATTCTGAATGTGGAAAATCGCGCCCTCATCGTCATAGTTATCGGTGCAGGGGTAGTCAGAGCGCCACAGAATCAGACAGCGCTTCAGCATTTCAATGTCGATACGGCGCCCGCCGGAAGCGCAGTTGTCAATCACAAGATCGGGAAACTCGGCACGCAGCGTATCGTAAATATCATAAAGATTGGTGATGTAATGATTTTCGGTGATACCGTCGCGGTTCTCCTCGTCATTGCCCTGCCAATACGACAGCGGATTGATGTTAAAATCCTGACGGTATACGTCCACGCCCCAGTCCAGAACCGCCGTGCGGAGCTGCTCCAGCATCCATGCCTTGGACTCTTCCCGGTCCAGCGCAAGCAGATAATCGGTTCCGATCTTACTGTAATAGTAGGTCGGATGCTTTTTCACCATTTCCGTCCCGGCATAGGCGCGCTCCAGCTCCATCCAGAGCAAAAACTTGAGCCCCTTCGCGTGTACAGCGTCTCCGACCTCTTTCATCGACCCTGTGGGATAGAGCTTGGAGTTGGCAAACCAGTTGCCCGCCTGCTGATACCATTCATCCCCCGTTCGGTTCGGATCAGAGGTTCCGTACCAGCCCGCATCCACCCACACGGTATCAACCGGGATTCCGGCAGCAAGCTGGTTATTGACAACCGAAAGAATGCTTTCCGTTGAACCGCCCGCACCGAACGGCATCGGGAAGCTGAGCATTTCACCGTCCGAGCCGTATGGCGTATATGCATGCAGCACAAGCTGCCGGAACAGATTATGCCCATAGGTCGGTGTTCCGTCGAAATACGTAATGGAAACGCTCGGCGTCCGCACGCTTTCCCCCTTCAGGAGATACGCGGAAAAATCCTGCTGACGGACCTTGATGCCGACCCCCGTCTCATTCATAGAGAAGGATGCCTCCCACTGTCCGGTCCAGCCGACCGCAACAAGCACGCCGCAATCCTTTCCGATCACATCAAAGAACGGAAATGCCGCGTTGCAGCTTCGCCCCTGCTCCGGAGCAAACGTATACGCTGCGCCTTTCGCCATCCCCTGCGTCACCGGCTCATAATCATAGTCATCCGTGGTGCCGGTCAACAGACAGCCGCGCGTAGTGTGCAGCTCATATGCCGCATTTCTGGAAAGCGGGAAGGAGGCATCCATGCCGTAGAATTCCGACACTACGCCGGAACGCCCGTTTCCGCGGTTTTCAAGGCTCACAACAAAGTCCACCGTCGGAAAGTCACGGAACAGCGTTGCCGTCACAGTGAAGAACAAGCCGTTCTTCAAAAGATACGACGCCGTCACAAGCGTATCGCCCTTTTCATTTTCCGTCTGCTCCAGCTTTTTCTCGGCATCTGCGGCAGCCTCTGAGAAAGGAACCCCGTCTATCTTACACGAAAAGAGATACCTGTTATTCTGAAGTGCATCCAAAAACCATTCCGATACACGTTTTTTCATTTCAATCCGTTCTCCCTCCTGCGGCTCCTCAGTCTGCTCCGTGTCTCCCGTTCCGGATGCTGCCGGATCCCGGTCGGATGAGGTGTTGCAGGCACAGAGACAAAAAAGCAGCTGCACCGCACACAGCATCAGACAAAGAAGCTTCTTCTTCATTTTCATATTACTCTCCATTCCGCCGCCCGCACGGCGGCACAAATTGCATGAAATCATCTTATATTTCCGAAGAAAACAGAATTTCCGGAAAACCGGGGAGAACAAGGGAATGCATACGACGTGATTCCCTGTTCAGGGAAATTTTACACACGCATGCCTCTGCCCGATACAACCAGCCCCTGATTTTCGCGCCTTATTTTCTTTTGTTTGCTTGGGGATGAGACAGAATTCTATATTGCATTTTCTTTTGTATAGAATACCATGTTTTCTTTCGAAAGTCAATCATTTCCCCACTTATTTCATTTATTTGTGTGAATTTGAACAAATTCAAGCTTCTTTTTTAACAATCATGCCGATTTTCCCTCCCGGCTCCGCGTCTTGCCGTTTATTCGGAATCGGGCGCTTCCGATGATAAATCCCGGGAACACCTTCGGACAGCCGCCTTCTGACGGAACAGTCTCAAAGCGAATGAAGGTCGGAGTCTGGCGACAGCGAGATATGTCAAAAAGCAAAATGCGCCCGTTTGCATCATACGAACGGGCGCAAAAAGAATTACAAGTTCCCTCCGCGTCACTGCCGGAGTGCAGCACGACATCCAACCGGCATCACCGCACCGTCAGCCGTTCTCAGCCAAAGCTTTGCCGCAGCGAAAAAAATACTTGCCACAGTCCGGAAAAACCGAACGGCGCCGCAGCTTTTCCTCCTAAAAGCAAAATATATTCCGCTTATGTTATTGACCATTATAAAATGTCATGATATCATAATTACGTATCACAAAGCGGAACAGCATTTCACATTTCGTTATCACAAGAAAGGAACTGAATATGAAATTCAAAAAGCTGATCGGCATGACGCTTCTGTCAGCCACGCTCTTATTCACCTTTTCCTGCACCGCCGGGCAGACCGATCCGGAGGTGCCGAACACCTCCGATGCTCCTGTCTTTACGCTCGGCAACATCCGCAAAAACATCGAAAGCTATACGGTCATATGAGGCGACGGAGCCGAGGACAAGGTGACGGAGGCTGCCTCGCTGCTCTGCCAGACAATCAAGAAAAAAGCGCACGCCGAGCTTTCCATCCAAACGGACTGGGACGCGCAGAAGGAAGGAACCCATGAGATCGTTGTCGGCACAACCAAACGCGAAGGAAGCGCCGCTGCGCTTGCCGCACTGACGGAAGGAACATACGCCATCACGGAAGACGAGAACGGAAATATCTTTATTGCAGGCTATGACGGCGATGCAACCGTCCGGGCGGTCAACGCATTCCTCATGCAGTATTTTGACTATGACCCCGGTGAAACTGCGTTTCACAACGTCCGCAGCTACGGTGCGCTCGGAAACGGCACGTCGGACGACACCGCCGCGTTCAAAAACGCCGTAAATGCTGCGGGAAAGGACGGACTTCCCGTTTATGTCCCTGCCGGAGAGTACCTCATCAGCGACACGGTGACACTCAGCTCCGTCACCCTCTTCGGCTGCCAGAGCGGTGCATGGACTGCCGATGACTGCGATCTGCCCGTTGTCAAGCAAGCCAATATGAACGCGCCTCTCTTTGACGTCCGGGGCGGCTCGGTATCCGGTCTGAACATTCAGGCAAGCGGCAAGGCTGGCGATTCCAAAATGATGCCTACCGTCCTGATTACGGGAACGGGAGGCAGAGTGTCCGATATGCGTATCCATACGCCGTACATCGGAATCTACACGGACGACACCTCCAACCCCGGACGCTGCTTTATTGACAATATCTTCATTGTCGAAGCGAAGGAGATGGGCGTTTATGTTGCGGGCACCTATGATGTCCCCTGCATCAGCAACGTTGAGGTCTGGAATCCGCAGGAAACCTGTCCGACCGCCTTCAAATTCGGTCACAATGACGACCTGAGAGCGGTCAACCTCTTTGCCTTCAATGCCGGAACCGGATTTTCCATCGTCAAAACCAAGACCGGAAGCTGCTGGGGAAGCTTTACGAACTGCTCTGTCGATTATACCAGCATCGGCTTCCGGATCGGCACGGGGGATCACCATCTCACCATTGTCGGCGGAACCTACTGGACCCATCACACCGGCGTCCTTGTGGAACGCAAGAGTGAGGCTTTCGTCTCTGTGTCCGGCTGCGAAATGAAATCAAACGGGGACAGTACTCTCAAAATCGAAGGCGGAAAAACCGTTTCGATCTCTGCCTGCTCCATCCTTCATAAATGGAAGGGCGGCGCCCCCGCCATATCCGTTTCCGGCGGTATGATCGTCAACATTACCGGAAATACGGTCTATTCGACGGAATTGCCGATCGAAATCAAGTCCAAACAGAAAAACAGCGCCATCGGCATCACAAGCAACGTCATCTGTACGGCATCGGAGCAGGAATACACCGACACGTCAAGCGGCGTTTCCTCAAGCTGGACAATCTTGTCACCCGCAACCCGGAGGAATTCAAGGAATAAAGGTTCACAAAAGCTTTCCGAAAACAGCATTCTGCAAGCCCCCGCCGCGCGGCTTGCCGGTCTTTCGTGCAATCCGCCTTTCGCAAATTCATGCAATTCTCAGAAATATCACGGGGCGCTATTCAAAGCTCCTTTCAGGCTTCTTAACACCGCCATCGGCATTGCCGATACGGTTTGCCCACAGTTTCCCGTCGAAAACCGGAAAAATCAACAGGCAGGCAAAACACAGCTAAGCGCACGCCAAAAAGGAACCGACCGCGCCGTCATATTTGAAAAGGGCTGCCCAAAGCATAACGCTTTGAGCAGCCCCTCTCTTGTTTTATGATGTGCCCCCGAAAAGGCGCGGCAGAAGCTGTGCCTGCCTGCGGCAGAGACAGACGGCCGGCTCAAATGCCCCGCAATATACACACAAACGCACGCCGCTCGACAAGGAAGCTTCTCCCGGCATAGTCAATTCTCCGCTTTGGCGTTCTTTTCCAGCCTTCCGGCGATCCAGTCAACCAGTTTGACCGCCAGAAAACCGAACAGAACGCCCAGAATCGCTCCCGCCAGCACATCACTCGGGTAATGTACATACAGATAAAGCCGCGAAAACATCACAAGCACCGCAATTACTGCGGCGGGAATGCCCCATTGCCATTTCCGGAACAGCAGCACCGTTGCCGCTTCACAGCATGCAAGCGTATGACCGGACGGAAAGGAGTAATCGGACAGCGCTTTGACAAGAAGCTGTGAAGAGGTAAACATCGCTCCCTCCATATCATACGGTCGGATCCGGGCAATCACATTTTTCAGAAATCCGTTGCCGATGATGACTCCGAACAGAAGCGCAGCTCCGATCGTGATGCCGGTCTTACGGTATTTCGGGATACACAGAAGAATTACGGCAACCGCAATCCAGAAAATCCCGCCGTCTCCGAGCTTTGTAATCCAAGGCATTACACCGTCCAGAAAAGGACAGTGAAGATGGGTGGCTATCCAATCCAGTACGGACAGCTCCTGAAGATTCCATGCGTTCATATAACCCCCTGCCGCCTTCGGCGGCTCTCATAATTGTCTTTTCGGAAAATCGGACGAAGCCATCAGCTGCCCCCTGTTCTTTTCCGACCGCAGCAGGAAACCGATGCTCCGCGCACATGCGGCATTTCACAGCTTCCGGGCACCGCGGACATTTGACCGGGTTGTCTGACGATAAACAGCCCCGGTTTGTTCCGCCCCGACCGAAAAAAGCACAGGGGACCTCCCCGCAGGCTGTTTGATGCAGCCGGCTATCATCCCGGAGGCAGCGCAGACACGGTATCGGTTCCCTACGGCAAGGATTTGCTTCCCCATACGGGACTCCGTTCAGATGCCAAACTGATCGGCGGGCGCGCTCCGCTCCCGTTCAAGCACGGGAGCATACAGCCCGCACACGGTCCGGCAGTCAACGGCGGGGAGTTCCCGATTTTGCAATGGCTTCGGCATCGTTTCCCCTCCTGCCGGTGACGGAAAACGTATCCCTTTTCTGTTCGTGCCGCTCTATTCATGCCGAGGCGCCGATATCCGTATACAGAATCCACTGATATACCGCACACAGACCGATGCAGAGCCCACCTGTCCGCCGCCGATATACCTTTGCCCGGCACTGCAGTGCCGCTTCGTCTCAGTTTGTGTAAAAACCGACATCGCGCCCGCAGACCTGTCCCAAAGGACTCAGCCGCAGGCGCTCTGCCGATCTGTCCTTAATTCCGCACCGTCATTCCGCAGCGCCGTTTTGCTCCGCTTCACTGCCGGAAGAGCAGGATGCCGCCGGCAAGTCCTTGTATTTCAGTGCGCGCATCGCATTCAGTATGGCAATGACAGATACTCCGACATCCGCAAAAACCGCTTCCCACATATTGGATTTCCCGAAGAAGCTGAGAACCAGAATCAAAAGCTTCACACCGAGCGCAAACCAGATATTTTCCTGAACAATCCGGAGCGTTCTTTTGCAGATTTTGATTGCAAGCGGAACCTTGGAAATCTCATCGTTCATGATAACCACATCCGCAGCCTCAACCGCAGCATCCGAGCCGACGCCGCCCATTGCAATCCCGACATCCGCACGCATCAGGACCGGCGCGTCATTGATCCCGTCTCCGACAAATACCACCGCACGATCCGGTGTCTTGTGACGCAGAAGCTCCTCGACCCGATGCACCTTATCCTCCGGCAAAAGCTGTGCGTGATACGCATCCAGACCGACCATTTGCGCAACCTTCTTCGCAGTCGGCTCCGCATCTCCGGTCAGCATAACGCACTGCCGGACCCCGATTTGCTTCATCTCGGCAACCGCCTGCACGGCATCCGGTTTGACTTCATCGGAAATCACCACATAACCCGCATACTCGCCGTCAACCGATGCATAAACGACCGTTCCGCACGCTCCGGAATCCGGAACT
Source organism: uncultured Eubacteriales bacterium (assembly GCA_934432725.1). Classification (GTDB taxonomy): domain Bacteria; phylum Bacillota; class Clostridia; order Oscillospirales; family CAG-272; genus CAKRZE01. The sequence goes on from CAKRZE010000009.1 coordinate 86,398, forward strand.
GCGATGCCCTCCTGCGCCATCAGCTTTTGATTGCCGATCAGAACCGCATGCCCGTCAACTCTTGCAAAAACACCGTGACCGGCAGTTTCACCGGCATCGGTGATCCGCTCCGGACTCAAATCCTGCGGAAATGCATGCTTGATGGAAAGCGCGATCGGATGTGTGGAATAATACTCCCCATGCGCCATCAGGGACAAAAGCTCTTCCTCGGTCCGCTCCCCTGCGGGATGGACCTCTGTCACGCGGAAGCTGCCCTTGGTCAGCGTCCCGGTCTTATCCATCACAACCGTTTCCGCTTTTGCAAGGATTTCCATATAGTTGCCGCCCTTGATCAGGATGCCGCACTTGGAAGCGCCCCCGATGCCGCCAAAGAACCCGAGCGGTACCGAAATAACCAGTGCGCACGGACAGGATATCACCAGAAAAATCAGCGCCTTGTGCAGCCACTCCGTCCAGGCGCCCATCCCGAACAGCGGCGGCAGCACCGCCGTCAGTACAGCGGCAGCCACAACGGCAGGCGTATACCAGTGCGCAAATTTCGTAATAAAGTCCTCTGCCTTGGCTTTGCCTTCACTGGCATTTTCCACAAGCTCAAGGATTTTGGACACCGTAGACTCTCCGTAAGGCTGCGTTACCGTGACATGAAGCACCCCGCCCATACAGATGCTGCCGCTGAGCACCTTATCTCCCGGCGCCACATCCCGCGGGACAGATTCACCTGTCAAGGCGGCGGTATCCATCGATGCTTTTCCGTCCGTCACCGTGCCGTCCAGCGGCACACGCTCTCCGGGCCGCACCACGATCTCCTCTCCGACCTCAACCTCATCCGGATCAACCGTCACCGTTTCTCCGTTTCTGACAACATTGGCATAGTCGGGGCGGATATCCATCAAAGCCGATACGGAGCGGCGCGATCTGGCAACCGCAATGCTCTGAAACAGCTCTCCCACCTGATAAAACAGCATGACAAACACGCCCTCGGGATAATCTCCGATTCCGAACGCGCCCACTGTTGCAATCGCCATCAGAAAATTTTCATCCAGCAGCTGACCGCTCAGCACATTTCGGACGGCGTTCCAGAGAACGTCATACCCGACCACAAAATACGGCACCAGATACACCAAAAGCTTCCACGGAAAGGAAAGCGGAGCAAAATGCAAAGCAAGAAGCAGCACGGCACCAATCAAAATTCTTAAAAGGTTGCGTCTTTGCTTCCCTGTCAGTTTCTCTGATATCTTCATAATCAACCCCCGCCGTCCCTGACGGCTCATATGTTTTCAGAAATGCTTGCCGTGCAGGGATTTTCAAGACTTCTAAGCAAGCGCCCGCAGCCCTGTCAGCTCCCCCGCGCACGGCACGATATGTACGCAGGACTCTTAGCAAATTAAAATCCGGTTTTTCCGTCCTGACCGCAGCGCCTGCACACGGCGCCCCGCATTTACTTGACAATCACGCGGCAGTCCGGCTCCAGCTTGCGGACAAGCGCGACAACCTGTGCCATCAGCTCGTCAAAATTCTCATCCTCCGCCTCAATGGTGAGCTTCTGCGCCATAAAGCTGACCTTGGCTGACTTTACGCCGGGCAGCTCGGATATTGCGCGCTCAATTTTCATCGCGCAATTGGCGCAATCCAAATCTTCCATACGATACACCTTTTTCATAGCAATCACCCTTTGCCCCGTCCGCGCGAAGGCATTCCTTTCTTTTTTCTGATTTTCCGAACGCATACCGCATCGCTTTGTGATCGCGGCAACGCTCCTCCAGTATTTTTTTACGGATATTCCGAAGCCGCAGCACAGCCGCCGCATCGGTTCTCCCTGCCGGAGTTCACTCCAGAACGTGCTCCATACCCTCGTTGATGATACTAATCACATGACGGTCCGCCAGCGCATAATAAACCGTCTTTCCGTCTCTGCGGCACCGGACCAGTCTTCCCTGCTTCAATGCCCGGAGCTGATGGGAAATTGCGCTCTGCGTCATATGCAGAAGCTCTGCAATATCGCACACACACATTTCCTTTTCAAAAAGCGCATACAGGATCCGGACCCTTGTGGAGTCACCGAACATCTTAAACAGCTCCGCAAGCTCATACAGTGCATCATCGTCCGGCATCTGCTCGGTCACGGATTCCACAACGCTGTGATGCACGCACGGCTCATCGCAAAGCTCTGTCCCGTCATCCTTCCCGGTGCCTCCGAATTTCTCAAGCGACCTTGCATGGTGCAAAACCGCCGCCTCGGATATCTGTTTCTCATCCTTCATGAGCATTCACCTCATCATATGATCACTTGTTCATTTGTTGAATTCATTATATATCCGGAATCACGAATTGTCAAGAGGCTTTTAAAAATTTTTTCTGTTTTTACCGCAAAAAACGCCATGATCCCATTTATCAAAAAAGACCGCATATCGGACACACATTCCGGCATCCTGAAGCCGAAAGGCAAACCGTTCAAAACCGCATCGCACACGATTCGGCTTGAACGGCAAGGTCTGTACGGTGAAGAACACCGACGGGGCGCTCCGCCTGCCGCAGGCAAACACTGCGTTGCCGCGCCTGCTCCCTTCTCGCACGCGCAGAACTCCTTTCCCCCTCCTGTATAAAAAATTGCTTCAGCCATCCGTTTCCCGCTTTCATATGATGAAACTCATGAGAGAATGCCCTCTCGGCATGATTGGGCAGAACGGCAATCTTTCCACCCCGCTCCGGGGGCAATTCCCACTGCGTTTGCCCCTGCCAGCTTTCCGCATACATATTTTTTCAAAAAAATAAAAAAAGGTATTGACAAACAGCATGCGGGGTGGTATAATATGAACCGTTGAGTGAAGCGATGCTTCACCGCGGAATATGCGGGCATGGCGGAATTGGCAGACGCGCTAGATTCAGGTTCTAGTGAGAGCAATTTCATGGAGGTTCAAGTCCTCTTGCCCGCACCAAACAGTATAAATCCGAACCCTAAACCAATCGGTGAAGGGTTCGGATTTGTCATTTTCATAGACTATCCGAACTTTAATTCAAAACGCAAAAACTAAATTCGGAGGTTATTTATTATGAAAACAGAACTTAAAAACATCGGCGCTTGGGGCAGACTGCATTATGATTTTCTTTACCGCAATAATCGGACGGTCATCAATGTTATGCGGCTAAACGGAACTCTAAACAATTACCTTGCCGACATTGACCGTGATGCCTGCGATATGTTTAATTCTTTAGTCCGGCAAACGGCTAAAAAAGAAGGCGTAACCGAACAGCTGAAAGTTTCCGATCAAATGGAATGGATCAGACGGATGAATAGTATTCAAAGCGGAGTACGGGAATTTATCTTGAATGAGCTAATCTATCAATAGTGACGAAAAGGCGGGGGATTCACCCTCGCCTTTTACTTTATGCTCTTTTCTTCTTATTCTTTTCATATTCCGCTTTCCAAGCGGCAAACTCCTCCTGTCCCTCTTTGGAAAGAAAGAATTCGCGAACATCCGGCAGCATTGTACGGGCAATGGCTTCAAGAATATTATCCGGAACTTCGGTCGATCCGAATTTGTTGCCAAAAATCCTGTATTTAATTCGGACATAAATGCGCCGAAACAGATTACCGTACTGAAGATTATAAATATCTTGCCAATATGGAAGTATATGTTTTCTCAAATCTTTATTATCCATGATTTTCTCCGTTCAAAGGGTTTTAGGGATTTACCCTAACAAGGTCGTGTGGGCACAGGATGCGATGCTCGCCAAGCCAAGCGTGGAAACAAAGACGATGCTTGCTAAGGTAATGTCGCAGCAACATCACCCGAATTTGGATAGCCAAATTCAGTGCTTGCTGAGACGATATATATAATTTTACATAATTTGAATCATTATCTACTACACTTTTTATCTTGTAATCCTTTTCACGTTTCGTATTTGTTCTTATGTTAATTTCTTTTAAAAACTATATTCTTATATTTGAAACATTTAATCGGGTTAAATTTAAGTTCGCTCGCTTTTCTCGTCATATCCATACCTCGTTTCAATTCTTTTTTCGCTTCAAACAAGTGCCATTTGACAGTACCGAGCGGAATCCCCAGCTCTCCCGCAATATCCGCCTGCCTGCGATTCTCAAAGTAATACGCAATCACGATTCTTCTTTGCAGCTTAGAAAGGTAAGCGATCTCACTCCTAAAACGGCGGAGGGCGTCTGTATTGCCGTCGGTGTCCAGTTCAAAGCACGGATCTGCAATCAGCTCCGCCGCTTCATCAATTGAAACGCCGACCATACTTCCGGCAGCATCCCGATAGTAGTTGCTGAGCGCGTTATGGGCAACGGTCCAGACGAATTTCCCCATGTCTGCAATGTCAGCCTTAATAAGGAGCGCACGGAACACCCTTATCGCAATCTCCTGAGACAAATCCTCTGCATCGTAGACATTTTTACACCTCTTCAGCGTAAATCCGAATATTGGCTTCAGATATTCAGCTACGGTTTTTTCTACGTCTTGCCTTTTCACTTGTTTGCACCTCATTGAAAGCTTTCACCTATATAGACACACGAATCTGAAAAGGTTGGAACTTTTTCATCCCTGCACAGGTCCGGACCTGCGCAAGGAGTATATCTTTTATCATTTATCGTTAAAGACAGAAACTGCTCCCGGCAAAGCCGTGCGCCTGAAGCACATCCGCGTTTCTTTGCCGCATGGCTCGGAGAATGCTCTGCGGAGATTATTCTTTCTAAGCTCATTATACCGTTTTTCGACTGCTTTGCAAGGACCAAAAATGTAAAAACACGCGGAACCCATTTCTGAATTCTGCGTGTTTTTGCTGCACCCTCAATCGGCAGATTCAGATGAATGCTTAAAAAACATCCTCATGAGAACCTGCCTTTTCATATCTTTTCAGGTATTCTCTTTGTCAATCCCGAATTTCGATCCGTCACCCGAATCGGTTCATAAACCGCCTCCGCTCCGTTCGCCCAGTCCTTCTGCGAGGACGGAAGCTGCAGTATGACGAAATAAGCCCGCGTATCGCCTTTGCTTCGCCGCCGCTGTCAACTGCATCGCAAATACGTGTTTTTCTGAAGAACCGGAGCAGTGCCGGCGAGCTGTCATCCCCCGGCAACCAGCATTTTGATATGCGTCCCTTTCCGCCTTCTGCGACCTCATTTTATCGCATTGACCTCAACCCAAGCACAAAGTTTCTTTATTTTTCGAGAAATTCATCTTTTTACCATTATATCACAAGCAAAAATGCGTGCCTGCACAGGCATTTTTGCGCCGTCCATCAAGGAACACATGCGCCTTTGGTACATCGACGGAGGTCCCGGCAAAGACTTGCGCTGCAAGGCTTTCTGTGTGTATTATATCATAATGCAGCAGATTTTTCAAATTTGCTTTTATGCTCCATTGGGCAGCACCGCCGTTCATCCAAGGATTGCTTGGATTTGAAACAATGAATTGATCATTGCTTTTTGAAAAATTTGTGTTATCCTATAAGCACACCGGTGAAAAATTTTGGAGGAGCTTTTATGCAGCTTGATTTGGGAAAGAAAATACGCGAGCTTCGCCAGCGTGACAGACGCACACAGGAATCCCTTGCCGAGGCAATCGGCGTAACATCGCAGGCGGTTTCGCGATGGGAAGCAAACGGAGGATACCCCGATATGGAAATGATTCCGTCCATCGCTCATTATTTTGGCATTTCCATCGATGAACTTTTCGGTTATAACAATGAACGTTCCAAAAAAATCGATGAGTTGACTGAAAAAATAGAATCCATGAATGCCCAAAATAACGGCGTGGACAGAAATATCGACGAATGTATCTCATTGGCGAGAACTGCATTGATCGAATTCCCCGGAAACAAAAAAATCATGCTATGCCTCGCTTCTGCATTGTATAATGCGGGGTATGTCCGACATGGAGAACACCATTTATCGGACGATGAAGGATATGACATTTTGGATGCCGAAAAGCATCGAACCTATTCGGAATGGAAGGAGGCAATATCGCTTTATGAAAAATGCCTGAAAACAATGGAGGACGGAGCGTTACGTCACCGTGTGATCCGTGAGCTTACTCAGTTGTACCTGAATACAGGAAACCATACAAGAGCCATTGAAGTAATTGAAACAGCTCCGGACATTTATGGCTCAAGAGCGTTTCTGAAAACGAGGGCAGCAGACGGAAAGGAACGCGCAGCGGCATACGGAGAGGCTTTGCTGAAAACAGTCAAAGCCTGTTCCGAGCTTATGGTGGGCGGAGTCGTTGCTTCCGGAAGGAATATGTCCCCTGCCGATAAGGTACAGAGCCTGCGCGGAGCGATCGACATTTTCAGCAATATCTGCACCGACGGAAATTATGGAATGTACCGTCCTTATATCGCCAGAATCCATACACTGCTTTCAGTGTACCTGTGGTTAGACGGTAAAAAAGACGAAGCGTTTGAAGCATTGGATTGCGCTCTTGCACAGCTCGAACGCTTTGAGAAAGACTGCAGAGAAGGTGCAGAATACTATACCGCACCTCTGGTACGTATGATTAACTATGACGCAGCAGACGACGATTCCCGCCCGCACATATCATATGCAACGCTGGTCGAAGATTGGCCCTGGTGGAAAGTACCCGAAGAGTCGCTCGTAAGACCCGAAATACAGGCGGATCCCCGTTTTGATGAATGGGCAGCAAAAACGCGGGCATATGAGAAAAAGTGCTGAAGGCGGTTATCAGAGCTGCCATCGCTGACAAGACGAACGAATGTGATAACCTGTCCTGTTCCCGCATGCCCTGCCGCCATTCGGTCGCGGCGCCGGGCGTTTTACAGCCCGGCGCCTTCTGCATTTCGTCCTGTGTTTTGCCGTTTTCCCAAATGGCGAAAATAAAGCCGTACACACACCTCATTTCTTCCATATATGCCTTTCTTCGGCTTGCCGGCGGTGATGCTCCCGCCATTGATACCGCAAGATCAGAAATAATAAAACAGATACACTTATATATGAAGATCGTAAAAATCATTCTGAGAAGCAATCCCCTATGCATGCGGTCCGGAGGGCAATACGCACCCGCAGAGCATCCGCACTTGAAAAAAGCAACAAAATGTGCTATCCTTATTTTGTGCGCCGCACAATACCTACCGGGCATACATCCGAAGGGAGGCTCTTTCCGTGTTGACTTTACCGATATTTATGACAATTGAAAACGATGAAGAGCGTTCTCTTGCGGAAAGCTTATATCTTACATATAAGAGCCGCATGTACGGTATCGCTTACGCAATCCTGCATACCCGCGAGGATGCGGAAGACGCCGTGATGGACGCTGTATGCAGCATCGTAAAAAACATTTCACTGTTTTCCCCTGTCTCGCGAAACAAAACCGAAGCGCTCATTGTTGTAATTGTCAGGAATGCCGCAATCAACAGATATCATTATAAAAAACGCAGAAACACGTCCTCTCTGGAGGAAACCGCAAATTACATTCCGGACAGCGATCCGACGTCTGAGGAAATGTTCGGGCAGAAGGAGGATTATGAAGGACTGCTTCAGGCGATCCGGACGCTTGCTCCGATCTATCGGGATGCTCTGCTTCTGAAATATCTTTATGAGTACGACAACGGCACAATTGCCTCTGTGACAGGTGTTGCCGAAGCAACCGTCCGTGTCAGACTGATGCGGGCAAAGGAAAAGCTGTCCGAACTTTTGAAGGGAGGTGAGCCGGATGGGGAAAAATGAGCTTAAGAATGTTCTTGCGATGCTTGAAGCCGATAACGCAGCGGAGCTTAACAGCCATCCGGATATGCACCGTTTTCCGAAAAGCTTTGAGCGCCGTGCCGTCTCGGTTTGCCGCGGAGCTGCCGTTGCTTGCCGTTCACCTCACCGTCACCGCCGTCTGCCGCTTTGGGCAGCCGCCGTCATTGCGGTGCTTCTCGGCGCACTTGTGACAGGATGTGCGGTTGCGGTATATCGGTATTTCACCAGATACATACCCAACTACGGCATTGTCGATATGTTCAGCAATATAAAAATGCTTGCGACCGAAGAAGCGGTCAAGGTGGGCGACATGAAGCTTGAAACCGTTTTGTATATCAGGAATGGCGACTCCGGCATTGTCCGTCTTTGGGCATCCGGTCCGGCACTGTCGGACGGCTGGGGCGACAGCGAATGGATGACGACACCGGTATTCACCCTGAAAACAGACAACGGCGAGTATCCCGTCTTCGCAACATCCGCTTCGACAGGTGCCGCCGGGGGCTTTTATGAGTGCGAAGCACAGAATGTGAAAGCCTTTGACCGTGCGGCGATCATCCGGAACGGCTCGGAACAGACTCTTGCCCTGCATGATATATCCGAAAAGGGCTATACGGTTTCCGCGTGGGCGGAATATGACGGTATCACGATCAAAGCGCTGCCGCTTTATGCAAACAGCAGAATTATCATTCTGTGTACAGAGGGGATCGCGGATGCGCAGTATGTATCGGCGACACTGACCGTCTATGATTCGCTCGGAAACACCGCAAAGGCAAGGTCGGGACATGAGGAAAACGGATGGCACGTATTGACCGCCGACGAACGTCTGCCGGGCGGGATTGTAAAGATCGAAATTGACAGCCTGCGCGTCCGCTGTACGCCGCCGGAGGATGTCAGTTTTGAGTTTTCCGTCCCGGCAGATGACGGTGAGTATGCTCTTGATGGCACACTGATCGACAACGATGTTTTCACGGAACACGCCATGAGCATAAGGCGCGAAGGGAACGATGTGTACCTGACAACCAAGATCGTTGCCCATAAGTACGAGCCGCTGACCGATTTTTATATTGACTATGATTCACCCGGTGTGCGTATGGAGGATTGGAACACGGTCGGAACCGATACCGTCATGTATCGGTTTCAGATCAAGCCCGATACCGACAGGATTGTATTGACAGCAACCGGATACATGTACATGATACGGGATGCGCAAAACAGACCGCTCGGCACGATTGAAATCCAAAAAAGCAGGTAAACACCAAAGAACCGCATGAAATTTTGCGGTTCTTTTCATTTTTTGAAACAGATGTCCGTGCCCGATTGTTATATAGAGCAGCACCGAAAGGAGAATTGTGTATGAGACGCTTATTTTTAATTCTGACTGCCGGAGTCCTGCTGCTTGCGCTCCTGTCCTGCGGCAGACAAAAAAGCGATCCGGACAGAAAACCGTACACGGACAATTATGTTTACACCATGTGGAAAACACCGGACGCCTCGGTGTCTACACTGTATCGGATCAATGTCATAAATGCAGCCGGAACGCCGGTCTGCCCCGATCCGTTGTGCGGACATGATACAAACGAATGCCCGTTTTTCAGCATCAATACCACCGGCTCCGGCATTGTCGGGAGCAGTATATATTACCTCAGGGGCAGTGTACCGATGAAGTATTGCAGACAGGTGTGCCGTTTCAATCTGGAATCCGGGAAGCTTGAGATTCTGTACGAAAACAATGCCGCAACGATCGCAAGGCTGTTTGTTTTTGAGGATTACATTTATTTTCTCGAACTAACGGACGATGGCAATGACTCCCCGATATACGCGTTCCGCCTCATGCGTTACGGCATCCGTGACAGAAAGACTGTTGATCTCGGAAACACGGGCGCCCAGAAAAACGTAGATATCTACGACTGCGTTGGTGGCAGGCTGTACTGGGAGGACGCAGGTGATGCCGAAACCTACTTTTCGACCGACATAGACGGCAAGAACCGTATGGATGGCGACCGATTGCCCGACCGCACCCGTTCGGGCAATTACAGCGTCATGACAGAAAACATTCAGGTGATCGATCGCGCTTATATCAATATGTATACCTGCGATGTTGTCAGCAAGAATCTGACGAGTGGAGAAACCTCCGTCATTGTCAGAAACAATCCCTCATTCCCTATGGTCTATGACGGGAAAGTGTTTTATTACAGATTTCAGGAGGAGCCGCTTCTGATAGGAGACGTAGTTGACGAGGACAGCGGGGAGAGAAAAAAGATATTTGATGCTCGCGGCACAAAGCTGTACGTCTGCGATTTTGACGGGCAGAATGACCGTCTGCTCTGCGATATTGCCGGCAGCGGGTACCTGTTCGGGATTACAAACAATATGCTCTGGAGCTCAGGAAACGGAGAATATTACTGCACGACTCTGATCAGCTACCGGCAATCAGAGGACGGTCAGACAGTCGAACGGGGTGAGAATGCGATCACCGTCATCCATGTGAAAACGGGAAGCTATAGGATCGCAAAAATGGAGTGATCGGATGATGAAAAAATTTTCCGCAATTCTCGCGCTGCTTTTTGCGCTGATGTGCGCAGCCTGCACAAAGGATGCTGTGCCGGAGATAGACGTCAATTACACGGATAACTACATTTACGCGAACATGAACGGCACCTTTTTCCGCTTCAATGCGGACAACGCCACAGCGTCGCCGCTTTGTCCCGACCCTTTGTGTGGGCACAACGATGAACATTGTCCGTTCTTTCACATGGAGGGCGACCCGGTTTTCCGTGGGCAGTATATATACTATCTTTCCGGCGGTTCGGACTATGGCGGGGCGACCCGTCTGTGCAGCTTCAATTTGCAGACAGGACGGTACAAAGTAATGTACACCGCAAGCGGCGGGACACTGTCAGGCATGAACCAAGCCGGGGAGTATGTCTATTGCAATCTCAGCCGATTGTCCGAGGACGGAACGGTTTCATTCCTTTTGATGAAATGCAGCATCAAAAACAATGCCGTCACCTCACTGACCGACGGTGGTCTGCCGGTTCCGCAGAATCTGATTGCCGCTCGCGACGGACGGCTTTTCTGGAATACGGGCTCCGGCGAATATTACTCCACCGATATGGCATATCAAAACAGGATTGACGGCGACAGAGGCTATGCTGACAGACTTTCAAGCGGAGAGTATTCCTTTATCGTTGAACCAACGGGTGAGGTCAAGGGCGTACCGGGCAGTAAGCTACCTGCGTTTCGGCTGCTGCGAAAAAGCCGGATGACAGGTGAGACTGTCACCGTGGTTCCCGAGATGTGCGCTTTCCCGGCGATATATCAGAACAGCATTCTTTATTTCAAATTTCAGGATGCGGTCCCGCTGATCGGGCACATGAAGGACGAGATTTCAGGTGAGCAGATTGCGGTTACCGACAAAAATGGGGGAAAGCTGTATATATGCGATCTTGACGGCAAGGGTGAGCGGCTTCTGTGTGACATCAGCGATTCCGGGTGCACTTTCACCGGTGCTGTCGGTGTCTCCGGGAAAAGCGGGACCGGCGACTATATCGGCATTGAGCTGTACACCTACGACAGTGACGGAGAATACGTCCGGCGCGGGAAAAGCGCACTTCTGCTGATCAACATCAAAACAGGCGAAAATAAAATCGTGAGGACTGACTGATATGCTTGATATGAAAAACATCTCCAAAAAATACGGCAGGGCAACGGCACTCAAAGGCGTAAATATCAGCCTTGACAGCGGAATATACGCCCTTCTCGGACCGAACGGAAGCGGAAAATCGACCATGATGAACATCATTGCCGGGATTCTGCCGCCCTCTGACGGCGAGGTCCTTTACAACGGTAAGAGCACCCGTTCGCTCGGATCGGAGTACCGCGAAAGGATCGGATATATGCCGCAGTACCCCGGCATGTACCCGTCGTTTACGGTGCGGGATTTTCTGCTCTATATGTCCGAGCTGAAAGGACTTCCGCGCGGTAGCGAGGGGGAGGTGGATTACATACTGCGGCGCGTTGAGCTGGATGACTGTGCCGACCGGAAAATTTCTGCGCTTTCCGGCGGCATGAAGCAGCGGCTGTCGCTTGCGCAGGCGGTTCTCGGCTCGCCGGAGATCATCATTCTCGACGAGCCGACGGCAGGACTTGACCCAAAGCAGCGCATTGCCGTGCGCAACTTTATCTCGGAGACAGCGTCGGACAGAACGGTGCTGTGGGCGACGCACATCGTTCCGGACATTGAAGGAATCGCCCGCGAGGTCATCATTCTGAAGCAAGGCGAAGTCACGGATATTGCCGCTCCGGAAAAGCTGATACAAAAAATGAGCGGCAAGGTCTGGAGTGTCCATGTTGAGCATAACGCCGCCGAGGAGTTCAGAAAGAAATATCGCATTTGCTCCACCGTTCCGGATGCCGACGGTCTGACGCTGCGTCTTTTGAGTGAAGGTCAGCCATGTGAGGGCGCCGTGTCGCTTGCGCCGACATTGGAGGATTATTATTTATATATTTTCGGTGATATGCTATGAAACTGCTTCGCTATGAACTGAAAAAGCTGTTTTCCTCAAAAGGGATTTTGTTTTTGACCGCCGCGCTTCTGCTTGCCAATGCAGTCCTGTGCTTTCTGTCGCCCTCCGGCGTTGAAAACAGCCGGACGGAGGAGGAATATATTGCGGGTTATCGGAACGATATTGAGCGTGTTGTCCGGCTGGCAGAACGGAATATTGCCGACCTCTCGGGAGGAGGGGACAGCTTTGTCGTCAGGTATCAGAAAAAAGTGATCGAAAAGTACACAGCCATTCTCGGGAGCGGGCAGATACCCGAAAGGATACGCGGCTTTGATGCATATGCCGCCATGTCGGGACAGATTTCCTTACTGCTTCTTTTAGCCGTTATTTTGGGAAGCAGGGTCATACTCTGCGAGCACGACTCCCGGATGAAGCCTTTTCTCTGTATCTCAAAGCGGGGCAGCCGCACATACGCAAAGAAACTATGGCTGATGCTGATCCTCTCCTTTGTGCTTTCGGCAGCCTTTTCGATTCTGAATCTTGCGGTATGCGGCATAAAGTACGGGCTTTCCGGATGGCAAGCGCCGGTTGCTTCGGTGCAAAGCATGGAGTTTTGCCCGTATCCGATGAGCATAATCGGGTATATTCTGACCGTGTATGGAATCAGCTCCGCGCTGACCTTTCTGACCGCGCTGCTTTCCGCCGTGGCCGGCAAGCTGTCCGGAAGTTATATTTTCACATTTCTCAGCGGCGGTACTGTCTGCACGTGCCTGTATCTTTCGGGATTTGACCTTGGCAGTCTTTTCAACCGCTACCGCGCACTGAATCTGTTCGGTATGGCAGTGGATGCGCTGTCTTTTTATGCGGTTCTCCTGCTTCTGACAGGCACCTTACTCGGCACGCTGTTCTGTCTTGTCGGGAATCGGCAGACTTCATTCGGGGAACGGATGCGCAAGATTGAACATTTGCTGTTTGAACATGCCGATGCAGTGCGGAGAAAGACGTTTAAAAGAAAAAGACCACGACGCACACGACGTCACGGTCTTTATGTGTATGAGCTGAAAAAAATCTTCATTTCCTCCAAGCTGATATTGCTTGTGATACTCCTGCTCGGCACGAAAATATATTTCTGCATCGAAAATGGCGCTCAGAATGACCCGTATGAGAGGGAGTATTACCGACTATGCACCGAACTCGGAGGAGAGCTGACCGACGAAAAATCGTTATATATCACGACCGGGCTTGCGGAATGCGAGGCTGTTCTTTCTCAGCATGATGAAATGAGAAGTCAGGTACAGAGCGGGCTGATAACCTCCGAACAATACGACAAATATCTGCAAAAGCTGTACGCAGCAGAAGTGCGACAGTCGGCTTTTCTCCGACTGGATGAGCAGCGGCGGCATATCGAATCGCTGCACGATGCGGGAAAGAAAGCGGAGATTATTTACGACTCCGGGTGGAAGACGTTATTCAGCGCGGAGCCTGACCTGTACCTTTACGCGCTGATTCTCTTGCTTTTTGCCGGGATATACCCCTTTGAGTACAAAAGCGGTATGGACAGATTGCTTCCGAGTGTTAAGCACGGAGGATATGCGCTTGACCGCACAAAATTTCTGACAGCTGCAACAGTTACGACAGTATTGTGCCTGATCTTTGCGGCGATCGACATTATGTTCTTAACGAGACTGTACCCGCTTGAAAACCTGTCGGCTCCGGCACTCAGCGTTATCGGAATTCCGATGCCGATGAACATTCCATTGTCTTTGTTTGCGATCCTTTTCGAACTGAAAAGAATGTTTGGATTTGTGCTGCTTTCCGTTATTGTTTGCTTTGCGTCAAAGCTTTTGCGAAAGCTGTATCTGATCATTCCATCAGTCTCAGCCCTGACGCTTCTTCCGCATATGTGGATCAAGGACATACCGTGGTGGGCGGATTTTACTTCTTTGCTTTAAAGCAGCCGCATAAAGCATACATCGCCGGATCGTTTTATATCTCTTTTATATGCTTTTCGGACTGCCCCCCTCCCGGCTTGCAGGCGTTCGGTCACGAGGCGTGTGTTCTATAACCGAGCGCCTCTGCGATTTCTTTCCGTGTTGTTCCCTTCCCCGCAGATGAAAACCGTGCGGTCATCCTCTGCCGGCGCGTCAGGAAATCCGCCCGCAGCCCGAGAAGGCTCCTTCCTGTTGTCGTCCGGAAAAGTAAACCGATACAGCCGAAAAACCATACCGGACAGAGTGAAAAACAGCAGCCGGGAGTATCTCGGTATACAGACAGAACGCTGCAGGCGCAGAGTACATACCGGTCTTTTCGTTCTGCCGCAGCATTCCTTACCGACTTCAATCATGCGTCAAAAGAAATCGCAAACGGCAGGCTCATTTGCTTTGAGCCTGCCGTTTCACGGTATGCTTCAGTTCTCTGTCATGGGAGGAATAAAGTTTTCAATTGCACCCCGCAGCTTCGGATGGCGGATAACAAAGTGGATCGCCGGGGAGTTTCCTTTGGACACCATGGCCCACTGCCCCTCATGAATGAGTATCTG
>CAKRZE010000010.1 GCA_934432725.1 uncultured Eubacteriales bacterium
ATTCTCCAGCAATCTCTATCTCTCTGCCCATATTAAAGTTTTTGAAATAGTTGACTTCGCCCATTTCTCGTCTAATACTCATACAATGAACCTCCGCAAGTAAAAAAAATAGAAGAGCCGCAAGGTTATTCCTTGCGGCTCTCTTGCGGTAAAAACCGCCTAATTGGTCGGAGTAGGGAGACTCGAACTCCCGGCCTCAACATCCCAAATGTCGCGCGCTACCAACTGCGCTATACCCCGATAGTTTATTTAATTGTGGTCGTGTAGGTGGTCAAATCTGTGGTCAAACACATTTTTGACCGCCATTTTTTGTTTTCCAAACCGCCCGAAATCCGCACGGTTGAAGGGCTTTCGGCGGTTGGCACCGATAAACGTCAGAAATGCCGTCTACGCTCCCAAAGAGCATTTTGTCCAAAGCCGGCATGCAACAGGACAGTCAGAAATTCCCACCAAATAAATTACTCCTATATATTATACCAGAATTCCCCGTGAGTGTCAAGTCCCGCGTGTTGACCTCACACGGATTTTTGCAGGCTTCTGCCGCACGATACACCACATGCTTTGCCTTTTTATAATTTCGTGTTAAATCTGCCTCCTATGGGAATACTTTTACGGGAGGTGTTTTCATGACATCGGTCATTTTTCGCACCGGATTTATTTACCTGCTCTTGATTTGTATTATCCGCCTCACCGGCAAACGCCAGATCGGTGAGCTTCAGCTTTCGGAGCTTGTCACAACCATTTTGATCTCGGAGGTTGCGGCTTCTCCGATTACCAATCTGGAAATCCCGCTTTTATATGCCGTTCTGCCCATCACATTTCTGATTGCCTGCGAAATTACGCTTTCTTTTCTGACAACCAAGTTCCGCCCGTTTAAAAAGCTCATAGAAGGCACACCGAGCTTTCTCATACGGCAGGGGCGGTTGAACCAGAAGGAGCTATCCCGACAGAGGATCAGTCTGGAGGAGCTTCTGAGCAACCTGCGTCAAAAGGATATCTCTGCCATTCAGGATGTCAACTATGCAATTCTGGAGCAAAACGGCCGCGTTTCTGTTTTCCCCTACGATTCTCAGGCACAGTCCGCGTTTGCACACGCCATTGTTATTGACGGTCATGTGAAATCTGCGGTATTAAAGCAGACCGCCCATGATCCGGCATGGCTGGAAGGCAGACTGAAGGCACACAAAACCGCTTTGGAGGACATTTTTCTGTTCACAGTAGACGACAACGGCAAGGAATTCCTGGTTCGAAAGGAAAAAGACTGAAGCAGCTCATTCCCGCCTTCAAGCCGAAACGGCAGTTCCGCTATGCAGAAGCCCCTCCCGCACACGGTACGGAAGGCTTGCCGCATTCCGTCAGGAATGCTCTCCGTCAGGAATGCTCTCCGTCAGGAATGCTCTCCGTCAGGAATGCTCTCCGTCAGGAATGCTCCCCGTCAGGAATGCTCCCCGTCAGGAATGCTCCCTCTGCCGGAGCATACGATATCGGTTTCGCCGCAATTCTTCCGGATTCCGGCAAAGCGGGCAGACCCATTTTCTCCCAAGCCAATGCATCAGCAAACCAAACGGCAGCGGGAGACACCGCCTCGTCAAAAATGCATCTTACAACCGCCTCCGCATACCACAGAAGCCGAGCATGCCGCGATACGGGTCTGCCCCCGGTCCGGATCGGACCGCTGCCGTTCCGTTTCAGACTCTTCCCTGCCGCCTGAAGCAGAGATTCTTCAAACACACATTCCGGAAAGGAGCATACATGAAATCTTTTCTGATCTCCGTTGCAATCCTTTTGACCGTCTCGGTGTTTGTCACCGTCGGAAGCATTCTTGTCAGAAACTCCACAGACGATCTGCTGCAAAAAATCTCCGCACTGCCGGATGATCTTCCAGACCAGCCGGCTGAATTCAGGGAAGCGGCGGAGGCTGTGACCGAGCTGGATGTCATCTGGCACAGCCGCTCTCCATACCTTTCCGCCGTGGTCAGCTATCCGTGGGTTGCCTCCGTAGACACGGAGATGATCCGTCTGCGGGAAAGTCTGGTTTCAGGCTCCCGAAACGATTACCGCACGGCGCGCACAGCGCTGTATGAAGCCGTTTCCTATATCCGCAAGCGGGAAAGCTTTTCCCTGTCCAATTTTATCTGAACAGCGTTTCCCCATCGGAAAGATACACCTGCCGGCGCAGAATCGTATAGTCGCAGAGTCCGAGCGCCTTGGCAAGCGTTTCCGGATTCAGATACTCCCGGTTGCTGGCTGCAAGCTGTACCACAAGGCTGTTTCCGCTCTTCTCCCAGCGTCTGATCTGACGGCGGATATCCACTTCCTTTTCTTCGCCGGATTTTGTTTTTTTCCGTATGATCACAGGTTCCGAAAGAAACGCCTCTATATCCACATCTCTGTCCAGTCCGATCTCATACTCCGCCCATCCGATTTCCGGACATTTGTGCTGCGGTGAAAATACCTCCAGCATGCGAAGCTCTTCCGGAAGCACTCCGTTCAGCGCCTTGAGGAGCGTTTCCCCGTCCATCGGCTCCGTAAGCTTCATATCCATATATTCGCAAACGCTCTGCGTCCCGATCGAAAGCGGCAGGGCAAATGAAATCTTCGGATGCGGATTAAACCCCTCCGAGTAATAAACCGGAATCCGGGCGCGCACCAAAGCGCTTGTCATCGTCCGCATCAGATCAAGATGGGAAATAAACTGAAGATTCCCCGTTTTGCGAAATAAAACTCTTACTGCTTCGGGCACCATTTCGTGTCACCTCCCATTCGGTTCGCGCCGCATCCGGCGCACTTCTCACTGCATGCCGGCGTTGTTTCGGAGCGGTATGCCTTGCTGCGCTCCCGCCGGAAGAATTCCTTCGTCACACCGCAGTCAATCAGATCCCACGGAAGAATCTCATCCTCTCCCATCACGCGGTTGGCATAAAACGCCGGATCCACGCCGCACGCCTCAAACGCACGCATCCACGCATCGTAATCAAAAAATTCATCCCATGCGTCAAAGCGCAGTCCCATTTCATGCCCCTTCAGGAGCACATCGGAAAGCCGTCTGTTGCCGCGGGCAAACACTGCCTCCAGCCGGCTGACCCTTGCCTCATGCCAGTTATACCGGATATGCTTCCGATCGGTTATCCGGTCAGCAAGGTATTTCTGCTTCTCCTGCAAAACCTCCAGCGTATCCTGCGCATCCCATTGAAACGCCGTGAACGGCTTCGGCACGAAGCAGGCAACGCTCACTGTCACATTGACGCCGCGCGCCTTATTCCGTTCGGGCGTATGAAAATATTCGGTGACGACCCTGCCGGCAAGGTCTGCGATACCGCCGACATCCTGAAGCGTCTCCGTCGGCAGCCCGTTCATAAAATACAGCTTTACATTGCTCTTTCCGGCTTCAAACGCGGTGTGACAGGCGCGCAGCAGGTCCTCCTCGCATACATTTTTATTAATCGCGTCCCGAAGCCGCTGCGTTCCCGCCTCGGGTGCAAAGGTAATCCCGCCCATGCGCACGGAGGATACCTTGTCCATCAGCTCCTTGGTAAAGCTGTCCACCCGGAGAGAGGGGAGTGAAAGACTGATTTTTTCCTGATCCGTCCATTCCAGAAGCTGATCCGTCAGAGTGCCGATCTGCGAATAATCGCTGATAGAAAGCGAGGAAAGCGTAATCTCCTGATACCCGGTCGCCCGGAAGAGTGTCTTTGCCTGCTCATTCAGCACCTCCGGCGATTTTTCCCGGATCGGACGGAACAGCATGCATGCCTGACAGAAGCGGCAGCCCCGGATACAGCCCCGATAAACCTCCAGAACGATCCGGTCCTGAACCGTTTCAATATACGGCATGCAAAGCGCCTGCGGAAAGTACGCAGTATTCATATCGCGGACAATGCGCTTTGTAATCTTCATCGGAATATCATCGTACCGCGGCACAAATGCCTGAATGGTGCCGTCTTCATGATACCTTACTTCATACAGGGAGGGAACATAAAAGCCGGGAAGCTTTGCCGCCGCATGCAGAAATGCCTCGCGGGTATAGGTTCCGCTTTCCTTCATATCGATATAAAGGCGCGTCAGCTCCGGCAGCGCCTCTTCGCCCTCGCCGATGGAGAACAGGTCAAAAAACGCCGCAACCGGCTCTGCATTATAAGCGCACGGTCCTCCGCCGACAATGATCGGATCGAAATCCGACCGTTCCTCTGCCAGAAGCGGGATCCCCGCAAGCTCCAGCATATTCAGCACATTGCTGTAGCACAGCTCATATTGCAATGTAAAACCGACAATATCAAACTCCGATACCGGGTCGTGGCTTTCATGCGCAAACAGCGGAATTCCGTTTTCACGCATCTTTGCCTCCATGTCAACCCACGGCGCATAAACGCGCTCGCACCAGACATCCTCCATACGGTTCAGAACGCCGTAAAGAATCCGCACGCCGAGATTGGACATGCCGATCTCATAAGCATCCGGAAAACAAAACGCAAAACGCGCCTTAACCTTTGATTTATCCTTCACAATCTGCCCGTACTCCCCGCCGGTATACCGTCCCGGCTTGGAAACCTGCTTTAAAATCGTATCCATGTTCATGGTATGCTTCGTCCCTTTCCGCACAATTACAGTCTTGACACACCGCGCACCGGCGCCTTTTTGTCAGTGTCCATCCGGGTGTCAGAAAAGGGAGCCCCCGCAGAACGCGGCAGGCTCCTCTTCTTCATTTCACATGCGCTTTGGCAAACAAATAGATCGGAATCGCCCAGAAGAACTGATACAGTGCCACATACATCGAAGCAATTCCGAATTCCTTCTGGAACAGCAGCGTCATTCCCGTAATCAGCGCTCCCGCAAACATTGAAATGAAGACAAGAACCAATCCGATCCGTTCGATCCGCTTGATTCTGCCGCACATGGTAAAGGTCTTCAATGCGTCCCTTGCCGAATGCTTGGAAACAATTCCGCTGTCCGTGTGCTCCAAAACTGCGCCAGCCTGACCGACCTCACGGCATTTCAGAACACGAACCGGATATTTGTCCAGCCGAATCCTGTGCGCCAGCATATCATCATCGATATTGGGATCAAAGGTCTTGATGCCGACACAGATATCCGACCGGTACAGCTGCTTCAGAATATTTTCAAACGCCGGATCAATCCGGTACGAGACATACATCTTTGCCACGACCTCGTCATCGCAGACAACGAACATAATGCTCTGCTGTCCGGAACGCTCCACTTCCTCGTCGGACGGATCCAGAATCGGCACATAGTGATTTCTGCGCAGATATTCCGCCTTACCGAGGTACATGTGAGAACCGCTCACCGCCGCCTCAATTCCGTCGGATGCCACCGAAAGCAGTCTGACGTCCGTGGGGCATTCAAAATCAGAGGTGATATTCTCCAGAACATCGCGCAGCGGTCCACCCGCGACATGGAAGACTCCGGTCACATTGCGGATCACCTCATCAATCCGGTTGTTTCCGAAAACCATGACGCTTGTCACCTTGACATTATGACTTGGGAAAACCTCCTTGTCATCAAACGAAACCGAAGAGGCACCGTCATATTCGTCCACCGATCCCTCTCCGATGATCGCGCTGTCCTTCTCATAAGCGCGCTCGGAGGCGAAATACATCGGCAGGCTGAACACAAGCGGAGCGGCAACCGGCGTTGTCATCAGAATGCCGGCAAACGCAGCCGTCAGGCTGTTTGCAACCCCCTGATGCATCAGGGAAGCAAACACATACAGCATCACGCCGAGCAGGATCGAAAGCGGCAGCATGATGCGGAAATATTTTCTGCTCTCTGCCCGGCTCCTTGTTCTCTCATAAAAACGATCGATGAAGCTTGCCTTGCTGAGCTTGAAAATCGCGGGCGCATCCGGCAGATATTCCTCAAATGCCTCTGTTTCCAGAGCGGCTGCATCCGGAGAAAGCTGCCCGATCGCATACTTGATCCGTTTGGATGCCACAATATGAAAGCTGAAGATTTCTCTGCGCAAATCCAGAAATTCCGTCAGCAAAAGCAGTAAAATACCGAACAGAACCGGGAAATGATACAGCGGAATCGAGGCTCCGAACGTCCGGAAGCACATCAGAACATCATACAGCACCGAGCCTGCGATCAAAAGCAAAAGCAGACTTTCTGGCTGCGGCTTCCCCTTCAGAAGCATCCGGAAGCCGTCCGAAAGCTTTTTCCGAACCAACACAGCCCCCAGCAGCATCAGCTGCAAGCCGGTCATCACATAAACAACCGGGTATGTTTTCGGATCAAACACCTCAGCCAGCTTTCCGCCGAACACACCGATGTTTTCAAAGAAGAACGCGAACAGAAGAAGCACTGCACAAACGGCAATCCGGGTCAATACATTTCCGTACTGCTTCTTGTATCCTGCGAAAATTTCCTTATTCTGAGAAAACGATGTGTAATTCCGCTCCTGCTCCGCGGCAGGAGGACTCACCTCCGCTCTGCCTCCCGGCGCGGACTCCTCCGCGTGGCGGTAAAACGCAGCCGTCTTCTCTTCCCCGATTTTTTTCTTCAGCTCGTCATCCATGCCGAGCGCGATCATCAGATTGATATCGTTTTCATCAAGATCGGGCGGAACCAGATCCTCGTCTCCGTCAGCGGGAGTATCAAATTCCTTTGTATCTTCCTTTTCATCCCCGCCGTCTTGTTCTCCGGACGCATCCGCGCCGGAATCCGCCTGCCCATCGTCCTCTTCCGATTCCGCGGCGAGCTGCACCGCAGAGAGATTGGCATTCGTCTGAGACAAATCGCAGCTCTTTTCATATGCCGCATATTCCTCGTCCGGCAAAAAGCGCTTGAGCATCGCGTCAAACTCATCGTCCGACAGCTGTGCAGCGTCAGAGCCGTCCGCCGCCGCATCGGTCTGTGTATCTTCCTTTACAAGACCCGACGCAGCCGCAGAAGAGCTGTCGCCTCCGGTTTCGGTTTCAGACAAAGACGAAGGACCGGAGATTGCCTTGGACTGACCCATCCCGGAGCCTGTCACACCGCTCCCCGATGCTTCATCCGGCTCCACTGTTCCGGGCGCACCGCTGACAGCCGCCGCAATCTGCCCCGCCGTTCCGGGTGTATCGGGACCGCCAGCCTCCCCTTCCGGCTTTGCGGGTGACACTGCGGCTGAATCGCGCAGCTCCTCCGGCAAATCCATAGAAGAAACTTCTTCCAGTGCAGAAGAAAGCGCTTCCCCGGCAGTCGGATGATCTGCATCCACCGTCTTCTGTGCGGAGACATCCCGGTATGCGGCACCGGTCAGTCCCGCAGCCGAACCCGTCTTTGCCGTGCCGGAGACAACCCCGAAGTCCTCCTCCGTCTTCCCGCCTGAAGCCTCCTGCTGTCCGGACGGCATCACACCGACATGCGTCTTCCGCCGGTCAGAGGAGGATACCTTTTTGCGCGTGATGCGGAATTTAAAGCGTTCCTGCCTGTATCCGTCGGGGGAGGTCTTCACAGCTTCTTTTACATCATCGCTGTTTTTCGTAAGCTCGGATTCCGCTGCATTGAAATAAGCCGCCTTCTGCTTTTCCTTTCCGTCGGATGCATCTGCTTCCTCGCGGATTTTCTGCAAAAGTGCCGTAATAGAAAAATCTTGATCGGATTTATCGTGTTTCATCTTGTGAAGAATCAGCCGCCCTATAAGGCAGACCTTCTCCTTTCAAAAAAATCATCTGAAATTCATCTTGCCTTGCCGCCGCGCTGCTGTCTGACCGCTTCATTTACGATAACCGCGCCCGCCGCCGCAACATTCAGGGAATTCACACTGCCATACATCGGAATGGAGATCTGAAAATCACTTTTATCCAGGAGGAGTCTGGACACGCCAAAGCCTTCGCTCCCCAATATAATTGCGGCAGGCGATGACATATCGCAGGCATAATACGGCTGTCCGCCTGCCTCCGCCGCATAAATCCAGATTCCCTCTTTTTTGAGCAGATCAACCGTCTGACCGAGGTTTCCGACCCGCGCCAGAAGCACGTAAGAAAGTGCCCCGGCGGACGCCTTTGCCACACTGCCGGTAAGTCCGACCGCACGATGCTTCGGCAGAATAATCCCATGTGCGCCGGCGCATTCCGCAACCCGGATCAGCGTGCCGAGGTTTTGCGGATCCTCAATTCCGTCAGCGATCAGGATCAGCGGCTTTTCACCGCGCTCCCGCGCCAATGCGAGAATATCCTCCACAGTGCTGTATTCTTTTGCCGCCGCCGAAGCAATCACGCCTTGGTGAACCGCACCGTTTGCCATCCGATCCAGTTTAGCGCTCTCAACCTCTGCAACCGGGATTTTTCTCGCAATCGACTCCGCAACGATAACGCGCAGAGAGCCGCTGCGTTCCCCCTTTTTCACATACAGTTTATCGATGCTTCTGCCGGACTTCAAAAGCTCCATCACGGCGTTTCGTCCCGCAATCAGGCAGGATGCATTTTCCTCCCCGGTGTCCTCCCGGACATAACCGCAATCATCCGAAGCCTGCCGAGGCTCCCGCGAATCCTCATTCCGCTCCGCTTTTCCGAAGGTTCGGAGCTTTTTCTCCCTGCCGGCAGCTCCGCTGTGGGAAGAATCTCTTTTGCCCGGCTCGGACGAACGCCGAAAGGCGTCTCTCCCGTCTTTTCTCTGTTTTTCCATTCAAATGATCCTTTCCTCTCATCGGCATTCCCCGCGGAAAGCCCGGAAGCAGCGGCTTTTCCCAAATGCCTTTCCCGTGTGCAGGCTTGCTCTCCGGCACATTTTACGACAATTTGTGTCCTATATATGTTCAGTATACCATACTTTTTTTATTTTGTATAGAGTTTTTGTTTTTTTTCCAAATAAAAAGCTATTTTATTCGGAAAAGCGGCATCTCCCATAACGTCCGCAAGCAGGCACAAACAAAAACAGCCACACTGCATATGCAATGTAGCTGTCTGTGTATTCAGCCGAAAATCACTGATTGTTCTGCTTCATCTTTGCAAAGCACTCGCTGCAAAGAACCGGTCTGTCATTGCTGGGCTGGAACGGAACTCTTGCCTCGCCGCCGCACTGTGCGCAAGTCGTCACAAAATACTCTCTCTTGGGAGCACCTGCGTTCTTTCTTGCAGCACGGCATTCCTTGCATCTCTGCGGCTCGTTCTGGAAGCCCTTTTCAGCGTAGAACTCCTGCTCACCGGCGGTGAATACAAATTCCTTACCGCAATCCTTACATCTCAGTGTCTTGTCCTCGTACATCTTTTTTACCTCGCTTTTAAAATATGGTTAGTAGTTGCCCTGAACGGGTTAACACCGTCATCTTTGATCACCATCGGTAACAACGCTCTTATTAAGCTACTCGGGCATATATGATCTCATAATAATATGAAGATTTTCACGGCACCTCGGATTGATTCACTTCACGCAACACAACAAATCACATATGCTTCCGCAGCTTAGCCTTCATACGATAGATCGCGTTATCGACTGACTTTTCCGTAATTTGAAGCGAGGCTGCAATTTGTTCGTATGACATATCTGCCAAGTAGAGACGCAACACATGCTTTTCAAGCTCTGTCAAGCCAAAGCTGTCAGAACCGAGCAACATCCGGCAGGACTCTCTGGTTATCACACCCTGCACCGGATCCGCTTCTTCATCCGGGAGAAAGGTTTCTTCAATCTGATTTTCTTTTTTTTGTTTGCGCATGATATTCAGGATACGGTTTCGCATGCAGATTTTGGAATATGCACCGAACGTCACATTCCGTTCCTTCTCATAGGAACCGATCGCCGAATAGAGCGCCAGCATCACTTCCTGATGCAGATCATCCGGTTCAATTCCCGTTCCATACCGACGGATTATATGCTGCATAAGCGGTTCATATACCTGCACCAATTCCGAAAATGCAGCCTCATCCCCGTTTTTTGCACGTTCCAAAAGCTCTGCTGTATCCGGCATTCCTGCTTCCTGCCTATCATCTTCGTTAATCATTATAACATTATTTTAAAATTTGTCAAGTATTTTTTTAACAAATTCTGAATCCACCGAAAGCATTTGTACAAAATAGTCAGCGCATCCCCGTCAATTTCAGACATTTTTCCGGTATTTTTGCAAATCCGCCCTGTTTCACAGGAAAAACACTTACAAAACAGCGCCGCGTTTTTCATATACAATCACTGAATCAAATAATTCACTTCTCCGGACAGAAGTGCAAGCACGCCGCGGTAAACAATCTCCGGCTTGTCATTGAAATTATATTTCATCTTTTCCACCTGCACCCGGTCATCCAAAAGGACCTTCACATGCATCCGCTCCTCATGATGGTCGATCACAATGCAGTGCAGAATAAATCTCCCGTCCGGAAGAGTCTCCTCCTCGCATTTGATCTGTGCCCCGCGCTTTTTGAAGGAAAGCAGCCGAAGCGCACTCTTGAGGCTTTTATCCTTCAGCATATTGAGCAGGCGGCTGTCCAGCGTATCGGCAACCCGAATTCCCTGGTCGGTTATCACATACAGTTCCTCGTCTCCGTCCTTGATTTCCTGTACATTTCCCGTATCCAGAAGCTCTGCAAAGCACTCCGCAAAATCGAAATAGTTGACAAAGCCGTCCTGCACCACAATATCATTGATATTTGTAAAGTCCAACGGATAATCAATATGCCGAAGCAAATACAAAATGAAAATTTTTATATCGTTTTTATCCTTTAACGGTGCCTGCATAACGGCTGCCAACGCCTTTGCCAATGCAAAAGCTTCCTTTCCTCGGAAATTTCCGCCGAATCAGAAAAACACGGCTCCCCCGACCTTCTGTTCCGCAAATACGGCGATCTTTCCCAAACGCATTTCTCACAAGGAAAGACGGACGATGCCGACCAGCCCCGCCCGTCTTTTATCATATCGTTGCAATCAAGCCAGTGTCGGCTTTTTATTACTGTGCATCCCCTGTCGCTGCGGCTGCCGCAGCTGCTTTTGCCTTATAATTCTTCAGCTTCACCTTGGTAAACACGGAGCTGCCGAAGCCGGAGATCTTATATCCGGAAAGCTCGCCGGAAATCAGGTATGCGCGCTGATTCACAACCAGCGGAGCGATCGGGCAGTCCTTAATCAGCATGCTTTCTGCTTCATGCAGAATAGCAGCTCTTGCAGCAGCATCCTTCTCAGCATAGGCGCGGTCGATCAGCTCATTGTATGCCTCGCTGTTATAGCCGGAGACATGCGGCATCATCGTGAAATCGTTGTTTTCCACATCGGCAACCGCACTGCCGGAATACTTCAGCGCAAACTGTGCAAGATTCGGGAAGGCGTCGGTTGAGAGCATCTGATAATCAATCAGAATCACTTCAAAGTCGCCGTTCTGATATGCATCAATATACTGGTCATGCAGAAGATCGTATTCGTTTTCGGACTGATATGAGCTGTAGGTCAGCTTTGCTCTGCCCTCAACGGTATAACCCAGTGTTTCCCAAACGCCCTTGATATATTCAAATACTGCCGCATCCGCCTGATTATTTCTGTATGTAACCGTAATGGTGCCCTTTTTGGCGCCCGAAAGCAGAGACTCTGCCTCCGAGAGATTGGCAGAAGCGCTGATCAGCTCGCCGCTCTTTTCCGCAAACATCGTTTTGCCCTTGCGGTTTGTCTCATAAACGCCGTTTGTAATCAGACCGGTTGCCGGGGTCGCAAAGGTAAGGAGCTCTGCAATCGCCTTTCTGTCAAGAGCAATGGAAAGCGCATAGCGGACATTGGCATCGCTGAGCAGCTCGCTGCTCATATTGAACATCAGCGCAGTCTCGGACATCGTATCATAGGTCTTTGCCTGCTTCAGATAAGAGGTGCGCTCTGAAAGCGGAATTTCGGCATCATAATAGATGCTTCCGTCCAGAAATGCCTGGAAGTTTTCTTCCACTGTGGATTTGAAATTGATCGTCAGACGATACGGCGTCACGTATTTCTTCAGACCGTCATGCTCCAGATCGCGTCTGTAGTACTGGTTGCGCTCCAGAATCAGAGAATCTCCGGCAGTAAAGGAACGGATCATAAACGGACCGTTGCAGACAATGATCTGAGAGTTGGTTGCCCAGTCAGAAGCAACCTTGTTTACGACATCCTCACGCAGCGGAACCATAGCCGGACTTGCCATGAAGTCCATAAAGCGCTCATAATCCACCGTCTGATTGAATTCCACGCGAAGCGTCGTCATTCCGACATCATAAACACCGAGGTTATCCGGGGAATCCCCTGCCTTCACATCCGCCGCGCCGACAATGTCCATCAGCATAGAGGCGGCTTCGTTATGGCTTGCGGGATCCAGAATCCGTTTAAAGGTGTATACATAATCTCTTGCCTGAAGCTGAATTCCGTCGCTCCAGCAGGAATATTTTAATGTAAATTCAATATAGTGATTGTCTTCATCATCCACGATTTTGTAGGAATCGCAGCCCGTCTTCACGCGCTTTCCGCTCTTGTCAATGGTGAACAGCCCCTCATAAATCAAGCCGAGCACCTGAGAAGCAGCATCATCCACATATGCCGTTGCAGGATCGAAGCTGTAAATCTCGGATGAAAGATAAAGCTGAATATCGGCGCCCTTATCTTCCTCTGTTTTGCCATCGTTCGCGCAGCCCGCAAATGCCGTCAACGTCATAAGCAGACACAGGATCAGGGCAAGTGTTTTTTTCATTGATTTTTCCTCCTAAGAACTCGCATTCCGCTTACAAACAGTCGCCGTGTACGAAGCCGCCGATGTCCGGCAGATGCGGATACGCATGCAGAATTCAATTTCCACACTATTATAGCATTAAAATTCAATTTTAGCAATGGGGAGAAACGGGCAAAAATAAAAGTTTCAAAAGTTTTATATGTTTGCACAACAGTCAACCGTATAATTTATCAATTTTGCACAACACTATAAAAAGAAGCATTGCCTCATCACGGGCAGCATTTTCTCAAAATGCTGCCGGAAAGACAGGGGAATTTCCATGAATCGTCCGCAAAGCCCGTATATCAAAACAGACCTTGCCGCAGAGCTGACTTCTTCTCCCGCAAAGCGCGAAAGCGTAAGCTTCCGGGAAACGTCGGAATCCGGCATCACCATCACCCATGTGCACATCACCGATGACAAAGGCGCCCGCGCGATCGGAAAGCCGAAGGGGACCTATCTGACCCTGCAGACAGGAAGGATCTGGACGGCTGAACCGGAGACCTTTGCCGAAACCGAGCGTATTCTTGCCCGTGAAATCAAAAACATCACCCGCGCCTGCGCCCCGAAGGCTGACTGTATCCTGATTGCCGGGCTCGGAAATCCCTATATCACCTCGGACTCCCTCGGTCCAGCCGCATTGAAGCACCTTACCGTAACCCGGCACATCCGAACGCTGGACAGCGCGCTGTTCACCAGGCTCGGCGCTGCGGAAATTGCAGCCATATCCCCGGGGGTTGTGGGGCAGACCGGCATCGAGACGCTGGAGCTGATCCGCGGAGCCGTTGAAACCGTTCACCCCTCCGTGCTGATCGTAATTGACGCCCTTGCCTCCCGCAGCCCGGACCGCCTTTGTGCCACCGTGCAGCTAAGCGACAGCGGGCTTGAACCCGGCTCCGGCATCGGCAACCGCAGAAAAGCCATCAGCCCCGAGACCGTGGGCGTTCCGGTCATCGCAATCGGAGTGCCGACCGTTGTCAGCTCCTCCACGCTTGTTTACGACGCGCTGGAAAAAGCAGGAATCGAAGCCGTTTCCCCGGCACTTCACGAAGTGCTGGAAAACGGAAAAAGCTTTTTCGTTTCTCTGAAGGAGTGCGACACCGCCGTGGCAGAGCTCGCCCGTCTGATCGGCTGTGCCCTGAATCACGCATTTGAAAAAGAAGACTGAGTCCGGCTCTGCCAAGGTTCCGATCCTGCCGCAGCCCGGACCGGTCCCGGTATTTCTTCATCCCTCCCGCGCTGCTCGGTCAAAGCGATTATGCTCCGGCAGCTCTTTTCCCTGTCCCCTCCCCCCCGGTCCGACCTCTCCCCGGCACTTCTGCACCTCCCGTGCCAAGAAACGGAGTTATGTTCCCCGGTTTTCGGCAGCAACCGGGCGCGGTCCGGCGGTTCTTTGCCCGCCCACATCCATACGGTCCGCCGCTCCCGCCTGAATCTGCACACTGCCTGCGGAAGCCGATACCCTTTGCTCCTCCGAAAAGTCCTCCCCCTGTTTTCGGACCGTCCGCCCCGAACGGTCCACGCCATACCGTCCGCACCTCCGTTCCCGTGCCGCAATTTTTGCCCTGCACGTTCCCGCAAAACCTGCCGCATACCGGCATACCCGAAATGACGCCCGCATACAATAGTCTGCGAAGCGGTGCAAACGGAAAGCGGCAAATGCACTCCGATTTGCGCCCCGAGCTGCCGCGGTCCCGAACGCCGCATGCCGCAGGCGGAACCGGAAGCATTCGGAAAACAGCGTCAAACCCGGAGGAGGGAGTCATTTGTACCGTCGTATGCTGCGGGAAACCTTATATCTGCTCAGTGCCGTTTGTCTGCTCTTGTCCGTTCTCGCCGTCCTGTGCGGCAGGCTGCTGGAATACCCCGCTGCCCTTCCGGATGACGGCACGGAAATGCAGCCTGCCTCTGCCGACACCCTGCCGACCGGTCCCGGCTCATTTCTCAGAGCCGTCAGCGAGGAATATCCGACCGCCTTCGGCGTTTACGACCTTTTGTATGCCGCGCCGGTCAGATACCCGGATGAAACCGCCGAAAGCCAGACGCCCGAGCCCCCTCCGGAGGGCAGCATCCCGATTGTGCCGCGCGATCTGAGCCGAAATCAGCTGCCGCAGCTTTTGTATCTGAGCAATGAAACCGATTTCACCCCGGATCCGAGCGCGCTGGTGCAGGCGGCATGCAGAATCGACACCGGAGCTGCCGCTTCGGTCCGGGAAGAGCACGCGGACGATCCGCTTGTACTGATTCTCCACACGCACGGCACGGAATCCTATCTTGAGGAAGGCGCCTCCTATGCCGGTGCAGACGAGAGCTTTCATTCAACCGATCCGGAAAAGACCGTTGTCGCGGTCGGACAGGTTCTTGCCGACACCCTGAACAGTCATGGAATTCCCACGCTGCACTGTCCGATCATGCACGACCTGGAGTCCTACAGCAATGCGTACCCGGCTGCGAAGCAGACCATCCTTTCCTATCTTGAGCAATACCCCAGCATCCGGTACGTTCTGGACGTCCACCGGGACGCTCTTTTGACCGAGGCGGGAGAATACATCAAGCCGCTCGTTTACGACAAGGCTTCTCCCGTTGCGCAGATCATGCTCGTCATCGGAACCAACCAGAACGGTGCCAACCATCCGGACTGGATCACCAACCTCACGGTTGCATCAAAGCTGCAAAGCAGACTGATCACACGGCTTCCTGGCGTGATGCGTCCGATCAACCTCCGCAAATCCTCGTTCAATGAGCAGTATACACCCGGCTCTATGCTGATTGAGCTCGGCTCCAACGCCAACACGCAAAGCGAAGCCAAGCGAGCTGCGGTGCTGCTCGGAGAGGAGCTGAGCGCCTTGATCGGCGCACTGGCGCAATAGCGGAGCAATGCACTTTGCCGCACATCCCCGAAACGAACGGCGCGAGGAACGGTCGTCAGACTGACTGCCGTCCGGAGAAAGCAGCGCAGTACGCCTGACCGATCCGATCGATCGCGGAACCGCACCTCCCGCCGTCTGCCGATTCCTCCCGGACAAAGCGAAAGACGCGGGATACCGTACCTTCCGCCGCGCACCGTCAAAAAGGACGGGCTGATTGAGCGGAGCAGGCATGTGCCTCCGCATTTCACCGTGCATCAAACCAAGCCGGGCAAAATGAAAGGCATGGGGCGCCGGGGCTGCCGTCCCTTCATCCGAAGAAAACCGGTCGGCTCTGCTCCGTCCGACAGCGGAGAGCCGCTCTGTCATGCGGATCAGAATCGCTCATGCCGGAAAAGCGCTGCTCCGGGCCGCCCCGTGCCTACCTCGCCGCACCCGTGCGAGGCTTCATTCAAATAAATAAAAAACGCCCGCCGGGGGCGTACAGCCGAAAGGCTGACAGACTGTCAGAAAAGAAAGGACGCTTATCATGAAAACCGTTTTTTCCTTCATACGAATCGCCGTGCGCTGCACCGCCTCTCTGCTCCTTTCGGCACTGCTTCTTTCCGTCCTGTTCACCGGGATGCCGACCCGGACGGACAGGCTTCTGGAGAGCATTCCGGAAACGCCGTTTTTCCGGTATACCAGAACCGGAAACTACCGCGGCAGACTTTATTGCCTCGGCATCACCTTCGGCATCAATATGAGCAGCATGCAGCCGTTTCTGGACAGGCTGAACCGCACGGAAAACCAATGCGAAGCAGCCGGCTCTCCCCTGCTTGCCGAAGGTCTTCAGAACACCGCGGACAGCGTTGCCGATGTCCTGCGCCGCCTTTTTGGCGCCGGTGCCGAGGCTCAGGAAAACATCGCAGAAAACGCCTCCGACATAGCCTCCACCAGATAATCGGGACGCTCCTCCGGCTCTGCCTGCTCCGCCTCGTCCCTTGTCGTTTCCCCGGTCAGTGTCAGAACCGCCGTCACGCCGTTTCTTCTGCCGAGCGCGATGTCCGTATACAGGCGGTCCCCGAAAATAACCGCATCCTCCGGCTGTACGCCGGTCAGCTCACATATCATATCAAGTGCGCTTCGGCACGGTTTTCCGAAAAATACCGGCGTTTTCCCGGTCGATGCCGTAATCAGCGCGGCAATGGCTCCGCTGTCCGGAATAAATCCGTCCTCCGTAGGGCAGTTGAAATCCGGGTGCGTTGCCAGAAATTCCGCGCCGCTGCGGATCAGACGGCAGGCATGCTCCAGCTTGCGATACGTCAGCGTTGTGTCAAAGCTGGTCAGAACAATATCCGCCTGCTCCTTCAGAACGATTCCGCACTGCTTAAGCTGCTCCTCCAGTTCAGGCGTCCCCACCGCATACACGGGTTTTCCCCGGCGGTGTCTCAAAAGAAATTCCGCAGTCACATCGCCGGAGGTCAAAACCTCCCCTTTCTGCGGAGCAAATCCCATCTTTTCAAGCTTTTCATAATAGAACGCAGGATTATGTGAGGCATTGTTGGTGAAAAACAGGACTTTTCTGCCCTCCGCACGCAGTCTGCGAACAAAATCGACAGCTCCCGGAAGCACGGAATTTCCAAGATACAGCGTTCCGTCCATATCAAATACAAAAAGGCGTTTTCTTTTCAGAACAACAGACAGCGGCTGCTCCATATCTGTTCCCCCCGTTTCTTTTCTGCCGTCAGATCGGCTGCCAAGACGCTTTGCCGCGCCTCCTCCGCACCGTTTCTTGCCAAAATCCCCGGAACCCCGCCGGTCCGTCCCTTGCCGTTTCAAAGGAACAAAACCGCCATGCGCCGGCACGGAGCGGACAGACACATTAATCCTCGGAATACGTATGCATCTTCTTCAAAAAGGTTTTTCTGTGCACGGGAGACGGTCCGAGACGGTTCAGCGCAATATAGTGCTGCTTGGTAGGATAGCCCTTGTGCGCGGCAAAGCCGTAGCCCGGATACTGCCGGTCAAGCTCCTCCATCAAACGGTCCCTCTGCACCTTGGCAAGCACCGATGCCGCCGCAATATTCGGCGACTTTGCATCCCCTCCCACAACGGCAACCGCCCGCTGCGCAAAGCCGCGTGCGATGCTTCCGTCAACCAGCACAAGCCCGGGCTGGGGACTGAGCTTTGCAATCGCGCGCCGCATGGCAAGCAGGGATGCCTGCAGAATGTTCATCTCATCGATTTCCGCCTCGGATGCCATGGCAATGCCGTATGAGCATGCAGCCTCAAGAATCGTATCGTACAGGGCTTCTCTTTTCTTTGCGGTCAGCTTTTTGGAGTCATCAAGACCCTCAAGCTGTATTCCGCGCGGCAGAATCACCGCAGCGGCGCAGACCGGTCCGGCAAGCGGTCCCCGTCCCGCCTCATCCGTCCCGCAGATGACAAGGCTTCCCGCCGCATCATACTCCGATTCAATATTCCAGTTCAGCATAACGCTCCTCCGTCATTCTTATCACCGTTCCTCCGAATTGCAGCCGGTCCTGCAAAAAACCGTCATCCTTCGGACAGCAAAATCGCAAACTGCCGGCAGAAGGACGTATCGCTCCGTTTTCCGAACGTCTTCCCGCCTTGCTGCGGGTCCGTGAGGCAAATCCGGAAACGGTCAGCCGATGAAACCGGCAAACGCCGCCGGAGGCTTTTTCTTTCCATCCCGCGGCCGCTTTCATCCATCCCGTCCGCCAGACGGCAAAAGCCGCAAAGCACCGATGAATCCATTTGTCATTCCGCCCTACATCTCCGGACACAGTGCCCGAAAGGCTTCCGGACTTTCCGTTCTCCGATGCCGAAAATCCGCAGCTCAGCCGCCGCCTGCCGGAAAATCGCACGGCGCCCCTTACGGAGTCTCCGGCAGCCCGTCCGTTTCTGCCGCTGCATTTTCTTTCTCACCGGAAGCACAGTCCTCCGGCAGCTCCAGGGTAATACGCCCAATCTTGCCGCTCCGGAATTCATCCAAAAGCATATTGGCGGTCCGCTCCTCATCGATTTCGCCGCCCGCTATCAGAAAGCCGCGCCTTCTGCCGATCAGAAGAAACAGCTCCTCATCGGTCAGGTCCCGGTACCGCTCCGGATCCCCGAGCTTATAGCGCGCGGCAAGAAGCGCGGGATAGCGCTCTCTGAGAAGCCCTGCCAAAGCTGCCGCCGCAGTCTGTATTTCAAAAACCTCATCCCGGATGGCGCCCGTCACGGCAAGATTCATTCCCACCCGGCGGTTGTCAAATTTCGGCCACAGCACCCCCGGAGTATCAAGCAGCTCCAGTCCGCCCGAAGCGGGAACCCACTGCTTGTCGCGCGTAACGCCCGGACGGTTTTCCACCTTTGCCTTTTTCGCCCCGGCAAGCCGATTGATCAGCGATGATTTTCCGACATTCGGAATTCCGCAGATCATCACCTTCAGCGTGCGTCCGGTCATTCCCTTATCTTCATAACGCTGCACCTTCTCGGAAAGCGCACGGCGGACCGCGCCGGGCAGTCCGTCAAAGCCCGATCCCGTCAGACAGTCCACAAAAATGCAGCTCCTGCCGTTTTCCGCAAAATACCGCTTCCACCGTTCTCCTGCGGCGCGGTCGGCAAGATCCGATTTTGTCAGGACCGTCAGAATCGGCTTTCCGCCGATCATGGAGGGCAGCTCCGGATTCTGTGAGCTGAATGGGATCCGTGCATCTGCCAGCTCCATCACAAGATCCACCTTCGGGAGCATTTCCCGGATCATCCGGTGCGTCTTTGCCATATGCCCCGGAAACCACTGAATTATATCGGTTGGCATAAAATCACCGTTCCGGCGCTGCCGGAAGCCTTTCTGTTTTGTTTGACAGACGTATTTTCCGACATGCGGAAAACCGTCAGACCGCCTCCAAAGTGCGGCTCCTCCGACACTGAAGCGGCAAAGCGCGTCGTCCCGCCCTTTGCCGCAGTTTTATATCACAGGAATCGATTCCGGAAGCGTTCTTTCGGACGGGAAATCCGGCTGCTTCGGCAGACCGAAAGAGCGGTGCTGCCGGACCGCCGCCGTAACCGGCAGATCGCACCAAGCCCCTTCAGATATCCTGCCGGGAACAGCATACCGCCCCATACGGCGCTGCCGCAAAAATCCCGGCAAGCATGCAAGCCGTACACAATCCCCTTCATGCTCCCTGCCGCATACGGAACAACATGTCCCATGCCGCACCGCCGGAGGAGGCTTCTCTGCCAACGGGGACTAAAGACCCGCCACCCGGCAGCTTCATCCACCGCCGCCGACGGAACAGAACGTCCCATGCGGCACTGCCGGCAAGTCCCCCTGAAACGGCAAGGTCCGCGCAGTTGCCCGGACACCGCCCCGACAGGCGGGCAAACCATCCACCGCCCTGCTGCGCCGGTGAGCCAGAGGCACCGACCATGCTCCGGAGCTTCAGGACACGCTTCCGAACTCGCTCAGGGGACTGTAGCGGAATACCACCTTACCAAGCACCAGACGCTCGTCAATCAGACCGATCGTCTTGCTCCTGCTGTCCGTGGAGCCGTTGCGGTTGTCGCCCATGACAAACACATAGCCGTCCGGCACGGTCAGAGAATCGCCGTACACCCACTTCCGCATGCCGACCCCGGAAATATAGTTCACATACGGCTCCGAAAGCGCCTCTCCGTTCACATAGACCGTCCACGTATCCCAGTCGATCCGTATCGTGTCCCCGCCCACGGCAATAATGCGCTTGACAAGCGGCTTAAAGCTGTAGGAGGCGGACTGGCAAACCACAATATCGCCCGCAGCCGGCTTATAAAACGCCTCCCGGACCACAAGCCCCTCTCCCGTTTTCAGCGTCGGAAGCATGGAGGAGCCGTCCACCACGGCAACCCGCCCGACAAACAGAAACAAAATGAATACAGCCGTCAGCGCGGCAACAAAAATTTCAAGCCAGTCAAAAAGCTCTCCGGCAATATTTTTGCCTGCCTCCGGCTCCGGAGACATCGTTTCGTCCTTTTCCATGACCAATTCCTCCATTTCAAATCGGAACGCGGCACGCCGGAAGACGAAAGCCCGATCCGGGCTGCCCTTCCCATCGCTCCGAGGCTTTCCGCAAGCCGATTTTTACTTCTTTATCATGTACGACAGAAGCGCTTCTCCGTGCGGCACATAGAAGTGCTTTTCCGCGCATGCATCCTCGCAGAAGCACGCAACGCCCTCATGCGGCTCGTCCGACATATAAATCATGAACGGAACGGGATCAATCGTATGCGTCCGCAGCCGCACGGGAGTCGGATGATCGGGCAGCGCCATAATCCGAAACGGTTCTCCGGATGCCTTCAAAAACTCCAGAACCGGCTGCAAAAGCTCTTTGTCCATCCGTTCGATCGACAGGACCTTATTCTCCGTCTCCTGCCGGTGCCCGCACTCGTCCGGCGCTTCCACATGAATGTAGACAAAATCGTATCCGTCCCGGAATGCCTTGATTGCAGCCTCTGCCTTCCCGCGGTAATTGGTATTTACGTTGCCTGTGGCGCCCTCCACATCGATCGACGTCATTCCGGCGCACAGACCGATGCCCTTGATCAGGTCAACCGCCGAGATCACGGCGCCCTTCAGCCCCCATTTTTCGGAGAAGGACGGGAGTGCGGGCTTTGCCCCCGGGCTCCAGAGCCAGATGGAGTTCGCAGGCTTGAGCCCGCGCGCCCGGCGGCTCACGTTGACCGGATGATCCCGAAGAAGCTCATAGCTCTTTTTGTAAAGAGAGAGATACGGCTCCTGCGGCAGATACTCTCCGATCCTTCTGCCGAGGATATCGTGCGGGCGCGTAAATTCCCCGTATGCCGGAGGATTATGCCAGAGAAGGCAGTGCCGATAGCTGATTCCGGGGTAAAAGGTCTTTGCCCCGTCACCGAAGGCAGCCTGAACCGCACGGATCAGCTCTGCCGCCTCTGCCGTTGTAATTTCATCGGCACTGTGATCCAGCATGGTTTTTTCCTCATACGGAACGTCGTCCTCGGACACCGTCACGACGTTGCAGCGGAACGCGATCTGGTCCGGCTCCATCGTCAGGCCCATGGAAACCGCCTCCAGAGGAGATCTGCCGTGCGAATACCGCTTCGGATCGTACGACATGATCGCCAGATTGGCAGTATCGCTCTCGGGCACCATGCCCTGCGGCACATTGGAGACCGTACCGGTCAAAGCGTGCGCCGCCAGACCGTCAAGAACCGGCTTGACAGCGGCTTCATACGGGGTTTTTCCTCCGAGCTGCGGGAC
This sequence comes from uncultured Eubacteriales bacterium, assembly GCA_934432725.1. Lineage (GTDB taxonomy): Bacteria > Bacillota > Clostridia > Oscillospirales > CAG-272 > CAKRZE01. The sequence continues at coordinate 21,776 of CAKRZE010000010.1, forward strand.
TTTTTCATCTGCAGCACCGTCATAGACAAGAACAGCATATTTCATTGCAAACATATCCTTTCGGAATTAAATTTCGATAGTGCAGCCGCAGTCCGCACGCGGACCGGACGTCCGGTAAAATCCCGGACTGCTGCGAAAACCGCAGTAAGGAAACGGAAAAGCCGTTTCAACCCCTCCGGGCGGCTTTAAACCGGGGCTTTTTACATAGCTATCGCACGCAGGCAGCTCCGCATCTCTCAAAGACCTCAGAAGCCTTCCCCCGTATTGTAACACATTTTCCATCGAACGGCAAGCTTTTTTCGGAATTCATTACAGCCCGCATTTCCGGCTCCGGCGCCGTACCGGCTTCTGCGGCAGACTCCGCCTCAGCGAAGCTCCACAACCGTCACGCCCGCATCGCCCTCTCCGTAGGTTCCCATCCGGAAGGACTTCACCCGCTTGTCTCCCTTCAGATACCGCTGGAGGGCGGCACGCAGCGCGCCGGTTCCCTTTCCGTGAATCAGCGTCACCTCATGAATCCCCGCCATACGGGCGTCGTCCAGATATTTATCCGTCATAAACCACGCGTCTTCTCCGTTCTGCCCGCGCAGATCAAGCGAGAGCGAGAAGCTCTTGGTCAGCATAGACTGATACGCCGCCGCGCTGACCCGCTTCTGATCCGCCGTCACGGTTTCCGCATCCTCAATCAGCTTCAGATTCCCGAGCTTCGTCCGGGTGTTGATCATGCCGGTCCGCACCGTGACATTTCCGTTTTTATCCGGCTTTTCCGTGACAACGCCCTGCCTGCCGATGTTGATCAGCTCCACGACATCGCCCTTTCTCAGCTCCCGCGGGAGCTTATACTCCTCGTCCCGCCGTTCTCTCACCGGATTTGCAGAGGCATCCGCCTCCTTCAGCGTCCGGCGTATATCTGCCCTTGCAGCCGCAAGCTCCTCCGCAAAGCGAGCGGAATCCTGCTTTTTCTTCACATTTTCAAGCTGCTGCATCACATAATCCGCCGAAACACGGGCGCTGGCAAGCAGCTGCTGCGCTTTTTCCCTGTCTTTCTCAATCTCCCGTTCCGTGCTGTCGTATCTGGCGCGGAGCTTTGCCTCAGCATCTGTTTTGAAGGTTTCATATTCCCTGCGGAGCCTTGCCGCTTCATCGCGCTCCCGCTCCATTTCCATGCGGCTCTTTTCAAGCTGCTCAATCACGGATTCAAAGCGTTTATCGTCCGCACTGACCAGCTCCTTTGCCCGGTTGACGATCGACTCATCCAGTCCGAGCTTCAAAGATATTGCAAAGGCATTGGATTTTCCGGGTGTTCCGATGACCAGACGGTATGTCGGCTTCAGCGTCTCCACGTCAAATTCACAGGAAGCGTTCATAACGCCCTCTGTTTCCAGCGCATAGACCTTCATCTCCGCATAATGCGTGGTTGCCGCGCACAAAGCACCGGTTTCTCTGATCTTCTCAATCACGGAAACCGCAAGAGCAGCGCCCTCTGTCGGGTCCGTTCCGGCTCCCAGCTCGTCGAACAGCACCAAGCTGTTCCGGTCAGCGTCCCGGCAAATCTCCACAATCGTCTTCATATGCGCGGAAAAGGTGGACAGCGACTGTTCAATGCTCTGCTCGTCGCCTATATCCGCAAGCACCGCATCAAACACGCACATACTGGAATCCGGACCGCACGGAATATGAAGTCCCGCCTGCGTCATCAGGGAGAAAAGCCCCAGCGTCTTCAGAGACACGGTCTTTCCGCCCGTATTCGGACCGGTGATTACCAGCGTATCATACCCGCCGCCCAGTGAAATGTCGATGCTGACCACCTTTTTCCGGTCGATCAGCGGATGACGCGCCGCATGCAGCCGGATCAGGTGCGCGGAATTGATCTCCGGCTCCGCAGCATTCATCCGAAGGGAAAGCTCTGCCTTGGAAAAGATGAAGGCAAGCTCGGTGATCCGGTAATAGTCTCCGGTAATCCTGTCATACTCCGCGGCGCATTCCGCGGAAAGCTCTGCAAGAATACGCTCGATCTCATGCGCCTCTTCGCTTTGCAGCGTTCTGAGATCATTGTTTGCCTCCACCACAGCCATCGGCTCGATAAACATGGTAGAGCCGGATGCGGACGTGTCGTGGATCAGACCCTTGATCTCGTTCTTATACTCCGCCTTCACCGGAATCACATACCGCCCGTTCCGGATCGTAATGATGTTGTCCTGAAGTTCACGGCTGTGGGAGCCGTTGACATACTGCTGCAGCGCATCCTTGATCCGGTTGTTCGTCACCCGGATCTTCCGTCTGATATCCGCAAGCGCGGGGCTTGCCTCATCGGCAATCATATCCTCCGCGAGAATGGCGCGCGCAATGCGCTCCTCAAGCGCCCGGTCAGGCTCAAGCAGATCAAATATTTCGCGCAGCCGCGCCCCCTCTCCCGCAGGAGCGTGTCCGTCATAGAAGTAATCCTTAAGCCTGCGCGCCGCACGCAGCACGCCGGCAACATCCAAAAGCTCGCGCGTGCTCAGGGATGCGCCCTTGTCCGCACGCTCCAGTGCAGCCGTCACATCGTGCACCATGCCGAAGGACGGCGCCCCCTTCCGTCCCATCATTTCTCTCGCATCGGTGGTCTGCGCCAGCTTGAGGCGGATTCTTTCCGGATCGCTGTCCGGCGTAAGCCGGAGCGCCAGCTGCTTTGCGCCCTCAGTCAGGGCGCAGTCCGCAAGCAGCTCTGTCACCTTGTCGTATTCCAGCACAGAGAGTGCCTTATTGTTCTGTAAATTCATAAATCCCCCATAATTACCGCACATCCGTCCGCCGGACGGCGTGCGCTCCTCACGCCCTGACCGAGCAAAGCCGTCAAAGCCGCTGCCCGCCGGTCGGAAGCACGTTCCGCATCCGGCAGGCGGCAGACGCTCCCCGGCAAGCCGACAGTCTTTCCATGTGTTTTACGACAGAAGAGAAAGCATCGCACATACAGCTGCATTTCCGCTCGCCGGCAGGAACAGCGGCTCCGTGCCGGATGAAAAGTTCTGTTTTCATGCCGCACAGCGGCAGCGGTACACATCCCGGATGTCCAAAAGTCCTTTTCGGTGTCAAAACGTCGGGGCGGCGATCCTCAGGCAGCCCCGATGCCTCCGGCTTTGCGAAACGCCGGACGCCTTCCTCCGCGCGGAAGCGAATGTCTTGCCGTACAGGCGGAGCCGCATTCCCATCCCGCACGGACAGCCGGACGCTCCGATGGCTTTTCTTCCCGCAGAGCCTGCCTGCCGGGAGCAAAAACGGACCTTGCGTCCGGGCAAAAGCCGGTAAGGAATCCGGGGAGCGCCTTCATCGCACAGCCCGGACAGACCTCATGTCATCCGATGCAGTGCGTACACGCTGCAATGCGCGTGCGGCATCCCCGGTCACTTTTCTCCCGGCGCTTCCGCATTCAGCCGCGGATCGGACACCGCCTTATAAAACGACAGGGACCGAAAGCCCCGCTCCACATGATTCAGAAAATACGTTTCGCACACGGCGGCAAGCTGTTCCAGCACCTCTTCATCCGCCGCATATGAGAAAATGCGCTTCGGACCGCAGTAAATCACATACCGCATCGCATCCAGAACCTCGGAAGACAGGGGAAGAATCAGGACCGCATGATCCGCCTCTTCCCGGTTTTCTTCTCCCTCATCCTTTCCGAAAAAGCAGTCGCTGCACAGAAGCATGCCGTCCATCACATCAAGATACATCCGGTCCGCATCTCCCCTTCCGCATTCGCGGCAGGCGACAAGGTCCGGCATAAAGCCGAGCAAAGCCGATGCGCGCAGCTCAAACGTTGCCTTGATCTGCTTTTCTCCCGGCTTCCCGACCGAAAGCGCATACAGCGTGTTCAGCACAAGGGAAAGCATCTCTCCCTCGTCATTGTTTTCCATGCACACCTCGCATGCGACCTCGGCGGCATACAACGCAAGCGCATATCTTCCGATCTCCTGCCGGATCCCGAAAAAGTTCTCAATCAGCGCGGCTTCCCGCAGCCACGATCTCCCGCGCCTGCAATCCAGCGTAAACTCCGCATAGCACAGCGGCTGTGCCACCGCCAGATACCGGTTTTTCACGCCGTGCGCCCCTTTGACCGTCACCGTTCTTTTCCCGCCCCCGGTCAGAACGGTCAGAAGCCTGTCATTGTCGCCGTAATCGCACGCGCGGAGCACTAGCCCCTTCACCGTCTCAAACATGCCGCATCCCCAACTCCGTTTCCGTGCCTAAGCTCACCGTCTCATTGCAGATCATCCGGATCAAAGCCGAAATCATGCAGCGAAGCCTGACTGTCCCGCCAGTTGCTCTTCACCTTCACCCACAGATTCAGATACACCTTTTTATCGAAAAAGCGCTCCATATCCTCCCGTGCATAGGTGCCGATCTGCTTCAGCTTTTCCCCGTTGTGTCCGATCAGGATCGTTTTGTGCGATTCCCGTTCGCAATAGACCGTTGCGCGCACAGACAGGAGTTTTTCCGTCTCCTTGAAATCCTCGATATCCACCGCCACCCCGTGCGGTATCTCCTCGTTGCAGGTGCGGAGAATCTTTTCCCGGATCATTTCCGCCGCGATTTTCCGCTCCGGCTGATCGGTCACGTCATCCTCTCCGAACATCCAGTCCCCCTCATACAGAAACTGCTTTGCTTCGTCCAGAAGGGCATCGATATTCTTTTCCTTCATGGCGGACAGCGGCACAACCGCGGCAAAATCAAACACGGCGCTGTAGGCAAGAATCGTATCGCCGATTTCTTTTCCGTTGTGGATATCCGTCTTGTTGATGACCAGAATCGTCGGGATCTCATACGTTTTCAGCTGCTGCATGATCGCCTCCTCCGCCCTGCCGACTCTGCCCGTCGGCTCGGTTACAAGAAATGCGGCATCCACGTCCCCGATCGTGCTCTTCACGGTTTTCACCATATACTGTCCCAATTTGGTCTTCGGCTTATGCAGTCCGGGCGTGTCCATAAAGACAAACTGATCCTCGCCGCGCGTCAGTATACCAGTCACGCGGTTGCGGGTCGTCTGCGGTTTATTGGAGACAATAGCGATCTTCTCCCCGGTCAATGCGTTCAGCAGTCTGGACTTTCCGACATTCGGACGTCCGACAATCGCGATAAATGCTGTTTTTTTCACTGATATTCCCCCACCTCCGAAGCCCGGAGGCATCCTTTCCGAAAGCCGGCGCCGCCACGGCACCGCTTCCCTCTTCCGACATCATAGGTCCGGCTGCTTCAGAAGCGTCCGGAACGTGTATTTTTCAGTCCGATTCCGTTTCCGTTCCGTCCCTCGGCAGCCCCATGGAGGCAAGAATCTCCTCCTGCCGTCCGAACATTTCCCGCTCATCCTCTGCGGAGGTCTCGTGGTCATAGCCAAGCAGGTGCAGAACGGAATGCACGCACAGAAACGCGGTTTCCCGCTCCATGCTGTGCCCGTACTCCGCAGCCTGGCAGGAAGCGCGCTCCAAGGAGATCACAATATCCCCCAGCACAATATTTCCCTCTCCGTCCTCCCCGTCATCAAAGATTGGGAAAGACAAAACATCCGTTGCCCTGTCCACATGCCGATATTCCCGATTCAGCGCATGAATCCTTTCGTCATCTGTCAGGGTCACGGAAACCTCCGCGCTGCCCGCAAAATGCTCATAGGCGAGCGCGGCTCTGACGGCGTCCCGGATCAGCTTGCGCAAAGCCGGTGTCACCGTAACCTTTTTCTGTTCGTTCCGGATATAGATCCGGTGGCGGTTTTTCTTTTGATTCTGCATGGTCATAAAAGCCCGTCCGCCGCAGCCGCAGCCTCCCGCAGTCCTTGCGGCGGAGCAACATCCTTCCTTCAGGAACTTTATTCTCATCTCATATTCCGCTTTATCCGGAATGTGTGCAGCAAAGGCTTGTCCGGTTTCCCCGGCACAGCCGCCCTTACGCGCATCTGACGGCAGGGACGCCCTATCTGCCCGCGCCGCCCTTTTCTTCATATCTCTGATACGCCTTTATAATCTGCTGCACCAGCCGGTGCCGCACCACATCGCGCTCACTGAAGCGATGAATGGCAATCCCGTCGATGTCCTTCAGAATCCGGATCGCCTCGGCAAGTCCGCTGACCTTTCCCGCAGGCAGATCGGTCTGCGTAATATCTCCGGTCACAACCGCCTTTGCGCGAAAGCCGAGCCTGGTCAAAAACATCTTCATCTGCTCCGGCGTCGTGTTCTGCGCCTCGTCCAGAATAATGAACGAATCGTCCAGCGTCCGCCCGCGCATATACGCAAGCGGCGCAATCTCAATCACGCCCCGCTCCAGATACTTCTGAAAGCTTTCCGCTCCCAGCATATCGTACAGACCGTCATACAGCGGTCTGAGATACGGATCGACCTTATTCTGCAAATCGCCGGGCAGATACCCCAGCTTTTCCCCCGCCTCCACGGCAGGTCGGGTCAGCACGATTCTGCTGACATCCTTTGCCCGGAGCGCCTTGACCGCCATGGCAACCGCAAGATACGTTTTTCCGGTGCCGGCAGGACCGACTCCGAGTATCACCGTATTTGTCCGGATCAGATCCACATATTTCTGCTGTCCGACCGTTTTGGCTTTGATGGGCGTGCCGCGCAGATTGACGCAGATACAGTCCCCGTCCAGTGCCCGAAGCTCGTCCTCTCTCCCGTCGTTCATCATGGAGATCGCATATTCCACATTCTGGTCCGTCACGCTGCCGTTCAGCTTTTCCATCCGCTTCAGATAGGCAAACACACCGGCAGCCCTGTTCCGCCCCTCCTCGGTCCCGCCGCCGATCACCACGGCGCTTCCGCCTGCCGCAGCGCTGTCGCGGTTCCGAACCGTCACGCCATACTCATTTTCAACCCGGATGGCATGACAGTCAAGGCTTCCGAACAGCTGCGCCGTCTGATCCAGATCATCCGTCAACACTATTTTTTCCATTTATATTACAGTATCACAGCCCCGCAAAGAGAGGGGCATCCCTTTCCTGAGGTTCAAGCAGCCCGAGGGAGCGTTTTCCACGGCATTCCGTCCGCCCGATTTCGGTCAAGACAGAGGGAATTTCCCCGTTTTCTCCGCCGGGCAGCCTGCAAGCCCGCACATTTTCTGCTTTTTCCGTCCCATTGCATCCGGCAGCCGGAAAAACCTGTCACCGGCAAAAAGCCTCCTGCCCAAAAAACGCCCTCCGGCACCGAAAAGCCCGCCGCTGCCAAAGAAGAAACAGCCGGGGCGGTGCAGCCGAAAACGCTTTTTCCGTATGCCGAAGCCCGTTTTCTCCTCCAAACGGCAGCTTTCCGATCACGGTATCTCCGATTCGGAAAGCGCGATCAGACTCTCCTCTGCAATGTTCTCCGTCCCGTATACCGTACAGGAGATCTCATATGCCGTTTTCTCACTGTTCATCCCGCGTTCCATACGGTAGGACTCTATTTCCATGCCCGCAGTCTCGCTGCCGTACAGCGCCCAGAACTGCCGTTCCGCCTCCCGTTCCGCCTCCGACTCCGAAAGCGCAAAGCGCTCCGTTTTTTCCTCGCACACCGTCTCCGTCACGTAATACAGGGGAAGCCGGACGGTCCTGAGCCATTTTGTCCCGGAAAACAGCGTCATACGGTCCGTATTTTTTATTATAACATACTGTTCGGGCAAATTTCTACTGTTTTTTAAAAGTTTTATCTCTTTCCCGAAAAATATAACCGTTTTCTCCGCCGCAAAAACGTCCCGATACACGGTTTTTTCGCCGGAAAGCGACACGGAAACGGAGACGATCCGGGCAGTCTGTGCCAGAACCCTTCCGGCAGACCGTTCCAGCCGGAACTGTCCCGCATCGCTTTTTTTGTTTTCCACAATTCCGCTGACCAGAAGGTCGCCCTTGCGAACCACCTGTCCCGCCCGCACCGCCGGCTCCCCGCCCGCAAGCTCCCAGCTGACGATCATACCGTCCCGCGCCGCGATCAGGTTGGAGGGCTGCCCGTCGTCCGGAAGCTCCAGCTCCGCACGGGAGCGGTATTCCTTTTCGATCACCTCGACATGGGCAACGGTCCCCTCCATATTGACCGAAATCCATGCAATCTCCGGATCGGCAAGCAGATATTCACTGCATATGCTGTACAGATTCATTCCCGGAATATAGCTGCCGATCCCGCATCCGAGCGACCGGAGCGTATCATAAATCTGAACATTGCTGATCCTTTCGTTTCCCTTCAGGTCGATATCCCAGACAAACTGTCCGGAAAGGAACAGGATTACACAGAAAATCGCAGCCCCGACCGGCAGCCCCAGCCGTCTGCGATAGCGGTACACAAGCTGCGGCAGTCCGAATTCCCGCTCCGTCCGCACCGCAGCACCCGCATATTGCAGAAGCAGTCTGCGGTTTTTTTTCAGCATGTAAAATTCACCGCCGCCATCCCGGGTGCGGCAAAGCTTCCAGTACGGGATATCCCGTTTCATCATGAGATTCAGAACAAAAACGGTTTCCGCGCTGCCGCAGCTCATCCGGCAATAGCCGGACAGCCAGCGAAGCAGAAAAAGAAAAAAATGCATAGCAATCTCCAATCTGACACAAGGCATTGCCCAAAGCGGCATTGCAGTCCGTATGCTCCGGTCTGCCGCAAGCCGCTTTTGGTGGGATGCAGAAAACGAGTCGGCGTGTCCCCGGCAAGCAGTCCCGCCGCGGCATCCATTCCCTTCTGACACACGGCATCGTCAAAAGCGGTGCCGAAGCCCGTATCATCCGGTCTGCCGCAAGCTCTTTTCGGGGAATGCAGGCATCGAAGGCATGTGCTTCCGGCAAACAGCTCCCGATGCGGCGCCGTTCCTTCCCGCAGCATCCGAAAAAGCATCGCACGCATTCTGCGGTGCTGCGGATTTCAAGTCAATGCCGCAGCGGACCGTTTCAGACAAAAGGAGTCGCTGTCGGATCACACCTTGACGCGCTTTTTACAGATGCCGCCGCGCATTTCTGCGGCAAGCCGCCTCCGTTCGGCGGTGCAGGAGACAAAAGAATCCTTGATCGGGGAAGCGGCGCATGACATCGTCCCCTCCCCGCCCTCTTCCGAAAAAACAGCACAGCGCCGGCGCGCAGGCTGCCCCCTCTTTGCCTTGACGCCGCGGCAACCCCATGGCATTGCAGGCGGATTTACGCCGTACCGTGCATGCCGGTTTCAAAGCGCATTCCGGAAATAAGTCCGCTGACCTCCATCTGATCCCCGTCAAAGCTCCGAAGCGAAAGCCCGCTGCCGCTTACCGTCACGATTCCGTCCGCCAGCCGAAGCCGGACCTCCGTTTCGCTATACCCCAAAAGACTGCGGCAGGCGCCGATGATCACCGAACGGTTGGACTCGAAAAGCATCGTTGATCCATGATCAAACAAATACGCCGGCTGCCCGAGCAGACGCGCGGTTACATGCTTTATTTTTGACATTGCATACTCCCTCCTCCTCCGCCATATACATACAGCACAGCGGAGCCTTCTCCGACTGATTCCATTTTATGCGGGGTGATGGACATTCATACCATAAAGCGCATCCTCAAGCCGAACGGCATCCTCGCCGCCGCGGCACTGCTGGTCTTTGTATTTCTTCTCATATTTCCCGCCTTTGGCATTACCGCAGTCAACAGTGCGCTTACGCTTTGCGCGGCCTCTGTAATCCCGTCCCTGTTTCCCTTCTTTGTGCTGAACAACATTCTGATTGCGTCCGGCTTTCCGGAAAAATGCGCAAAGCTTCTGGATAAGCCCTTCCGCTTTCTGTTCGGCATCAGCGGAAGCGGCGCCGCCGCCTTCCTTTTAGGAGCCCTTTCCGGATGCCCGAACGGCGCACGGTGCGCCTCAGAGCTGTACGAACGCGGTCTTTGTACAGCAGACGAGGCGGAACGTCTGCTTGCCTTCTGCAACAATACAAGCCCGGCTTTTCTCATCGGCTTTGTCGGCAGCACGCTGTTCGGCAGCCCGAGGACCGGCGCGCTTTTATATCTGTTCCAGCTCATTGCCGCAATTGTCACCGGCATTCTGGAGCATCTCTTCTTTCGCGATGCAGAGCAGCCGTTCCGGGCAGAAAAGCCCTTACAGGAAGCCGGACAGGACCCCGGGCGCGGAATCCTTCCGTCAGCCATCCGGGATGCGGTTTTCTCCATTCTGACCGTATGCGGCTCTGTGCTGTTCTTTTCCGTTCTTCTTGCGCTCCTTTCCCGCCTGCTCCGCGGTCATATGCAGCTCTATCTCGGCTGCTGCGCCCTTCTGGAGCTCACCTCGGCATGCGCGGAAGCTGCGGCGCTGCTGCCGCGTCCCATCGCCATACTTGTCACCGCCGCAGCCGTCTCTTGGTCCGGCTGCTCGGTCCACGCGCAGACCGCATCCTTCGTTTACGGAAAGCTGTCCCTCTCCCGTTATTTCAGCGGCAAGCTGCTTTGCTGCGTCATCACCGTCCTTCTGACCGCCTGCTTTTTGTTTCTGTTCCCATAGCCCCGCTCCCGCATCCTCCGGCTGCGCGCGATGCCGGCAGCCGTCTCCGGAAGCCTTGACACAGAGCCGATTTTCCGTCTGCGGACAAAACGCCTTCGGAAAAGCTTTTGCATCCGGTCAAGCCTGCAGAGTGCGCCAACCCTTCTGCCGTACAGCGGGACAACTTCAGCCTGCCGTCCCTTGCGGCAGCCGTCCGGTGCTTTGCCGGAAAAAGCTTCCGCAAAAAAATTTTGAAAACATATGGAATTTACGACAGATATCGTGTATAATAGTGTCAGGAAAAATCGATATAAGGAGAATCAACGGAACGGTATCCGTTCCGGAACAAACAAATGTCCAAATTCAGTCACAATGATTACGCGCCGGAGATCCCGCATGCCTGCCGTTTCTGCGAGAAAGCGACGCTTTTAACCGGCGGTCAGACCGCCCTCTGCACGCAGAAGGGCGTTGTTTCCTGCGATTTTTCATGCAAGCGCTTCGCATACGATCCGCTGAAGCGGATTCCGAAAAATCCCCCGGTGCTTCCGCACCTTTCGAAGGACGATCTGGTGCTGTGACTGTGCGGCGTGAAGCTGCAGGCATGTCCGCTCCCCGTTCTTCCGGGCGGCAGCATATCCCGCACCGTTCGGAATATCTGCACCTTTCCGGGGCTCTCATCTGCCGTAACAATCCGGCAGGACCGTCTCTTTCCGCGTGACGGCACCCGTGCTTTTCCGAAAGCCACAAGCGTCACGGCACTGCATCTCCCTTTGAGAATCCGCAGTGCTGCCCGCATATACTGCCGGACAAGCGCTCCGGCAGTGCCGCCCGGATCGGTTGAAGCTGCCTCTCGGCGTCTGTCCGGCATCTTTTCAAAGGCAGAACCGTATTTTTCAGAGCGAAGCGCGAGCCTTTGCCGCATGTCCGACGGATTTCTTTCGCCGGACAATTTTTTTCGAAAATAGGACAAAGTACTTGACAAAGCTCCCGTCTGTCCGTATAATAGTATCGTTCTATATTTGTGAGGGAGTAGTTGGCACGTTGTCGTGCTGAAAAGTCGTCATCACGGCCGTTTCGGTCCGGCTTTTTCAGAGGGTTGCCGCCTTGGCGCCCGGCAATGAGACTCATGTATAGCGTCTCCGCTGTACCTGAGTGCTTCCCTGCCGGTATTCAGGTACGAAAGTGCCTGCTTTTTTTATGGCTTCAGGCAAAACTGCGGCTTTCTGTGCATATCAAATAAGGGGCAGCCGAGCTGAACGGGCATATCTGACGTATCATGTCAAACGGAGCATCGGTTATCCGATGCCGGCAGGAGGGCGCTGCCCGTCCGCATTGCAGAATACCGGTGCTTCACCGTACAGCCAAAGCCCCGGCTCCGGGCGGTTTTGCCGTGCAAGCCTGCGCGATATACCGGCTTTCCCCGGCATATCGCTTTCATACAATCCGAAGGGAACACTTTTACGCTCTGCAAATGCGGAGCCCTGTGCCCTTCCGCGCTGTATGGCAACCTGTTTTCTGCCCCCGCGTCTCTCACACTTCCAAAGGAAAGGACGGTTATCACCATGGGAATTGCTGAACTGCTGCTGCTCGCCGTAGGACTGTCAATGGATGCATTTGCTGTCTCGGTATGCAAGGGGCTTGCAATGAAAAAAATTTCTCTGAAGGAGGTCTTGCTGGTCGGTCTGTGGTTCGGAGGCTTTCAGATGCTGATGCCCATTGCGGGATACTATCTGGGAAGCGCCTTTGCCTCCTATATTGATCAATATGATCACTGGATCGCGTTTGTGCTGCTTGCGCTGATCGGAATTAACATGATCCGCGAATCCCTGTCCAAAGAAGAGGAAGAGGTCAAGGCGGACCTGTCAGTGAAAACGATGTTCCTGATGGCTGTCGCAACCAGCATTGACGCATTGGCAGTCGGCATTACCTTTGCGTTTCTGAATGTAAATGTGTTTTCCTCCGGCGCAATCATCGGACTGACAACCTTTCTGATTTCCTCCGTCGGTGTGAAAATCGGCAACGTTTTCGGCACAAAATACAAGTCAAAAGCAGAGTTTGCGGGAGGCGTTGTGCTGGTCCTGCTCGGACTGAAGATTCTTTTGGAGGGCTTGCAGGTCATTTCCTTCTGAAGCCGCAAAAAGCCTTACCCTTCCCGCGGATGCCGCGGCGGGCATGCCCTTCAGGGTCGCGGCGCCGTCGGAAACGTCCGCGCCCGGGTTCGTCTTACCGGTTCAAAGCCCCCGGATTTCGATGCGGCATCATCTGCCTGCCTCTGCCCCGGGACAAGCCGATCTTATGGCAGTGCCAAAGGCAGCGCGAAGCATTTCCGACCGAAACACCTATCCGAAGCAGAATTTGATTGATTCCCCGAAGCGGCGGTGCCCGCCCGGGAAAAGAAAGGAAGCTGAAAAATGGCAGCATACTATTTAGAGAACACGGACGATGCGCTGAAGGAGCTGAATTCCTCAGAGCAGGGACTTTCCGAAGAGGAAGCAGCCGCAAGACTCAGGAAAAACGGAAAGAACAAGCTGGAGGAGGCGCCCCGTGACAGCCTTGTCAAAAAATTCTTCAAGTCCCTGATGGACCCCATGGTCGTCATGCTGCTGGCGGCTGCGGCGATCTCCGCAGTGACGACCGTTGTGGAATCAAGGGGACATACGGAGCTGAAGGACTGGGCGGACCTGTTCATTATCCTCTTTGTTGTCATCATCAATACCGTTCTGGGTGTCGTGCAGGAGAGCAAAGCAGAGGAAGCCATCGATGCTCTGATGGAAATGACGGCTCTGACCTCCAAGGTGCTGCGCGACGGCAAGCAGGTCGTCATAAAAAGCGAGGATCTTGTCACGGGCGATGTCGTCATACTGGAAGCGGGCGATGCCGTGCCTGCCGACTGCCGGATCCTGGAGAGCCACAGCATAAAGGCGGAAGAATCCGCGCTGACGGGAGAATCCGTGCCGGTCAGCAAGCTGATGGACGTGATCATGCTGCGGGACGGAGAACGCGATGTGCCGCTGGGAGACCGGAAAAACATGCTGTACAGCGGAAGCACCGTTGTTTACGGACGCGGAAAAGCCGTGGTGACCTCTACGGGCATGAACACCGAAATGGGCAAAATTGCAAAAGCCCTGACACAGGCGGACAATGAGCAGACACCCCTTCAGATCAAAATGACCGAGCTGTCCAAGGTCCTGACCAAGCTTGTGGTCGGAATCTGCATATTTGTTTTTCTCTTTAACCTCTGCCGCACTATGTTTGATTTCTCCGGCGGTCTGCATTTTGTCGGAATCGACAGCTTCTCTCATTTCGCATCCGTGGCGCTGGATACCTTTATTCTGGCGGTTGCATTGGCAGTGGCAGCCATTCCGGAGGGACTTCCCGCCGTTGTCACAATCATTCTTTCCATCGGCGTGACCTCCATGTCCAAGCGGAAGGCGCTGATCCGAAAGCTCCCTGCGGTCGAAACGCTCGGCTGCACGCAGATCATCTGCACAGACAAAACCGGCACGCTGACGCAGAACCGGATGACCGTGGTGGACTCCTTTACCGACAATCCGCAGCTGCTTGCCAAGGCGATGGCACTCTGCTCCGATGCTGTCATCAAGCCCGGAGAGGAGAAAGCCTCCGGAGAGCCGACCGAATGCGCTTTGGTCAATTATGCGAGCGAAATCGGCACACCGAAGGCAGAGCTGGAGCAGGCTGCACCGAGGATCGGCGAAGCTCCCTTTGATTCCATGCGCAAAATGATGTCCACCGTTCACGCGGAAGGCGACCGGTATATCCAGTACACCAAAGGCGCCTGCGAGATATTGGTATCCAGATGCACGGGCATTCTCCGTGCCGGTCAGGTCATGCCGCTCAATGATGCGCTGAAGCAGGAAATTGCGGCGCAGAGCAAAGCGTTTGCGGACCGTGCGCTCCGCGTATTGGCTGCCGGTTATCGGGTTTACACAGAGAAGCCCGCTTCCTTTGAGGCGGACGATCTGGAGCAGGAGCTTATTTTCATCGGCTTTGTCGGGATGATCGATCCCTGCCGCCCCGAGGTCGTTCAGGCGATTGCAGAATGCCGGAACGCGGGCATCCGTCCGATTATGATTACCGGAGACCACAAGGACACCGCCGTTGCAATCGGCAAAGAAATCGGCATACTTCGGGACGCCTCTGAGGCGATTGTCGGCGCAGAGCTTGAAAACTACACGGATGAAGAGCTGATTGAGCTTGTTCCGCGCTATTCTGTATATGCCCGCGTACAGCCGGAGCATAAAACCCGTATCGTCCGCGCATGGAAGGCACGCGGCAAGGTAACCGCCATGACGGGAGACGGCGTCAACGATGCTCCCTCGATCAAGGCGGCCGATATCGGAATCGGCATGGGCATCACGGGAACCGATGTGACCAAGGGCGTTGCGGACATGGTGCTGGCGGATGACAACTTTGCCACTATCGTCAATGCCGTGGAAGAGGGCAGAAAAATCTACGATAACGTATGCAAGGTACTGCAGTTCCAGATATCCTCCAACATGGCAGAGGTCGTTTCCATCTTCATTGCCTCCATTCTCGGCGTTCAGATTTTCACCCCCGCGCACCTTTTGTGGATCAACATGGTCACCGACTCTGCCCCGGGTCTGGCACTCGGCATGGAAAAAGCGGAGGGCGATCTGATGAAGAGAAAGCCCCGTTCCTTCAAGGAAAGCATTTTTGCAAACGGGGCGGGAGTCAGCATGATCGGATACGGACTTCTTATGACACTTCTGATCATCACCTCCTTCTTTGTGGGACACTATATGGAATCCGGCAGATGGGAGATCACCGCCAGCCCCGACGGAATGACCATGGCGTTTCTAACCATGAACTTTATTGAAATGTTCCACGCCATCGCCATGCGCTCCCTGCACGGTTCGATCTTCAAGCTGAAGCACCAGAACTGGTGGCTGATCGGTGCCTTGGGTCTGACCTGCGTTCTGACGCTCGGCGTCATCTATATTCCGTTCCTTGCATCGATGTTCAAGATTCAGCCGGTCAGCCTGTCCGAGCTGCTTGTCGCATTGGGACTTGCAGCCGTTCATGTTCCGCTGGTTGAGCTGTTCAAATGGATCCGCCGCCGTTTCGGCAAGTCCATGACCGCCTGATCTCCTCAGTCCTCTCCCGTGACCGGTCATACCGCGCAGCTCCGCGCAGTCCCTGCCCGGTCACACTTTTTTCGGCTGCACCGTGACGGCAAAAAAGCCGTACAGCGCACGCTCTCAACCCTGCGGCATGCACAGAGAACGGCTCAACACACGTCACATAGCCGTATCTCTGTCCGGTTCCTTGCCCGGTCACGCTTTTTTCGGCTGCACCGTGACGGCAAAAAAACCGTGCAGCGCACGCCTGCATGCCGCACGGCAGCCTTACGGACAGCTCTCTGCCGGAGGTCTTCCCGGTCCTGCACGGGTTCTGTCAGAGCAGCTGGAGCGTCTCAACCGCAATCCCTTTAACACCAGCCGCACCCCATCAGTCATTGTCTGTTCCCCTGCGCACAGAAAGCACATCACGGAGCAGAACCGGAATGAAGCGGACAATTTTTCGGTCGGCATCCCTGACACAGAAAAGACGTTTTGCTCTGACCGAGCCGCTCAGCGGCAGCAGTCCTCATGTGGCTGCCGTCTTAGATACCTGTTTCCCCATACTCCGCACCCAAAGCTGAGCCGAGAAGAGCTGATTTTCAAAAATTAACATCTTGTTAAAATTAACTTGCAAAAAGCACTTGAAAAAAAGACAAAAATCCTCAATAATATAAGTTGGTGCATTTTGATAGGGAAAGGAAGACAAAAAACGGATCATGTTGGAATTACGTGACATTGGCTATGAAGTCAACGGAAAAAAGATATTAGATCACATTAACCTGACGATTGACCGGGGATTCACAGCGATTACCGGTCCGAACGGAAGCGGAAAATCCACGCTGGTCAAGCTGATTGCCGGCATTATAGAGCCGACCGGCGGTAAGATTTATCTCGACGGGACAGATATCACCTCACACAGCATCACAGAAAGAGCAAACGAAGGAATCAGCTTTGCTTTTCAGCAGCCGGTCCGGTTTAAAGGCATTACCGTGCGGGACCTGATCACCATTGCTGCGGGTAAGAGCATGTCTGTGTCGGAGACTTGCGAATTTTTGTCCGAGGTCGGACTCTGCGCAAAGGAGTATATCAACCGCGAGGTTGACGCAAGTCTTTCGGGCGGCGAGCTGAAGCGGATTGAGATCGCCATGGTTCTGGCACGCGGAACGAAGCTTTCGATCTTTGATGAACCGGAGGCAGGAATCGACCTCTGGAGCTTTCAGAGCCTGATCAAGGTTTTTGAGCGGATGCACGAAACCATTCACGGTACCATTCTGATCGTATCGCATCAGGAAAGAATTCTGGAAAACGCAGATCAGATCATTCTCCTGACGGCAGGTTCTGTTGCGGCATGCGGTCCGAAGCAGGAAATGCTGGCGCGGCTGTCCGATGCAAACGGAACATGTCCCACCTTAAAGCACTGAGAACGGACAAACGGTAGAAAGGAAGGACAGCATTCTATGGATCTTATCGAAAAGAATCTTCTTGCCGAGATTGCCGATTTGCACGGCGTTCCGGAAGGTGCATACAACATCCGCTCAAACAGCAAGCTGGCGGGCAGAAATACAACGGCGCACATTGACATCGTATCCAAAACGGATAAAAGCGGAATCGACATTATCATTCAGCCGAACACCAAAAATGAAAGCGTACACATCCCGGTCATCATCAGCGAGGCTGGCATCACGGAATGTGTTTACAATGATTTTTATGTAGGCGCCAACTGTGACATCACCATCATCGCGGGCTGCGGCATTCACAACTGCGGAACAGAGCTTTCCCGGCATGACGGCATCCACACCTTTTATATTGAAAAAAATGCCCATGTGCGGTATGTGGAAAAGCACTACGGCGAAGGAGACGGCATCGGCGGAAGAAACATGAACCCGACCACGGTCGTTCACCTTGCCGAGGGAGCCTCTATGGAAATGGAGACAACGCAAATCAAGGGAATCGACTCCACAAACCGTGTCACACAGGCGGAGGTCGGAAAAAATGCCTCGATCGTAATTCATGAAAAAATCATGACACACGGAGAGCAGCTTGCAAAGACCAATTTTGCCATGGAGCTGAACGGAGAGGGCTGCTCTGCCAACGTTGTCTCCCGCTCGGTGGCAAAGGATCGCTCCAAACAGGTATTTTTGGCAAAGATCAACGGCAATAACCGCTGTGCCGGACATTCCGAATGCGATGCTATCATTATGGACAGCGCCAGCGTGTGCGCCATCCCCGAAATCACGGCAAACAGCACAGAGGCAAGCCTGATCCATGAGGCTGCAATCGGAAAGATCGCCGGGGAGCAGCTGATCAAGCTGATGACCCTCGGTCTGGATGAAAAGGCAGCGGAGGAACAGATCATCAACGGCTTCCTGAAATAACGCGCGCAGAGCCGGAAAACACAGAATATCCCATAAGAAAAGCAGGCGGTGTCAGGAAGTTCTTTTTGAGCTTTCCGGCGCCGCCTGCGGCATTGCTCCCGGACGGGAGCCTGACTCCGCCGTTTTTCCGCCAAAAAGCGCGGAAAAGCAAAGAACGGGACGTCATGGCGTCAGGCAGCCGGAAGCCCGCGCAGGCATACCGGAGGGGGCTGCCCCAAAACATCTCGTTTTGGGGCAGCCCCTTGATTTTTATCTGCAAACAGCCCGCTTCCATCGGCAGGCATCGGACGCGGGAACCAAAAACAACGGACCTGATCCGAGGAGATATCCGTGCCCGGCTCCGTTTCATCGGTCGCAGATCGGATTCCCAGACGGCGCACAGGCGGCAGCTCCGGATACTGCCGGGCTGCTCCTCCCTTTCGTAAAAACGCGCTTCCCGCAAAGACTGTACCTCCCGCCTCCGAAACGACGGAAGCGCATCCGCAGCGTCAATCCAGCTCCCGCACGCCGGTATACAGCTCATAATATCTGCCCTTCATGGCAAGAAGCTGTTCGTGTGTGCCGCGCTCAATGATTTCACCGTGCTCCAGCACCATAATGGCATCCGCATTTCTGACCGTGGAGAGCCGGTGCGCAATGACAAAGGTGGTGCGGTTCTTCATCAGACGCTCCATGCCGTGCTCTATATGCCGCTCCGTCCGGGTGTCAACAGAGGAGGTAGCCTCGTCCAAGACGAGGATCGGCGCCTTGCTGATGGCTGCACGCGCAATGTTCAGGAGCTGACGCTGCCCCTGCGACAGGTTGGCGCCGTCTCCCTCCAGCCGCGTCTGATAGCCGTCCGACAGACGCATGATAAAGCTGTGTGCGCTTGCGGTCTTTGCCGCCTCAACCACTTCTTCATCGGTTGCATCCGGTCTTCCATAGCGGATGTTCTCCATCACCGTGCCGGTAAACAGGTGCGTATCCTGAAGAACCATCGCAATGCTCCGCCGCAGCTCATCCCGCCGGTACTGACGGATATCCACGGAATCGATCGTAATGCTTCCCTCTTCTATATCATAAAAGCGGTTCAGAAGATTCGTAACCGTCGTCTTTCCGGCTCCGGTCGAACCGACAAATGCAATCTTCTGTCCCGGCTTCGCATACAGATCAATGTGGTGCAGGACCGTTCTGCCGGGAACATAGCCGAAGCTCACATCGTGCATTACCACGTGCCCCTGCATGCCCTCTGTTGTTTTGGCATCCGGAACATCGGGAAGCTCAGGCTGTTCGTCCATGACCGCAAATACGCGCTCTGCCCCGGCAAGCGCCGCGAATACCGTGGAGGTCTGCTGCGAAATCATATTGATCGGCATGGAAAACTGACGGGAGTAGTTTGCAAATACCGTAAGCGCTCCGGGCGTCAGTCCCGCCGTACACATCAGAATACCGCCCACGCCAACCGTCACGGCATAGGAAATCTGCGAGGTGTTTCCCATAATCGGTCCCATCACGCCGCCCCAGAACTGTGCACGGAACTGTTTGTCCCGCATGTCGTTGTTCAGAAGTGCAAATTCATCCACACATACCTGCTCATGGTTAAAGACCTTGATCACCTTCTGCCCGGTCACGGTTTCTTCCATATACCCGTTAACCGCACCGAGTGCAGCCTGCTGCCCCCCGTAATATTTCGCGGAATATTTTGCAATTCTTCCGCCGCCGCGGATAAAGAGCGGAATGAATGCCACCGTGATCAGCGTCAGCCAGACATTCGTTGTAATCATAAAGACAAAGGTTCCGATCAGCGTCACCGAGCCGGAAACCAGCGAGGTGAGCGAATTATTCAGCATGGTATCGATGTTATCAATATCGTTTGTAAAGCGGGACATGATCTCTCCGGTCGGCTTTCCGTCAAAATACCGGACCGGAAGCCGCTGGAGCTTTTCAAACAGATCGTTTCGGATCGTCTCCACCGCACCCTGCGATATTTTCAGCATCATCAGACCTTGCAGATAGGTTGAGGCTATTCCGATCAGATAGACCGCCAGAAGAATCAGAATTGCGGTCAGGATATACGTGAGGATTTCATTCCCGATCCACGCGGAAACCGGCTCGGTAAAGGCGCTGATGAAACGGTTTGCGATTTTCTCCGGCGCGCTCATCTGAATGACCGCCCCCGGAACAGTCGCCTCGGTCAGCTTATTGATGACCGGCGCCAACAGATAAGAGCCGACAAGCGAGGTGATTGTGCTGAGAAGCATAAAGGCAAGGACCAGAACAAACCGGAGTCGGTACGGCTTCAGATATCCGAGCATGCGCCGGATGGTCTTGCCCGCATCCTTCGGTTTGGCTCCGCCCGGACCTCTCCTGCCTCCGGGACCGCCGCGCCGCATTCCTCCCCTTGATGCGGAGGCGACGCTGTTATATTGCTTTTGAAGCTCTTCCAATGATCTTGCCATCCCGCTCACGCATCCTTTCTGTCGGTTTGAGAATAATAAATTTCCTGGTATTCGGCATTGGAAGCAAGCAGCTCTCCGTGCGTGCCGACTCCTGTTATCCTGCCGTCATCCATCACCACGATTTCATCGGCATCCATCACAGAGGAAATCCGCTGTGCAATGATGATCTTTGTGGTATCCGGCAGCTCCTGCCGGAACGCCCGGCGGATCTGCGCCTCGGTTGCCGTATCTACCGCGCTTGTGGAGTCGTCCAGAATCAGAACCTTGGGCTTCTTCAAAAGCGCGCGTGCAATACAAAGCCGCTGCTTCTGTCCGCCGGACACATTGGAGCCGCCCTGTTCCAGAACGGTATCATAGCCCTCCCGGAATTCCGACACGAATTTATCCGCCTGCGCCTGTGCGGCAGCCTCTCTGACCTCATCGTCCGTTGCCGCTTCGTTGCCCCATCTGAGATTTTCCGCAATCGTACCGGAGAACAGTGTGTTCTTTTGCAGAACCATCCCGATGCCTTCTCTCAGGTTTTCCAGAGAATAGTCCCGGACATTCACACCGTCCACAAGCACAGCTCCGCTGTCTGCGTCATACAGTCTGGAAATCATGGAAACCAGCGTGCTCTTCCCGCAGCCGGTCGAGCCGATAATGCCGACCGTTGCGCCGGCAGGGATTTTCAGACTGATATGATCCAGTACACACTCCTCGCTGTTTTTATAATAGCGGAAGCAGACATCCTGAAACTCAACCGTTCCTTTCGTCACATGCAGTGCCGGGTAAGCGGCGTTTTCATCGCTGATATCGCTTTTCTCGTCCAGAACCTCTCTGATGCGCCTTGCGGAGGCAAGCGCACGGGAGGACATCATCAGCATGAAGGTCACCATCATCAGAGACGACAGAATCTGCGTCACATAGGTAATAAATGCCGAAAGATCTCCGACCTCCATCCCGCCGTCCAGCACAATGCCTCCGCCGAACCAGATGACGGCAAGCGTTGTCAGGTTCATAAAGACGGTCGTCAGCGGCTGCATAAAAATCATGACCTTCATCGCGGAAATGCCCGCATCCTTCAGATCGGCGTTGGCACGGTGAAATTTCCCGACCTCATGCTCCTCCCGCACAAAGGACTTGACAACGCGGACATTCGTCACATTTTCCTGCACCGTTGCATTCAGCGCATCCAGTTTTGTCTGCATCGCGGAAAAACGCGGAAAGCCCTTGGCAATGACAAGGCTGATTGCAAGCAGCATCAGAGGGATTGTGACCGCAAAAACCACCGACAGCGAAGGCTTGATGGTGATTGCCATAATCAGCGCCGCAATCAGCATCCCGGGCGCACGCAGCGCCATCCGGAGCATCATATTGACAAAATTCTGAAGCTGTGTGACATCGTTTGTCAGGCGGGTCACAAGAGAACCGGTCGAAAATTTATCGATATTGGAAAAAGAATACTTCTGCACCTTCGCATATGCATCGGCACGCAGATCCGCCGCAAAGTTCACCGATGCCTTTGCGCCGAAATAAGCCCCTCCGACGCCGCCTGCCATCATCAAAACCGCCGTCAGAATCATCAGGAGCATCGTGCCGACACTCCCGCCTACGGTCAGCGTACCGTCATTGGCACTGTTGATTACGCCCGAAAACAGCTTCGGCAAAATCACCTCTCCGGCGACCTCTACCAGCATGCAGACCGGTCCGATGATAAAATACGGAAAATACGGTCTGATATATTTCATCCATGTTGACTGTTTCATGTCAGTCCCTGCCTCCCTCATTCCATTGCGCTTTTCTGGAATTCATCCGGTTCAGATTATCGATCATCCGGTCAAAGCAGCGGATCATATGCCGCATATCCTCCTCGGTCAGCCCGGCACAGATATCCTCCTCTGCGCTGTCGAACAGCTCCTTCATTTTTTGAACAATTTCCTCGCCCTCCGGCGTGATTCTGATCTGATTGACCCGATTGTCGCTGCTCACCGTGTTTTTTTCGATACAGCCGCTCTTTTCAAGCTTCTTCAGCATCACTGCCACAGCCGACGGACTGATTCTCAAAAACCCGGCAAGCTCTTTCTGAGACGGCACCCCGCCGCAGCCGCTTAAAAACAGAAGCAGCCGCTGCTGCGCATGATGTCCGCCGATTCCGGACGCCAGGCTTTCCATGGCACAGTGCTGCCTGCGGCAGACAGCAAGCATCTCGGAAATCATGGTGTGCTGCAAATTTCTTTCTTCGCTCATCCAGCCAAATGCTCCTTCCCTGCGGACGGTACGGAATGCGGCAGGCACAGCCGGCTTACCGCAGCCTCGGTTCGGCTTTGGAAGACCGGTACATCTATCGCGTCGCCGTCCGAAATACCCGCTGCTGTTTTCCGGCTTTTTCCCGGACCCGGCTCTGCCATAGATTCGGCGCCCTTCCGTCCCCCGTCCTGTAATTATATAATTAACCAGTTAATGATCAACATGTTTATTATAAGAACCTCCGTGCCGATTGTCAATACTCCTCCGGACATTTTACATTCTGTACAAATTTCGGACACACCCACCGGACAGATACCATCCGCGCCCCGCCACGCCGTGCATCATCACAAGTGCTCCCTGCCGGCAGGCAAAGCGAGAAACATCTGCCCGGCAAGCAGCATTTCTTTTGTTTTCCGCGGGATCCCCCCGCCTCAAGGCGTACGCGTGTGATGCCGAAAACGGCAGAAGCGGCTCGCGGCTTCTTCGGGATAGCCGCCTAAGCCCGCAAAAGCCTCATCCGGAGGCATTCTGCCGAAGCCATCGGCTCCGCTTCACGCACCAAGCCGGAGCATGCCGGCAGACATAGTCCCGCAGCACCGGGGATTCACAGGCATCTGCGGGTTGCATCCCCCAAAAGCCTTCTCAGAGGTCTGACAGGCACACATTCCGGCGCCCGCACCCACATTCCACCGGCATTCAAGTCAATTGCTGAGCCGTTTTTGCCGAAGCACGCAAAAAAGCGGAGCACGGCTGCCGTTCTGCATACCGTCTCCGCTTTTTCGTCTCCCTCACTGCCCCTGCAATAGCATCCGGCACCAAAAGAAACCGCAATGCTTTACGCAGGCTTCGCCTTTTCTTCCTGTACAATATTTCTGATCCAGATTCCGCGCTTCACCAGAATAAAGCCGATCACTGCCTTTATGATGTCCAAGGACTGCGTCAGAATGTAGATCGGCAGAATCGACAGCCCGGTATAACGGCTGAGCCAATAGGCAACCGGTGCCGTGACCACCCAGATAAAGCAGCTGTCAAACAAAAATGTCACCAGTGTTTTGCCCCCGGAGCGAAGCGTGAAATATGCCACATGCACAAACGCGTGAATCGGCATCAGAACCGCCCCGACACGCATCAGAGAAGTTGCAAGCTCCCGCACATTGGACTCTGTATTGTATATGTAGGGAATCCACTCCGCCACAATATAATAGATCCCCCCGACAAGAACGCTCAGCGCCAGCGCAAATACAATCATTTTCCGCGCCGCGTCTCTTACCTCATCATACGCCCCCGCGCCGAGCATCTGACCCAAAAGAATGCCGACCGCAACGCCGACAGCCATAAAGGACACCGTAAACACATTCCAGAAGGTCTGCGAGATCGTATTTGCCGAAACCACTTCAAAGCCTTTCATCGAATAACACTGGTTCTGAAACGCAATTCCCGCTGCCCACAGCGTTTCGTTCAGCATAAGCGGCGCGCCCTGCATCACAATCTGCCGGACCAGTCTCCCCGGAATCCGGAAATCCGAAAAAGCCTTGACAATGAAGGGATTGCGCTCCGTGTGCCGGTGCGTCCAGAGCGCCACCGCAAACAGCTCCGCAAAGCGCGATATCACGGTTGCAGCCGCTGCTCCCGTTGCCCCCATTGCCGGTGCGCCGAAATGCCCGAATATCAGCACATAGTTCAGAAAAAGATTCACACATACCGCCAGAATTCCGGACGCCATCGGAACAACGGTTTCTCCGGTTTCCCGCAGCGTACCGGCATACGCCTGCGCCAGAGCGTACGGAAGAAGCCCGACCAGCATCACCCACAAATATGCCTCCGCATGCTTCTGCGCCGCAAGAATGTCTGTCACCGTACCTTCTCCCAGCAGATACTGATGAATCAGCCCGGGACCGAACAGCAAAAATACAAAAATCCCCAGAATGGACAGCACCGTGCAGATCAGAACCTTAAACCGGAACGTTGCCTTTACCCCGTCCTGATCCTTTTTTCCGTAATACTGCGCCGTAAAGATCCCCGCACCGGACACCGCACCGAATACGCACAGATTAAAAACCATAATCAGCTGGTTGGAAACCGAAACCCCCGTCATCTGAACGGTCCCGACGCGCCCGACCATAATATTATCAAGCATACTGACAAAATTGGTTATGCCGTTCTGCAGCATAATCGGAAGCGCGACCGCAAAAAGCCTGCGGTAAAAGCTTTTGTCTCCGATATATTTTCGAATGCCTGTTATCATGAAATTGATACCCTCCGGGTTAATTTCCGCTCTGTTTTCCCCCCATCAAGGCTGAAATCGAACAGTACGGAGCTGTTATTATAGCATATTCCGCCGAATAAAGTCAATAACTCCGTCCGGTTTTCCGAAAATAATCCGACAAACACCGCACCATGGCCGTTCCGCAGGCAAGGCTCCCAGGTGCCTCCTAAAAAAGTCACCGGAGTATAAACGGCGTCATCTGCAAAGCAGCCTCCCCGCTGCGCGGAACGGGGAGCATCATGCCGTAAAGCTCCTCTGCCAGAAGCGCATGCTCAAACTGCGGCACGACCGCAGGATACCGGACGTAATCCGCCGGTTTGGTCAGAACACAAATCCGCGAGGTCCTTTTCATACGCTTCAGCAGCGTACAGCCCGTCCCGGATGCCGCAAGCAGCATGGTATACTGCGGCATTTCCCGCAGCATCTCATCCGTTGTGCCGAGCACCATATTCCGCACCGCACGTCGGACCCGCGCCCGGGTATATTTTTTCAGTCCGACCGCAGCCTCAAATTCCGAAAGTGACGCCGCCTTCCCGGCTGCCCTGCGGAAGCAGCGTTCCATCCCCGGCTCCGTCTCCGCTGCGGCAAGCATTTCCGCAGAGGCTCCGGTGCGAAGCTTCCACAAAAGAATCCGCTCTGCGTATGCCGCCCTCGCCTGCTCCGGAGCGGACAAGGTGAAATACTCCTCCGGAAGCAGGCCGGCACAGGCATCGGCATCGCCGCGCAGCAGCGCGTCTCTTGCAAGCGTGGCGGAATACCCGGGCTTGCGCGCATACGTATAAAACTCCGGTGCAAAACCGACCTGAGCCGCCGCTCTCAGATAGGAGACGGCAAGAATATCATTCGGAAGCCGCGGAAAACCGTCGCCGAATACCTCGCGATAGGTCTGCTCCGCCAAACGGATCCCCGACTGCGTTTTGCCGCGCCGGTCCCCGGCTCCAGCCTCCTCCATCGCCTGCCGGAACTCGGCGGAATCAAGGTTTTCAGCCGTCTGCAAAAGCTCCTTGAGCGCCCCGCGCTCGGAACCGAAGCAGAGAACATCCACACAGCCGAGCGCCTGAAGGACACCGACCGCGCCGCGCGCAAAAAACGGAGCCGAGGCGCCTGACCACGGATACGGCAGCTCCAGAACAAGATCGGCACCGCAGCGCACCGCCAACGCCGCCCGGTCATATTTCGGAAAAATCGCCGGCTCCCCGCGCTGCACAAAGCTTCCGCTCATCAAAGCCAGAATCGTGCAGTCCCCCCACTTTTTCCGTATGATTTCAATCTGTCTGAGATGTCCGTTGTGAAATGGATTATATTCACAGATTACAGCAACAACTTCCATATATTTTTGTCACTTTCGTAAAATTTCGGCAAAAATCTTGTATTTTTTTGCAGGATGTTATATAATAAGCTGATATTATCATACAATAAAAATATATAATAATCAAGAGAAAAAACAGGATTCGGAGGATTTGATTCCATGAAGGTACTTGTAGTCAATGCCGGCAGCTCCTCGCTGAAATATCAGCTGCTTGACACCGCAACCAACGAGCTGCTTGCAAAGGGAATTTGCGAGAGAATCGGAATCGGCGGAAAAATCGAACATAAAAAGAACGGTCAGAAATACGTGCGCGACATCGAAATGCCGAACCACGCCGTTGCAACCAAAATCGTTGTGGACACGCTGACCGATCCGGAGCTTGGCGTCATTCACGACATGAGCGAAATCGAGGCTGTCGGTCACAGAGTCGTCCACGGCGGTCCTTACTTCTTTGAAAGCTGCCTGGTCACGCCCGAGGTCATCGAAAAGCTGAAGCTCTGCGTGGACTTTGCCCCGCTGCATACGCCTGCACACCTGATGGGAATCGAGGGCTGCACCGCAGTTATGCCGAACGTTCCGCAGGTTTTGGTCTTTGACACGGCATTCCATCAGACGATGCCCGAGAAGGCATATACCTACCCGCTTTCGTGGGACGTTATTGAAGAATATAAGGTCCGCAGATACGGTGCGCACGGAACCTCTCACCGGTTTGTGGCTGCTGAAATGCAGAAGCTTCTGGCAGAAGCCGGAAAGGATCCGGCAGACAGCAAGATCATTACCTGCCACATCGGAAACGGCTCCTCCATTTCTGCTGTCAAGGGCGGAAAGTGCGTTGATACCTCCATGGGCTTCACGCCTCTGGACGGCGTTGAAATGGGCACACGCTGCGGCTCCATTGACCCCGCCATCGTTCCGTATATCATGAAGAAAAAGAATTTCACCCCCGATCAGGTTTCCAACTACATGAACAAGGAATGCGGGTTCCTCGGCGTATCCGGCATTTCCTCCGACTCCCGCGACATCGAGGCTGCCATTCTGAAGGGCAACCACCGTGCGGAGCTTGCCGCAACCATTCTGGCATATCAGGTTCAGAAGTACATCGGCTCCTATACGGCAGCCATGAACGGTCTGGACGCGATCGTGTTCACTGCCGGCATGGGCGAAAACAATCCGGAGCTTCGTGAGCGCGCGTGCTCCAACATGGAGTATTTCGGAATCAAGATCGACAAGGAGCTCAATGCAAAGTCGCACCACCAGCCGAACATTGTCAAGCTCTCCACCGATGATTCCAAGGTTTTGGTTTACCTGATTCCGACCAACGAGGAACTGATGATTGCAATGGATACCGAAGCCATTGTCAAGGCTCACGCCTGATTTCATCCAAAGCATTCCTCTGCGGCGCCGCTGCGGCAGAATCCGATGACAGAGCTCCGGCTGTACGTGCCGGCTCCGGAGCTGCCGAAAAACGCAGTCCGTTTGCTGAATTCCTTCGCAAAAGCCAAAAGAAAAAGGGGCTGTTAAAAACATTAAGTTTTTAACAGCCCCTCAAAAATACCGGTCCGGGTTCCGGCCTTTCTGATGCGGTCTTTGCCGTTTTTGTCCCGGACCTTTGTTTTTTGGATTTTCCGCGCCGGGGCGATATCCTCTGACGGACCTCCGGCATTTTGCCCCGCGCTTTTGCTTTTCGGTTTTCCCGCGCCGGAACGGCATCTTCTGAGGACTTCCGACGCTTTGCCGCATGCCTTTGTTTTTTGACTTTCCCGTGCCGGAACGGCATCTTCTGACGGACCTCCGACGCTTTGCCGCGTGCCTTTGTTTTTTGACTTTCCCGTGCCGGAACAGCATATTCTGACGGACCTCCGGCGGTTTGCCGCGTGCCTTTGTTTTTTGACTTTCCCTCGCCGGGGCGGTATCCTCTGACGGACCTCCGGCATTTTGCCTCGCGCCTTTGTTTTTTTGACTTTCCCAACGGCAAAACGGCGGCACTCTGCCGGAACCAATATCAAAAGGCGGTATTAAAAGCTCAAAACGAGTTTTTTATACCGCCTTTTTGCATTTCTCACTCTTCCCAGTTATGATACACCTGCTGCACATCATCGGAATCCTCCAGATGCTCAATCAGCAGCTGCATGTTCTTGACATCGTCTTCATTTTCAAGCGTGACATATGAGGAAGGAATCTTATCCTGCTCTGCGGAGATGATCGGATAGCCCTTTGCCGAAAGCGCATCGCGCACTGCGTTCAGGTCATCCGGCTCGGTGTAGATCTCAAATGCGCCGTCCTCTGCCTGGAAATCGGACGCACCTGCCTCCAGAGCATCCTCCATCAGCTTGTCCTCATTGATCTCTCCGTCGTCCTCATCCTCATATCCGACCACAATCAGACCTTTGTCCGAGAACATATAGCCCACACAGCCGGTCGTTCCCAGATTGCCGCCGAATTTATCAAAATAATGTCTGACATCGGAAGCCGTGCGGTTCCGGTTATCCGTTGCCGCACGCACGATTACCGCGATTCCGGCAGGACCGTAGCCCTCATAGGTGATTTCCTCATACTCCGTTGCGTCCGCGGAGCTTGCCTTTTTGATGACACGGTCAATGTTATCGTTCGGCACATTGTTTGCCTTTGCCTTGGCAATCAGATCGCGCAGCTTGCTGTTGGAGTTCGGATCGGCTCCGCCTTCCTTTACGGCAATTGCCATTTCCTTTCCGATCTTGGTGAAAACCGAGGCTCTCTGTGCATCGGTCTTCTCCTTCTTATGCATGATATTTTTCCACTTGCTATGACCCGACATGACTTTTATTCTCCTTTGATTGTAGTCCTGTAATGTGATGAACGGCAGTCAAGCCCCGTTTGGGCACCGCCTTAAATTTTCTCCGTTTTCTTCATGCAAATCAGTCCGAATGCAGACCCCAGCACCGACCGCGTTGCCGCAGTCAATTGCAGCCGGAACTTCCGCGCCTCCGGCTCCGATGCGCTCGCAATCCTGCATTCGTGATAGAACCGGTTAAATGCCGCGCAGACGTCCAGAATAAACCGGGTGATCAGCATCGGCTCATATGCCGCAATCGCATCCAGCACGCGTTCTCCGTACCGGGAAAGCACCTTGAGAAGCGCAAGCTCCGCCTCGCACGGCTTATAGTCGGCGTGGGAAAGCATCGCGTCCGGCTCTGCCTTTTCCAGAAGCGAGCAGCACCGCGCATAGGTATACTGCGCATAGGGACCCGTATTGCCGTCAAAATTCAGCGCATCCTCCATGACAAAATTCATATCCTTGATGCGGGAGTTCGACAGATAATGAAAGACAATCGCCCCGACGCCCACAGCCTCCGCCGTGTCGCGCATGCCGGCAAGGTCCACATCCGGGTTCTTTTCCCGCATAATGTCGCAGACCTTATCAATCGCTGCGGCAAACAGATCGCGCAAAAGAATGACATTTCCGGTTCTTGTGGCAAGCTTTTCGCCGTTGATGCTGACCGTTCCGTAGGGGACATGCACCAGCTTGTCATACCAGTCGTATCCCATCAGCTCCACGACCTTAAACCACTGCGCAAAGTGCAGGGACTGCGCGGAGGACGTGACATAGATGCACTTATCGAAATGATAGGTTTCCGCGCGGTACGCCGCAGCCGCAATGT
The DNA here is from genome assembly GCA_934432725.1 of uncultured Eubacteriales bacterium. Lineage (GTDB taxonomy): Bacteria > Bacillota > Clostridia > Oscillospirales > CAG-272 > CAKRZE01. The sequence goes on from CAKRZE010000010.1 coordinate 51,553, forward strand.
CGCGCGTCGGATAGAGCGTGGACCCGTCCCGCTTCAGAATCAGGCAGGGCGGCATATGATATTCCGACAAATCCACGATCGAGGCGCCGTCATCCAGCTTCAGAAGGTTCTTTTCGCGCAGAATTTCAACCTGTCTGGGCATCTTGTCCGTATAGAACGCCTCGCCGTTGTAGGAATCAAAGGTGATCCCAAGCATTTTATAGGTTTTTTCATATTCGGCAAGCGAAATCTCCTTGAACCACTTCCAAAGAGCGAGATTCTCCGGATCGCCGGTTTCCAGCTTGTGAAATTCATTCCGGGCGGCATCTGCCAAAGCCGAATGCTTTTCTCCCGTGCCGGACTCCGAAACGGAGGCATCTTCCTCCGCCTTGATGGCGTTGTTGACCCGGACATACAGCGCCACAAGCGCGTCCACGCCGCCCTTTTCGATCTCTTCCCTGCTTCCCCAGAGGCGGTACGCGGCAATCAGCTTTCCGAACTGCGTCCCCCAGTCGCCGAGATGGTTGATGCCGACGCAATGATATCCGGCAAATTCATGCAGCTTCTTCAGAGAATGTCCGATCACCGTTGTACCGAGATGTCCGATGTGAAACGGCTTTGCGACATTCGGGGAGGAATAGTCGAGCACCACGGTTTTTCCGCGTCCCATATCCGAGCTTCCGTACCGTTCGCCCTCTGCCATGATTTTTTCAAGCACATGCTCGGTATAATAGGACTCCGCAATAAACAGATTCAGATATCCGCCCTTCACCTCGCTTGCGGCAAGGTACGGCATGTCCGAAAGACCCTTCTGAAGCTCCGCCGCGATCACGGCAGGCGCCCGGCGGAGCGTTTTGCTCAGCTTAAAGCAGGGGAACGCGATGTCCCCCATGGAAGAATCCGGCGGATACTCAAACATATCCAGAATATCGGCACGATGCAAGCCGTGCCCCGGAAACAGCCCGTCAAGCACACCGCAAAGTGCATCTGCCAGCTCCAATTTAAAATCAAGCATAGTATGTGATAACCGCAGCCATCTTGTCACCGAAGGCTTCCTTTCATCGGAAAATGGGCGCCGCAGAACCTGCGCCCTGCCGCAGAGCGATGCTTTCCGCAAGCGCGGGATTCTCCGCCCAAAAGAAGGAAGGACGGACGCACGCGGAAGGAGGCAGCCGGGCTCCTGTGCGGCGCGCGTCTGCGGCAAAACAATTTACAGTATATTGTATCATAAAAAAACAAAAAAAACAAGGGGAGAACCCCCTCAAATGCAATATTTTCGGTCAAAACGCCCCAAAAGAAAGCAAAAAGCGCCGCCGCGATTGCGGCAGCGCTTTTCTTATGGAATCAGAATCAGTGCTTCTTCTTAGCAACTACAACAGTAGCGCCCAGAGCCAGAACTGCAACCGCAACGATTGCTGCGCTGAAGTCAGCAGTCTGCGGAGGAGGAGTCGGCTCGCCGGACTCGCCAGCATCGCCGGACTCAGATGCTGCATAGTAAGCCTCAGCGGTCGTAACGGTCAGGATGGCAGCGCCGTTGCCGTCAGTGGTATTGCAGTTAATCTTGAAGTCGGGATGGTAACTTGTTCTCGTTGCCGCATCATACAGAACCTTGGTCACATCCTTGCCAAATGCCTCAGCGTCAGCAGCACTCTGGAAGTTGTGCAGACCTGCGCGAAGCGTCAGTTCGCCGCTATCTACCTTTGCATAGTTCTCATCGGTGCTGAGGTCGTTGTTGACGATCTCATAGTACAGGTTGCCGTTGTCATCAAAGCCCCAGTATTCGCCGTGCTGCCAGTTCATCTGGAAATCAGCACCCCAGTCAAGACCCTCAGCCTTGTCGGAAATGCCCCAGTGAATCTCATAGCCGTAAGCCTTGATGTCATCCACATTAACACCCTCAAAGCCAGCCATTTCTTCCTTAGTCAGGTCGAAAATGAAACGGAAAGCGTTGCTATTGTCTTTATTCATAACAACTGCCTTCAGCTCATGGGTCGGATCTTCTGCTGCAACATTGAATGCTGCGCACAGAGAAACGAGCATGAGAACTGCAAGAATAGAACTAATAATCTTCTTCATGTTAATTTCTGCCTTTCTTTTTATTTTCGGGATTGTGATCCCGTTTACGTGACAATTATATCCGAAAAATCGCAATTTGTCAATCAATATTTCACAGAAAATACATATTTGTAATCTTGCCTAATTTATGCGTCCCCGATTTGTGTAAAAGTGATCACTTTTCTCATTTCCGTTTGTTTCCCGCCGTTCCGGATTCATATTGCACAACTATTCTTTTCATATTTGTGCAATTTCCCCGCATTCCGGGGCTTTCCGCCTCAGACGCCAGCCTGCCGTGCGCAAAAAAACAGGCGGACAGCCTTCTGTCCGCCTGCCTTTTTATGCTCCTGCCGTGCACCGCACAGCGGAGAAATCAGTGCTTTTTCTTGGAAACTACAACGGTAGCGCCGAGAGCCAGAACAGCAACCGCCACGATTGCTGCGGTGAAGTCAGCGGTCTGCGGCGGGGGGGTCGGGGTATCAGAGCCGCCCTCTGCGTAGTAATCCTCGGAAGCCTGAATCGTGAGAACGCAGGCTGCCTTGCCGTCGATCTGGGTGTTTGCCTTCAGATCCGGATGAGCCGGTCTGCTGTTTGCGTCATACAGAACCTTGTCGATCTTGGGCTTGTTCGCTTCAGAAGCGTCATCGCCCTGGAAGTTGCGCATCATGCCCTTCATCTTGCCTGCCTTGGATGCGGCATACTGCTCGCCGGCATTCTGGCTGGCGGTGTCAAAGGATACCTCAAGGCAGAGGTCGCCCTTTTCATCAAACAGCCACATAGACGGATGATCTGCGCCCCAGTGGTCGCCGCCTTCCCATGCGCCGTCGTCCACATTGATGCCCCATGCGATCTCATAGCCGTAATCGGAAACGTTTTCGGGATCGCCGCCAAGCTCGGTCAGGTCAGCCTTGGTGATGTTGAAAATGAAACGGGTCTTGGCATAATCGGCAGTATCGTCATCCGGTTTCATCGTAACGACAGCCTTCAGCTCATACTTCGGCTCTTCGTCAGCCGCCACATTGATCATGCAGGCTGCACAAAGAGAAAGCATCATAAGAACTGCCAGAACAGAACTGATAATCTTCTTCATAAATGATTACCTTCCTTTGTCAAATTTGGCTTTTCAGCCTTTGTATAAATTATAAATCCTTTTTTGCTTTTTGTCAACACAAATTTCACAATAACCGCACATTTGTCATATTTGTAGAATAATTTATTCAAATTTATGCACTTTTAATTTCCATCTTAGGGAGAGAAAAGCACAATTTCACAGAATCCAATTGAATTTGCAACTTTTTCACAGAATTATATCACAAAATGTTACACGTCCCGGATTTTTCCGGAATATACCGGCATAGCAAGCGCAGTTCCGCTTTCTTTTCCGTCAGCTCCCACGCAAAAAGGGGCTGCGCAGAGCAGCCCCCTTCTTTCCCGGCAAACAGCCGGATATGCAGGTCAGATCAGTGCTTCTTCTTGGAAACTACAACGGTAGCGCCCAGAGCCAGAACAGCAACCGCAACGATTGCCGCGCTGAAGTCGGCAGTCTGCGGAGGAGGAGTCGGCTCGCCGGTTTCACCCGTTTCACCGGATTCTACGGGAGCGGCAGCATAATAAGCCTCGGAGGTGGTCACCTGCGCAACAGCAGCTGCTGCGCCGTTTGCATCCGCAAAGTTTGTGGTCTTCTTCAGATCGGGGCGACCCGTCTCTCCGCCGTCATGGAACACAACCTCACCGAACTTATCGCTGCTTGCGTTGTAGTTGCACATCATGCCCCAAAGCTTGCCCTCGCCTGCCTTGGTGTAGTTGGCATCCGTGCTGTATCCGCCGTTGCTGTGAATCTGATAGTACAGATTGCTGTTGTCGTCAAAGCCCCATTTGCCGGCTCCGTGGTCAAAGCCTTCGTTGAAATTGCTCTTTGAAGCGTGTGTTTCATCATCGGAAAGACCCCAGCAGCAGTTGAAGCTGTAGCCGGAGAAATTGTCCACATCCACGCCGAGAGCTCTCAAATCTTCCTTAGTTATCGTGAAGATGAAACGGAATTCGTTGTTCTCGTCCTTCATCATCACAACCGTCTTGAGCGAATGCGTCGGTTCCTCGGCTGCGACACTGAACACAGCGCACAGAGAAACCAGCATGAGCACTGCCAAAATAGAACTGATCAGTTTTTTCATGGTGTTTTCCTTTCTGTCCTTTGTAAAATTTAAGTAACGCCTTTTGCACCTTCATTTTATCAATATTATGAACAAATGTCAATGCATTTTTAAAAAATGTGTACATCGGAATACACAAACATTGGCAAAAATATTATGCATTTTGCCAATTCCGTATGATAATATCACACAATATTTCGACTTCATGCAAAAAAACGCCTCCGGGCTTGTCTCCCGCAAGGCGTTCTTCGATTCCCTTCTCTCCGCACCGTTCCTCTGCCCTTCCGGAGAACGCCGCCGGGAGCCTCCCCTAAGACCGAGCGTTCAGTCCGGACAGCCGGAGCCCTCCACCCACCGCGCAAGGAAGAAAGACTGCCGCGCCGCAGTCCTCCTTCTCCGCACAACATATATCCGGGCGATTCCCCTCCGGTCCTTCCCGGTCACTCCTCCCGGAATTCCGCGCGGAGCTGCGGCAGACGCCTCAGGATCTCGTCCGTCCGGAGCCGGTCTGCGGCATACGCGCGGCGCAGAAGCTCCCCGGGAATATAGTCATCGTATTTTTCAAATACCGGGCTTTCCGTTTTGGAGACCAAAGCGTCAGGATCAATCCCCTCCCGCTGCGCCTTGTCGCACAGATATTCGATCAGCTCCCGCCCTGTGCCGTGCTCCATGCGGAATGTCATGAAATAACAGCCCTCAAACTCCATGTTGCTCAGCCTGAACGGCGCACCGGAGCGCACAATATACTTCCGCAGCGTCCGGAAGGACCGCGTCCCCAGCCACGGGAACAGGCACCATGTATAGCCGCCGAGCGATACCACGGACCGGCGCAGCATACCGGTCCGCCGGGCAAGCTGCCGCGCGGTCTCAAGCCGCTTTGCCGCACCCGGCTTCAGGTACGGATACACGGTATCCTCCTCCAGAACCCGCTTCATGCGCTCCAGAATCCGCGTGTGGATCTCGCCGAAATCGCCGGGCCAGGATATCTCCATCTTTCCCTTCACGGGACGGACGTAGATCAGCTTGCGCGGGATGTCAAGCTCCTCCACCTCCCACACTCTGCCCGCCAGCGCAAAGCGGTCCCCGACCGGAGGCGGCGACGTGATCGTGCCGATCTCATCCGACTCGCACCGCACCGTGTAATCCTCGCTGTCCTTGAACACCGCGTAGAACTTGAAGGAGCCGAGAAGCCTTTCACCCTTCAGTCCCACGATCAGCCCCTTTTCCTCGGTCAATTCCAGAAAATCGTTTTTCAGCATGGACAGAAGGAGCGTCCTGTAATCCTCCTTCGGCACCGCCCGAAACGGCGGCAGCGTCAGAATCCGCTCCGCCAGTCTGCGCGGGGAAAGCTCGCCGGAGGCGGCAAGCACGCTCAGCGTCTGCTGAAACAGCAGGCTGAACGGCAGCTTTTTCACGTTCGGCGGCTCGATGAAGCGCTCCTCGATGTAGAGCTGCACACAGGCGATCGCGCGGAGCAGCCCCCAAGGGATCAGCTGCGGAAGCGGCGTGTTGGGAAGCGGATTTTCCTCCCGGAACACCATCATCATTTCAGGCGGCGTACCGCGTCTGCCGGAGCGCCCCAGCCGCTGCAGCATGCTGGACACGGTATTCGGCGCGTCCGCCTGAATGATCCGCTCCAGACGTCCGATATCGATACCGAGCTCCAGCGTCACGGTCGCGCAGGTCACGGTCTTCAAAGAATCGTCCTTCAGCTTCATCTCCGCCTCCTCCCGGATGGACGCGGAAAGATTGCCGTGGTGGATCAGAAAAACGTCCGGATCCCCGCGCCGCTCGGCAATCTGGCGCAGCGTTGCGCAGATGTACTCCGTTTCCTCCCTGGAATTTGCGAAAACAATGCATTTTTTCTGTCTGGCGCAATCGTACATGTACGAAAATCCGGGATCGAACGTATCCGGAGGTCCGGACGGCTCCTGTGCCGCAGCCTCCGGCTCTTGATTCCCTGACAAAGCGTCAGCCTCCGAAGCCGCGCCGTTCCGGCTCCCGGTCTCCGCACTCTGCGGAGGTTCCTGCCCGCAGGCGGACAGCTCCGCGCCTTTTCCAAAGCCGGAGGCGCCGTCCTGCATCCCGGCGGAAGAACCCGCTGCGCCCAATGACCCGGTCACGTCCGAGGCGCCGTTCGGAGCAGACGTCTCCGCAGGCTCCCCGCCGTCCGCTTCCTCCCTGCCCTGAATATAGAAATGCTCCATTCCGAGCCGCCATGTGATTTTTCCGCCCGGAATGACCGGAGCGTCCGTCTCCCGCCCCGAGCCGGCCCCGAGCCAGTCTGCGGCGGTGCGCACATCTCCGACGGTGGCGGAAAGCCCGACCCTGCGCGGTGCATGTCCGATCAGCCGCTGTATCCGGGCAAGCTGACACATGATCTGGTTGCCGCGGTCGGTCCCCGTCAGCACATGCACCTCGTCCAGAACGACAAACCGCAGATCTCCGAACAGCCGCACAATATCGTTGGAGCGGTTGATCAGCATGCTTTCCAAAGACTCCGGTGTGATCTGCAGGATGCCCCGCGGATGGTTCAGCGCCTTGTTTTTGTGGGACATGGCAACATCCCCGTGCCAGTGAAACACAGGGATTCCCGTCAGGTCCAGAATATCTGCCAGACGTCCGAACTGATCGTTGATCAGGCTCTTCAGCGGCGCAATGTAAAGCACGCCGAAGGAGCGGGGCGGATCCTCGCTCATCATGGAAAGAATCGGAAAAAATGCAGCCTCCGTCTTGCCGGACGCCGTGGAGGAGGTCAAAAGCAGGTTATGATCGGTGCGGAATAAAATCCTTGCCGCCTCGGTCTGCACCCCGCGCAGAGACTCCCATCCGCTGCGGTAAATATAGTCCTGAATAAAGGGAGAAAAGCAGGAAAAAACGTCATCCTCCATCAGAGTATCGCTCCTTTCTTGAAAAACCGGGAGAACAGCCGCCGTCCTCCTTCCGGAGCCGGCAGTGAAAGCACCTCCGCAGTCCTCTTACGGCGCACACCGGCTGCCGCAGCCCTTCCGCGCAGGGGAAAACCGCGCAGTTTCTCGTTTTACCGGCATCCCGCCGCAAAAAATTCCGTTCCGCAATGCGCCGATCCTTTCGCACTGCGCAAATCCGGTTCCGCACGGCTCCCGCACCGATCGGCGTCCGCGCCGAAGCCCGTGCGCCCGGTCCTGCGATGTCATCCCATACCGTCGTGCCGGGAGCGGTCTTTTTATACGGTCTCCGCACAGTCTCTCGGTACAGTCTCGGTGCCGCGCCAGCCGCAGAGCCGTCCCGAAGCCCCGTTTCCGCCGTCCGTTCTCGGCAGCCGTTTTCGCGGTTGTAAAAGCAAAGGCGGCACAGTCCAAACCGCGAACCGTGCCGCCCACCCGATATTCCCCGCCGAAAAGCCCCGGCAACCGGCATCCGCGCCGAAGCGCAGCACTGTCGGACATCAGACCCAAAAGGCGGACAGCAGCGAACCCGCAGTCCTCCCCGGGCAGTGCCCGGCAGTCTGCCGAAGCACCCAAGCTCTCCGCACGAGCCGGGGACCCTCGACTGCCGTCAAAAGCCGTGCGGCGGCGCGGGGCATTCCGGCAGCTTCCGTGTCCGCAGCACCGGAATTACGGCTCCCTGCAGATCAAAATCCATCGGCAGAACGGCAGCTCCGGCATTTTCCCTGCCGGGCTGCCGTCTGTTATTTTCATCGGAAATTTCTCAGTGCAGCATCTCCTGCACAAATCCCTGCACCGCCGCCAGCGCCTCATCCAGCTTCGACGGATCCTTGCCGCCGGAGGTCGCGCTGTCGGGACGTCCGCCGCCGTTTCCTCCGGTAAGCTGCGCGACCGCCTTCGCAAGTCTTCCCGCATGCGCACCGTGCGCAACCGCGTCCCTGCCGCAAACAACGGTAAAGGTCAGCTTTCCGCTTTGCGCCGAAGCAAGCACCGCAACAAGGTCACCGTGCTCCTTGCAGGCATCGCCGACCACGCGGACCATATCCAGCGTGCCGTCCCGGAAAACATGTGTCAGAACCCGGATTCCGTTTCCGACCGGAGCCGCCTCTGCGACAAGCGAGGATACCTGCGCTGCCGCAAGCTTGCTCTGAAGCCCTTCCGCCTCATGCTTTGCCTGCCGCAGCTCCTCCGTCAGCTGCGCGGCACGCTGCGGAAGCTCCGCACAGTTCGCCGCCTTCAGTTCCTTTGCGGTCTTTCCGAGCAGCTCCTGACGCTCCTCCATCCAGGAAAGAACGCCGTACCCCGTAACCGCCTCGATTCTGCGGATTCCGGCAGCCACCGAGGACTCTCCCGTGATCTTGAACAGCCCCAGACGTGCGGTATTGTCCATGTGCGTGCCTCCGCACAGCTCCATGGAAAAGTCGCCCATGCGCACCACGCGCACCTGATCGCCGTATTTCTCATCGAACAGCGCCATCGCGCCCATTTCGCGCGCCGTTTTCACATCGGTCACCGTCGTCTCGATCGGGTTGCCGACCAGAATGTTGGCATTGACAAGCGCCTCTGTTCTGGCAAGCTCCTCGGCAGTCATCGGCTGGAAATGCGTGAAGTCAAACCGCATATGATGCTCGTCCACATATGAGCCGGACTGCTGCACATGCGTTCCGAGCACGCGGCGCAGCGCCGCCTGCAGAAGATGCGCCGCCGAGTGGTTCCTGCGGATTGCGTCTCTTCGCACATCGTCAATGTCGGCTGTCACCGCATCGCCGATCTGAAGAAGCCCGCTGACAACCGTGCAGAAATGCAGGTAAACGCCGTCCGTCTTCTTGGTATCCGAAACGCGCAGCACAGCGCCGTCCCGGTAGATGGTGCCGGTATCGCCGACCTGACCGCCGCCTTCGCCGTAAAACGGCGTTCTGTCCAGAATCACCGTGCAGTCGCCCTCCGAAACGCCGTCCACGCGCTCCCCGTCCGTAAAAATTGCCAGCACCTTTGCGGCGGACCGGTAATCCGTATAGCCCGTAAACTCCGTTTTGGGCAGATCCGCAAGAAGCGTCCCCACCGTGCTGCTCCAGCCGGAGATATTTGCCCGCGCCTTTCTTGCACGCTCCCGCTGCGCCTGCATCAGTCTGCCGAAGGTCTCCTCATCGATTTTCAGATGGCTTTCCTCCGCAATTTCCCTGGTCAGATCAAGCGGGAAGCCGAAGGTGTCGTACAGCTTGAACACCTCTTCCCCGGAGATTACATCGGCATTCGACTTGACAGCGCCCCGGATCAGATTGCCGAGAATCGAAAGACCGGCGTCAATTGTCGCGTCAAAGCGCTCCTCCTCCATGGAAAGTACCTTTTTAATATAATCCGACTTCTCGGAAAGCTCCGGATACGCCCCCTGCGACTCATGGATTGCAACCTCACAGACCTCCGTCAGAAACGGATGGGATATGCCGAGCAGCTTTCCGTGCCGGCAGGCGCGGCGGATGATGCGGCGAAGCACATAGCCCCGCCCTTCGTTGGAGGGAGTCACCCCGTCGGCAATCATGAACATGGCGGAGCGCACATGGTCGGTAATCACCCGGATGGAGATATCCGTCCCGGCGTCCGTACCGTAGGTCTTTCCGGCAATCGCGCAAACCTTGTCCAGAACGCGCCGGATTGTATCAACCTCAAACATGTTGTCCACGCCCTGCATGACGCAGGCAAGCCGCTCCAAGCCCATGCCGGTATCGATGTTCTTGTGCGTCAGCTCGGTGTAGGTACCGTCGCCCATATTGTTGAACTGCGAAAAGACGTTGTTCCAGATCTCCATATAGCGGTCGCAGTCGCAGCCCGGCTTGCAGTCCGGTTTTCCGCAGCCGTACTTCTCCCCGCGGTCAAAATAAATCTCCGAGCAGGGACCGCAGGGACCGGTTCCGTGCTCCCAGAAGTTATCCTCCTTGCCGAGACGCACAATGTGCTCCTCCGGAACCCCGATCCTGTCGCGCCAGATCGCATATGCCTCATCATCGCTCTCATAGACGGAGGGCCAGAGCCGGTCGGAAGGAATCTCCAGAACGCCGGTCAGAAATTCCCAAGCCCACGGAATCGCCTGATCCTTAAAATAGTCTCCGAACGAGAAGTTGCCGAGCATCTCAAAAAATGTCCCGTGGCGCGCCGTGTGCCCCACCCGCTCAAGGTCAGGCGTCCGGATGCACTTCTGGCAGGTGGTAACCCTGTGGCAGGGCGGCTCAACCTCCCCCGTGAAGAATTTCTTCATCGGCGCCATTCCGGAATTGATCAGAAGCAGCGATTTGTCATTGTTCGGGATCAGTGAAAAACTGGGGAGCCGGAGATGTCCTTTCGATTCGAAAAACGAAAGATATTTCTCGCGCAGCTCATTCAAGCCTGTCCATTTCATACCTATACCATCGTCCCCGCGCCGGCGGAGACGTCCTTTCCTCAGTGTCCGGGGTCCCGGAGCGTCAGGACAGCGTGTGCCCTCCTTCGGATTCCCGGGCAAAGGCAGCCCTTTGGCAGCCTCCCTTATACCTCATCTTAAAATTATATCAAATCCTCCGCAAAATGTCAATCATTTTCCCAATCTTCTCTCATGTGAAGCATCTTTTTATCCGGCACGTCAGCTTTGCCCCCGCCTCCGGAATACAGCCCGTCCTCCCGCGTCCGCATACGGTTTCCGGAGCCCGCTTTCCGCCGCAGACAGCCGGCGTTTCCGCGGCAGGTGCATGAAAAAGCCCGACGGTGACGGTCATATTCCGCAGGCTCTTCCCGGCGGCTCGCGCGAATGCCCCGGCATTTCTCTCTGACCGGCAGCGAAGCCGCACCCCGCCATCCGCAGGACCCCCGCATCCCGAAGCCGCGCACAGGAACCGGCGCGGCAAACGCATCAAGCACGGGGAATCCGCTCGGCAGAACCGGTCCCGCAGCGCCTTTTGCAGGGGGCAATTCTCAGCCCGACACCCGGAACCGCACATACATGAAAGGCATTCCGGGATATATCCGTATCCGGTGCGCCCGCAGACAGGACCGGTATTCCGCAAAACCCGAACCGCACGCAGTCATCCCATTCCGCACAGCTCCGGCAGCGGCAGGACATGAGCGTTTCACACAGAGTCCCCGTCCCGCATCAAAGGAGCAGCGCCTGCGCGCCGAAGCTGCCGCCGGACATCCGGCATGTTTTCCGGAAGCCGGACGCCTGTACGGATCCCGATATTTTGAAAGTTCCCCTGCCGGCGACAGCACTCATACCCGCAAACACCCGCTGCTCCGCATTTTTCAGAAAAATCGGATGCCTTCCGGCATATATTTTTAAGAAAATCCAGAAAAATACGGCAAAGCTTATTGACAACCCAGCTATCATGCGGTACAATATAGTGGTACTATGCAGTGCAAAGTAGGCTTTAACAAAAATCCGATCCGACACACTGCCGGACACGAATAACAGCACAGGAGGCACATTGCCATGTCCGAAAAAAATACCGTGAAAAGAAGACGCGGTGACCGCAGAGACGGTTATCTGGTCCGCGACGCGGACACCATGCACAAATTCATGCCCTTTCTGCTGCCCAACCGCTGCGACAACGAAGCCATGATGCAGGAGCAGATCGATCTTAGCGCCATCGAAGCATATCTGGAAAAGAAAAACGAATCAAATCCCGCATTCCGCTATACGTTCTTTCACGTCATCTGTGCGGCTCTCGCCAGAACCATCGTTCTGCGTCCCAAAATGAACCGCTTCTATGCGGGAGACCGGCTCTATGAGCGGAACGAGATTGTTTTTTCCTTTGTCGTCAAGCGCCAGTTTCAGGATGACAGCTCGGAAGCGCTCGCCATGGTGAAAATCGACCCGGAAAGCGACATCCCTCCGCTGGAGCAGATCCATTCGCAGGTGGAAAAGATCGTTTTTTCCGTCAGAAAGAAGAATCAGATAGACGGAACGACCGACAAGATGGGAACCCTTATGAAATGCCCGCGTCCGCTTCTGCGCTTTGTCATGCGGATGCTTCGCTGGCTGGATTACCACGGCTGGTATCCGAAAGCCATGCAGCATGACGATCCGTACTATTCCACGGTATTCATTTCCAATCTCGGAAGCATCAAGATGAACGCCTCCTATCACCATCTGACAAACTGGGGAACCAACTCCATCTTTCTGGTGGTCGGAGAAAAGAAGCTGACCCCGGTCTTCAGCCCGGACGGAAGCTATGCCATGCGCAACACCCTGCCGCTCGGCATCACAATCGATGAGCGCATCGCGGACGGTTTGTACTTTGCAAACTCCATCCGCCTTCTGAAAAAGCTCCTTTCGGAGCCGGAGCTGCTGGACGCCCCCGTTTCCGAGCCGGTCGCCTATTGATTCACCCGAAGATTTCCGATAAAAACAATATTCATCAAACCAGAAAGGATGCCGGCAGAAAAGCGTCTGCCGGACGGTAAAAATCACACATGAACGAAGTGAAAGCCCCATGGCTCGCACACTACGGCGATGTTCCCCCGACTCTGGATTACCAGACCGGCTCCATGTGGAACGCCGTGGAAAAAATCGAAAAGCAATACCCCGACTATGTCGCATATGACTTTATGGGTACGCATACCACCTATCATGCGTTCAAGGAGCAGACCGAGCTCTGCGCACGTTCCCTGAAGGCAATCGGCATCCGCGAAGGGGACCGGGTCACCATCTGCATGCCGAACTGTCCGCAGTGCGTCATCATGTTCTATGCCGTCAATCTGGTCGGCGCCATTGCCAACATGATTCACCCGCTGTCCTCCGAGAACGAGATTATGTTCTATCTGAACGACTCCAATTCGGTCGCGGCGATCACGCTGGATCAGTTTTACTATAAATTCGCCGCAATCCGGGAAAAGGTCCGCATTGACACGCTGATTATCGCAAGCATTGCGGATGCCCTTGCGCAGCCCCTGAAAACCGGCTACCTTCTGACCGAAGGACGCAAGATCCGGAAGATCCAGAAGGACGCACCCGTCCTGCGCTGGAAGGACTTTATGCGGATGGGAAAGCAATACCACTGGAAATACCGCGCGGACAAAAAGGGCAGCGATGCCGCCGTAATCCTGTACAGCGGCGGAACCACCGGCGTCACAAAGGGCATCCTGCTTTCCAATCTCAACTTCAACGCGCTGGCAGCACAGATCATCGCGACAAACCCCATGTTCCGTCCGGGAGACACCATGCTCGCGGTCATGCCGATGTTCCACGGCTTCGGGCTGGGCGTCAGCATTCATTCCATGCTTGCAAACGGCGGACGGTGCATTCTGGTGCCCCGGTTTACAGCGGAAAGCTATGCCAAGCTGGTCAAGAAATACCGCTGCAACCTGATTGCCGGCGTTCCGACCCTGTATGAGGCGCTGCTCCGCCAGCCCTGCATGGAGGATGCGGAACTCTCCTGCCTCAAGGGCGTATTCAGCGGCGGAGACTCCCTCTCCATCGAGCTGAAAAAGCGTTTTGACAAATTCCTGTTTGATCACCACGCAACCATTCAGGTGCGCGAGGGCTACGGAACAACGGAATGCGTCACCGCAAGCTGCCTGACCCCGCTCCATATGGCGAAAGAGGGCTCCATCGGCGTACCATTCCCGGATACGTTCTATAAGATCGTAAAGGTCGGCACACAGGAGGAGGTTCCTTACGGCGAAGAGGGCGAGATCTGCATCGCGGGTCCCACCGTCATGATGGAGTATATCAATCACCCGGAGGAAACCGCCAAAACCGTACAGATTCATCCGGACGGCATGCGCTGGGTCCACACCGGCGACCTCGGCATCATGGACGAGGACGGCTTCATTTATTTCCGCCAGCGCATCAAGCGCATGATCATCACAAGCGGCTATAACGTCTATCCGTCCCAGCTGGAAAACATTCTGGACGCGCATGAGCTTGTTCAGATGAGCTGCGTCATCGGCGTCCCCGATCCCTATAAGATGCAGAAGGTCAAGGCATTTGTCATGCTGAAGCCCGGTGTCGCACCGAATGAGGAAAACAAGCAGATTCTTCTGGCGTACTGCCGCAAAAACATCGCGAAATACGCCATGCCGTATGATATAGAATTCCGCGACACCCTTCCAAAAACACTGGTCGGCAAGGTTGCATACCGCCAGCTTGAGGAGGAAGAGCTGAACCGCCAGAAAAACGCGGCAGCCGTCTGATTGCGGGCAGTGCCTTCTGTTCCCGGAAGCGCAGTGCCCCCCGTGCGCCGGCATTCCCGTGCGCAGACACCGGTCCCGTGCGCAAAAGCGACCGCATCCGGAAAAGCCGGAAACAGCCAAGCTTTTTTCTCTGATTTTTCAAAATCCCGGGGCTGTTAAAAACCTTCATGTTTTTAGCAGCCCCTCAAAAATGCCGGTCGGAATTCCGGTATTTTTGATACGCGCCCGGGCGTTTTTGCCCCTTGTTCTTTCGACTTTCCTGCGGCAAAACGGCGGCGTTCGACTGCCGGAGGCAATGCCAAATGGGGTGTAAAAAACGCAAAATGATTTTTTTTGCACTCCCTTTCTCCCGGTTCATGCGGCAGCCGCCGCAAACCGTTCCCGCTCCTGCTTTCAAAATAAATCTCAGAAAGGATTGCGCTCCCGCAGACATACCCGAGACGGGCGCTGCAGAAAGAGCGCAGACACACATCGCATGGATCTTTTTGACAAATGCTATGAGCCTTCCCTCGCAGGCACCCTGAAGAAAGAAGGCGTTTATCCGTATTTTCACGCATTGCAGTCCCGGCAGGATACCGAGGTCATCATGGAGGGAAAGCGCCGCATCATGCTCGGCTCCAACAATTACCTCGGGCTCACGGTCTGCCCCGAGGTCACAGAGGCGGTCATTCAGGCTGTCACGCAGTACGGAACAGGCTGCTCAGGCTCCCGCTTTCTGAACGGAACGCTGCAAATGCATCTGGAGCTGGAGAAAGAGCTTGCCGGATTTCTGCACAAAGAAGCCGTCATGACCTTTTCGACCGGATTTCAGGCTAATCTGGGTATCATCAGCGCAATCGCCCGGCACGGCGACTTTATTCTGTGCGACAAAGAAAATCACGCCTCCATTTATGACGGCTGCCGCCTGTCATTTGCCAGAACCTACACATACCGGCACAACGACATGGAGGATCTGGAACGTCTTCTCGTGCTCTGCAAAGGAAAGGGCGGCATCCTGATCATCACGGACGGTGTGTTCAGCATGAGCGGCGAGATCGCAAACCTCCCCGAAATATGCAGACTCGCCGGGGAATACGGTGCGCGCGTCATGGTCGATGACGCCCACGGACTCGGCGTGATCGGAGAGGGCGGCAGAGGAACCGCAAGCCATTTCGGTCTGGAGCATCAGGTTGACATTTATATGGGAACCTTTTCTAAATCCCTCGCCTCCCTCGGCGGATATATGGCAGCAAAGGAAGAGGTCGTCGAGTACGTCCGCCACGCCTCCCGTCCGTTTATTTTTTCCGCCTCCATTCCGCCGGCAAGCTGCGCTGCCGCACTGGCTGCACTGCGGTATCTGGAAAAGCATCCGGAGCTGGTCACAAGGCTCGGCTCCATTGCCGCTTACGCAAGGAAACGGCTGAAGGCAGCGGGAGTTCCGATCATCGAAGCGCAGACACCGATTATCCCCATTTACACATACGAAACCTATCGCACACTCTCCGCCGCAAGGGAAATCTACGATGCAGGGGTCTATCTGAACCCGGTGCTTCCGCCCGCATGCCCGGAAAATCAGTGCCTCCTGCGCTCCAGCTATATGGCGAGCCTGACCGAAGAGCTGATTGACGAAGCGGTCGATATCATCGCCTCTGTCCTGTGCCGCGATGCGGCGCCCGCGTCCGTCTGACTTCATAAAAGCCGCAAGGATGATACCGGAAACCTTTTCCGCCGCATCCTGCGGCTTTTTTGCGTATTCCGGGAATCCCGAAAAGACCCGGAGATATGCCGACCCTGCATGCCGCAGGAGCAAACCGCCGACAAAAAAAGTCCGCAGCTGCCGCCGTGCAAAAGCAAGGCCATAGCCGAAGCCGTCACGGAAAAAGAAGCCCTGCGGCAATGCCTCCCGTTAAAAGGCGTGTAAAACGGCACCGACAGAGCTGCCGGGCGGACGGCAGTGCGCCGAAAGGCAGGATTCCGGCAGTTCTGCCCAGCCATGCGGTCAGCCGACTCTGCACAAGCCCTCCGGCTTATCCCCAAACGCCTGTCTGCGGCACAGACAAAGCCATGTTGGCTTTTGATGCTTCCCCCCCATATTTTTCCCCGCGTCCCCGCGTTTGTCTCTTCCGGCTCATATGCATGTACGGCTTTACAGAGCTTGTGCGGCAAAAGCCGCCTCCTGTAATTTTACGCTTCTTCCCGTATGTATCCCCTGCACCGCCCTCGCCGTCGGCAGCGCATGTCGGTGTGCACGGCAATTTCCGTCTTCATAACCTCATGGCTTCCGCCGCATTTGTCCTGCCGGGCGTTCCGCTCCGGCATACATGACAAAAATCTTGAAAAATGCAGTTTTTGCGCCGGATTTCTTGCAAAAATCAAAAAAATATGATAAAATACCGACGTTCCGCAAAGGAGTATGCTCCATCGCAGCCGCAGCCCCGGCTTTACGCGCCGGAGCACTCTTGCAAAAAATGCGAAGGGACCGGATCTCGGGCTTTCGCTGCCGATTCCGGGCGGCTTTGCATCAAACGTCAGCCGTCCTCACGCGCTGCTCCGGGCAGATGCGCCCGCATCGCTCCAAAGAAAGGAAGGCTTTCGCCGAAGCGAAAGACGAGGTGGATTTTCATGCAGGATCCTTCACAGCCGCTCAGCTCTAAGGAAGCGCTCGCCGCCATGCGGCCGATCATCGAAAACGGCGGCGATTTCTTGCTGCACGTCACAGGCGGGAGCATGTCCCCCACGCTCTGCGGCGGCAGGGACAGCGTGCTGATTTCCCCGCTCCGCAGAACGCCGAGAAGGGGAGATATCCTGCTTATTTGCACAGAGAGTCAGTCGCTTCTGCTTCACCGCGTCACAAAATGCGAAAAAAACGGAGCGTTTTATGTCTGCGGCGATGCCTACGAGCGCGGAGAAGGTCCGTTTTCGGCATCCGATATCGTCGGGATTGCATCAAAGCTCTACCGAAAAGGGAGATGTCTCCGCGCGGATTCGCCTCTGCTCAGGCTGTACGGAAGCCTTTGGATTCTGCTGCTTTCGCAAAGACACAGGCTTCTGCGGCTGCTTTCCCGTCGAAAAAGATTCTGAAGACAACGGCTTCCGGCTGTATGTTCTTTCGTCCCTGCCCGATGCGGTCTGCCGCAAGGCTCCCGGTATCGCGTGCGGGACAGGAATTCATATCCCGCACGGCAGCCGGGTGAAGCATGCACAGAATATCGGAGTCGGACGGTGCTTTTTCCAAACGGCGGCGCCCTTCGTTGCCCTTTGTCCGGGCAGCCGCGCCCTGAATAAAGTGCCCGGCATGCTGTGAGCCATGCAGGTTCGCCTCCGGATGGCAGCGCCCGGTCCTTCCCGAAGTACGTGTCGGCGTATTTTTCCGTGCCGAAAGCCGCAGCTTGCTCCTTTGAAGGGGAATCTGTGCCCGCACCAAGCGAACATACTCCCGCCCGCAAGACAGGCAAGCCGCATGCTCATAAGAAGAAAAATGCCCGAACCCACCGTCAGGCTTTCTCCCCGGGAGGCAGATGCCGTTCCCGCCCAAAAGGGTCCGGCACAGCCGCACAAAAGTCCCTCATATTCCCCCTCATGTGGGTTTTTCTTCTTCTCATACAGTATTGACACAGCCTGCACATATTGATATAATGATGTAGAATGCAGAAATCCCGAAAAAGGGAAGGCCGCAGCCCGTTCTTTGAGTCAAATCTCCCGACGCCGTCATTGCGGCGTGCCGAAGCCGGAGGGATGCCGTTCTCCGCATCCCGGCACCATACGGAGGAGCCGGGTTTCGTCTCCAAGAGCCTCCGCAGCGCCATGCCCCATTTTCGGAAACACGGTGCCGGCGGGAAGCCCGCTGCGCCGAGTCCGCCGGAATGCGGCACCCGAAAGGAAAGAAAGAATGCCACTATACTTTACCGATCTTCACATGCATATACTCCCCGGTCTTGACGACGGCTCTCCCTCGGAGGAAAGCACCCTCCGCATGGCTGCCATGGCTGCGGAAAGCGGCACCGCAAAAATCGTTGCCACCCCGCACAGCCGCGGCTTCGGCGACCACACGGACCCGCTGTTCCATCTGACCGTGCGGGAGGCGGCGGATGCGCTGGGGCATGCGCTGGAGGATTGCGGCATACCGATCCGGATCCTGACGGGAATGGAGGTATACGCCGGAGAGGACACTGTTTCGGAACTTGCGGAGGGTATCCTCCTTCCGCTCGGCGACACCCGCTGCGTACTGACGGAATTCGGGTTTGACGAAGATCCGGACTTTGTGGAAAAGACGCTTCACGACATGCAGGATGCCGGATGGCTCCCTCTGATTGCGCATCCGGAACGCTATTTTTTCATTCAGGACGATCTTAACCTCGCCTATCGGCTTGTAAAGGCGGGCTGCCTTATGCAGGTCAACAAGGGAAGTCTGCTCGGGCGCTTCGGAGAAACGGAGCAAAGCTGTGCCATGGCTCTGATCCGGCACGGGCTGGTGCACGCCGTGGCAAGCGATGCGCACTCCCCGCGCCACCGCACCCCGCCGCTCGACACTGTATATACATGGCTCAGCGAAACGTTCTCCCCCCGCGCGGCGGAGCTGCTCCTCGCACAGAATCCGAACCGGATCCTGTCCGGAGAACAGCCGACCGCTGTTACAGAGCCCTTTCCCTTCACCCGCTGATTCCGTGTCTTTGATGACAGACGTTTTCCTCCCGTTTAAGATGCGCCTGCGCGCCGCATGAACCGCAGCCGTATTCCTTCGGCAGGCGTCAACCGCCCGCGCATCCGGCGCCCTCCGAGGCGCACATTCCGATCGGGGACCCCGCATCCTCCGGTTTACGGAGGACCGTGCCTCTGCGATATGCAGCCTGCACCGGTTCGGTACCGTCCCCGAAGAAAGCTGGACAAGCATGAATTTTCTGAAGCTGAAACCAATCATTCTGATCCTGACGCTTATATCCGTTGTCTGCCTCGGCAGCTATATGCTCCGTCAAAGGCTCCTCTCCCGGGACAGCGCCCCCGTGATCACCTGTGAAAGCGACACGCTCACCGTCCGCATCACCGATCCTGAGGAGCGCCTGAAGGAAGGCGTGTATGCCACGGACCGTGAGGACGGCGATCTGACCGGAAATCTGATCGTGGAGGGCAAATCAAAATTCATTGAGCCGGGCAAATGCACCGTCACCTATGCCGTGGTCGATTCCGCGCGGCATGTCGTCAAAAAGACCCGGACGCTGATCTATGAAGACTATGTCCCGCCGCGCATCTATCTGAAGTCCCCCCTGATCTTCCCCTCCGGGACAACGGTCTCTCTGCGGAACTCCATCGCCGCCTCCGACTGCATGGACGGCGATATATCCGGCTCTGTCAAAATGTACCTGACCGACACGGCGCTTCTGAACACGGTCGGCACATGGCATGTCAAGCTTTCGGTTTCCAACAGCATGGGGGATACCGTAACGGTAACCGTTCCGTTTACCGTTGAACCGCAAAATGCTCAGGAAAAAGAAAAGGCACCGGCAATCCTTCTGTCCGACTATATGATCTATCTGAAAAAGGGCGAGGCATTCGATCCCGCCGCTTATCTTGAGGGTGTGCGCTATGCCGGAGAAAGCACGGTGCGAAAGGATGCGGAAGCCCTTTCCGCAGTCCGCATCAGCGGTGAGGTTCCTTCCGATGAGGCGGGCGTATACACCGTCACCTACACCTGTGAAAAGGACGGCGCAGCCGGCAAAACCGTACTGCTTGTCGTAGTTGAGGAGGAAAAAGCCGCATGACACAGAATACGGAAAATCAAAGCAGCCGCAGCATTCTGTCCGATCCCCAATATCTGTGGACCGTAGTCTCAGACATTCTGAAGCAATGGTGGCTGATCCTGTCTGCCGGCATCATCGCCCTCACCGTCACCTATATCACGGTCAGTGAGACCTATCGCCCGGTCTATACCTCGCAGGCAACCTGTGTGGTATCCGTCACCGGGACGACCTCCACGGTTTATACGAATCTGACCTCTGCCGGCAGAATTGCCTCCGCATTCTCGGGCATGCTCAACAGCCGCACGATGCGGAACCGGATCTGCGGCGTGCTCGGGATCGATTCCTTTCCCGGCACCGTCAATGCGGTTCAGATCCCGGATACCAACCTGATTACGGTCAGTGTCACGGCATCCTCTCCGGACGAAGCATGGACCTTCCTTGACGCGCTTCTGAGCAACCACACCGCCATCACAGCCCAGCTTCTCAACAGCGCGTCAATCAGCATCCTTCAGCATCCCTCCGTTGCATCCTCTCCCTCCAACGACATGCATCTGTGGCGCACGGTATGTAAGGTCACGGCAATCACCATGCTTTCCGTCGTTCTCCTGCTTGCCCTGTATTTCCATTTCCTGCATGATACCGTGAAAACCGAGCAGGAATTCCGGCGCGGCGTTGACGCGCACCTGCTCGGAACCATATACCATGAGCGCAAAAAGACTCTGCGGACCCTCTTTTCCAACCAGAAGAGCGGACTTCTCATCTCCGACCCGCGCACCAGCTTCGGTTTTGTCGAATCCTATAAAAAGCTCCGCACTGCGGTAGAGTATGCCGCCTCGGGAAAGTCCTGCCGGATCATCGCGGTGACCAGCGTTTTTGAAAACGAAGGAAAAACAACCGTTGCCGCCAACCTTGCCGTTGCGCTGGCGCAGAAGCATGCGCGCGTCCTTTTGGTGGACGGAGATATCAAGCGTCCCGCTGTCATGCGCCTGTTCGGAAAGGGGAAAAACGCCGCCTTCGGCGTCACGGACCTTTTGCAGGGAACAAAAAGTGCGCGGGACCTTCTCTTCACCGATCCGGGCAGCGGTCTTCTGATCCTTCCCGGCAAACCCGGTGACGCATCCGTTGCGGAATATATCGAGCCGGACGCTTTGAGAAAGCTCCTCGCCAAGGCGCGTGAGGAAACCGATTATATCATCATCGATACTCCTCCGATTTCCGTCGGTCCGGATGCGGAGAGCATTGTCGGCTATGCCGATGCGGCAATTCTTGTTGTACGGCAGGATATCGCACGGGTCCGCACACTCAACGACACCGTTGACGCCCTGAAGGAAACCGGATCGAAATTTCTCGGGTGCGTATTCAACAATGTCAGAGTAGCGTCTCAGGTTTCCGCTTTCCGCGGCTATGGCTACGGTTACGGCTATGGCTACGGCGGCTACCACCGGCAGCACTACGGGCAGGGAGGCTATACCGGACATTATGCACGGCAGGAAGGCCGTTATGCCGCGGCAGCGCGGCAGCAGGAGCCGGAGGATTCCGAAACGCCTCCGAAGCGCCGCTGATTTGTCCCGGATTTCCCCACATTCTGTTCACAGAAAGGTTTATGCACGATCATGACAGCAGAAGAACGCACGTCCCCGGCAGGCATTGCCGGCTACAGTCCGCAGGACCTGATCAGCCTGACTCTGAAAGCGCTGAAGCGATATCTGATACCGGTTCTGATCATCACCGGTCTTATCTGCGGCATTCTGATATACCGGACAAGAAAGAATTATGTCCCGCTGTACACCTCTTACGCCTCCTTTTCGGTCAGCATCAGCAATGATTACGGCACCAGCACGCAGTATTACAATGCCGCGGCAGCCGAGCAGCTTGGGAAAACCTTCCCCTATATCCTGCGAAGCAACATGCTGAGCAGCATCGTTGCAAACGAGCTGAATCTTCCCTATCTTCCGGCTTCCGTTTCGGCAGAAGCACTGGAAAACACCAACATTTTCACACTGACCGTAACCGGGAAGGACCCGCAGCTGGTGTATGACATCCTGCTCTCTGTGATCCGGAATTATCCGCAGATCGCAGAATATGTTGTGGGTGACACCAATCTGGAGCTTCTGGACGACTCCGGCGTTGCAGCCCTGCCGCTGAACCACCCCGCCTACGGGAATGCGGCGGGAAAGGGACTGCTCATCGGAGCGGCGCTTCTCTGCCTTCTGATCCTCTGGTACATTCTCACCCGCGCCACGGTCTGCTCTCCCGGACAGATCCGCGCCATCCTGAACGTGCGGTATCTCGGAGGCATTCCGAAGATCAAGCCCAAAAAACGCACCAACCAGAAAAACAACCGGCTTCTCCTCTCCCTGTCCGATACACCGCAGCGGTTTGCCGAAGCAGTCCGTCTTGTCCGCAGCAGGCTGGAAAAGAGCATGCCGGACGGAGGCATCCTGATGGTCACCAGCACGCTGGAGGGCGAAGGAAAAACCACTCTGTGCGTCAATCTCGCACTTTCTCTGGCGCGCAGCGGCAAGAAAGTAATCCTTCTGGACTGCGACATCCGAAAGCCGTCCGTGGAGGAAGCGCTGCAAATCGTCCCCTCCGCAAAGGGACTGAGCGATTATCTGGGCGGCGACAACAGCGCCCTAAGCCTGTTTTCCTGTGAAAGCGGCGGAAAAGAGAAGCTGACGGTCATGGCGGGCGGCTCGCCCTGCCGCAACGCGCCGGAGCTGCTCTCCTCAGAGCGCATGCGTCTGCTTTTGAAAAATCTGCGCGGTGCAGCCGATTTCATCATTCTTGATACGGCGCCCTCCGCAATTCTGGCGGACGCCGCCTCGCTTGCCCCGATGGCAGACGGCATCCTGTATACGGTCCGTCATGATTATGCGGACCGCGACAAGATTCTGGACGGTATCGGCGCGCTGGCTGAAAGCCACACCCCTGTCATCGGCTGTGTGCTCAATATGACCCCGGCAGCGCTGGCTGAGGGCGGATATTATTACGGATACTACGGAAGCTATGGCAAGTATGCCTATCAAAGCAAGCAGGAGGGCGCAGAATAATTCTGTGCCCCTCGGGCTTTCGCACTTTCACCGGTCCCTTTGGGAGGAATACCGAAATGACACAAAACACATCCGAAAACAGCACATTTCAAAAAAACCAAAAAAAGCGGAAGGCATGGAAGTACATTCTGATCGTCCTTTTGCTTTTGATTGTCATTCTCCTGATCTGCGGCGTTGCGCTCAGCTTTTATGTCATGGGTAAGCTGCGCGACGGCACCGAGCCGATCCCGATCGTCTCCCGCGACGGTACGTATACACTCCCGCCCGAGCCGGACAATATTGTCACCGCACATCCCGATGACACCGAACCGGATACGGAGGAGCCGACCCCGGGATCGGAAACCGATCCGCCGGAAACCTCAAACGACCCGATCTGGGGGAAAGATCCCATTGATCCGAACGTCATCAATATCCTGCTGCTCGGAAGAGATGCGCGTGAGCAATATGAGCGCGGCAGATCGGACTCCATGATCATCGCCTCCTATAACAAAGTAACCCACAAAATCAAGCTGATCAACATCCTGCGGGACTGTTTGGTTCCGATTGAGGGACATGACTGGACAAGAATCAACGAAGCATATTCCTATGGCGGCATCGGTCTCTGCATCAACACGGTCAACGACGTCTTTGAACTGGACATTCAGAATTATATCACCGTTGATTTCGACGGATTGATCCGGATCGTCGATGCCGTGGGCGGAATTGACGTCAGTCTGACCGCAGAAGAGATCACCTATTACCAATCAAAGGGTTGGGGCGACCAGCTCAAGCCCGGAATGAACCGCCTGAACGGAACAGAAGCGCTGCATCATGCCAGAAACCGCACGCTCGGCAACGACTTTGAACGGACCCGCCGGCAGCGCGATATTCTGATCGCAATCTGCAACCGGGTCACTTCCTCCGCCACACTGTCGCAGGTTATCTCCATGATCGATGAAGCACTGGACATTGTATCCACCAATTTGTCCTACTCCACGCTTGTCTCTTTGGCAACCGATGTCATGCAGAACCGCAATGCCCTGACCTTTGAAACAGGCAGGGTGCCGTTCGATGGGACCTATCGCGGCGCATGGTACAACAAAATGCTGATCATCCAGATCGATATCGCCGAAAACACCCGTCTGCTCCGGGAGTTTCTGAAATAAAACGGCAAATCGGTTATGCCCGTGCCGGTGCAGTACTCCGAAAAAGGTGTTTTTCAGGCAGACCTCCGTCCGACAGCGGCGTCTGCTCTTTCCGGCTCCCGAACCGAATGCTCTCAAAACAAGCCTCCGCAGAGCGCTCTGCCCGGCTTACAGCATTTCCTCCTTCCTGCGCAGCCGGTTCCTGCGCACATTCGATTTCCATCTCATAAGAAAGGGTTGATCCCTATGGCTCGCTTGCGTGCATTTTTCCTTTTTCTGATCGATATTCTGATCACGGTCTGTGCCTTTTCATTTTGCTGGTACATCTCCAGACAATATGTCACTGTCGGCAGCGATGTGTTTTTATCGCTCCTGCTTCTGACCGTGCTGATTTATCCTGTTGTTCTGACAGTGTTCGGTGTATATCAGAGCCTGTGGCGATACGCACAGGCAAAGGAATTCTTTATGTGTCTGACGGCATCAATCACGGCAGGAATGCTCGGGTTTGTACTGAGCCGCCTCCTCATCCGGACCGTCATCCCCGCATACTTCTATCTGCTCACAACCTTTACCGTCACAATCGCACTGTTTCTGTTCCGCATCTGCTACCGTCTGTACCGGGATTATGAGCAGGGCAGAAGGCAGCGGGACGCAGTCAACCGCGGACTTGTAAGAAAGCGCACCCTGATCATCGGCGGCGGAGAAGCCTGCCGTATTCTGCTGAGCGAAATCAAAACCAACCCGGTCAGTAAGATCGATCCGGTCCTGATCTGTGATTGCAGCCCCTCCAAGCAGGGAAAACGCGTGATGGGCATTCGGATCGTCAGCGACCGCGCCGGATATGAAAAAATATGCAAGGAAAACGCAATCGAGCAAATCATAATCGCGATTCCTTCGGCTGACAACGAACGCCGGGCGTCCATTCTGGAGCAATGCAGTCATACCGGCTGTGCCGTCAAGATTCTGCCGCGTCTGTCCGATCTGGCTGACACCTCCAATCTTTCGCAGAACATCCGTGACTTCACCATGGAAGAGCTTCTTGGCAGAGAGCCGGTCAATCTTGCCGATGAAAACATGCTTGCATTTATCCGGGGAAAAACCGTCATGGTGACCGGCGGCGGGGGATCTATCGGCTCGGAGCTTTGCCGGCAGGTCGCCGCGCACCAGCCGCGTGAGCTGATTCTTGTGGACATCTATGAAAACAATGCGTATGATATTCAGCAGGAGCTGACCCGCCGGTACGGAGACAGTCTGCATCTGACCGTCCTGATTGCCTCAGTCCGCGACCGGGCATGCATCCGCAAAATCATCAAAACATACCGTCCGGAGCTTCTGTTCCACGCCGCCGCCCACAAACACGTCCCGCTCATGGAGGTTTCTCCGGCAGAGGCAGTCAAAAACAACATTTTCGGCACCCTGAACACCGCCGAAGCCGCAGGAGAAGCCGGCGTTTCCAAATTCATTCTGATCTCCACCGACAAAGCGGTCAACCCCACGAATGTCATGGGCGCCTCCAAGCGTGTGTGCGAAATGATCGTCACCGCCATGCGGCAGCGCTACCCGCAAACGGCATACAGCGCCGTGCGGTTCGGCAATGTGCTCGGCTCCAACGGCTCTGTGATCCCCTTGTTCCGGAAGCAGATTCTGGAGGGCGGACCGGTCACGGTCACGCACCCCGATATCATCCGGTATTTTATGACAATCCCGGAAGCGGCGCAGCTGGTTCTGACCTCTGCGGCATTGGGACAGGGCGGTGAGATCTTTGTTCTGGATATGGGCAAGCCTGTCCGGATCGACGGCCTGGCACGTAAAATGATCCAGCTTTCGGGTCTGATCCCGAATCGGGATATCCGGATCGAATACACCGGTCTCAGACCCGGTGAAAAGCTGTATGAAGAGCTTCTGACTGCGGAGGAAGGGCTTTGCCCGACGCTGCACAAAAAAATATTCATCGGCAAAGCAGAAAATCCGGATGCAGCGCTTCTTTTTGCACAGCTTGACCGCCTGCATGAAGCAATTATCCGGCAGGATGCGGATGATATGCTTCGCAGAGAGAGCTGCAGCAATGAGCTTATTGAGCTTCTGACCGCTATGGTCCCCACGTTCAGCCATCACGCATCGGGTAATGCCTCTGACAGCATGGAAAGACCCTGCGCAGAGGAAATGACCTCCGGTTCCGGAAAGAAGCCTGCCACAGCAAATGTCTGACCTCTGTCATTCAAATTACGCAAACAATTAAGCCGCAGTAAAACAATCGCTCCTCCGTTTGATCCGGTGTCACACGGAGGAGCTTTTTGTTCCTTACACCCCAAATGCACGTTTTGTCAACAAAAAAGACCGTCAAGCCTTAATCCGTTCTGACGGTCTTTTTACTCTCTATGCAATTGAATCATGCTTTGTCAGACCGATGCTGCAGCGGCAGTCATATTTCGTGCCCCGCTTCGGTGCATCATTTTCTGCGGCAAAGCACCGTTTCTTCATAATTCAAAACCCGATCCATCCACTTTTCGGTGGCATCCACGCCGCATCTTGTGCAGAATTCTTGCCAGACCGCGCCCATCGGGAGGGTTTTCAGCTCCTCCTGCAGCGCAAGCAGTTCGGTAAAGCGCTCCGCATCCTGAAGCGCGGCAAGCGTTTCATGCGGCGTCAGAAGAGCCTCCAAAAGCGCCTTCTGCATATTCCGCATCCCGATCACCCATGCGGCAACCCGGTTAATTGCAGCATCGAAATAATCCAGTGCGATCGCAACATCATCCATTCTTCCGGACGCCACGATCTCTTTGGCAATCTCGCGCGTTTCATCGTCCAGACGCACAACATGATCGGAATCCCACCGCATCGGGCGGCTGACATGAAGCGCAATACGGTCATAAAAGGTCAGCATAGCGGAAATCTTTTCCGAAACCACTTCGGTCGGATGATAATGCCCGGTATCCATCAACGGTACAATTCCTGCGCGCGCGGCATAGTTCGCGGCAAACTCTGCGGAACAGACGGTAAACGCCTCCAAGCCGATTCCGAACACCTTGGATTCCAGCGTCACACACACCTTTTTGCGGTCATAGGGCATGGAGAGAATTTCATCCAGGGACTCACGCAGCCTCATGCGGGGTCCCAGCCGGTCCGCCGGCACATCCTTAAAGCCGTCCGGCATCCAGATATTCATCACGCAGGGAACGCCGGTCACCTCGGCAAAATACTGCGAAATACGGATACATGCCTGCACATGTCGGATCCAGAACTGTCTGATACGGGCATCCGGAGAGGAAAGCGTCAAGCCCTTTGCCATCGGATGAGAGAACAGCGTCGGATTAAAATCAATCCCCATTCCGCGCTCAATCGCAAAATCCGCCCACTTTTTGAAATGCTCCGGCTGCAGCGCATCGCGATCTGCCCATTTCCCGCCTTCAAAAATCGCATAGTTGGCATGCAGATTCAGCTTTTTCTTTCCGCCGATCAGACCGAAGGCAAAGGAAAGATCCTGCATCAGCTCATCCGGCGTCCGTGCCCTTCCGGGATAGTTCCCTGTTGTCTGAATACCTCCGTCCAGACCGCCCTCATGATCAAATCCGATCACATCATCTCCCTGCCAGCAGTGCATGGAGATCGGAGTAACCGAAAGCGTTTCAATCGCACGCTCCGTATCAATCCCGAGACGCAGGTATTCCTGCTTTGCCAATGCGTACATATCCCTCATCAATCCCACCATCCCTTTCTCCGGTCTAATCCGGATGCCAAAGTATCATGATTCTGTCAGAATACAGCATAAAGGATGCCTGTCTCCGACCCGAGAAGGCGCAGGCGGCTTGCCCGGACCTCCGAAGCGCCGCTCCTACTTATCCCTCCGGAAGAAAAATCTCCGGAGGAAACGCCCCGCGCACAGCCTCCCGCGCTGCCGGCACATCCGGAAATACGCCGCAGGCAAGCATCTGCGCCAGAAGATTTCCGATGGCGGTTGCCTCGGAGGGCCCCGCATACACCGGCTTCCGGCAGGCATTTGCCGTCAGCTGATTCAGATATCCGTCCCGGCTGCCGCCGCCCACAATATGAAGCGCGGACACCTCAGCCCCGTCCAGCACCTCCAGCTCTCTGATGCAGTCGCCGTAATAGTCCGCCAGACTCTGATACACTGTCGAGAAAAGCGAGCCGACAGACATATTGCTTTGCCCGCAGGCGTGCTCTACCGCGCGAATCATGCTGTCCGGCGCCAGAAATGCCGGATCATTGACGGGAATACGAAGCCGGGAAGGCTGCTGCATTGCCATATGGCAGAGCGCATCAAAGGTATACGTCTGCCCCATATCCTGCAATTCCTTCTTCATAGACTGGATCATCCACAGTCCGGTGACATTTTTCAGATACCGGAAGCTGCCGTCATAGCCGCCCTCGTTTGTAAAATTACACAGCCGGCTCCGCTCCGACAGCAGCGGATCTCTCCGTTCTGTCCCCACAAGAGACCACGTACCGGAGCTGATATACGCCGCATGCTCCTCCTGCATCGGCACTGCCAGAACCGCTGACCCGGTATCGTGCGTGGCAGGCAGCATCACAGTACAGTCAAACCCAAGCGCACGCTGCCATTGCGGCAGCAGCGAACCGACCCGCGTGCCCGGCATCATAACCGGCAGAAACAGCCGTTTTGGAAGATCAAGAAGGCGCAGCAGTCTTTCGCTCCAGGTCCGGCTCTCTGCCCGGACCAGCTGCGTTGTTGTGGCATTGGTGTACTCCGCAGCCTGCTTGCCGGTCAGCAAAAACGTCAGGTACTCCGGAATCATCAGAAAGCGCTCTGCCTCCCGCAAAAGCTCCGGAGAGCGCTTTTTCAACGCCCACAGCTGATAGATCGTATTGAACGGCTGCTTCTGGATGCCTGTTTCGGCATACAGCGCTTCATCACCGATTAAAGTGCAGACCTCCGCATCCGCCCCGGCGGTTCTGCCGTCCCGATACGAGACGGCGTCTTCCAGCCGATTCCCCGCCCGGTCGAGCAATACAAAGTCTACGCCCCATGTGTCAATTCCGAGGAAGGCGGGCGCCATCCCCTCGTCCCGACAGGCAGCAAGCCCGCAAAGGATGTGCCGGAACAGCACATCCGTGTCCCAGACCAACGTTCCGTTTTTATTCTGCATTCCGTTCGGAAACCGGTACATTTCCCGGACGCAAAGGCGTTCCCCCTCCATCCATCCGAGAATATGGCGCCCTCCGGATGCACCGATATCAATTGCAAGATAGTATACCGGCATAAATCAGTACCTTTCCTTCCTATGTAGCCCGCCGAAGCCGCACAGGGATGCCCGAATGCAGGGTCCCTGCGTAATTCGGTCTTCAGGAGAGTGCCGTTATTCTTTTTCGGCTTCACTCTGCTCCAGTTCCATCACCATGGCAACCCGCTTGGCATGCCTGCCCCCCTCATATGCGGCATCCAGGAACTGATCGCAAATATCCATTGCCAATCCGGCTCCGACCACACGCGCACCGATGCAAAGCACATTCGCATCGTTGTGATTCCGGGTCAGCCGGGCACTGAAGGTATCCGAGCAGCATGCTGCCCGGATTCCGTGATGCTTGTTCGCCGCAATGCTCATCCCGATTCCGGTTCCGCACAGCAGAATGCCGAGCGACGCCTTGCCTTCCCGAATGGCACGGCAAA
Organism: uncultured Eubacteriales bacterium; assembly: GCA_934432725.1. Classification (GTDB taxonomy): domain Bacteria; phylum Bacillota; class Clostridia; order Oscillospirales; family CAG-272; genus CAKRZE01. The sequence continues at coordinate 81,363 of CAKRZE010000010.1, forward strand.
CCTTATCCGCATATACGGGATAATCCACGCTCTTTGTGCTCTCCGTCCCGAAATCAAGGTATGCAATCCCGCGTTTTTCCAAATGCTCCTTCAAAAGCTCCTTTAATTCAAACGCCCCATGATCACATCCGATGGCAATGACTCTCTTTTCCGTATCCATCCTTTTTCTCCTCTCCGTAGAAAGCAGCACATGCTGCCGATTGTCTGATTCCAGAGGAAGCGCCGTCCTCCGCCGCACAGAAAGAAATCTCCTCCGGCACCACGGTCCAACGCATTCCGTTTTCGGTTTTACCTGCATCCTGTGCAGCTTCGGCTGTTTCCGGATGCCCTTCCCCCGCGCGCCGACTTTGGACGTGTTTTCCGACACAGCCGCCCGCAGCCCTTCCCGTGCCGATATTTTTAAGTCTTTTCTTCCCCGGAAGCGCTCTCCCGCGCCTTCCTTTCCCGCTCCGCCTGAGAATCCCGCAAATACAGCGGCAGGATTCCCCGATCATCGGCCGCACAGGAGGGATTCTCCGTATAGCGCCGGAATGCGCAGCGCGCAACCGAGCAGGCATTCTCGCGCCGAAGAAGCGGCGGAGTGTGGGCAACCGATTGAAGTCCCGTACAAGCCGCCAGCATCAAGTCATATCCCCCGCCGCAAAAACGAACCTGCAAGCCGTCCGAACGCTCTGCCAGCTCCCCGGCAAGCGCCTCTGCCGTCACGACCCGATCCGGCGTAATGCGACGGACCGATATGCCGTCTCCTTCAAACAATGCCTGATAGAGCTGCCCGCGCCTTGCATCCATTCCGGGACAAATCAGCCCCTGAAACCCGGCAAGATTCCATGCAAGCGCCTCAAGTGCAGATACCCCCATGCAAGGCTTGCCTCTGCCGAACGCCAGCCCTTTGACGGTCGCCACGCCGATCCGCACACCGGTGAAGGAGCCGGGACCGGCAGAGCAGGCATACAAATCTATATCCTCATGCCGCAGATGCAGTCCGGAAAGCAGACTTTCGATCATCGGAAGCAGCATTTCACTGTGTGTCCGGGTCGCAGAAAGCGTGCAGTGCGCCAGCGGCATTTCATCCTCGCACACCGCTGCGGACACGGTATTTTCCGTTGTATCAAGCGCCAGTATTTTCATATATGCATCCATGGCTTTTGCATTTGCAAAAGCTCCCTTTCTTGCAGAGTCAAAGCCGCATGCCTGCGGCGCATGCGGCGTCTGTCAGGCTTCCGCGGACGTCCGGAGCAATCACCGAAGACCTCCCGGGCGTCAGAAACCGCATCGGCAGACGAAATGCATCGTTCTGCCCTCCGCTCCTTGCGCAAGCGGCATCAAGCCGGAACAACCTTCTGCCGTTCTCCCGTTCCGCACGCCGGTATGTAAACGGGAGCCGCGCAGTCCGGTCATGCAGTCCACTCAGCAAGGCGCACAAACGATCGAAAGCGATCCGGCATGGCTCATCCGACCGCGGCATCCGGCAGAACCCGCACAATGCGGATGATTCTTTTCTCCTCGTCCTCCGGACACTTTTCGATCGACACGCAGTAATGCCCAGCCGGGATCGCATACGGGATTTTTTCACTCCACTCTACAATGCAGATCCCATCCTCCAGGTAATCATAATATCCGATGGAAAACAGATCATCCTCGCTTTCAATCCGATACATATCAAAATGATAGATCGGACACTCTGCTCCGCGATATTCATTCACCAGCGTATAAGACGGGCTCTTAACCGAAACTCCCGGCAGAAACCTGCGAATCAGACCGCGCGTGAATGCTGTTTTTCCCGCACCGAGATCGCCGCGCAGTGCAATATAATCCCCGGCATGCAGCCGCTCCGCAAGCGAAGCGCCGAGCTTCTCCGTTTCTTCCGGGGAAAATGTTTCTGCTTCAGATAAAAGCTGACTGGTCATAGCAAACTCCATGCTGCCGTCCGGCAGATCAACTGTGTCAACAAGATTTCCTGTGGTTATTATACCGCAAACTCATGTGAAACGCCGGAATGCGGCAGATTAACTGCACCTACCCGGAAAATATTATCCGCATTGGTTATACCGCATATTTATGCAAAGCCTCATGAATTTGACGGCGAAGCCGGCAAATTCGCAAAATGCGGCAGATTAACTGCGCCCACCCGGAAAATGTTATCCGCATTGGTTATACCGTATATTTAAGCAAAGCCTCATGAATTCGGCGGCGAAGCCGGCAAATTCGCAAAATGCGGCAGATTAACTGCGCCCACCCGGAAAATGTTATCCGCATTGGTTATACCGTATATTTAAGCAAAGCCTCATGAATTCGGCGGCGAAGCCGGCAAATTCGCAAAATGCGGCAGATTAACTGCGCCTATCGGGTAAATGTTATCCGCATTTATTATACCACAGTTTTATTTCGTTTGCAACCTTTAAACGCCCGACATTTTCAAACCTTCCTTATTTTCTGATTCTCTCAAATCACGCCGGAATCACCGCAGCATCCCGCGCGATACCGGTCTTCAAAAACGAAATTGGGTTCGCCCGGCAGCAGATTCTGTGCGGCACAAGAGAAAAGAGCGCATACGCCGTGCGGAGGCGTTCGGCTTTTTATCCTTCCCGGACAGCCATCACGGTCACCGTGCCTGACAGGCATGGCATCCCGTCCATGCCGGCGGTTTTCTCGGCTTTTTTACCTTTTTGATCGGTCAGATTGTTTTGACACCTTAGCAGGCAGCTCCGCAAATGATTCCTGATAGACCGGCAATATCCGTTTCCAGAATACTATCCCATTTGCAGCGAGTAATACGCCGAATATCACCCTTGCCGCCCACTCCGGGCAAAGGAGAGCAATGCCGTTCATATCCCCACCGCCGAAAAAGCCGCACAGGACGCTTAAGTAAAGCGGGTCAAGCAACAGAAAGGCGATTGTTATGTGGTAGACAACAGCGCGCAGCAGCTTACTCTTGGCGTTACAGATTTTCCTTGCAAATGCCGTCAGCAGGGATGCCGCACAAAAAGTCGCAAGCGCCCCCACAAGGCAGAAAATGCCGAGCTGCATATCCGTCATGCGTTCGGCATAGACATCGATCTGCACACCCAGCCCCATAAAATTGATTTGTTTGAACACGCCGGCGTACAAGGCATACAGCAAATGTGCGCCTTCGTGAATGAGATAATAAGCGGCGATCGCCGAGAAAATGCCGGCAATCTGCCGTACCCGTTTTGACATTGTTATGTCCCCCCAAAAAGTTATATCCGAAGCTCCGCCCCCGTGCGCAGGTAAGTCAGGCGAGCGCCCAGGCGGTCTTTCATTGTTTCGTATGCTTTCTCCCCGGTACAGTGGCAGGTGTAATAAGACGATTTGCCTTCTGCCAGCGCAGCGGCAACGCTGTCAATATAGCTGTCACTTTCATAGCGCTTCTTTGTCGGCTCATAAAGGTGCAGCCCGCCGATCACCGCCTTTGGGTCGCTCCCGATGAGCGCTTTTTCCCGATGTACAATATTCACGATGCCGGCATGAGCGCACCCGCAGATCAGAATGTGACTGTCTCCGGATGTAATGATGAGATTCTGCTCATGGCAAAAGTCATCCGGAACCATTTTTCCGTTTCTTTTCACAAACAGATTGCCGTCCGATTGCGGCAACGGGAAGCTCCCGGAAGCCTCAGAAAACAGCATAATTTCGTTGTCGATCACATGAACCTCATCGGTAAACACAAATCGGTTTTCGGGCAAAAGCGCTCTGTCTATTCCCGCATAGAAGGGGATGCCGAGGACTTTAACATAGTGCGCTTCCAATGCCTGCGGACGAATATAAATCTTCGCCTTTCGGTTCTTTTCCAAAAAGCATTTCAGTCCGCCGCAGTGATCGACATGCCCGTGTGAGATTACCGCAATATCAACATCGGCAAGATCCACGCCGAGCGCTTCGGCATTTTTCAGAAACAGGTCGTTCGGACCCATGTCAAACAAAATTTTATGCGTTTCCGTTTCCGCATACAGAGAAAGCCCGTGCCTGCATTTCAGTTTTGACGACTCCGTCCCGTTTTCCAACAGTACGATGATTTTTACCATAATTGCCGCCTCTCACTTTGTTTCGTTCTGTTTCGCCTCGCGGAGCCGATTCAGATTTTCAAGAACGAACGGACTGTTTGCGGAGATGCGTCCCAGCGTCGGGCATCCATCCGTCTGCGGACAGTCTGCGCAGGTGTCCATTCCCTTTTCCCGAACGCAGTTATGTACGGGGCAGAGCTTATCGCAGAACGGCGTTTTTGCTCCGTCTATGCGGCAGCCGGTGCAGTTTATCATTTCCGGTGTGATCGGCACGCCGTTGAGCTTTGTCCACAGGGCGGCAGTTTTCTCGCGCAGGGCGTTGTCGTTTGTAATCGTTGCGATTCTGGCATCGCACGTTTCGCAATCCAGACCGCAGCAGCCGATCAGCTGATTTGTGCTTTTCATAGCTTCCTCCATAAATCAGAGTTTTTCTGCCTTAAAACTCCCGTATATATATTTTTTCTTCAGAGCCCCAAGGAGCAATTTTTCGGTCGATTACACGAAATCCATATTTTTCATATAAATTCTCATGATCGCTTACGATATACACTCTGTGATATCCGATATTTTTTATATAATCCATGGCATACCCAATCAGCTGCCGGCTTAATCTATTCCCCCTGTATTCCTCGCCGACAAATAGACAGCCGATATAAGGTGTATACTCCGCATCCGGAATACAGTCCGTTTTGGAAACTGTACAATATCCGCAGATTTTCTCATGATCTACCGCAGCAATCACTCTTTCCCAATCGCTGAATTCATTATGATCCATAGCGCTTGCCAATGCTTTTCCCGCGCTCCATGAGCAGCTTTCCGCATAATTTCGTACCTTGCGCCACAATTCATCCGATGACGTAACAGCTCTGAACTTCATACTTATCTCCTGAATTCCGATTTGTGCCGAAAAAATACCGTCCTTCGCACAGCGAACTGCCTGTTCATACTATTTATCTTTCATAGTCACCTTTGGGCATCCGATGAGAATCCGAATCAAAGCAATTCCTTCGTGTAATAGTGTCTTCTCCCGGTATACGGATATTCTTCAAGGGTAAAAACCTCCCGATACCCATGTTTTTTGTAAAACGCGGGAGCCTGAAAGGAAAAGGTGTCCACAAAGGCATATTTGCAGCCGCGCCGCTTAGCTTCTCTCTCCGCTAATTCCAGCAGCTCGCTTCCGATCCCTTTGCCCCGGAGCGGCTCACTGACAAAAAGGAACTTGATGCAAAGCCAGTTGCCGAAGGTCTCTCCCGTCAACCCGGCTGACTTTCTGCCGCTGTCATCTTCACAGAATATCCCTATCGGCACATTTGCCGAGGCTTCGCGACGGCTGAGATTATACTCCCTTAACATCTCATGTATCTCATTGATGTCTCTTTCATCCCCGTCATCCGTTATTCTGAAATTCATACGCTCGTTCCCCTGCCTCATCCGGCTTTATCATTCATAATTTATTTCAACAAATATGTGTTTCGTTCTTTGGTACGACAGGGCAGAGGGTAAGATTCATCAGATCAAAATCGACCAGCTCTCCCCTGATCTTGAAAAAGCCGGGGAATGTACACAGCTTGCAAAAGCCGAGCTTTTTATAGAGCGCAATGGCGCGCTTGTTGTCGCTTCGCACCTCAAGATTGACCTGCTCCACTCCGATCTCCCTTGCAAAGGTAAGCACGCCCTGTGCCAGAACGGTTGCCGCACCGCAGCCCCACCATGCCTTTTTCAGGCTGATGCCGAATTCCGCGCGGTGGCACATGCGCCCGCGCTTGCGGTTGAGGCTGGCAGTACCGATGATCTCACCGTTTACCTTGGCAAGAAGCTGAATATTGTCGTGCGACTCTGCCTGCCGGGCGAGATATCCCCGTTCGGCTTCCTCGTCCAGCGGCACGCCCTCCGGACCGAAGCTGAGATTATCGGTCTCTCCGCCGATGATTTTCAGATACGCCAATAACGCGGCGGCATCCTCCGCCTGCGCACGGACAATTTCAAAGTTTGTCTGCTGCATATGTCATTTTTCCTTTCTATGCGTTCTATGCGTTTTTATTTGGATCGATTCAGCCCAAGCACAACAAAATCAAGCGAAACGCCCATTCTGACCGCTGTTTTCTCCGGTGACCGTCTCTGCGCCGCAAAACGGGCAATGAGGGCATCCGGCTTTTCCGCCGCATCAATGATGTGTCCTGTCGGGATTATAAACGGACAACCGGCTGTCCCCAAGGATTCTCTGTCAGCTTGCAGACACAGAGAATGCCGAAGGACTCCGGGTCCCCGCAGAAAGCAGCCGTATCATCCGGCTCAAAGGAAGGCACTCCGGCATTGTTTCGGAATATAATCCCGTCGTATCAATAAACGACCTCCGTATTTCCGAAATCCGCAAAACGATGCCGCCGTCAAGCGTCACACCTGTGCCGAAATCAGCCGCAGCATTCCCCCGATACATCACGATAAAACTTGTTTGCTGCCCGTATCTTCCATGGTTCTCTCCGTAAGATTCAATTCTTCCTGACGGCAAGACAATACCCCACATGCTCAAAGGCTTTCAGATCCGACCCGGCTCTGTCAATGATATCCTTTTGGATATCATCGGGCGTCAGAAGCTCATAAATCAGGAAACCGTGCTTCTCCAGAAGCTTTTCAAGCGCTCGGTAGGAAAATGCCGACTGCATCGGCTCCCCGCCCGCCTTTGCCATCATAATGGTGTTCTGCACGCGCCTTTCGGGGGCAGCAAAGAAGTTCTCATCCGGATAATCAAACACAAGCGTGCTGCCGTCCGCACAAAGCGCGGAAAGCTCTGTGAGCGTTTTTCCGATTGCCTCCTCCGAAAGATAATAGGTCACACCGAGCCATGAGAAAAAAGACTTTACTGTCGGGTCAAAGCCGCCGGCAATCAGGCGCTTTGTCAGGCTGTCCTTTGTAAAATCCACAGGCACAAAGGTAAGCTTGTCGGGAACTGTCCAGCCGGCGCGGGTGATCCGTTTTATTTTGTCCTCCTGCGTCAGGGGATGATCGACCTCAAATACCCGATACCTCGATAAAAACTCCGTTTCCCGGAAGGCAGAGGTATCCATGCCTGCGCCGAGCATGACATATTGCTTTGTGCCGGTCAGGACAGCAGTTTTCAGAGCCTGCTCCGTATATGCCGCACGGCAGAGCGGCGACGGCGCAATATGGACATTTACAAGTCTGCGCAAAAGCTCCTTCGGCTCCCAAGCTGCGGGGGCGAGCTCCGGTTCAAAGAACTGCGCCCCGCTGAGGATATAGCCCTTGACGGCGGCATATTCTTCTTCCGTCATCAGCTCTCCCGCAAGACGGTCCGCGAAAACCGGATGCTCTTCATGTTCCGCATGAAACGCCCGTCCGAACGAGCTCATCAGGGCGGTAATACTGGCTTTGTGATTCATTCCGCCGTCCTCCATATTTAAAATTCATTCGTGCATTTGCAGTTGATACCGGAAAGCCTCGCCTGCTTGCACAGGTCTTTGGTCCGGAGCTTATACTGCCTCCCGTTTTTGATGAAGTGCGTCCCGCACTGACGGAACTCGAAATTAACCTGCTTCCGGATGCACTGCTCACGGATGTCAAGCACCCAATCATAGTCAAGCGGTCTTGCATCCCTGTCCGACTCTCCGCCGACAACGACCAGCTCCACGCCGTCTAAGTACGGCTCTAAATTCACGCGCTCAAGAAGCGGCTGTGCGGTGATACACTTGTGCTTGATGGGCAGCGAACGGAATACAGACAGCTTTTTGTCCGCATTGCGCTGATTTTCAATGGTACAGCATACGGTGACATTCTCATATCCGTCCGCCCAATCCTCCGGGATGCACTGCGCGAACCGTTCAATCCGCTTGGTCAGAAAGAGAAAGGTGCAGTCTGACCGCTCTTTGATCATTTTCCAGCATTCAGCGCGCCACGCATCGGCTTCCTCGATGAGAAAGTCGGTGGAAAAGCCGAGATATACAAGCCCCGGCTTCATTTTATAACCGCCTTTTTTGAGCTGCGCTGCCGGCTTATCAAAATCCTTTGTCTTGACAATCATGCCCGTATCGACACCTCTTTGGGCATCGCCTTTATGGATATAGCAATGCAGGCAGCCCTCGCTGCACCTTTTACATCCGCGCCACGGATTCCACATCGGCATTGTTTTTGCCTCCTATCGTTAAATTCCTCGCAGATCGTTGATCACTTCTGTGATTGACATATTGCGGATGCGCTTTGCCGGAGCATGGATCACTGCGGCTGCCACAGGTAAAACAAGCAAAAGAATGATTCCAAAAGACTGTTCATCCGCATATCGTCTATCCTTTGTGTGTTCCCATTGGTTTTTCAAAAGCGTTCATATGTGCATGTGCGGTAATAATCGTATAGCTATATGCATTGACCGTGATCCTCGTCTCTCCAATCTCGCAGTACCAATTCTTTCCCTGCCGCGCGATACGGCATTGAGGATTCAAAATCAAATTCTTACAGCATCTGACCGCGTCATCCGTATCTAATTTTAGATTTCTTTTTATCCGGTCAACTCCCATCGGGGTAGTATGAAGCCTGTCAATATGTTCTATCAGCAATTCATTCTGCCTCATCGCATGGACCTGCGGTGAATGAAAATCCCTCATTTGTGTGTTCCTGCTGCTTTTTCGGGAGTGTTCTTGTCAGGATCAGCGTATATGCCGCCGTAATGACGATCAGAACAGCGAGGTGGAGCAGGCGCATTTCCGCGGTAAGGTTCGTGTCATTCGCAAAGGTGCCGAGCGTATTGATGGCGGAATGGACAACAATGCAGGGGAGCAGATTTCCGCCGCGATAAAAGATCGTGACAAGCAGGAAACCGACCGCGACCGCAAAGACGATCTGGCACAGGTTACTCACAAGATCCATGCCGCTGCCGTTGAACAGGTTGATCATATGCCCGATGCCGAAGGTCACGCTTGAGATAACAACGGCGGATTTTATATTGTTTTTTGCAATGGCGGTGAACAGGAGCCCCCGGAAAATCACTTCCTCCAAAAATCCGACGCAGAGCATACATGCGATACGGCAGACCGTTTCCGCCGGGGAATAATTGAGCGCAGCGCCGTTCCAAAGGTTTCCCGATGCCAGAATCATAAGCGGCAGATAAAAAAGAAAACGCCATGCCGGAACGGGAGATTTGCAAAGTCCGTACCGCTTCATCAAATTATTCTTTCGGATAAAGGCAAAAAGTACAACCGTCTGCAAAATGCAAAAGGCGGCACTTGCCGAATATCCGATTCCGATCATTTGATTCAGCGGATTTGCCAACGATTGCAAAACACAGTAAACCACGATCCATACGATTGCAAAGGTCAATTCGTTTTTCTCATATAACTTTTTCATTTCATTTCCTCCTGTACTGCCAATATTGCGCCTCTGTACGCCCGTTCCAACCGGGAATTTATAATCTCTTCACCGTATTTCGGCAAGTTGTTGGCAATGATGCCGCATACCCGCGAGCAAACAGAAAAGCCCTCAGAAACCCCTTTTTCTGTTCCATATGAATCCCCATGGCTTCCTGCATAGCCGAAAGGACAGGGATAGACTCCTCGGCGTCTGCCCGCTCAGGCAGAGCGGCACCGCCCCAAAAATCCGACTGAAAAAGAAACCGGAACAAATTTCGGCTCTTCCATTGCAAAGCGGATATCGTTCAGCCCGCCCCAACCGGATCGCCTGCATGGGCGCATATCCGGTTCATCAGATATTCCGAAGGAGTCCGGTCCGCCTTTGATAGACTGCCCCTCCTTAGCTCCTCTATCGCTGCAAAATGGCACATTGCGGACTGCACGGGGCAATTCAGCTGCTCCGACAGGTCCTTGCGCGCATGTTTTCCGCCCCCGCTTCACGGGGGTGTCAACGGCTGCCTGCATGATCATTTCCCTCGCGGCTTTTACTTTCGCCGTCATATTGGCGCCTCAATATATAATTGCAATTATACATAACTTGAATTATATATCAACAAACAAGATTTGTCAATCCGTAAGGAACAAAATTCACAAACAGCGTATCCTCCGGCAGCAGAAACGGCGGGAGACGGGATGCCTTCAGATTAGGGTCATATGCGTATTTTTCTACGCTTTTCAACGCCGTATTGCTGATGCAATAGTCCTTTTGGTCAAAGGATGCAGCCCCATGCGTTTCGTCAGATCGGCATTGACCGGATACAGAGATTTCCGGAATTTTGCCGCATCGCCTTTCGCCGATGACCGCATGCACCTCCCTGCCGCCCCATTAAAAACATGCCTCCCGCTAACCTGCAAAACATTTCGCCTTCGGGTGCCGACCGCATCGGCAATCTATAGGAAACCGAAGAGCCGGAACGCGCATTGAAAACAAAACCGAGGCGCCATCCGGTATTTCCCGTTTGATGTAACCTTTTTCTCCCGCATGAGCTCAACTGTTTCATCAAATATCACATACCTGTACATTATAGCTACCTATCGTTCGGTTGTCAATGGAGCAACCCAAAAAAGATATATAAAAACTGCACCCACCCGGCTCCCGAGGATGGGTGCAGCCGCCAATCTGCGTCGGAACGACTGCCCTTTGATTTTTTCAGTTTTTTACGCTCCGAATTCTTCGCGGAAAGCCGGATCTGTCATACGGCACACGCCTGCGTACAACATCACCAGTCCCGCGCTCAAAAGCACCCCGCCGATAATATCGGTCAGCCAATGCACACCGGAGATAAATCTTCCGATCACCATACCTGCGGCAAAGAGTATAAGAATACAGAAAACCGTATTTTGGAGGACCTTGTTCCGCAGCCGCATGCTCAGCTGCATCATGGCGGTGGGAATGACACACAACACAAGCATTGTTGTGGAAGAAGGATAGGAGGCTTCCAAAAAGCCGTCGATCAGCACCGGACGATAATTGACAACAACCTTTTCAAACAGGAAATACACCGCAAACACAAGGATATAAAACCCGCCCAGTATAAGAATGCTTCGGTCAACCTTCAACAGACTTTTCCTTTTTATCAGCTGCACAAGCCCCAGAACGGCGAAACCGATCATACATGCGATAGGGACAAGCCCCAGCCAATCGGTCACCGTATAAAGCATCATATGCACGCCGACCGCACCGTGAACAAATCCGTTCAGCGCCGCAAAGCCGACGGATGACCCGTTTGGCCCGATCGGCTGCACATCAACAAGATGCACCAAAACGGTCCACAGAAAAAACGCCGCAATCAATGCTGCGCCAAGCCATATCATCCGGTCAATTCCTTTTTTCATGTTCATATTCTGTTGCTCCTTTATCTGTTTACTTGCTTTCGCATAAAACAGAATATCATATCGGCGCGCAAAGAACAAGAATCGGCGCGTCACCTGGGCGACACGAATCGTATCATACCCATTTTATAAGCAGCAGCGCCTTGATTGCGAGAAAAGCAAACGCAAACACTGCCGCGTAGGGCTGCCGGGCAGCAATCAGGATCAAGATGTCAACGATACCAAGCCCAAAGGAAAGCATGTTTTTCCGCTTCAGCCATTTTGAAGCGCGGCAATTCCGCAAAGCAAGCAATAAAATGCCGGAGAGCACTGTTGCGGCAACAGCAATAAGAATGACAATCCTGACGTATGGTAAAACTGCGGTCGCGGTCAGCAGCGAAGCCGAGCGGACCGCCCCGTCCGCTCTTTGCCCGAAAAGCGGCAGAAAAAGGAGAAGGGGCATTCCGCAGTCGAGCAGTCCGAAAGCAAGATTGCGTATACGGTCCTCCTTTTGCTTTCCCTCCTCTTCGGCAACGCCCCATATCGCTTCGCTTGAAAGCAAATCGTCCAAGGATACGGAAAAGCACCCTGAAAGCGCTCTTAAGGAATCAATATTGGGGTACCCTCTGCCGGATTCCCATTTGGAGATTGCCGTGCGGGAGACATAGAGCATTTGCGCAAGCTCTTCCTGCGTCATCCCCCGGCTTTTCCTGAGCTGCTGCAGCTTTTCGTGAAATTCTATCTTTTCTCCTGTCTCTCATCCAAAAATCGTTAAGATTCCTGGTTCAGCCGAAACCCGATTCCCCAGACCGCTTCGATATAGTCTTTGCCGAATGTGTCACGCAGCTTTCCGCGCAGGTTGCTGATATGTGTTTTCAGTGAGTTTTCGGTGCCGTCAGGTGTGTCCTCGCCGATGCGGTCAAGCAGTACGGATTTCGCCGGAATCTGTCCGGGATTTCGCATCAGAAGCTTCAAAATGGCATATTCCCTCCTTGTCAGTGTAACAGGGACTCCGGTCAGACGAACTTCATGGGAAGAAGTATTCAGTGTCAGATCTCCGCAGGTTAAAACGGGCACAAGAGGGGAGTGCGCTGCCTCTCTCAGCCGCACCGCGACACGCGCCGAAAGCTCCTTCGTGTCAAATGGCTTTGTGAGATAATTTACCGCGCCGCCGGGAAGCAGGCTGACCTTATCCTGTAGCCCGCCTTTGCGCTGACAACAATGGCCGGAATGCCCTTGATCTGCGGCAGAAGCTCCTCGCCGCTCAGCTCCGGCAGCACATAAGATCCAATCGCAGCAGATTCGGACGGACATTTTTGAGCAGCATCTGCGCCTCCGTGCCGGAATAGGCACGCAGTACCGCATAGTCCTCCCGCTCCAGATTTCCGATTGCCGCAAGTACCTGCTCCGGCAAGAAAAAGCAGCTTGTCACGGTCAGACCCCCGTAGATTGCAATATAAAATAGTGACCCTCGGCAATATGTCTGATTTTCACTTCATTTTCCTGCTGTGTATTGCCCTGCACATGTATGAGCTTCCTTTGATGATTTCCTGTAATTCATAACGCTTTTATTCCGTTAACGGTTTCCTGAAGCCGCTCAAGAAACCGCCCTGCGTGTGCGCCGTCCATTTGGGTATGGTGGAATTGGAACGACAGCTTCAGTGTCGTCCGGAAAAGCCCCTTATGATATTTGCCCCAGATGAGAAAAGGATTATTGAAAATGCCGCTGTTCATGCCGACCGCTCCGTCGATCTCGGTATCCACAATTGCGGAGGTGCCGATAACCATGCTGTCGGTCAGATCATGGTTTTCGCAGCGTTCCGCCACCTCGCGCGTCAGCCGCAGATAGTCGGCGTTGTACTGCGCAAGATCGGCGGAAAACGGCACATCGCAGGAGCTGACCTCGCCGGTTTTGTTTTTCACGATCGTGTTCACTGCGATGCTGTCGTATTGCCAAAGCTCGCGTCCGACGGGGAGCGTATAAAACTCCTTAATCTCGCTGGCAGCCTTGCCGATACACCAGCAGAGAAGCATATTGAATTTCAGCCCGCGCTTGCGGCTGAATCCCACAAGCGGTGTGACATCCAGCGTTTTGAAAAAAGTCACCATAGGGTTCGGCGCGTTCATCCAAAGGTCGAACGCCGCCGTGCGGGTGGTCGTTTTGGGGTCGATAACGGTTGGTTTCATTCTGCACACTCCAATGTACTATCTTCCACTCATCTCGCTAGAATCAGTTTTACAAGCCCGCCAGCGCCAGAAATTTTTTATCCGACTGAATACTCTGTGTCAGAAACTGACCGTCCCGGAACAGGGCATAGGTCGTGACCGGTGCAGGTGCATTCTGCGCAGATGCTTTATCAGTGATATGGATGACCTTGAACGGGATACCGTGTTCTTTTGCGACCTCCTGCACCCTCGGCACCCAATAATAGGTGTAGGGACACTGGTCGGTGTAATAAAGGACAAAACCGGTTTCCTCAATCGCTGGATGTTTCGCACATTCCCGAAACTTTGGCATCTGTGCGGTCTGTTCCATGGGAAGATACATAAGATTGATCCCGCAGTCGGATATGTCTGCCACCCGGAACCCCTTGTATGCAAGGAATTTCGGGTCAGCGAGAAATTCCCGCTTCCTGCCCTCCGCGCACAGAATGCAAATACCTTTCTTCCCCTGCGCCTTGGCATCACGGATACACGCCTCCAGCAGATCATTCGAGTATCCGTGTCCCTTCAAGGAACCGGATACCCATAGGCAGTTAATGTAGAGATAGCCGTCTGCCTCAATCGGCACCCATGCGTTTTCAGCCGGAATGTATTCGATAAAGCATTTACCACGCTCCTCGCTGCGATAGAAAACAAGTCCGTCATCAAAGCGCTGTCGCAGCCATTCCTTTTTTGCAACACTCTGCTTGCCGGACATGGCGCAGCAGATATGTTCCTTGTCAATATTTTCTTTTGTGATCCGAATATAGTTCATCGGTTCTTCCTCCAATGCCGTTGTTCTTTCGTTTAGGCGATGGCAATTCATCGAACATTGCCTCAAACAGCTTTGTAAGAAACTCTTTGCTGTCAACTTCATCCACCAGCAGCATCTCTTTCGCTCCCTCATACGGGAGCTCACAAATTGCCGCAGGCATAAGTTCCAGAGCGGATCTTGTTTTCTTTACAAG
>CAKRZE010000011.1 GCA_934432725.1 uncultured Eubacteriales bacterium
TTTTTTCTGCACTCTGTATCCGCAAACCTCATGGTTGCGAAAAAGCGAGCAAACGCGAGAAAAACCCCCGAAATCGTAAGATTTCGGGGGTTCGAAGCCATGATATCTTTTTTTGGCTTCACTATATGGTTGCGGGGGCGGGATTTGAACCACACGACCTTTGGGTTATGAGCCCAACGAGCTACCAGGCTGCTCCACCCCGCGATATATGGTGCCGGAAACCGGGCTCGAACCGGTACGGGATTTTCATCCCACGGGATTTTAAGTCCCGGGCGTCTGCCAATTTCGCCACTCCGGCTTCTCAGCGGAAACGTTCCCTTTCCTGACAACATGATTATTATATCACAGGAGTCTTTGTTTGTCAAGTGCTTTTTTTATTTTTTCCGTATTTTTTCTGTTCTCGCATTGCAGCATCAATTTTTGCTGTGTAACTGCCGGAATCAGAACCGCAACCAGTGAAATTTTCGGCTATCTTGCAGATCACGCAAAAGAGGGGCTGCGCACAGTGTCAGATACCACTCACGGTCGAACCCGGAGCTCCGGCGGGCGGCAGCAAAAGCTCCCAGGCTCGCTGCAATCTGATGTTCGGAATTAATTGCGGCATGCAGCCGCTTGTCTGAGAACGCTTCTGCCCTGCCCCGTTCCGATACACAATAAACTCTATCCGAAGCGCACAAAAAATACGGCAGAAACATCTTGACAAATATTCGGAAATTCTATATAATAATTAGATGTAGATACGCAGTAGCGGCTTTCCGCAGGAAAGTGATTCTTTGATAAAATCCGGAGGCTTGGAACTATGTTTGAAACTGTTAAGAATTTGTTGGTTGATGAAATGCAGGTAGATGCGGGTGCGATCACCATGGATGCGGAACTGGTGAACGATCTCGGCATCAATTCACTGGAGCTTGCCGATCTTGTGATGATCTGCGAGGAAAAATTCAAGGTTGAAATCAAGGATGAGGACATTCATAAGTTCATCACCGTAGGCGATGTGGTGCGCTTCCTGGAGGAGCAGACCGCTTGATCCAAGACAGGTAAAATCAATAGAAAAAGGCTGCGCAGGCCTTTTTTCTGTAAGAAAGGATGTATCCGGATGAAATGGCTTATGTGGCTGGGACGGGGAGCAATCCTTTGCGTCTCGGTTTGCGCACTGATTTTTATCTGCGGAATCGTGTATAAACTGATCCGGCGCAGCAAATTGCAGAAGCTTATGCTGACGGATCGGACCAAATCCGGCTTTATCGGGCGCCTGCTCCGCACGGCTTGCCCGGACATGCCGTATCTGAGAAATATGTATTTCCCGGCATCCGCCTCCGGCGGCCAGTATGTGAAAATTCCGCTTGTCACAGTCGGGCAAGGCGGAGTCTGCCTGATCTTCACCTTCAGTCACGCCGGAAAAATCGACAATCCGTTCCACGGAGACTGGATCTCCTACTGGGAGGACGGCAGCGCACATGTTTTCCCGAACCCGATTGACGAAAGCAGGAAATACGTTCGGGTAATTGAGCGCATTTTTCAGACCGAGAAGGTTGAAAATGTCCCCTTGCATCAGGCGTTTGTGTTTACCGGAACGGGCGTCCGATTCCGGCACCGCATGGAAAACCTCACTACCGTGGACAAGCTTCCGGACTGGCTGCACGATCTGAATAAAAACAGATTCCTCAGTGCAAAGGAAATCCGGAAGACCGAAGAACTGTTGGAGCGCTATGCGCACCGAAGCCCGTCGCTTCCCTCTGTGGCGGAGATAAAAAAAGCAAAAAACGCGCGGCTCCGCCCGAAATGTCTGCGGAGCAGGAGTCGGAGACCGATGCCGGCAAAGCAGGCGAGGGGAATGCCCGATAATACATCGGTGGCAAAAGGAAACGCTTCCGGAGCTAAAGCTTACCGGCAGCTCCGGCGCACAAAAGCATTGGCGCGCTTCCCTTGCCGGGGTCGTCCTGAAAGCCGGCATCTGTCTGCTCCGACTTGGCTTGCTTGCGGACTCTGAAAAATTGAATGCAGCGAATGAATCCACCCGATTCATCCGAAAGGCTTCATTGATATAAAATCGTTTCCCGGAGCCGGAGTCTTCCGAAATCCGGCTATACGGCGGTGTTAAAAGCTCATCCCGAGTTTCTTAGCGCCGCCGTTTTTCTTATAGAGCCGTAAAATAAAAAAGCGGGCAAAGGTGACGCAAACCGCAGCAAAAGCGCCGGAAGCCATACCGGCATACTTAAGAAAAAAGTACGCTGACGCGTACTCCATCGTTTGGCATTTTTACACCCCGCCGGCATTGATCCGGACAGTTGAACGCCGCTGGTTTGCCACGGGGAAACCAAAAAACAAAAGCGCAAGGGCAAAAAACGATCAGGACGCATCAAAAGCGCCGAATCCAAGCAGGCACATCTAAGGGGCTGTTAAAACCTGATGCTTTAACAGCCCCCGCTTTGGGTCTTTTGCCGGACAATGCCTCTTTTATGCGCCCTTTGCATTGCCCATCTTTGACATCTGACGCTGTGCCATGACAAGACCGAAGTAAATGCCCTGCTTTCGGATCAGCTCATCATGCGTGCCGCTCTCCGCAATCGTTCCCTTATCCAACACGATCAGACGGGTGGCATTGCGCAATGTGGAAAGCCTGTGGGCAATGGCGAAGGTTGTGCGGTTCTCTGTCAGACGCTGCAAAGCGTCCTGAATCTGCTTCTCGGTTTCCGTATCAAGGGACGCCGTCGCTTCATCCAGAATCAGAATCCGCGGATCGTGCAGAACGGCACGTGCGATTGCAATGCGCTGCCGTTCCCCTCCGGATAATGTAAAGCCCCGCTCTCCGATTTTGGTGTTATATGCATCGGGCAGCTTCATGATAAAGCTGTGAGCACCGGCAAGCTTTGCCGCTGAGATGATCTCCTCCCGCGTTGCTCCCGGCTTGGCATAGGCGATGTTGTCATAGACCGTTCCGGAAAACAGAAAGTTTTCCTGCAGCACAACGCCGATCTGGGAGCGAAGCGAATCCTGTGATATATCCCGGATATCAATCCCGTCAATGCGGATCGTCCCCTCGTTGGCATCATACAGACGCATAATCAGGTTGATCAGCGTGGATTTTCCGACGCCCGATTTTCCCACAATACCGATCATTTCGCCCGGATGCACGGAAAAGCTGATGTGCTTCAGGACGGAAACCGCCTCATCGTATCCAAAAGAGACATCGTCAAAGGTAATATCGCCGTGAATCTTGACGGAACGGGCATCCGCCTTGTCCGCAACATCAATTTTCTCGTCAATGACATCAAATATTTTCACGATGGAGGTCATGACCCGAACAAACTGGCGCGGCATGTTTGCAAGCCAGAACAAGGGACCGTACACCATGGAAATATATGCGGAAATCTGCTGCATATAGCCCAGCGTCATTTTCCCGGAGAGGATCCTGTTGCCGACATAATATAAAAGGAAGAATTCTCCGATCCCCATCAGAAACTGAAGCGGCGGAACAAACAGGCTCCATGTCCGCTCATTGCGGATGGATACGTCTCTCAGCTCACCGATGCTTTGGTCATAGCGCTCGTATTCCTTCTTTTCCATGCCAAACGCCTTGACAACGCGGATTCCGGAAAAGATGTCATGCAGAATGGAGCCTGATTTGGCTTCCAGCGTCCATTGACGGTTATATTTTTTACGCATGCGTCCCCAAAAGCGGCGGTTGAGCAGAATAACGACAGGAGCGGGACAAAGAATCAGAAGCGCAAGCCTCCAGTCATAAACGAATAAAAAGATTCCGACCCCGAGGAAAACCAGAACCTGTTCGATGGCGTCTCCGATATCATATGTAATGAAGTTCTGAAGCGTCGCGGTATCTCCGGTCACCCGATTCATCAGCTCTCCTGCGGTTCGTTTGGAAACGCGTGAAATGGACAGCAGTTCGATCTTATGAAACACCATCTCCCGCAGATCAACGATCAGAGAGGACCCGGCTTTGTTCAGAAGTCTGGACCGGACGATGGAAATCAGGTTGGTAAAAAGACTCAAAAGAAAGATCTGAAGGATCACAAGCAGAAACTGATTCAGAAGCGGCTTTGTCTCGGCCTTGATATAGTCATCGACCAGAATGCGGTTCAGAGCCGGACTCAGAAGATTGGCGCCCGCGACCGCAAAATACAGAAGCACCGACACAAAAATCCAGCTGCGATACCGTTTTGCAATTTGCCAGATGCGCTTCAGATACCCCTTTTTATCGGTGCAGTGATAACAGATGTGGACACCGGGCGGATAAGGATTTCCGCATTTCGGGCAGCAGGATTCCGTATCGGCTTCATAGTCATAGCTGTAGCTGCCTCCCAAAAGGACCCGGTTGAATCGGGCGGTCACTGCGGCATAAAGTCTGGAATGGGTCATTTCCGCCCGGCACAGAAGAAGCTCCGTGCCGTCCTTTTTTCTGCATTCAATCGATACGCAGCCGATCCCGGTCCGGAATATCAGCTCCTGCATGTCGGAAACAGAATACGTATCGGCATGCGTTCCGTTTTCATAAATCCGGACCTCCGTTTTACAGAAGGCGGCGATTCCGTCTGCTTTTTCCCTGCCCTCCGTTCTGGACAGGTCAAATCCGACGGGAACAATCAGCTCGTCTGCGGGAAACGAAGGATCCAGAGAGAGCAGCTCCTCTGCCAACTGTTTTCTTGTTTTAGGCATGGCACGCTCCTTTCTGTCAGAGATACAATTCGATTTTTTTATAGCTGGCGCTGTCCAGCTTTTCAAGCTCCGGAATTTCATACCGGTTGCCGTCAATGTCGATAATGAAAATCCGATCGGAGGAGACCCGCAAAATACTGCGGTACGTATCCTGAAGCGTGAAATTCATTTCGCCCGCATTGGTCACAACCTTCCAGTAAGAAAATCCGTAGCGCTCGTTCAGGCTTTCGATTTTCAAAATAACCGGCGCATAATATTTCCGGTCCAGCTCAGAGATCACCGCCTTGGCGCTCTCTTCCGAAATATCGCCGAGAGAGCGAATCATGCCAAGCTCTTTTTTATCTTCATCCTGTACGGAAATATAGTTTTCCGGCTCATCAAACGGAAACGCGCGGTGAACGAACACGCGGTCAAAGGTCTTTTCGGCTGTCCCGCCGTTTCCGTCCGGGAGCTTTGCCTTCATGGTCAGAAAATGATTCCGGATCCGGAATTCCGCGTTGTCGCGGTTCAGAAACACGATCTGAATCACTTCGTTCAGTGCGTTTCCGTTCTCCGGCACTTGTTTGTTCGGTGCTTCCATATAAAACGATCTTCCTTTCTGAGGGAGTCTGAATCCGGGAAAACAGAGGTCTGCATCCCGGACGGATCATGCTTCGATTCCGATATTTTTCAGCGCTTCCGCCTGCAATTTATAGAGATTGTAATAGATTCCCTTCTTCAGGAGCAGCTCACGGTGCGTTCCGGACTCCGGCATCTTTCCGTTTTCGATGACAATCAGCTTGTCTGCATCGCGCAGAGTGGAGAGCCGGTGTGCGATCATAATCGTGGTCCTGCCCTTGGTCAGCTGCTCCAGAGCAAGCTGAATCTTCCGCTCCGTCTCGGTATCCATCGCCGCAGTCGCCTCGTCAAGGATCAGAATCTTCGGGTCGCGCAGAAGCGCACGCGCAATGGAAATTCTCTGGCGTTCGCCGCCGGAGAGGTCCTTATAGCCAAAGCCGATCCTTGTGGAATATGCATCCGGGAGCTTGACGATAAAGTCGTGCGCTCCCGCCATTTTGGACGCGTACAGGATCTCATCCTTGGTCGCATCCGGCTTGGCATACGCGATATTTTCCAGAATCGTTCCCGCGAACAGATAGGTTTCCTGCGAAACGATCGCAATATTGCGCCTCAGATCGGCAAAGGCAAGCTTTTTGATATTAATCCCATCGATCAGGATCTCGCCCTCCCCGACATCATACAGACGGATGAGAAGATTGACCAGCGTGCTCTTTCCCGCCCCCGTATGACCGACGATGCCGAGAATTTCACCCGGTTCCACCGAGAACGATACATCATCGATCACCTTGCGGTTTTTTACATAGGAAAAGCTGACATGCTCAAAGTCCACCCTGCCCTGAAATTCGGGCAGATGCATCGGATTTTCCGCCTCTACCACATCCGGCTGTGCATCCATGACCTCGATCATGCGCTGCATGGCGTTGAGGCAGTCGGTCATCTGATTCATCATGCTGACGAAAAAGAACATCGGGCTGTATATCATGTTCATATAAGCCACAAACGTCATCAGCTCTCCGTACTCCATGCCCCGATAGCCGGTGATAACCATCCAGCCGCCCACGCCCCAGATGACGATATTTCCGAGATACAGCATAAACGATGCAAACGGAAACGCCGTAGAGGCAAAATTGCTGGTTTTCAGACTGGCATCCGCCAGTGCGCGGCTGTTTTTGTCAAAGCGGCGGGTCTCCTCCTTTTCCTTGGAGAATGCCTTGACAACGCGCACACCGCTTAAAACATCGCTCAGAAGCGCATTCAGCGCCCGGCTTCTCGCAAAGCGTCTTGCGTGATATTTCTGCATTTTGCGGAACAGCCATTTTATCATGAAAACCACAGCCGGAACCATGACAAGGGAAAGCAGCGTCAGAACCGGGTTCATAATCATCATGATAATGAACACAACGATCACCTGTACGATGTTGATGCAGAAGTATGTAAAGCCATCGCAGAAAAACCAATAAATCGTATTGGCATCGCCGTTGACCTGCTGCATCAGCCCGCCGGTCTGGCGTCCGGTAAAAAAGGAAAGCGAAAGCCGTTCGATAGAGGAAAAAATGACAGCCTTCAGGTCATAGACCACCTTTGCCGACACCGTGGAGGAAATCATGCCGTTGAGCATATTGGATGCTGTTGTCAGGACCTTTGTGACAATCACAATGCCGAGCACCAAAAGAATCTGACCGTAAAAGCTTCCCTGCGGATCCAGCACCTCATCATAATAGAAGCCCGCACTGACATACGGCGTCAGAACCGCCAGCGCACTTGACAGAACGAGCGTAAAAATCACCGCAGCCATCTGCCAGCGGTATTTTATAAAGAATGTGCCCATCCTGCGGATGATTTTTCCCTTGTCCATGCATTTCGGGCATATTTTCCGTTCCGGGTCTGCATAACGCGCCCCGCAATGCGGACAGAACTTTTCCTTCCGCTTTTTCTCCGCCTCCTCATCAACCGTGATCTCGCCCTTTTCCCGGAGCATCCCGGCGTATCTGCAAAATTCCCCGAGGCTTTCCTTGCAGGCGCCGGTCAGATACGTAAGCAGCAGCGTTTTTGTCTCTTCCGCTCCGTTTTGCTCCTCCGTTTGCTTTGCGATCAGCCTGCAATCGGAAATCAGCTCCTCTACGGAAAAGCCGGAAAGCGCCTTCAAAGGATACGTTTCAAAGGAAAGCTGCGTAAAATGAAATGTCAATCCGCGCATCGGACGAAGCTTTTTTCTTTCCCGCTTACCGGAAAAAGAAGCCTTTTGACCGGCGGGAGCCCCGGTGCGGATCCCACCGAGAAGAATCAGATCCGTATCTGTCGCAAAAATCCAGTTGTCACAGAACACACCCTCGGCATTCTTATCCGCGCGCGCCGCCAGAAGGACGCCTGTTTGCGGAATTCCTTTTTCCTCAAGTGCTTTCCATATTTCTCCCGGGACTGTTTCAAGCTCTACCATCCAATCACCTCACCGATCGTAAGACACACCAAAAGAAACCCGAAGCGGTTTCTCAGGTTTTAAGCCTATAGGGGATTTAACGTTTTCGTAACAGTGTGTCATTTAAAAAGACACATTATATTAATATGTTATCATATTTATACAAGTTTGTCAAGGACATGCCCTCTTATAACGGTTTTCGCGTCCTATCCGGCACGAAAAAGCGCGGAACAGCCGTTTTGCCCCCTTTTGTTTCACGCTCTTGACATTGCGGTGCAGAATGTGTATAATAAAGCTGTCCGGCAGGAAGCCGGATCGGGGGTGCTGAAGCGCTCCGCTTTCATTTACGGATTTTCTTATTGTGTATACCAGAAGGTATACGGTCCCGCGGACGGGAATCGTATGCCTTTTTGTGTCTTTGTGCCGTTTTTCAGGACAAAGAAGCAAACGGATATGCAGCCTCGCTTTCACAATCCCTTTGCGGCAAAGAATCAGATGCACGCTGTCGGAAGGGCGTATTTCCGTGTCACCGTCTGTGCTTCGGCTCGCTTGCGCTGCCGTCCCCTTCCATATTAATTCCATACAAAGAATAAGGAGCCTTCCTCATGCAGTTAAATTCATTTTTCCGGGATCATCCCAAGGTCGCCGTTGCCTTTTCCGGAGGGACAGATTCAGCCTTTCTCCTATATGAAGCAAAGGTCTGCGGCGCCGAGGTCTGCGCCTATTATGTCAAAACCGCATTTCAGCCGGCATTTGAATTGCAGGACGCCCGGCGGCTCGCGGACACGCTGGGTGTCCGGCTTGAGGTTCTGGATGCCGATATCCTGTCAGACCCGCAAATTACGGATAACCCGGGAAACCGCTGCTATTTCTGCAAAAAAAAACTCTTCGGCATCCTTACGGAGGCAGCGGCAAAAGACGGCTTTCCGGTCCTGCTCGACGGGACAAACGCCTCGGATGACGAGGGAGACCGCCCGGGCATGCGCGCATTGCGGGAGCTTTCCGTGCGTTCCCCGCTCCGCGAATGCGGTCTGACCAAGGAGCAGATCCGGAAGCTGTCAAAGGAAGCGGGGCTCTTCACATGGGACAAGCCGGCATATGCCTGCCTTGCCACCCGTATCCCGACAGGAACCCCCATCACCGAAAAAGCGCTTCATGACACAGAGCAAGCCGAAACGCTCCTGTTTTCCCTTGGATTTCGTGATTTTCGCGTGCGCATGTATCACGGCGCGGCGCGGATTCAGGTCCGGGAGGAGGCGCTTCCGCTTATCCTCACGCACCGGGAAACCATCCTGACCGAGCTGAAAAAAAGGTACCCGGCAATTCTTTTGGATCTGGAGGTAAGAGCATGAACAGTCCCGTCAGAAAGACCCTTGAGGCACTGAAGGCAGGCGATATCTCGGTCGATGAAGCACTGACCATGCTCAAAATGAAGCCGTTTGAGGACCTCGGCTATGCCAAGGTCGATCTGCACCGCGGCATCCGTCAGGGAGCCGCAGAGGTGATATACGGCGCAGGAAAGACAGCCGCACAAATGAGCGGCATTGTGGATTCCCTGCTGAAAAACGGTGTAAAAAACATCCTGATCACACGCCTTTCCGAAGAATCCGCCTCCGTTCTGGCAGAGTCATTTTCCATCGACTACCGGAGGGATGCCCGGGTCGGAATAATCGGAGAAATCCCAAAGCCTGACGGGATCGGCAAAATCATCATTGCCACCGGCGGAACCTCCGATATCCCTGTGGCAGAGGAAGCGGCTCTGACTGCCGAAATGCACGGAAATGAAGTTTTGCGGCTCTATGACATCGGTGTGGCTGGGCTGCACCGGCTTCTTTCCCATCTGGAGGACATTATGCAGGCTTCGGTCATTGTCGCAGTTGCCGGCATGGAGGGGGCACTCGCAAGCGTCATTGCGGGACTTGCCGACTGTCCGGTGATTGCCGTTCCCACAAGCGTCGGCTACGGTGCCGCGTTCGGCGGCGTGGCTGCACTTCTCTCCATGCTCAATTCCTGTGCAAGCGGCGTCTCCGTTGTCAATATCGACAACGGCTTCGGCGCGGGCTACCTTGCCGGGATGATCAATCACATGCGCAGCCCGAGGCAATCGGACGAAACGGAAGCTTAGCCGCAAAAACGCCGTCCTGTATTTTTCACGGAAATACCGCGCCGGAAAGACAGGTGTCGCCGCAGATGGGCTTGCGCAAGGGAACTTTTCTGCAAAACTGCTTCTTTTTGCGGAGTTCATTCCTCCGAAAGGCGCCGCAGCCCCTTGAAACGGAGCGCGGAATCCATTCTGCGGAAATGAACGCGCCGATCATCCGAAGCTCCCGCGCTGCCGACAGCAAACGGTGCGGTCCTGTATCATCCGGTCATCCGCTTTCGGGCACATGCCTCACGGGAGGGTCATTCCGCGTTTCGCTGTCAGCCTCCCCCAGGGGGCGCGCTTTTTCCTCCGGAAATCCGAAAACGCGGCATTATGACCGCAGCTTTCCGGACTTCTTCAGAGCGCGGCGATACCACTGCCGATTTTCTCAAATCAATCTTACGAAAGGACGCCCTCCTCTGCCGCAGGCAATGCGGGGGCACGGAATTTTATATGAAAACACTGTATCTGGATTGCAGCATGGGCGCGGCAGGCGACATGCTGTCGGCTGCACTGCTTGAGCTTTTGCCGGACCGCGATGCTTTCCTCCGCTCTTTTCAGGCGCTCGGCATTCCCGGAATCGCCGTTCGGGCGGAGAAAGCGCAGAAATGCGGCATCACCGGCACACATTTTTCGGTTCTCTGCCACGGTGCGGAAGAATCCGCCGGAGCCGATGCGGACCATGCGGAGGCTTCTGCTGCCGGGGAAAGCGGCACACAGGAGGCGGATTCTCATTTGACTCACGGCATTCAGTCCCGCACGCCAAAGGAGCATCCGGACACTCACGGCGGAGCCGTACCGAACGCAGCCCCCTCGCCCTGCGATGACGGAGAGTGCTGCCGGGACGGTCACATGCATGAGGAAACACATCATCATCACGAAGAAGTGCTCGGTCAAAGCCGCATGCAAAGCGAAGCCTGCGGTCATGTGCATTCACACGGCAACGACCACAACCCGCACGGTGACGGCTCCGCACACATGCACCATACACATGCGCATTCCTCTCTGCACGACATCACCCATATTGTCTCCGATCACCTTTCCCTGCCCGACAGCGTCCGGAGAGATGTCCTTGCCGTATACGGACTTCTTGCCGAGGCGGAAAGCCACGCGCACGGCGTACCGGTGCAGGACATCCATTTCCATGAGGTCGGCACACTGGATGCCATCGCAGATATCACCGCCTTCTGTCTTCTGATCCATACGCTTGCACCGGACGAGATTATCGTTTCTCCCGTCTGTACAGGAAGCGGTCAGGTACGCTGCGCGCACGGTATTCTCCCGGTTCCCGCACCGGCTGCCGCCCATCTTCTGCGCGGTATTCCGACCTACAGCGGCACCATCCGGGAGGAACTGTGTACACCGACCGGCGCGGCTCTTTTAAAATATTTTGCAACGGGCTTCGGACCCATGCCGGTCATGTGCGTTTCCGCCATCGGATACGGCATGGGCAAAAAGGACCTGCCTGCTGCAAACTGCGTCCGAGCAATGCTCGGAGAAACCGTGAAAAATCCCCACAGCCTTGAGGAAACGGTCACGGAGCTGTACTGCCAGGTTGACGACATGACCGCAGAGGAGATCGGTTTTGCCTCCGAAACGCTCTTTTCGGCAGGAGCGCTCGACGTCTTCACGCTGCCGATCGGCATGAAAAAATCCCGCCCCGGAACACTCTTCTGCGTCATTTGCCGGAACGAGGATAAGGATGCCATGCTTCAGCGCATGTTCAGGCACACCGCCACACTCGGCATCCGCGAAAACAGGGTGCTCCGCCACACGCTCTCCCGTTCGTCTGAAACGATCCGCACGGAATTCGGTCTTATCCGGAAAAAGAACGCTTCGGGCTTCGGCACATCGCGCGGCAAATATGAATATGAAGATGTCGCGCGCATCGCGCGGGAGCAGGATATGACCTTCCGTGAAGCGCTCCGGATGCTGGAAGCAGAGTCGGAGGGCTGAGCCCACGATACGGTCAAAAGCCGGATCTGACCGACCGGAGCAGGCAGCACTCTCCCTGACCCGGAGCGGAAACATGCGGTGCAGCCCGCCATCCGGAAAACGCTTCCGGACGAAACGCAGTCGGCATTCTCCGGTCCTGCGCCAGTCCGAACAAAGCGCTGACGGCTGGCTCCGCCTTGCCTGCAAAGCTGCGGACAAAAAAGAGGTACTCCGCAAAAAGGAGCTTTGGTCAAGCATGCGGCATACACCAAGAACATAGCTTTCCATGCCGGAAGCCTGCCTGCAAGAGGACGCTTCTGCGGTCCGGGAATAAATCCAAGCTCCCTCCCGGTGCAGCCGGAAAGGCGCACGCACGCTTCCAAACATGTCGAACGTCAAACAAAAAGAACCCATCGGAACAAAAATGCGCTGTTTTTGTATCCGATGGGCTTTTCAATTTCGTTTTGGTCCGCAGTGTTTTTCAAGCCGCGGCATCCGGTGCAAAAAAACAGCCGCCTCGCATGCTTTTCGTTGGAAAACGCCTCAAAACCGGAAACCATACGTCCGCAGTCCCCGCCTCAAGCCAACCTTCGTTCCTAAAATAGACTGTAAGCGGGCGCGGGAGCCGGTCAGAACGCTTCTTTGTCAGTCTCCTTCCGATAACAGATGCGCCGTGTATGACTTTTCCGGAAGCTCCGATGCCGCGCCATGCGCAAACGCATATTTTCAAAGATACCGGAAAGAAGCCTGTCTGTGCTGAAAGGCGGTCAATGCTGCGATGAAGCCTCCTCCGCACGCGCCGACAGCTTTTTCTTCTTCCGGATCAGGAAAAAGGAGAGCGCTCCGGCTGCAAGCACCGTAATACCTCCGATCAGCAGCCAGACGATCGGATTTTTGGGCAGCTCATGAACCCTTTTCAGAGTCCCATCCGCCTTCAGCGCATATTTCTGATCTCCGTAAGCCTTGACCTTTACCTTTCCCGAAGCATCCCGGACATCCTCCCGGCTTCCGGTCAGAAACGGCGCCGCGCTGTCGTAATCCTCCGAAAGCACGCCGTTCTCTGCCTTCCCCGGCACAATGACCGCAACGGTTTCGGCAGTCAGCTTTCCCTCAACCCGGATAATCCCCTGACCTTCTCCGCTGCCCGGCACAAGCATCACCGAAGCGATATCGGAGATACACACGCTTCCCGAAAACGTCAGATACCCCAGATTGCACAGTGCCGTACCCGCCTTGGCTTTGTTGACCAGATAGGTCCCCCCGGATTGTACCAGCGTACCCAGATTCATAATACCGCCGCCAGCCTCCGCCGAATTGGACGCCAGCGTTCCTCCGGTCCAGGTACAGACACCGTCTTCCCTGTTGAAAATGCCGCCGCCCTGCCCGGACGCCGCATTTTCGCTGAAATATCCTGCGGACAGCGTCAGCGTTCCCGCATTATATACGCCCGCACCGGATGCCGCGCTGTTTTTGTAAATATTCATTCCGTTTATGCCGAGCACCGCGGCATTGTATATACCGCCGCCCTGCTCGGCGGTATTCT
This sequence comes from uncultured Eubacteriales bacterium, assembly GCA_934432725.1. Taxonomy (GTDB): domain Bacteria; phylum Bacillota; class Clostridia; order Oscillospirales; family CAG-272; genus CAKRZE01. The sequence goes on from CAKRZE010000011.1 coordinate 13,273, forward strand.
GAACCGCCGAACATCCGGAAGCCTCCATATCTGCCGCAATGTATACGCCGCCGCCCTGCTCCGCGCGGTTCTCCGACAGCGCAAATTCCGCAAAAGACACAGCGGAGGCGGCATACAGTCCGCCGCCCTGCTTTGCCGCGCTCCCTGAAACAATGCCTCCGGCAAGCTCCGCAGTCCCTTCCGCATACAGCCCCCCGCCGCGCTCTGCCGCATAGCAGTCTGCAATGCTTCCCGAGAGCATCCGGAATGTGCTGCCGGCAGCAATATTGACCCCGCCGCCGTTTCCTGCCGTGCCGCAGCCCAGAATGCTGCCTCCGTCAAAAAGCACCTCTCCGCCCTCCAGCCGGATGCAGCCGCCGCTTCTTTTGGAATAGCCGTTTTGCAGAACTGCTCCCGGCATCACCGCAAGCGTTCCGCCCTCAACCGCAAGCATGGCGCCATCCGATTCTGCGGGATCGAAAAGCGGCTCCTCTGCTTCGCGCATAGCGGCTCCGTTTTCATCTGACCGGCTTATCACATTTCCGGAAAGCGTAATGTCCGCATAGTCTCCGACGTGCTTTTTGTCTCCCAGCCGCAGAGAGGCTCCGGCTTTGATGACCATCATATCCCCCTCCGCAAAGCCCTTCGTCACCGTACATCCGGCACCGGTCAGCACATAATCGCCTGCGGCAATCACCAAAGGGCTGTCCAGAATGATATCTGTTTTCAGACATAAGGAATCCGCGAGCATTGCTTCTTCTCCGCCCAACGCCTCACAAAGCTCTTCCCGGCTTGAAACCTCTCCGCCCGGCGCATGTACCTTTTTCATTTCAAGCGATTTGAAAGAAACCGGAAAAGCCGCAAGCACCGCCGCAAGCACCGCTGCCGAAGCAAATCCGGCAATTATTTTATGCTTCATTCCATCAACCGTCCTTTCGCGTATCGAAAGCATCCTTTCTTTGCAATTATATCATCCGGCAAAGCCTTTTCCGCTCCCGGCACAGCCGCCTGCATCAGATCCCGATGGCGGCACAGTCCTCCGGACACCGTGTGAAAAGCCTGACCAGCCGTATGAAAGCAGCATTTCCATCCCCGGCAAGGGCAGACAATGCGAAAAGCAGCTGCCGCTTCCGGATGCCTGTCTGCCGCCCGTTTTCGGATCATACCGGCATACGGACCGGTTGATTCCGTAAAAAAACGGTTCCGCGTCCCTGTTCCGGCAGCGGATCGGACAACACGCCGAATGTCTTTGAATCATTCCGCTTTTCATTCCGCATCCGGCGACCGACCGTCAAAAAGCAGCCGACTGCCTCCGGCAAAAGCGCATCTGCTCCCTGCGATTCCGCTGCCCGCGCCGCCTCTTTCAAAAAAGCAGGAATGCCACCGGTGCAGCAATTCCCGCCTTTTTAGAAATAACAGCAGCCAATACGTGCCCTTTCCCGATGTCGGAACCGTTCGCCTGCCCACCGGAGGTCTGTTTTCCCGAATGCAGACGGAACAGCACTTTTTCTGCCGGGTTTACCCGCTGCGCCGCAGGTAAACCCCTTCGGGCAATATGCCGCCCGCAGCACAAGGTGTTCCCGCGTACGGAGCGTCTGCACCGCAGTGCAGACAGATTGATCCCGCAGCTCTGCATATTGGTCCGGCAGGCTTTCCGCATACGCCGTTCGACGGTCATTCCCGTCTGCGATCGCTCCGTATGCCTGTCAGCCATCTCCGTCCGCAGGCGTTTCCCGCTTGCCGGGATTCGGAAAATCACGCAGCCGTTCTATCCGCAAAAATTCGCAGCTTTCCGGACGTCAGACCACGTTTTTCCCCGCCTTCATATACTTCTCGGACCGCTGAACCTCTTCATCGGTGATCGGACGTCTCCCGCCGGAATAGCGTGCGTCCGTATAGAGCGGGAACATATAGGCGCTCGGCTCATGCTCCATATTCCATGCGTGCATAGTTTCAAGCGGCGTATAGATGGCGCGGAGCTTATAGCCCTTTTTCATCAGCTTATTGATGTATTTGATATAGATAAACCGGATCTTATCCGCATTGCTTTCCAGCTCGCGCCAGCGCAGCGCCTTTCCGGAGGAGCGGAACCTGCGCATCAGATCATTGTCCTCCATATCAAACACAAACGAGCGCTCGTCCTTGGCTTTCACCCGTTTCGGCGGATCCGGAATTCCGAGCGCATGCCGGATTGCCTTGGCAATCCTCCCTGCCCCCTCTCCGACCTTTTTGAACACCCAGCCGACCGAAACCCAGAAATCCTTTTTCAGCTTTTTCGGAATCGCCTTGCGGAGCTTCAGAACCGCCAGAATAAAGCTGATTCCCGTTACCAGTCCAAAAAACTGATGCAGATACCGCAGATTATTGTTTGTCTCAAGGTCGCAGAATTGCTCCAGATGGTAATAGCCCTGAAGCGCGATCATTCCGGCACAGAAGAAAATCAGAACCTGGATCAGCAGTTTTCTGTCCCATTGATACCTTGTTTTCATGTATAAATGTATGACATCCTTTCTTGTCTTACGGAAGCGGAGCAGGCATTGTAAAGCGCCTCCCACGCATGAACCGCCATACGCGGCAGGATACCGGTTGAACGCCGTGCTCCTCCGCAGTTCCTCCGGAGAGGAGAACCAAACACGCGGGGGCTCAGCCCTCTCCTTTTTCTCCTGCGGCATCCAGCCGTACAATCTGCACATGGTTGCCGTGCGTCTGGAAACCGATGATCTGATCCTCAATCTCATCGTTTATATAAGAAGTGAGAATGAAAATCTCGATGTTCTGCATATCGGAGCGAACTCCCTCCTCAAGCATGCTGAGAATGGAGACGCCGACGCTTGCCCGGACCTTTGCCATTTCCTTCAGAATTTCCTCCAGATGCAGCTTGCCCGCACCGAGCGGAAAGCTGACCTTCTTCTCGCCCGTCACCAATACGCAGTTTGCTTCAAAGCCGGCGCGGTACCCCATGTAATTCGCCTCGCGGATAATTGCGGAGGCATAGGAAAGTCCGCGCTCCATCATCTGCTCATACAGTGCGGTCGGAACCGGATTCTCCGCATCCGGCTGAAAGTTCATGTACACCATTATGGTGCGGTTTGAACAGAAATCGCGTGCATTGACGCGCAGTCCGGCTCCCCCGAGAACCCCGGACTTTGCCGTCGCCTTGAAATTCACGGAATTAAAAGGGTCTCCGAAACGGTATTCCCGGATTCCGCTGAAGGAAAACGGGTCGGCAAACAGCCGGCGTGTCGTCACGCTTTCGCCCGGCATGGTGCTGGAGGGCTTGACCTCATCCCGGAGAGGCACAACGCGGGGATATACATACAGCTCTGCAGGCGCATTGACGTACCGGATCTTTTTATTGTAGTACATGTCTATCGTCTCAAGCTGATAAAAGCCCCGCTTGGCACATAAGACCTCATGCTTACGCTTGACCCGCATGAACGGAAGCAGATGGAACCGGCTCGTCACATACTGCATGGCATGCTTCGGGTCAAACTCCACGTCCTTCAGACGGATCCCGTTGTAAATATACGACTCGATATCGATGAAAAAAATCGGCAGCCAGCTGCGGTTTGTAATCGTTTCGGTCAAAATCACATATTCCGATTCATACACACCCTTCTCGGAAAACTCACGTGTGTATTCGATCCGCTGCACCATTTTATCCTTCAGCTTGTAATAGATAAAATACAGAACAACAAGAAGAATCAGCACCGCGATACCGATCACGATCCGCTTGATCCAGCCGGATTCGATCAGACGGTTCACAAAGCCGACAAAGCCGTTATCCGCCGTCTGCGTCATAAACAGCTCTGTCATCTCTGCGCCCAGCCACCCAATGCAGCTTCCGTCGGGACCTGCGTCCGCTCCAGAATGTCCTCGATTACCTCAACGTCCGCATTCTTCTTGATTCTTGCGGAGCTGGTCATCAGAAGACGGTGCGGCAAAACAGGCAGTGCAGCCGCCTTGACATCATCCGGAATCACATAATCGCGGTCATTGATTGCAGCAAAGCCCTTTGCCACCTTCAGAAGGTTCAACGCGCCGCGCGGCGAAACGCCGAGCGAGACATTGTCATAATTACGCGTTGCTTCAACGATCCGGGTGATATAATCCATCAGATCCTTATGTACATAGATCTTCATCAATTCATCCTGGCAAGCCACAATTTCTTCCGCAGTTGCAACAGGCTCCAGCGCCGTAAGGGGAGAAGCATTGTTGAAGCGCTCCAGAATGTCAACGCCCTCACTGTGGGTCGGATACTGCATGGAGGTCTTGACGAGGAAGCGGTCCAGCTGCGCCTCCGGAAGCGGAAAGACGCCGGAGTTTTCCACGGGGTTCTGCGTTGCGATAACCATGAACGGCTGAGCAAGCGGATAGGTTACGCCGTCAATGGTCGCCTGCGCCTCTTCCATACACTCCAGAAGTCCGGACTGCGTTTTCGGCGTCGCACGGTTGATCTCATCCGCCAGAACGATATTGGAAAACACGGGACCGGGCACAAACTCAAACTCCGATTTCTTCATATTAAAGAAATTGATACCGGTAATATCGGACGGAAGGAGGTCCGGTGTAAACTGAATTCTCTTATTGGAGCACTGCACGGAGGCGGCAAAGGACTTCACCAGCACTGTTTTACCGGTTCCCGGCACATCCTCAATCAGCATATGTCCACGGCAGAACATGCAGATCAAAAGCAAATCGATAACCTCGCTTTTTCCTACAATGACCTTCTGTACGTTTTCCTTTACCTTCTGATAGACCGGATAAATCTGATTTGGCATATAACTCAACCATTCCTTTCTTTTTCCGTATGCTGCATGCGGCAAACAGTTCCGAACGAGTCCATTCCCCATACAGAATACATGACAAACCGTGCAGTATAACATCTTTTATTGTACAACTTTCGGAATGATTTGTAAAGAACGGTTTTTTTATGCCGTGTAATATTTACACAATATTAATAATTGTTATTGCGAAAAAGATGAAATTTCCGAAGAGATATGGTATAATACGCAATGGAAATCCTTCACAACGGATTTCCCGGGCTTGACAGCCCCCGTGTGCCGCTTCGGCACACATGCTTCCCTGCGCGCGGCGCAAAAATGTCTGTGCAAGCATACATTTTTGCTTGTGATTTAATACGCAATGGAAATCCCCGGCGGCGGACACATATACCCCGTGCGTGCCGGGCACACCGCAGCATCGGTCCCCCGCTTTCATGCCGAACGCGTCCGGTGCACATCAGGTGATTGCCGCAGCCGTACACGAATCAAATACCAAGCGGTACCGGAAAGAAGCTCATCCGCAGGCTGCCGTGCGGCGCTTTCACACCCTTGTCCGCATACCGCGATCATCCGCCGTCTTTTCGCTTGATAAAACAACCGGCAAAACATCAATATACACGACAGGAGGCCGCAGCAAGCCTTGAAACAATATCTGGAACTGGGAAAAATCATTAACAAGCACGGCTATAAAGGAACCGTCAAGCTGGAGCCATGGTGCGATTCTCCCAAGATCGCAGCATCGGTCGGCACGGTATATCTCAAAAGCCTCGAAGAATATATGCCGCTTCCCGTGCTTTCCGCCTCCGTGCAAAAACAGTTTGTCCTGATGACCCTGACCGGCATTGACTCCGAAGAAAAGGCAGACAGGCTGCGCGGCACGGTCCTGTATGCCAAAAGAGACGATATCCCGCTGGAAGAAGGCGCCCATTTCATCGCGGATCTGATCGGGCTTCCGGTAAAAGACGCGGAAACCGGAGTCCTGTACGGCACACTCAACGATATTTTTGAAAATGCAGGACAGGCGCTTTATGAGGTTCGGACCGAATCGGACTCCGTTCTGATTCCTGCCGTCCCCGCATTTATCGTATCAGCCGACCCGGAGCGGGGGGAAATTCTGATCCGCCCGATCCCGGGCATGTTCTCCTGAAGCCGGGAGATACAGAGAAAAGAGGTCTCATGAGATTTGATATTATGACACTGTTTCCCGAGCTTTGCGACTATGTTTTATCTGTTTCCGTCATCGGACGCGCAAGGCAGGCGGGAATTTTGTCTGTGTATACCCACAACATCCGCGATTATTCGGAGGACAGGCACCGGCGTGTGGATGACACTCCCTGCGGCGGCGGAAAGGGCATGCTGATGGCTGCACCTCCGGTCTGCCGCTGTTTTCAGGCAGTCATAAAGGACGCGCCCGAAAATGAAAAGCGGCGCGTTATTTATCTGTCGCCTCAGGGAAAGGTCCTGACACAGAAGAAGGCGAAGGAGCTGGCGGCATACGACCGTCTGGTCCTCCTCTGCGGTCACTATGAGGGAATCGACGAACGCGCGCTGGAGGAAATTGTTGACGAGGAGGTATCTGTCGGCGATTATGTCCTGACGGGAGGAGAAATTCCGGCGTGCATTCTTGTGGACTGCGTCGGAAGACTGATCGACGGCGTACTGGCGGACGAGGTCTGCCATGAGGACGAGAGCATCGCATCCGGCATGCTGGAATATCCGCAGTATACGCGTCCCGTCAGCTTTCACGGAAAAGACATTCCGCCGGTTCTGCTCGGCGGAAACCACAAAGAGATTGCCGCATGGCGCTTCCGTGCGGCGCTGGAGCGGACGCAGAAAAAGCGCCCGGATCTGCTTTGAGGGCAAAAGCCGGCAAAAAGCCGGTTCTGACGGTCTTTCTGATGATGGCTGCCACGCTGATCTCAAAGATCCTCGGTATGCTGCGCACGGTTCTGTATGCCTCTCATTACGGCACGACCCCCGCCGCATCCGCATTTTCAGCCGCCTCGCGCATTCCGCTCACCTTTTTTGACCTTCTGTTCAGCGCCGCTGTGGTCGGCTGCTTCATTCCGGTCTACAACAGCTTTGAAAAGGAACAGGAAGAGGAGGCCTCCGCATTTGCACTGACCTTTCTGAATCTGATCTTCCTTGCCACCGGGCTGCTTGCTCTGCTCGGTATTCTGTTTGCGGATAGCCTGATTGCCGTTGTGACCCCGGGACTTGATCCGGAAACCGCCGCTCTTGCCGCAAGGCTTTTGCGGATGCTCTTCCCTATGATCATCTTTACCGGAGAAGCTTATACGCTGGTCGGCATTTTGCAGTCAGAGGACCGGTTTCTCCTGCCCGCCGTTGTCAGCTCCGTTTCCAATCTCGGCGTCATCCTGTATTTTCTCATTTTTGACAAAGCGCTCGGGCAGAACGGCGTTTACGGTCTTGCCGCCGCCTATGTTTTTTCGTGGCTGCTGCAATTTCTGACACTTGCCATACCGCTGCTTCTTTCCGGGAAGCGCTACCGCCCGGTTTTTCAGCTGAAGAACCCGGCATTGAAAAAAGCGCTGCGCATGACGCTCCCGATTATGGCAGGCTCCTGGCTTGCCCCGCTTGCCTCTCTGACCGGTGCACATTTTTCATCGCTTCTCGCTTCAAACGGAAACGCGGTATTTGATTATTCCTACAATATATATATTATTGTCGCCGGTGTGCTGACCTACAGCATCTGCAATTATGTCTTCCCCTCCCTGTCCCGCACAGCCGGAAACCCGGAGGAGTTTCACAATACCGTACAGACCGGTCTGCTTTCCGCGCTTGCCATCACCGTGCCGTTTACCGCTGCCGTCATGCTGCTTGCCGGAGAGGGTGTAACCGTTCTGTATTTCCGCAACGAATTCACAGCCGCCGATGTTTCGCAAACTGCCGCCATGCTGCGGCTCAATGCCGCCGCGCTCCCGGCGTTTGCCGTCACGGAGCTTGGCATGCGGGTGTTTTATGCAAAGAAAACAACGCTTGTGCCGGTGCTCGCCGCCTGCCTTGGCGCCGCAGTCAATCTGCTTGCCGCCTCGGCGGTGCGGACACTTCCGGGAATCGGCGCGGCATGCGCTGCGGGACAGCTTGCCGCGGCAGCAGTCCTGCTCTTTGCCATGCTCCGCACGGAGCGTCCCGTTTTCAACCGTACTTTTCTTTTGGATTTTCTCCGTATCCTTGCGGCTGCCCTTTTGTCCGCCGCCGTCATGTACGGCATGCGGCTGCTCTTCCCGGGCGACCCGACGGCAAGGGGAATGCTTCATAATCTTCTGATCTGCGCCGCAGTCTTCCTTCCGGGAGGTACCGTTTTCCTGCTGACACTCAAAATCAGCCGCGCGTCCTTCCTTCGTCCTCAAAAAGGAGGTATCACTTCATCTTGAACCGTTCTGCCGATCCGTCCGTGAAAAAGCAGCGGCACCGCTTGCGCACGCTGCGTCATTCCAGCGTCATCCTGTCCTTTCTGCTCCGGCTTGCAAATACGATGTATGACCGCGCCGAAAAAAGCGCCATTGCCGGATTCCTCACCGCCTACGATACAAAATGCATGCGTTCCGAAAACAGTCTGCTTTCCAAAATATCGGATAAGCTGCAAATCAACCGAAGAATATTTCTTCCGATCCGAAAATTTTTCAACCGTGCATTTTTCCAAAGTCCGCTGCTGCATTTCTTCCGCAGTGCGCTGCGGTCTCTTGCGGACTGTCCCGTCAGCTTTTACGGAATCGTGTTCTTTTCGTTCGGTCTGTACACCACGGTGCTGAACCTTCTGACGCGCTATGCATTTTCATCCTTTGAGACAGCCGACAATCTGTATGCCGGTGTGGTCACGGTCATCTGCGCACTGCCCGCGCTGTTCTGTCAGAAGCCGCTCTCGGAAACCGTCCTCGGAAGCCGGCTCGGGCATCTTTTGCTCTGCACGCTGCTCGGTTTCCGCGAAGAAGAGCTGATTGCCAAAAAAGAAGAGAGCCCCCGTCCGGTCATCGCCTTTCTGATCGGTCTCCTGCTCAGTGCACTGACGGTCCGGCTCCCTCTGTTTTGGGTGCCTGCCGGTCTTCTTGCGGTTGCCGGAATCGCATTGATCCTCTCAAAGCCGGAGGCAGGAATTGCGCTCGCCTTCGGACTTGCCGCATTTCTTCCGACCATGGGGCTTGCCGCCCTTCTGATCCTCACCTTTTTCGCGTATCTGTGCAAGCTGCTTCAGGGCAAACGGACGATCCGGTTTGAGGCGCTTGACCTTGCGGTGCTCGGTCTTATGCTGCTTTTTCTGGTCGGGGGCTTTGCCTCTCTTTCGCCCAAGGACAGCATCAGACCGGCTCTGATGTACACGTGTCTGATGCTCGGCTATTTTCTGACCGTTAATCTGATCAAAACAAGCGCGTGGATCCGCCGCTGCACCGGCTTCCTCTGCATCTCGCTTGTCGCCGTAGCGGCAACCGGCGTCTGGCAGAATTTCACCGGCGACCGGAGCACGGCATGGCAGGATACCACCATGTTCGCCGACATTCCGGGAAGAGTCACCTCCACCTTTGCCAATCCGAATGTACTCGGAGAGTTTCTGATCATGACAATCCCGTTCATGATCGCCGTCATTCTGCTCACCACGCACATCGGTAAAAAGACGGGAATGACCGGTCTTCTGGCAATCTCGGGCGCCTGCCTGATCTTCACATGGTCGCGCGGCGCGTGGCTCGGCTTTTTGTTCAGCATTGTCTGCCTGCTGCTTTTGTACTGGCGGCAGACTCTGGTCGTCCTGCTGTTCGGACTCATGTCCGCACCTCTCGCCATCCTTCTGGTGCCGGACTCTGTGCTCAACCGCTTTACAAGCATCGGAAACCTTTCAGACAGCTCTACCTCCTATCGCGTCAACATCTGGAAGGGCAGCCTTCAGATGCTGAAGGACTTTTATCTGTGGGGCATCGGAACAGGCGTCAATACCTTTCAGCAGGTATACCCCCGCTATTCCTTAGGCGGCATCGAAAAAGCAGCGCACAGCCACAACCTGTATCTTGAGATCATGCTTGAGCTCGGACTCCCCGGTATACTGATGCTGATTCTTTTTCTGATCCTGTTTATTCAAAGCTTTTTTACCTATCTCTCCCACCGCACCGAACGGGATGAACGGGACATCAGGTTCATCGCGGCTGCCGGCTTCTGCGGCATTCTTGCGGTTCTGGTACAGGGCATGACGGACCATATCTGGTACAATTACCGGATTTTCTGCATATTCTGGCTGATTACGGCTCTGGTATCCGTTTGCCGGCGTGTCGGCGAAGCGGAACGGATCGACTGTCTGCCGGACGGCGATCAATATATCCTGACCGTTTCCGGTCAGACAAGCTATTGTGAATCACGGAAAGGAGCGCGCCCCTTATGAGTAAGAAAGCGTCCCGAAGCGCATACCGCTTCAATATCATTGATATCCTTCTGATTCTGATCATCCTTCTGGCGGCAGGTCTTGCCGCATATCTGGTCATTCCGCATAATTCCAATACGGATGACGCCAAAAAAAACACCTCTATCGTGTATCAGATTTCTGTTTCTTCCCTTGCCCAGCGCTTTAAGGGCAATGTCAAGGAGGGCGATCTGGTTTATATCGCCGACTCTGACATTGCGATCGGAGAGGTTCAGAATGTAACGTATTCCCCATCGGTCTATATCGGCACCAACCGGGAAAACGGATCGCTCACCTATCTGGATTACCCCGGCGAGCTCACCATGACCGTGACAATCCGCGCCACTGCGGATATGACCGAGAACTGCTATGACATCGACGGCTTTATCCTTGAAATCGGAAAGGTTATTGACTTCAGGGTTCCGAATCTGCTCGCATCCGGCAGATGCACGGAGATCAAGCAGATCACAGAGCCGTGACCTGACAGATATTATGTTCGAACATCCACGCATGTGCCTTATCTGATCCGACCGCCGCAAAGCGCCGGACATAACGCACGCTCTCAGGGAAAGGAAGCTTTTGCACCCGCAAAAGCAAAGTCAGTTATATGAACGGAAAAATCGAGATTCAAAGCAAAAAGCAGCATTTTAACATCATTGACCTTCTGATTATTCTTGCGGCTCTGGCGACCGTCGGCTCTGTCGTGTTCCGAAAGCTCCAGACAGCCGCGCAGGAAAAGCCGTCTCAGCTGGCAGATGCCGAGATATCCTTCTACAGTCACCAGATCGAGCGCCCCGTCTCCGATGCCATCCGGGATCTGAACGGCGAAATCGTTCTTTACTGGAACGATCTTTCCTTCGGCACGGTGAAAAATGAAGACACCGATATCCAGAAAACAATATCCTATGTGGAAATGCAGGACGGCACCCTGCAGGAGGTGTCAAACGATCTGTATTTTGATGTCCGCGGCATTATCCGGGCAAAGGTCACCAAAACCGACCGCGGCTATATGATCAACGGCGTCAAGCTGCTTTCTCCCGGACAGATTCTGACGGTGCATTCGCAGAATGTCACCTTCACGCTTCAGGTGCTGGATATCACGGTGCCGGAAGGAAAATGATCCGAAGCGGAAAATATTTTCGGAAACCTATTGATTTTAGCCCCCGATTTTGCTATAATAAGTAATACAAACAGGGATTTTAAATTCAATCTCATAAAGACAGGAGCGAATTAAAGATGATTTCACGTAATGTCACTATACAAAACACCGTTGGTCTTCATGCCAGACCCGCAACATTTTTCATTCAGAAGGCAAATTCCTATGCCAGCTCCATTTGGGTGGAAAAAGAAGATCGCCGTGTCAACGCGAAAAGTCTTTTGGGCGTTCTTTCTCTCGGCATTGTCAAGGGCATGACCATCACCCTGATCGCGGACGGTTCGGATGAAGAAGAGGCTCTTGACGGTCTTGCCGCACTGATCGACTCCGGCTTCAACGACTGAGCCGCCGGAGTACCGTTCCGGCTTGCCGGACGTATTATATAGCTAAAATGAGCAGACAGCCTTGCCGCAATCGGTGTCTGCTCTTTTTCACATTCTCCGAATTGTCCGATACAGGAAGAAAGGCAGTGCCGCATGGAACAAACCGAGGCTTCTGAGTTTCTCCGGGAACTGCGGGAACAGGCAAACCGGCTTCCCCTGACGCCGGGTGTCTATATCATGAAGGATAAGAACGGCAAGATCATTTATGTCGGGAAATCCAAAGCGCTGAAGAACCGCGTTTCCCAGTATTTTCAGGAGGGGACCGAGCACAATCTCAAAACCGCCCGGATGGTGTCGCAGGTAAGAAGCTTTTCTTATATGCTGACCGACACGGAGATGGAAGCGCTTTCTTTGGAAAACAGGCTGATCAAGCTGCACACCCCGAAGTTCAACATCAAGCTGAAGGATGCAAAAACCTATCCTTATATTAAAGTAACCGTGAAGGAGGAATATCCCCGCATTTCCGTTGTCCGGAAGAGACTGGCGGACGGAGCGGCTTATTTCGGTCCCTACTCCGGAACGGCGCCGGCTTATGCCATTGTCAACACCGTTCAAAAGGCGTTCCGCATCCCGTCCTGCACAAAACAGTTCCCGCGTGACATCGGAAAATCCAGACCGTGCCTGAACTGTCAGATGGGACTTTGCATGGGCGTCTGCACCGGCAGCATCTCAAAGGAGGAATACAGGGAAACCGTCTCCGAGGTGATCTCCTTCCTGCGCGGATCCTTTTCGGAGGTGAAAAAAAGCCTTCAGGAAAAGATGGAATTCGCCTCGGAACACCTGATGTTTGAAACTGCGGCACTTTACCGTGACCGGATCCGGGCGCTTTCCCGTCTCTGGCAGAGACAAAAGGTTGTGGCATCTCCCGATGTGGAGCAGGATGTATTCGCGCTGTATTCCGACGCCCTCTGCTCCTGTCTGACCGTCTTTTACGTAAGGGGAGGCTGCATCTCGGACAGCGAGCATTTTCTCTTCCCCGGCGAGCAGATCGCAGACAGTGAAGCAGTGACCGCCTTTCTGTGTGAGCTTTATCTGAAGCGGGAGTATATCCCGCATGAGATTCTCCTCGGCTTTCCGCTCCACGATGAGGACCGGGACATGCTGGAGGCATATCTCCGAAAGAAGGCGGGGAGAAAAATCAACCTCCGTTTCCCGGAACGCGGCACACTGCATGCACTCTGCGATATGGTTGCGGACAATGCAAAGCAGTATGCGGCACAGTACCGCTATGAAACCGAGCACGATAACAAAACGCTGATCAAGCTCGCTTCCCTTCTCGCTCTGGAGGTCGTCCCGGAGCGGATCGAAGCCTTTGATATTTCCAATTACGGAAGCGAACACATTACCGCCGGCAAGGTTTCCATGCAGAACGGAAAGTTCAATAAGTCGGCATACCGCCTCTACAAAATCGAAACCGAAAAGGGACAGGATGACTATGCCTCCATGCGGCAGGCTGTGGAACGGCGTCTGCGGCATACGGAGGACCCGTATCCCGATCTGCTGCTTCTGGACGGCGGAAAAGGACACGTTTCGGTCATTCGTTCTCTGCTTAGCGAGATGGGAATCGACATTCCCGTATTCGGCATGGTCAAGGATGAATACCACAAGACAAGAGCCCTGACCGGCGACAGCGAGGAAATCAGCATTGCCCGGGAGCAGTCTGTATTCTCCCTGGTCTACCGCCTTCAGGAGGAGGTTCACCGCTACACCGTATCCCATATGAGCGCTGCGAAACGAAAAACCCTGAAAACCTCCGTTCTGGAGGAAATTGACGGGATCGGGCGCGCAAAAGCGCAGAAGCTGCTCGCCTCATTCCGAAGCATCGGCGCGGTCCGGCGGGCAACCGAAGCCGAGCTTTGCAGCGTCAGGGGAATTTCAGCCCGGGATGCTGCCGCAATCCGTCAATACTTCGCGGACAGCGAACACAAGGACAAAAGCACCTGACAGGAGACGCGCCGGAGCAGGCAAAACTGTGTTTTCCTCCGTACTCCGCAGCCTCGCAGCTTCCGCAAAGCCGATTGTCAAGGTCCGCAAAATCACCGAAAGACACCGTTCCACACCGTTTGAACCGGAAAGCCGGATCGTTCAAAGGCTTCCGGGGATAAGGACGGCACAAAAGCTCTATCGGGCACTGCAAAACAGGATGCTTTTCCCGGATACGAGGCGCGGCATTCCCTTTTTGCGCCCCCGCCGGAGCAGCTTTTGCGGACTGCGCGTCCGTTCTTCCGCAAGCCGCCCGTTCCGTCCCAAAACCGACATTCAGAAAGGATTCCGATCGTATCATGATGAGAATCATCACAGGCACCGCACGCGGCACAAAGCTGACCACGCCGGAGGGCGAAACAACGCGCCCGACTGCCGAACGCACCAAACAGGCAATTTTCAATATTCTGCAATTTGAACTCACCGGACGCAGGGCTCTGGATCTTTTTGCCGGCTCCGGTCAGCTCGGACTGGAGGCACTCAGCCGGGGCGCCGCCTATGCCGTTTTTTCGGATTCTTCCCAGGAGGCATGCAGGGCAATACGCGCCAATATTGCCAAAACACATATGGAGGACCGAAGCCGGCTGATCTGCGGCGAATATCAATCCGCCATACGCACGCTGCGCGGCGGTGAGCCGTTTGACCTGATTTTTCTGGACCCTCCGTATGCGTCCGGACTGCTTCCGCGCTCACTGGAGCAGCTGATGCGCGCCGGTCTTGTGGCAGAAAATGCTTATATCGTCTGTGAAAGCGACGATAAATCCCCCTTTCAGGCGGCGGGACTGACAGTTTTCCGCTTTGCAGGCTACGGAAAAAACGTCATTACCATCCTGAAAAAAGACCCCTCCGCGAATAACGATGCATAACCGTAAAAGGTGACTCCGCTCATGCGCGGTGCGGCATTGCCCTGCCCGGTCTGTTTTTCCCGTTCCCGCACGTCCGGACTGCTTCCGTGCCAGCCGGAGCAGCGCATGCGCACCGTTCGGTCCGACAGAACCCGGATTTCCCGGCCCGATGCCGAATTCTCCGGATGCATGTCAAAGCCGCAGCATGCGAATAAGCTCCCCCCTGCGGAAAAGGCTTGTGTACCGCAAAAAACCGTCCGCCCGAAAGCTGCGCTTCCCCCTCCGCGCGCGGAGCTGTCGGATGCCTCCCGGATCAGAAGCAGCGAAGTCTGCTCCGCCGACTGGAGCAGCAAGGAAACCTCCGCACGCCAAAAAGCGCGATCCGAACCGTTTCCCGCCGCGGAATCACAAAAAGCCGCAGAACCGCATCTGCCTCCGTCTTCCGGCAGCGAAAATCACGTAAAACAAATACCGAAAGGAGTTTCCCCATGAAAGCATTGATTTCAGGCAGCTTTGACCCTGTCACACTCGGACATACCGACATCATCAGGCGCGCCTCCGAACTGTTTGAAGAGGTGCATGCCGTTATTTTTACAAACCCCACAAAGCAGTATATGTTTACAGAGGAGCAGCGCCTTGAGCTGCTTTGCGCTGCGTGCGCGGAAATCGAAAACGTGACCGTCCGCCTTTCCGACAGCATGCCCGCCCTGTACTGCAAAGAAAACGGCATCGGCGTCATTGTCCGCGGAATCCGCAGCGAATCCGACTTTTCCTATGAATATGCGCTCGATGCCGTCAACCGTTCCCTTGTCCCGCAGATACAGACTGTCTTACTGCCCGCCCGCCCGGAGCTTTCCCATATCAGCTCCTCCGCAGCCCGGGAAATGATCCGTTACCGTCATGCGGAGGCGCTTTATCTCCCCGCCCCCATTCTGCCGATCATCCGCCGATTCTGCGGAAAACGCACATAATCTGCCGATGCCGCATCAAAGAATATTTGTTCGTTTTTTGAAAATCGGTGTCGAATGTTTGTTCTTTTTTTGTTTTTTTCTTTGATAATTAAATAAAAAAGCTACCGCTTTCTATTGAAATCACTGCGAAAACCTCCTATAATTAGATTGTAAGTGGAGAAAAGTAGAGGAAAGTGGAGGGAAATCCCTCCAAAGTGTGTAAAACACCCCATATGACGCTCCATTCTGACGCACAGCGTCAGCGCAAACAGAGCTTGGAAGAACGGCATCCTCCGGGTTTGCCGCAAGCCGCGGATTCTCTCCGCAGCATGTTTTACGGTCGTGGCAAGCCACATCACGGCGTTTCATGCCACCGTCCCCTCTTCCCGCTTCTGTCTGACTATTTCTTCCGGGAGGTGCTGGCAGATGCTTTCAGGCGAGTACAGTCATACGCTTGATACAAAAAACCGATTGATTTTGCCGGCAAAGCTCCGGGAAGAGCTTGGGGCAGAAATTGTTCTGACAAAAAGTGTTGACTCCTGCGTATCCCTGTACACGCGGAAAAGCTGGCTGGCATTTACAGAAAAGCTTGACGCTCTCCCGGATACGGAAACGAGATTGGTCAAGCGTTTTTTGTATTCTGCCGCTTTTGAGACAAGCATTGATGCACAGGGACGGCTTTTGATTCCGCCGCACCTGTGTCAGTATGCCGGACTGACCAAAAACGTCAAGGTCATCGGCGTCGGCAACCGCGTGGAAATCTGGGATGCCGCCGCATGGGATCAGACCATTTCGGCAGTGGACATCAACCAGGTCATTTCCACAATGGAAAAGCTCGGGCTGTAAGCCCGCCCTGCGGAGCACCGGAACCGGCTGCATTCCTCATGGCAGTCCTGCCCGCCGTATGGACAGCTCCGACAGAGCGCCGAGGCGTTCCTATACGGAAGTGTTTTCCGTTTGCATCAGTCTCTGCGCCCCGGCTTTTGTACACACCGTGTAAAAAAGCCGCAATACCGATGCTTCGCGGCTCGCGGCACGCATCATCCGCAGAAGGATTCTGACGGCATGCCCGGCAATTGGATGACAGCCCCGCATGTTGGCGGCAGCCGCATGCCAAAGCCGATTCCGGCAAAGCCTCAGAGCTTCCTCCCTCACCCAATGAAAAGGAACTTCCCTTTCCCGAACGGAAGATAAACGATATGACAGAATTTTCTCATTACTCCGTCATGCTGCATGAATGCATCGACGGACTGCACATAAAGCCGGGCGGACTCTATGTAGACTGCACTGCGGGCGGCGGGGGACACTCCAAAGCCATCGCCGAGCGGCTCAGTCCGGAGCAGGGCGGAAGGCTCCTTGCCATCGATCAGGATGCCGATGCCATCCGTGCGGCGGGCAAGCGTCTGGAGTCGTATGCCGACCGTGTCACACTCATCCACAGAAACTTTTCCGAAATTGCTTCCATTCTGGACAGCAGGCAGCCGGACGGCGTCCTGATCGATCTCGGCATATCATCCTATCAGATCGATACACCGGAGCGCGGGTTCTCCTACATACATGATGCGCCGCTTGACATGCGCATGAACCCATCGGATCCGGTATCAGCCTATGACATTGTGAATCATACCCCGGAAAGCGAGCTTGCCGATATCCTCTTCAAATGGGGCGAGGAGCGCTTTGCGAAGCGAATTGCAGCCCGCATTGCGGCATACCGGAAGGAAAAGCCGATCGCATCAACACTGGAGCTTGCGGATCTGGTCCGCGCCTCCATTCCGGCGAAATCGGTGGAAAAAGGCTCTCATCCGGCAAAACGAACCTTTCAGGCGATCCGCATCGCGGTCAACCATGAAATCGACATCATTCCCCCGACCGTAAGCACCCTGATCGATGCGCTTGCGCCGGACGGTCGCCTTGTGATCCTCACCTTTCACAGCCTGGAGGACCGCGCCGTCAAGCAAGCCATGAAGCAGGCAGAAAAAGGCTGCACCTGTCCGCCGGAGCTTCCGGTCTGCGTATGCGGAAAAAAGCCGCTGATCGAAATCATTACAAAGAAACCGCTTCTTCCCTCCCCTTCGGAGCTTGCCGAAAATCCGCGCTCCCACAGTGCAAAGCTCCGCATTGCGCGAAAGCTTCTGCCGTCCGAGCAAAAATAAGCAGCTTCAGCCTGTTCTCCGGTGTTTCACCGCACGGCTGTGAGAACCTGCACGGCTCACCTCCGCGCTGCCGCAAAATAAAAGAAGCTCTGCCGAAACCGAAAAAGCGGCTCCTGCCGCCTGATGACCCTGCGGGTCCCGCCAGAAGGGATTCCGCCGATACAGAGGAACGCTTATGACGAATACAAAAGTAAATATCCGCGCGGATTCTTATATCAGCCACGGAGCAGCCCGGGAGGCAGTCCGTGCGCATGCCGGCTCCGGAATTGCCGGAAAACGTCATGCAGACGCTTCGGAAGCCCATGCCGCAAAAGCGAAACCCCGCACCGAGGGAATTGCCTCCGAGCCACGCCGGAAAAGAACCGTCTCCCGCACACCGGACATGTCCGAGCCGCAGGCAAGGGTGAAAACACCGGGCTTCTCGCTCCGTCCCTCCGTCCAGAATGCGGTTTCCTCCGGAAAAGAACAGGAAAAAGCGGTTCCTGCGGTACGGGAAGCCGCGAAGGAAAAGGAACAGCTCACCGTCCGGACGGTCGCGGACAAGCGTTCCAATCCGTTTCCGTTTTCCGCCATTCTGACAACGCTGTTCTGCACGCTCCTGTTCATGTATATGGTTTACAACTATGTGCAGATCAACGAATATTCCATCCGCGTCAAGACGCTGAAAAAGGAAATTACCACGCTAGCCACGCAGCAGAAGGACCTTGATCTCTCCCTCTCCAAGCGGGATGATCTAACCGTTATCGCACAGCGCGCAGAGGAGCTCGGAATGGTCAAGCTGGACGAGGTGCAGAAATTCTATATCAACGGAAAGAATCCGGAAAAAATGGAGGTTTCCGAAACCGCGCGGCGTCCGGGCGAGGTCACCGGAAATCTGATTACGGATATCATGAGCGCACTCGGACAAAATTTCAGGCAGATTGCGGAATATATCCGCTGAACACGAATAAAATACATCGATACCTTTTGAGAGCAGAGTCTGTATGCTGCACGGCAACCGTAGCTTTGCTCTCAATTTTCATAAAAATCCGGTCGGGCGCGCCCGGATGATGCCGACAAGGAGCCGCATATGGTAATATCAAAGCCGAACAAACGAATTCCCGGACGGAGCTGGTTCATTCTTGCCGTCTGCTTCCTTCTCTGGGGCGTTCTGATCTATAAGCTGTTTGACCTTCAGGTTCTGAACTATCAGGAATACCTGCGGAAGGTCATTGACAACGTCCAGCGTGAAACGACCGTGACCGGAACCCGCGGCATTATTTATGACCGCAACGGAATTCAGCTTGCCACCAATTATACCAATTACCGCGTGTTTGTGTCTCCGCGCGATTTTCTAGTTCCGGAGCGGGAAGGCTCCGACTCCAAGGTTCTTGACCGCGAAAAGGCGGAGCTGGTTGCAGCCCGGCTGTCGGAGATTCTGGAGGTTGACAAACAGTCCATTCTGGATAAAATCAATAAAATCACCCGGGCGGACGAAACCATCAAAAAAAACGTAGAGGAGGAGCAGGCAAAGGAAATCCTCGCCTTCATCAATGAATATAAGCTCACCTCCCAGATTCATATGGAGGCTACCTCCAAGCGGTATTATCCCTACGGCTCTCTCGCCGCGCACGTCATCGGCGTCTGCGGCACCGACGGCGGTCTGATCGGCGTTGAAATGCAGTACAACGATTACCTGACCGGCAGTACCGACCAATACATCACCGCCCGCAACGGCAGCAGCCTGAGCATGCCCTATAAATACGACAGCTTTATCGATGCCTCAAACGGTGCGAATCTTGTTCTGACCATAGACGTCAATATTCAGCGCGCACTGGAGGAGCAGCTCAAAGCCACCTACAATGATTCACAGGCAAAAAACCGTGTCACCGGCATTGTCATGGAGCCCTCCACCGGCGCCATCCTCGCCATGGCAACCTACCCCTCGTTTGACCTGAACAATCCGTATGTCCTGACCGATGAATACCAAAAGAAGCTGGAGGAGAGCGGTCTGGAAAAGGACAGCGACAAATACAAGGCGCTTTATAACGAGCTCCTGTATTCCATGTGGAAAAACAAGGCAGTCTCTGAGCTGTATGAGCCGGGCTCCACCTTCAAAATCATCACGACCGCCTCTGCGTATGAGGAGCACATCGTGACCCTGAAGGACACCTTTCAGTGCAGCGGAAAGTATTTTGTCGAGGGCTATACCAAGCCCATTCACTGCCATAAAACCTCCGGACACGGTCTGCTCAGCTTTGCGGAAGCCATCCAGCAGTCCTGTAACCCCGCCATGATGACCATTTCGGCGCGGATGGGACGTTCCCTGTTCTATCAGTATTTCCAGAATTTCGGGTTTACCGAAAAAACCGGCATTGACCTTCCCGGAGAAGCTTCCCCGGTCTACCACGTTTATGACAACTTCAATCAGGTCGAGCTTGCGGTCTATTCCTTCGGTCAGACCTTTAAGGTCACGCCGATGCAGGAGCTGACCGGCATCAGCGCCGTTGCAAACGGCGGAAATCTTGTCACCCCCTTCCTTGTCGCACAGATCGTGGACAATGACGGCAATGTGCTATATACCCACGAAACACAGGTCAAACGGCAGGCAGTCAGCAAAAACACCTGCGACACCATTTCGCAAATTCTGGAGGAGGGCGTATCAGGCAACGGAGGCGCAAGAAACGCCTATGTCGCTGGCTATAAGATCGCAGCGAAAACCGGAACCTCCGAGGTTCGCGACCAGATCAACCCGAACACCGGCGCCTATGACTTCCGCGTCGGCTCCTGTGCCGCTTTTGCCCCCTATGACGACGCGCGCGTCTCTGCGATCATCGTTGTCGATGAGCCGCAGTGCGAGGCGGTCTGGGGAAGCACAGTCGCCGCACCCTATGTTGCCAACCTGATGAATTCGGTTCTGCCGTACATCGGCATTGAACGCTCTTACACCGCAGAGGAGCTGCAAAAGCTGTCTGTCACCGTAAGGGACTACGTCGGTCAGACGCCGGAGGACGCCATAAAGGACATCACGGCTCTGGGGCTGCCGTATGAGATCATCGGCGACGGCGATACCGTCCGCTATCAGTTCCCGGCAGGCGGCTCCGCAATCAATAAAGAAATCGGAAAAGTCATCCTCTACACCGGAGACGAGATTCCGCAGCTGACCGTCAGCGTACCGAAGCTGACCGGCATGACCATCGCAAATGCCAACAAGGCGCTCGCCGCAAAGGGTCTGAATATCCTGATCGAGGGTGCAAACAACGGCTCTGACGGCGCATATGTCATTGAACAGTCCGTGCCGGAGGGGACGCTTGTCGCCAAAGGCGAGGTCATCAAGGTCACCCTGCGCTATCTGGACGGAACAGCCAACTGACCCCTTCCAAGAACAGCCGCAGCCCGTCCCTGCATGCATCAGACCAATCAAAAACAAGGAATATCATAAAGCCGTGCCGCTCCCCTGCAAGCCGGACAGCAGATGTCCGGTCTTCCCTGCGGCGCGGCTTTCAAATCCATGACGTTATACGAAAATACTGCGTATGGAGATGATATTCATGAAGCTGTCCGCGCTTCTTTCCGGCATTCCCGTACTCCGCATTTTTCCTCCCTGCCCCGATGACGCAGAGGTCACGGGGATCTGCGACTTTGCCGCAGCCGCTTCTCCGGGAGAACTGTTCCTCTGTATCAGCGGCATCAGAACAGACGGTCACCTGTTTGCAAAAGATGCCGCAGCCCGGGGCGCACGGTATATCCTGTGCGAAAAAGTGACCGATGAGATCAAAGCAATTGCCGAAACCGGAAAAGCAACCTGCATCCTGACGGAAAGCACACGCTCCGCAGCCTCTTTTCTCTGGAGCAACTGGTATAGAGCCCCGCAGGACGGCATGAAAATCATTGCCGTCACCGGAACCAACGGAAAAACCACCGTTTCCCATATGCTGCACGCAATTTACCGCGCTGCCGGGAAAAAGCCCCTGCTTCTCGGCACCATCACAAACACCCTGACCACTCCGGACCCCTGCGAGCTGTTCCGGATTCTTCGCGAAGCACGGGACAGCGGGACCGACACGGTGATCATGGAGGCGTCCTCCCATGCACTTGCACTCCGGAAGCTGGACGCGCTTGCGCCGGCATTTGCCGTTTTTACCAATCTGACGCCGGAGCATCTGGACTTTCACGGCACCATGGAAAACTATTTCCGCGCCAAAGCTTCCCTCTTCCGAATGGCGAAATTCGGCATCATCAATGCTGACGATTCCTATGCGGCGGAGCTTGCACGCAGCGCCTCCACGCAAAACCGCTTCTATTCCGCCCTTCGGGACGATGCCGACTTTACTGCGAAAAACATCCGGTATCAGGGCACGGAGGGCATCCGGTACGAATGTCTGACGCACAACCATCTGTTCCGCATCACCTCGCCGATTCCCGGAAGATTCACGGTTTACAACACGCTTGCCGCCGTTGCCTGTTCATACACGGACGGAATCAGAACGGACTGCATCCGCTATGCGCTGAAGGGATTGTACGGCGTTGCGGGAAGGCTGGAGCGGATTCCGCTGAACCGGCAGGATTTCTCGGTCTATCTGGATTTTGCACATACGCCGGACGCCTTGGAAAACGTCCTGCGCGCCATCCGGTGCTTTATGCGGCAGGATCAGCGTCTGACTGTACTGTTCGGCTGCGGAGGAGACCGTGACCGAAGCAAACGTGCTGCCATGGGGGCGGTCGCCGCCCGGCTTGCCGACTGTCTGATCGTCACATCGGATAATTCACGCTCGGAGGATCCCTCGGACATCATTGACGAAATCCTGAGCGGCATCCCTGCGGCAAAGCCGCACACCGTGATCATCAGCCGCCGGGAAGCCATCGAATACGCGATCCTCAGCGCTGCGGAGGGCGATGTCATCCTGCTTGCCGGAAAAGGACATGAAGCCTATGAGATCAACCGCGCCGGAAAGCATCCCTTTTCCGAACGCGAAATCGTTCTGGAGGCGGTTTCCAAAAGAAAAAGCTGAATGAATCGACAGAACATCCATTGATTTCTGTTTGGTTTTATTGTATAATACGCACAGGAACGTTTCCCGTCCTATCGGCATGTTTATTTTTTAAGCCGGGGCACAACTCTGCCATCGTTCGCCGGTGACTTTGCGCGCCGGCTGCCCACTCACGACTTACTGCGCCGACTGCGGCGTTCCCTGCAGGGCACAGTGCGCGGCTCTCTGCTGCCGGACACCCACCGCTCCGGCAGCCTGCAAAACGCCGCAAGGCTCGCCTGCTTATGACGCAAGAGACTTTTTTCTCCCGGCTAAGCCCCCACGCTCCGAGCCGAAACCGCCACGATCCCCGGCACCGTACGGTTCATTGCAAGGTCCGCCTGCTCATGACCCAAGGTATTTCCTTCTTCGGGCTGCACCACGCCGTTCCGAGCCGAAGCCGCCACGTTCCCCGGCACTGTACAGTTCTTTGCAATGCGCGCCTGCTCACGATCCAAGGTATTTCCTTCTTCGGGCTGCACCACGCCGTTCCGAGCCGAAGCCGCCACGTTCCCCGGCACTGTACAGTTCTTTGCAATGCGCGCCTGCTCACGATCCAAGGTATTTCCTTCTTCGGGCTGCACCACACCGTTCCGAGCCGAAATCACCATAATTCCCGGTACTGTACAGTCCTCCGCAGGGCACGCTTGCTGTGTATGACCCAAAGCACTCCCTTCGCCAAACCGCATCCCGCGCCCGGCACTGCATCGGCTGCGCGGAATGCCCCCCTAGGCACTATGATACCAAAACGAGAGGTTGTTTTATGATGATATCCGATCCGAATCCGTCCGGATTTTCACTCGCGTCTCTTTCCTCTGTGGCAGAAGCCGCTCACGGAACGCTTTTCTGCACAAAGGAGGCGTGCATCACCGGCTTTACGCTGGATTCCCGGACCGTCCGCCCCGGGGACTGCTTTCTGGCAATCAAGGGCGAGCATACCGACGGTCATCGGTATATAGAACGCGCGTGGCAGGCAGGAGCAGCTCTGGTCATTGCCTCCCGCCAGCCCTCCGTCATGCCGCCGTCCGGCAATCTGCTTCTGACCGATGATGTCACAGCGGCACTCGGAAGAATCGCGCATGCGCACAGGATGACACTTTCTCCCCTGACCGTTGCGGTTACCGGCAGTGTCGGAAAGACCACAACCAAGCAGATGATCGCCTCCATTCTCTCAGCCGACCGTAAAACGCTTGCCACCGCCGGGAATTTCAACAATGAACTGGGTCTTCCGCTGACGCTGCTCTCCCTTCGTCCCGAGCACCGCGCAGCCGTTCTGGAGATGGGAATGAGCGCACGCGGAGAAATCGAATACCTTTCCCTGCTTGCACAGCCCGACATCGCGGTCATCACCTGCATCGGAACGGCGCACATGGAGGCGCTCGGCTCCCGCGAGGCAATCAGGGCCGCCAAAATGGAGATCACAGCCGGGCAACGCCCCGGCGGAACGCTGATCCTGAACGGCGACGAGCCGCTTCTTGCCGGCATAGACCGCGCCGTCTATGTCTCTCTCATAAATCCGGCATCCGATTTCCGTGCAGAGCACATCCGCGTTCAAAACGGAAGCACATTCTTCGATCTCCGCACGCCGTCCGGCACAATTGCATCACTTCAGATTCCCGTCATCGGTACGCATAACGTGCTGGACGCCGCCATGGCATGCGCCGTCGGCATTACAGCCGGCATCGGGGAGGAAACAATGCGCCGGGGGCTTCTGTCCTTTGAAAATACCGGCATGCGGCAGAAAATCGAGACGGTCGGCGGTGTTACGCTCATTGAGGACTGCTACAACGCCTGCCCCGAATCCATGACCGCCGCCCTTCGGGTTCTGAGCAGCTTCGGACATGAGGGCGGCAGACGGATCGCAGTGCTCGGCGATATGCGTGAGCTTGGCTCCGCCTCTGCCGGGCTGCACAGAGATATCGGGCACGTTTGCGCAGCGCAGCAGACAGATCTGCTTTTCACATTCGGAAAGGATGCGGAGCAGATCGCCGCAGGCGCCTCGGAATGCGGAAAGCGTCCGCAGGAGATCTTCGTCAACCCCGATGTGAACAGCCCGGAAAAAACTGCCGCGGCACTTTTGAGCATACTGCAAAAGGGTGATACGGTTCTGTTTAAGGCAAGCCGTGCTGTCGCTCTGGAGCGCGTATCCGCTCTGGTCAGACAGCAGCTTGCTTCCGTCTGAATTCCCTGCGCCTCAGGTGACAATTTCCGAAGAAAGGACGCTTCCGCCAAGGCACGGAAGCCACGATCATACCATGAATTCATCCGCCGTCTATCTTATCCTCCTGGCTCTGACCTTCCTGCTTACGGTGCTTTCCCTCCGTTTCCTGATCCCGAAGCTGAAAAGTCTGAAAATGGGACAGAAAATTCTTGATATCGGTCCGCGCTGGCATAAATCCAAGGAAGGAACCCCCACCATGGGTGGAATCTCCTTTGTTGCCGTCTCGCTTCTGTTGGTTCTGACGGTCTTTGCCGTGCTCGCACTGCGCGGCAGACTTAAGGACCCGCTTCTCCTGTTTGTCACGTTCGGCATGGCGCTGCTGAACGGTCTTGTCGGATGCATTGACGACTATACAAAATTCATCAAAAAGCAGAACGAGGGACTGAAGGCATATCAGAAATACTTCCTTCAGCTGCTCTGCGCCGGACTCTATCTTTTTATTCTGCGCGCAGCAGGGAGAATCACGACCGCGCTCTATATCCCCTATTTCGGCGTGGAGCTGGAGATGGGCATCTTCTACTATGTCATTGCCCTGCTCGTCATCACGGGAATCGTCAACAGCGTCAATCTGACCGATGGCATTGACGGACTGGCTTCGTCCGAAACCGCCGTTGTCGCGGCGTTTTTCACGCTTGCCGGGTTTGTTACGGCAAATACGGATGTTTCCTACTTTGCGGCGCTTGCGCTCGGCGGATCGCTCGGCTTTTTGGTCTATAACTTTCATCCCGCGCGGGTCTTCATGGGCGATACCGGCTCCCTGTTTCTCGGCGGAATGGCTGCGGGACTTGCATTTCTGGCAGGAAATCCGCTCATCATTCTGATTGTGGGCTTTATGTACGTATTGGAGAGCATTTCGGTGATTCTGCAGGTTTTCTGGGTCCATGTGTTCGGACACCGTCTGTTCAAAATGAGCCCGATTCACCATCACTTTGAGCGCTGCGGCTGGAGTGAGATCCGCATTGTAGCTGTCTTCTCCCTTCTGACGGCGGTCTTTTGCGCATTGGGATGGTTCGGTCTTGCCCGATAATCCGAAGCCGGATTCCGAAAGCGGAAGGCTCGGAGCACTCCGGCGATAGCCCTCCCCCGCCGTGCATCATACACGGCACAAATCTCGCAGGAAAGGACGCTTTGTTCCGCAAAGCCGGGAAAACACATGGCAAATCAAACGCCCAACCAACATGTCCCTCATTCCAACCGCACGGATGGAACCGTTTTCCGTCCGGTCCCGGACGGCGCCGCTCCGGCGCGCAGCGGGCAGAATAAGCCCCAGGTTCCCCGAAGCAAGCCGCCGGTCAAAAAGCCGCTGATTCCCCGCACCGACCCGATTGTTCAGCCCGACATGATCATCCGGCGCGGAAATGTTGACCGCCCGCTGCTTGTCATTCTCATCATTCTGCTCTGCTTCGGAAGCGTCATGGTTTTCAGCGCCAGCTATGCAAGCGCGCTTTCCGAAAAGGGAAACAGCTATTATTACATTCTGCGCCACCTCGGCTTCATCGCGCTCGGCTCGGTCATCATGGTGGGGGAAATCGCTGTTTTCAGAAAGGGATACCAGTGGATTAGGAAAATCACCCCGATTATTTATCTGGTCGGGCTTGCCATGCTGGCGTTCGTTCTGGTTTACGGCACCGCCCTCGGCGTGGCAAAGCGCTGGCTCTACATCGGGAGCTTTTCCATACAGCCCTCGGAAATCATGAAATTCGCGCTGATTCTGACGCTTGCAGCCTACTATGCCAAATATCAGCCGCGCATCCTTTCTTCCAAATTCCTATACTCCAGTCTTTGGGGAGATCTGTACCCGTTCCTTCTGGTTGCCGTCCCCTGCGGTCTGATCGCATTGGAAAACCATCTGTCCGGCACCATTATCGTGTTTGTCATCGGCATGACGGTGATATTTGCCGCCGGCTCCCGCAAAATCTGGTTTCTGGTTGCGGCAGTTCTGGCGATTGCGCTCTTTATCATCGCCGTCACCTGCATTCCGTATGTTCAGAAGCGCTTTGACGCCTTCCTGCATCCGGAAAACTATGACTCCAACAAGGAAACCTGGCAGACAGATCAGGGTCTGATTGCGGTCGGCTCCGGCGGTTGGCTCGGCGTCGGACTCGGAAACAGCCGCCAAAAGCATCAGTTTGTTTCGCAGCCGCAAAACGATTTCATCTTTGCCATTGTCTGTGAAGAGCTTGGCTTTGTCGGAGCACTGTGCGTCATTCTGCTGTTTATTTTGTTTATCATACGGGGCTTTACCATTGCCTTGCGGGCGCCGGACACCTTCTCCACCCTGACTGCCATCGGAATCACAACACAGCTCGGCTTACAGGCGATCCTGAATATGATGGTCGTCACCGACATCATTCCGAACACCGGCATCAGCCTTCCCTTCTTCAGCTATGGCGGCTCTTCCCTGCTGATTCAGATGGCGGAAGCCGGAATGCTTCTGAGCATATCCCGCTTCTCTTACGATAAGGAATAATTCCCCCTGCCAAAGCGCGTATCTGTTTCGCTTCCGACGGTGCTTTGATCCGATTTTTCCGGCGAATGACCGAAGCCGACATGTCCGTATATGCTTCGGTCGGAAAGCACGGACATCCATACCCGTCCGAACCGCAGAAAGCACACATGGCACAAGGCAGAGCAAGGACCTCCCGGGACCGGATCCTTCCGTCACGGATTCCTCTGTACCCGCCCTCAAAGGCGGAGCCGAAGGCTCTGCCTATGGAGCCGCCAGAACCAAAAAATCCGGCAGATACCGCCGCACCGCCGGCTTTGCTCCCCGCATGCCGACCGGTAATCCTCTGTAAGAAAGGAGTCTTCCGTGAAAACGCGGAAGCCATAGTCACGATCATGAAGGTTCTTATCACAGGCGGAGGCACAGGCGGACACATTTATCCAGCCATTGCCATTGCCAATACCATCCGCAAAAACGATCCCGATGCCGAAATTGCCTTTGTCGGAACCCCCGGCGGCATGGAAAACCGCCTGGTACCGAAGGAGGGATATCCGATCTATCATGTGGAGATTCAAGGACTGCGCCGAAAGCTCAGTCTTTCCAACATCAAAACGCTGATTCTGACCGTAACCTCCGTGGAAAAGGCAAAAAGGCTGATCCGGGAGTTTCAGCCGGACCTGGTTGTCGGCACGGGAGGCTATGTATGCTGGCCCGTATGTAAGGCAGCATCCGGCATGCATATTCCGACCGCTCTGCATGAATCCAACGCAGTCCCCGGCGTTGCCGTCAAGATGCTTTCCGGCTCGGTTGACAGAATCTATACCAATTTCGAAGAAACCGCACAATTCCTGAAGGAGAAGGACAAGATTCTCAGAGTAGGCAATCCGCTGCGCGGAGAATGCACCGCCGTTTCTTATGAGGACGCCCGCAAGCAGCTCGGCATCACCGGAAAATACCGTTATTTTCTCCTCTCCTGCGGCGGAAGTCTGGGAGCCGACCGAATCAACCGGGAAATTCTGTCGCTGATGCACTCCTTCACCGCGCACCACCCGGAAATTCTGCATGTCCACGCTGCCGGCTCAGGAAACTATGCCCAGGTCAAGGCGGAATTCGAACAAACCGGACTTTCCGGATATTCCAATCTGGTTCTGCTGGAGTATATCTACGACATGCCCCTCCGCCTTGCCGCCGCGGATCTTGTCATCAACCGTGCCGGAGCCATGACCATCTCAGAGCTTGCCGCGCTCGGAAAGCCAAGTATTCTGATCCCTTCTCCGAATGTCACAAACAACCATCAGTATAAAAACGCAAAGGTTCTGTCAGATGCGGGAGCTGCAATCCTTCTTGAGGAATCTCAGCTGACCGAGGATATTCTTGCAAGAACCGTGGAGGAGCTTTTGACCGACCGTGAGGAACGCCGGATGCTGTCGGATAATTTCCGAAAATTTTCCGTTACTGACAGTAATAATTTGATCTATAATGATTTAATGCGTCTTGTCAAAAACAAAAAATCATGATATAATACGCTTAAGAAATCTTTCTTCGAAAGCTTTCCCGGAGCTTTCGCTCCGCCGTGTTCCTTCCGGCACATCTGCTCTCTGACAGCTTCACAAAAATGCCCGCGCAGGCACGCATTTTTTGCTTCATTTTTTCATATGGCTTTCGCTCCGCCGCAGAACACTGCGTTCTGCCGAACGAAATCAGGCAGCATGCCTGCCTGTTTTTGTTCGACTATCCTTAAAAACACCCTGCACTGCAAGGAAAAACCGAAACAAAATACCGGAAAAGGAGGCTTCATTTTTCAGCATGAGCAAAATTCGTTTCAATCAGGGCGAACAGGATGAACGCCTCATGTCCGCCGCCGAGATCATCAACAACGATTCCTTTGAAAGACTGAAGGAAAAAACACTTCACAAAAAAATCGGCGAGGTCGTCTTTATCATTCTTGCCGTAATCGTCCTGTGCGGAATTCTCGCATGCGGATACGCATACATGTTTTTTAAAGTAAAAACAATCGAGGTACGCGGCAACAAGCTTTACTCCTCGGAGGATATTATCCGCACAAGCGGCATCACCGAAAAGGATAACCTGTTTGCCGTCAAGGAAGCCGATTTGCAGGATACCCTTTCTCTGGAATTTCCGTATATCAAAAAAATATCCGTCTCCAGGGTTTTTCCGTCTACACTGGTTGTCACGGTCACAGAGGATTCTCCCTGCTACTACACGGAAATCGGCGAAGAATATTATCTGCTTTCCGAAACGCTGCGCGTTCTGGAGCGTGCCGCCTCTGCCGATGCGTTTACGGACAGAATGGACGGCTTGCTGCCCTTATCGCTTCCGGCGGCAACTTATGTTGTGACAGGACGCGAGGTAGCTTTTGCGCGAGAATCCACCTATGACTATATGATGTCGTTTCTGAATCAGCTCCGCGCCTCCCCGCTGTTCCCGCAGATCAGCTCTATCCATGCATCGGACAAGTTCTCCATGTATATCATTCTGTGCGATCACAGGTACAAGGCGATTCTCGGTTCAAATGAAGACATGGAGGCAAAGCTCTCCTTCCTTTCCGCAATCATTGAAGCAAAGTTTGATGAAACAACCATCGCACAGATTAATATCAATAAAGTAGAAAGCGCTTTCGTCACCTACGGCAAAAGTCTGTTTGAAGACTGAAATGTTAATATAAAGTAAATTTTATGAAAAACCATTGCATCTGTCGAAAAATCATATTATCATAGATATATGATGATAGCATTGTAGCTAATTATAGTTATTGTCACATATATCATGTATACTACCGGGGTGCGGGTTGAAAAAACAGGAGGAATCACCATGCCAT
Source organism: uncultured Eubacteriales bacterium (assembly GCA_934432725.1). Classification (GTDB taxonomy): domain Bacteria; phylum Bacillota; class Clostridia; order Oscillospirales; family CAG-272; genus CAKRZE01. Next base: position 43,428 of record CAKRZE010000011.1, read on the forward strand.
TTGAATTGGAAGATAATTACGACAGCGGGGTCAATATTAAGGTCGTCGGCGTTGGCGGCGGCGGAAATAACGCAATCAACCGCATGATCGAGGCGAATATCCGCGGAGTTGAATTTGTTGCAATCAACACGGATAAGCAGGCGCTTTTGCAGTCTGCCGCAACGAAGAAAATCGCAATCGGAGAAAAGCTGACCAAGGGACACGGCGCAGGCGCAAATCCTGACGTCGGCATGCGTGCAGCCGAAGAAAACAGCGAACAGATTCAGGAGGTTCTCAAGGGCGCCGACATGGTGTTCATCACCACCGGTATGGGCGGCGGAACAGGAACCGGTGCGGCTCCTGTTGTGGCAAAGATCGCACACGACATGGGCATTCTCACCGTCGGTATCGTTACAAAGCCGTTTAATTTTGAAGGAAGCCGGAGAATGGCAGCCGCGGAAAACGGAATTGACAAGCTTCGTGACTGTGTGGACTCTCTGATTATCATTCCGAACGAGCGTCTGAAGCAGATTTCCGAGACGCGCATTACACTGAAGAATGCCTTTGCGGAAGCAGACAATGTGCTCCGCCGCGGCGTACAGAGCATTTCCGATCTGATCAACGTTCCCGGTATCGTCAACCTTGACTTTGCCGATGTTACCGCCATTATGCAGAACGCCGGCGCGGCGCACATGGGCGTTGGTACTGCAGAGGGAAAGGAAAAGGCAAAGGAAGCTGCAAAGCTTGCAATTTCCAGCCCGCTGCTTGAAACCTCCATCACGGGCGCCAAGGGCATTCTGATCAATATCACCGCTTCTCCCGATATCGGACTGGAGGAAATCGATGAGGCTTCTTCTCTGATTCACGATGAGGCGGATCCGGATGCAAACATCATCTGGGGCGCCGCTTTCGACGAATCTCTGGAGGACCGCATCAACGTAACCGTGATCGCAACCGGTTTTGACACGACCAAAAAAGAAGCCGCTCCTTCCGTCTCCAAGAAAAATGACAGCAAGCCGGCTGCCGAGGTAAAGAAAGCCGCCGCACAGCCCGCAGCAAAGAGCGAAGCCGCTTCTGATGTTGCAGACACCAAAATTTCAGACACAGACTTCACACAGATTCTGGAGCTTCTGAACAAGGCAAAGAAAAACGACTGATTCTGTCTACATACCGAAAGACCGGTGCCGCCGAAGAAGGAGAACCGGTCTTTCTGTTTTGCGGTTCTTCCCTTTATCTTATGACCGTTCCTCAAAGTTTCAGCTTATTTTGTGCCGCAATATCCTCCCCTTCAGATGACAAGGCGGGAAAACGCCGATTGAAGCACGCATCCTCCCCGCTTAACGGCTATGCGTTGAGATTCAGCAAGGACTGCGCTTCTCCCGGGAAAGTCGGAGCATGTTCGCGGCATAAAACCACGCACCGAAGCCGCGTTCTGGCAGCGAAAGCCTCCGGGCACTGACAGACTGCCCGTTTTTATCCTTTTTATCTTTCATCCTGCTCTCACCTTTCACAAAGTCTAACACGGAATCAATTGCAGCAAACCGCTGACAGAGCGATAAAGCCAGCCATGTTCCCCATTCTTCAGAAAGGAATGCCGTTGTGCAGCCAGACATGTCCCATCCGATTGCCATTGTCACCGATGTACAATACCGCATGGCTCCCGCGCTGATCCGCACACTGGCAGAAGCCGGAATCCGGGTCTATACCTGTTCATACTGCGGAAAGGGCGCTCCGATCGGCTCCAAAAGCAAATACTCCTTTGCCTTTCAGTCTCTTTCACCGGGATTCAACGAACTATACGGCTTTGTCCGGCAGATTGGAATAAAGGAAGGCTGTACGCCTGCCCTTCTGCCGGTCGGCGCCGAAACCCTTCAGCTCATTGCCGAAAACCGGGAAGCCTTTGCACAAATCTGCGGTCTGTGCATACCGTCTGCGGAACAGCTTGCACTTCTGAACAGCAAGACGGCAGTTTCCGAGCTGGCGAAGGTCTGCGGCGTTGAAACGCCCCGTGTCTTTCCCTTCAAAGCCTTCAAAGAAGGAGACAATCTGCATAATCTCCCGCTTCCCTGTGTGATCAAGCCGGTTTGCGGAGAAAGGCTCGGTCTTCATGCAAAGGACCGCTATATCATAGCACGCACCCCGCAGGAAGTCCAAAGCGCATTTCACCACTACCTTTCCCTGTCTCCGGATACGGAGCCTCCGATCATTCAGGAATACCTGCCCTCCTACGGCTTCGGCTGCTCGGTTTTGGCGCAGAACGGAACCGTCCTGTCAGCCATCTGTCACAAGAGAATCCGGGAATATCCCGCAAGCGGCGGTCCTTCCTCCTGCTGCGAGACAATTCACGATGACGCCCTGCTTGCTGCCGTCACACTTCTGGTTCACAAAATCCGGCTGACCGGGCTTGCCATGTTTGAATTTAAGGCGGATGCGGACGGAAAGAAATATCTTCTGGAGTGCAATCCTCGCATATGGGGCAGCTTCCCTCTTTTGCGGACAGCACGCAGTCCGATCCCGCTGATGTGGTTTGCATCCGCTTGGAATCCCGTCAACCCGCACAATACCGTATCCGTCCCGCCCAGTCTGCCGAAAAACGGCGTCAGAATGTCTTTCTTTCCCTCCGATTTCGCCGCGGGACTGAGCTATATCCCCGGAAACTATCCGGACACGCCCGGAGCAGAAGGCTCTGCAGCGTGGGGCGGCACTGCCTATGATCATTATCCGGATTTCGGAAAGGACACGGAGGGCGGCGCCCTGCATGCACCGGAGCTGGTGGAGCGTCTGATCCGAGGAGGGCATGAGATCACAAACCACACATGGAGTCATGTGCTGTGGGGCAAAAAGAACATCATATACGGAAAAAGAAGGCACATGAACAGTCTTGACGATGTTGTCAGCAATCTGAAACGACTGGATCGGGAGCTTTCCGAACGCTGGAATTACACGGTTTCCCTGTCCCGTCCTCCGCACTATGTGGATAAAATCAAGGGCGGATTTGACAGCTATGACGCATATGCCTGCATGAACTATCAGTATATGGCAGCAAGCTTTGACGGTGCGGGCTGGCTTCCGCTCTCCTCCTATGAGGAGGAGGTCAGAGCAACCTGGCAGCCGATGGAGCATGCGCTGCATGCCGATCCTGACTTTTTCTGCGGACAGATCATATTTCAGAAGGACGGATACAATATGGCGCGCCGCTCTCCCGTGGCAGACGGTCTGGAACATCAGCTGAAGCTGTTGACCGATTTGGGCTACCGCATCGTTCCCGTATCGGAGCTTTTGGCGCACGCGCCGTTTGCCGATGTTCTGCCGGACAGTGAGGTCGGGAAAGCGGCATCCAAGCTGCTTGCTCTCGGCATGTGTCCCGCCTTCCGCGACAATACAGTCCGACCGGATACCGTCCTGACGCGCGGAGCGCTTGCCGCAATCGTGTTCGGATGGGAGGGCGCAAGGCGGCGCATCGTGTTGATGCGCGAAAAAAGAGCTCCTTTTCCGGATGTTCCGGCTGCCCACCCTTATTCCGGCACCATCCTGCTTGCCGCAGAGATTTTGGGCGCAGCGGAAAATGCGCGTTTCCGTCCCGATTCGCCCGCGGGAGCAGACGACATCCGCATGATTCTTTCGCACAAGACCGGCAGGGATTTATCCGGACTCCGGCTCCCTCAGGGACCGTATTCACACGGCTTTTTCCTCCGGCTTGCCGCAGACCGGCTTTCCTGACCCCTTCCGGCAGTCCGAAAGCCTGTATATGAAGATACGCGGCGGCATATTGATCCCTTTCCCTTGCCGGGCAAGCCGCATTGTCTGCCGCAGTCCGGAATCTGCTTTCTCTGACAGAAGCTATCCGTCCGGCATTTCGGGTTCAAAGCGGTCCTTTTATCGGTTTTCTGCCATTCTGCCGCCGCAAAAGCCGATTCCGTAAAAAGCGCCCTTTCCGAAAGCGCCTGCGCCGGCTTTCGAACGATAGCTTTGCTCAATCAAAGGGCAATTCTGCCCGATTCATAAAACGGAGGTATTCATGCTCCAAACTCAACCGCTTGCAGACCGGGTCCGTCCGAAATCGTTTGACGAGATCGTCGGACAGCAGCATCTCTTCGGTCAGAACGGTGCAATCCGTAAAATGTGCGAACAGCACTACATCCCGAACATGATTTTTTTCGGTCCGCCCGGAACAGGAAAAACGACCGCTGCCAATATCATCGCGGCAAGCTCCGGTATGACGCTGCACAAGCTGAATGCAACCACGGCTTCCCTTGCGGATATCCGCGCCGTCACAGAGGAAACCGGCTCTATGCTCGGTCAGAACGGAATTCTCCTGTATCTGGACGAGATTCAATACTTCAACAAAAAGCAGCAGCAGTCTCTTTTGGAATACATGGAGGACGGGCGGATCACGCTCATCGCCTCCACCACGGAAAATCCGTATATTTATGTCTATAACGCGATCCTGTCCCGCTCGGCAGTCTTTACGTTCAAGGCGGTCGAAGCCTCCGATATGGAGCCTGCACTGACCCGCGCCCTCCGGCTTTTAAACGAAACTGCCGGAACCGACAAGCAGGCGGCGGCAGAGGTGATTCACCGCATTGCCTGCTGTGCAGCGGGAGATGTGCGCCGAGGCGTCAATCTTCTGGAAAACGTATTTTACACCTCCGGTGCAGCTCTGACCGAAGAGGCTGTAGCCGAACTGAGCGACAAGGTGATCGGCAATTTTGACCGTGCGGGAAACGTCCATTACGATCTTCTCTCCGCCCTTCAGAAATCCATCCGCGGCTCTGACCCCGATGCTGCCATTTTCTATCTTGCCAAAATTCTGGAGGGAGGCGATCTCATCGGCGCCTGCCGCCGTCTGCAGGTCATTGCCTCGGAGGACATCGGGCTTGCTTATCCGATGGCTCCCGCAATCGTATACGCCTGCGTGCAGTCCGCCATGAGCCTCGGCATGCCGGAGGCTTCCATCCCTCTCTCGCATGCGGCAATCGTTCTGGCGACCGCACCGAAATCCAACAGCGCGTATCTTGCATATGCGTCAGCCTGCGAGGATATCCGCGCCGGCAGGGGACAGAACGTTCCGCCGCATATGCGCCCGTCCCACAAGTACCAGAATTATAAATACCCGCACGACTACCCGAATCATTACATCCGGCAGCAATATCTCCCGGACGATTTAAAGGACAAAAGCTACTATCAATTCGGAGAAAACAAAACCGAGCAGGCGGCACACGCGTACTGGGAAAAAATCAAAAACGGCAAATAAATAGCCGGACAGTTCCCCTGCTCCCCTATCCCTATGCGGCGCCGTCCCGCATCTCAAAGGGACCTCTTTGCAGCGCCTCCGAGCGCATTCGACAGAAAAAGTCCGTTCGCGCGCCTCGCCACAGTAAGAGCCTACGCGCCTGAAACAGACCCGCCCATCCTCCGAAGCCGTTTTTCACAATGAAACCGCCTCCCGGACGCCGCTCCGGCATAAATAAAGCACCTTTTCAAAACGCCGGCTGCGAAAACAGACACACCCCGCAAGCAGCGCTTTCCTTGCGGAAAAGTCCTGCCCGGCTGCGTTCATCCGTCCGGAAGCGCGGAACAATCACACCGCTGCCCCTGCCGATGCTCCTGCACAGGTGCCCACCGTCCCCCAACTTCGCACCTGTCTCCGGGTTCCTGCGGGCATTCCGGCAGACCGAAAGCAGGCGCAGACAGAGCAAAACAGCCCGGTCAGGAAAAATCCAATAATATTTACAAAATTCCCTTTAACAAAGACACGCTTTGTTGTATAATAATCAGAAAGACAATTTCGGTCATTCAGCAGAGAAAGGAATTTGGCATCTATGAGTTTACTGGAAAAAATATTCGGAAGCTACAGCGATCATCAGATCAAAAAGCTGACCCCGACCGTCAATAAAATCGAAGCACTTGCCGACAAATATGCCGCCATGTCAGACGATGAGCTGCGCGCAACCACGCCGGCTCTCAAAAAGCGCCTGGAAAACGGCGAGACGCTGGACGCCATCCTGCCGGATGCATTTGCGGCGGTGCGGGAGGCTGACTGGCGCGTGCTCGGAAAAAGACCCTTCCGCGTCCAGCTGATGGGCGGCATTGTCCTGCACCAGGGCAGAATCGCGGAAATGAAAACCGGTGAAGGAAAAACGCTGGTTGCCACCCTCCCCGCCTATCTGAACGCACTCACGGGGAGAGGCGTTCACATTGTCACGGTCAATGAGTATCTGGCGCGCATGGGCGCCGAGGAAATGGGCAGAGTCTATAACTTCCTCGGACTGACCACAGGACTTGTCATTCACGATCAGTCAAAGGCGGAAAAGAAAAAAGCATATGCCTGCGATATCACCTACGGAACCAACAACGAATTCGGCTTTGACTATCTGCGCGACAACATGGTTATTTACAAAGAAAACCTGTCCCAGCGCGGTCATGTTTTCGCCATTGTGGACGAGGTTGACTCCATCCTGATCGATGAAGCAAGAACACCTCTGATTATTTCCGGCGAAGGCGACAAGTCCACCGATCTTTACGCGCAGGCAGAAAAGTTCGTCTGCACCCTGAAGCCGTTCAAGATCAAGGAAATGGATGATAAGGTCGATACAACCGAGGTAGACGGCGACTACATCATTGACGAAAAGGCGCACACCACCTCCATTACGGAAAGCGGCGTAAAAAAGGCGGAGCGCTTCTTCGGAATCGACAACCTTTCCGATCCGGAAAACTCCACGCTCGCACATCACATCAATCAGGCAATCCGGGCGCACGGCATCATGCACCGCGATGTGGACTATGTGATCAAGGACAATCAGGTCATTATCGTAGACTCCTTCACAGGACGTCTCATGTTCGGAAGAAGATACTCCGACGGACTGCATCAGGCGATCGAGGCAAAGGAGCATGTGGACATTCAGAAGGAAACCAAAACCCTTGCCACCATCACCTTCCAGAATTACTTCCGGATGTATGAAAAGCTCTCCGGCATGACCGGTACCGCTTTGACGGAGGAAAATGAATTCCGGGAAATCTATAACCTGGATGTCGTTGTCATTCCGACCAATATGCCCATGATCCGGATCGACCATCCGGACGCCGTATACAAGAACAAAGCCGGAAAATACCGCGCCATTGTCCGTCAGATCAAGGAATGCCACGAAAAGGGGCAGCCGGTTCTGGTCGGCACGGTATCGGTAGATAAATCAGAAGAGCTTTCCCGCATGCTGAAGGCAGAAAGGATCCCGCATACCGTCCTCAATGCAAAATACCATGAAAAAGAGGCGGAAATCGTTGCCGGAGCCGGAAGACTCGGTCAGGTCACCATCTCCACAAACATGGCAGGACGCGGCACCGATATCATGCTCGGCGGAAATCCGGAGTTTATGGCAAAGCAGGAAATGAAAAAGCAGGGCTATGATGAAGAAATCATCGGTCTTGCAGTCGGCTCCTCTGTCTCTGTATCCGATGAGGTTCTGGCGGCGCGCACCGTATACAAAGACCTGTTCGGAAAGTTCAAAGAACAGATTCAGCCGGAATATGAAAAAATCAAGTCGCTCGGCGGTCTGTTTATCATCGGCACCGAACGCCATGAGTCGCGCCGCATTGACAACCAGCTCCGCGGGCGCTCCGGACGGCAGGGCGACCCCGGCGAATCACAGTTTTTCCTCTCTCTGGATGACGATCTGATGCGCCTGTTCGGCTCCGAACGGATCCTGAACGTTGTCGAACGGCTGGGACTTGACGATGACACCCCGATCTCAGCCGGCATTCTGTCCAATTCCATCGAGTCCGCGCAAAAGCAGCTTGAGGGCAATAACTTTGCAAGACGGAAAAACGTCCTGAATTACGATGATGTCATGAACCAGCAGCGTACCGTCATTTATAAACAGCGCCGCGAGGTGCTGGACGGCGCCGATCTGAAGGATAAGATCCTGCATATGATCCGGGAGACGGTCGATTCTGCCGTGCGCTCCAGCTGTGTCGGTGAAACGCCCGCAGAGTGGCATTTTGACGACCTTCGGAATCATTTTTACGGCTGTCTCTGCACGCCGGAGGATTTCCGTTACTCAGAGGAGGAGCTGAAGCATCTGACCGTGGATTCCCTTTCCGAAGAGCTGACCGAGCGTGCCCTGAAAATATACGCCTCCAAGGAAGAGCTGTTTACCCCCGAGCAGATGCGCGAAATCGAGCGTGTCATTCTTTTGAGAAACGTCGATGCGAAATGGATGGAGCATCTTGACGCAATGGACGATCTGAAGGACAGCATCGGTCTGAATGCCTATGCCCAGCGCAATCCGATCACGGAATACCGCATCATCGGCTCTGACATGTTCGATGAAATGAGCGCCGAGATCCGGGAGGATACCGTTCGCGCCCTTCTCTCCGTTGTCCCGAGACAGAAGGAAATCAAGCGCGTTGAGGTCGCAAAGGTTACAAACGAAGGCTTTGTCGGCGCCGCTCCCGAAAAGAAAAAGCCTGTTGTTCTGAAAAAAGCGGAGCGCGTCGGCAGAAACGATCCCTGCCCCTGCGGCAGCGGAAAAAAGTACAAAAAATGCTGCGGCGCCAACCTCAGCGAGAAGGATACCTGATTCCCGAAAAGTCTATGAAAGGAAATGCCCATGAAATACGGATATATTCTGGCGGGACTGTTTTTTCTGATCAATCCGAACATCACACTTGTTGACATATTCCCCGACTTCATCGGCATTTTCCTTATTCTCCACGGACTGGAGCCGGCGCGCTCCGTCTCTCCGGATCTGGAGGATACGATGGAACGGTTTCGGTATCTGTTCCGGCTATCGGCTGCAAAATTCTGCTGTACGCCTCTTCTGACTCTGATCTCCGGCAGCGAAAACGCACTTGTGCTTGCTTTCACGTTCGCGTTTTCCATGCTTGAGCTGATCTTCATGCTGTATGCATTTTCGGCGCTGTTTGCCTCATTTTCTTCACTCGGCACACGGCTCGGCGGCACCGGCATCGAAAAAGGACTTTTCCGGGTCAGGCTTCAGACGGTCATTTTCTCACTGCTCCGTGCCTTTTTCACGACCCTGCCGGAGCTTTCCCGGCTCCCCGCCTCCGATGAGGGCTATATCGGCAGCGTCACCGAAGCCACGGTCAACCCGTTTGCAGCCTACAGAACGCTTCTCTACGCCGCAAACCTCTTTTTCGTCCTGCTCTCCGGCATCATCTTTATCGCAACGTGGGCAGGATATCTGAGACGCATCCGGAAGGATGCCGTCTTCACGGCGGCGCTGACCGAGGCAATCCGGGAGGATTCCGCTGACCGGCGTCCGTTTTTCCGAAGAACCGCCGCAACAGGTCTGCGTTTCTTCTGCATCGGATGCGCACTCACCTCCTCCTTTGCTGTCGATGGTATCAATCTTGTCCCCGCGTTTGCCGGCGGACTGTTTCTGATCGGTGCATGCACGGTTCTCAGCCGCATGCAGTCGGATATGAAAGCGCTCCGCACGCCGGCAATCATGTATACGGCTCTGTCCGCCGCATCGTTCCTGTCTTCCCTTCTCTTTTCACGAAAATATTATGAGAGCTGTTCCTCTCTCGGACTCTTTGCCGTGCCCGGCGCACCGGGCTGGTTCTTCCTCAATCTCGGACTTTCACTGATCTGCGCCGCATTGTTTCTCGTTGTGTTTCTTCGCTTTCTTGCCCATATGAATACATTTTTCAAGATCCACTGCGGCATACAGGCAGAGCATGAATTCATAAAGCTTCAGGAAAAAACGGAGCGCCGTCGGCTGCGCTGCCGGAATCTGCTTCGCTTCAGCGCTGTCGGCGCGGTCATTACCTCCCTTATGGGGATCACGCGCCAAGCTCTGCTGTTCGTCCCGGATCCCGTGATTTACCTGAACGAACGATATCCGGTCACCGTCTGCATTTGGCTTCTCGTCCTCCTTGCAGACATCGCATGGATCCTTTTTCTGTTCTATACCTGTGGAGAAATCCGCGATATGGTCAACGAGCGCTATTACATCGACTGAAGCTCCCTGCCGCTGCGGCATCTGCCGGAGTCCGGAGCATAGCCCGCAATGCCGCTATACAGTCTTCCGTGCGGCATCTGCATCCTCTCTTCCATAATAAAAAGCTGTCATGTTCAAGCACATGACAGCTTTTTTGCCGACATTACGGTTTCTTTTGATACACTGTGATTTCAAAGGATATTTCGGTGACAAGCTTGCTGAGCGCCGCGAGCTTTTCCTGATCCTTTGCCGAGGTTTTATAAAAATACGGCGTCATCATGAAAAGATTCATGATGTCCTCATGAGAGGAAAGCGTGATCTCACCCTCCAGATTCTCCTTCGTCTCGCAGACAAAGCCCTCCGGAACGGTCTCCTCCATGTTGTTCTCATACAGGCTGTCGTAAATCTGTTCCTTGAGACTCCACAGATGCCTCGGACGCGGCACCACTTTAAAAACGAAGCCTCCCGGCTTCAGCACACGCAAAAACTCTTCTGCCGCCATCGGCGCAAAAACGCTGACAATCCCGTCTACAGAATCTGCGGCAATCGGGAGATCAAACACGCTTGCAACCGCCAGTGTCATCTGCTGCGATCTTTTTGCGCCGATATCCACAGCATCCTTTGAGATATCCACTCCCAGCATCCGGCAGGAAATGCCGGTCTTATACAAGCCGTCAAGAATTGCGGCGGTATAGCTGCATTCCCCGCAGCCCGCATCAAGAAGCGTCATGCCGTCCGATGCATGCCGGAGGACCAGCTCCTTCAGCCTCTGCATCAAAGGATCATAATAGCCCTTCCCCAGAAACTGCTGCCGGGCGCGCACCATCAGCCTGTCGTCCCCGTGACGCTTTTCCTTTTTTTGCTGATTCAGAAGGAGATTGACATAGCCGCTGCGTGCAATATCATAGCTGTGTCCCGCACAGCATCTGAAAGCCTTGCCCTCCTTTTTCAGCCCTGCCCCGCATTTCGGGCAGACAAACCCACAAAACGCCATTTCCATACCTGCAACCTCATGATATTTTCATATTCTTCCGCCATTCCGGTCATTTGCACAAGACATCCTCACCGTATCTCCACATTTCTCCACGGAACGGCATTTGCACACGATGGGTATGCAATCAAAGCAAAACCGATCTGCTCCATGCCGCTATCCGGATTTTTTCAGAGACATCGGTTTTCACCCCACTCAGCCCGGTTATCCCGCTCCCGATATATGCTTTTCCCGAATTTACCGCAAAACGCTTAAACGTCAGAACGATTGCGCTTTGACAGCAAAACCCGCTTTGGCAACGACACCCAAAAAGATCATATCCACCACGCAGGAGTCAGCTCACCCAATGTCACAATTTTATGCTCCTCATAATTCAGCATAATTTCGATATTTTTATATTTTTCCGGCATCAGCTGGGTCATAAGCTCCCTGCAGGCACCGCAAGGCGGCATCGCCTTTCCGTCCCAATTCACGGCAATCACGCGTCTGATTGCGCTTTCACCATGGGTAAGCATGCTGAAAACGGCATTCCGCTCCGCGCAGATTCCGAGTGTGCAGGCTCCATCCACACAGATGCCTGTATAGATGTGACCGGAATCCGACTCAATCGCCGCAGCCACGCCCCCGGCTTCCACCCATTCCGAGATTTTTCTCGGATTTAAAACACGTCTTGCTTCCTGATATAAACGTTCCCATACAGCTTCCATTTTCGGATTCCTTCGTTCCCATCAATTCGATCTTACCGCTCATCAAAACATACATGGATGCGGCAATGATTGCAAGCATCCTCCTCACACGAACAAGCGGTCCGGTTAAACAAAAGTCTTTCGGCAGCATGCACGGTATGCCGCACAGGCTCGTAGGCATGCGGGTTATCGCCAAAATTTCCGCACCGCGTGGCAGGTATGATGTGCCGGGTCACCAAAGCCACGCCAGATTCCTGACAAAGAATTTGCTGTGCATATTTCACCATGCGGCAAAAATGTGTGCTTGCACAAGCATTTTTGCAAAGCCGTCAGGAAGCACGCGCGGCAGAACGCCGCGCCGGGGCTGTCAAGCCCCGGCAAAGCCCTGGCAAAGGGTTTGCTGTGCATATTTCACCATGCGGCAAAAATGTGTGCTTGCACAAGCATTTTTGCAAAGCCGTCACTTGCGCAGCCGCGCAAAGCGCGGACAGCGCGCAGCGGTGAGGTTTTGCCGCTTCGGCAAAATCCCTGCGCATAGTATAACACAAACAGCGCCGTATCGCAACACCCGTCACACCTCTTTCTTCATTTTCTCCGGCATCTCCCCCAAAAAAGCAGATAGCCCAAAGCAATACCCCCGGATTCTCATCCTGACACAATTCCTCTTCCGCATGAAAAAAACGGTTGACGAATCCGCAAAAAGAATTTATAATAAGAAGTATATGATCCTTCTTCGCCGCCAAACGTGCGGGGAAAAACCGATCACGCATTCAAGCGGAAAGGTCCCATATGATTACTGTATGCAATTCTTCGTTTGACCCGTTTTTCAATCAGGCATTGGAGGAATATCTGTTCCAAACCGCATCCGATGATGTCTTCTATCTTTGGCAAAATGATCCCGCTGTCATTGTCGGCAGCTATCAGAACATTTGCCGTGAGGTTCACGCCGCCGAGCTTCGCAGACGCGGTATTCCGGTGATCCGCCGCATCAGCGGGGGAGGAACTGTTTACCATGACCGGGGAAATATCAATTATACGCTGATTCTGCACTGCGGTGAGCGCCCGGAATACGATGAAGTACTGAAGCCGGTCATTCAGGCGCTGTGCGATATCGGAGTCCCCGCACACAAAAGCAGCATCTGCGACATTGCCATCGATGGGCAGAAAATTTCCGGAAGCGCACAGCGTGCGGCAAACGGAAAGCTCCTCCATCATGGAACGCTTCTGTTTCAGTCCGATCTTGCCGTGCTGAACCGCATCACCACGCAACGGAAAAATGAAAGCGTTCACTCCAAGGGAACCGAATCCTCCATCTGCACGGTGACCAATATCCGGGACCATTTGAAGAACCCGATGACCATCGAAGCGTTCAAAGAAGCACTTTCGGACCGCATCCTTGCCTGTTTTGATGCTCCGTTTCGAAAAACCACGCCCGATGCGGCGCAGAAAGCGGAAATTCAGAAGCTGGCAGACGAAAAATACAGAAGCTGGGACTGGACATGGGGACATACGCCTTTCTTTTCCTATGAAAAGGAAGGGAGCTTTCTGGGAGAGCCGATCCGGATTGCCTATCAGGCAAAGCGGGGAATCCTCTCCGATGCCCATCTGACCTGCAAAAAGCTGGATTGTGCGCTTGGAGAACGGCTTTTGAACGGAGCGCGTCTGGATCCGGACGGATTCGCAGAAATATGCGGTGCATTGACGCAGGAAGCACCTGAGTCGCTGCTGGATTTATTCATCTGATCATAAAAATTCGTAACTGCTTAAAGGAGAAATCACAATGAAAAAAGAACTGCTTATGCCAAAGCTCAGACCGGAGATGGAAAAAGGAACACTCTGTGCATGGCTGAAGGATGAGGGCGAAGAGGTGCATGCCGGAGACGCCCTTTACGAGGTGGAAACCGACAAGGTCGTAAACCAGATTGATGCGACAGAAGACGGCATTTTAATCAAACAGCTGGCAGAAGAGGGAGATATCGTCCCGGCAGGTGCTCCCGTTGCGATTCTTCAGACAAAGTGAGGCGGTTTTCATGGAAAAGAAGCCGGACTGGCTGAAGGTTCGCTATAATCAGGAGGCTGTCGATGAGGTGGCAGAGCTGATGCGCGGTCTGAAGCTGAACACCGTATGCAAGGAAGCCAATTGCCCGAATCTGGGGGAATGCTATCGCAAGCATACCGCAACCTTTATGATTCTCGGCAGCATCTGCACCCGAAACTGCCGCTTTTGCAATGTCACCACAGGAAAACCCCTGCCGCCCGACCCGGAGGAACCGGAAAACGTTGCAAAGGCAGCGGCTCAGCTCGGACTGCGGCATGTTGTTCTGACCTGCTCCACGCGGGATGATCTTCCGGACGGAGGTGCGGCGCAATTTGCTGCAACCGTGCGTGCGATCCGGAAATACTGCCCGAACGCCACGGTAGAAACCCTGATCTCCGACATGAAGATGAACACCGATGCTCTTGACACAGTCATGGCAGCCCAACCGGATGTTCTGAACCATAATGTGGAAACTGTCCGGGAATTGCAGCAGGCGGTCCGACCGCAGGCGCGTTATGAGCGCTCGCTGGAGGTTCTGCGCTACTGCAAAAAGAAAGACCCCTCTGTCCTTACCAAAACCGGCTTTATGGTCGGACTCGGCGAAACAGACGAGCAGATATTCCGGCTGATGGACGATGTTCTGGAAACCGGCTGCGACATTCTGACAATCGGTCAGTATCTGCAGCCCTCCCCCGCACATTATCCGCTTGCAAGGTACGTAACTCCGGAGGAATTTGCGCGGTACAAGGAGATCGCTCTGCAAAAAGGCTTTAAGCATGTGGCATCCTCTCCCCTTGTCCGCAGCTCCTACAAGGCATGGGAGGCATTGGAGGACGCACATGATCTATATTGAAACCGGCTCCTCGGATGTCTATTATAACTTCGGTCTGGAATACTACTTCACGGTGGAAAAGAGGCTTCCCGATACCGTTTTTCTGTTCTGGCGCACCACGCCGACACTGATGGTCGGGAAATATCAGAATGTTCTGGAGGAAATCAACAAGCCCTATGCCGAAGCACATGGCATCCGGATCGTCCGCCGCATGAGCGGAGGCGGAACAATCTACACCGATGAAGGCGGCTGGCAGTTTACGTTTATCCAGCATCAGAACGCACAGGAAATCGAATTCCGCCAGTACATCGCGCCGGTTGTAGACGCGCTTCGGGAGATGGGAGTCGATGCCGGCTTCAACGGCCGCAACGACCTGACCATCGGCGACAGAAAGTTTTCCGGAAATGCGCAGTACCGGCTGGCAGACTGCATCGTCCATCACGGCTCTTTGCTGTTTGACACGGATATTGAACAGATGGTTGCCTCTACCACGGTGGACAGCAGCAAGATTCTGTCCAAAAGCATCAAATCCGTCCGCGACCGCGTCACAAATATCTCGGAGCATCTTCCGTACCCGCTTTCTCCCGAGGAATTCAAGCAGCGCATGGTCCGGCACATTATGGCAGGCAGCACCGATGTATATCATGTCACCCCGGAGGACGATGCGCGAATCCGCACGCTTGCCATGACACAGTTTGCCGCATGGGAAAAAATCTACGGAGCTGACCCGAAGTTCAACATTGAACGAACCGGCAGATTCGCCGGCGGAAAAATCCAGTTCAAAATTGACGTACAGAAGGGGATCATCCGCCATGCCTCTGTATACGGAGATTTCTTCTCTACACTGGATGCCGACACCATCTGCGCAGCCATTATCGGGTGCAGATATGACCGACCGTCCGTTCTTCTTGCTCTCCGGGCGCACGGCATCGATACCGCCATTTACAGAATCACAGCGGAAGAAATTGCATCGGTGATTGCCGAATAAAAAGAAATCTCCCAGGCTGACGCACTGCGCGCCAGCCTTTTTTGCCCCATGAGCCTGCCCCGACTCATACACCGATGCATATATCGAAGCTGTCAGAAGAAACGCCCAGTGTGCATCGGCACATATACCTCCGGCATATCCCGCATGCCGAGACCTGTCAGCCCGCGGCAGGCAGCACGTCCGCCCCGCCGTCCCCTGTTCCATCATGCTATCAGTGCAAACGCAAGCCTTGAGTACACTCCCGGTAGTCTGCCGGCATTGTTCCGTCAATGCGAACACATGCACATGCTGCACATTCGATTCTTTTCTGATATACCCTCATGCATATCTTTGCACACGGTCCTATCCATGCAGGCGCATACGCATCCGGTATGCATCGATCCTTTGACGCACAATGCATGTACAGCCTTTCCCGTTGTCCCCTCGGCAAACACACACCGGCACGCATTCGATTCTTTTTGACACATGCCTCACGGGTATTTCCGCATGTTATCCATCCGTGCAATTGGTACACACTCCATTCTTTTTTGACACACCCCTAAGCGTATTGCTTCATCCATGCAGACGCAACACCCGTCCGGCTCCTGTGCGTAAACCGGACGGTGCGCACCGCATATATATGCTTACGCCCGTGCTTACAAAAAGCGCGAAGACGATTTCTCCGTCTTCGCAGCTTTTTTATTTTTTGCCTTACGCAAACCGAACGGTCGCAATCTTCCAGGGGGTCAGCTCAAGAACGATGCCTCCGTCCTTTACGGCAAGCTCCCGAATCGGACGGCCGTCAATCTCGGTCAACAGCGCATGCTCTGCCCACGCCGGGAGAAGGATCCTGCCGGCCTGCGTTTCAAAGGAGCAGTTCCAAAGCCGAAGCTCGGACGCCCCCTCCTCCGGCAAGCCGTTTGCTGTTGAATAAATGAAGTTCGGATTCTCAAATTCAACGCACGGACGGTATTTTCTTGCACCGGTTCCTTCGGCTGTGTTCAGCAGGAAGCCGCTCTGCAAAAAGTCCTGCTCCCGTGCCAGATCCGCAAACGTCTCATCCTCCGAAAGCGGCATGAGGCGATACCGGAAGGAAAGCTCCTCCTGAAGTTCTCCGCCCGGCTCACCGGGAGTTCCGATTGTCTTCAGGAAAGCGCGGAACAGCGTGATGTCCATATCGCCGTTTTCCCAAACGCCGCACTCATGGATTCCGTAAGCCGAAATGAACGCCAGACCGCGGCTGCCGTTTCTCTTCAGAACGATACCTGCCGTATTGCGCTCCACATCCCCGTATTCCTTCCAGTTTTCGGTTCCCGGAACCTCGCCGCAGGCGCGCGGAACAAAGCTGAACGCCTGACTGGACCAATAGTTCCCCTCCGGGACACCGGTCGGGAAACGGAGCTTCAGTCTGTGATCCCTGCAAGTATTCTTGACTGTTGTTTTGATATCCAGATAACCGTCATGCTTGCAGAGCGTGATCTCATGCACAAGCGCAAAATCACGGTATTCCTCGCTGCGATGAATATTAGAGCCGAAAATCATTCCGACAGGAAGCCGCATATGCTGCGTCACCCGGAAGGCGGCCCGGCGGCAGTTGTTCTCAATCTTCTCCACGTCCGCAGCGGTACAGGTAATTATCCTGTCCCCTACCGGATTTGCATGGAACCACCCATCGCCGATCTCTCCGTCATCCATGGGCTTGAGCAAGCCGTCATATACCTCGCCGGTCTTCTTATCCGTCAGGCAGAGCGTTCCGTCCGCGTGGATCCGAAGCGCAAGGCGGTCTCCCTCTGCGGAATCCACCGTCCGGGAAAGCACCTGCTTATACCGCGTCGGCATTCCCTGCGGAACGATCTTGAATTCGGTCACCTGCATCGGTGTCAATTCCGCCTCAAGCGCAATCCGACAGGTATCTCCGTTTACTCGGACCATTCCGTAAGGAACCTCATTTCCGTCCGCATCGTAAACCTTGAAATTCGGAATTCCTTCATATCCGAACGGCTCTGCATAGCGCGGGAAGCCTCCGTCAACCTGCACCTCCGCCTCCACGGTGCGGAAGGAGCGGTACGGGAGCGGGTTATAGATCCGGATAACCCTGTTTCCGGCGCTCTCTGCCGCGCTGCTTACCGCATCACGGCTCAGATCCCCGCCGAGCGAGCCGTGATAAATCCCGAGCAGCTTCCGGCAAATCTCATTGGTCTGATCGAAGCGGTACATCATGTCCTTGTGAACCTGGTCGATCGAACAGCCGCAGATGGAATCGTGCGGGTGGTTCTGAATCAGGAATTTATTTGCCAGATTCAGAAAACCGTAGGAGGCATTTGTTTTCCGGAACGCATAGAGCGGAGAAATCCATTTTTCCAGCATGGTCTGGTTCTGGTCATTATACTTTTTCAAGGGATACCGGGAGGAAGCGGTAAATGTAATGACATGGGAATAGCCGCCCGGCAGCTTGGTAGTATCGGCAAGCTCTCCCTCCTTGACCGGCATATCGGAAATATAGTCATCCTGCGCTTTTCCGATCTCGTCAATTGACACATGGTATACCTCCGCATCCGGGTATACCCGGCGCAAAGCCTCCACATATCCGGCAGTATCACGGCGCATCCGGTTGAAATCCGTAGCGTCAAAGGAAACGGCAACCGGAATTCTGGCATTGGCAATAATCGGATCGAAGAACGCCTTGATTGCCTTATCCAGCTCCTCCTGCGGCATATCGGTGGGGTGTCCGCCCGCGAATCCGCAAAAATCACCGTATCCCGACTCATCCTGCAAGCGGCAGACAACGCACTCCGTTCCGTCCGGAGACCTCCAGCGGAAATGAGACGGAAGGTCATGCCGGTTCGTACCTCTTCCCAGAACCGCATGATGGATATTCATCCCGGCGAAAATCTGAGGCGTCTGAGAGGCATGACCGAAAATATCGCAGACATACCCGCATTTCGAAACCTCTGCATCAAACAGCTCTTTTGCAACGGCTTTTCCTTTTTGCAGATTCTTGATCAGGCTTTCACCGGATACCAGAAATTCATCCGGCATATCGTACCACGGTCCGACCACGATTTTTCCTTTTTCGATCTGTCTGCGCAGACGCTCCTTGTTCTGCGGCTCAATTTCAAGATAGTCCTCCAGAACAACGGTTTGCCCGTCAAAATGAAATACGCCGTAATCCTCCGTATTTTCCAGCCCGTCCAGCAAATCGTTGGTCATGTCCACCAGATTATACTGGAATCCGCGGAAATACTCAAACCACTCCCGGTCCCAGTGCGTACCGGAATAAATGAAAATCTTCATGTCTCCTTCCGTTGCTCCTGCGTTCGCAAAAGCGTCCTTTCTCATAAAAATCTTGTGAAACGCAACTGTCTCTCCGTCTGTCTGAAATCTGCCGGCGCAAAGCGGTCAAATGCTCCATCCGCCGTTTGTCCGGCAGTCTCCGTGACAGGGGAATTTATATGCACCGAAGCCGCATAGGCTCCGGATATGCATCGAAAGTTCCGGCATCGTCTTTCCCCGTTCCGCATGACGGTCCGAAAAACGTGCGGGAGCCGTCCCATTCATATAAAAAAACGAAGCATTTCCATCCCCTCGCGGCAGATGGCATCCGCGCCGGCTTCCCGCAGCACAGACTCGGTCCGATAGCCCCATGCAACGCCGGCTGCACACACGCCCGCATTCCGGGCGGTTCTGATATCCAGATCCGAATCGCCGAAATACACGGCATCCGGCGGCTGAACTCCAAGCTGCGACAGAATCCATAAAACTCCGTCGGGAGCCGGCTTCATCGGAAAAACACCTGCGCCCTGAATCAGATCAAACAGCCCCGCAGGAAACATACGGTCCATCACGGTCAATGCCTGATCATGCGGTTTATTCGTAAAGCAGGCGAGCTTCACGCCGTGCGCCTTCATTTCCGCAATCGCCTCCGACACGCCGGGATATACATACGTTCTGTCACACGGATGCTCGGCACAGTACGCGCAGTACAGCTTCATTGCCCGGTCGCATACCGTGCTGTCTTCCCAGTACGCCGCGGGAAGCGATTTCCTGACAAATTCATATCCGCCCTCATTGATATGCAGCAGAATGCTGTTTCCGTCCTGAAGCGGAAAACCGAACTGCGACAGCATATGATTCACAGCCGCCAAAAGATCGTTGACCGTACAGCACAGCGTGCCGTCCAGATCAAAAACCGCCGCTCTCATTCTTTTGCAATCAGACATCGCCAACACCACCGTTTCAGGGAATGGCTTTATTATACACGAAAATGTCATAAATGGCAATAGCTTTTTTTCTTTTTTGCACGACAGAATGCGAAAATGCTTCTGTAATTTTTGAGAATATTGCACACATCTCCTGTTTTTTGCCCTGAAGGTCATAATTTCCGCCCCGACTCATAAATATCCTCCGGACATCATATACATACATCACCACAGATTGAACGGAGGCCATCAATATGTTTGTATACTCCTTCCGGGCATCCACCGCCAAATTTTTCGGTGTGATTCTCTTATCCGTTGCCGCACTGATCACAATGGTCGCACTGATTCCGACCTATCAGCCCTCAACCATTACCACCCTGTACTCCGAAACAGCCGACTTTAATTTTTGCAAGATCAAAACCAACGAGGACCGCATCGCCTTTCTGACCCAATTTGGGTGGACAGTGCAGTCCAATCCGATCGAAGAGGTCAGTCTGACCATACCGTCCGAGTTTGATAAGGTTTTTGTCAGCTATAACGAGCTTCAGAAGCAGCAGGGCTTGGACCTTTCGAAATACAAACGCAAATCCGTCACCCGGTACACCTATGTTGTGACAAACTATCCGGACTATTCCGGAACCGTATACGCGAATATCATCGTCTACCGCGGAAGAGTCATCGGCGGGGATATCTGCACGGCTGACGTATCCGGCTTTGTCCGCGGACTGAACGGGAAATCACGGCTTCCCTGATTGCGGACCGACATCCTGAGAATAAGCTGCAAAACAATTATCAGGAGCTGTTTGACTACGTTGCGGAAAGTCAGAACGGTGAGACTGCCTGATTTCGGCTGTCATTTCCCGGCTGCGGCATCTGTGCCAGAGCCGAAAAAGCAGTGTTTCCGCAAAACCGGGCAAAAGCATTCCGACAAACACACTTCTCCCGCCGCGTCATGATACCGGCAGGAAATAGGGGCACATGCCGGCAAGTCGTTCCTCCGATCATACGGTATAGCCTCCCCGCTGCCGGATTCCGGCATATCCGCATCGCTCTCCGCGGCGTTTTTCCTCTCAGCCAGGCACTCCTCCGGGCAGCATGCTTTAAAGCAGCGCAGAAGGCTCCTGCAGCACCGCACAGGAAAAGCCAGCCTGCTTTCCTGCGTGTATTGCCGGCACAGCAAGCCCGGACGGGATAAGAAAGCATACCGCTTGTTCTCCTCCGGCTGCCCTGCCGCAGAAGCAGACGCCGCTTCCGCTTTGGGAAACGCTTACCGTAAGCGGCGTATCCTCTGCCTCAAGCCGCAGAAGAACACCGGAATCTCCTGATATGCGGAGCTGTCCCGGCAGAATCAGAAGCTCCCCGCAGAAAATCCCATATCCGTCCGTTCCGATATGCCGCACAAGCACACCTGTCCGGAACAAACCCTCCGGAGGGTTTAAAGCCGTCGCGTGCATTTCCGCCGACCTCCCCGTCCCGGATTCCCGGAAAAGCAAGATCTCAAGAACAAAAATCAGAAGCGCCGCCGCAAAAATTCCACTCCGGAAAGTACCGAACGCGGTACATGTCATCGGAATCACCGTAAGAGCCAAAAAACAGACCGTGATAAACATGCAGCTTTTTCTTGAAATATACCGCCACATAATGCCCGCATCCCTCCCGAAAAACGTGAAACAGTTCTCTCTTCCATACCAGTCTATGCGGCAAGGGTTCTTTGTGAACCCGAAAAACGGACAGCTGATATACATACCGAAAAAGCCCGCTCTCCTGCACGGGAGATACCCCATACAGGAAAGCGGGCGGATCGATCGGGAAGAAAACACCCTTTCGCACGCGTCGGTCCGAAAAAGCGGCACCGCAGAAACGGGCAGGGTCAAATGCCGTAACGATGCGCAAGCAGAGACGACCCGGCATATCAGAAACTCCTTCCGCCTCAAAGCAGAGATAACAGAGCGGAAAAATGTCTGCCAAAAGCCCGTTCGGCTTTCACGCTCGGCGCACGTTTCCTCTCACAGAAAGACGGAGGCGTACCGTGTCCGACCGCGCTCTGTACAAAAGCCTTCACAGACGCTAAGCCTGTGCCGTCCTTTTTATAAGACCCGGCGGAAGCCGCTTGGGAAAAGGACACGCGGCGGACGTCAGCCGAGCTTTCTGAAGTATGCCTGATCGTGATGGCAAAGCGGACAAGCTGCCGGAGCACTCTGTCCCTCAACAATAAAGCCGCAGGCAAGACAGATCCAGCGGGTGGTCGGCGCATCCGAGGTAAAGACTTTCCCTTCGGTCATTTCCTGAATTTTGCCGTTATAGCGCTCCTCATGCCACTTTTCCACCGATGCCACGCGCCTGAACGAAGCCGCAATTTCCGGAAAGCCTTCCTCATCTGCCGTCTTTGCAAAATCCTCATACATGCTGCTCCATTCATAGTGCTCACCGCCGGCTGCCGCCTTCAGATTTTCAAGCGTGGACAGGCTGCCGCCAAGATACCGGAACCAGACCTCTGCATGCTCCTCTTCATTTCTTGCGGTTTCTCCGAACACCTCTCCGATATCCACATAACCGTCTTTTTTGGCTTTTTCCCGGTACCACAGATACTTCAGGTATGCCTGTGCCTCTCCGCCGAGCGCAAGATGCAGATTTTCCTCCGTTTTTGTTCCCTTTAAATCCATACGATACACTCCCACAAAAAAATTCCGCACCGTGAAAGTCCGGTACGGATAGTTTAACCGGAACCGGAAAAATCATACTTCACTGCCCGCACAGCCTCTGCGTTCCGGCAAAAAACCTGCCCTCAAAAGAACGGCGCCGCACGTTTCGGCAGCCCCATCTCTTTGAAGGCAGGTGTTTTGATTCATTTTAAAGCATACGGTTCCGAGCCGCACCGTTCTTGTGCCGAGAGTATGAAGCAGTCTGCCCTGCCGCATCGGATTCCCCCGTATACGGGTCCCTCTTTACAGGCACCGGACCGGCATCAGAAAAGCGGTCTCTTCCAACTCCCGAACCGATGATACGGCGATTGGCTCAGTATCTCCTCGAAACGGCTGTGCAGAATAGAGCAGAAGCCGATGTCGCAATACCGGTTCCGGATTTTCATATAAGAACGGAGAACGCCTTCAAACCGCATCCCGCACTTTTCCATCACACGGCGGCTGCGGTCGTTGCCGAATATGTACTTCGCTTCGATCCGATTCAGCATAAGCTCGGCAAAACCGAACTGGAGCACCGCCATAACAGCTTCCGGAACGATTCCGTGTCCCCAGTACTCCGGATTCAGCACATAGCCGATCTCCCCGCGATCATCAGGCAGACTGAATGAAGTAAAACCGCAGGTTCCGATCATTCTCCCGCTTGTTTTCAGTGTAATTGCCCAGTCATAGAACTCCCCCGCGCGGTACTGCCGCTGAACGGCACCGAGATATCGGTAGGTATACTCCTCATCCGGATGCGGATCCCACAAAAGATAACGGGTCACAAGCTCCTGCCTTGCATATGCATACATATCGCGATAATCCGCCTGCACCATCCGGCGCAGCAGCAGCCGCTCTGTTTCAATCACCGGAATATGCGAAAAAAGCCTTGTCAGTCTGCTTTGATTCATAAACCGTACCCTTCCTACAAATCCGAAAAAGCAGCCGGATTTCCTGCTCCGTGCAAAAAGCAGTACCGCTTCGGAAAAATGCCTCTCCCCTCCGGCAAGGTACTGCGGACTCCAAAGCCATTCTTTCCGGCTCCCGCGCCGAGGCGCTCCGTATCAAAGCCGCGCCGGTTTCCGGGCAGCCAAAGCTTCCGTTCTTTGAATATGCCCATCATAGCACACTTCCGGGCATCTGTCAAGAAGTGGAAGCTCTCTCTTTTGACTCCCTGCCGCTTTGCAGCGGATATCCGTCACAATGCCTTCGGCACGCATCCGCGCGCCGGCAGATTCAGCTTGCTCCTCCCAACTTGCCTGCAAGGCTCCCGCGTATCCCATCCGAAAGCCTTTTGAAACCGCAGCTGTCCCCGTGAATGCGCCCGCTGCACGCCGGTGCGCTCTCCGGAAACAGCAGAGCAGATTTCTTCTTGACAATGTATGCAAAGACAGGTATAATATAAGATATAAAATCAGAAAAACACCGTAAATTGTATTGAATATTCCCATGAAAGGCTGTGGTTCAGATCGAACGTACAAATGCAGAAACGCTGACTACATACACCGTGCTGAACGCACTGGTGACAGGTGTCGTATTCGGAACCCTAAGATACCTGCTTCAGCCGTCGCTTGCCGGCTGGCATTTTCTCCATGAGCTGATTCTGTTCGGCGTGCTGGCATATTCTCTTCAGCCGCTCTGGGGAATCCTTTCCGATCACCTGTCGATGCGCCATCATGCAGTTCAGCTGGGGGTGCTCCTTGTTTGCTGCGGTCTTTTGTTTCCGAGCAAATTTACACAGGTGATCCCCCTGAAAACTGGAACGCTGATCAAGGCGGTTCTGCTCGGTCTGGGCTACTGCATGTTTCAGGTTTCCGCTGCGGCAACCGTACTGAGAAGGTGCAGACACCGCTGCTTTGACATCGGCTGCTTTACCTCCTCCGGCGTGCTCGGCACCATGCTCTATCTCATCAAGCCGACCATTGCCTATCTCATGATTCCGTTTATGATGTTTACGGCATGCAGAACAGATAACTGCACGGATTTCGGTCAAAAGCTGGCAGCCGGAGACCAGCGGAAATTCCGCTTTTCTCCCGTCATGGGAATTCTTCTGATTCTGTGCTTTATGGCTTCCATGTTCGCATTCGGCTTCACGGTCAATTCGTTTACCGCCATCCGTCAGGAAAGCCGGCGGATGATTCTGCTCCTGACGGCAGCGGTTTTTTGCGGACGTCTTGTCGGAGGATGGCTTTTGGATCACATCGGAACGATAGCAGTCGTGCTGCTTTCGGTTCCGGGCGGCATGTTCCTGCTTATGACCAAAACAGGCACCGCAGCAGCAGCCGGGCTATTCCTTTTAAACCTCTCCCTTCCGGCTCTGTTCCGCATGACCTATGAAATCGTACCGGACGCTCCCGGCTTTGCCTACGGTCTGATTTCTTCCCTTGCGTTTCCAGCCGTTGTGCTTGCCAACCGAATGCCGCTCTCAGCGCTTGATGCCGGAATGCTCTCCTTCTGGGGCTTTTTCCTGTACGGAGCGGCGCTGCTCGCTGCTGCCCTTTCCATCCGGGAATTTACGCTGACCCAAAAAATCCGGGCGCTCTTTGCACCGAAGCAAAAAGCGGCAGCCTCCGGAGACGGAAATTCTGACCTTGGATCGGAGAATGTCAAATGATTCTGAACCGCTCACGTAATCGACTGATTGCTTTCGTGCTGCTGCTTTTCACTGCGGCGGCACTGATTGCCGTTCCTGCCGCTTCGCTTGAAATATACATTCCGGATACCGCAGAGATACCGGATCCGGAGACCACAACGCCATCCGACTCCTTCGGAACCGAGCGCCCGTCCGAGCCTTGGGACGAGGACCCGGAGCAGCCCGAAGGGACCGAGACAAAAAAAGAAAAGGAAACTATCCCTACCCCCGTGAATTACACAAAGGAGCTGATCGCACCTGCGGCAATTATGCTGGTTCTTGCCGTGGCGGTCTTTGCGGTTTCCTTCTATATAAAATACCGAAAAAGGGCTTGAAACGACTTTTCATCCTCCGCAGCGCTTTACCGAAGCTGCTGCGGAGTTTTTTTATATCGGCTCTTCCCTTTATCTGCCCGGAGCGGCACGCTGCCGTCGCTGCCCGCCGGCTTTGCAAAAACATCTGTGCATGCGCATATTTTTTCGGCAGGTATGATAGAACGCAATTTATGAATCACAGAAGTCTGACAAGCTTTTTTCACAATTGAAGCGGAACGGCTGCTGCACCGGATGACGCAGGAGAATTATCGTAACACGCACAGGACTCCAGCTTCCGCGCACCCGCAGCCTATCCGCCCGGCATGCAAAAACAGCAACCCGGGAGCGCACGGCTCATTGCAGTGCCTGCAAAATACTTGCAATATCGTCCTCCTGCGTATGCCGTCCCACCGCCTTTTCACGGATCACAAGGTCCGCGTATTTTTCATAAAGCGGTTTTCGCTCGGCATATAGATCCGCCAGCCCCGTTCCCTTTTTCATGACGATCCCACGGGTTCTGATATTTTTCATGCGCTTTTTAATCAGAAACAGGGGAACATGCAAATAAATCACCTTGCCGTTCTTCTTCAGGTGCAGCATGCCGCGATCCGAATATACCGCAGAACCGCCGGTTGCGATCACGCTGTTTCTGCATTCGGTTTCACACAGAACCTCCTCCTCCAGCTTCAAAAAGCCTTCTATTCCCTCCGTATCGATCAGATACTGTAATTTCCGTCCCGTTTTCTGCTGAATCAGAAGATCCGTATCCACGAATTCCATCCCGAGCGTTTTGGCAAGTACGACACCGAGCGTACTTTTGCCGGATGCGGGCATACCGACCAAAATGATGTTTTGTCCCGGAGAAAGTCCCATCTGTACAATCCTCTTTTCTTTCATTTAAACTTCACTGCACGCTGCATAAAATCAAAAAATTGTCCGATACTCCGGTAAACAACAAAACCGGAGGCTGTCTGATGCAACGACATATTATAAAAACCGAGCGTCTCCTTCTTGTTCCGGAGACAGGCGCAAACGGTGCTCTGCCGATCGGATTTCGGCTTATCCTGCGAAATGAGGGAGTCTGTGCCGGGGTACTGCTGCTTCTGACCGGTCCGGACCGACAGCGGGGCGCCGTCCGGATCGCCTTTGCCACAGAGGAAGCCCACAGAAGAAAGGGCTATATGTCCGAGGCGATTTCCGTTCTCTTCCGGCTGATCCAGCCGTATACCCAAAATGCCAGATACGCTCAGGCAACCGTCCCCGAAGAAAACAGGGCGGCAGAAGCATTTCTTGAGAAAAACGGATTCCGGCGGGAGAATGGCGGCGCTTATGCAAACTGGGTGCTTGAAAAGCCCAAACCGGTCTATCACATTCTGTTTGCCTGCTTTGGCATGGCTGCGGGCGGATTTTTCGGCATGCTTTTTATAAAAAGCTATCTTGTCGGAATGCTTGCCGGCTTTTGTGTCGGCATGCTGTTCGGCACAATTCTGAACCGCAATGAAAGGCTCAGGCGCATCCGGCAGACACGGCAGGAAAACGAATGATCTAAGCCACCGATGCCATACGGCAGCATCCACACCGTTCTTCCGGTTTCATTCTCTCGCCGGAACCGTACAAGCCCACACCGGGGGCGGCTTGGTCAAGCCGCCCCCGGTGTCATTCACGCGCTGAAAGCTGCTGCTCCACAGGAAACGCCCAAAGGAAGATACGAACAACATCTCTCCGAAAAAAGCAGACACCTGCGCAAAAATCAGCCTCCGGTGCTGCGGTTTATCGCGTTTTATCCCCGAAAAACAGGTTTTTCCCGTCAGGACGCATCGCCCTGATAGGTTGTCTTATCGTCTCTCCGGACGATCATCGTGCAGTTTGCAACTCTTCTGGGAGAACCGCCGGAGGGGCTGTTCAGATACCGATAGTTTCCCGTTTTCTGGTCATGAATATAGAAAATAGAGGAACCGCCGCCGTCAATGTTGATCGCATCCTTCGCTCCCAGCTCCTTGTAAATCAAAGCAAGATCCGCAAAGGACGCTCCGTTTGAGACCTCGGGCTGTCTGCCGTCTACCTGCACCACCAGAATCGTTCCGTCGTCGCGGAAGCCGAGAGAGGTGCGCGGATGCCGGATATACGCAAAATCCACATCCCACATAATGTCATGAATCGAATGATCTTTTAAAATATAGCCTCTTCCGCCGACAGCCTGCCAGACGCCCGAGAAGTCGCCGTTCAGATCTCTTCCGAACCCTATAAACGGCGTTCCGTCCTTCATAATGGCAAAGAAGGGCCAGCCCTCCTTGTCCTCATGAATCACCTTGCCGTTCTTGACACAAACACCGAGCACCGAATTGTCGGTTTCATAATAATACAAATCGCCGTTTACGGACCCGAATACGGTCAGCCCGTCTGCCTCAGCCGCACGGCAGATATCCTCGACCTGCTGAAGCTTTCCGGTAAGCGGTCCCTCATCGTTGTCCGGCGTTCCGATCACAATGGTAGCAACCTTCGGATCAAGCTCCATGACATACGCCACAACCGGCTTGCCCTTGTTGTCAAGATACTCCCGGATGCTCCAAGAAACGCCGTCAATCACCTTGCCGGACTGACGGATCTTCTGGAAAACAAGACCGTTTGCCTGCTCGCCGAATTCATACCCTTCATAGGTTTCCGCTTTCAGCTGCACCTCAAGCGTGTCGGATTTATTATACCGGGAGAAATACTGCTTTGCAACGTAAGCCGCCGCGCTTTCAAGCGTGTCTGAGGTCCCTGCGATCACAATATTGTCGTCCGAATAGTGAACCTCATAGCTGAAGCGGCTCTTGTCGCTCTTCAGCTCCGAATCCGTTGTCAGAATGATCTGGTGCGGTGTCTGAACATTCTTTTTGGTCACAACGGGAAGATTCTTGCCGGTCAGACCGGAAATGGAATAGTTCAGTCTCCGTGCCGCTGTCAGAAATTCCTGATTCTCCGAATCGATCACAATGGAATAGTCTTTGCTGTCGTTTCCGTTGATCGTCAGATTTTTCACGGGATATGTATCGGTAAACTGATAGGTCATTCCCGTCTTGAGCGGACGGTTCTCACCGGTTCCCGCTCTGGTATATCCGAACGCGTCCTCCAGAAATTTCTTTGCCGCCTCCGTGGCTGACTCCGGGCTGCCGCCCGTAATCACGATGACGTTTTTGCTTGCAACCTTGTATACATAGTCGTTGACACCGATCTCAGCCATCAGCTCCAAGGATTCCTTGCGGTTGGTCGGACCGACAAGGATTTCGTATTCCGCCGGAACAACCTCCTGTCCGCGCCGCACAAAATCGGTTGTCAGCTCAATGTCCGGGGAGTCTGTCAGACTCTTCAGCGCCTCATACACAAGTCTGGTCGCTTCAAGATAACTGTCATCCGAATCGGAACGAACCACATGATACGATCCGCTGATTGCAAATGTCTCCTCAGTCGGCGGCGGAACCACATCGTTTGTGCCGCTGCAGGAGGGCAGAAAGATTGCACCGAGCGCCAGTATAAGTGCCGAAAGCAAGGAAAGAATTGCGGTTTTTGCAGTTTTTCGCTGGTTTGTTTTACCGGTCATAGTTTGTTTCCCTTCTGTATCAAAGTCAATATTCAGACGAAGCGCCTCTCCCGGGTCTTGCCCCGGAAATTCGCAGAAAAGATCCCGTGCCGCCGCTCCGTTCCGTCCCGGCGCGCTTCCGTCCGGAAGCCGTCTTGCCGGCAAGCTGCTGTTTCACCGAAAGGCACCGGAAACGGGACAGGCTTGAACCATCCCGCTCCGGGCAGACCGCCCACGAACCGATTCGCGCTGAAGCCGTTTCCGTTAGCGGTATCCGGATTTTTCCGAACAGCGGAAACCTTCGCAAAGGCTCCGGTTCAACCGCTCAGGAGCGGTCGGTCCTCCGAGCGGGAATCGCGGGGAACCCGGAATTGTTCCCGATGCCTGCCAACCGATTTTCCGGAAACACCTGCGGATTCCGAATATATGCATCCGCCGTTTTACAGCCTCCGGCTCATTCCCGGGGACCGGAAAACACCGCAGCAGCGCGATGCCCCCGCAGAGCAAGCAAACGAAAGAAGTTCTCCGCCAAGCGTGTCCGCAGTATCCGCACGCCGTTCCCGCCGGTCAGGCTCCGGCACCCTGCCGGCTGCTTTCCCCGCCGGGAGCAAAACCGCGCTTCACACCGGAAATCCGGCTTCCTCCCGCCGTTTTCACATTCCGTTACGCCTTATAGCTGTCCTTCAACGTGACAATCCGGTTGAATACGCCCGGATTTTTGCTGTCAGGCGTGAAATAGCCCGTCCGGATAAACTGGAAATGCTCTCCGGGCTTGGCATCCGCGAGCGATGCCTCTATCTTTGCGCCGGTGATACGCCGGGCGGAATCCGGATTCAGATAGTCTGCATAGGTCTTTCCCTCCGGAATCGCGCCGGTGTCCGCTATCGTGAAGAGCCGGTCATACAGCACGATATCCGCTTCCTTGGCATATGCCGCAGAAAGCCAGTGAATGGTCCCCTTCACCTTTCTGCCGTCGGAAGGATTCCCGTTTCCGGATACCAGATCCGCCGTGCAGCGAAGCTCTGCGATTTTTCCGTCCGCATCCCTGACGATCTCCTCCAGCTTCACAATATAAGCGCCCATCAGACGGACCTCTCCGTTCGGCTTCAGCCGGAAGAATTTCGGAGGCGGAACCTCCGCAAAATCTTCCCGGTCGATATAAAGCTCCCGGGTAAACGGAACGGACCGCGTCCCGGCATCCGGATTCTGCGGATTGTTTGAAACCTCAAAATATTCCACCTTGTCCGCAGGATAGTTCGTCACAACCACCTTGATCGGATCCAGAACCGCAATCCGCCGCTGTGCCGTCCGGTTCAGCTCCTCCCTAATGCAGTGCTCCAAAAGATCGATCTCCACAAGGCTGTTGGACTTTGCCACGCCGATCCTGCCGCAGAAATCAAGAATAGATGCCGCCGTATAGCCCCTTCTGCGCAGACCGCAGAGTGTCGGCATGCGGGGATCGTCCCAGCCGTCAACCAGACCGCCCTCCACCAGACTGCGCAAAAAGCGCTTGCTCATCACGGTATTCGTCAGGTTCAGACGTGCAAACTCGATCTGCCTCGGCTTGGAGGGCACGCTGACATGCTCCACGACCCAATTATACAGCGGACGGTGAATTTCATACTCCAGGGAGCAGAGAGAATGCGTCACGCCCTCAAGCGCATCCTGAATCGGATGGGCAAAATCATACATCGGATAGATGCACCACTTTGTGCCCTGTCTGTGATGCTCAATATACCGGATGCGGTACAGAACCGGGTCCCGCATACAGAAGTTGCCGGACGAAAGGTCGATTTTGGCGCGGAGCGTATATTTTCCCTCCGAAAACTCGCCGTTCTTCATCCGTTCAAACAGCGCAAGACTTTCCTCAATCGGTCTGTCGCGGTACGGAGAGACGGCGGGATGGGTCAGATCGCCGCAGTATTTCGGGTCGCGGAACTGCTCTGCCGTCAGCTCACACACATAGGCAAGCCCCTTCCGGATCAGCTCAACCGCATACTCATAATCCTTTTCAAAGTAATCGGACCCGTAAAAGAACCTGTCCCCCCAGTCAAATCCGAGCCAGCGGATATCCTCCTTGATTGCGTCTACATATTCGGTATCCTCCTTTGCTGGGTTCGTATCGTCCATCCGGAGGTTGCAGAGTCCGCCGTATTTCTGTGCGGTCCCGAAATCAATCACCAGCGCCTTGCAGTGACCGATATGCAGATAGCCGTTCGGCTCGGGCGGAAAGCGGGTGTGCACCTTCATCCCGGGATTCGCCGCAAGGTCCTCTTCAATGATATCATCGATAAAATTATTCCGAACTTCCTTCTCTTCCATCCCTTTGGTCCACGCTTAGAAAAGCATCCTTTCTTCTGTTCTTTATTCTTCACCTGCCGGCTCATCCGGAAAAGCCCCCGAGGCTCCGTCCGTCGGACCGCGCAGCATAGCCATCCTGCCGGTGCCCTGCGCTCCGCCTCAGGAGCCGAGCGTATCCGCATAGGAATGAATCCTGCGCAGCACGCGCTCCTTCCCGAGAATCTGCATCACCGTATAAAGATCGGGGGACGCAAGTCTTCCGGTCACCGCAACGCGCAGGAACATGGAAATATCCGCCACGCTCCCCTTGTACTGCTCCGGATTCTGCCGGTACAGTTTGGTTTCCGCGCAATAGCCGAGCGGCTCGCAAAGAGCCTTGATTTTTTCAAACCACGTATTCATATCATCCGCCTCGCTGTACTGCTCCGCAAAGCCCTGCAGCGCCCGGATTATATCCTGTCGGTCAAATTTCTCATCGATCGGCGTTTCGACCGTGAACAGCTCGTCATAGAACAGGGAGAGATACGGCTTCACATCTGCCCATGTCACAAGGTCCTTTCGCGGCTTCTTCCCGCCCCTTCCGATGGAAAGAATGCGGACGGCATAGGCAGGATCACGCTTCAGATACGGCGCAAAATCCGCATCGAACTGCTCCGACCACGCCAGCGCCCCCTGATATATCTGCTCTGCGCTCATATGCGCCAGGACATTCTTGGACACATCGTTCAGCTTGTCAAAGTCAAACAGACAGCCGGACGATGACATTTTCTTGATTGAAAACGGAAAATCAAGGTAAGAAGCATCCGGATTTGCCGCATGCCATTCCTCATAGTTGGAGTTGAGCAGCGTCATCACATATTCCATCACGGTTTCAGGCGCATATCCCATCTTCTCATAATCGTCAAGGTTGGCGCCCATATCCCGCTTGGACAGCTTTTTCTTGTTGCCGTTCTCATCCAGCCGCATCAGCTGTGCGATATGCATATATTTCGGCAAACGGAATCCGAGATAACGGAACAGCATGACGTGTCTCGGAAGACTCGGCAGCCACTCCTCCCCGCGGATGACATGCGTGGTGCCCATCAGATGATCGTCCACCGCATGCGCAAAATGGTAGGACGGAACGCCGTCCGACTTCAGAAGAACCTCATCCCGGTCATTTTCGGGCAGCTCCAGATTTCCTTTGATCAGGTCTGTAATCCTGAATTTCTTTTCCGGGTCCCCGTCTGCCAGCATCCGCAAAACAAACGGATCGGAGGCTGCGAGGTGCGCCTTGACCTCCTCTAAGGTAAACTGCCGCTGTCGGCGCATTTCCTCCAGCTGCTCACCCTGATCCGCGTGCCAATCCTTTGCCTTGATCTCTGCCTTCTTGTCGGCAGCGTTCAGGGCAGCAAGCTCTTCCTTTGTTGTGAAGACCGGATATGCCTTTCCCTCGCGCACAAGCTTTTTTGCATATACATGATAGATTGCGCAGCGCTGACTCTGGGTATACGGTCCGTAATCGCCCTTGTCGCCGTCCTCCGTTGCCCCCTCATCAAAGCGAATCCCGTAGTGCGCAAGCGTCCGGATCAACCCCGCCTTTGCGCCAGCCACCTCGCGCTTGGCGTCTGTATCTTCAATTCGGAGGTAAAAAACTCCTCCGCTCTGGTGCGCCAGCCTTTCTCCGACCGTAACCGGAAACAGCCCGCCGAAATGAACAAAGCCGGTCGGACTCGGCGCAAAACGCGTCACCTTCGCCCCCTCGGGCAGTTGTCTCGGCGGATATTTTGCCTCAATTTCCTCCGGCGTCTCCTTCACGTCCGGAAACAATAGCTCTGCAAGTGCCTCATAGTCCATCTGTTCTGAACCGTCCTTTCCTTTATCCGCAGCCGGTCAAATCAGATAGGCGTTCGTCTCTTTTTCGAAAAACAAATGAGACGATGCACCGTGACCGGGTCTGATTCTGTAATCTGTTTGCAGTCCGCTCAGGCGTCTCAGCGAGCCTTGCAGCCTTGAAAAGCTGCCTCCGTAAAAGTCATACCGTCCCGCTCCGCCGCGGAACAATGTGTCTCCGGTAAAAAGCTCCTCACCGGCGGCAATGCAGACCGAGCCGGGTGTGTGTCCCGGCGTATGAAGGATCCGGAGCTCTTCTCCCCCGAACCGGATGCAGTCTCCCTCGGCGTAATACCTGTCTGCGGGCAGATTCCGGACCGGAGTGCCGCAAAAGCGGTTCATCAGATTCTTGTCGTTGTCTGTCAGAAGCTCCGCATCCGCTTCATGTACATAAACCGGCGCGCCCGTTTTTTCGCGGAGCTGCGGAAGCGCCATGATATGATCGAAATGCGCGTGTGTCAGGAAAAATGCCCGGACTGTCAGTCCGCGTTCCGAAAGCTTGCCGTACAGCCTGTCCGCCTCTGCTCCCGGATCGATCACAATGCATGCACCCTCAGCTTCATCTATCAGAAAATAGCAGTTTGTGCCCATTGTGCCGACCGTAAATGTTTGAATCTTCATAATCCTACCTTCCCGGCAAAAGCAGCCGGTCATATGATCCTTCCGACCGACAGAAGATGCCGACCGATTTTGACAAAACGCGCAGACGGCAGATGTGCAGAATGCGGTACACGGCGGAGCGCTTACGTCCCGGCAAAGCCTTGACAAAGGATTTGGCGAACATATTTTACCATGCAGCAAAAATGTGTACCTGCACGGATATTTTCGCAAAGCGGTCAGGAAACACACGCGAAAAAATGCCGCGCCGGGACCGTCAAGCCCCCGAAAATCCTCAGCCGAAGATTTTCTGTTCGTATTTTACTGCAAATTTAAGCAAAACGTTAAGAATGCGGCAGATTCACTGCGCCTGTCGGGAAAACGTAATCCGCATTTATTATACCATAAATTATCATTCTTGTCCACTGTTTTTTAAACGATACCACCTGCTCCATCCGTTTTTACAGAAAAACACACCGAAAGCCGCCTGCGCTCCCCGTGCTTTGCGTCCGACTTTTCCGGACCGGAAGCCAGAAAACTCCCCCCGTCCCAACGCCTACCAAATGAACCATGCCGAAAAGCCGCCCCGGCTCCGGAAAAGCAGGGCTGTGCCATGCAAAATTCAACCTCCGCATCCCTTGCACGCAAATCGGGCGTTTTCTCTTCTCCGTTCATTTTTTCGGAATTCCGCGCCGGACCGCTGCAATCCGCAGCCCCCCTGTACTCCTGCAAGCCGTCGGAGCCGGCAGTGCCGCAGCCGTGCCGGCAAAATCCGCGCGGCATGCGGAACAATACCGGAATATGTGAACAAATTCAAAAATTATCCCACATCCGCTTGAAAGATACGGTCAATGCGGTTATACTATATATTGTAGTTATCCATCCGATTCCCCGTCTGCGGCTTCCCGCAGGCGGATGTTCCGGACAGGCTGACCGCACCGGTCGTTCGTTCCGAGACGGCTCTCCTCCGTTTCCCATAAGGGAAAACCTTCGCGGACAACTCCGGTCTTTGCAAAACCTACTTATAAAAAGGAGATCAGTTATGCCCCTCTTTCAAAAAGTACACCGCCGCTTTCTCACCGGCGAGCGCGCCCTTTTTCACAGTGAAAATCTGGAAATTACGGATTCCACCTTCGCAGACGGAGAGTCTCCGCTCAAGGAAAGCAGCAACATCCGGCTGCTCCGCTGCATGTTTAAATGGAAATATCCGCTTTGGTACTGTCATAATGTTGATGTGCAGAGCTGTACGCTCTTTGACACCGCCCGCGCCGGCATATGGTATTCCGATGATGTCTCTATCCGGAACACTATCATTGAAGCACCGAAAAATCTCCGCCGGTGCCACAGACTCACCCTGGAAAATGTTGACCTTCCGAATGCCGCCGAGACTCTGTGGAGCTGTGACGGAGTCACCATGCGTCATATTACCGCCAAGGGCGACTATTTTGCCATGAACAGCAAAAACATGCAGATCGATGACCTCCGTCTTGCCGGAAATTATTCCTTTGACGGTGCAGAGCAGGTCGAAATCCGAAACTCCGTGCTTCTGTCCAAGGACGCATTCTGGAACAGCGATCACGTGACTGTCTATGACTCCTTCATTTCAGGCGAATACCTCGGCTGGAACTCAAAAAATCTGACGCTGATCAACTGCACGGTCGAAAGCCTTCAGGGCATGTGCTATATTGAAAATCTTGTGATGAAAAACTGCAAGCTGCTCAACACAACGCTTGCATTTGAATATTCGGACGTAGAGGCTGAAATTGACGGCGGGATCGACAGCGTTCTGAACCCGAAAAGCGGCACAATCCGCGCGGACGACATCGGAGAGCTGATTATGGAGCCGGACAAGATTGATCCATCCCGCACAAAAATCATCTGCCGCAGCACACAAAAGGTCTGAACGGTTCCCGGACAAAGTCAGTCGGGCGCAAAACCGGCTCCGATGCAAATATCCGCCTTCCTGCGGAACTGCCGCTCCCCGGCTCTTTCTGCCGCGCGGTGTAAGCCGCCGTATCCCGCTGTCTGCCGGAGACGGTCAGACCGGCATACCGCGCACGCCTCCCCGGAATACGGCGGAAAGCTTTCGGATCACTCCGGTTCCCCGGACTTTGCACAACAAAAAAAGCTGCCCGGCACCGTCCCCGCAAAATTAAAAGCACCCGCGCTGTGTCGAAGCCTTGTGTCCGTCCCCGCGCCGGCGCCAAGACCGCAGCCGCATGCATTTGCGGCAAAGCCTGCCCTGCGGGATGCCGTCCCGATTTTCTGAATACAACAGGAGAACACCGCTATGAATAAAGAATTTTTCGATACCCCCCTGGACCGGAGACACACCGGCTCTCTGAAATGGGACGTCGCCGAGGGCGAGCTGCCGATGTGGGTGGCAGATATGGATTTCCCGACTGCACCCGCCGTTTCGGAGGCAATCCGGAAGCGCGCGGAGCACGGCGCGTTCGGCTACGGAATCATCCCGGACGAATGGTACAGCGCAATTTGCGGCTGGTGGCAAAGGCGGCACGGCTTCCGGATCGATCCGGAGTGGCTTGTGTTCTGCACGGGCGTGGTTCCGGCGATTTCCAGCTCGGTGCGAAAGCTGTCAACTGTCGGTGAAAATGTCCTTCTGATGACCCCCGTATACAATATCTTCTTTAACTCCGTTGTCAACAACGGAAGACATGTTCTGGAATGTCCGCTTCTCTACAACGGAAGCGCCTACCGCATTGATTTTGAAGATCTGGAAAAAAAGCTGGCAAACCCCGAAACCAGCCTTCTGATTCTCTGCAACCCGCACAATCCGATCGGAAAGATCTGGGACAGAGAAACGCTTGCGCGCATCGGACACCTCTGCAAAAAGCATCACGTCACGGTCATCTCCGATGAAATTCATTGCGATCTGACCGATCCCGGAAAGGAATATATTCCGTTTGCCTCCGTCTCCGAGGAGTGCCGCGAGATCAGCGTGACCTGCATTGCACCGACAAAAACCTTCAACCTCGCCGGACTCCAGACTGCGGCAGTGGTTATCCCGGACGGAACGCTGCGCCACCGCGTCACCCGCGC
This sequence comes from uncultured Eubacteriales bacterium, assembly GCA_934432725.1. Lineage (GTDB taxonomy): Bacteria > Bacillota > Clostridia > Oscillospirales > CAG-272 > CAKRZE01. The sequence goes on from CAKRZE010000011.1 coordinate 80,098, forward strand.
CCTGAATACCGATGAAGTTGCCGAGCCGAATGCCTTTGCCGTGACGGCAGCGGTCGCCGCCTTTACGGAAGGCGCGGAGTGGCTTGACACGCTGCGCGCCTATATTTACGACAACAAGCAGACTGCCGTGCGTTTCATTGAAGCCGAGATCGGCAAAATCCGTCCTGTATCGTCCGAGGCTACCTATCTGCTCTGGCTGGACTGCGCGGAGATTACCGCCGATTCGGCTTTCCTTGCCGATTTTCTGCGCAGTCGGACCGGTCTGTACCTGTCTGCGGGAACGGTATACGGCGGAAACGGAAACCGGTTTCTGCGCATGAATCTCGCGTGCTCCGCCCGGACGCTGGAGGACGGTCTGATGCGGCTGAAGCGGGGAATCGGTCGATACTGCACAGAATTTCCGGAAAATCCTTGAAAAAAACGGGATTTTGTAAAATCCTATTGATTTCTGCAAATTAATTTTATATAATGAATATAATCACACAGCCGCATCCCTGCTTTTGGCATGCGGCTGTCGGATAATCGAAACGGAGGGTACAGTTATGGGAAAGTTTGTAATCAAGACTACAAAAACAGGCATCAAATTTGACCTGAAGGCAGGAAACGGAGAGGTTATCGCAACGTCCGAGGTATACACCACCGAGGATGCTTGCCGCAAAGGAATTGCAAGCGTTCAGAAAAACGCGCCGGTCGCTGCCGTTGAAAACCAAACCGTGGAGGGCTATGCCGTCGAAAAGCATCCCAAATTTGAAGTTTACACCGACAAGACAGGAGAATACCGCTTCCGTCTGAAGGCAACCAACGGTCAGGTCATCGCCACCGGCGAAGGCTATAAGGCTCTTGCAGGCTGCATGAACGGAATCGACTCGATCAAGAGAAACGCCGTTGATGCCAAGATCGTAACGGAAGAGTGATCGGTCGATGGACATCAAAGAGGAAGTTGAAAAGATCGTCAAGCGCATCACAGGCGATCCCGCACTGATGGAGCAGTTCAAAAAGGACCCCAAGGCGGCAGTTGAGGGGATTCTGAAAACCTCCCTGCCGAAGGATGCCCTTGACAAGCTTGTTGCCGGCGTACAGGCAAAAATCGGAGCCGATAAGGTTTCCGGTGCAATCTCGTCTCTGCGCAAGCTGTTTTGAGCACTGAAATACAGAAAACGGAACAGACGGATTGAAAGTCACCCGAAATGACCGGAAAAGGAATTCCCGGAAATCCGGGATAAACCGTCAGACCTAACTCCTGTACAGAAAAACGGAGGAGCTGTCCCAAACCGCGGCGTTTCGGACAGCTCCCCGGGCATGCCGGTCGGAATTCCGGCATACCTGAGGCGACCCCGGGCGTTTTTGCCCGCTTTTTTATTTTCTCGGATCTCTTTGGCGGCAAACCGGAGCATCGGACCGCAGGCACCGATGCCGGGCAGTAACAAAAAGCACAGGACGGGGTGCCGCCCCCCTGTCATTGCCGGTTATCGGAGCTTTTCCCGCGCAGCATGCTCACGCAAAAGCCGCATATCGGGTCCTCCGGCAGCCTTGCGTCACACAGCATTTCCGCATCGCACCGCTGACCGCCCTGCCGGCTTCCTTCTTCTTTCCCGGTCCCCCTCTTCCGCGCCGTGCATCGGTGCCTCCTCCGCTCCCGGTCAGAAGCTTCTTTTTGTCTGCTCCTACACAACCCCGGTTCTGTGCGGCGCGGCTTTCCCATCTTTCCGGTCAATACCCAGCCGGCTTGTGCGCACACGGGCAGCATGAACGGCAGCCCCGCGCAGGAGGAGCCGCCTCCCCGGTCGTCCGCCCGCTTTCGGCTTCTCCCGCCGCGCTGCGGCGCGTCAAACGCTTCACGACGCAGGTTCCTGCATCTGCGCGGGCAGAGGTGTTTTTCAAACCCGTCTGCCGCCGGCTTTTTTCCCGCACAGGCAAAGCAATTCTTCCGGAAAAGCTTTCCGGCGCATTTTGTTTACGAAATAGTTATTTACAAACCCATTTCCGTTTATTATAATAGAGATGGTGATGCCGCATTCCCGTCCCGGTCACGGCACCGCCGTAAAAATACCGTAAAAATGAATGCCGATGAAAGGCACGGTGAATATATGATCCAAACTACAGACAATACTCCGGATAAGGAAGCCGTTTCAAAAGACAGCGCAGCAGCAGCCGATTCTGTGCAGCAGGCTCAGACCTCCGTCCAGATCCCTGCAGCTCCGAAAGCAGAACAGCCCGCGGCAAACGGGCATAAAAAGGCTCCGCACCGCAGCGATCCAAAGCAGAAAAAACGTGCCGTAGCACTTCTTATCGGACTGTGCATTGCATTTGTTCTGCTGCTCGGAATCAATTTCCTCTCAAATATGAAGCTCTCTTCCCTTTTCCCCGGCTGGTTCCCCGAGGAAACCGATGACCAGAAGCCAAACAAAACCATTCTGTTTTATCCGATCGATTATGAAAAGGATATTTTTCAGGACCCGGAATATCTGGCACTGAACCGGTATATCCGGTATACGGAGGGCGCACAGTCCACACTGATCATTGACGGAAATTACGCGCAATACGGAGACGGCATGACCTTGCTCGGCGCTTATTTTGATTCCGTCATCCGGGGCGACTGCGAAGCCTATAACGGATTCTTTACCGAAAAATATTTTGAGGACCGGGAAAAGAAAGAGCGCTTTACCATGCAGGAGCTGTATGATATCGAAATTCAGCTTCTGTCAAAAGAGATCCTGAACGAAGGCACAGAGCAGCAGGCGACAAGACTTCTATACCGCGTCAGCTATAAAATCCACAAGAACAACAGCACCTTCCGGCTGGACATCGATTCCGATGCCGCCGTACAGGAGGTGTATGAAATTCTGATCGATGACAAAACCGATGCGGCAAAAATCAACGCCATCATCCGGTACAAGCTGTCCTGATCCCCTTGTAAAGGAGGAGCCGTGCCTTCCCGCTCCGGAACATGCAAAGCTCTTCCCCGGAAAGCGCATGCCGGTCCTGCCTTTTACCGGGGTTTGCCGTCCGGCAGTATTTCGGGAGAAAGGAAGTACCTTCTTATGCATGAACAGGCAACGCTTACGGACCCGACCGTCATGGGGCTTCTCTGGCTTTTCATCTGTGCGCTGTCCCTGTATCTGTCGGCTGTGCGCCCGGATGCGGCAGTGTACCGGATGACCGGTGCGGCTGCTGTTGCAGCATTTCTCATCACCATAAACGGTCTGCCGGCAGTATGGCAGTTTCTTCTGTTCTTCATGACGCTCTGCATCGCAAGAGCGGTCCGGACAGCCATAAGCAGCATCGGACGGCACCGCTTCCGCCGCCGAACCCCCAAATGCTCCGGAGCTGCCGGCTGCGCCCGTTCGTATACCGTCAAAGCCCGCAGGCAATGAGCGCTCTGCACACCGATTTTCCGGCACAGATTTCCGCAAAGCACCCGGGACCTGCCGCACAGCGCACACCGGGCATTGCCCGCAGTCATGCGGCATCGGTCCCGAAAAACACCGGAGACACCGGTTCCTCCACCTGCCGGGAACGAGCCTGCACTGCCGAAGCAAGCCTTTCCTTTTGATTCCCGCGCCTGAATCGTATTCCGTCCCTTCCGGGCAGTGTTTTTTGCGCCGGATATTTTTGGGGCTGCCGCACGAATGTGCGGCAGCCCCGTTTTTCCGTTCGGCAGTAGAACCGACCTGCCCGGTTAAGCCCCGATGCACCGGCTCCCGTACATCCCGATACAAACACCGTAACGAAACGCGGAAAATCATCCCCCTGCACTTTTCGGATGCAAAACGTCAGCGCCCGGCTCCGATACAGGGCGCGGTTTGCCAAAGCCCCGCAGGAATGTCTCTCATCTCGTCCTCCCCTGCTTCTCCTCCCGGCGGGCAAGACACTGCGCCGCGCGGAAGCTCCTGCGCATCCGGTTGATATGGCGCTCAAACTCCCCGCTTTCGATAAATTCCGCCAGCACATACTGATCAAAAACCGGAACCGTGCAGGAATAAAAACCGAGCCTTTGCCGGAACAGCTCCGAAAGTGCAGGAGGCAAAAGCATATACCCGACCCTGACGGATGGGGCAAGTGTCTTGGAAAATGTATTCAGATAAATCACACGTCCCGTCCGATCCATTGAAAAGATCGTCTCTGCCGGTTTATGAAACACGGCAAACTCCGATTCGTAATCATCCTCAATGATCATAGCATCGTTCTGCTCTGCCCACCGAAGATATTCCATACGCCGGGAAGCCGAAGCGGATACGCCGCTCGGAAAGCTGTGATACGGCGTCACATGAAGAATCTCAGCCCTTGATTCCGCAAGGGTCCGCGCCGGAATGCCGTCCCCCTCCAGCTTCAAAGTCAACACCTGCACGCCGTTTGCCGTGTACACCTGACGGATTTTTTCATAGGAAGGCTCCTCGATTCCGTATTTCCTTTCACGCCCCAAAAGCTGTACAAGCAAGCCATACAGATACTCCGCTCCCGCTCCCACGACAATCTGCTCCGGCGATACACGCATGCCGCGAAAACGGAGCAGGTATCCGGCGATTGCGCGGCGAAGGACCTGACATCCGTGATACGGCGCCTTTTCAAGAATCGCCGCACCGTATATGCTGAGCACACGCCGCATCGCCTTTGCAAAGCTTGCAAACGGGAAATCCGCTCCGGCAGTCCCCGAAGCGCCGTTTTCCGTCCGTGCAGGGAGCCGGGCAGCCGGCGGAAGCGCCACCATCTGCGCTTCTCCCGCCGAAACATAAATTCCGCTCCGTTCCCTTGCCGAAGCGTACCCTTCATCGCAAAGCATGGCATACGCATGCTCCGCCGTGATGACGCTGACCCCTGTCTCCGCTGCAAGCTCCCTCTTGGAGGGAAGCCTTGAGCCGGGGGCAAATCTGCCGCCGGCAATATCCGTCAGAAGCAGCCGGTAGAGCTGCATATAAGCCGGCTCAGCTGCCTCTCTGTCAATACAATATCCTGTCATCTGGTTATATAAAATATTCCTTATCTGATAATTTTCACAATACCAAAAAAGTGTTATACTGGATTCATCGGAAGCATGTTTGCCGAAAGCTGCAAAACCATGCGAATATACCGTTTGCCCCGATTTCGCCTGCACAGGCACGCCTCCCCCGGTACGGGAGGGAGCGCTTTGCAGCCTCAGCCGGCAGAACGGAAGCGGCTTCCCATGCAAGACGCATCCGCTTCCGGAAGAAAGGAAGCTTTCGCTCCGGTGAAAGCCATGGTGATTCATTATGAAAAGCAATTCTGTCAGATCGGCAAAGTGGATTGCCGTTACCGCCATGTTCATGGCTCTGAATATTGTCATGAGCTCGTTCGGCGTTCCCGTCCCGGGAGGACATCTGTACCTGAACGATGTCGTCATATGCACTGCGTCCATCCTTCTGGACCCGTTGGCTTCCTTTCTGGTAGGCGGGGTCGGCGCGTTCCTGGGAGATTTTCTGTTCTATCCGACTCCGATGTTCGTCTCGCTCGCCGTACACGGTCTTCAGGCAGTTATTATTTCTGTCTTTTCTCACTATATCCTGAAAAAGAAGCGGAAGCTTTCCTGCACAATCGGCGTGACGCTCGGTGCGGTCATTATGGTAGTCGGCTATTCGCTCGGCAGAGCCTTCCTTTACAGCACACCTGCCTATGCATGGCTCAAGCTCCCCTACCAGATTCTTCAGGCGGCGGTCGGAGCCGCAGCGGGCATGCTTCTGTGCTTTCAGCTGAAGCTGATGCAGCTTTACGAAAAGCTGATGAAATAACTGCATTTCAAACAAAAAATCAAAGCCTGACGAAAGCCGATGGAAGCTCTGAAGAACCCGGCTTATGCAAAGGCACCCCACACGCCGCACCGGTATCTGCGGCGTGTTTTTCGTCCAAATTCTCCCCCCTTTGCCCGGACCTCGGACCTGATCGGCTGCCCCGCTCCGGCCGGATGGTGCAAAAAGAAACGCTTGACTTTGCCGCTGCCGTGTTATATACTGAAGAATGCATAAAACCCTGAAGGCGCTTCTTTCCCGACAGCATTGCAAAGCCCTTTCCGAAGGACCTTGGGCGTACCCCGAAAACCGGCGGCTTTTCAGCCGCATGGCAAGGACAGCGTTTGGCAGAGCGATGTGCTGCGGAAAGGCAGACCTGACCGACCGCAGGAAAAAAGTGTCCGGCGGTTCCTGTTCCGTTGTACTCCGGGAAGCACATACGCCGAAGCGGTCACCTGCGTATGCGATACCGCAGGCAAAGCGCGTACCGCGCAGAATTTTTGCACTGTGCGTCAGGCAGCGCACGGCAAAATGCAGCACCGGGGCGGTATGGTCTTCGGGAAGCCTTGCTTTCCAAGGGTCCCGGGTGCGCATACGCGAGAACAATGCGAATGCCGTAACATTTTTGCGCCGCGTGTCAGGCAGAACGCCGCATCCGGAGCTGTCAAGCCCCGAAAAATCCCCGACAGAGGATTTTTCGGCGTATGATCCATACATTCAAATGAAACATCATGAATTTGACGGCGAAGTCGGCAAATTCGCAGAATGCGGCAGATGAGCTGCGCCTGCCAAGAAACCTGTTTTCCGCATTTTTGACACATCAAATTGAATCAAAACGTCATGAATTTGCCGCAATACCGGCAAATTCTCAAAATGCGGCAGATGAGCTGCGCCTGCCAAGAAACCTGTTTTCCGCATTTTTGACACATCAAATTGAATCAAAACGTCATGAATTTGCCGCAATACCGGCAAATTCGCAGAATGCGGCAGATGAGCTGCGCCTGTTGGGAAGTCTGTTTTCCGCATTTATTATACCGTATCATCCCGCTCCTGTCAATCTTTCTGACGCACATAGAGCATCCTCCCCCGGAGGGGCAGCTCCATCAGACTCCGGTACTCTGAATACGGCTGCATCCCATGCCGGAGCCTTTCCCATGCTCCATCTTGTCCGGGAAATCCCCCTTTCCCCGCTTCGGACAGCATGCGGCGTTTTACCGGACTGCCTGCATTTTCTGTATACACAGAATTTCCGCAGCCATGCCGGCGATTTTTCCGTCGGAAACGGGTTTGCCGCGCCCGCTGAGAGCACCATGTCCAAGGTCCGGCGGAACGTATCCTTTGTGCTAAATTTTCCAAGGTTATTTCTCTGCCGTAAAACGGTTCCCCGCTTCTCTGCCCGAAAACGGGCGCTCCCAGAAGAGCTGTCCGGCGGTATGTGCCGGATCGCACCGGCTTTTCATCCGAAGAACCTCAATTCCGCATGAAAGGAAGCTTTCACGCATGTGAAAGCTGTGGTTATATTTATGAAGACAACAAGAAGCTATCCTCTGCTTTGCGTCTCCCCCAAGGGAGAGCGCTCCCTGAGAAACGGACATCCGTGGGTTTACGATACCGAAATCACCGAAATGCCGGTCCCCCCGGCAAACGGCAGTCTGGTCGATGTGCTCTCGCAAAAAGGCGCCTACCTCGGAACCGGGCTGTACAGCGAAAAAAGCAAGATCCGGGTCAGAATACTCTCCTCAAATGCCAACGAAGCCTTTGATGCCGCCTTCTGGAAGCGCAGGGTCAGATACGCTCTGGATTACCGGCGTACCGTCATGAGGGATGACTTTCAGGCATGCAGACTGATTTTCGGAGAGGCGGACGGCATGCCCGGACTGACTGTGGACCGCTATGGCGACATTCTTTCCGCACAGGTGCTCTCCTACGGCATGGAGCTTGTCAAGGACACCGTTTTCCGTGCGCTGTATGAGCAGCTGAATGAAAGCGGGGATGTCATCACCGGTATTTATGAGCGAAACGACTCCGCCCTGCGGGAGCTTGAGGGGCTGAACGCATACAAGGGATGGTATGAGCTGCCCGGCATCGGGCATCCGGACAAAACCACCTCGGAAATCACGGAAAACGGAATACGGTATCATGTGGATTTTGTCAACGGACAAAAAACCGGCTTCTTTCTGGATCAGAAATACAACCGCCGGGAGGTCGCACGTCTGGCAAAGGGAAAGCATGTCCTGGACTGCTTTACACACACCGGCTCCTTCGGCATGAACGCCGTCATGGGCGGCGCGGTTCACGTAACCTGTGTGGACGTATCGGAGAGCGCCGTCCGGATGGCGCGGGAAAATGCAGAGCTGAACGGAATTTCCGACCGCATGGACTTTGTTGCGGCGGACGTATTTGACCTGCTGCCGCAGCTTTCCGCCGGCAAAAAATCTCCCTATGATTTTATCATCCTGGATCCGCCTGCCTTCACCAAGAGCCGCAAAACCGTTGAGAGCGCTTCCCGCGGATATAAGGAAATCAACTACCGCGCCATGAAGCTGCTTCCGCGCGGCGGATATCTTGCAACCTGCTCCTGCTCGCACTTTATGCGCGATGAGCTCTTCGCGGACATGCTGCGCAGCGCCGCTGCGGATGCCGGCGTTCAGCTGAAGCAGGTAGAGGCGCGTCAGCAGGCGCCCGATCATCCCGTTCTTTGGAATGTTCCGGAAACCTCCTACCTGAAGTTCTATATTTTTCAGGTTGTCTGAACCGGTGCCCGGTCCGCGATGCCTGCGACAGCCTCTTCTGTCGGAAGAAACACCTGACGGAAAAGAATACAACTGCGCCGCAGCGTGCGGATCAGGCATGGAGTCCCGAGAAGCAGGCGGAAAGCGGCTTCCGGCAAACTCCTTCCGGGCACCTTGCGTAAACCGCCGAAAAGGTGCTGCCGGCGTTGATATCCGCTCCTCTGCGCGCCGTCCGTTCCGTGCCGCAGGTCCCCGCACGGCTGCTGCCCTTCTGCCCGGCGCGGCGGCAAAAATGACTTTTTCGGCACATGCAAAGAAACGCCGTCCGCCGATCGGTTTGCCCGGACAGAGAACATGCCCGGATATCTCCGCCGCGCACACCTCCAAGGCATGCGCTTCGGAAACGCTCTCCCGCTCTCATAAATCCTTCGCAAAAGCCCTCTTCCGTCAGGGTATTCGGGAAACGGTATTGACAGCGCCGCACATGCCAATTATAATAAGAGTGGTATCCGCCGGAATTGTCTCCGGCAGAGCCGGCACAGGCAAAGATGCGCCCATGTCCGGTCGAAGCGCTGTTTTCCGATGCTTCTCACGAAAACAGATATTCCTCCGGTCAAAGCCGAAGTTTAAAAAGAAAGGACGCTTCCGTTCTGCGGAAGCGGTGGTCAGACCATGCTTTATACCATTGAAAATGAATTGATCAGGGTTGTGATATCCGATGTCGGAGCCGAGCTTCAGAATCTCATTTTAAAAGAAGACGGAACCGAATACCTCTGGCAGGGCGATCCGAAATACTGGTCGGGACGCGCCTTCAATCTGTTTCCGATCTGCGGCAGACTGACCGAGGGGAGATACCTGTATGACGGCAGGTCCTATGAAATGCGCATTCACGGCTTTCTCCGCGAAATGCCCATGCAGGCGTCGCAGTCCTCCCCGGAATCCGTAACCTTCACGCTGACGGAATCCGATAAGACCCTTTCGCAGTATCCGTTCCGCTTTGCCGCCTCCGTCACCTATACCGTGGAGGGAGCCTCGCTTGTCACCGTCTATACGGTCAGGAACCCGGACACCAAAGAGCTGATCTTCTGTGTCGGCGGTCATCCGGGCTTCAATATTCCGCTGACAAAGGGCGAAGCGTTTGAGGATTATTATCTGGAATTCTCCGAAAAAGCTCCCGCAAAGCATATGATCTTCAGCGAAAGCTGCATGTATACGGACGAAACAAAGCCTCTTCCGCTTGAAAACGGAACCGTTCTGCATATGCGCCATGACCTGTTTGACAACGATGCCATCTTCATCCGGGACATGTGCCGTGAAGTGACGCTCCGCTCTGCAAAGTCCGCAAAGTCCGTCAGAGTCACCTATCCGGATATGAAATACCTCGGACTCTGGCACAAGCCGAAAACCGATGCGCCTTACTGCTGCATTGAGCCGTGGTGCTCCGTCCCCTCCTATGAAAACGAGGTGGACAGTCTGGAAACCAAAAAGGACATGGAGCATCTTGCACCCGGAGACACTTATACTGCCTCCTTCCGCATCACAATTGCCTGAAGGACCGGTGCAGTATGAAGCAGGAAAAAGTCAACCGAATCAACGAGCTTGCCCGAAAGGCAAAAAGTCCGGAGGGTCTGACCCCGGCGGAAAAGGAAGAACAGACCGCGCTCCGAAAGGAATACATCGAAGAATTCCGCCGCTCCACCCTTCAGGAGCTTAACAGCATTGTCATACAGCATCCGGACGGCACCCGCACAAAGCTGAAGAAAAAAGACTGAGCCGTCTCGTTTTATGGGGAGCCTTGCCGGGTCCTGAGATACAAGGGATCGCCGCGTCCTCCCGTCTTCCGCCTTTTTCAGCCAAAGCCGACCGGAGCAAATCCCGAAATGCATCATAAGCCTCTCGCCGTTTGAAGCTGCCTTTCAACAGACACTTCCTGCGGCGGGGGGCTTGTTTTTGTACCGCCGATGACAGTAAAACCTCCGCATCCGGCAATAGCACGCCCCGATCAGGCAAGGCTGGGCACAGGCTTGCCTGCCGGCTTTGCGGAACATGCACCGAAGCACCCGTCCGTTCGTTTAAAAGCGCCCGGATGCCGCACGGTCCGGTCGGAAAACGCACAGACTGCATCAAGCCCCCGAGCATATAAACCTGTGCGCCGGGTCAAAGCACTTCCGGACCCGCAAAACAGCGCGCATCGAAGCAAGCCGATGCCTGATCATACAAAACCGTGCGCCGGGTCAAAGCACTTCCGGAACCGCAAAACAGCGCACATCGAAGCAAGCCGATGCCTGATCATACAAAACCGTGCGCCGGGTCAAAGCACTTCCGGACCCGCAAAACAGCGCACATCGAAGCAAGCCGATGCCTGATCATACAAAACCGCACGCCACACCAAAGCACTGTCGGATCAGTAAAACCGTATGTGCCGAATTGAACTGCAAAACCAAAAACTGCCGAAGCAAGCGCTGCACTCATCCGTCAAGTCCCCTCCCGCCCAAAATCACTGCCCGCATCAACGAAGGGTTCTCCGACAGCCGCAGGTCCCGCCGGCAAAACCGCACGCCGCCGAATGTTCCTTCCCGAAAAGCATGCGTTTTAAATCCGCCGGAAACACCTGCTCCGCTCCGCAAAAGCCGCACGGAAGCAGCACGCATTCCCCCTTTTCGCCGCATAGCGCATATAAAAGATGCAAAAATCAAAAAATATGTTTACAGAATTCCGGGAATGTGGTATACTGTTTTTATATAGAACAGATTTACACATGAACATAGGAGGCCTATTTTGATCATACAGTTGGATGAGGCAAAGCGCACGCTCGGTCAGCTGAAGGAAAAGGTTGACGATCTGGGAAACGCGCTGCGGATTGAAGCGCTGAAGGGGCAGATTGAAGAGCTTGAAATGAAAACAAGCCAGCCGGATTTCTGGTCGCTGCCCGAAAGCGGAACGATTCTGCAAAACGCCAAAAACATGAAGGACACCGTAGATGAATATGAGACGCTGAAGAAAAGTGTTTCCGACACGCTTGAAATGGTTGACATGGCGCTGGAAGAAAACGACGACAGCATTGTGGATGAGGTGCTCCATGAGGTTCAAGGCATTACGGAAACCGAAGCCAGAATGCGACTGGAGACGCTTTTGACCGGAGAATACGACCATAACAACGCCATCCTCTCCTTCCACCCGGGTGCGGGCGGAACAGAGGCACAGGACTGGGCTGAAATGCTCTACCGTATGATCACACGCTGGGCAGAGCGGCATCAGTATACGGTCAAGCTGAATGACTGGCTGGACGGAGATGAAGCGGGACTGAAGGCGGCAACCATCACGGTAGAGGGTCCGAACGCATACGGCTTTCTGAAAAGCGAGCACGGCGTACACCGGCTGGTGCGCGTATCCCCCTTTGACGCGGCAGGACGCAGACAAACCTCCTTTGCCTCCATTGAGGTCATGCCGGAATTTGATAACCTCGATGATATCGTGATCCGCCCGGAGGATATCGAAGTCACCGCACACCGCTCCTCCGGCGCAGGCGGTCAGCATATCAATAAAACCTCTTCCGCGATCCGGATTGTCCATAAGCCGACCGGCATCATGGTAGGCTGCCAGACAGAGCGCTCTCAGCTGCAAAACAAGGAATATGCGCTGAGACTGCTGAAAGCAAAGCTGAAAGAAATTCAGCTGACGGAGCATCTGGAAAAGGTAGAGGATATCCGGGGCGTCAAAACAAACATCGAATGGGGCTCTCAGATCCGCTCCTACGTTTTTATGCCGTATACACTGGTCAAGGACACACGAACCGGCTATGAAAACGGCAACATTACGGCAGTGATGGACGGAGATCTGGACGGCTTTATCAATGCTTATCTGAAGCAGCAGGCAGGACGCGCACAGTAATTCGTCCCTCCGCAAGCCCTCTTCCTCCTGCACCGCGCGGGAAGTATCCGTTTCTGCGCCCATGCGGAGCTGCCGGACACCGGCTCCTTCCATGCACCGCACGGCGGGGAGTATCTCCCTTCCCTGCTGCCCATGCGTCCTCACAGATCCGGCAGGAATGACTCCCCCGTGCCTGCGGCTTTGATACAGCAGCGCTCCCTTATGTCAGCCGCACCGCTTTATCAAAAGCACAAACCAATCGCACCTTCTCTCAAACCAACTTCATGAAAGGAATGCTTTGATCACCAAAGCGCTGTCATGCTATGAAAAAAACACGGTTTTTCATTGGATTGTCCTTTTTGGTACAGGCAATTTCCGCATTTTTCCTGATGGTTGTCTTTTTGTACAAAAACAGAAAGAACACCGCAGGAGCTTTTATGGCGCTCGGATGTCTCAGCGGACTGCTCGGCAGCGTCATGGTTTACCGGCAGATCCGCGCACAAATGGAGGACAGCCGCCTTGCCCGCGCCATTGACTCCATCTGCGAAGAAGAAACGCCGGAGGAGGTACAAAAGCCGGAAATTCCGCTGGACGATACCGCAAACGAAGCTGAATTCCACGACTGACGCGATATCGGCGCCGCCTACGTCTCCTGCAAGCGCCTGAATCATCCGCAGAGGATGGTTCGAATTTGTATTTACAAACGGAAAGGAACCTTCAAAAGGACTCAAGTACCGGAATATGAATATGACAAAGGAAAATTATATTTCACCGTTCTCCACACGCTATGCCAGTCCCGAGATGCAGCTTTTGTTTTCGGAATCGTTCAAGTTCAAAACATGGCGCAAGCTTTGGATCGCTTTGGCAAAAGCGGAAAAGGAGCTTGGTCTTGCCATCACGGACGAACAGATTGCCGAGCTGGAGGCGCACCGCGACGATATCAACTATGAGGTTGCGGAGGAGCGCGAACGGTTGGTGCGGCACGATGTCATGTCGCATATTTATGCCTACGGTCAGCAATGCCCGAAGGCAGAGCCGATCATTCACCTCGGAGCCACCTCCTGCTATGTAGGGGATAATACCGATGTCATCATTATGAAGGAGGCTTCGGCAGTCATTCTCAAAAAGGCGGCACAGGTGGTGAAAAACCTTGCAAAGTTCGCCGACACCTATAAAGCGCTGCCCTGTCTGGCGTATACTCATCTTCAGCCCGCGCAGTTGACCACGGTCGGCAAGCGCGCTACGCTCTGGATGTACGAGCTGATTCAGGATATGGAGGAGCTGGAGCACCGCATGGATAAGCTCCTTCTGCTCGGACAGAAGGGCACCACCGGCACACAGGCGAGCTTTATGGAGCTCTTTGACGGAGACGAAGCAAAGGTGCGTGAGCTGGAGAACAAAATTGCGGCTTACATGGGCTTCAAGGGATGCGTCCCCGTATCCGGACAGACCTATTCCCGCAAGGTTGACGCATATTTTCTGAGTGTTCTGAGCGGATTTGCGCAGAGTGCCTATAAGTTTGCAAACGATATGCGCCTGCTTCAGTCCTTTGAGGAAATGGAAGAGCCGTTTGAAAAAATGCAGGTCGGCTCCTCCGCCATGCCCTACAAGAGGAACCCCATGCGCTGTGAGCGCATCTGCGCATTGGCACGGTATGTCATGGTCGATGCGCTGAATCCGGGTCTGACCGCCTCCACACAGTGGTTTGAACGGACGCTGGACGATTCCGCGAACAAACGGATTTCCGTTGCCGAGGCATTCCTTGCAATCGACTCCATTCTGAATATTTACATCAATGTCACCGACGGCATGGTAGTATATGAGCGGGTCGTCACGCGCAGAGTGATGGAAAAGCTGCCGTTTATGGCTACCGAAAACATCATGATGAAGGCGGTGAAGGCGGGCGGCGACCGGCAGGAGCTGCATGAACGGCTTCGGGAGCATTCCCACGCGGCAGCTGCAAGAGTCAAGCTTGAGGGCGGCGCCAACGATCTTGTAGAGCGGATTGCAAACGACCCCGCGTTCCCCGTAAACGAGGAAGAGATCAGAGCGGAGCTGGATCCGTCTCTGTACATCGGAAGATGCGTATCTCAGGTCACGGAATTTCTGGAAGAGGTTGCCGCCCCGGTTCTCGACCGCTGCTATCAGGGTCCTGTCGAAGCGGAGCTGAAGGTCTGACCGGACTTTACAGAAGACCACACATCCATTTGGATGTGAGCTTCCGGACCATCCGCGGCGCCGTTCGGAATGGAACAGAATCATATTCCGGCGGAGTCACATTACAAAAAACATTCCGGCACTGCTTCAGAGGTGAAGCGGTGCCGGATTTTTCTGATCCAATCCAAAGCCGTAGGGAAATAACCGGATGCTGCCTGGGCAAAATCGGCATTATATGAAGAACGAAACAGCATCGGCACAGGCAGACGTTCAGCCGTCAGACGGAGCGGCTCCTCACGTCCATCCCTGCCCTTTTGCAGAAAAGACCCGGAAAGGATACAACATCTGGTATAACAAATGCGGATAACATTCACCCTATAGATGTAGTTGATCTGCCGCATTTTCCGAATTTGCCGGCTTTGCCGCCAAATTCATGAAGCCTTGCTTAAATTTGAGGTATCATAAATGCGGATAACCTTCACCCTGTAGGTGCAGTTGGTCTGCCGCATTTTCCGAATTTGCCGGCTTTGCCGTCAAATTCATGATGCCTTGCTTAAATTTGAGGTATCATAAATGCGGATAACCTTCACCCTATAGATGTAGTTGATCTGCCGCATTTTCCGAATTTGCCGGCTTTGCCGTCAAATTCATGAAGCCTTGCTTAAATTTGAGGTATCATAAATGCGGATAACATTCACCCTATAGATGTAGTTGATCTG
>CAKRZE010000012.1 GCA_934432725.1 uncultured Eubacteriales bacterium
TTTGTCGGTGTACAGGCGTATTTCGCTGACCGTGCGGTTCAGCCGCTCGGCGATGTCTGCCGTACTGCCAAGTTCGGTTTTCAGCCTTTGATCAAATATCCCTCGGAGGGACTGATCTCACGAATCGTCCAATCGTCGCCGCAGATATAGTATTTGGTCGTAAAGCAGCCGTTTGCGTCGGTGGTGTAGGTGTCGATGAGTTGATTGCCCTTATAGATGCCGTACTTTGCGCCTGCGAGGGAGGCATCGCCCTGCGGCAGACCGGTTCTGTGGTCGCTCTTGGTTACGGTAACATTGAATTTTTTCAAGTCATTGTCAAAGGATTTCTCCGTAACCTTATTCCACTCAACAGCGGCGGTTTGCTTGTCGGGAACAACATAGCGGAGGGGTGTGTCGATTTCCTCAAGAACATATGCTCGTATTCGTTCATTGTATTTACCTCCATATTTTTAAAGTTTATTGCTCTGCGGTTTCACAATCATATCTGCATCCCTCCCATCTGCATTTCGTTTTGCTGCAGGTATTCGTCAAACTCGCTCCCGGTCATCATGGAGTAGTCATCGCCGCTGTTCCAGAACGAAACGAACAGTTCGCCGTCCATCGTATCAATGGGCTGCTGCTCGAAGCCTTCGCCGAGGCCGTCCGAACACTGTCCCGTGAGCCAATCCCGAAGTGCTTCCGTTTCCTCTGCCGTGAGCGCCTCCTTGAGGCTGCAATCAATTCGACCGAACAGTCTGCCGCCGTACAGCTCCACCGACCATACCGCCGATGTCAGCTTTTCGCTCACGCCGTCATCCTTGTTATAATAGGTTGCCATATCGTTTTCGTCATTGGCGATGTATTTTTTTAATGCGTCAGCAATTTCATCGGCGCTGTCGGCAAGGTAGGAATCGCCGACCGTGAACATATCTCCGTCGCCCTCGTCAATATTCCCGACAAGAGGACAGAAGAACACAGCCTTTACGGGACCGGCGTCCTGCGTCATCTGACGGACGGCGGAAATCACCTCGTCCATTGAGTCGTACTGGTCGTAGAGGATATTCTGTTCGAGTTCCTCTTTGATGTCCTCGCTTACCGCCCCAATAACAAGCGTCAGCATATTGGCGTCGGCGATGGTGTTTTTTTCATTCAATGTGAGGAGCAGATGCTGTCCGAAGTCGCTCTCGCTGAACAGCTTTACGCCGATATCCTCGTCCTCGTTATCGGTCAGCGGGATTCGCTTTGGTGGCTGCATAATGCCGATGGAGCGCAGCTTTTCATAAATGTCGTAAATGCTGTGGGGCAGATCGAGAACGAGGGTGTTCTCTTTATTGCGGATAATTGCGGTGATCATATTTACATTCCTCCCATCGCCATAGGCTCATCCTGATATAAGATGTCCAGCAGACTTGTGTCGCTGTCATTATAGATGAAGCCGCTGTCTACAAATTCGCCGTAATATATTTCTCCGATATGCTCTCCGAAGGCTTCGTAATCGAAGAATTTTGCCACATTGGGATTTACATTGAAATCCTCATTGTTCCTTGTTACAAACTCTCCGACTTCCTCATAATTGCTTGCGCCCATAATAAAGGTAAAACAATCAAGATTTTCAGCAAGCCGTGCAAGCTGCTCTGCGTTCTCGGCTTCGGCGTATTCGGCAACCGCCCACAGCTTTTCCAAATCCATATCGGCGCTGTTGACGGCGACTGCAAGGCGATTCAGTTCGCAAATACCTTCCTCGGCGGCGATCTCCTTGAAGCGTCCGATCCACTTGTCGCTATCAATGCAAATGTCCTCCCATGAGAGTTCTACATCGTCCGGTGTGGGTGCGCCGAGTCGGGAAAGCGCCTTGTCAATGGCTTCTTCCTCGCAGGGCAAATACAAGAATTCGGTTTTTCCGTTGTACTCAGCCCGTATGAAGCAAAGCATTTGATCATACACATACGCCGGAAAATTCTGCCCGTCATAATCCCTTACGAACGGTGTGTCCTCGTCGACAAAGAGCAATCCGTGTTCGGTAAAAACCCCCTTGCCGGATCGAATCAGCTCCCGTCCGAATTCTGCATATTTCGGGTCGTCCGCATCATCGGCAGGCAGACAGCCCTTGACCGTGAGCAGGTATTCTCGTCCGATCTTGCCCATATCGCCGATATCCTGAATCAACGGATAGCGATTGAGGTTGAAGCTCAGACTGATGAGGTCGGGCAGAGTGTCGAAGCCCTCTGATTTCATTGCCTCATAAAACTGATATTCCTCATCGCCGAAAAAGCTGTCCATCCGTTTTCCGAGGTAGTTGACTTCATCGAGGTTGATGAATCGGTCTTGCAAGCAGCCGAGTTCCTCGGGGAATATGACCTCGGACACATACAGTTCAAGCGGCGTGATATCCTCGGCGTGGATTCTTTCGAGCGCCGCATTCATTTCCTTTTCTGTACAGGGAAAGCGGAGGTCGGTCTGACTGTTTCCGTATTTGATTTTCAGTTTAATCATGGCAAATCTCCTTTACAGCGGCAAGTCCGAAGCGGCGGATCGCCATAGCGTTGCAGATGGTGCGGAACAGCATAGGCGGAACAAGGTCGGTATCCGACAGATCCGACACGGTAAGATGTTTTGTTCCGAGCGTTAAATCCTTCGCCGCACAATAGAGGGTGTAGGCTCGTTCGGTGCAGTTGTTGAGCTTGATGTTTTCAAAGAACACACAGCCGCTATTTATATGGTGCTTGCAGCAGCTCCACAGCCTTGGGTCGGCGGTAAGCAGATACAGCGCCGAAAGCAATGCGTAATTTGCCTTGGCGATGTTCTTGGCGGCAAGTGTAAATCTTGCCCGATGCTTTTCATTTATATATGTCATTGGTTTTTCCTCGCTTTCTATATATTCATTGAATCTCTTACGGAAAGGCGGACAGCGTATCTGCCTCATGGTTTCCGCAAGTATTTCCGTGGGTGTGGCGGTGGTTATTGCGATGAGTATCTGCGACTCCGAAAAGCGAACGCCGACACCTCTCGGCTTGAAGTTCGGGATTGCGGTCATAAACCGTTCGATTCGGCGGTCATGTGGATTATCTGAAAATATGGTCATTGTTTGTTCTCCTTGCTGTGAAATAAAAAAAGCCCTCCGGTTTTTGTGTAACCGAAGGGCGATTGATAGTATTACATATTCTGTTGTGGTGCTGATTCCTGTTCAAAAGTCGGCGGCTCGGCTTCAAGGGAAGGATATGCATCTGTGAGTTTTTCTTGGAGTTTATCCAGCTGCCGTTCCTGCTCATAGGTCAGTATTTCGCAGTTGGCTTTTGCAAAGTTTACACAGCGATAAAGGTCTGCCGATTCTTTTTCGGAGAAGAGACGGGGCTTGCTGACGAGACCGGAGCGTACGGCAAAGGCTTCCTTGACATATTCATAGTTCGGCGAGTAATCTCCCCAGAACACCGAGTCGCCGTCTGCATTCTGTTTCCATGTGCAAAACATAAAGCCGTTCTTTTCGCTGTAGGTCGCCGCCAACACGGTATCTCCGAAGGCGGCGAGCTGTCTGTAATCGGAGACATCGGCAGCTTGCATTTGCGGTGCGTGTTCGTAGAGACCGACATATTCCCGCACCGTAGAAATCTCATTCTGAATGTCTGCAATTTTACCGCGGTATTCATCTGAGAGGGTTTTGTCGGCGTTGCTTAGAAATTGACCGTTGTATTTTATCCGGCAGAGGGGGATGCCGTCCGAGGATATCTCCAACCATCCGCCGTCTATCTTGGTGTCGTACCGAGCCCTGAGCCGTTTGGCTAATTCTTTCTGCAGCATATCTGTTTTCTCCTTTTTGAGGGTAATAAAAAAGGCAGATAGATTTTTGATTTCTATCTGCCTTGCGTATCATTATTCGGTTGTGTGAGAGTTCAAGACATCCAACAAAGGGAAAACATCATTTTTATATCTGTCAAAACGGTTCGCTGAAATTTTGCCGTATAAACGGTGAAAACCCCGATTTTATCGGGGTTTTCACGGGCTACATCTATTTTGTAGCCCTTTTATGGTGGGAGATGGTGGATTCGAACCACCGAAGTCGGTGACAACAGATTTACAGTCTGCCCCCTTTGGCCGCTCGGGAAATCTCCCATATGGAGCTGGTGAACGGAGTCGAACCATCAACCTGCTGATTACAAATCAGCTGCTCTGCCATTGAGCCACACCAGCATACATCGGATCGAAAGCATTCATGCCCCCGGATCATAAAATCCAACCGCTTCCCAAAACCGATAGTGGTATTATACCATGTGAGAGGGCGCTTGTCAAGAGCCGATTCGAAATTTTCGGGAATTCCCCGGGATTTTCGAAGTCCGGATTGACAAGCGGAGCGTGTACGGCTGAAAAATCCGGCGTCGATTGAAATTCCGGCTTTTGGAGGGAAAGAATGCGCTGTCATGTATTGCGGAAGGGCCTGCGCTCGGATTGTGTGCCGTTAAAAGCGGAACAGAAGCAGCCGGGGCACCGGGAAATGCCCGGAAACGGTGCGGTACAGGTTGGAATATGCTGAAAATACTTGCATCCGGATGGCATTCGGTTAAACAGGAGCCGGGGATGCAAATCAGATAGGAGCACGGTGCAGAGGCGGTTTTGTCCGCGGAATGTCAAAGGCGCCGGCTTCCGGCAGGGGCAGTCGAAAGCAGGTTGGCGCAGCCGGGGCTTAGGTGCGGAACGGAGGCGAGGGGCACAAAACGGACGTTTTTTGAGGGGGGACTGCCTCTCGCTGCACCTACTGCCCGCGGCGTGAGCTGCCAGCCGCAGCCCGAAAGACTTTTTGCGCGGTGTTGTCCTGCAGGGAGGCTTTTCAAATCGACTTGACTTATATCGATATATATATACCGATATGCCCGATTCACATTTCACATTCCGAAAAAAGCATGCTATAATGAAGCCATACAAGGAAAGACTGCTGCGGCAGTCAAAATGTATGAAGAATTACGGAGGAAACGGTTATGGCTAGATTTACACTTCCGCGGGATATCTATCACGGAAAAGGCTCTCTTGAGGCACTGAAGACCTTTGAAGGCAAGAAAGCAATCGTCTGCGTCGGCGGCGGCAGCATGAAGCGGTTTGGCTTCCTGGACAAAGCTGTTGCCTATTTGAAAGAAGCCGGAATGGAGGTTCAGCTCTTTGAGGGCATTGAACCCGATCCTTCCGTTGAAACCGTTATGCGCGGTGCGGAAGCTATGACGAAATTTGAGCCGGATTGGATTGTGGCAATCGGAGGAGGCTCCCCGATTGATGCCGCAAAGGCAATGTGGATCAAGTACGAATATCCGGAAATTACATTTGAAGATATGTGCAAGGTGTTCGGAATTCCGAAGCTGCGCAGAAAGGCTCATTTCTGTGCGATTTCTTCCACCTCCGGCACTGCTACCGAGGTGACCGCGTTCTCGATCATCACCGATTATCATAAGGGAATCAAGTATCCGATCGCCGACTTTGAGATTACGCCCGATGTTGCGATTGTTGACCCCGAGCTGGCGCACACTATGCCGAAAAAGCTGGTTGCACACACCGGTATGGACGCAATGACCCATGCGGTTGAAGCATATGTTTCTACTGCCAACTGCGATTATACCGATCCGCTTGCCATTCATGCCATTGAGATGATTATGAAGGATCTGGTTCCTTCCTACAACGGTGATATGGATGCACGCGACAGAATGCACAACGCACAGTGTCTGGCAGGCATGGCATTCTCAAACGCACTGCTCGGTATTGTTCACTCTATGGCACATAAGACCGGAGCAGCCTTTGCGGATTACGGCGCTCACATCATTCACGGAGCTGCAAACGCAATGTATCTGCCGAAGGTGATCGCGTTCAACGCAAAGGATCCGACCGCCAAGAAGCGTTACGGCGTGATTGTGGACTATATGGGAATCTGCGACAAGTCCGCATCCGATGACGAAAAGGTCGCTGCACTGATCAAGTATCTGCGCGGCATGAACGATGCGCTGAATATTCCGCACTGCATCAAGAATTACGGCGCAGACAGCTATCCGGTTGAACAGGGCTTTGTTCCGGAAAATGTCTTCCTGGAAAGACTGCCGGAGATTGCAAAGAACGCCATCGGCGATGCCTGCACCGGCTCCAACCCGCGTCAGCCCAGTCAGGAAGAGATGGAGAAGCTTCTGAAGTGCTGCTACTATGACACTGAGGTGGACTTCTGATTGACGGCGAAGCTTGTGCGCCGCTCTCATGAAGAGGGTGCATCGGTTCTTGTTTGATCACAACAAGAAGGGGCTGTTAAAAACATCAAGGTTTTTAGCAGTCCCTTAAAAATGCCGGACGGGAGTCCGGCATTTTGGATGCGTTCCTGCCCGTTTTTGCCCATGCGCCTTTGTTTTTCGGCTTTCTTTGGGACAAAACGGCGGCGCTTGACCGACCGGCTCAATTCCGGTGGGGTGTAAAGAACTCAAAACGGTTTTTTTACACCCCTTTCTTTTGTCCGAAGGCATGCGGCACGGAAATGGCGGGTGGTCTTCAGTCCGCAATGCCGAAACGGTATACGGTCACCGAGGAGAATTTCTCTCCCTTTTTCAATACACACAAGGGGAAATCCGGGCGGTTCGGGGTGTTCGGGAAAAACTGCGTTTCCAGTGCAACGGCATGGTGCCTGCGCTGCGGGACGCCCCCCTTGAACGGTACCGGGAGGTCCATTCCGCCGGCAGCATAGATCTGCACGCCCGGCATGTCCGTCAGACAGGTCAGCATTCTGCCGGATGCGGGGTCGGTATAGGTCAATGCCTTTTTCATGCTTCTCCCGCCGTGCAGGACAAAGTTATGATCCAGCTCTCCGCGGATTTTTTGCGGCGTGCGGTAGTCAAATGCCGTGCCCTCCACGGGAACCGGGGAGCCCTTCGGGATCAGCAGCGCGTCCGTGTCGCAGTAGGCGTCCGCCTCTACCTGCAAAAGCTGTCCGGTCACGGCTGAACCGTCATAGCCGTTTAAATTGAAATAGGTATGGTTGGTCAGGTTGACGACCGTGTCCGCGTCCGATTCCGCAGAATACCGGAGCGTCAGCGTCCCGTTCTCGTCAAAGGTGTAGGTGACACTGACCCGGAGCGTGCCGGGATAGCCTTCCTCTCCGTCGGGGGATATGCAGGAGAAGGTGACAGACGCACGATTCTCCTCCGGCAGAGCCTCCGCCTGCCACAGCTTCCGGTCAAAGCCGCATGTGCCGCCGTGCAGGTGGCATTTTCCGTTTTCGTTCAGCGCCAGCTTATATTCCCTGCCGTTCAGGGAAAAGCTGCCGTCCGCGATCCGGTTGGCGTATCTGCCGATCAGAGCACCGTGGTAGCCTCCGCCTGCGCGGTAGGCCTGCGGACTGTCAAAGCCGCATACGACATCTGCGAGCACGCCGTTCCGGTCCGGGACGGTTAAGGATTGCAGAATCCCGCCGAGGTTTAGGAGTCGTACACTTGCTCCGCTTTTTGCCGTCATGGTATAGGCGTATACCGCTCCCTCGGGGAGCGTTCCGAATGTTTCAGTCAGTATATTCATGGTGCCGTTTGCTTTCGGCAGGCGAAAGCGTCTCTCCTGTCAGAATCGGGCTGCGCGGTCCGGATGTCTGCGCGTGCGGCGGTGCCCGGTGCCGTTTGCTGCCTTTGCTTCTATTTTACCACCGCTTTTTCCCGCTTGCAATCATTTTTTTGCATTTTCATGCCCTTGGAGGGAGCGTTTTTTTGACGGAACACGGGGTCACAGCCTTATGCAGGGGCTTCTTCGGCATGAACCGGGACCTCCGTGTGAGCGGAAAAGACTGTTCGGCATCCTGTGCCGCGTTCTGCCGACCTCTGCGGACCGGTCCGGCAAGACTCCTTCCGCCGGCGGATAATTTTGCCCGGAAACGGTTGACAGCAGCCGGAAATATTACTATAATGATAATGTTATATCTCAATTTATTGCGGGGAGGAGTCTGACTCCATGAAATACTATGAAATGACCATTGCCGGGCTGAAGCGCCGGCTTCCGATCTGCCCGGTCAACGACAGCCTGTCCATCGGCGCGTTTGTGATTTTCGGGGATGCCCCCCTGACGGTGGCTTGCGCGGCGGAGCTGTTAAAGCTGGCTCCGGCATATGACTATCTGATTACGGCAGAGGCAAAGGGCATTCCGCTGATTCACGAAATGGCGCGTCAGCACGGAGATGCCAAGTATTTTCTGGCACGCAAGGGCGCTAAGCTTTACATGACCGGCGTTTTTGATGTTGCGGTACATTCGATCTCCACGGCAAAGGAGCAGCATCTCTATCTGGATACCGCCGATGCAGAAATGATGAAGGGAAAACGCATTCTGATCGTGGATGATGTGATTTCCACGGGCGAATCGCTGCAAGCCATTGAAAAGCTGGTTGAAAAGGCGGGCGGCACGGTCTGCGGCAGAATGGCGATCCTTGCGGAGGGAGATGCTCAGCAGCGCACGGATATTCAGTATCTGGAGAAGCTGCCGCTGTTCCGTCCGGACGGAACGCCGATGGAATGAGGCTGGGAGGGTGTATCCGCCTCTTTTGTGATCGGAATGCGGCTCCGGTTGGCAATTCAAAAATATGCGGCGGCTTCCCGGGATGCGGGGGCTTTGTCCGCGTGAAAGGATTAGCTTTGTTATGACTCTCTTGAAAAAGTATCTCAAACGCTATTTTATCGATGCCATGGGGGCTATGGCGCTCGGCTTATTCGCTTCCCTTCTGATCGGAACGATTTTCAGCGCGATGGGAATGATCCCCGGGCTTTCCTTTCTGAATCAGATTGGCTCCTATGCCAAGGCGATGGCGGGACCTGCAATGGCTGCGGCAATCGCATATTCTCTGAAGGGGCACCCCTTGGTGATTTTCACCTGCGCAGGTGTCGGATATGCCGCAAATCAGCTGGGCGGTGCGGGCGGTCCGCTCGCCGTGTTTGTAATTGCGATTGTGGCTGCCGAGATCGGCATGCTCGTTTCCAAAAAAACAAAGGTGGACATTATTGTGACGCCTTTTGTGACGCTTCTGGTTGGCGGAGGGCTTTCCCTTCTGATCGCTCCCGCAATCGGAAAGGGAGTCAGCGTGATCAGCACGTTCATCGGCTGGGCGGCAACACAGGCGCCCTTTGTGACCGGAGTGATCGTCTCTGTCGTCATCGGCATGGTGCTGACGCTGCCGATCTCCAGCGCTGCGATCTGCGCCGGACTGCTTTTGACCGGAAGCGCCGCCGTTGCGGGCAGCTCTGCCGGACTTGCCATTGCGGGCGGAGCTGCCGTTGCGGGCTGCTGCGCACAGATGGTCGGCTTTGCGGTGATCAGCTTTGGGGACAACGGCTGGGGCGGCTTTCTTTCGCAGGGACTCGGGACCAGTATGCTTCAGGTTCCGAATATCAATAAAAAGCCGATTATCTGGCTGGCGCCCACGCTTGCGTCCGCTGTGACGGGTCCTCTTGCCACCTGCGTGTTCCATATGCGCATGTATGGGGAGGCGATCAATTCCGGAATGGGGACCTGCGGACTGCTCGGTCCGATCGGAATCGTTCTCGGATGGCTGGATAAGAGCAACGGATATCCCGATGCCGTGGGAGTCTGGGACTGGGTCGGACTGGTTCTGATCTGCTTCATTCTGCCGGCGGTGCTTTCCTGGGGCTTTGACAGGATCGGAAGAAAGCTGGGCTGGATCCGTCCCGGCGATATGAAGCTCGATATCTGACGGATACGGAGCTCGGACGGGAAACCCGGAGCCTTGAGACAGATTGGCTTGTCCGACGGCTCGCTTTTGACTCGGTGCGGCTTTTGCGGTGACGCAGGTTCTGTCCGGCAGCATCGGGTGAGCTTTTGGAAAATGCTGTGGGGCAGAGGAGTTTTCCGAAAAAGAAGCATTCAAATGAAGTTTTGCGGATTTTCCTGCTTCGGAGGCGATGATTTCGCTTTGCGGGCAGGCATCGGTTCCGCGGGAAGGAAAGCTTTCACACTGTGAAGGCAACGGACGTGAAGATGAAATTCGAACATACACAGGTGTATAATTTTGACGGAGCGCTCCGCGGAATGAGAAATCCGCTGAATTCATGGGATCGGTCCGACAGCCGGTGGGATGACGGGGTCTTTGTGATCGGACCGAAGGATATGGATCTGTGCAGACGGCTGATTGAGGGCGGAACGGAGCACCGGAAGTTTTTGCGTCAGATCTTTGTCTGCGTGGATATCACCGCTCCTTTGTACTGGTGGTCGGAATACGATACGTATAAGGTCGGGACTGCGGCGAATTCCACATCGACCATGCATACGCTGAGTAAATTTCCGATCACGCTCTCCATGTTTGCGGTCGATCCGGACGAAACACAGCTTCCGTACTGGAACGCAGTGGTCGCACACCTGGAGGAGCTGCGTCTGAAATACAATGAGACGAAGGACTATCACTGGTTCCGCTGTATGAAGCAGCAGCTGCCGGCAGCGTTCTGCCAGACGAGAACCTGTACCTTCTCCTATGAAAATGTGCGCGCGATGATCGGTCAGCGGCACAATCACAGGCTTTCGGAGTGGTCCGCAGAATTTACGGCGTGGGCACATACGCTGCCGTATGCGGAGCAGCTTCTGTTTTGATCGTATTGTATCATGTTGTATAGTATCATGGCTCCGGCTGTCTTACGGAAAAGCAGCCGGAGCGTTTTTGTATCCGGGAGGGAAACGACGGCAGTCCGGAGAATACGACAGGGCAATGTGTGGAACGCTATAGCTATAGGAAGGGAGAGGCATTCCGGACGGCTGATCGGACGGGCGGTATGAGGGACTTTTCGAAACAGACCCGGAGCCGTGCCGGAGGGAAGCTTTTGAAGGCTGTCTGACAGCGGGGCAATGAGACGGAGGCTGAGCCGGGCGATCAGCTTTGCTGGGGACACGGCACGATGGTTGGCTGCTTTGCTGGGTTTGGCGCTGCTTCGCGGCACGGAAAAACGCTTTTGGGATGCTTTGCGGCAGAGTGGAGAAAGGCGCTTTTGCAGGCATTCCGGAAAAAGCCGGGAGTGCCGGACGGGACTGCCGCGCCGCTTGACAGAGGGACGCGGCGGCAGACTGGCGCGGGGGCGGCGGTAAGATATGGGCTGGCGTGCGGGGGAGAAATGCGGGACGGCAGGCGATGGGGTGGATGCCATCGGACGCCGTGCGCACAGAGGACTGTACGCAGGAATGCGCCGGAGCGGAACATGCGCCGAAAGCCGAAAATGATGGAGATTATGCATTTTTTGAAATTCATCTGTACATTTTGCAGGGAATGTGCTACAATAAAGAAGGAACAGCGGCAAGCAGGATGCTGCGGCGAAAAATAAATGCGGGGAGCTTTGTCCGTGCCGCAGGAGATGCTTGCAGCAGGCTGTGCGGTCGGTTTTGCTGCGGATGAAGTGCGGCGGCGGATGCCTTCGGACCGGTGCGATCCGGCTGCGGTAAAAATGATTTTTTCTTGCGCGGAATGCGCATTTGTCAGGTAAAAAACAAAACAGAAGGAGTTTCCCGCTTCATTTTGCCGGGAATGTTGAATGCTTATGAAAAATAAGTGCAGATGGGGCAAGTTGGTTCTTGATTATGGGATCATTACCGTGTCCTGCGCGGTCTATGCGCTGGGCTTTTGCTGGTTCTATCAGCCGAACAGCATTTCTTTCGGCGGATTTACCGGTATTGCGCAGATTCTGAATCACTTTATTCCGGCGCTTCCGGTGGGAGCTCTGATTCTGGCAATGAATGTCCCTCTTTTTGTGCTTGCACTGAAAAAGCAGGGGCTGAAGCTGCTTTGCTCTTCGGCATACGCAATGGCGGTCAGCTCCCTGATGATCGATGCGCTGACGCTTTGGGTGGATTTCCCGAGGTCGGAGGATCTGATTCTGGCTGCAATCTGCGGCGGTGTGATTATGGGGATGTCCATGGGTGTGATGCTGAACTTCGGCGCGACAACAGGCGGAACGGAGCTTCTGGCAAGACTTCTGAAGTATAAATTCCGCCATCTTCCGATCGGAAAGCTCTGTCTTGCACTGGATACCGTGGTGATTGTGCTGTACACGGTTGCATTCCGCAATATATACAGCGGTTTGTACGGCTTGATTGCCATGTATATTTCCAGCACCGCCATGGATACGGTGATATACGGAATCCGCAAGAGCAGGCTTGCCTTTATCATCAGCGACAAGGCAGACGAGATCCGGGTGAAGCTGCTGGAATTCGGGCTGGGTGTGACCAAGATCAGCGCAGAGGGAGGCTGGAGCAAGGAGCATAAGCAAATCCTTCTGTGTGCCTTTAAAAATCAGTATGTCGCCTATATCAAGCCTGCCGTGACTGCGATCGATCCGGATGCGTTCATTATCCTGTGCGATGCTAATGAAATTCTCGGAGAGGGCTTTGAAACCTATACGGACGACAGCCTGTGAGGATGTATTTGTGACGGACGGCAGCCCGTGAGGGGCATCTGTGACGGACGGCAGCCCGTGAGGGGCATCTGTTACGGACGGCAGCCTGTGAGAGGGACGGAGGGCACAATCTGTGAGGGCGCGTCCGTTTTAAAGGCAGTGCCGGGGGGCAGCTTTAAAAAAAACAAGGAGTTAAAATCACTGCTCTGACGAGCTGTGACCTTAACTCCTTTTTTGCTATGCGCCTGCAGTACGGTATCGCTGTGATGCGGTGCAGACAGCTGCGGGACGGTCAGCGTCTGCCGCCGCCCCTGCCGGCGCCCCCGCCGAAGGAACCGCCTCCGCCACCGGAGTGACCTCCGCCGAAGCCACCGGAGCGACCTCCGCCGAAGCCGCCGGAGCGACCTCCGCCGAAGCCCCCGGGGCGACCTCCGCCAAAGCCTCCGGGGCGACCTCCGCCGAAGCTGCCGGGGCGTCCTCCGCCAAAGCCTCCGGAGTGCCACCCGCCGAAGCCGCCGGGAGGAGGCGGACCGTGTCTGGGTCCGCTGCCGCCTAAAAACGGGAGAAGGCAGCATCCGCAGCCCGAGCAGCTTCCGCTCCCGATAGCCTTAATGATGGCGATCAGGAAAATGATCATAACGGCGATGGTGATGATTCGGGCAAAAACAGTGAAGAAGGAGGGCAGATGCTCTGTTGAGGGGGTCGGAACTGCGGGGTCAACCGGGTCGGCGTTGCTGCCGCCGCTGCCCGACCCGTACAGCTCGGTAAGTCGGCTGTTTAAAACCCGGAACAGCGTGATGACGCCGGCACTGTAATCCTGCTTTGCAAAGTCCGGCTCCAGATATTTGTCCAGATAGTCGGCGAGCTGCCCGGCAGACAGGGAATTCTCCAGCCCTTTTCCGGGCATGAGCCAGTAGTCCTCCTCCTGGATGGCGAGAACCAGCAGCAAACCGTTATTTTTTTCTTTGCTTCCGATGCCCCAGCTGTTGAACAGGGCATAGGCATAATCCTCAAGATTTTCACCGCCCAGAGACTGTACGGTTACGACAACGATTTGCGCGCCGGTTGTTTGATACAGGGTTTCGTTTGTGGAACTGATTTCCTTCTTAACGCTGTCGCTCAGGACATCGGCGTAATCGTTGACATAAAAGTCATCGGTCGGCTCTGGAACAGTGACTGCCGCCGCTGCTGTCGGCAGGATCAGAAGTGCCAGCGCGGCGATGCACAGAAATTTCAGAAAAACGTGATATTTTTTTCTCATCCGAACAACTCCACATCCGTGATCCCTGTAATGCCGGACAGCAGGGACGCGGGAAATCCGTCCAGAATACGGTTGAAGGCAAGCGCCTGTTCGTTATAGCTGCTGTGCTTGATCTTATCCATTTCACTTTGAATGTTGGTATGATTGATCATGGCATCGGTTTTGTGCTTTTCACTGATTCCGGGGGTGCTGTCGTGCAGCTTGTAATACAGCTCGGAGGCTGCGGCATAGAGCCGGTCAAGCGCCGCGCTCTTTTTTGACGGAGTGTCGGCTTCATACAGCTCCGAGCGCGCAGCTTCCACGGCAAGAATTGCCGGGTCCTGCGGGTCGTAATAGCGCTTTGCGGTGCTGCACAGATTGACGCTTTCCTTTGCAATGTTCGTCAGGCGCGTGCCGATGCCCGGCTCGCTGTCCGTACCCTCGGCAAACAGGCGCTCTACCGCGCTCCTTTTTGCCTGCAATGAGCGGTGCCCGCCGATAAGGATCGACAGAATGATCATGATCCCCATTGCAAAAGCGGCAAAACGGCTGCTTTTCAGGATGTTTTCCTTCATACTTTATGACCATAGCCTTCGCATATGCGAAAGCCTCCTCTTTCCGGAATAGTGATTGGCGTCCTCAAAATGTGAATCAAAGAGTCATTGCCGGGGCTTTGCGGGGCAGAGCTCCCGATATGCCGGTTTGACAGGCATCGGTGCGGCTCGGACAGATCAAACGTCAGTTTGCCGCAGGAGACTGGGGAATATAGGCAAGCAGCTTGTTTTTCAGCTCGTTTTCGATTCTGCCAAGCTCGGTGCGCGCCGCTTCGCGCTTTGCCTTGCCTTCCTCCTGAATCTGCATGACCTCATCCAGCGTTGCGATCAGCTGCTCATTCGTATAGGTCAGAGTCTCTGTGTCAACGATTCCTCTTTCCGATTCCCGCGCGATATCCGAGGTGCCCTGACGGAGCATGTCGGCATTCTTTTTCAGAAGCTCGTTTGTCATGTCATTTACGGCACGCTCTGCCTTCATCGCCTGCTCGGAGTGCGCCAGTCCGAGCGCGATGACAATCTGACTTTTCCACAGCGGAATGGTGTTGTTCATCGTGGACTGGATTTTTTCCGCGAGCATGTTGTCGTTGTTCTGTACCAGACGAATCTGCGGTCCCATCTGGAGCGCGATCGTGCGGGTCAGCTCCAGATCGTGCAGCTTCTTTTCAAACCGGTCGCAGAAAGAGGAAAAGTCCTTTGCCTTCTGCGCGTCCTCCGGAAGCCCGGTCTGTGCAGCACGGTCGGTGTATTCCTTGAGCTGAACGCTGCGTGCCTCCTCCAGCGCCTTCCTTCCGGCTTCAATATACAGGGTCAGGTCCCGGAAGTTCTGAAGATTCATGTCATACAGCTTATCCAGCATCGAAATGTCCTTCAGAAGCTGGACCTGATGCGTCTCCAGCGCGGTGCAGATTTTATCAACATTTACTTCGGTTTTGTCATACTTTGCCTTCAGCGTTTCAACCTTGTTGCCAGCCTTCCGGAACAACCCGAAAAAGCCCTTGCTCTTGCTCTCTCCGTCAAAGTCCTTCAGCTCGCCGACCAGTCCGACAATCATGTCGCCGACCTCGCCGAGATCCTGCGTCCGTACATTGGCAAGGGCGGAATCCGAAAATTCCGTGATCTTTTGCTGTGCCTCCGCGCCGAACTGCATGACCGAAAGCGTGTCGGTCAGGTCCAGATTGCTCCGGATTTCGGCGATCTTTTTCTGCTCTGCCGGGGTGAGGCTCTGCTCGATCCCGGCGATCAGCGCCTGTTCTTCTTTTTCTTCCGCAGCTTGTACCTTGATTTCGTTTTCCATAAACAGATTCCTTTCCTGCATGTGAATGAATTGACGGCGTGCCGCACGCCGGGGAGGGTTATTTCTGACCGGAAGTCTCTTCCGGAGCTTCGGTCGTTTTTCGGATGCCGTCGCTTTGGAGCATTGCTTCAAGGACGTCCACGTCCGTTGAAACGTCCAGAGCGGTATCCCGGAACAGCTTATCCAGCTGATGGCTGAACAGCGTTTCCATGGCACCGACGGCTTCCCGGATTTCCTGCTCCGACGCCGCAACGTTTGAACCGTCCATGCCGTGACGCTCCAGACGGCGGTAGGAGATCAGAAGCTTATCCAGTGTGGGCAGGTAATAATTGAAAAAACGGCGGAGCTGCGGCAGCTGCCTGCTGTTTTCTGCGACATAATCCAGTATTTTATAAGCGCAGCTGCTCAGGCGCGAAACCGTTTCCCGCATTTCCGGATCCCTTATGGCTTTGCCGGACTCTGTGACGGATTTCAGTCTGCCGTCAGCCTCCCGGATGATTTTGTCAACATCCGTAATGCCGCTCAGAATCAGCGTGTGCGGCTTCGGGACCCGAACCTGCTGCGCGGGGAAAAAGTGTGCGGTCAGCACATAGACGCCCGCAGACAGCGCCGCAACGATCAGATAGTGATACCACAGGTACATCGGGAAAAATATTGCGTACAGGAGCCACAGGATGCCTGCCGCCCAGAACGGAACCGGCGATCTGCGCAGCTTTATGAGGTATTCCTGTCCGTTTTCCTCAGACGGGACTTCTTTGTGCGTTGTATTCATGCTGCTGTTCCTTTCCTCTCTGACCGGGACGTTGCAGCGGGTGTGTGCAATTTCTCCGGCAGCGCGTCATGCTTATTTATCCTCTCTATTATAGTACGTTTTTTTGCAAAACTCAATATAATTTAGGTGAATTTTTTGCAGATCGCCTTCTTTTTGAGAGAATCGTCTGTCTGTTCCGCTGTGTCCGGACGGCTTTCGGTTCTTTTTTGCGGCGGCTTGTCCGTATGCGCCGGCTTTCACGGCGCAGTTTTGCCTGCCCGGCGGAACCGGGACGGGTGTAAGACGGCTGCGGCTTTATGCGCCTGCTTTTTGAATCATGCAAAACGGACCTTATGAGCGGGAACACGCTGCTTTTCGGGACCGGCTGCTTCTGCTGCCGGACAGATCGGATGAGAGGCGTGGTTTTTCGGGCGGCTTACCGGGCGCTCCGACCTCCGGCAGGACTGACGGAATGTCGGGTGCTTTCGTTTTTTTCGGCTCCATCGGCGGCAAGGCGGAGGCGTCAGAGTGCGGGGTCAATGCCTGTGCGGTGCCCGGGCTCCTGCAAGGAGGCTTCAGGCACCGCTTTTTTACGTATCGGTATGTGCTTTTACGCTGTCGTTTATCTGACTTCCATTCTGCGAATATGAAAGATTTTTCGAAGAAACGGCGCAAACCATTTCGGCGGCTTTATGATGACGATCTTCATGCGGCTTACCCACCCTTCCTCGGCTACCGGTTATTTTTGTATGAGATACAGTACGCCTGCCGCAATGATGACAAGTGCTTCCAGTACAACGAGTGTGCGGCAGGACAGGAAAAAGGTCAACAGAATTCCTGCTCCAAACGCCAGAACGACCATGCCGAGTACCTTGCATGCGTTTCGGATTCCGCTCATCCGCCATCCCTCCTTCCCCATTGTTGCAGCGATGCCTTCTGCTTTTACTGTATGCGTCAGGAAGGGATTCGGTGCATGCGCCATGGCGCTTTTTCCGCAGGCAGCGGGGCAGTCTGCGGCGCGGATGCCTGCCGGAGGGAGGCGGACAGGGTCATGTGCGGCAGCGGAGCCGGTCCGAAGGAGGTGCGGCACCTCCGGGATACGGAGATTCAAGCCTGTGCGGAGATGACGGGGCGGAGAGGACAGGAAAGCGGAGAAAACACGGGTGTGAAGAGAACGGGGGAACAGCGAGAACGGGGATGCAGGGAGAGCAGAGAGAACAATGAGAACACAGAGAACAAAGAGAACAGGGGATCATGCCTGCGGAGGGAAAGCGGTGTCCGGCAGGGGCGAGGCGGCGGGCGGCACGCTCCTCGCCGGAAGGCTCCGGCACAGGGATGCAGTCGGGGAGCAGATCCGGCAGTCTCTATGAGGCGTGCCGCCGGGGCAGAGATACAGGCGCCAGCCAAGGGGGGACGCATGCCGGGTGGAATACGGGGATTCGGGACGGAATACTGCGGGTAATCCGGAACGGCTCACAGGTGCGCTTCGGCTAGAAAACAGGGGGAAAACAAATTGACTTGCGGCAGAGAGGACAGCAGGAAGGATGCATCGGCACAGGGAGGAATTTTTGAGAGAAGCGTATCGGTGAAGAATACTGCGGGCTTGCCCGCGGACGGAGGGACGGCGGGGGCTTTGCGGAAGGAAGAAAAAGTGTTTTTCGGAGTGTAAGCGGAGTGGCATGGCAGCGGGGGTCTGCCCGAACCGGAAAGCTCCCGGCAGGCGGGAGCAAACGAAATCGGCGGCGATGCTCCGGGAAGGACACTGCATGAGAGAAAAACCGCGATAAGGCTGACGGAACGGTATGCGGGGCCGAATACGGCGTTCGGTGTGCTTTGAGGAAGGAAACGGTTCTGCCGAAGGCTTTCGGATTCCTCCCGCAGAACGGAATATGCGAAAGAAACGGGATGCTCCGAGGAGGTGCCTGCCGGGCTGTACGCTTGCTCGGACACTGGAATTTTTGTGGAATTTATTCGGAATCTGTGCGGAATCCGGACGGAAATTTGGCGGAATTTCATGCCAATTTTGCCGGAAAAACCGGGGACGAAAGATTGTCCCGGCTTTGCTATACTGTGTGTGTCAACGGAACAAAGACCGATTTTGCGGCAGCGCGGCTTTCCCGTGCGGAACCGGCGCTTTTCCGCAGACACGATAACCGGAGGACGGAGGAGACGGGAATTATGCCGCTGAGTCGGAAACAGCAGGAATATTTGGAGGGGGCGGTATGCCGCTGGAATATTAAGGTGGGAGCAACGCGTTCCGGAAAGACGTATTGCGATTATTTTACAATCCCGAAGCGGATCCGCGCGGCATCGGAGGACGGAATCATTGTTCTCATCGGCTATACCGTGGCGACGCTTTGCCGCAATATTCTGGATCCGATGCGTAAAATCTGGGGCGAGGCATTGGTCGGAAGGGTCTCTTCCTCCGATACGGTCAGGCTGTTCGGGAAAACCTGCTGGCTGATCGGCGCGGGACGCTCCCTGCAGGCCTCAAAGCTGCAGGGCGCCGGGATTTCCTATTGCTACGGCGATGAAATCACAACCTGGGACGAGGAAGTGTTTCACATGCTGAAGAGCAGACTGGACCGCAGAGACTCCCGCTTTGACGGTACCTGCAATCCTGCGGCGCCGACACATTGGTTCAAACGCTTTTTGGACTCCGGTGCGGATATATTTCAGCAGGTGTACACCATCGATGACAATCCCTTTCTGAAGCCGGAATTTGTTTCGGCTCTGAAGCGCGAATATGCCGGGACTGTTTATTATGACCGCTATATTCTCGGGCGGTGGACCGCTGCGGAGGGTGCTATTTACCGGTGCTTTGCCGACAATCCGCAGGCGTTTTCGATTTCCGCACCGGAGGCTGCCGCACTCCCGTTCTGCCGGATTACGGTCGGCGTGGACTTCGGCGGAACCAAGAGCGGCACCTCGTTTGTCGCAACCGGGTTTACGTCCGGCTTTGAAAAGCTGGTGGTGCTTGCCGCGGTGCGGTATACAGACGAGATGGATTCGGTTCTGCTCGGAAAACGGTTCTGCGCGTTTCTGGAGCATGTCTCCTCCGCATACCGGATGCCCTGCGCCGTTTACTGCGACAGTGCAGAGCCGGTTCTGATCCGCTCCCTGCGCAGCGATGCGCAGGAAAAGGGTATTCCGGCTGTTCTGTACCGTGCAAGAAAGAGCGCCATACGCGACAGAATCCGCATGACGCTCCGACTGATGGCACAGAAGCGGATTTTCCTGACTCCGGAGGCAGATACGCTGCGGGATGCGCTTCTCACGGCGGTCTGGAGCTTCGGAGGCAATGAGGAGGAACGTCTGGACGACGGGTCGTCCGATATCGATACGCTGGATGCGTTCGAATATTCCTTTGAACGCGATATGTCAAAGCTGATACGGTAATCTTTCTGCCTGCCGGCGGGTCCGCGTCCCGTAATAACGCGTAAACGGCGGTCGGATTGATATATGGCTGTTTTGCCGTTTTTCCGGCAAAACCAAATTATGATGTTTGAAAAGGAGATTCATTATGGCAAACGCAATCAATTACGCAAAAAATTATTCCGATACCCTGGCGCAGGCATGGCCCTATGTTCTGAATTTCGGCGCACTGTACGCAACCCCCAACAACGGACGCTTCCGCTGGCGCGGCGGCAAGACGATTGAAATTCCCTCCGTTTCCACAACCGGAAGGGTTGCTTCTCTCCGCGACTCCATTACGACCGCTACCCGGAACTTTGACAATGCATGGGAAACCAAGACCCTGTCCAATCAGCGTCAGTGGTGCACGCTGATTCATCCGCAGGACATTGATCAGACCAATATGGCGCTGACAATCTCCAATATTACCTCGGTGTTCAACAACGAGCACAAATTCCCCGAAATGGATGCTTACTGCATTTCCAAGATTTATGCGGACTGGACTGCTCTTGAAAAGACGGCGGATACCACTGCGCTGACCGCAGCCAATATTCTGACCAAATTTGATTCCATGATGCAGACCATGACCGAAAAGCGCGTGCCGCTCTCCGGCAGAATTCTGTATGTGATTCCCTCTGTCATGACGCTTTTGAAAACCGCAAGCGGTCTGACCCGTTCCATCGACAGCTCCGGTGCGGAGGGCGGCAGAATCAACCGCACGGTGACAATGCTGGACGGCGTTCAGGTGGTCGAGGTTCCTTCCGAGCTGATGAAGACCTCCTATACCTTCACCTCCGGCTGGGCTGCTGCTACCGATGCAAAGCAGATTCAGATGCTTCTGATTCATCCGGAATCGGTGATTACTCCCGTTTCCTACACCTTTGCACAGCTGGACGAGCCGTCTGCACTGACCGGCGGCAAATATGTCTATTTTGAGGAGTCCTTTGAAGACGTGTTTATTCTGAACAAGCGTGCCGACGGGATTTCCTTTATCATTGCATCCTGATGCCGCTGCCCGGGGCGCCGCGCGGCTGCCGCTTTGGACGGCGGCCGCCGGACTCCGTCAGCTCCCGGCGTCGCTCTGCACGGAATGATGCTGCGGCACCGGGCGGCTTCGGGATCGTGTCCGGCGGATGCACGGGCTGCGCAATCCGGCTTCGGGTCGCTGCGTGCGGTGTCGGAGTTTGCGCTTTCCGGGCTGTTTCCGGCTGTGCCGCCGGACGGCGGATTGATTCAAAGGAGGGTTCATATGTTTTCTTTTTCCAGCGCGGAGGCGGCGGCTCTGCTTTCTTCGGCTGCCCCGGACTGTCCGAGGCTGTATCCGGACGAGCTGCCGGACGGGGCGGGGTTTCCGGCTGCGGTTCTTTCCGTAAAGGACCCGGTGAAAACCGAATGCGCCTATACGGACGGCACACGCCGCTGCGCGGTGTCGCTTTCGGTGACGGTTTACGGTCCCTGCCGCGATGCGGCGGACAGGGCGCGGCTTTCCAATTTTCTCTTTGCATACCGTGATGCTGTGCAGAAGGCTTTGCCTCTGCAATATGAGGGGGTCTCGGCGGACGGCTTTTCCATGACGGAGCCGCCGCGGAAAAAATCGGCGTTCGGCAGCGCTTATTCGGTTTCGGCAGTCTTCTCTCTGTCTTACCTGGATCGGTCGTCCGGCTCTCCTGCATGTCTCTGGTTTATGCAGACGCCTTCCGGAATCCGACCGCTGCACGGCTTCCGTGTCATGAGGCGCGATGTGCTGCCTCTGACGCAGGAAACGCAGTATTTTGACGATCCGGATACCGTTACGGTGCTGACCGGACGCAGACAGAGGATCTATTTCCGGTTTGACCGCGATCTGGAGGATCCCGCGCAGAATGCGCTTCTGACCGCTTCCGATTCCTGTACGGTCGGGGAGCATGCCGCCGTTACGCTTTATCTCGCAACCGGGACGGGCGGACAGACGCCGTACGCCTGCTCTGCCCGCATGTACAGCGCCTCTGTGACCGAGATGCGTTTGTCCGACGGCAGGATTCTGTTCGGAGGCGTTTTTCTCGCACGCGGGGATGTCCGGACGGGGACGGCGCAGGTCTCCGGGGACGGAGAATTTCTGACCTTTCATGAAACGGAGTGATGAGTGTGCTTTCTTTTTTTGAAAAATTTTTTCCCCGGCTGACCGGCTCGCTGAGCGGTCCCGGAGGACAGCGGATGCTCCCGCCTCCCGCTGCGTGTGCGGACGGCGATTACGGGGAGAAGCTTGCTCTGTGGGCGGATGTATACGCGGGGACAGCTTCCTGGAATGCGCCCTCCGGTCAGTCGCTTCACCTCGGCTCCGCAATCTGCCGGGAGCTGTCAAGGCTGACGGTGTCCGAGCTGGAGCTTGGCTTTGCGGGAGGGAGCCGCGCGGACTTTTTAAGCCGGCAGCTCGGCGGTCTTGCGCCGATGCTCGGCGTTTGCACCGAATATGCCTGCGCACTGGGCGGCGTTATGCTGAAGCCGTATTCCGACGGCAGGCGGATCGGCGTGGAATGCGTCCTGCCGGGGCATTTTTATCCGACGGAGATTTCGGACGACGGCAGAATCCTTTCGGCTGTCTTTCTGTACGTGAGGAGTGCGCACGGAAAGAGATATCTGCGGGCGGAAATTCATCAGCGGTTCGGGGACGGATACCGCATTCAAAACCGGTTTTTCCTCTTGGAGAACGGCTCGCTGCAGCGCGAGGTCGGCGCGGCGTGCGTGCCGGCGTGGGAAAGACTGGCGCCTAAAATGCAGATCGAGCCTCTGACACAGCCGCTGTTTGCATATTTCCGTATGCCGGGAGGCTCTGCGGGGCAGCCGACCTCTCCCTTGGGCGCGCCGGTGTTCGCTTCCGCCTTGAGTCTGATCCGCGATGCGGACTTGCAGTATCAGAGACTTTTGTGGGAATTTGAAGGCGGAACACTGGCGGTGGACGCTGCGGAGGATGCCTTCCGACCGGGGCGCGACGGAAAACCGGAGCTTCCGGTCGGACAGGAGAGGCTGTTCCGGATGAACTGTCTGGACGGCGGCGGGAACGGCGAGCTTTTGAAAACATTTTCTCCCACGCTGCGCGATCAGTCCCTGATCAACGGACTGAACCGTATTCTGATGTTCTTTGAGGATGCCTCCGGCGTTGCGCGCGGCACCTTATCCGATCCCTGCCAGACGGCGAGAACCGCAACGGAAATCCGCTCCATGCGCCAGAGAACCTTTACGACGGTTGCGGGAATTCAGAAGCAGCTCGCTGCTGCCCTGCGTGAGCTTTCCGCCGCGGCGGATGCTTTGTGTACGCTGTACCGGCTGTGTCCGGCGGATGGGGTTACGGTGACTGCCGATTTCGGAGATTCGGTTCTGACGGATACGGATGCCGATCGGAAGCGGGATCTGGAGGAGGTCTCCTGCGGGGTGCTTTCTGCGGAGGAATACCGCGCAAAATGGCTCGGCACATGCCGCTCTCCGGGCGGAACGGTTATTTTTGACAGAAAGGCGGATATGCGGATATGAAAAGAGAATTTTTGATGAATCTCGGGCTGGACCACCGCACGGTCAGCGCGGTCATGGCGGAGAACGGGCGTGATATCGAGGCAATGCGGGCACTTGCGGCGGAAAAGGATCAGGAGATCGGCGAGCTGCGCAGCTCTCTCTCCGATAAGGATGCCGAATGGGAAAAGCGCCTGAAGGACAGCGAGGCTTCCTTCCGTGCACAGTCCGAGGAGGCGGAGGCGCGGCATGCCAAGGAGCTTGACGCGCTCCGTGAGGAGGAAAAAAAGCGCGACTATGCCAGAACGGTGCTTGAGAGGGCAAAAAGGGAACGCTTTGCCTCCGGATTTGCGGAAAAGTCCGCCTGCGATGCGCTTTTGCAATGCGGACCGGATACCGATGCGGACGAATTCTTCCGGAAGCTGCGTGAAAGCGATCCCGCGCTCTTTCTGCCGCCGGAGAATGCGGAGCCGGTTCCGCTTTACAGCATTCCGGAGCCGGACGGCTCCGAGGTGCAGTCGGACGGAGGCTTTGAACCGCCGCTTCGCTTCCTGCGCGCAAGGTGATTTTTACTGCCCGCAATACGCTTTGCGTGATGATTCCTCCGGGCAGGATGCTTTGACGGAGAGCCTGCCGGCGGGCTTTTGCGGAATACCGTGTCTTGGCGCGGCTCTTCAGCATCCGGCAGGGGACAGAGGGTATGGAAACGCCTGCGCTGACAGGTGAATCACGCTTTGAAAATCATTTCGTGACCGGAGGCACCGGTGATCAAATTCTATCTGCGATGACGTTTCACGCCAGAATGGAGGGTATCATGGCGTATATTGATTATCCGTTTTACACAAATATATTTGCCGGAAAGGATATTCCGGCAGAGGAATTCGATGCGCTTGCGGAAGCTGCGACCGATCTGCTCGGCGGGATCTGCTCCAGACCGTTTCCGCCGGACAGCGATGCCGTCCGGCGCGCGGTGGCGTATCAGACCGAGCTTTTGTACTGTCAGGGAGGAAGGGATGCGGTTGCCGGTCTTTCTCTCTCCGGAGGACTCAGCGAGCGGCTCGGGGATTATACGGTCGGTCTTTCCTCTTACGGAAACCAGCGGCAGTGCGTGCCGATGGCGGAGGGGATTCCGGTTTCCGGAATGGCAATTCTGATCCTCCGCCGTGCCGGGCTGATGTCAAGAGTCGCCGGGGGAGGCGATGCGGTATGAGTGTTTGCCGTATGCTGCAGGATGCGGTTACGCTCTATCTCCGCTCCGGTGCGGATGCGGACGGCAAGACGGTTTTCCGGCGGCGTGTTTTAAAAAACTGCCGCTGCACTCTGAACCGGGAGTCCGATTCGTTCGGCGATCCCGTCCGGCTGACGGCGGTGCTGTATGTATTTCCGGGGGCGCTCCTGGACGGGGGAGAGATTTTGTCCGTTTCACCGGGGGATTTGCTTTGTCCGGGAACGGAATCCGGCGATCAGCCTCCGGAGGGGGCGCTTCGCGTCTGCTCGGTCAAAGTCTTTGACTGCGGTAGGGAAAAAACAAGGTATCTGAAAATTGTGGGGAAGGGAGGCGGCGGCATATGAGAACGCAGACCGATGCCGGGGTTTTTCGGTTTTCACGGGACGGCGTGCAGCTGGAGATCCTCTCCGACTCCCTGTTCCGGGACAAAATTCTGTATTATGACCGGCTGCTTGCGGGAATCGGCTTTCCGGACCTTCCGGCAGGAGATGAGCCTCTCTCCCGGCTGCTCCTCTTTATGCTGAACGATCTTCTGGGGGAGGATGCCGTTTTGCGCCTGTCCGGCGGCAGGGTCCCCGGACCTTTGCAGGCAGGGGAGCTTTTGACGGCTTTGCTTCGCGCTTACGGCGACTGGCTGGAGGAGAGGATCCTTTCGGCTTCTTTGGAAGGAGGTGATGTGCGTTGCTTAACATCTTTTTGAAAATCGGCAACAGATCTGT
Organism: uncultured Eubacteriales bacterium; assembly: GCA_934432725.1. Lineage (GTDB taxonomy): Bacteria > Bacillota > Clostridia > Oscillospirales > CAG-272 > CAKRZE01. The sequence goes on from CAKRZE010000012.1 coordinate 25,037, forward strand.
CACTCTGGGGCACAAATGCACATACCGTATAGTGAGTACGGAGGGGCTGGAGGCAGGCGAGTACCGTCTGATCCTTTCGGAAAACGCGCTTCTTGACGGGGCGCGGGTGGATGGACTCCGGGTACTGCCGAGAACGGTAAAGCTGGTATTTGATGTGGTGTGCGATGATCCGGACGGCGTTCACAGGGCTTCGCTCCTCTCCTTCTTCCATCCGGCTGCCGACGGGGTGATGACCGTGACCCGAAGCGGCTGCCGCAGACAGATCGGCTGCCGTGTTTCCGCACTTTCCTTCCGGCAGCAGACCGCCTATCAGCCGCTTCGCGTCAGCGTAACGCTGCTCTGTCCGGATCCGTTTTTTACCGATGCGGAGGACAAGACCGCTTCGATCGATACGGTGGCTCCGCTGCTCTCCTTCCCGTTGACCTCTCTGAAGGGATCGGGCGTTTCCGGGAGCGCCGTGACAAGAAGCTATGATGTGGTGATTGACAATACGGGGGATCTTCCGATCGGCGTCCGCGCGGTGTTTACGGTGCTGTCCGGAAAAACGGGCAGCGTTCAGAATCCGGGAATTGCCTGCGGAGGCGAGGGTGTAAAGCTGCTGGATACGCTGACTGCCGGGGATGAGGTGACCGTTTCAACCTGCCCGGGCAGCAAAAAGATCCTGAAAAACGGAAAAAATACGTATCTTTTTTCAAGAACGAGCATATTCTTTGAGATACCTGCCGGAAAAAGCACGGTTTCCTTTACGGCGGATTCCGGGAAAACGCTGCTTTCCGGGACGGTGTCCTATCGATGCCGGTATCTCGGAATATGATCCGGGCAGGCTTGCGTGCCGGGTGCCCGGGACGGAGGGATGTTTATGATGCTGTTATTGCTGGATGAGGATTTTAAGATTTGCGGGACGGTGGAGCAGTATGAAAGCCTTGTCTGGAGAAGGAGATACTTTGCGGTCGGCTCCTTTACCCTGACACTGCCCGCTGCTTTTTTCCGTCAGGTCAGCGGGGCGGCGTATCTGTTTCATCCGCGCAACAATGAGACTGCGGTGATTGAAAGCATAGATCTGACGGTGGACAGAAGCGGAAAAAGCTCGCTTTCGGTATCCGGAAGAATGCTGGAATGTCTGTTTGAACGGCGTGTGATCGAGGATACGGCGCGTTTGTCCGGAGGCGTGGGGGCTGCGGTGAACAATCTGGTCCGGATCTACGCCATGACGCATGAGAGAAAGATTCCGTACCTGCGCTGGCTTAAGGAGAATTCCCTGAACGATACCGTAAACGCACAGATGACCGGGGTCGGACTGCTTGAGGCGCTGTATACGGTCCTGAAGCCGTATCAGGCGTCCTTTTCCCTGACATACAATGCGGAAAAGAACCGGCTGGAGTTTTCCGCATGGAAGGGGCTGGACCGGACGCAGAGCCAGACGGAGAACGGCTGGGCGGTTTTCTCGACCTCGCTGGAAAACATCGCGGCAAGCGCCTACAGCAGCAACACCGCCGGTTACTGTAATTTCGCTTACGTATACGGCGCCGAACAGGACGGGGTGCGTCCGTGCGCGACGGTTGACAAGACCGTGAACGGACAAAACCGCAGAGAGCTTTATGTGGATGCGCATGATCTGAAAAAGACAACGGTGTCGGATTCCGGTACGGAAACCGCTCTGACGGACGAACAGTACCGTCAGCTCCTGATTCGCCGCGGAGAGGAGGCTCTGGAGCGGCACGCCGGCGAGCAATGCTTCACCGGTGCGCTTGCACAGAACGCCGCACCGGTTTACCGGGTTGACTATGATCTGGGAGACGTGGTCAGTCTGGAGGATGCCGAAAACGGCATATCCGCAGAGCTTCGGGTGACGGAGCTGATTGAAACCTGGCGGGACGGCGGATGCAGAGTGGACGCGGTATTCGGGAAAAAGACGCCGGACTCCGTCTGGACGGTTTCCTGAACCGGTGCATGGCGCGGAAGACGGCTGCGGCAGCGATGCTTCCGGGTGTGCGGCAGGATCGCGGGGGATATTCCGGGGCAGGCTGCTCCGGGTGAAAACGAATGGCTGATAAAATGAAAGGATGATGAAATCTTTATGGCTTTTCAAAGCGGTTTGTTTGATTCGACGGAGGTCGAAATTCTGCCGGGAGGAATGGCGGTCGGCAATAAGGCGCAGAATGCGGCGTTCTTTGCCAAATATTTTTCCTCATTTATCGGAAACGGCGTCTTCCGGGAGGAAAACGGCGGCTTTCTGGCACATGCCGATGACGGAATGAGTGTGACGGTCTCCGCAGGAAGAGCCTTTATCAACGGCTATTTCTGCTATGACGACGGCACTTATACCGAATCGTTTGCTGCGGATACGGCGGAGCATACATACTGGCTGATTCTTCGCCTGAATCTGACGGACGGGGAGATCGGACGGGAATGGGTAACCGATCCGGCAGAGGGAACGCTTCCGGTCCGGAGCGCTCAGATTTATGATTTGGTGCTCGCAAAGCTCTGCATTCCGGCAAACGCGACGGCGCTGACCGCCGCGATGCTGACCGATACCAGACAGGATACCTCGCTTTGCGGATATGTCTGCGCGGTCAAGTCGGAAGCCTGCCTTGCGGCAGACCGGCTTTCCGTTTCCCGCACGGTTTCCCTGACCGGCGCCGTGACCGCAGCTCCCGTGCCGTTTGACGGGACCTCCGATGTGGTGCTTGAAACGGAGGAGCTTGATTTGTCGGAGGCAGTCGGAACGCTTCCGGTCTCCAAGGGCGGAACGGGAGCTACCGATGCTGCCCGGGCGCGCAGCTATCTCGGCTGCGCCGCAGCCTCCCATACGCACAGTGCCTCGGATATTTCCGGAACGCTGGGCGCCTCGGTGAAGGCGGCGGGCGGAACGGATTATTCCGCGCTGCGGCTTCGCAATATTTCGGTGGTATCTGCGGCACCGACAGAGCTGGCGGACGGAATGCTTGCTGCGGTTATTTCCGGGTCCTGAGGGGAGGCTGCGGCTATGTATGTCGGAAAAGACGGCGCGGCGGTGGAAATATCCGCACTGTACGCCGGAAAGGACGGCGCAGTCACGGAGATTTCCTCACTGTATGTGGGGGAGGACGGCGCTGTTTGCGAAATTGTACTCTGAATGACCGGAATTACGGAAAAACATGAAAAAAACGGCGTTTTTTCAAAAGCGCCGGGAAAGAAAGGATGTAAAACATGGGAAAAGTGATTTTCGGGGACGGAACCGTTTTGGAGACGGCTGCCTATCCGGTGGAAACGGAGCCTTGTATTTTTGTCAAGCGCAGAACGGTCTGCGGAAAAAACAGAGAGGTTTTGCGGCTGACGGTGAAGGCATCGCAGGAGCAGGCGGCAGCCTGCTTCCGGGACGGCGCCTCCTATGCCGTGGAAAACGGAGACGGAGTTTTGTACGATAAGAGCGATTACTGTGTGGCGGGAGACATTGTCGATCACAGAGACGGCAGAGTGACCGTCTATATGGGCAAGAAAACAGAGGAGGAGCTGACGGCGGAGCTGTTTGCAAGGGATGCCGCAGCGCTCTTTTACAAGCTTAAAACAGGGGGTGATCTGAATGACTGATCTGGAGAGAATCGGAAGGCTGTACCGGATGGGCATTTATAAGAAAGAACACGTCAGAGCCTTTGTAAGGGCAGGCGTGATGACAGCGGAGGAATACCGGGAAATGACCGGTGAGGAATATACGGCGTGAATGCTGCCGGCGAAGGAAGGAACGGATGACAGATGAGCGGAGGTCCATACGGAAGCGGAAGCTTCAGGCTTCTTGACAGGTGCGGATACCGCACCGACCCTGAAACCGGACGGTTTTGTGAAAACCGTGCGGCAGAGGTGACCGGGCTTGACCGGAAAACACTGACGGCGCTTTTCTGCGGGCGCGTGATACGTACTGTGCGCGGCAGGGACGCCTGCTCGCTTACGCTGAGAAGCCCGGACGGGACGGAGGTGACCTATGACCGGCTTGCCGCACTGTCGGCGGAGACGGGTGACCTTCTCCGTGCGGGCGATGCGGTGGGAACCGAGGGGGAGCATTCGGTCCGGCTTTCCGTTTTCCGTGAGGGCTATCCGATCCGCGCGGCGGAGTTCTTGGGGATTCCGAATATTCCCGGCGTTTACTGCCCGCCCGAGAGCGGCGGAACGTCCGAAGGCACGCTTCGCCCCGGAGACCCCGTCCGGATCGGCAATCCGGTCCGGTACGGGACTGGACATCGGTTTCAGCCCTATTACGATATGTATGAGGTGGTCGGAATCCGCGGAGATCGGGTGACGGTCGGGATCGGAGGCTTTGCCGTGGCGGTGTTGCACCGGTGCGATGTGATTCCTCTGTGACCGCGCTCCGCTGCCGGGATGCCTGCCGCATGAGCCGGCAGCGAGGAAAGCGGCGCATATGCGGGATATGCCCCTCCCGCACTGAAAAGAGGGGCGGAACAGGCTGCGGTGCCGTAAAAGTCCGCGGAGGGCTGCCGGAGGTCGGATGCGCGGAAAACCGCGCGCACCGGAGGAGGTCCGGAAAGGAAACGGCGTGTGCGGACGGGATAAAAGCCGCGCGGGGTACGCTGCCGGGGCGGGGTATGAGGGGCGGCAGCTCCGGGTCCCTGCGGCAGTGCCGCAGACAATCCGGAAGGGCACACCTTCGTGCTGCCGCTTCGCCGGTCCGGCTTTGGAGATTACCGCAGCAATACAGGAAAGGAAACCTTCGTTTTGAGAGAGAGACGGGTGCGAATATGACGGAAACAGAAGAAAAGACAGATATGGACGGGGAAGCCGCGGTCAGCGAGCGGGAAATCGTCCGGAAATACCGTGAAATTGCCTTTGGAAGCGGCTCTAAGGACAGCGACAGGCTGCGGGCGCTTGAATGGCTTTCCGCTTACGCCGAACGGAAAAAGGGGGAGGGAGCCGAGCTTCGCCGCCTGGACGAGATCCTGCGGTCGCTTCAGACCCGCCCGGAGAGAGACGGGCAGCCTTCCGGCTCCGCCGAAAAGCGGGAAGAAACGGAACTGTAGCAATGCAGCCTCAGAGCGATCCTTGCAGGAGACGCGGAGGTCCCAAAGACCGTTCGCGGCAAAATGCAGAGAGCGAAAAGGGGCTGCCGGATGCGGAGTCCGAAATAAAAGGGCTGTTAAAAACCTGATGCTTTTAACAGCCCTTCAAAAATGCCGGTCCGGAATCCGGCATTTTTGATTCGATTTTGGTCGCTTTTGTCCGTGCCATTGCCTTTTTAACGTTCCATGTGGCAAAACGGCGGCGCTTGAGTGCCGGGATCAATGCCGAGGGCGGTGTTAAAAACCTAAAACGAGTTTTTTAACACCGCCTTCCCTGCGCCGTTTGCGGCGTTTTTCCGGTGCGCGGGATCAGGAGGACAATGCGGTTCTGATATTTTCTGCGTTCTGACGCATCAGGGAAAGATAACTGACCCCGTCCTCCAGCTCCTTTTGGGTGACATTGTGGCAGGAGTGAAGCATAAGAAGCCCGGCGCCGGTTTCCTGCGCGATCATTTTTGCGATTTTCGGGTCGGTCAGCTCCTCATAAAAAATGATTTTGGCACCGCAGTCCCGGGCACGGTCGATCAGACCCGTGATGACGGCTGCGCTCGGCTCCGAATCTGCCGCGCAGGAATCAAAGGCGGCATGCCAACGGAAGCCGTATTCCCGGCAGAGATACAGAAATGCGAACCGTCCTCCGAAAATCAGTGGACGCTTTCCGGCATTTTCGGCAATTCCGCGCAGCTCGGTGTCCAGCGCCTCCAGTTCTGCAAGATATGCATCGGTCCGCTCCCGGTAATACGCCGCGCCCTCCGGATCGGCGGCAATCATGGCTTCCGAAACGGCGCGGACCATGTGCATGGCGTTTTTCGGGGAGGTCCAGATGTGCGGGTCGGTTTCTTCGTCATGACCATGGTCATGGGTGTGGTCATGGCTGTGTTCTTCTCCCTCGCCGGTGTGAAGCAGGGATATGCCCTCGGAAAGATCAACCGCCCGGACGTTCCCGCCCGCGCCCTTCAGAACCGTTTGCGCCCACGGCTCCATTTGCGGTCCGGTGTACAGAAAGAGATCCGCTTCCGATATGGTGAGAATATCCCGTGCGGAAGGCTCAAAGGAATGGCTTTCGGTTCCGGCAGGAAGCAGTTTGACGACCTCCGCGCGATCTCCGCCGATTCTTTTTGCAAAATCGTACTGCGGAAAGAGTGTGGCTGCAATCCTCAGGGGCTTATTGCCGGAAAAACGGCTTTGCTCGGGGGAACAGCCCGTAAGGCCGGCAAAAACGCCGGCGATTGCGGCAAAAAACAGAAGGAAAGAAAGAATTCTTGTTCGACACATAAGGAACCTCATATGGCGCTCAGCCGGGGCGCAGGTCCGGCTGGGAGCCTGTTTTTAATTTGAAAATGATTCTCATATTCAATTATAAGCGGTTTTTTGGATTTGTCAAGTGCCGCAATGCGCTTCTGCGGCATGAAAATTCGGCAGAATATCCGGTTTTCTGCCGGTATTTTTATGCGGGGGAGGAGGACGCGCGGAAAAATAATGAAAAAACCGTTGACAAGCCGGGAGTTATCAGGTACAATGAAGTATATCAAATGTGACGCGGGGACGATGTGCCTCAAGGAGGATGTCTGATGTCTGAAGAGCTTTTTGACGAAGAGGAGATTTTCACTCTGACGGATGAGGAAGGAAATGAAAATCAGTTTGAGCTGATCGGAAGCCATGAGGTGGACGGTGTTACATATCTGGCGCTTGTTCCGATCGGAGATAAGGATGACGAGGAATATGTGATCCTGAAAATGGAACAGGATGAAGACGGCGAGGATATTCTGGTTACGATTGACGACGATGATGAGTTCGATCGGATCGCGGATATCTTTGACGACGAGCTGTTCGGCGAGGTGGATTACGATGCCGGAAGCGATTCCGGAAAATAAACCGGCTTTTGTCCGGCTGCCGGTATAAACCGGCGGGTCTTTGCATATGTTATGAATGCCGGCATGCGGTCATGCATGCGGCGGCAAAAAAATATTCCTGCTTAGTTCGTGATAGGTTGCACAATAAACCTACAAGAGATGAATGGAGCCCGGTCTTCCGGCACGGGATGCAGACCTCCTTTTACGCCCTGCTTATGTCACGGCGGAACAAGACGTTGGGAGCACAAACTGACGGAGAGGGCACCTACCTGCCATGCGCGGGTTTCTTTTTGCGGCTTACACGGCTCGGTGGGGTATTTTTGTTTTGCGGAAAAGAGGGGCTTATGGAAAAGACATGCAGTCTTCCGCTGTCCCGCGGCGCGGAGGAGGGGATCCGGAGGCTGGAGGCTGCCGGCTTTGCGGCATATGCCGTCGGAGGCTGCGTCAGGGATGCCCTCCTCGGAAAACAGCCGCATGATTTTGATCTCTGCACCGCCGCAGAGCCCCGGGCGATCTGCGGGGTGTTTGAGGGAGAGCGGCTTTTCACTGCCGGACTCCGGCACGGAACGGTCGGGGTGATTCTTGGGGGAGAGGCGTTGGAAATCACCTCCTTCCGGGCGGACGGCGGGTATTCGGACGGGCGTCACCCCGACAGCGTCCGGTTTACCGATCGGCTGGAGGAGGACCTCGGACGGCGCGATTTTACCGTGAATGCGATGGCATATCATCCGGAGCGGGGACTGGTCGATCTGTTCGGCGGGCAGAGGGATCTTTCCGAAGGGGTGATCCGATGCGTGGGAGAGCCGGAGGTGCGCTTTTCCGAGGATGCGCTGCGCATTCTGCGTGCACTGCGCTTTTCGGCAGCGCTGGGCTTCCGGATTGAAACGGAAACGGAGGCAGCTCTTTTCCGCGAGGCGCACCGCCTTTCCGCAGTTGCACCGGAGCGCATACGGGAAGAGGTGTGCGGGCTTTTGCGCGGCAGGAGCGCGTCTGCGGCTGTGGAGCGCTATGCTTCCGTGCTGTCGGTTCTGTTTCCGGAGCTTGGGGATACGCTTTGCACGGAGACGGGGCACAGGGCGCTCTGCGTGCTTGAAAGCGCCGCCTGTCCGGAGCGCGTGCGGCTTGCTTATTTTGTACTTCTTGCCGCAGGGGGAGATGCGGGACGGGTGCCCGCGCTTGCGCGCAGACTCAGGCTGCCGGAAAAGACGGTGTCGGAGCTTTCGGTGCTGGTATCCGCCGGAAGCGTTCCGTGCTCTCTTCCGGAGCTGCGGTGGTTTTTACACGTCCATGGCGGCGGGGACGGAATCCTTGCCTTGACGGAGGAGCTGCTTTGTGCAGAGGAGGCTCTGGGCGGGGAGGTTTCGGGAGGACGTCAGATGCTTGCGCGGATCAGGCAGGAAAAGCTCTGCTTTGAACGGAACGGCACATACGGGCTTGCGCTTGACGGCTCGGACCTGATCCGGGCGGGATTTGCACCTGGGCGCGGAATCGGGCGGATACTTGACGGGCTGCTTAGGCAGGTGACGGAGGAAAAGCTTCCAAACGAGAGGGATGCGCTTCTTGCCGCAGCGATCGGTATGGAGAAATCACACCCGCCGCGGCTGACGGACAGGGACGCCGGTTTTTGATGCGAAAACGGCTCGGCGGCTGTTTTCGGGGGCTGGAGAGGAATGCTCCCGGTTTTTTCGGAGGCTTCGGCGCTATACTGCGCGCACGGAGTCTCCTTTTTTGACGGAGAAGGACGGTGCGGTTGGTTTTTACACCGGGAGCCGGCACAAAAAGCCGTACATCCTGCTGCCGGCTTTCCGCCGGCACGGCAGACCTCCCTCCGCAGGAGAGAAATGCCTGAGCCGAACGGGAAAGTTTACGGTTCTGCGCTTGCAATTTCAGGGGGCGTGTGCTATAATAAACAAAATCAGCAGTTCCCGGCGCCGTATATCCGACGGCGGGAAAAAGCAGTGCCGGCAGCGGATGGCTTGCCGAATGACGCGGGGAAGGAGGGCTTGAGGCATGGAACGGCATGAATACGGTGCAGCCGGATACCGCGGCACGGAGCAGGCAGCTGCACCCCGCGCGGGAGAATCCGGCGGGACGCGCGGCTCATATGTGCGCATCGGGAGTGTCGGAGGGGAGCAGCCGGGGCGTCCCGGGCAGAAAAAGGCGGCGGAAGCCAACGTCCGGGTTCGCACAGATGCTCCTGCCGGGGACCGCAGCAGAGCGCCATACGGTGCGGGAGCGTCCCCGAGGCAGCCCCGGTCCTCCGGACGTGCGAACGGTCCGCAGTCCCTTGGCGCAGCCTCTGCCCGGAGCGTGGGAGAAGCATCATACGGCGCGAAAGATGTCCCGGGACGGGCACAGCCCTCCGGACGTGCGAACGGTCCGCAGTCCCTTGGCGCAGCCTCTGCCCGGAGCGTGGGAGAAGCATCATACGGCGCGAAAGATGTCCCGGGACGGGCACAGCCCTCCGGACGTGCGAACGGTCCGCAGTCCCTTGGTACAGCCTCTGCCCGGAGCGTGGGAAAAGCGTCATACGGCGCGAAGGCGTCCCCAAGACAGCCCTCGCCTTCCAGACGCGCCGGGGCAGAGCTTCGCACAGGTGCTCCCTCCGGAGGAGGGGGCACGCAGCCTGCAAAGCGCTCCGCCCGGGGAGCGGACCGGAAATATTCCGGGACCGGTGCGCCTCGGCACAGACCCGGAACGGACGGAGCCGACCGTAGGCTGACCGGAGCGGCGCCTCAGATGCGCAGAGGAGAGGCTTCGGGGCGGTGCGCAGATTCTGCGGGCAGAGGAGCGCAAAGCTGGACACAGGTGCGGGGAGAAGCCGGGGGCTATGTGCCTCCGCAATGGAAGGACGGCTCGCGTCACTATACCGTGCCGCCGGGAGAACGCAGGGTCTTGCCGCACACCTCCTCGGAGGCGCTGAAGCGGCAGAATCCCTCCAATCGGCGGGAGCAGAACCGGATCGATCACCGGCAGAACACCGAGCAGATGCGGCGGAGAAACCGCAGGGTGCGTTTCCGCGTGGTGCGGAAGGAACGGATCTCCGTTCGGAGGATTTTCCGGATCGGTATGCTGACCGTTCTGGTGTACGCACTGATGATGGGCGGGGCGCTTGCACTTTTGGCTGGGAACCTGATCCGGCATGCGGCAGGCGGAGACGGTACGGTGGTTTTGCAGATGGGGGAAAACAGCGATGAAAACCGGGTGAGACGGACTTTGACGTACAGCGCACTGTTTCCGAACGGGGAAATGTATCTGAATATGACGGATATCGCGGTGGCATGCGGTCTGACCACAACGGGGGACATGGTGCAGATCCGGTATCTGACAAGAGCGGAGGGGCAGGATGTGATCCGGCTGGAGGCTGGGTCCTCCTCTGCGTATATCAATGGGGAGTACGTTCCTCTGACCGGACCGGTCGTGGTGAGAAACGAGACGGTGTATCTGCCGGCATCGTTCATCCTGCTCTATACGGAGGGGCTGACGGTGGATTACAACGCAAAGCGCGGAAAGATCACGGTGACCCGCAACGGGACGCCGGAGCTTTCCGGAAGCATGCGGTATGATCCTCTGACGATCCGTATGAAGGCGCCGTCGCCCTCCGCGTGGATCGATTGGGATATGCTTGCGCCGGAGATCCGTCTGATTATTGAGGGTAAGACTCCGGAAACTCCGGAAACCCCGGAAATCCCGGAAACTCCGGAGACTCCGGAGACTCCGGAAACTCCGGAAACTCCGGAAACTCCGGAGACTTCCGAAACACCGTAGCCTCCGGTGCCGGAAACCCGGGGGCGGATGTGCTTTCCGGGAATGCCGGGCGAATTCCATGAGAAAGGGAGCCCTCGCGCTGCGGGGCTGAGGTTGCGTTTATGAATAACAGAAGACCCGAGCCGGGAGGAAGAAACCGCAGGGACGGCGGCAGATATGTCAGAAATCCGCGTGCCGCAGTCGCCGGAAAGCGGAAAAGACGGCGGCAGCACCGCCGCAGGATCGCATTGCTTGCCGCTGCCGCAGCGCTGCTTGTGCTTCTGATCGGAATCCTTGTCTGGGAGATCGCCCTGATCCGGCGCACGGAGCGTCCGGACAGTCAGAGCGGAACCGGAACGGCAGGCAGCGATGCCGCTTTGACCGGAACCGATTCCCGCGCAGCCGGGGAGCCGAATGCCGGAACGGAGCCTGAAACCTCACCCAGAACCGCAGCCCCGCCGGACACGGCGGAAACAGAGGTCCCTCAGGTGAGCTTTTCGCAGGATCTTTCCGCGTATGAAGAGTATATGAATCCCAAAGGCGCGAACCGGGACGCGTTTCTGACGCTTGTCAACGGAAGGCATCCGCTCGGCGCCTCCGATATCCCGTCAGATCTTATTGAGGTGAAGGCGACGCGGAAGGACGGCAGAAATCCGCAGCAGCTCAGGCTTTACGCCGCGAAGTCGTTGGAGGCACTGTTTCTGGAGGCGGAATCCGCCGGCATGGTGAACCTGTCCACGGGCTATGCGCTTTCCGTGACCAGTGCATACCGCTCCTACAGCTATCAGGAGTATCTTTTCAATAGCTATGTGGAAAGCACGATGGCAAACGATCCGTCTCTGACCAGAGAGCAGGCAGAGGCGAAGGTTCTGACCTACTCCTGCCGCGCCGGAACCAGTGAGCATCAGAGCGGACTGTGCTGTGATATGCACAATCAGGCTGCGGCAAGCTCCTCCAAGGCATATGTATTCGCGCAGACTCCGGAGGGAATCTGGCTGACCGAAAACTGCTGGAAATTCGGATTTGTGCTCCGGTTTCCCGCCGATAAGCAGGAGCAGACCGGAATCACCTATGAATCGTGGCATTTCCGGTATGTGGGAAGATACCATGCCTACCGCATGACACAGCTCAACATGTGTCTGGAGGAATACGCCGAATATCTGGCGCAGGGGAACTGAAGCCGGCAGGAAAGTCGCTCTGCCGGGTGCCGGACGGGAGTATGCCCCGGAGGGGCGTGCGATGCACAGCAGACCGCACCGTGCGTGCTGCCTTCTTCCTCCGGAGGGCGCCGTCTGGTGCAATCTATTCCCGCAGGCATTTGCCGGAGCTTCCCGGAGCACCGCATGCGTCCCGCCGTAAATATCAAAGTTAATAAAACCCCGCCAGCCGCTCCGGAATGACCGGGATGACAGGCGGGGTCTTTTGTAGACGGCTTTTTTGCGGTGCGGACAGAGGCGGAGGTGCGGTGCCTCTGCGCGGGTGTCTGCCGCAAATGCCGAAACCCCAAAAAGCCCGTCAGCTGCTCCGGATATGATGGAGCGGCAGACGGACTTCTTTTGCAAAGGGGTATTTTTGCGGTGCGGACAAAAGCGGAGGTGCGGTGCCTCTGCGCGGGTGTCTGCCGCAAATGCCGAAACCCCCAAAAGCCCGCCAGCCGCTCCGGATATGATGGAGCGGCAGACGGACTTTTTTGCGAACGGAATATTCTTGCCGTGGGGGCAGAGGAGGAGCTGAGGCTTTATGCCGTGCCGGATGCTTCCGGTTATGCCCAGCTCATGGTGCCGGGCTTCGGCTCTCGGATCATGGACTCCTTCAGGAAGGCAACCGCCTTTTCCAGCCCCTCGTCCACGGACATCAGACTGTCCTCATGCTCAATGGAGAGCACCCGGTCATAGCCGACCAGACGGAGGTTGCTGATCAGATCGCGCCAATAGGACAGACCGTTTCCGTAGCCCACGGTGCGGAATACCCAGCTCCGGTGGATTTCATCGCTGTAATGCTTGGTGTCCAGCACGCCGAATTTTGCGGTGTTGTACGGATCGACCTTTGTATCCTTTGCATGAACGTGATAAATGGAGTCTCCCAAAGCCCGGATTGCCGCAACGGGGTCGATGCCCTGCCAGATCAGATGGGAAGGGTCAAAGTTGGCGCCGATCGTGTCGCCTACAGCCTGTCTCAGCTTCAGGAGCGTTTCCGGGTTGTAGACGCAGAAGCCGGGATGCATCTCCAGCGCAATTCTCGTCACGTGGTGCTCATTTGCAAAGGCAGCGGCGTTCTTCCAATACGGGATCAGGACCTCGTTCCACTGCCAGTCAAGAACGGCGCGGTAGTCATCGGGCCATGCGCAGGTGACCCAGTTCGGGTATTTGGAGTTTTCGCTGTCGCCGGGGCAGCCGGAGAAGGTGACGACCGTATCGATTCCGAGCCGCTCTGCCAGAAGCACCGTGTTGCGGAAGTCCCGGTCATAGGCTTTGGCGGTGTTTTTGTCGGGGTGAACCGGATTTCCGTGTGTGGAAAGCGCACAGAGCTCCACATCGTGCTTTCGGAAGGATTCCTGAAATTTCCGGAATTTGTCCAGGTTTCCGAGAAGAACCTCGGGATCGCAGTGCGCCTTTCCGGGATATCCGCCCGATCCGATCTCGGCGGCTTCGACTCCGAGCTCATGCAGGCGCTTCAGTGCAGCGTCCAGGCTTCTGTCGGCATACAGATTTGCAAGTACACTCAGTTTCATTGGAATTACCGGTCCGCCGGCTTCTTTGCGGCGGAACATCCTTTCTTCGGAGGTTTGATTGTAAGGCGTGCGTCAGGGCTGCTTTGCTGCGAATCTGCGCAGTGCGGGATCGATTCCGGCAAGGCGGCAGATTTCATCGTATTCCGCAAGCAGTCTGACCGACTTTTCCTGGTCCTTCCGACCGCGCACGGCACGGATCATCAGATTTTTCGGTGTTTCCTCCGGATCGATCAGCTCGGTGACTGTGACGTCATAGCCCTCTGCCGCGAGATACCTGCACCGCAGACCGTCGGTCAGAGCATCGCACAGCTTTTGCCGCAGAAGGGAATGGGAGGTGACGGGCGCGAGCATGCGGGAAAGCTGCGAATCCGGATGTGCCGAGAGCTGTCCCATCAGCTCGTGGTGGCAGCACGGGGTGGAGAGGATGACGTCCGCCCCGGTTTCGATTGCCTTTGCAAGCACGATATCGGTCGCGATATCGCAGGCGTGCAGAGACAGGACAAGCTCCGGGTGAAACGGCACCTCAAACGCGGTGATGTCGCAGCAGACAAAGTCCAGCCCGTCCGGGAAAAGCTCCCGCGCGGTGTCCCTGCAAAAACGGATGACGTCCTCCTTGCGGTCGGCGCCGAGCATACGGACCTCTCTGCCGCGCAGCGCCGTGAGGTAATAGTATACCGCGAAGGTCAGATAGCTTTTGCCGCAGCACAGGTCCAAAACGTGCAGACAGCCGGTTTTCGGCAGAGAATCATAAACGGCTGCGACGTTTTCGAGGAATTTGTTGATCTGCCGGAATTTCGACTGCTTTTTGTCATAGATTCTTCCGGAGGGGTCGCTGATGCCGAGACGGATCAGGAAATCGTACGGAACGCCCTCCCGCAGAATATACTGCTTTTGACGGTTGTGCGGGAGGATCCGGACGGCTGGTGCTTCTCCGTTCCCCATGCGGTCCCGGACGGACAGCCTGCCCGATGCCGCGCACATGGCTTCCAGCTCCCCGCCGCTGGGTCCCGTGAGGTTCAGCTGGCGGCACTTTTCGGGGAATTCTTCGCACAGCGCATCGGCGGCTTCGGCGAGCGGAATGTTCCGGTGCAGCGCTTTTCCGTCGGAGGTGAAGGTCTCCAGCTGCAAAAAAGGCTTTCCGTCCTTTTCAAACAGATGTCCGCATACGCGTCGGATTGTTTTGTCTCCGTACCGGCTCAGGGTCAGCTTTTCAAACAGGCGGCGGCTTATGATCTCATGAAGCCGCTCTCTTAAGGCTTCTTGCGGTGATGTGTTATTATGTGTGTTCATGCCTTTATCATACCGCAGATTGCGTAAGATTTCAACAATTTTTTAAAAACTGGTCGGGAAGTTTTTTTCTTTTTGCGGATTTGATTGACACGGAAAGCCCGGAACGCTATAATGATGGTATGTGAGATCGGTCCGGAGAAACCGGACTTTGACGGAAAGGAAGCTTTCAACGATATGAAAATTGCCGTACTTGCAGGCGGTCTGAGTCCGGAAAGGGATGTTTCGCTGACCTCCGGCAGCCTGATTGCAAACTCGCTGATGAGATCCGGGCACCGTGTGTGTCTGACGGATGTGTATATGGGAGCGGAGCTGACGAAGGATCCGGAGGATATGTTCCTGCGGGAGGGCTCGTTCTGCGGACAGATCGGAGAAGTGGAGCCGGATCTTGACCGGCTGAAGAGGGAGAGCGGAAACGGGGATGCCCTGATCGGGAAAAACGTCGCCGAGATCTGCCGCGCGGCGGATGTGGTGTTTGTCGCCATGCACGGCGGCATGGGAGAAAACGGCATGCTTCAGGCGTATCTGGACTGCCTTGGCATCCGGTACACCGGAAGCGGCTATGAGGGCTGTCTGCTGGCAATGGACAAAGGTCTGACCAAGCAGGTGTTTCTGGGAAACGGGATCGTGACCCCGCCCTTTGTGATCCTGAAGAACGATGCGGCGGCGCCTCGGGCGATTGCAGAGAAAATCGGCTTTCCGTGCGTTGTAAAGCCTCTGGCATGCGGCTCCTCCGTCGGCGTGTCTATTGTGGCGGATGAAGCGGAGCTTGACGGGGCGCTGCGGCGCGCAGGCGTGTATGAAGCGCAGGTTCTTGTGGAAAAGAAGATCACGGGACGGGAGTTTTCGGTCGGGGTACTGAACGGGAGCTATCTGCCGCCGATCGAGATTATCCCGAAGAGCGGATTTTACGATTATAAAAACAAGTATCAGAGCGGTATGACGGTGGAGGTCTGCCCCGCTGCGCTGACGCCCGAGGAAACGGAAACCGTAGGGCAGGCAGCGCTTTCCGTTCACCGCGCACTCAGACTCGGAACGTATTCCCGCTCCGACTTCATTCTGTCCGAGGAGGATCATCGCTTTTACTGTCTGGAGGCGAATGCGCTGCCCGGCATGACGCCTGCCAGCCTTCTTCCCCAGGAAGCAAAGGCTGCCGGAATGGACTATGACGCGCTCTGCCTTGCCATTGTCGGGGGAGCGGGGCGGCATACGGAGCATTGACGGAACGCTGCTCCGATGCGGACTGTCCGCGCCTACGCGTCTGCCGATCCGGTACGGAAAAGGTCTGAAGGGGTCCGGTCAGGTCCCGGCTCCTGTTTGTTTTTTTGACCGGCGGCTTCCTCTGTGTGAAAGGCATTTTCCCGTGTCCGCACGGCTGCCGGGCAGGTATGGACGGGACATTTTGGATGCGATCCTGACCGGTTTGCTTCTTGCTTTTGTTTTTTCGGTTTTCTCTGTGGCAAAACGGCTGCGTTCAGCCTTCGGGGCCAATGCCGGCGGGGTGTAAAAAAACTCGTTTTGCGTTTTTTTACACCCCTTTTTGTGCGGGACCGCAGGAAAACGGAGAAGGAATGATTTTGCGTGCTCCGGTGTCTTCGTGCGGCAGTCTTTTGCACGGAGCAGATGGGAAAAATGCGGCATTGCAGCTCCGGTATGCTCCCTTGTCAGCCCATTGTGCGGCGGGGGCAGGGGAAAATTCTTCCGGTCGCGTTTTCCGTCAGCGCTCTGAGCAGAATCGGTTCGAAGGACGGAGAAAAAGCGTTTTTTACGCTCCGGCGGCTCCGCTCGGCAGCGTTTTTGCGCGGAGCAGGTCGGAGAACGCGGAAAAATGCAGGCTTGCGCGTCAGTCTTTTTATTTGGCTGCGGTCGGAGCGGAAATGACGCGTTTTTCGACCGTTCCGGGTGTGCGGAACAGACGTCGGAGGTGCCCTCCGGACCGCGGGATACGGCGGAGTGCCGCGGCGCCCGCTTTTTTTATTTTTGGCAGCAGGCGTGCGGATTTTCCTCCGAAGACCGTGGAAGAGGGAACCGGACGGGTGCCTTGACGGGGATGCCCTGCGGAATGCATCGGATATCCGGCGTCCTTTTCCGGGAGTGCGCTGAGCGGGCACGGCTCCCGCTGCGGGTCGGCGTTTGATTGACCGCAGAGGCTGCGCCGACCGGTACTGTATATGCTGCGGGCTTTTTTCGATCGGGCTGGCTGCCGGTGCTCTGCCGCGGACCTTTTTCGGGGCATTTTTTGGTGTGTGAAGCCAGTCGGCTTCTGCGCCTTTTTCACACAGCCGGAGCCGATGCGCGCATGGCTCCTCCGATGCTCCGGAAGGAAGGCGGAACCAATGAAAATTACTTGTTCCGGACGGAAATATTGCACTTGTATTTTGACCGGAACTATGGTACAATATAATATAATCCTATTGTGCAGAATGATGGTGTAAAATAATGGAATTTTTGAGGAACGGCATAAGGGAAGCGTGGCGTTTTTTCTCCACGCAGATCGGTTTGATGGACTGGCAGGATATTCTTGATATTCTGGTGGTCGCGGTGCTTTTGTATCAGGTATACCGGTTTATCCGGGACCGGCGTGCGGGCAAGCTGTTCGCGGGCGTTATGATTCTGATTCTTCTGCAGTTCCTGTCGGAGCTTTTGGGGCTGAACACCCTGCATTTTCTGATGCAGAACGTGTTTCAGGCGGGATTGGTCGCGCTGGTTGTCGTGTTTCAGCCGGAGCTTCGGTCCGCGCTTGAGAAAATCGGCGGTGAACCGCTGAAAAGCCTGAAATCCATCGGAGAAAACCGGGATCAGGGCGCTTTGGCGGCAATGATCAAGGAGCTTTGCGAGGCGGCGTCCGATCTTTCCGCCTCCAAAACCGGAGCGCTGATTGTTCTGGAGCGCTCGACCAAGCTCGGGGACGTTATCAAAAGCGGCGTGATCGTCAATGCGGACGTATCCTCCTTTCTGCTGAAAAACATATTCTTCAACAAGGCTCCGCTGCACGACGGCGCGGTGGTGATCCGGGACGGCAGGATCTATGCCGCAGGCTGTTTTCTGCCGCTTTCCACCAATGACGCGATCATCAAGGACCTCGGAACCCGGCACCGGGCAGGCATCGGCATGAGCGAAAACAGCGATGCTCTGGTCATCATCGTATCGGAGGAAACCGGAACAATTTCGCTGGCAAAGGACGGACAACTGCGGCGCGGCTTCAATTATAACTCTTTGAAGCGGACGCTGGAGCAGCTTCTTCTGGACACGGCACAGGGAAAGGTCCGCGGGAAGCTCCAGAAAAATCCGGACGGGGGAAAGCAGCTCTGACCGGCGGGGCGCCGTCCGGGAAGGAAAACGGACCGGAGGGGACACACCGGAATCTGCGGAAAGGGTATCGATATGAAAAATCCGTTTATCTTTCTGAAAAAGCAGGACGCTTCGGATGAAGCTGCCGATACACGCAATACAACCGGGGAGATTACGGTCCGGCGCAGCAAAACCATGGACTGGATCGCGCGGATCGGCGTGGTGCTGGTTGCGTTTGCCCTGTGGTTTTACGTCATGGCGACCGACAGCCCCACCACTCAGTGGGAATACAAGGGGATCAGCGTGACGGTGGATAACCGGAGCGGGCTGTCTGTTCTGACAGGCGATGGAGTGACGGTGGACGTGACGGTGCTCGGCAGAAGGAGCCAGACCAAAAACGTAACTGCCGCAGACATTGACGCGCATATCACGGTGCCGGAGGGAATGGCAGCTGGGAAATACTCCTTTGATTTGGAATTTAATCTGCCGAACGGACTGACGCTCGGCGCTGCCAGTCAGACGAGAGTGACGCTCTATCTGGACAACACAACCTCAATCGTCGTGCCGGTCCGTGCCAGAATCGACGATTACATGCTTGAGGACGATTATGAGCTTGCGGAGAGCGAAATTGTCTGCTCTCCCTCCTCGGTCCGGATTACGGGGCCGGAATCCGTGCTCCAGACGGTGGAATATGCGCAGGTGGCTTTGAATCTCGGAAAGGTGGAGAGGACGGTCAATTGCAGCGGCTCCATGGTTCCGGTGGATTCCTCCGGAAATCCGGTGCAGAGCAGCTATCTGACCATGCAGACGCAGAGCGCGACCGTGACGGTTCCGGTGTATAAGTACCGGACGCTGCCGCTTCAGGTCAGATACCGGTACGGATATTTCAACGATACCAATGCGGAGGTCCGGCTGGAGCCGTCCTCCGTCCGGATCAAGGGCGAAGCGGATGCGGTGGATGCCGCAGAATGGTTCTATACGATCGATGAAAAGCAGATTCAGACAGACGGCACCTACAGCGTCTCCCTGAACCTGCCGGACGGAGTGACCTGCGCCGCAGAGATCGATGCCGTTTCCATCACGGTCAAGATGATCGGGCTGCAAAGCAAAACGCTTGTCATCCGCAGCTTTACGACCGAAAACCAGGGAGACACGGCGTGCGAGATCCTGACGGAGGCGATCAGCATAAGGGTCCGGGGACCGGCGTCCCTGATCCGGTATTTGACCTCGGCGGGCGTGGAAGCGGTGGTAAACCTTTCGGCGCTGAAAAAAACGGACGGGACAACGCTTCTGCCGGTGGAGTTCCGGTTTGCGGAGCCGTATGGCTCCTCGGTGTATGAGGTCGGAAGCTATTCGGTTTCCGTGCGGGCGATAGGGGATGCATAACGCGGCGACATCGGCAGCTTCCCCGGAGGGCTGATTTTGACAGCTTCTCTGCGGGGGATGCGCAGCTTTTCTCCTGCGCGGCGGTTCCGTGCTGCGCGGAGGAGAAGCGGCGGCGCTGTCGGCGGTGATGCCGGATCGGTTCTTTGCCGAACCTCGGGACGGCGCGCTGCGGTCCGGATGCTCTGCCGGACGGGCGGAGCAGAAAATGCGGCTGCCGGGACGGGGCTGCATGCTCCGACAGTGCTGCGCATGCCCGCAGACCGCTGCGGGCAGCTTTGAAAGATTGCGTCCGGCGGCGGACCTTGCCGGATGAAGCAGAGGAAATATGAAACAGATTATCGTGAAAAATATCCGGATTCCGGTCACGTCGCCGGAGGGAGAGGCATTTGCGCTGGCGCGGAAGCGGCTGGCTCCCCTCCTTTCCCGGAGGGATATCCGGTCGGCGTCGGTTTACAAAAGGTCAGTCGATGCCCGCCGGGAGGGACGGCTGAACTTTGTGTATTCCGTGCTTTTGGAAACGGATGCCGAGCCGGATGCGCAGGCGCTTGCAAGGCTGGATGCCGTCCTGAACGGGGAGAGCGCACTGCCGGCAGCAGAGGGCGAAGAGCCGCTTTCGGCAAGACCGGTCATAGTCGGCTTCGGTCCGGCCGGAATGTTTGCCGGGCTGCTGCTTGCGGAGCGCGGATACAGTCCTCTGATTCTGGAGCGCGGCGGAGACGTGGAGGAGCGTGTCGCACGGGTGGAGCGCTTTTACAGGACCGGCATTCTGGATACGGAAACCAACATTCAGTTCGGCGCGGGCGGTGCAGGGACCTTTTCGGACGGAAAGCTCCTGACCCGGATCAACGATGCAAAATGCAGATATGTGCTGGAGTGCTTCCGTACCTTCGGCGCCCCGGCGGAGATTCTGACCGAGGCAAAGCCGCATATCGGAACCGACCGGCTCCGGGCAGTCGTGGCAGGCTTCCGGGACAGGATCCGGGCGCTCGGCGGAGAGATCCGGTTTGAGACGAAAATGACCGGCTTCCGGACCGATTCCCGGGGGATCCGCTCGGTTCTTGCCGGGGATGATGAGCTTCCGTGCGGCGCTCTGATTCTTGCAATCGGACATTCGGCGCGGGATACCTATGCCATGCTGCAAAAAAGCGGTGTTTTGCTGACGCCGAAGCCCTTTTCGGTCGGCGTCCGGATCGAACATCTGCAAAAAGACATCGATGAGGCGCTGTACGGGCGGTTTGCCGGCCTCCCGGGTCTCGGACATGCGGAATATGCGCTTTCCCGCAGGGTCGGGGAGGACGCGGTCTACACCTTCTGCATGTGTCCGGGCGGCGAGGTGGTTGCGGCTGCCTCCGAGGAGGGGAGAGTCGTGACAAACGGCATGAGCCGGTATAAGCGGGACGGTGCCAACGCAAACGCCGCAATTGCCGTTTCGGTCAGCGAGCCGGAGCCGATTGCCTTTCAGCGGATGCTGGAGGAGCGCGCCTTTGCGGCGGGAGGCGGCGGGTATGCCGCACCCGTGCAGACGGTCGGAGACTTCCTTGCGGGCAAGCACGGGACGGAGCCTGGCAGGATCATCCCGACGTACATGAACGGCAACGTCAGAACCGCGGATTTCGGCGCGCTGTTTCCGCCGAGGATTACGGAGCTTTTGCGTCTCGGTCTGAATGATTTTGACCGGAAGCTCAGGGGCTTTGCGTGCCCGGATGCGGTTCTGACCGGCGTTGAGACGCGCACCTCGGCGCCCGTGCGGATTGTGCGTCAGCCGGAGCTTCTCACCTCGGCTCTGTACCCGAACCTCTACCCCTGCGGGGAGGGCGCGGGCTATGCGGGCGGAATTACAAGCGCTGCGGTTGACGGACTCTCCTGCGCGCTTTCACTGATGCGCCGGTACCGGAGGCAGGACGGCTGACGGACGGCATATGACGGGGATTCCCGAATTCTTTTGTAGGCGGAGTAAGGCTTTGGGCAACGATAAGATATGGAATATAACGGATACCTCATGCGGGCATGAGGCGGAGCTGAAACGGATCTGCGAGGAGCTTCAGGTGCTTCCGCTGACCGCGCGGCTTTTGTTTAACCGCGGGTATCGGACCCCGGAGGAGGCAAAGCGTTTTATCCGGGTGGAGACGGAGCTGTTTCACAATCCCTTTCTGCTTCGCGACATGGACCGGGCGGTGGCACGGATCCAGCGGGCGATCCATGACCGGGAGCGGATTGTGATTTACGGGGATTACGATGTGGACGGAGTGACCTCGGTCAGCCTTCTGTATCTGTATCTCAGACGCCGGGGAGCGGACGTCGGATATTACATACCGAACCGGATCGGAGAGGGCTACGGTGTGAACCGGGAGGCTCTGGACCGGCTGGCATCGGAGGGCTGCCGCCTGCTGATCACTGTGGATACCGGTATCACGGCATCGGATGAAATCGCATACGCATATGCGCTTGGGATGGAGGCGGTCGTGACCGACCACCATGCCTGCCATGAGGAGCTGCCCCGTGCGGAGGCTGTGGTCAACCCGCAGCGCAGCGACTGTACCTATCCGTTCAAGGCTCTTGCGGGGGTCGGCGTGGCGTTTAAGCTGGCGTGTGCGCTGGAGGCGGCGGAACGGCGTCAGATCGGGGATTCCGGCGATTTTATGCGGGAAATGTGCATGGAGTACATTGACCTTGTCGCAATGGGAACGGTTGCGGACGTCATGCCGCTTGTCGGGGAAAACCGGCTGATCGTCAGCATAGGGCTTGTCCGGATCGCGGAAACAAAGCGTCCCGGACTTGCGGCGCTGCTTGCGCAGACTGCCGGCTCCGGTTCCTCTAAAAAGCGCGTGACCTCGTCTCTCATCGGCTTTACGCTGGCTCCCAGAATCAACGCGGCGGGAAGGATTTCCGATGCGTCCCGTGCGGTGGAGCTGTTTCTGACCGATTCGGTGACGGAGGGAGAGCGGCTTGCCGCAGAGCTGTGCGAGATCAACCGGGAGCGTCAGAATGAGGAAAACCTTATGATGGAGCAGGCGGCTGACAAGATCGCAAAGCTCCCGGACCTCGGTGAGAATCCGGTAATCGTGCTGCATGACGACCATTGGCATCACGGTGTGGTCGGGATCGTGGCGTCCAGGATTACGGAGCATTACGGCTACCCCTCCATTCTGATCTCCTTTGACGGGGATATCGGAAAGGGCTCGGGGAGAAGCGTGCGGGGGCTGAATCTGGTGGAGGCGCTTCAGTCATGCTCCGACCTGCTGTTGAAGTTTGGCGGGCATGAGCTGGCAGCCGGACTGACGATAGAACGGAAAAACCTGGAGGAGTTCTGCCGGCGGATCAATGCGTATGCCCGGGAGCGCCTCAAGCCGGAGCTTTTGACGGCGCGTCTGGATGCGGACTGCGAAACGGAGGCATCCGAGCTGACGCTCAGGCAGGCGCAGGAGCTGTATCTTCTGGAGCCCTACGGCGTATCCAATCCGGTGCCGCTGTTTGTTTTGCGGGACGCGGAAATCGTGGAGATCATGCCGATCGGAAGCAACCGGCACACACGGATGACGCTTCGGAAAAACGGAAGATTGCTGGCTGCGGTCTGCTTCGGGACGGTTGCGGAGGAGCTGGACTTTGTCGCAGGCGACAGGGCTGACGTGATGTTCAACCTGACCGTCAACGAATTCCGCGGCAACGAGACGGCACAGCTGATTGTGCGGGATATCAATCATCCGGGCGCGTTTTACCGGGGGCTGACCGCAGGACAGGAGCAGTACCGGATCATCACCGCAGGCACGGAGCCGATTCCGCTCGCATGGAACGCGGTGCCGACCCGGTCGGATTTTGTGTCGCTCTACCTCTGCCTGCGCCGCGAGGTGCAGTCCGGACACGGAGCCATGACGCTTCACTGTCTGCAGGCACGGCTTCAGGGGCAGCATATGACGTATCCCCGCCTGCGGCTGGCGCTTGATATTCTTTCGGAGACGGGGCTTCTGTCTGCGGAAAATGCACTTTCCTCCAACGGGAACAGCGCGGACCGCAGGGCGGAGCGGTATGTGTTCCGGATCCATGAGCAGGATCACAAGGTTGATTTGGAGCAGTCCGCGCTGTACCGGCATATCCGGCGGCGCGCCGGGGGAAACTGAAAAAAAAACGGCGGCAGCTTCCGGTGTTCCGGATACGGAGCGGCAGCTCCTTGCGCGAGAGCGGTTTGACGCGGAGGACGGGATGCTTTCGGTGCGCGGCTTGCGGCGGCAGCGGGAGCCGATGCCGGACGCTGCTTTGCCGGAAAGCCGGCTCCCGGCGGAGAGAACCGGAGCCGCGCCGGTCGGCATGAACAGGATGCGCCTTTCCGGAGCGCACGGGACTTTGCACAGAGACAGATGCCGGGACGGCGGCAAACATGAGGATGGTCAGACTATGAACGGAAACGAACAGAAAAAAGAATTGGACGGCGTTCAGGCAGGGGTCGGCTCCGCTGATCCCGCATCGCACAGCATCGAGCGGCTGCTTCTGACGCTGGAGAAGAGCGGAAAGCGCTATGACATTGATAAGATCCAAAGAGCCTATCAGTGTGCTGCAGCTCTGCATGAGGGACAGTACCGCTACAGCGGGGAGGCGTATATTACGCATCCTGTCGCCGTGGCGGAGATTGTTGCCTCGCTCGGTCTGGATACCGATTCGATCTGTGCGGCGCTTCTGCACGACACGGTGGAGGACTGCGGCGCAAAAATCAGTCTGGACGAGATCGAAAAGCAGTTCGGGGACGATGTGCGCATGCTGGTGGACGGTCTGACCAAGCTGGTGCATATTCCGTTTGAAAATAAGGAAGAGGAGCATGTCGAGAACCTCAGGAAAATGTTCCTCGCGATGGCAAAGGACGTCAGAGTTATCTTCATCAAGCTCTGCGACCGTCTGCACAACATGCGGACGCTCGGTGTGAAGAAGGACGAGAAGAGACGCGCCACGGCGCTGGAGACGATGCATGTCTATGCGCCGCTTGCACACCGGCTCGGTATGCAGCGTATGAAGCAGGAGCTTGAAAACCTGTCATTGTCCTATCTGGACCCGATCGGCTATGCGGAGGTTCAGGACGACATTGAACGCAGATACGGGCAAAACCGGGACTTCATTGAAAGCGCACGCGCTGAGGTCTCAAACAAGCTGACTGAGACAGGGATTGACTTTACGCTGGAGGGGCGCGTGAAGTCCGTCTATTCCGTGTACCGGAAGATGTATGAGCAGAACAAGAGCTTTGACGAGATCTATGACTTTTACGCACTGCGGGTGATTGTTCAGACCGAGGCGGAGTGCTATACGGTGCTGGGTCTTGTGCACGACATGTTCAAAATGGTGCCGGGACGCTTTAAGGACTATATTTCCACGCCGAAGCCCAACATGTACCGGTCCCTGCACACGACGGTGATCGGCAGAAATGCGATTCCGTTTGAAATTCAGATCCGGACGTGGGAGATGCATCAGATCGCGGAATACGGCGTCTGTGCGCACTGGAAGTATAAATCCGGGGTGGCGGAGAGCAAGGAGGAGCTTGACAGAAAGCTCTCCTGGATCGCGAAGCTGATCGAAACGGAGGATGACACGCGCGACCCGGACGAATTCATGCGGGCGCTGAAGATCGATATTCTGCACGACGATACCTTCATCTTTACTCCGAAGGGGGATATTATCACGCTTCCGCAGGGCGCAACCGTCATCGATTTTGCCTATGCGATCCATTCGGCGGTCGGCAATAAGATGGTGGGGGCGAAAATCAACGGCATGATCGTCCCGATCGACCGGGTGCCGCAGAACGGTGAGATCGTGGAGATTCTGACCTCCTCGGCATCGCGCGGACCGAGCCGCGACTGGCTGAAGATCGTGAAGACCTCGGAGGCGAGGAATAAGATCCGCCAGTGGTTCAAGCGCGAAATGCGTCCGGAAAATATTGCATACGGCAAGGCGGAAACGGACCGGGAATTCCGTCGGATGAGCAGCTCCCTGACCGAGGGACAGAAGGCGGAGATTCTGAATACGGTTGCCAGACGGATCGGGATCCAGAGCGGGGATGACCTTTTGAACGTCATCGGCTACGGCGGCTTGACCGTCGGGAAGATCCTGTCCAAGATGAAGGAAGAGGTTGACCGCATTTCGCATACGGAGGAACAGGAGGAGCCGGCTGTGCTGGTGCCCGAGCAGGTACAGACCGTGCAGCGCCGGAAAAAATCGACGGGCGGCGTGATTGTGGACGGCGTGGACGGCTGTGCGGTGAAATTCGCAAAATGCTGCAACCCGCTTCCCGGGGACAGCATCATCGGCTTTATTACCAAGGGCTTCGGAATTTCCATTCACAAGAAGGACTGTGTGAATGTGACCTCCAATCTGGATAAGCCCGAATATGACGGGCGGTTTGTTTCCGCACATTGGGCGTCCGATGAGCTGGCTGCGGAGGCGGCAAGCTTTGAAACAACGCTTCATATCACGGCGGTGCCGGATATCCGGCTGATTGCCGATGTGACCATGGCGCTTGCGGACATGCACGTTGCGCTGCACCAGATCAGCACGCACCGGCAGAGCGATTCCCTGATCGTTTTGCAGATTACGGTCGGCTGCCGGAATCTGGACCATGCGCGCTCCATTGCGTCCCGGCTGAAGTCCATTCCGAACGTGCAGAATGTGACGCGCGGAGCGGAACGGGGAGGCGGACAGGTATGATTGCCGTATTGCAGCGGATCAGCCGCGCCGTCTGCGTGGCGGACGGAAGCGTTTCCGGCGCGTGCGGGCACGGACTGCTGATTCTGCTCTGCGCCGTTTCGGGGGACGGGGAAGAGGACTGCCGCCTGCTTGCCGATAAGATTGTAAAGCTCCGCATTTTTCCGGATGAAAACGGCAGAATGAACCGGTCCCTGACGGATATGGGGTACGGAGTGCTTCTGGTGTCGAATTTCACGCTTGCGGCAAATTATACGCACGGCAACCGTCCGGATTTCATGGCTGCGGAGAAGCCGACCCGCGCCGGAGAGCTGTATCTGCATGCCGCATCGCTTCTGCGGCAGAGGCTCGGGGAGGACCGGGTCGGGACCGGCGTGTTCGGCGCAGATATGCAGCTTGACATGACAGCTGACGGTCCTGTGACCGTGATCATGGACAGTGCGCTTCTGAAAAAGAAGGCGTCTGCGGCGGAAAAGTGACTTCGGAGCCTGCCGGAGGCTTCCGGATCGATGCACCGTCGGGGCGGCGGAGAAATGTTCCGTGAGGCGGGCTTCTCCTTTGTGCCGATGGCGGGAGGGAGCCTCTATGGCGCAGAAACGCAGGCTGACGGCTGCGCCGGGGCGTTCCCCGTCAAAGCGCCCGCGCGGTGAAATGAACTCTGCCGCCCTTGCACCGCTTTTTGCTTGACCGAAGGCGCGGCACCGGCAGCACAGAAGGACGGCGGGGGCGGAGCGTCAGGCGCCTGCTTCCGAAAAATTCACGCTCCGAAGCGGCTTTCCCACAGCCGAACCGGGGAAGAGACCGCCCGACCGGGAGGGACGGACGCCCGGCAGCAGGCAGTGAGCAGCGGCTTTGCAGCGCTCCTCCCGGACAGGGCACCCGGGAAGCCGACAGCAATTCCAAAAAAAGAGGAGGCTTTCGCCGGTGCGGAAGCTATGGTCATCATTATGAAGCTTGTGATAAACGGAGATCTGAATCGTTCCTACGCGCAGACGCTGTGTCTGATCTTTTTCCCCGGGGCAAAATTCTCGGAGAAGGAGGAGATTACGCCGGACACCCCGTCCGTGACCTTCTCTGTGACGCCATGCGGGGAGACTGCCGTGGTTTCCGCACGGGTGACGTGCGGCGGGAAAACCGCATCGGCATCTCACACGGAGCCGTATGCACGCTGGGAGAGCACACAGAAAACACACCGGATTGCCGCCGGTGTGGCGCTTCTGGACGCCGGGACCCACATGTTCGGAAGCGCTCCGGCATGGGGCATTCTGACCGGGGTGCGTCCGGCAAAGCTGGCGCTTCAGGCGTTTTCCGCAGGTAAGGACCGGGACGGCGTGATTGCCGGGCTGACGGACGAATATTTTGTGACGCCGAAGAAGGCGGCGCTGACCGCCGACATTGCAATGCGGGAGTCGGCTCTGATCGAACGGTACGGGAACGGAACGTGCAGTCTGTACATATCGGTTCCGTTCTGCCCGACACGGTGCGCGTACTGCTCCTTTGTTTCGTATTCGACAAAACGGCTTCTGTCCCTGATTCCTGCGTATATTGAGCGGCTTTGCGAGGACATCCGGAGAATGTTCCGGATCATACGGCAGTCCGGGCTGAAGCTGATCGCGGTTTATATCGGCGGCGGAACGCCCTCCATTCTTGACTGCGGACAGCTGGAGCGGCTTCTTTCCTGTGTGAGCAGCCAGACGGATCCCGGGGAGCTTCTGGAATATACGCTGGAGGCGGGACGCCCGGACACCATCACGCCCGAAAAGCTGCGGGTCGCCAAAAGCTATGGCGTAACGCGGATCAGCATCAACCCGCAGACGCTGAACGATGAGGTGCTGCACGCGATCGGCAGAAAGCATACCGCAGACGACTTTTACCGGGCGTTTGCCGCCGCACGGGAGATCGGCGGGTTCCAGATCAATACGGACCTGATTGCCGGTCTGCCGGGAGACAGCTTTGACAGCTTTTCCCGCACGGTTGACACCGTGACGGAGCTGAAGCCGGAGAATATAACCGTCCACACCTTCTGCGTCAAGAAGTCGGCGGATATTCTGAACAGCGGTGCGCGGATATATTCCCGGACCGGCGGGGATACCGGGAAATGTGTGGAGTATTCCCAGCTGACCGCGCGGGCAAACGGGTATGAGCCGTATTATATTTACCGGCAGAAGAACGCGATCGGCAATCTTGAAAATGTCGGCTTTGCACAGCCGGGGACGGAAGGACTTTACAACATTTTCATTATGGAGGAGATTCACAGCATATTTGCCGTCGGAGCAGGAGCGGTCACAAAGCTGGTTGACCGGAAAAACGATCACATTACACGCATATTTATGCCGAAATATCCGTATGAATATCTATCGATGGGAAATGAGCCGGGGCAGACAGATCGGTTTTTCGAAAAAATCGGAAGTGAATTGCCGAAGTAACTCCGACCGTCCGGAGCACACGGACTGCCAAGCAGCTTTGCAGGTTTGTCAGGCTTTCTTTGCCGGCATAACAGCTGTCGGAGGCGGTGCGGCAGAACAACCGGCGGATTCCGCTGCGTTTGACCCGAAAGAAAGGATACAGGGTGGATTATGACGTATTGCAATGCAATGTTTGAAACAGAGGAGGAAAAGCTCCGCTTTGTGCTGGAGGGCGAGGAGCGGTTCCGTACCGGCGTGCATGCGGTAGCGGAACGGATTCTGGCGGCGCGCCCCGGGATCGTGACGCTGTCCGGACCGACCTGCTCCGGGAAGACCACGACTGCCAATATTCTGATTGCGCGGCTGGCTGAGAAAGGATTTCGGGTCAGGGTGATTTCAATCGACGATTTTTACAGAAACCGGGATGAGCTGGCAGAAATCGCGCGTCAGAAGGGCGTTGCCTATGACTGGGACTCCTTCGCTTCGATCGACTCTGCGGAGCTGAAGCAGTTTATTGACGGGATCCTCGCCGGAAAAACCGTGCGCTGTCCAAAGTATGATTTTCTGCGGAAGGAACGGAGCGGCTTTGAAGCCGTTGAGGCGGGGACGTATGACGCCGTTGTGTTTGAGGGGATTCAGGCGATTTACCCGCAGGTGACGGAGATGTTCGGGGAAGCGGCGGTTTGCAGCGTGTATATCAGCGTGGGGGACGAAATTACGGCGTGCGGCATGGAGTTTTCTTCCCGCGAGATCCGGTTTCTGAGGCGCTTGGTGCGGGATTATCGGTTCCGCGGCACGCTTCCCGCACAAACCTTTGATGTCTGGCACACCGTGGTGGAGAATGAAAAGAAAAACATCGAGCCGTATGCCGGATATGCGGAGATGAAAATCGATTCGACGCTGCAATATGAGCTGTTTGTCATTGCGGAGGAGGCTATCCGTCTTTTGTCGCAGGTTACGCCGGAGAGCAGCAGCTATTCCGAGGCGCGGAATCTGATTCTTCGGCTGTCCGCGCTTCCGCGGCTGGACAGAAGACTTGTGCCTGCGGATTCCGTGTTCCGGGAGTTTATCGGAGCCGAATGAGCGGCAGAACGGAAGCGGTCGACCGCGGCGGGCGCGGATGCCGGGCGGCGTGCCGCTCCTGCGGAAGCGCATCGGAGCCGGGGACTGCGGTCGGAAGCCGTCTTTGAACATGCTTTGAAGGCACGGACTGCGGCGGGTGCCGGCTTTGAGAGAATTTTTTGAAGGCACGGACTGCGGCGGGTGCCGTTTTGTCTTTGCCGCCTTGGAGAAAGCCCGTTTTCCGGGCGCGGCGCCGTCTTCCTCTCCGGATTGTCAGTTCCGGATTGTCAGATTCACGGGCTTGTGCTGCCCGGAAGGCAGACAGAGACAGGCGGGAAAGCGCGCACAGCTGTCCTGTCCCACGGCTTGATGAGAAGCCCCCGGACTGCCGGACGCGGGCTGCTTGCTGCACAGCACCGGGTCGGGCAGAGGCGCTGCCCGTCGGGCGGAAGGGAGTCTGCGAACCGCTGCGGAAGCGGCTTTCGGCTCCGGACAGCACAGTGCGCGGAGAAAACCGGCTCACGGCTCCGCAGGCCCACAAATGGGAAGTATACGCATCGGAAGGACGCGCCCGGCAGAAAGGCCGGAGCACGGAGCCGACAGGCAGCTCACGCGGCTGTGTGCCGCGCCGTCCGCTGCCTGCTGCGGAGATTCTGCCCGGCAGAGGTCGTCCGATTCCGGAAGAAAGGATATCATAATGAAGCTTTTGCTGCGAGACGTCTGCCTTCCTGACGGCGGACAGGGACATGTTGCTATAGAAAATGACAGGATCATGTCGGTTACAAAAACGGTGCCGGAGGGAAGATTCGACCGCATTTTGGATTGCAGACGGCGGCTTGTGCTGCCGGGGCTGTATAACGCGCATACGCACGCTGCCATGCAGCTGTTCCGCGGCTATGGAGAGGATCTCCCGCTGCAAAGATGGCTGGAGGAGCGGATTTTTCCGGCAGAGGATAAGCTGACCGCACAGGCAGTCTATACGGCATCGCTGTTTGCTGCGGCGGAAATGATCCGGAACGGCATCGTGTCCTTTTCGGATATGTACTACTTTTCCGATCAGACGGTGAGGGCGGTCATGGAGTCCGGCATGAAGGCGAACATTTCCCGTTCGATCGTGTCCTTTGATCCTGCGGCAGACTTTCGCAGGGACAGCCGCTATCTGGAGGCGGTGTCCCTGTTTGAGCAGTACAACGGGGTAGCCGACGGCAGGATCCGGGTGGATATGAGCCTGCATGCGGAATATACCAATGTGGAGGGCATGTGCCGCACGGTTGCCGGGTATGCGGCTTCGCACGGCGCACGCATTCAGATACATGTTTCCGAAACAGAAAAGGAGCATAAGGAGTGCATCGCAAGGCATCATATGACGCCGATGGCGTTCCTTGCAGAGTGCGGCGTTCTGGATGTGCCGGTTTCGGCGGCGCACTGCGTCTGGGTGGATGAAAACGATATGGAGCTGATGCACGAAAAGGGCGTGGTTGCCGTTCATAACCCGGTTTCCAATCTGAAGCTCGGCTCCGGGGTGATGCCGCTTGCCGGGATGGAGCGGGCAGGGGTGACGGTTGCGCTCGGAACCGACGGTGCGGCATCCAACAATACGCTGGACATCATGAAGGAAATGCATGTGGCTTCTATCCTGCATAAGGGGATCTGCCACAGTCCGGAGCGGTTTCCCGCAGGCTCCTTTCTTAGGATGGCGACCGAAAACGGCGCGCTTGCGCAGGGCAGATGCGATTCGGGCAGGATCGCCCCGGGAATGAAGGCAGATCTGATTCTGATCGATCTGGATGCGGTCAACAATATTCCGATGTACGATCCGGTATACACGGCAGTGTACAGCGCCAATGCTTCGAATGTCTGCCTGACCATGGCAGACGGGAGGATCCTCTGGGAAAACGGCGTATATACCGGCATCGATATGGAAAAACTGAAATATGAGATGAGGGAAATCTGTGAAAAATACTTCTAAAAACTCCTCGCATCTTCTGTTTTCCGGAGTTCTTGCACTTACCGTCGGAAATGTGCTGGTCAAGATCATCGGCGCGCTTCTGAAGGTCCCCCTGCATCGGATTCTGGGCGACGGGGGCATGTCTTATTATAATGTGGCAAATGACCTGTACGTCTGGCTGTATACGGTTTCGACGGCGGGCGTTCCGGTCGCGCTTTCCATTCTGACATCGGATGCGCGTGCCAAGGGAAATGTGCGCGAGGTAAAGAAAATCTTCCGGGTATCCCTGACGGTCTTCTCCCTGATCGGCTTTTTCGGCATGCTGATCATGCTGGTCGGCTCAAAGGCGTTTGCGCACCTGTATAAAATCGATAACGCCTATTACGCGATTATGGCGATTGCTCCGACGCTGTTTTTCATCTGCATCGTGTCGGTGTACCGCGGCTATTTTCAGGGTCACCAGAACATGGTGCCGACGGCGGTCTCCGAGATCATCGAGGCGCTCGGCAAGCTGATCATCGGGATCAGTCTGGCGAAATACGCGGCGGCGCAGGGCTATGAAATGTGGATTGTCTCGGCGTATACGCTGATCGGACTTTCCATCGGAACCGGGTTGGGCATGGTGTACCTGTTCATCACAAGGCTCTGCTTCCGTGCGCCTCTGCCCGAGCCTCGCACGGTGCCTTCGCACGGCAGACTCCGGGTGCACTCCACCAAAAAGATACTGCGGATGATTCTGGCGGTCGGCATCCCGATCACCGTCAGCTCCTCGGTGCTTCCGTTCACCAACGTTCTGGACGGAATCATTCTGTCCAACCGCCTTCAGTCGATCGGATATGCGGAGGAGGTCGTGGAATCGCTGTTCGGAAACTATAAGACGCTGGCGATTACCATGTTCAACCTGCCGCCGGTTCTGATTTATCCGATCGCTTCCTCCATTGTGCCGTATCTGACCGCTGCCCGCGCCTCCGGAAACCGGAAGAGGGTCCGGATGACACTGGACAGCTCGCTCAGGATCTGTTCGCTGATCTCGCTGCCCTGCGCCATCGGGATGTCGGTTCTGTCCGAGCCGATCCTGAAGCTTTTGTTCCCGGAGGCATCCGCGAAAATGGCTGCTCCGCTTCTGAGCGTGCTGGCGCTGGCGATTTTCCCTCTGGCGATGTTCAGCATTACAAACGCGATTCTTCAGTCGCAGAAGCTGGAACGGCTTCCGATCCTTTCGATCGCGGCTGGCTCCGCAGTCAAGCTGCTCTCCAGCTACATACTGATCGGAATCAGGCAGATCGGTATGTATGGGGCACCGATCGGTACCTGCCTGTGCTATCTGACGACTATGCTTATCAATTTCCGCTTTATGAAGCAGCGGACCGGGTACGCTCCTCGGATATCCCGCGTGTTTCTCAGACCGTTTGTCTGTGCGTTTTTGTGCGGACTGACAGCCTCTCTGTCCTATGCCGGACTTTCAAGGGTGCTCGGGACCGGAAGGCTTGTGACGGTGCTTGCCATTCTTTTGGCGGCGGCGGTTTATCTTTTCTCGGTATTCCGCCTGCACGGCGTGACAAAGGGCGATATTCTGATGCTTCCGAAGGGAGCCTCTATCTATCGGCTCCTTTGCAGAGTGAAGCTTATCAAGGAGGTGCCGACCGGTGTCAGAGGAAGAAGCCTGCCGCCTGAAAGAGGCGCTGACCGACGGAACGGTTTTTGATACGGAGGAGCTGCATGCGCTTGTAAGGCTGCTCCGCTCGGAATGGGGCTGCCCGTGGGACCGGGAGCAGACGCATGAGAGTATCCGGCAGAACTTCATCGAGGAGGCATATGAGGCGGCGGAGGCAATTGACCGGGGAGACCCGGCGATGCTGCGCGAGGAGCTGGGCGACGTGCTGTTTCAGGTGATGTTTCATACGGTTCTGGCGGAGGAGGACGGCGCTTTTGCGTGGCGGGATGTGGTCACGGAGGTGTGCCGGAAGATGGTGGTCAGGCATCCGCATGTATTCGGTGATGCCGTGCTGCAAAATGCCGGAGAGGTCCTTGCGGGCTGGGATGCCATAAAAGCAAGCACAAAAGAGCAGAAAACGCCTGCCGATGCGGTAAACGCGGTGGCAAAGACGCTTCCGGCGCTGATGCGCACCCAGAAGATCGTCAAGCGCTCCGGCTTTCTTTCGGAGAGCGGCGGCGCGGATGCCGCAGAGTCTGCGGCAGGGTGGCTCTCGGGGCTGACCGGAGAAGGTCCGGGGGACGCCTCGGGCACCGGATGAGCCTTGGGCAAGGCGCTGTTTTTCCTGTGCGCCTATGCGCAAAAGACAGGGCAGGATGCAGAGGAGGCCCTGACGCGGTATGCGGATGCTTTTGCTGCCCGGCTCGGGAGAGAGGCGGAGCATGCGCAGGAGACTGCGGGGAAATAGTACCGGAAGACTGTAAGGCGCTTGCCTGCACCGGGAGCCCGCGGCTGTATGAAAGATGCGGCAGACGGGTAAAATGTCTGGTCCCCGCAGGAATAATCGGGGGTGCCCACCGGAGGGTACGGCTGCTTTGGGGCTGAGAGACGGAGCGGCTTCGGCGGGAGGTTTTTCTTTGGCATGCCCCTTCTGTCATCGGGGGAAGGCGGCGGCACGGGTTTCCCACCCGATGCGGAATGCACGGGCGTTCTTTTGGATTTGCGGAAAATCCGGGCAGCACACATTTTTCCCTGTGAAAATGGCAAATCCTCTTGCAAAAAGTCTGAAATAATGGTATACTGAAATTCCATGAATATTTAGTGGTTTGAAAGGACAAGCATTCATATGACAAAAGCAAATTTGGTAGATGCGGTCGCAGAAAAGACCGGAATGAAGAAAAAGGATGCAGAGACTGCCGTGAGCGCAGTTTTTGATGCAATGAAGGATGCGCTGATTGCGGGCGAAAAGGTTCAGATCGTCGGCTTCGGCACCTTTAATGTGAAGGAGCGCGCTGAAAGAGAGGGCAGAAATCCTTATACGGGCGAAGCGATGAAGATCGCCGCCTCCAAGCACGTTTCCTTTACCATCGGCAAGACGCTGAAGGATCAGCTGTAATCCGGATATGACAAGCCGGGAGGGCTTTGGGCTCTCCCGGCATTTGAAAAAGGGCAGAAACGGCAGTACGGGCTTCCCGTTTATACGGGCGCCGGACTGCCTGCGGCTGGGACAGAGCCGCACGGACAGGCGGTTTCCGGTTTGCCGGAGCCGCGTTTTCAAACGCTTGTGAACGAGCGGTCTGCGGAGAACGGTATTTCTGCCGGACCGGCACGGAAATGGACGGAAGGTATGAGACTGGATAAGTTTTTAAAGGTTTCCCGCGTCATCAAGCGGCGCACGGTTGCCAATGAAGCGTGCGATGCATCGCATGTGCTGGTGAATGACAAGCCCGCAAAGGCATCCTATGAGGTGAAAACGGGGGATGTCATTGAGATCCGGTTCGGGTCAAGAACCATGAAGCTCCGGGTCAGGGACGTGAAGGAGCACACACTCAAGGCGGAGGCTGCCGATCTGTATGAGGTGATTCCGTAACGGCGCAGGGGCGGTTCTTAGGTTATATCTCCGATGCTGCCTGCATATACTGAGGCAGGATTCAAGAGCGAAGGAGAGTGTGACGGAATGGGCATTGCGGAAACAGGCGCGGAGGGACGCGCCGCCCGGGAGCCGGTGCATCATCTGACGATGCAGAGCCGGAAGCTTTTGACGCTTTCGGGCGCTGAGGATGTTTGCAGCTTTGATGAGCGGAATATCGTGATTCGGACCGTGTGCGGACTGTTATCGGTGGATGGCGAGGGACTGCATATTCTGAAGCTGGATACCGATCGCGGAGAGCTTTCGATTGAGGGTACGGTGAACGGGCTGTTTTATATGGAACAACGAGGCGATGCGGCAGGCGGGAAAAAACGCAGGTCGCTGTTCCGCTAGCTATGTACATATCGCAGGGGACTTATGCCGCATATTTTCTCTGGTCTCTTTTCGGCGGTGTTCTGCTGGGCGTTTTATATGATGTATTCCGGATTATACGGATTGCTTCCGCGCGCGAAAGCGGGGGCGGACTTCCGGAGGGCGTGCGGGACGGTCTTTTGAAGAAGCGGGCAGGCAGAGAAGCCGGTCCGGCGGAGTCAGCCCCCTTGGAGGCTTCGGTTCCGGACGGCGGGGCGGAGAATGCTGCACGGGACAGAAAAAAAGCCGCGCGGCACGCGGAAAAGGCTTCTATGCGGCGTGGCGGAGGGGTGGAGCGGTGCGCTCCGGAATACTCCCCGGATGCGGCGGGAGCTGCCCGGACGGAGATAAAAGCCGAATCGGACGGGGAATGCGGGACCGGAGCCGGACGGAGGGCAGCTCCGAAGGGCGCTTCTTTTGCAGCTCTGTATGATCGGTTGTTCTGGCTTTCCGTCTTTCTGGAGGACCTTCTGTTCTTTCTGACTGCCGCCTGTGTGATGGCGCTGATTACGTATCAGCTGAACTACGGTCGATTCCGCTGGTTTGCGCTTGCCGCAGCGTGCGGAGGCTTTGCGGCGTACTATTTTACGGTCGGGCGTCTGGTGATGCTGGTTTCGGGGACGCTGCTGCTGTTTCTCAGGAGGGCTGCGGAGCTGTTGTGGCGCGTGACGGTAGTTCCTGTCCGGAAGGGCCTTGTCTGGTGCTTCGGCGGGATATGGCGCATGCTGAATCGGCAGGCTGCGGTACGTCGGACTGTCCGCACGGAAAAGAGGATGCTCCGGGAGGCGAAGGACGGCTTCCGGGAGCAGAACGGACGGGGGATCCGGCGGCTTTGACCGGAGCCTTGCCGCAAACGGGAGGCTGCTGAAGGGACCCGGTGCAGGCGCTCTGCTGTGCCGCTTTGGACTTGCCGGCGGGGCTGCGGGCACAGGGAATCCGTGCTGTGCGGTCCGGCTGAAGGCGCATGAAAAGAGCTGCCGCACGGCTTTTCCGGAAAGCCGCAAAGAAGTCCCGGCGCCGTCAGGGTGCCGCTCGGACGAATAAAAAGTAAGACGGAGCGGAGGATTTCCGCTCGGAAAAAGGAGGACATGACCATGAGAACCCGCGGAAGACTGACGCTGTTTATGAAGCTGGCGGTATTTGTTTTCGTTTCCTTCTGTATTATCAATATTTTCCGGCTGCAAATGGAGTACAATGATCTCCGGGCGCAGGCGGAGGAGCTGGAAGCGCAGAAGCAGGCATATGAGGATGATATTGAAAAAAAGCAGGAACAGCTTGAAAAGGTTTTTGACGATGCGTACATCATGGATATTGCCCGCGACAAGCTGAATTACTGCATGCCGGATGAAATTGTGATTTACAACGACAGGTAAAGGTCATATTTTTGCGGTTTTCCGGGATTTTCGTGAAATATGAACGGCTTTGCAACCGGAATGCGTTGATTTTTTTACAATTATAAGGTATACTGTAGGCTGTACATGGATTTTGTCCGTGTACAGCCTGTTTTTTCGGCGGCGGGTGCGGGATCGGACCTTCTGCCCGAAATACGCGGCAGCAGCAGTTTACGGGAAAGGATGCTTTCGGATTTTCCGGAGGATAAGGCGATAGAATATGATGGAAGACGATGATTTGCGAGAAACCCCGCAGGACAGCGCGGCGGAGGAAGGAAAAGGACTGGGTTCCGATGCGGAGCGGGAAGAAAAGCGCCCCCTTCCGGACCCCGATAAGATGGACGAGGTCCCTGTGACAGAGCCGTCGCAGATGACCTCCACCATGGATATGATCCGCGCCGGAATCAAGTACAAGCCGACGCGCCCGATCCGCAAAAAGAAAAATCTGTTTGCCTGGTTCGGCATCCGGAAAATTCCGGAGAAAACGGCGGTTGTCATGACCCTTCTGTTTATTGTATCAGCCGCTGCGGTATTTGTTCTGTACGGAATGATGGCGAAAAGCGAAAAGGAGCAGGCAGCGTTCCGCTCGGATGCAGAGCAGAAGATCGCCGGACTTGAGGCGGACCGGACGGAGGCGGAAAAGGAGCTGGCATCCCTTTCAGAGGAATGCAAAAAGCTTCAGGCACAGCTTGCACAGGGCAGTCAGAGTGAAGCGGACGCGGAGGAGCTGCGCAGGCTTCTTGCGGAAAAGACGGAGGAACTGAAAAAATTGCAGGAGCAGCTGGATGCCCGGAAAAATTCCGACGCCATGCACGATCTTTCCGGGACCGCGGCGCTGCTTGCCGAGCTTGACCATCTTTTGGAGACCGGCGCGCCCTATCGGACCGAATCTGTGCCGGACACGGATGAATACGGCACAACGATTTATATTAAAAAGGAGGTTTATCCGCATGTCTCGGCGGCGTATCTGAATCTGGAGACCGGCGCTGTGTATGTCAGCGGAGGCGATACCGTATACCAGAGCGGAAGTGCAAACGGGCTTTCTCTGGCGCTTGCCATTCTGGAAAAGGCTTCTCAGGAAAAGAGCGCTTCCGCCGGGAATGCGGAGAACGCCGCAGAGCTGCGCTATGATCTGTCCCGCACCTATATTTACAAGGCGGAGGACGCCGTTCCGGGCAGCAGCATCATCAAAAGCACGGGAGTCGGAAGAGAATACACACATCTGGAGCTGATCAGGCTTCTTGTGCAGTATGGGGATGCGGTGGCATATGACAGGCTTTTGGCGGAGTACGGTACGCAGGATATGGACGAGCTTCTGCTCCGGCTCGGATGCACGGTGGCAAAGGACAACCCGAAAAGCCTGACAGTGACCGACGCGCTTCGGATTCTTCGGGAGGCGTACCGCTTTATGACAGGGGACGCGTATTATGCTTCGGCAATGCAGGAAAGCATGACCTCTGCGGCAGCTACATCGCTGTCCACGCAGCTGTCCGCGCTTACCGTTGCAAGGCAGTTTGCCCTGTCTGACGGCGTGTGCCACGAATTGAACATTGTGATGGGGGATACGCCGTATCTTGCGGTGGTTCTGACCGATATGGGGTATGGCGGGGACGATGTTTCCGCATTTCTGTCATCGGTGGGCAGAAAGCTGACGGGGCTGCATGCATCGGTTGCCGGATGAGCTGACGGCTTGCGGAAAGGCATTGCCGGAGCCTCCGGCGGCGGAAGGAATATTTTCCGGGAAGAGCGCCGTCCGCACCGGGGGTGTGGCTGACGGGACCCGGACGCGCCGCGGCGGGACCGATGTATTCCGGGGCAAATGCTTCTGACATTTGCCGGGCAGCTGGAATGACGGAAAACGGGACCGGTCCGCATGAGCCGCGAACGGACGACATATAGAAAGCCGATGGCGCACCGACTGCGCAGGCTGCCGGACGGACGAAATATAAAAAGGGGTGTGAACAAACTCATTTTGAGTTTGTTCACACCCCGAAAACGTTGGTCTATGCGGCTGAAAGCCGCCGTTTTGCCGACAGGGCAATCGAAAAACAATGATACAAGGGGGAAAGCCGGTCGGGCTCGCCTCAAAAATACCGGGCTTCCGATCGGCATTTTTGCAGGGCTGTGAAGAACATCAGGCTCTTTAACAGTCCCGCGTTGGAATGCGGCGCCCGCCCCGGGCAAGCCGGAACCGGGAGCTACGGAAGCCAGCGGTTTCCCGCGAATGCCTCCATGAGTTTTTCCGTTCCGCACAGGATCAGATAGACCGCTGCCATATAGCAGATTGCTCTGAGCGTCACAAAGGAGAGCGCCGGGCTGAAGATCATCACAAATCCCAGCACAAGTCCGAGGATGTTCAGAGTCAGCGAAAAGCAGTAATAAAGCGGATCCCCGATCAGGCGGATCAGACCGGTACGCGTCAGCCCCGCGATGCAGCGGGCAATAAACCAGATTGGGAACAGAATGAGAAGCGCCCACTTTCCTGCGTCCGGGTTTGCGATCAGCATGATTCCGCACATGACGCTCAGGATTCCTGAAATCAGCGACAGCAGGGGGCCGAAGCCCGTAAACCGGGACAGCCGGACATAGATCAGAATATCCTCGATGCCGGTGAGCAGGGCAAGGCTGCCGTAGAGGATGATCAGTCCGGACAGAAGGCTATCCGGGTGGGTCAGGGCATAAATGCCGCCGGCAGTCAGCAAAACACCGGCGATGAAGGCACTCCAGCTGAAATTCATCCGCTGTTTCATGTCAGCTGCACTCCTTTCCGGTCAGGATTTCCATGAATTCACTTCCTGTGATGGTTTCTTTTTCATACAGGTGGTTTGCCAGCTCATCCAGCTTTCCGCGATTGTCCGCAAGCAGGCTGCGGGCTTTTTCATGCTGCTTTTTGACGGTTTCCACGATCTTTTTGTCGATCTCCTTCTGCGTGTCCGCCGAGCAGGCAAGCGAGGTGTCGCCGCCGAGGTACTGATTTGAGACCGTCTCCATGGCGACCATGTCGAATTCATCGGTCATGCCGTAGCGGGTGATCATCGCGCGGGCGAGCTTGGTTGCCTGCTCAATGTCGTTGGAGGCGCCGGTGGTGACCTGACCGAACACAAGCTCCTCCGCCGCTCTGCCGCCGGTCAGTGTGGCGATTTTGTTCTCCAGCTCCTCCTTGGTCATCAGCACCTTGTCGTTCTGCTCGACCTGCATGGTATAGCCGAGTGCGCCGGAGGTGCGGGGAATAATCGTGATTTTCTGAACGGGCGCGGAGGAGGATTGCAGAGCGGCAACCAGTGCGTGTCCGATCTCATGGTATGCCACGACCCTTTTCTCCGCATCGGTCATGATGGCGTTTTTCTTCTGATAGCCGGCGATAACGACCTCGATGCTTTCCTCTAAGTCTGCCTGCTCCACGACCGTGCGTCCGCTTCGGACGGCGCGGAGCGCGGCTTCGTTGATGATATTGGCAAGCTCCGCACCGGAGGTGCCGGAAGCCATGCGGGCGATGGTGTGGAAGTCCACATTGTCCGCCGTTTTGATCTTCTTTGCGTGCACCCTGAGGATGGCTTCACGCCCCGCAAGGTCAGGCAGCTCCACCGGTACGCGGCGGTCAAAGCGGCCCGGACGGGTCAGGGCGGGGTCAAGAGATTCCGGACGGTTGGTTGCTGCCAGAATGATGACGCCGGTATTTCCCTCAAAGCCGTCCATTTCGGTCAGAAGCTGATTCAGTGTCTGCTCCCGCTCGTCGTTTCCGCCGAGCTGTCCGTCCCGCTTTTTGCCGATGGCGTCAATTTCATCGATGAAGACGATGCAGGGCGCCTTTTCCTTTGCCTGCCGGAACAGGTCACGAACCTTGGAGGCGCCCATGCCGACGAACATTTCTACAAACTCCGAGCCGGACATGGAGAAAAACGGAACCCCCGCCTCTCCCGCGACTGCTTTTGCCAGCATGGTCTTTCCGGTTCCGGGAGGGCCGACAAGCAATACGCCTTTTGGCATGGATGCGCCGATGTCGGAGTATTTTTTCGGATTGTGCAGATAATCCACGATCTCGGCGAGGTTTTCCTTTGCTTCATCCTCTCCCGCAACATCGGCAAACCGGATGCCGTCGGTGGAGGGGACGTAGACCTTGGCATTGCTCTTTCCCATGCCGAACGACATGGCGTTCGGACCGCCCGCCTGCGACATCAGCTTTTTTGCCATATACTGTCCGAGTGCGGCAAAGATCAGAATCGGCAGTATGACCGTGAGGAAAAAGCTCAAAAGCGGCGAGGTTCCCTGATCGATGTTTTTGGTGAACTTGGCGCCGGATTCATACAGACGCTGAGTCAGCGTGGGATCGTCCATTTCGCCGGTCTTGTAAATCTGCTTGTTGTCCCGGTCGGTAAAAACAATCTCGGAATTTTCGATTTCCACGCTGCCGATGTTTTTCTCTTCTATCATTTTCATAAAGGTGCCGTAATCGACCTCCTGCACCCTTGCGTGCATCAGCAGCGGGGATACAACGGTGTTGAACAGCACAATGATCAAAAGAGCAATGCCATAGTAGAACAAAAGCGGCTTGCGCGGAGATTTGACTTCTTTCATGACGGTTCAGCCTCCTTGTTTTTTACATTCCGATCTGATCCTCCGGGCGGTTCGGCTTTCGTTTTCCTCGGAGAGAAAAATCCGGGCCGCGCAAGGCGGCAAGACTCATTTGCCCGAAACGCTTTGTCTCCGTGCCGGGCGGCATGCTCCGGATGCGCCGATGAGGATGCCGCGCGGGGAAGGCGGAGGGCTATGCTCTGCCGCCGGGAACCGGCTGCCCGGCAGAACGGAAAATCGGATCGTTTACGATATTCCTATCATACCACAACACGGCAGAAAAAACAAGAGGGGCAGCCGTGAGAGAACCCGTATACGG
The DNA here is from genome assembly GCA_934432725.1 of uncultured Eubacteriales bacterium. Taxonomy (GTDB): domain Bacteria; phylum Bacillota; class Clostridia; order Oscillospirales; family CAG-272; genus CAKRZE01. Next base: position 66,690 of record CAKRZE010000012.1, read on the forward strand.
GCAGAGAGCACCGGGCTTTTCCCGAACTGAGGCGGGCAGGGCGGGCTGCGGTTTTTACGGAATTCATTTCGCGGCATCTTGCAATTCCGGGCAGCTTATGTTATAATAAACAGAAGAAGCTTCGCGGATCACCGGTGTGAAGCGGAGCGGTATTCCGGAAAGCGGCAGGGAACAGGTGATACCGGACTGAAAAACGCCTCCGCGCGGGATCGGTCCCGTATCGGGATAGTGAACAGAGAAGAATCGGGTTCCGGTCCCGGATGAAAGGTTGGGTTAGTTATGGATTCAGGCAACAACTATGCGGAATATACCGTGGAAAAGAAGTGCGAGGGCGCATATAAAATGCAGAGGCTCGGCATGAAGCTGCTTTTGTGGATGCCGCTTTTTCTGCTCGGTCTGCTCGGGCAGATTATTTCCCGTACGCCGGTGGTCTGGGTGATTCTGATTCCGGTTTATCCGCTTATCTGGCTGAAGGTACTGAAGCCCGCATTTTATCCGTACGTATATATTGAATATGAATATTCGATCGTCGGCGGGGAAATGCGGTTTGCCAAGATTCTCGGCAAGTGCAAGCGGAAGGAACTGTTTTCGGTGAAGATCGGAGATATGAGGGCGATCGCGCCGTATCAGGATTCCTATAAGGCTGCTGCGGACAATCCGGAAATTAAGCATCGGTATGAGCTGGTATCCTCCATGAAGGCGGATGAAATCTACTATGCCATTTTTGATAAGGATGAAGAGCCGTGTGTGGTGTTTTTCCAGCCGACCAACAAGGTGCTTTCACTTCTTCATTTCCATAACCGTCTGACGGTCGTGAAGACGGTAAGCGTCTGATGCATAATGCGAGCCACCTCCGCATAGTTTTAGGCGGGGGTGTGTTTTTTGAAGACTGTAACCGCTTTCACACAGCTTCTTTTGCTGTGCATTCTGTGCTGCCTTTGCTCCTGTGAGAAGCAGGAACAGCGCGACTATCTGAAATATCAGGAATTTCCGTTTTCCATGGAGGCGGAGATCACCTGCGGCTCGTTTGCCTGTGTGGCGGAGGTGCGCCTTCAGACCGGGCAGGAAATGGAGCTGCGGTTTCGTCAGCCGGAGACATTGGCGGGAATTACGCTCACCTGCTCCGCGGAGGGCTTTTCGCTCGGGAACGGGACGGTCCTGACCCGCCTTCCGGAAAGCGTTCGCCAGTACGGAGCGGCGCAGCTGATCCGCTTTTTCAACCTGAAGGATATCTGGATTTCTTCGGTGGAGCTGTCCCGGGAAAGCGGAATTGAGCTGAATATTCTGCGTTTTGTGATTCCGCAGACCGACGGACTGCCTGCCGGGAGTATTACCGTAAAGCTGGACGGGGAAACCGGAATGCCCTGCCATTTTGAGGGTGAGCTTGGCGGACAGAACTATGCGATTCGCGTTCTGTCGTTCAAAGGACACGGGGAATGATCGGTTTTTTCCGGAAAACGGCGCCGTGCGGAACGGAAATGCCTGCGCTTTGCAGGAGTTTTGCCGTTTCCGGCTGGTCAACCGTTTGCCGTGCGGTCCGGCGCAGGGCGGCACCCATCCGCAGGCGCAGACGGGAAACAGCCGCATGGACGCTTTGGCGGTCGAACACGCGGCGTTTTCCCGACGCCTGCCGGCATGTCGCGCGATGAACCGCACGGATACGCGGCAGACCCGAATCCGGGAGGCATTTCACGCATCTCTTTTGGGCAGCCCCGCGCTTCGGTTATTCGGAACGCCTGCCGGGGGGACCGGCATGGAGCTGTGCGGAGAGCGGAGCATGTCCGTACGGCACGCCCGGACCGCTTGGCTTCGGGCATTTCCCGAGGCTCGTTGGCTTATCCCGGTGCGGTGCCGTGCGGCAGCATGAGAGAAACGCCGGATTTGTACGGCATCGGAAAGCTGTGCGAAGGGGCGGCGCGGCGTGAGAAGATGCTATTTCAAAACGGGACTTTTCCTCCAAACGGGTCTGACGGAGCTTTTTTGTCGGCGCTGTACAGAACGCGCCGGGCTGATTCCCCTGTCTGGGAAAAATAAAGAGGACGGAGGCTGTCCTTCCGGAGGACAGATGACAAGCATGATGCGATTTCATCCTGTGACGTATGCGAAAATCGATCTTGACGCACTGTGCCATAATTACCGGCAGATATGCCGGGCAGCCGGGGGGACGCCGGTTCTGAGCGTCATTAAGGCGGATGCTTACGGTCATGGCGCAGGCAGGTGTGCAGCGGCGCTTTACGGAGAGGGCTGCCGCTTTTTCGGCGTTGCCAATCTCGGAGAGGCGCTGCAATTGCGGGAGGCGCTCGGGACAAGACCGGCTGAAATTCTGATTCTGGGCTATACGGACCCGCATGACACGCCGCTTCTTCTGGAGAACCGGCTGACGCAGGCGCTGTTTTCTGCGGATTACGCAAGGGAGCTTGCGGAGCGGCTGCCGGAGCATGCCGGGCTTCGGGTTCACATCAAGCTGGATACCGGTATGAACCGGATTGGCTTTTCTGCCCGCACGGAGGATTGCCTCAAAACCTGTGAGGCGATTGAAGGTATCCTGAAAACCGGAAAATTTCATGCCTCCGGGATATTCACCCATTTTGCCTGTGCAGACTGCGCGGACGATGGGATGACGGCTGTGCAGGCTGCGGAATTCAATCATGTGACGGAGGAGCTTGCCGCACGCGGGATTCGTTTTTCCGTCCGCCATGCAGCGAACAGCGCGGCGATCCTACGCTATCCGCAGCTTCGGCTTGATATGGTGCGTGCCGGGATCATTCTTTACGGGATCGCACCCTCCGATGCGGTCGGATCGGAGGAGCTTCGCCCGGTCATGAGCTTTTTGACGCATGTGACGCATGTACATACGCTGAAGAACGGGGAGGCTGTCGGTTATGGAGCATCCTTCCGTGCAGAAAGAGATATGACTGTGGCGACGCTTGCGGTCGGTTATGCAGACGGCTATTTGCGTGCATATGCGGGAGGCTCGGTTTCCGTGCGCGGACAGCTTGCACCGCTGATCGGAAGGATCTGTATGGATCAGTGCATGGCGGACGTCACAGGAATTCCGGTTTGCCCCGGCGATCCGGTGGTGCTGTTCGGGCAGGACGGAGAAAAACCGGTGCTGCCGGTCGAGCGGCTGGCAGAGCTGTCCGGCTCCATTCCGTATGAAACGCTTTGCCTGGTCGGAAAAAGGGTGCCGCGGCGCTTTTTCTCACATGGAGAGGAGCTGTAGAGCAGGGCGGCGCCCTAAAAATTCACAATCTGTTTATTGCATTCCGCTGCGGCTTCGGGTATAATAAATAAAATATCTGATGGTAAAATAATGATAAATATCGGAGGTTTATATGCTGTCTTGTATGCTTCTTGCAACGGCGGAAAACCAGAATGCAAACACTGCATCGCTGATTTCGTCCGGCGTTATGATTGTTGTTCTTCTTCTCATTTTTTACTTCTTCCTGTACCGTCCGCAGAAGAAGCAGGAAAAAGAGAAAAAGAATATGCTGGATTCTCTGGCGATCGGAGATGAGATCACCACCATCGGCGGAATCATCGGAAAGGTTGTCGGCATCAAGGAAGAGACGGTTTTGATCGAAACCAGTCATGACAGAACCAAAATCCGGGTGCTCCGCACCTCCATCAGCCGCGTGGACGTCAAGGCTGAGGACGCAGAAAAATAATCGCATAAATGCCTCCTTCGGCGCATATATTGCAATGATGAAAATATGTGCCGGGGAGGCTTGTTTTATGAAATCCAACCGCAGCTTTGTTATGCTTATTCTGAAGTCGTTTCTGATTACTGCGGCGGTCTGCACTGCGCTGCTCTTTCTCGGGGCGTTTTTTGCCTACCGCACGGTGGATCCGGAGCGTCTGATCGGTCCTGTGGCGTATGCGGTGCTGTTTTTCGGTGCGGCGCTGTGCGGCTTTCTGGCAGCACGCTTTCACGGGGAAAAGGGACTGCTCACAGGAGCATCGGCAGGGGCACTGTATGCGCTTTCGGTGGTCGTGACGGGGCTGATCCTTGGGGGACTCCGAAATATGCTGCTGGCGCTTCTGATGTGCCTCGGAATGGTGCTTCTTGCGGCTGCCTCCGGGCTTCTCGGACTGCCGAGAGAGCTTTCGCCGGACAAAATACGGCGGCAGACAAGGAAAAAGTATCTCAGCGCCGGGGCGCCGCGCTGAAGCGCTGCGGTATTTTTTGGAGAAGCCGGATGCTTTGCGATCCGTCGCTTCAAAGCTTTCGGAAAGCGGGCGTTGCCTCCGCCGGAATGGCGTTTTCTGTCTTGACGGAATCGGAGAGCCTTGCTATACTGATTGTGCCGGACAGAAAGAAGCATACTGCCATGACAGCAGGCGGGGGAATTCGGTTTTTCCGCAATTTGCCGGGAATGACGCAAAAACACCCGGAACAGACAGCCGGCTTCCCGGAAAAGACTGCGGATATCCGGACGGTGCAGGGTGAGTCCGGCTTAAGCCCCCGAGACGGAGCGGAAGGAAAGCCCTTTCGATGCTGCCGGGTGGCTCGCCTCCTGCTTTGCCCGTGCCGGACATTGACAGCTGCCTCGGTCTGATGCACACGCTGTTTGCCATGGAGGATTGCCGGGCGTGACGGCGGAAACCTCCGGTGAGGAGCCTCTCTGCGTGTTGATCCCGGGGAGGGAAAGGATCCGCCGGGCTTTCCGAAATGCTCACTGCGTGGGCGCGGCAGGCGGAAAAGCATCGCGGCGGAGAAATCAACCGGTAGAACTGCGGCAGGCAGTGTTATACATCCGCAGTTTAAAGCCTTTGGCTGAAGGGGCTGCTTCGGAAAGGGCATTCCGGAAGGAATATAAATAGTGATTTTTTTGGGAAAAACATATGAATCTCATCATGCTGGGCACAGGAAATGCGCTTGTTACAGAGTGTTATAATACCTGCTTTGTTTTGCAGGAAAGAAATCAGTATTTCATGGTGGATGGCGGCGGCGGAAATGCGCTCCTTCGCCAGCTGAAGAGGACGAATATCAACTGGAAGGACATCCGAACAATTTTCGTCACTCACAAGCATATCGACCATCTTCTTGGAATCATCTGGATGCTTCGCATGATTTGCCAGTATATGAGCCGGGGACAGTATGAGGGCGATGCTGTTGTTTATGCGCATGATGAAGTAATCGGACTTCTGCGCGATATGGCTGAAAAATTGCTGCAAAAGAAGGAGACGGCTTTTATCGGAAAGAGGCTCCGTCTGATTCCTGTACAGGATGGGGAACAAAAGACGATTTTAAACCGAAACGTTACATTCTTTGATATTCAGTCCTCCAAGGCGAAGCAGTTTGGATTCTGTATGGAGCTTGGAGACGGGCAGAAGCTGACCTGCTGCGGCGATGAACCGTATAACCCCTGTGAAAGAAAGTATGCGGAAGGCAGCAAATGGCTTTTGCATGAAGCCTTTTGCCTTTACTCACAAGCCGATGTTTTTGCCCCATACGAAAAGCATCATTCTACGGTGAAGGATGCCTGTGAGCTTGCAGAAGAACTCGGTGTGCAGAATTTACTGCTGTATCATACCGAGGACCGGAATCTTCCTCATAGGAAAGAGCTTTACACGAAAGAAGGAAGAGACTATTTCACAGGAAAATTATTCATTCCGGATGATTTGGAAACGATTGTGCTGTAAATTCCGACTTTTTTAAATTTTTCTGCCGCTGAAAAAAGCCCGTGCCGATGAGCCCATCGGTACGGGCTTAAAATATGGTTCTGTGTTTCATCCAAGCTGCCGGAAATCATCTGTAACCCCGAAACCCTCGGAATTTCAGAATAACGGTACTTGGAGGAAGTGCTATCAAAGTGTGATCAAAACGGGTGGACGAAACCGGAAAACCGTTGGTATGACCGGACATTTCGGCTTCCGTTTTTATTCCCGCTCGCTCCCTGAAGCTGTGACCTAAATGATTTTGTATATGTAGTTTGGCTCCGGTTATCAGGATTACTTAGATTATCCAAGAATTATGGTGTATCATAATTCCTGTTGTCATTTTGTTGTCACGAAAGACAGGTTGGAGCAAAACCAATCTGTCTGGATATGATAGCGCGGCGCTCTTTGAATTGCAACACTGTCTTCAAAATTTACACGCAGTATTTTCAAAAAGCGTGCAAAACATATTGATTTTTGGGGACTGTGGCATTATAATATAAACACGCATAATGCAAATATTGCGTGCAGAAAGTTGGTGACAGGTTGAGTAAGTACGATATCGTCAACGAAGTCTTTGGTACCATCGGAGAAATTGCAAAGAAATCAGATTTTGTTTCTGCCGGACTCAAAGACCAGGATATCTATATGCTTTGTAAGCAGGGGTATCTCAAGCGTGTGAAAAAAGGGTATTACAAGCCAGCCGTCGGCGACGAACCCAAAGAGGAGCTTATCCTTTCCAAACTGATGATACACGGGGTCGTCTGCGCGGAATCGGCTCTGTTCTACTACGGCTATAGCGATTTTGCGCCCGGAGAATGGTCGATCGCCGTTCCGCGCTCTTGTTCCAGAACGGTAAAGGCAATTCGGGCGGAAGTGCCGGTCAAGGCGTATTATGTGCAGAATCCGGTGTATCACCTGGGGGAAACAGCTGGCACCTTCAACGGCGTAACGCTTCCGGTCTATGACCGTGAACGCACCGTCTGCGACTGCTTCAAGTATCGTACCAAGCTGGATAACGAGATATTCAACAAAGCTGTCAACGCATATGCGATAGATGAGAAGAAAAACCTTGCTAACCTTTCCAAATATGCAAAGGAAATGGGCGTATATAAGAAAATGATGAGTGTGATGGAGGTACTGCTGAATGGCTGATGTGGCTGCATCCGTGCTTGCACGGTTCAAAAACAAAGCAGCAAAAAGCGGGAGAAGCTATCAGCTCTGTTTGCAGCTTTTCTGCCAGGAGGAGTTCCTGCGCCGGCTGGAAAAGTCAAAATATGCGGAAAACCTTGTTCTCAAAGACGTGCTGTTCCTCTATTCCCTCGCAGATTTCGATAGCCGTGTTACGGCTGATATGAATTTTTTGCTCGGAAAGATGCCCAATACACCGGAACAGCTCCGGGCAATATTGGAAGAGATCATTGCAACCGAAACGGGCAACGATTTTATCACATTTGAAATCAAAAACGCGGCTCCCATTGCCGGAGCGAAGAAGCACGCCGGTATGGGCGCTTCCCTTGCTGCAAGGATAAAGAACATAAAAACCCCCTTTGGCATTGATTTCGGCGTGGGCGACGTCATCGTGCCAAGGCAGGAAAAGCGGATGATACCGACACAGCTTGATGATTTTGAGGCTCCGACGGTCAATACCTATTCGCCGGAAACGACCGTTGCCGAAAAGATTGGTGCGATCCTCAGCCTGATGGGATTTTCCAGCCGGATGAAGGATTATTACGATCTTTATTATCTTGCAAATAAGTTCGATTTCGACGGCGCAATACTGACGGAAGCGCTGAAAAAGACCTTTGAAAACCGCGGACAAAAGTTCACGGTGGAGCAGTCTGATCAGGGTATGGTCTTCGGCAGCGATGACGCAATGCAGAAAAAGTGGAACGGGTTCTGCCGGAAGATTGATACAAAGACCGATGATTATAGCACGGTACTGAGGACGATAAAAACATTCTTGGCAGCTCCGCACAAGGCGGCGGTTACTGGCGACAAATACACAGAATCTTGGTCCGCTTATAACGGTAGCTGGACACGGGGAGGAAATAACAATGGCTAAAATTCAATCTGTCGAACCGAATATTGCCGATCTTGCAAACGGTTGGCTGAAATCGTATAAGCTTGATTATAAACTGGAGCAGGAATCCCTGAACACGGAAATCGACCAGGCTTTGAATGATTATTTTTCTAAAAACGGCGGTAAAGGGGGCAACCGTCCTGATGCCAAGCTGATTTTGAGAGCAAATGACGGCAAAGATTATCCTATCCTGATTGAGTATAAAGGATATAAAGATAAACTCGTTAAATTGGATGATGAAGGCAATGCTGCCAATAAAACCTCGAAGAATCAGCCGGACTTTGCTAACATCCACTCTTATGCGGTAAATGGCGCAGTTCATTATGCAAATGCCGTATTGCATTACACAAGCTATACAGATGTTATTGCTATTGGTGTTACCGGATATAAAGCTGCAGATGGAAAGATCATACATCAAATCGGCGTTTATTATGTTTCTAAGAGCAACTTCGGTGTTGGTCAAAAGATTGCTGACTACACCGACCTTTCGTTCTTGAAAAAAGAACATTTCTCTGCATTTATAGAAAAAGTAAAACAGTTATCTCTTCCTCAAGAAGAAATTGAAAGATTAAAGGAACGCAGAGAGCAGGAAATCACGGCAAGTCTTGTAAAGCTGAATAACGATATCTTCAAGAGCGAAAAAGGTCTGAGCGAGAATGACCGCGTTTATCTTGTTGTCGCTTCCATTATGGCTACGCTCGGTGATGCAGATAACAATGTATATCCGCTGACCAAAGCTGATCTGAAATCATCCGCTGAAAGAAATAATACGGACGGCGATATTATGGTTCGCAAAATTGAGTCTTTCCTTGATGCTAAAAAACTGCCGAAGGATAAAAAGGACTTGATTGTAAGAACGCTTCAAAATACGCTGACTACCGATAATATCAACAAGGCAGAAGATGGCGAAAGCCAGTTGAAGCGCGTGTTTATTAAAATTGTTGACGACCTCGGTATATACTATAGGATCGGTTTGACAACTGATTTTACCGGCAAGCTGTTCAATGAAATGTATTCATGGCTGGGGTTTACACAGGACCAGTTGAATGATGTCGTTTTAACGCCGCCGTATGTGGCAACGCTTTTATGCCGCCTTGCAAGAGTTGATAAGGATTCCTTTGTGTGGGACTTTGCGACCGGCTCTGCGGGCCTTCTGGTAGCAGCCATGAACGAAATGCTGGTAGATGCAAAGAAGAAAATCAAATCTCCGGAAGAATTACTTCGCAAGTCGGCAGAGATTAAGTCAAATCAGCTGCTCGGTTTGGAAATCCTGTCTAACGTTTATATGCTTGCTGTGCTCAATATGATTATGATGGGCGACGGCAGCTCCAATATTCTGAACAAAGACTCTCTGAAATTTGATGGTCATTACGGATTTGAAAAGACAAGCGAAAAATTCCCTGCGGATGCCTTTGTTCTGAACCCCCCATATTCCACAGAAGGCAACGGAATGATATTTGTTGAAAAAGCTCTTTCTATGATGGAAAGGGGCTATGCTGCTATTATCATTCAGAATTCTGCGGGTTCGGGCAATGCGGTTGAGTACAACAAGAGTATTTTAACGCATTCGACCCTCCTTGCCAGCGTTAGAATGCCTATCGATCTGTTTGCCGGTAAATCAAGTGTTCAGACGTATATCTATGTTTTTAGGGTTGGTGAAGCACATCAAAAAGATGATATTGTAAAATTTATTGATTTTTCTAACGATGGCTACACCAGATCGGCGCGAAAAAAATCAACTAACAATTTAAGAGATACTGATCATGCTAAAGAAAGATACCAAGAGCTCGTTGATTTAGTTCGCTTTGGAAAAAGCAAAATGAGTATATTTAACGAACAGGACTATTATGAAGGTGTTATTGATCCGGAAAACGGTGCGGATTGGAACCAAACTTCGCCTATTGATACAAAACCTACGGTAGAAGACTTCAAAAAAACTGTTAGTGACTACCTTGCATGGGAAGTGGCAACGCTTTTGAAGAATCAACCTGCGGAGGATGACCGCTTGGGAAAATGACCGCCTCACTTAATGAAAAATTGCGGACAGTTAAGTGGGGCAAATATAAAACAAGCGAGTTATTTAAGCCGCAAAAGATTACCAATATGTTATCCAAAGAAGATTTATCGGATAAATTCAGCTTCCCGGCATACTCCTCCGAGTCTACCAATAACGGAATAATTGGATATACGGATTCGCCTGAATTTGTGTGCGACGATGAACATCCTGTTTTTGTTACATTTGGAGATCACACACGTTCTTTTAACATTGCCACCAAAAGTTTTTCGGTTCTTGACAATGTGAAAGTCTTGTTGCCGAGTATCCATAATATTCGTTGCTTATTGTGGATTATTACAGCTTGGCAAAAGCAGATTCCCAATCTCGGATATGCACGGCATTGGAAAATAGCAAAAAACTGTATTGTAGAACTTCCTACCAAGAATGGTGATATCGACTATGATTTTATGGAATCGTTTGTAGCTGAGCTCGAAGTTCAGCGGGTGGCAGAGCTATCCGCTTACTTGACAGTAAGCGGATACAACAATTATGAATTGTCGGTTGAAGAGCTCGACGCTCTTCGGAGCTTTAGAAATCTCGGCGATGATAATTGGGTTACATACAAGGTCGGGAACCTATTTGAACGGGTTGAAACTAAGAAGCTGCTTTACAAAGCCAAGGAATTACCGAAACAGCCCACGGACGATTACATTCTGCCCTGCCTTACTTCAAGTTTCCAGAATCAAGGTCTGAATTACTATGCGCCTAAAACCGGGGCAACCGTTCTGCGCAATGTAATATCCATTCCATCCAACAGTGATGTTTATAGAGCATACTATCAGACGAGAGATTTTACCGTTTTATCCGATGCCTATGCCATTCGTTGGAAAGCCGGAGAAATTGCGCTTTCCCCGAATCAATACCTGTTTATGGTTATGTGCATTAACAAAGTGACCGACTTACCGATTTATTCCTACAAGAATAAATTGGGCGGCTGGAATGTGGTCAAAGAAAAGGATATTCGTCTGCCGGGAAAGAATGGAAAGATTGATTTTGCATTTATGGAGAATTTCGTATCTGCTATCAAGAAACTGGTTATAAAAGATGTGGTTCTCTATGCAGATAGAAAGATTGAGAAAGCAAAAGATGCAGCGAAGCGCTAAAAACGGTAAAAGGTGGTGACTATATGCCCTCTTAGATGCCCTGCTCAACAAAACATCTGACTTCAAATGTCTGGTCGACGGTGAAGAAATAGTCTTTCCCGGCATCCTTCAAAAAGAAAACGGAAATATTATTCCGAATGCAAAGTTCCCGTTGAAGCAATACCGGAAGATAGGTATTGAAACCGATATGGTTGCTTTAGGGGAGGGGACCGGAAGCAAAGCAACCTTAACAGGATGTCATATAACATCGGCGTTTGGTACTGCCGGTCCTTACGGACAACGCACAAAAATCAATTACAGAAGAAGTATAGCACAATATATCGTGTTTGTCAAGAATTTAGAAACTATATATAGTTATGCGGGTGGCGATACGGAAAAGGAAATTTCGCTTTTTTGAATTTTGATTGCAGAAAAGGCGGGTATGCCCCCGTGTTTATTAGTGAACGGATAG
>CAKRZE010000013.1 GCA_934432725.1 uncultured Eubacteriales bacterium
ACGCGCACCGGGGGGCGGTGCGCCGCGGAGCGGAAAGCTCCGGGAAATCTTTCCTTTGAAAGATTTCAGTGCGTATTCAATCGCAAGCAAAAATGTGTGCTTGCACAAACATTTTTGCGCCGTGCTTCAAGCAGCACGCGCACCGGGGGCGGTGCGCCGCGGAGCGGAAAGCTCCGGGAAATCTTTCCTTTGAAAGATTTCAGTGCGTATTCAATCGCAAGCAAAAATGTGTGCTTGCACAAACATTTTTGCGCCGTGCTTCAAGCAGCACGCGCACCGGGGGGCGGTGCGCCGCGGAGCGGAAAGCTCCGGGAAATCTTTCCTTTGAAAGATTTCAGTGCGTATTATACCACGTTGTTTTTGTTTTTTCAAGTGGTAAATTGACAAAATCCGGAATCGGTTATCCCGGGCGGGAGGAGATGAGCAGTGTTAAACTGCTTTTTTATTTGGGGGAAATAACGCCGGCTGAGAGGCTGCACTTTACGGTACGGATAATTCGGGATGCATCGTTGTTCAGTGAGCCGGACCGATATTTTTTCAGCGAACGGTTCCTTGTGTTTTTTCGGGAACCGAAAAAGCTGTAGGCTGAAGGGCAAGAAAAGGGAGAGTTTTTTCTTTTGCCGCATCGGAATCAGATGAAGCGCTCTTCATTTGATTGATTTCCGCGCGGCTTGATGCGGCATCATAAAACATGGGAGCCTGCGGCTTTTTTAGTGGAATTGCCGTGAATGGCGAGGCATTCTGTTAAGAAACTATTGAAATACGGGTATGTTTATGATATACTTAACACGGATCGGGTGCTTATTACATAAAAATAAATATCAGATTTCGTCCGGGATGCTGCCTCGGAGAACTTACGGAATACGGGAAGCTTTCTTGCGGCTGGTACGGCAAGGATGCCGCTTCGGCGGATGACTGCCGTAAGGTTGAACGGTGCGAAAGAGCGCCCGGCTCAGAGCAGATTTAGAAACAAACGGTTATGTAACAACCGATACTAGAAAGGAGCCAAAGATGGGACTAATCAAAGCAGGGATAGGAGCGCTGGGAGGGGCACTTGCGGACCAGTGGAAGGAGTTTTTCTACTGTGAAGCGATGCCGAAGGAAGTGCTTGTGACGAAGGGACAGAAGCGGATAAGCGGAAGGTCATCGAACACGAAGGGGAGCGACAACATCATCTCAAACGGGTCCGGGATCGCCGTAGCGGACGGACAGTGCATGATCATCGTGGAGCAGGGCAAGGTCGTGGAGGTGTGCGCCGAGCCGGGGGAATTTACATATGACACCTCGAGCGAGCCGTCGATCTTCTCCGGAAATCTCGGACAGAGCATAAAGGATACCTTCAAAACCATCGGCAGGCGCTTCACGTACGGGGGAGACACCGGCAAGGATCAGCGGATCTACTATTTCAACCTGAAGGAGCTGATCGACAACAAATTCGGGACGCCGAACCCGATTCCGTTCCGTGTGGTGGACAGCAAGATCGGACTGGATGTGGATGTGTCGGTGCGCTGCTCCGGCGTGTATTCCTATAAAATTGCAAATCCCCTGCTGTTCTACACCAATGTGTGCGGGAACGTCAGCGGCGAGTATACGCGCGGGGAGCTTGACGGTCAGCTGAAAACCGAATTTATCAGTGCGCTTCAGCCCGCATTCGGACGTCTTTCGGAGCTGGAGCTGCGTCCGAACCAGATCGTCAGCCACAACACGGAGCTGGAGGAGGCGATGAATGCCGCGCTCTCTGCCAAGTGGGGGGAGCTGCGGGGTCTGAAGGTAGTCAGCATTGCGCTCGGCTCGGTCACGCTGCCGGAAGAGGACGCGGAAATGATCAAGCAGGCGCAGCGCACGGCAATCATGCGCGACCCGACCATGGCTGCGGCTACGCTTGTCGGTGCGCAGGCGGACGCGATGAAGGCGGCTGCTTCGAACAAAAACGGCGCAATGACCGGCTTTATGGGCATGGGCATGGCAATGAACGCGGGCGGCGGCATGAACGCCCAGAACCTGTTTGCAATGGGGCAGCAGGCACAGCAGCAGCCGGCAGCTCCTGCGGCTGACAGCTGGAAATGCGCCTGCGGTGAAACCGTGACCGGAAAATTCTGCCCGAACTGCGGCGCGAAGAAGCCGGAGCCCAAGCCCTCCGGCGCATGGAAATGCAAATGCGGCGCTGCGGCTACCGGCAAGTTCTGCCCCGAGTGCGGCAGTCCGAAGCCTGCGGATACCGATGGCTGGACCTGCTCCTGCGGCACGGTGAACAAGGGAAAGTTCTGCCAGAACTGCGGCGCAAAGAAGCCGGCGGGCGTCCCGCAGTACCGCTGCGACAAATGCGGCTGGGAGCCGGAAAAGGGCTCTGTGCCTCCGAAGTTCTGCCCGGAATGCGGCGACCCGTTCGATGACGGCGATATCGTCGGATGAGCCGGACGGCAGCCGTGACGGCGGTCGGAGCGGCACTGTCCGGCGGCACGCCGCTCAGCCGGTATTTTGCCCGGCGCAGGGCATCGGCTGCGGACAAACGCCCCGGCAGCGCACCTGCACAGGCAGCGCCGGACACGGCGAAGCTGACCTCGTTTTTCTGGAGACAAACGAGCGAAAATGCGGATGCATGCTTTGTGTTTTCCTTGGGCAAGGCGCAGGGAGACGGAAAAGCGGAGGGGCATTATCTGAACTGCACGTTCCGGACGCCGGACGGGGAGACGGCAGAGTACGGGGATGTCCCCGTCACAGAGGAGCAGTGGAGCAGGCTGGAGGAGGCTCTGCGCGGGCTTTCGCTTCCGCCCTATCAGCCGCCGGATCCGGATATACTGGACGCCTCCGACAGCTGTGTGGAGATTTGCCGGACGGGAACCGGCGGGCGCCTTGCGGATCGGTATGACGGCGAACATGCCCATGAGCTTTATGCATTTCTTATGACATTCCTCGGGCAGATCACCGGGTGAAGGATGCCCTCGGCTGCCGGAAAAGAGACAGCCGGGCGAAAGGAGAACGCAATATGCAAACCTTGCAGGAATACAAATGCCCCTGCTGCGGCGGCGCGATTGCCTTTGACAGCACGCTTCAGAAAATGAAGTGTCCGTACTGCGACACGGAATTTGAGATGGAGGCGCTTCAGGGCTATGACGCGGCATTAAAGGGCGAGCGCGCCGACGATATGCACTGGGATACGGCGGCGGGGAGCGAATGGAGCGCGGACGAAGCGAAGGGACTGCGGTCCTATATCTGCAAATCCTGCGGCGGAGAGATCGTGGGGGACGCGACAACGGCGGCGACCTCCTGCCCGTTCTGCGGGAACCCGGTGGTGATGATGGAGCAGCTTGCGGGTGCGCTGAAGCCGGACCTTGTCATTCCGTTCAAGCTGGACAAAAAAGCGGCGAAGGCGGGACTTGAAAGACATGTGTCGGGCAAGCGGCTTTTGCCGAAGGTGTTCCGGGATCAGAACCACATCGATGAGATCAAGGGCGTGTATGTTCCGGTCTGGCTGTTTGATACCGAGGCGGATGCGGAGGTCAGATACCGCGCCACAACGGTCCGGACCTGGAGTGACCCGGATTACGACTATACCGAAACAAGCCATTTTCTGGTGCAGCGGGGCGGCAGCATCGGCTTTGAGCATGTGCCGGTGGACGGCTCCGAGAAGATGCCGGACGCGCTGATGGAATCGATCGAGCCGTATGACTTTTCGGGCGCCGTGGACTTTCAGACGGCATATCTTGCGGGATATCTGGCGGATAAGTACGATGTGACGGCGGAGCAGAGCGTTTCACGCGCCAATGAGCGCGTAAAGCGCTCCACAGAGCAGGCGTTTGAGCGCACGGTTCAGGGATATGAATCGGTGGTGACGGAGAGCAGCAGCATACAGCTCCGCGGGGGACGCGCGAGATATGCGCTGTATCCGGTCTGGCTTCTGAATACAACGTGGAACGGGAATCGGTATACCTTTGCCATGAACGGACAGACGGGAAGGTTTGTCGGCGATCTCCCCGTCGATAAGGCGGCGGCGCGGAGATGGCGGTTCTGGCTGACGGTCGGCTGCGGCGCCGCGATATACGGGCTTGCATGGCTTCTGTGGCTTGCCGGAATTCTGTGAGGGAGAGGACAGATGAAAAAGAATTTCATATGGGCGCTGTTTGCGCTGCTGCTCTGCCTGAGTGTGCTGCATCCGCTCCCGATCTGCTCTGCCGATCCGGAGGGACAGGATAAGGAGCCGGCGTACCTCACGGATACGGCGGATATCCTGACCGACAGCGAGGAAAAGGAGCTTTCCGATCTGCTGCGCGGGATCAGCACGCGTCAAAGACTGACGGTTGCGGTTGTCACGGTGAAGGACTGCGGCGGAAAAACGCAGAGAGCCTTTGCGGATGATTATTTTGACGACGGCGGCTATGGCTATGGCGCGGACCGCGACGGCGTGCTGCTGCTTGTTGATATGGGAGAGCGGCAGTGCTGGATCAGCACGCACGGCTATGGGATCACGGCGTTTACCGATGCGGGCATTGCATACATCGGGGACGCGGTGAAGGATGACATGTCCGACGGAGACTATGCCGGAGCATTCCGGCGGTATGCGGAGCTGTGCGATGATTTTGTCACGCAGGCACGGGAAGGTAAGCCGTATGACACGGAAACCATGCCGCGCCGTCCCCTGCCGGTGCTCGCGATTCCGATTTCGCTTGCGATCGGCTTTGTCATTGCGCTGATCACGGTCGGCGGGATGAAGGGACAGCTGAAATCGGTCCGCAGCCAGCCCTTGGCGGACTGCTATGTGCGGAAGGACAGCATGGAGGTGACCCGGAGCAGCGATCTGTTTCTGTACAGCACACTCAGCCGCACACAGCGCCCGAAGGAGAACGATTCCAGCTCCTCCTCCGGCGGCAGCAGCACCCATACCTCCTCCTCCGGCTCTACCCACGGCGGCGGCGGTTTCGGGTTTTGAGGGATAAAAAGAAGCTCCCCCTTCTTATGCGTGAAGGGGGAGCTTTTGTGACGATGTATATTCGGGGCTGTTCCCCGGATCCGGCAGATCGGAAATACGGTCGCCGGCATGGGAGGACGGGCGGCAAGTGCTGCATGCGATTGAGCATCGCTCTGACCGCAGCGGAAACGGCTCGGATATGCAGGCAGGGACGCCAAAGGACCTCCGGAGGCAGGCTATTTAACAACTTAATGTGTGCCCAAAACTCTTTTGGAGTTGTCAGCCCCTCTTTTGCATGGGGCGGACTGACACTGCTTTTTGCTGCTGAAGACATTTATAATGCAGGAAAAATGATGAAATATGAGTCGAAAAGGATGTCTGTGCGCATATTTTAAGGGCTGCTCTAAAACATTGTGTTTTGGAGCAGTCCTTTTTGATGCTTTCTTTCGGCGGGAACAATATTTTTTCAGAAAAATCCGCTGCCCCGGCCGGAGACGGAGATTGCCGGAGTTATTTTTCGGTGATCACATCGGAGGCAAAAATCTTTTCGACCTTGGTTTCGTCATCGATCAGGCGCTTTAAACCGTTTGCTGCAATATTCTGCATATACAGCTTATCAATGCTTCCCTGACGACGGAATGCAACAAGATGCCCGTCCGGCTCGCCGCCTCCGCAGCGGGTAATCATGACATCCCGCAGGACAAGGCGGTCGATCGGAGCAAAGACACGGATATAGTCTGTCTGTCGGGCATCCTCCGACTGCTCAAAGGTGGTCAGCCCGTCCAGTACAATGCTCTGCATACGGGGAAGATTATCCTCCGGGAACCGGAAATCGGTGTCATAGAAGGGGAGTCCGAGCTCAATCAGCGGGCGGGAGTCGCGCGGGTTGTGATGGCGGATGTTTTTCATGGTCAGGCATTCGACATTGCCGCCGATGCTGAAGAGGAAGCTCTCCCGGTAATCGTATACCGGAGGATCCTCGCGCAGATCAATGTTTTCAAAGAAAATATTCTTAAAATCTCCGTAGGTTTTGCCGGGGAACCAGCAGTTGACGTAGAATCCGAAGCTGCGGTAGGTTCCGGTGACATTGCGGATCGTGACGCGGTCCAGCGTGCCGTGCCGATGAGAGAGAAGGCGGATTGCCTGATCGGCATGATCAAGCATAACGCCGTCCACCAGAACGTCTGTGATGGAGGAGACACCGTCATGTTCGTCCGGACCGATGTTCATGAAATCGTCTCCTACATCGCCGCCGACGTTTTTGACTGTCAAAAACTGACCGGGACCCCAGAAATGGAAGCCGTCCTGATTCTGCGCATACAGCTTGTCGGGAAGATCAAGCCAGACATTTTCAATCAAAACATTTTTGAAATTTCCGATTGTTGTGGAGAAGGTGCGGAAATTGCGGATGACAAGATCCCTTACGGTGAGATATTCAACGCCGTAAAACTCAAGGGTGAAGATCCAGTGCTCTCCGTGGAAGTTTTCGCGTTCGCGGCTGCCTTCGGGAGCCTGGACATGGTGCGCCTGACGCTTGCAGTCCTGATTGTAGGTTCCGCCCAAAAGGGAGATGTTGCGTGTTTTCCGCTCCTTGAAATCCCACTCCTTGTTGGACACTATGGAGCGGTTGGAATCGGCAAGCTGGAAAAAACCGCAGTCACGGGAAAGGCACTCAATGGTTGTGTTGGAATAGAGATCAAGCCCGCTGACCAGCGCGGCACCGTCCATGATCAGCCAGATGCCGGTTGTTCCGTCTCTGGCTTCATCCAATACAGCCTGAAGCGCCGCAGTGTCATCTGTGCCGCCTCCGGTATAAACATCGCTGTCAAGCTTTGCAACGGAGCTGGCATAAATTCTTTTGTACTTCATGTTCAGGTTTCCTTTCTTTCTGCTCCGCAGGAGGGCGCCATCGGCGCGTAACCGCATGCGGGGCTTTTTTTCTGCGGATTGTTATTTGAGATATGTAACCCTGATTTTCGGTTCTGAGGGAGGCAAAAACGGACGTTTCTGCACTCTTCCCAGTCATTGTAGCACATTTCCCGCTTTTTCGCAAGAAAAAAATATGACGGAGAGAAAGATACGTCTTCCGGCATCATAATCGACGGAATTCTTTCATAAGATGAAACAAATCAATCCGAAGCAGGAGTGAATGCCATGAAGGATATGGAGGCCATATACAAAGAGTCCAATGACCGGTGTGTATTGCTGGCACAGTATATTACGGAGCATCATGCAACGGTGCGTACAACTGCCGGTGTATTCGGAATATCAAAATCCACGGTACATAAGGATCTGACCGAGAAGCTTCCGCACACGCATCCCGTGCTGTACGGAGCGGTTAAGACACTTTTAGACAAAAACAAAGCAGAAAGGCACCTGAGGGGTGGAGAAGCGACAAAAAGGAAGTATCTTGCGAAAAAAAAGAGCTGAAATGCGGGAAAGAAGCCCGCTGTGCCGACAGGATACGAAGAATTCTGCAAAGGAGCATGCGGTATAATAGCCGCGTGAAGGATCACCGCGCGATCCGTTACAGAGCTGCCGTTTTCCTGTGCTGCGCACAGCTGAGGCGCCTGCGGCTTGGTTGGCGGTGTCCCGGTACAGCGGTTTCCCCTGACGCACCGCGGGGAAAAGCATATGGCTTTCCTTTGTCGGCATGCACAGGAAAAGTCCGGCGGGACGGGACACCTGCGGTATGGCTGATGCACGGAGTCCTTCGGCATGTGCCGGTCGGTACACGAAACAAAGGAAACCGTATCTGAGGCTGTGCCGGACTTGTGTCTGACATGCGGGCATGGCTGCTCCGGGATCGGTGCCGGTATGTTGCCGCAGCTGCTTTTGTCTGCAAGCTGTTCCGGCTGGCTGATCTGCATTTGTTTTCAGGATTTTCTCCGGCAAGGCTGTTTTTACCGGAAAAGCCGCGCTGGCAGGCAAATGCAGGCAGAATTTTTTGTCCTGCATCGCAGGGATGCTTCTTTCGGCTGGAGGCACACCGCGCGGCATCAGGAGCCGGGAGACTGCGGATTACCGCATACAATCAGGTATGCAGCCGCTGAGCGGCTGGCGGAAATATTTTTCAGGTATTATAAAACAGAGGGAGGTCCGGAACGGGTATGAATTCGGATAGGATGGAGAGCAAAAAGGACTGTATTGCAATGCTGCTTGCCGGAGGGCAGGGCAGCAGACTTTATACGCTGACGGAGAATACGGCAAAACCGGCGGTTCCGTTCGGGGGAAAATATCGGATTATTGACTTTACCTTATCAAACCTTGTCAACTCCGGAATCGATACGGTGGGGGTTTTGACACAGTACCAGCCGCTTGTGCTGAATGAATACATAGGAAACGGTCAGACATGGGATCTGGACCGGATTCAGGGCGGACTGCGCATTCTTCCTCCGTATCAGGGCAAGACCGGCTCCGACTGGTACAGCGGAACGGCAAATGCAGTTTGGCAGAATGCCAACTTCATGGAGCGCTATGCACCGGAGGATGTCCTGATTCTTTCCGGCGATCATGTTTACAAAATGGATTACGGACCGCTTCTCGCATATCACAGAAGGCAAAATGCGGACTGCACCATCGCATCCGTATGTGTCGCGCCCGAAAGCGCATCCAGATACGGCATTCTGACCGCCGGTCCGGACGGGAGAATCCGGGAATTTGAAGAAAAGCCGGACAAGCCAAAAAGCTGCTGCGCCTCTATGGGGGTTTACGTGTTCCGGAAGAAAATTCTGCTGGAGTATCTGAAGCAGGATGATGCATGCCCGGAATCCTCTCATGATTTCGGAAAAGATGTGATCCCTCATATGCTGTCCATGGGAGAGCGGATGTTCATGTATCCATTTGAGGGGTATTGGAAGGATGTCGGGACGGTAGAGAGCTATTGGGAGGCGAATATGGACCTTCTCGGGAAGCCGCCGCGGTTTGATCTGCACGACACTGCATGGCGGATTATGTCCGGGGGGCAGCCCCATGTTCCGCAGTCTGTGGGAAAGGACGGCTGTCTGCGGCAGTGCATTGCGGCGGAGGGCTGTGAAATTGACGGCTACGCCGAGAGCTCTGTGCTGTTTCACAATGTGAAAATCGGCAAGGGCGCTGTGGTGCGCCATTCCATTCTGATGGATGATGTGACTGTGGAGGCAGGGGCAAAGGTGGAGTACAGTATTCTGGATCGGGGTGTGACGGTCGGCTCGTGTGCCAGCGTCGGCAAGCCGCGCAATGACGGGGCACGGATCACACTGGTCGGTGCCGGAGCCGTGGTCCGGAACGGAATGAGGGTCGGAGAGGGCGTGCGTCTGAACGGGAATGCCGTATCCGTACCCGGAGAGGAGGCGGTTTAGATGACCTGCGCAGGAATTATTTTTTCCAATCTGCATGACAGAAATGTGGCAGAGCTGACCAAGGTGCGCACGATGGCATCCGTACCGTTTGCGGGCGGGTATCGGCTGATCGACTTTCCGCTTTCCAATATGATTCACGCGGGAATCCGGAATATCAGCGTGATCGCGCATGACAACTATCATTCTCTGATGGAGCATATCGGCTCCGGCAAGGACTGGGACCTTGCGCGGCATACAGGAGGAATCCGCATTCTGCCTCCCTATGCGACGGCATATGCAAGCCCGTGCACGGGACTCTATACCACAAGGCTGGAGGCGCTGAAGGGAATTGTGCAGACGGTGCTTGACATGACAGAGGAGCAGGTGGTGCTGTCCGACTGCGATGTGATTTCCAATATTGATCTCGGCAGGATGCTGCGGGAGCATGAGGCATGCGATGCCGATGTGACCATGCTCGTCAAGCAGATTTGCCTCCCGGAGGCAGACGGAAGAGGCTGTGTCTACGTCCTTCCGGAGTCGGATGAAAACGGCTGTGTGACGGACATCTATGACAGCTCCGCCAATATCCGGGGCTATCACGATGTATGCATGAATATCTGGATCATAAAAAGGAAGATCCTGACAGAGGCGATACTGGATGCAATCGCCCATGAATTCAGCAGCTTTCAGCGGGATGTGATTCTCCGAAATCTGAACCGGTGGAACATCCGGATCAGCCGGTGGGACGGATATTATGCGTGCATCGGCTCAATGGCGGATTATTTTGAAAGATCCATGGCGATTGCGTCCAAGCGTTCGGAACGGGAGGCATTGTTCCGTATTCCGGGGCGTCCGGTTTATACGAAGATGTGCAATTTTGCTCCGACCTATTACGGGGACAGTGCAGAGGTCAGCGATTCTCTGATTGCCGACGGCTGTGTGATAAACGGAACGGTTGAAAACTCGGTGCTTTTTCCGGGTGTCAGGATCGGTTCCCATACCTCCGTGCGGAATTCCATCCTGTTTCAGGACAGCATTACGGGAGAGAATGTTCAGCTGAACTGCGTGGTTGCCGATAAAAAATCGATTATCCGGGACAACTGCCGGCTGGCTGGACACGAAAAGCTTCCGTTTTATATCGGAAAGGGCATGATGCTATGAAGATTCTGCTGGTCGCGGGAGAGCTGTATCCGTATGCGGCGGTGTCCGGGTTGGGGGAGGAGCTTTGGCAGTATGCCTCGGCTCTTGCCGCACGCGGACATGAGGTGAGGGCGATCCTTCCGATGTACGATGCGCAGGACCGGAGCTCCCTCCGGTTTGCGGGAGGCTTTCATATGTCCTTTGCCGGAAAAAATCCGTACTGCGGAATATATACGGCAACGGAAAACCGTATGACCGTTTACCTGATCGAGAGCAGCTTTTATTTCAACCGGATGTTTTACTGCGATTCTCATGATGACGGAGAACGGTATGCGTTTTTTTGCCGGGCGGCGCTGGCAATACTTCCGGTTGTCGGATTCCGTCCCGATGTTCTGCATGCGCACGACTGGCAGGCTGCCCTGTGTGTCGTTTATCTGAAAAGATATTTGCAGGGAGATCCTTTTTACCGGGATATCTCGGCGGTATACACCGTTCACAGGATCGCTTTTCAGGGAATCTTCGACGGAAATAAGCTGTCGCTTCTCGGAATTCCGGAGAAGGATGCATGGATCTTCTGCGGCTGCGGAGGTGTGAACCTGACAGCAGGTGCGCTGATCTTGGCGGATGCTTTGACAACGGTCAGCGGGCATTATGCAAGGGAGCTGCTCAGTGACAGCGTGTCCTACGGGCTTGGGCGTCTGATGCGGGCAAACTGCGGGAAGCTTTGGGGGATTCTCTGCGGAATCGATCCGAAGCGCTTTGATCCGGAGAGCGGAATGGGAGGCATTGTGCCGTTTTCAGCGGAGGATTGCCTTGACGGAAAGAGGGAAAACAAAAAGAGACTGCAAACGCTGTTGGACTGGGAGGCGGACGGAGACGCCGTGCTGCTTTACATCCCCGGACCGCTTTTCTGCGAGAGAGGAATGGATCAGCTTGCGGAAGCTGCGGTAAAGCTGTTGGGGGACGGCATGCAGCTGATCGTTTCCGGAACAGGGGAGATGCGGTATGCGCATATGTTCATGCAGCTTCAGAGGCGCTGTCCCAAGCGGATGCAGTATCTTCCGGACTTTCGTCTGTGCAGTGAGCTTCTTCTGTATGCCGCCTCGGACTTTGTGCTGCTTGCCCCGAAGCAGGAGCCGTGCGGGAGCGCGCAGATGATTGCCTGCCGCTTTGGTGCTGTGCCGATTGTAAGAGCAACCGGCGGACTTGCCGATGCGGTACAGCCGTTCTGCGGGGAAACCGGCAAGGGGAACGGATATCTTTTTTCGGACTTTCATGCTTCTTCGCTGTATGCAGTCGTAAAAAGCGCCGCTTTGAGAAGGTCGCAGAGAACGGAGGAGCATAGGACGCTGGTACAAAACGCCATGCAAAGCGATTTTTCGTGGAATCGCTGTGCTGCCGAATATGAGAGGCTTTTCTTAGAGCTGAAGCGGCGCTGAGGAGACCTTGCGGAGCGGGACGGGCTTTTCGGTGCGTTTGTTCCGGATATCGGCGGAAAGGTCCGGATGTAGCGCTGCAAAAAAGAAAAAGACTCATACGGCTTGCAAAATGCATAGCCGTGTGGGTCTTTTTGTTTCGGAATGCCGGTTTCGGGATAAGGGAGAGCTGCGGCGGGAAAACGGCGCGATCAATGCCTGCGGGTGCGGGAAGAAGCTCCGGAAGCATCTGCTGCCACAGTCTGTTCACCGCTCGCCGCCCGGGGCGGCATTCTGCCTGCGGAAAAACTGATAATAGTAGCAGCGGATCATGCCGTTATACAGCCGCCGGATTTTATCGGCTTTTCTGCCGTACAGCCGCTGAAAATCCTCATGAGAGGTTAAAATATAGATTTGCCATGCATCAAGCGTTTTAAAATGCTTTCCCATGGCGCGATACAGATCCTCTGCCTGCCGTATGCTCAGAAGCCGCTCTCCGTAGGGCGGATTGCATACGATGGTGCCTCTCCGGTTTTCCGTTGTGACGGTGAGGGCATCCTTCTGAAACACCCGGATGTAGCGGCTCATGCCGGCGCGCTTTACTGTGTCAGAGGCGATCCGGACGCATTGCGGGTCAATATCGGAAGCGTATGCTTCAAAGGACGGTTCAATGACCTTTGCTTTTGCAGCGTCTCTTGCATCCTGCCACAGCCGGGCGGGAATCTGGGGGAATGCCTGCGCGGCAAAATCACGGTTGATTCCGGGCGCCGTATGTGTCATTATCAGCGCAGCCTCAATCGCAATGGTTCCGGAGCCGCAGAACGGATCCCAGAGAAGGACGTCTTCACGCGGACGCGCAAGCCGCACCATGGCGGCGGCGAGCGTTTCGCGGAGCGGAGCCGCAACGCTTTGCGGACGGTATCCCCGCTTGTGCAGCGGCATGCCGGTTGTATCGATCATCAAAGAAGCGGTATCCCGCAGCAGAAAAAACTCCACCTGATAGGTAACATCGGACTCTTCAAAGTGCAGAATGCCATACTGATCGGAAAGGCGGTCTACGATCGCTTTTTTTACGATCCTCTGGCAGTCCGGGATGCTGAACAGCCTGCTTTTGACCGAATGCCCCTTTACCGGGAATGCGTCCGGCTGGGCAATCCAGTCTTCCCATGGGAGCGCCCTGACGCCCTCATACAAATCCGTAAAGGTTTCGGCACGGAAGGACCCAAGCTCAATCAGGACCCGCTCGGCAAAGCGAAGCTCTATATTCATTCTCGGAATTTCGGAAAGAGGTGCGCGGAATATGACGCGGCCGTCAACGGTTTGCAGACGTGTGTATCCGAGTGCGTCTATTTCTTCGCCCAGCAGCTTTTCAAGCCCGAATAAGCACGGGGCAACAAATGTACAGATTTCCAAGGTAATCTCCAATCTGATTTGAATTGCTCCGGATCTGGGTCCGGAGGCGGAAATATGCCGATGTGCGGAAGGCGGCACCGGACGAAAAAGGACTTTTCCTGCCCGGCATCCGGTTTCTCTGCGGAAATATGCCGATTTTGCGAAATGCCGTCTCCGCTGCGGCACGGTATTGCGTCAAACGCCTTTGCCGGCGATCGGAGGAGCGATTTCTCCGTGCGGAAAATGCGGGCGGCGCGGCTGTAACACGGATTTGACGTGGATGAGGTGCGGATAAAACATGAATGTCCCGTAAATGGAAGAAGTTTTTTGCGCGTCAGGCTTCATTGGATGCCCCAGCCATGTGCAGACACGCTTTTTGGCGCGGCAGTCTGCTGTCTGTACCCGGAACGCGGAAGTGGCTTTCGGAGTTTGCTTTCACACTTCCGGTGCATGAGCGGCATGTATGGACAGACCTGCTCTCTCAAGCCCGTGCAGGGGCTGTCAGATTCAGGCTTCGGAATAGGTGAAATACAGGGTGATCAGCGCATAGTCATCCTTTTTGCTGTAAGCGAGCTGCGGCGCCGGAATACGGAGCTCTTCGGCTGCTTCCAAGAGGAGCTTGGACAGGGCTTTGTCCGTGATCAGGTCGCAAACCGCCTCCCGATAGGGAGAATCGGATGAAAAGCGGAAGCTGAGCATGCTGCGGTGTTCGGAGAGCGCGGCGAAAAGAAGGGACCCGACGGCGCTTCTGTCATAGCTGTCAAACCACAGACCGTTCCGTCTGAAATAGGTGTCACTGCCGCCGGGGCAGGCGGGAAGCGGGTAGGAGACGTCCGGTGAATGCGTCAGGAAGATTTCTTCATCCGACATGGCGAAGTACAGATAGCTGATTTTTCCGGTATCCTCTCCGTTTTCGTTTGTCGGGTCGCCCCAGCAGGCATCCATGTGGTAATAGATTCCGTTCATCCGGAAAACAATCCATGCATGATTGGAGCCGGATGCGGTTCCTGTTACAAGGGTTGCCTCCATGCCGGAGGCATGCAATAAGTATTGTGCGGCTTTGGCATAGCCGGTGCAGACGGCATACCTGTCCAGAAGGGCGTTGCAGAGCGTCTGCGAAACCGGCGGAATCTCCTCCTGCCGCAGGCATTTTTGATAGGTTTCCGTATCATAGCGGGTCTGGCGGATCAGATATTCATAGACGGCAATCGCTTTCTCATATTCGGAGGCATCGGCGGGGAGAGACTTCAGAAATGCGGCTTTTACTGAGGAAAGCGCGGTCTGATGCGCGGAGATTTCCTCTTCGGTCATAATATATTGGAACGAAAAAGCCTTTGTTCCGTCCGGAAACGTATAAAGAATGCCCGCCCCGGTGGTCCAGAAGATTTCGGGGTAATCCGCAAGCACTGCGGAGATCAGCTTAGTGATTTTATTTTTTGAATATCTTTCCGGGAAAGTGCAGGTGTCCCTTCGGTTTAAAAGCGATTCCAGAATCAGAGTATACTGCTTTCGGTCGGAATCGGAGAGGGCTTCGTAAGCATAGCGCGGAACGGAGGCTGACAAATCCTCCTCTGACGGAACATAGGGCTGCTCCGCGGGAGCTTCCGTTTCAGGGGCTTTTGTATCGGAGGAGACTGTTTCGGGCTGCTTTGTGACAGGCGGTGAAATCGTTTCATCGGCTGCCGTGCGCGTTTCGGAAGCTGCAGCACGGTCTGTCTGCGGCTCCGTTTCCCTTTGTGTGACGGATTCCGGTGCCGTGGAGTTTGCTGCGGACGATGCGGAATGCGCTCCGTCGTCTGTTGCGGGCGGCTGCTCCGTTTCCGTTCCGGAGCCGCTTTCTTCGGACATGCCTCCTGTTTGCGGAGGGTCCGTATCCGGAGAGGGAGCCGTGATCTCGGCAGCCTCTTTTGTGCCGGTGTCCGGTGGAAGCACCTGCCAGACAGACGATCTGCGGCAGGCTGTCAGGCAAAGCATAAAAATGAGCGCAAGGCAGAAAACCGCGCCGGGATACGGCGTGTGCACCGGTTTTTTCGGGAATACAGCACGGAAAGAGGACTTTTGAAGCATTCGGATTTCACCGTTCCTTTTGCATGGAGGTTTTCGGAATCCGGATGGGACGGAAAAGACGGAAGCACAGCTTCACGGGTCTGTTTACAGGCTGTTCCGGGGCGGCGCTCCCGGACAGACAACGGCTCCGAACCGGATTCCGGATAGAATGCAGACTGTCGCTCGGTTCGACAGATTATACCTTTTATTTTAGCACGCACTCTCTCAAAAGTCAATGTTTGCTTGACAAAGCGGCGGATTTGTTTTATAATTTTTAACTGTCGGGGACTGCGGCGCGAAGGGCTTAATCCCGCTTTGCGGCGCATTCCTGCTGAAACTTTGTCTGAAGGGGAATTCTTTGCGTATGGATCAGATGCAGAATATGTATGAGAAGCTTGGAATCGGGCGGAAAACAGTTGCGTTCAGCACACAGGTGCTTGATGAGATCCGGGACCGGTTTGATGAAATAGACCGTGTTGCGGAATATAATCAGTATAAGGTGCTGGCTGCCATGCGGGATAACCGCGTCTGTGCGGCGCATTTTGCCGCAACAACGGGGTACGGTTACGATGACGCGGGACGGGATACTCTGGAGAAGGTGTATGCATCGTGCTTTCACACGGAGGCTGCGCTGATCCGTCCGCAGATCGTTTGCGGGACGCATGCGCTTGCCATTGCGCTTTCCGCCAATCTTCTGCCCGGGGACGAGCTTCTTTCTCCGGTCGGAAAGCCGTATGATACGCTGGAGGAGGTCATCGGAATCCGGGAGTCCAGCTGTTCTCTGAAGGAGTACGGCGTTTCTTACCGGCAGGTGGACCTTTTGCCGGACGGCTCGATCGACTATCCTTCTGTCGCAGCTGCGATCAATGAAAAAACCAAGCTGGTCACGATCCAGCGCTCAAAGGGGTATCAGACAAGACCTACATTTTCCGTTGCCCAGATCGGAGAGCTGATCGCGTTTGTTAAGAAGATCAAGCCGTCTCTGATCTGCATGGTGGATAACTGCTACGGAGAGTTCGTGGAGGAGCTTGAGCCGTCGGATGTCGGGGCGGATATGATCGTCGGCTCTCTGATCAAAAATCCGGGCGGGGGTCTGGCACCGATCGGCGGGTATATTTGCGGCACGGAGGCGTGTGTCAGCCGCTGCTCCTATCGGCTCAGTGCGCCGGGTCTCGGTCAGGAGGTCGGAGCCAATCTCGGGCTGATGCCGGCATTCTATCAGGGGCTGTTTTTGGCTCCGACCGTGGTGGCTTCCGCTTTGAAGGGTGCGGTTTTCGCGGCTGCCATGTATGAACACCTCGGATTTCGCGTGATTCCGGGAAGCAGGGAAGACCGGCACGATATCATTCAGGCGGTGGAGCTTGGCTCCCGGGAGGGGATGTGTGCATTCTGCGAAGGAATTCAGGCGGCTGCGCCCGTTGACAGCTTTGTGACGCCGATCCCGTGGGCGATGCCGGGATATGACAGTGAGGTGATCATGGCTGCGGGAGCCTTTGTGCAGGGCTCCTCTATAGAGCTGTCGGCGGACGGACCGATCCGACCGCCGTATGCGGTGTATTTCCAAGGCGGACTGACATGGTCTCACGCAAAGGTGGGTATTATGATGTCGGTTCAGAAGATGCTGGATGCCGGACTGATTACGCTTTGACCCTACAGAGAGACGGGGCTGCCGCAACAATGCGGCAGCCCCGAAAATACGGCGGGGGGCTGCTTTTTGACCGCTCCGGGTTCCGGGAGGACCGGTACGCTTTGGGGGGGACAGGCAGCTGTTCCTCTTACGTCTGAAAGGACTGCCTGCGAAGGTGTGATGATCCTTTTTTGGGGCTGCATCCGGTCGGTGCATTTTCCTGCCGGGGAGTGAGCTTCTGGCGGGTGAGCTGCTCCTTTGTGAAACCGGGAGCGGTTTTCCGGCGTTATGCGGGAACAGCACGGGCATTGATGCAGACGGCGGCGGGGGGGACCATCCGGTTGCTTTTTCCCGGGTGCGGAGCGGCTTGTGGGCGTGCGGAAGAAGGGTTCAGAATGCCTGCCGCTGCCGCTTTTTCATTTTTTGCCAGCTGATAAAGCCATAGACATCATTTACAAGAAATGCAGAAAAGCAGACGACCACTGAAAGATAGCGCACCTCCGTCATGCTTGCCAACGACCACAGGAGAATCAGGACCGCATCGTTTGCCGCATAAGCCATGGCAAAAAACGGGCTTCTCCGGAAGGTCAGATAGACCGCCAGAAAGCTGGTTGTGACCGAGACGGTGCCCGGCAGGATATTCGGCGTATGAAAAAAGCTCAGTATCAAGCAAAACACTGCAGTGACAGCCGCAGTGACAGGCAGCATAAAGCAGAGCTCCGTTTTGCTTATGGAATTGACGCGCACCTCCGATTTTTTGCCGTTATACGGATTTTTCAGCCATGACACAAGCGCAAAGACTGCCATCGGCATTGTCATTCCGAGATAGGTAAGCATTTCGCCGTAATAGGAAAAGGCAAAGGATATCATTCCGTAAAGCAGGCTGAACAGGATCATAAGAGCCTGTCCGAGTGGATTTCCCTCGGCATTGAAAATAAGGGAGGTGATGCCGATCAGGGATGCGGCAAGTGTCATATAGCTTTCTCTGTCAAAAAGGCAAAAGGAAAGGATGATCAGAAGTGCGGAAGCGCACCACAGCATGAGTTCACCCGTGGAAAAATAGCCGGTTAATTTTTTGAGCATAGGATCCTCTGTTCCGCCGCCGGGCGGCATTCTGCAATGAAAATTTTCCGCCTCTGCGGGAAGCATGACTGCCTGTCTTTTCAGGGAACAACGTGCGTGAAGTCGCCGCGTTCAGATACGATCGAACGGCATTTTGCGCTGATTCCTCAAAAAAACAAGCATCCGTTATACACATCTTCTAAGACCTAACGATGTGTAAACGAATGCGTTTCGCATGTTCCACCCGGTGGCAGATAACGTATGGAGGCACGGTGTCCGGGGAGGGAAGCGTGCCTGCGGGTGTGATTTAACGCCGCGCGGCAGAAAGAACCGAATCGGGGAGAGCGGCACGGGAGGCTTTTCTCCGAAAAGCCGGACGCGGCGGGATTCCTTATTACATCGCTATTGTATCACACCGCAGTCTGTTTTGCAATATGCAAAATGGCTGTTTCTTTGCACGAAACGGCGGGACGGCTTATACGCATTGTATACGGCTGCGGGATATCGCAGATTGCCGTTTTTGCCGCTATATCAGGCGTCTCTATTGACAAGCTCTTTTTTGGGGTGGTATAATTCGGACAGGGGTATCAGAACGCTGACTTTTGGAGACAGAAAACGGAAGACTGCAGCCTCGGACGCAGAATCGGCAGGGCATGCGCGGAATGCGATACGCTATTGCCGGCGGAAGGCTGGCTGCGGTCCTCGCGGCAGGGACTGCCGGAGCGGAATTGAGATATTCGGAGCCGGCATGAATTTATGCAGATCATATGAAAGAAATCATTGCTGCAAGCTGCAGAGATGATTTGACACAGGGAGGTAAGCTTATGAGCAGAACGCTGACAGTCAAGGGAATCGGCAAGGTGAGCCTGAGACCGGATCAGACTGAGGTTTCACTGACACTGAAGACGGTCGAAAAAATCTATGATAAGGCTATGGGCGATGCCGCAGAGCATCTGGAGCAGCTCCGGGAGGCGCTGATCGGCATGGGCTTTGCGAAAGACGATTTGAAAACCTCAAATTTCAACGTGGGTACGGAGTATGAAAGCGAACGGGACCGGAACGGCAACTATAAGCAGCGTTTTGTCGGCTATTGCGTCACGCATCGGCTGAAGTTGGAATTTCCGTTGGATTCGCAGCGTCTTTCGAAAACGCTCGGTGCAATTGCGGGATGCATTGCTGAGCCGGAGCTGAACGTTCATTTTACGGTAAAGGACCGGGATGCCGTCAATACGGCTCTTTTGGAGAGCGCCTGCGTCAATGCGAGGACAAAAGCCGATATTCTTGCCAAAGCCTCCGGGGTGACGCTGGGCGAGCTGCTCTCTGTCGATTATAACTGGGGGGAGCTGCAGCTGTATTCGCCGACCCGGTACGGCATGGAAAATGCCTGTATGCTGAAGGCGGATGCTGCGCCGCGCAGCATTGAGATTGAACCGGATGATATTGATGTTACGGACAGCGTGACATTTGTGTGGGAGATCGGGTAAGTCTCTGGGGAATCTCTTCTTTGCAAAATGCGGACCGGAACAGAGGGCAGAAAGCCTTCTGTTCCGGTCATGCTTCTGCCGACTTGCTGTATCTGCCGCATCATGACGGAAAAACCGGCGGAATCGGCTTTCATTCAGCCCGGGGCGGCTCGGGCGAGGCTGTGATTCAGCGGATGAACAGTGTCATGACGGCGGAAAGCCCCGCTGAGATGATTGCCATGCCAACCGTGCCGAATATCCACTTCTTGCACATGTCCTTTGCGGTGATATACGGCTTCAGGTCCTCCGTGCCAGGAATTGTCCAGGCTTTTGTGTGTCCGACCCAAAAGCCGTCAATCAGAAAACGGTCGATCAGATTCATGACGGACAGGATCACGAGTATTTGCCAAAATCCAGCGAAAAAGCCCTTCGCACCGTTTAACGCATAGGTGCAAACCAGCACATAGGCGATATAACCGGGAATGCAGAATGCCTTGAAAATAAGACTGCTCCGTTTGATTTTATCAGGGGTTGTCAGTCCCAGCGTTACGCATCGGTTCTGTACCTCCGGGCTGTAGAGATGCACCATGCCGACAGCTCCGTTTCGGATTCCGGCGGCGCAGACCAAAACAAGCAAGATGCCAAGTCCCAAGCCCTCAAACACTGTTTTTAAAATCAACTCTTTCATTTTTTCGTGAAGCCTCCGTGTTTTATGTTTTTTATTGGTTATATGTTTCTTCTGTATCCCTGCTCATCGCGGTATTCCGGGTGTTCTTTGAGGTATGGGTCCTTGTCTCCGCAAACTGTGTAATCGTATTTACAGCCGTTGGAGCAGGTGGTTTTGCGCACCAGCTTCGCATGGATCAGCTCCATTGCCTCAAAATCCGGGTTGCACAGGGCGGGCATTACCTCAAGCAGCCCATGCTTCTTGGCAAACTCTGCCGTCGGGCATGTTGTGAATTCATAATAAATCGGCTTGCCGGGGTCAAACGGCGCGAGGTTCATCCGAAAGTCGCCCCACTTGTCACACTGCCGTTTAGCGTTCTGAAAGGATTTGTACATCAGCCTTTTGAACAGCGGCTTGTTGCAGTCCGCAAACCGAGAGAGCATGCGGAAGGCGGGAAGGAACAGACTGCCTTCCATCTCCTCAATTTCGGCAAGACTTGTTGCCTCGCGGCAGACCGTATAGTAAGCCATGAGCGCAATGCAGTCATAGTTTCCGCCCGCGCCGTTGTGAAAGTTTTTCTTGCCGCCGAGGTCTGTGCGCCAGTCGGCGAGAAAGTCCGCATACTGCCGCTGCACCCGTTCCCAGACGGCGTTCCGCTCATGGTGCGGATAGTGCAGGGCAATTTTTTTCTGAATCTGTTTCCTGCATGCTTTGGAGTACGGCACATGACAGCTGCGGTCAATTTTAAGCTCGTTGTCTTTCATACCTGCTCCTTTTCCAAGCGGTTCCGGCACATCGCCGGCACTTCCTTTGCAAATTCCCCGGAGGCTTTCCGGCAGGACTGCTATGCCCGAGGCACGTAAAGATTTTTATTTCGAACGGGTAGCTGCTTTGCTTCAAGGCGTTGGGTCCCTTCCGGCGTTTTTTGAAGCTTTTTTGTCTCGTTTTCCGGCAGACCGAACGCCTTTTCCGTGTCGGAAGGTCTGCATGCCCCGCTCGGCAAGGGATACGGAGACACGTGCCCGCGATTTCCCTTGTCAAAAACAATACTCTTTACCAGTTCAGCCCACTGCTCCGGATAACATGCCAGAAGCTCCTCATGCCGCAGCTCCTGCTCATGAATGATCGGATGGGCAAAATGCCGCTCATAGCGGGTGCGGTACTTTTCTCCCATTTTCAGCGCGTAAAAAATGTGAATTTGCGTGCCCGGCACATCAAGCTTGTCCGGCAACGGTGTGATAAGATCGGAATAAAACTGATTTTTACAGCTCCGCTTTGTCACGTATTGCCGTGCGCCGCCGAGCATTGCCATGAATGCTTTTCCGTAACTGCCCATTTGCGTCGTCCGTTTTTCCAGCTGCTTTTGCAGAAACCGGCTTTTGAATCTGCCGTCCCGAATAAGCGGATAGACCATAGGCATAAGAAGATCGGTCTGCAGCTTTGCGAAAGGCTTGGAGGTCTGATCCAGATCGGAACTGCCCAGAATGCCGCGTCTATATGAATATTCTTTCGGGCAGTCAGCAGTCCGGCAAAAGAGCCGCCCAGAGAGCAGCCGTAAGCAGCCCGGATGTGTCCGCCGCAATGCTCCTTTATAAAGTTCTCTATTTTTTCAGTTTCCTCAAGCATAGAGGGAAACTCTGTGCGCTCCGTTTCGTCAAAGCCGTCATAGCTTACACAGAGCACGCGGCAGTCTGCCGCAAGCAGGGGGATGACGTGTCCGAAATTACTCCGCCAGTGGCAGCAGGTACCGGGCAGCAGTAAGATTGCCGGAGCATTTTCTGCCCCAAACGTATAAATTTTCATTTATGTGTCCACAGCTTTTGCATCAGCAAAGTTTTTTCCTGAATTTTTTTGGTGTGCGCGGGCGGCTTGCGGCATTGTTTTCGGTGAGTCGGAACGCTTTTTGCTTCCGCCATATCGGTTCATGCTCCGTTTGGTTCTCTGCCTGCGGCGGTATTCCTGAGTATTGGGGGACGACGTTCCGCATTTCCTTGCTTTTTGTCGGTGTCTTACAAGGCTGTCCGGAGGTGCGGTTACCGAACGTTATGTTCTTCATTCGATATGACCGAATCGGTCTGTTTGGTCATATTGTAGCATGGATCGGTTCAGTTTGCAATAGGTAACTGCTTTTTTCTGCATCCTTTGCCGGATTTTTTTCGGGGCATTATGAATAGGATGAATAGATGAACAGTAAAGCACAAACCCCTTGGGGATTGTTTATCTTTTTAGGGCAGATCGATATCTCTGAATATGGAATAACCGGATGCTTTCGGTCAAATGTTCTGACAAAAGATAAATATATCTCGGAGGGAAAAGAGTAAAAGACGGCGGGCTATGCGGACATTCGTGACAGAAAAGATTTTATTTTCGGCAGGACTGCTTTGAATCATACGGGAATCGCCTGAAAGCGGTCGGTCAATCTGCCGCAGCGGGATGGCAGGGAGAGCCTGATGGTAAAAGTACGGGAATTTCAAAAAGGTCTTGACAAGTAACCGCTCGGTTGCTATAATTTAAAAATCGAACGGTTGCAAAGTATAAAGGAGTGATATCATGATCGGAGATACAAGGGAACGCATTCTGGAAACGGCGCTCGAATTATTCTCACGGAGCGGGTACCTGGGAACCTCTATGAGTGATATTGCAAAGCAGCTCGGCATCACAAAGGGCGCCCTGTATAAGCATTATGCAAGCAAGCAGGATATTTTAGACAGTATTGTGGAGCGGATGAACGCATTGGACTATGAACGAGCCGAAGAATACGAAATGCCGGAAACAGAGCCGGACGGCTTTGCAGAAGTTTATGTACACACGCCGGTCGAAAAAATCCGTGCATACAGCATGGCACAGTTTGATCATTGGACAAAAGAGCAGTTTTCCGCAAATTTCCGGAAGATGCTGACGCTTGAGCAATATCGTGATCCCAAGCTTACCGGACTGTATCATGACTATCTTGCGACCGGTCCTGTAGAATATATGGCGGCGATTTTCCGGAAGCTGACGGACAGTGATGAAGCTGCTATGCAGCTGGCGCTGGAATTTTACGGACCGATGTTCCTGCTTTACAGTATTTACGATGGTGCAAAGGAAAAAGAGAGTGTTGCACCGATGCTCTGCGCACATATTGACCGCTTTATTGCGGGGCTTGCAGGCAAGCATCGGAAGCAGAGGGAGACGTGATGCTCTCAGGAAAGATGATCGGCGATCCGGACAGTCAAAATGCGAACTGCGGCGCTTGACGGGGAACAAAAGGGCGTTGCAGGGTAATCTGCAAGGTCAATTGATGTTATAGGGCATCATTGATATTTGCGGGTGCCCAAAGCAGGGCTGCTTGGGGGCGGGGCGCAGCACATTTTCCGAGACATTGAAATATGAGTTTTGTATTTCCGGAATTTGGCATAAATGCGGAATTTGCAAGACTTTCGGTGTGAAAAAGACCCTGCAAGATTTCTCTTGCAGGGTCTTTTTCCTATTGTGGTCTTATAAATCGGGTTTGCCCCAAATCAAGGACAATCGGATTACTGCTTGTCCTTAATCGCTGCCTGTGCTGCCGCGAGGCGTGCAATCGGCACACGGAACGGCGAGCAGGAGACATAGGTGAGTCCGAGCTTATGGCAGAACTCAACGGATGTCGGGTCGCCGCCATGCTCTCCGCAGATACCGAGGTGCATGTCGGGACGGGTAGCCTTTCCGAGCTTGACAGCCATCTGCATCAGCTTGCCGACGCCATCCTGGTCGAGCTTTGCAAAAGGATCGTTCTCATAGATCTTGTGGTCATAGTAAGCGCCAAGGAACTTTCCGGCATCGTCGCGGGAGAATCCGAAGGTCATCTGCGTGAGGTCATTGGTACCGAAGCAGAAGAATTCGGCTTCCTTTGCGATCTCGTCAGCCGTGATGCAGGCGCGCGGGATCTCAATCATGGTGCCGACCTCATACTTGAGGGATACTCCGGCCTTTGCGATTTCCTCATCGGCAACGGCAACAACGATGTTCTTGACGAACTTAAGCTCCTTTGCCTCTCCGACAAGCGGAATCATAATCTCGGGAACGACCTTCCAGTCGGGATGCTTCTTCTGAACGTTGATGGCAGCGCGGATGACAGCCTTGGT
The DNA here is from genome assembly GCA_934432725.1 of uncultured Eubacteriales bacterium. GTDB lineage: Bacteria > Bacillota > Clostridia > Oscillospirales > CAG-272 > CAKRZE01. The sequence goes on from CAKRZE010000013.1 coordinate 24,144, forward strand.
CTGCATCTTTGCAATCTCGGGGTAGGTGACAGTCAGACGGCAGCCGCGGTGACCCATCATCGGGTTGAATTCATGGAGGGACGTGATGATGTTCTTGATGGTCTCAACGCTCTTGCCCTGTGCAGCTGCCAGCGCCTCAATGTCCTTTTCCTCGGTGGGAACGAACTCATGGAGCGGGGGATCCAGGAAACGGATCGTAACCGGAGTGCCCTCAAGAGCCTCATAAAGAGCCTCAAAGTCGCCCTGCTGATACGGCAGGATCTTTTCCAGAGCAGCTTCTCTTTCTTCAACAGTGTCGGAGCAGATCATTTCACGGAAAGCAGCGATTCTGTCAGCTTCAAAGAACATGTGCTCCGTGCGGCAGAGACCGATACCCTCGGCGCCGAGCTCACGTGCCTTCTTCGCATCGCGCGGTGTGTCGGCGTTGGTGCGGACCTGAAGCTTTCTGAACTGGTCTGCCCAGCCCATGATGCGTCCGAATTCGCCTTCGACCTTTGCGTCAACGGTCGGGATAGCCTCGCCGTAGATGTTACCGGTGGAGCCGTCGATGGAGATGACATCACCCTCATGGAAGGTTCTGCCGGCGAGAGTGAACTTCTTGTTTTCCTCATCCATAGCGATATCGCCGCAGCCGGAAACGCAGCAGGTTCCCATTCCGCGTGCAACAACGGCTGCATGAGAGGTCATACCGCCGCGAACGGTGAGGATACCCTGAGAAGCCTTCATACCGGTGATGTCCTCGGGAGAGGTTTCAAGACGGACGAGAATAACCTTCTTGCCTGCCTTCTTCCAGGTTTCGGCATCCTCTGCGGAGAAAACGATCTGACCGCAGGCAGCGCCGGGGGAAGCGCCGAGACCCTTTCCGAGAGGCGTTGCAGCCTTGAGCGCCTTGGCATCGAACTGCGGGTGGAGAAGGGTGTCAAGGTTGCGGGGATCGATCATAAGGACAGCCTCTTCGGGCGTTCTCATGCCCTCGTCAACGAGGTCGCAGGCGATCTTGAGAGCAGCCTGGGCGGTACGCTTGCCGTTTCTGGTCTGGAGCATATAGAGCTTGCCGTGCTCAACGGTGAACTCCATATCCTGCATGTCGCGGTAGTGATTTTCAAGGGTCTGGCAGACCTGCTTGAACTGAGCGAAAGCCTCCGGGAACTTGGACTCCATCTCGGAGATGTGCATAGGAGTACGGACACCTGCAACGACGTCCTCGCCCTGTGCATTGGTAAGGAACTCGCCGAACAGACCGTTCTTTCCGGTTGCCGGGTCACGGGTAAACGCAACGCCGGTGCCGCAGTCATCGCCCATGTTGCCGAATGCCATCATCTGGACGTTGACGGCAGTACCCCAGCTGTACGGGATGTCGTTGTCGCGGCGGTAAACGTTCGCACGGGGGTTGTCCCACGAACGGAAGACTGCCTTGATTGCTCCCATCAGCTGTTCCTTGGGGTCGGTCGGGAAATCGGAGCCGATCTTGGACTTGTACTCGGCCTTGAACTGACCCGCAAGCGTCTTAAGGTCGTCTGCGCTGAGCTCAATGTCAAGCTTGACGCCCTTTTCTTCCTTCATCTTATCAATCAGCTGCTCAAAGTACTTCTTGCCGACCTCCATAACAACGTCGGAGTACATCTGAATGAATCTTCTGTAGCAGTCCCAAGCCCATCTGGGGTTGCCGGATTTTTCGGCAATGACTGCAACGACTTCCTCATTGAGTCCGAGGTTCAGAATGGTATCCATCATACCCGGCATGGAAGCTCTTGCACCGGAGCGGACGGAAACGAGAAGCGGATTGACATGATCGCCGAACTTCTTGCCGGTGATCTTCTCCATCTTTTCGATGTATTCCATGATCTCCGCCATGATCTCGGGATTGATCTGTCTTCCGTCTTCATAATACTGTGTGCAGGCTTCGGTTGTAATCGTGAAGCCCTGCGGAACAGGCAGGCCGATTTTTGTCATTTCGGCAAGGTTTGCACCCTTACCGCCGAGCAGCTCGCGCATGGACGCGTTGCCTTCGGAAAAGAGATAACAATACTTTTTGCTCATTGTTATTTTGACCTCCGATAGTTTAATTCAAAAATTTCTTTTGACCACTCGGTATTTTACCATATGCCGTCATAATTGTAAACTGTTTTTCAGAAAATTAACAAATATTTTATGAATCCGGCACACTGTGCTTGCTTTTTTGGAGAATTCGGAGTATAATACGGTGTTGACGGGATACATGCGTGCCGTGCGGAACGGGAAGAGACGTTTCGGCTTCCTGAGGAAGCGCCGGGTATTTCTCCGGGAGCGCGCGGCTTCTTTGACCGGGCTTTGTGCGGATTGTGCCGGCAGGTCCGGTGCCGCCTGCGGACGGAGCGGATGAGAGCGCCGGCTTTCGCCGTGCCCCGAAAACCGGACCGGTGCAATGGCTTGGCATTATTCCGAACCGGAAAGAAAAAGTTATATTGCTGCGATGACCCGGATCCCGGGGTGCGCAGCCTTGTTGCATGCCCCGGAGCTTGCGGGACTGCATTTCAACTGAAAAATCAGACAGGAAAGGGTGCTTCCGGATATACGGGAGCAGAGGTATGACACGATGGACAGAGCAACCGAAGCCGCCCTTTTGCAGGCGGGCGTCACACCGGATGAGGAGCTTTTCTTTTTGCCGTTGTCACGGCATGCGTTTCCGCGCGAGCTTTTTCTGAGCGTGCGCACGAAGGCTGACTATTATGCGGCGGCTCAGCGCTATCGGATGGATATTCTGATGGCATATGCGGAAAAGGGCGTGCGGTTTGTTTCAACCGACGGTGTTGTGATCTGCCCGACCGCCTTGATCGGGGAGGGAACCGTGATTTACCCGAACGTTCAGATCAAGGATGGCGTTGTGATCGGCAGGGACTGCGAGATTACTGCCGGTTCTGTGATATCCGGCTGTACGGTGGGGAACGGCTGCCATATCAATGCCACACAGATGTACGATTCGGTTTTGGATGACGGTGTGAAGATCGGACCGTTTTCTCACGTCAGACCCGGGACGCATCTGCATGCGGGCGTCAAGGTCGGGGACTTTGTGGAGTTCAAGAATGCCGATGTTGGGGCGGGAACCAAGGTGGCTCACCTGACCTATGTCGGGGATGCGGATGTCGGAGAGGATGTAAATTTCGGCTGCGGTACGGTCGTTTCCAACTATGACGGAAGGAACAAGTACCGCACGGTGATCGGCAGCCATGCCTTCATCGGCTGCAACACTAACCTGATTGCCCCCGTCACGGTCGGAGACGGTGCCTATACGGCTGCCGGCTCTACCATCACCGACGGAGTTCCGGAGGGAGCGCTCGGCATTGCGCGTGCGAGACAGGTGAATCTGGAGGGCTGGGTAAAGCGGAAATTCGGCAAATAAGGGCGGGGATGCGCCGGAAGCGGTCGTGTCTGAAGATCTCTGCACGGCTGTTTCCGAGCGGGATATTATGGTGCTGTTCGTTCCGCGTGTGCTCCGGACAGGGCGCCGCTGCGGCGCTTCGCTCTTCTTCTGCGCCGCGTGGAGAACTGCGAAAATCAGGGAATTCCTTCCTGCTTTTCCGGAAACGTTCGGTGCGGGTTTCGCATTCTGCGCTTGGGGGCGCCGGAAGCAAGCCTTTTGCGGGATACTCCGTGCGGAACGGTCCGCATAAGGCTTGGCAGTCCCCGGCGCGGCGTTTTGCCGTGTGTGCTGCCTGACGGCATCGCTGAAGCGTCCGTACAGGCGTGCGCTTTTGTTTCATGGCACAATCCGTGCTGGATTGCTTGTGAAAAGCTCCGGGCTCGGCAGCTCCGGCGCGGCGTTTTGCCGTGTGTGCTGCCTGACGGCATCGCTGAAGCGTCCGTGCAGGCGTGCGCTTTTGTTTCATGGCACAATCCGTGCTGGATTGCTTGTGAAAAGCTCCGGGCTTGGCAGCCCCTACGCGGCGTTTTGCCGTGTGCTGTCCGACAGTGCCGCAAAAGTGTCCTTGCAGGCGTGCGCTTTTGCCTGAATGGCAGTAATTCTATTTCTATATATTTGACGCAGATTTGATTCGGAGGAGTAAGCAGTATGGGCATGTTTGATGCGTTTAGAAAGAAGACCGGGGGAGCGGGGACGGTGCTGCGGGGTCCGGTGACGGAGCTCATTGTCGGCTTGGGCAATCCGGGAGATAAGTATGCCATGACCCGGCACAATATCGGATTTATGACGGTTTCCGCGCTGGCGGATGCTTACGGTGCGGAGCTTGGCAGGGCAAAGTTTCATGCACTGTGCGGGGACTGCGTGATCGGGGAAAAGCATGTTCTTCTGATGCTGCCGCAGACCTTTATGAACAATTCCGGAGAGGCGGTGCGGGAAGCGGCTTCGTTTTACCACATTGCTCCGGAGCATGTTTTTGTCATATGCGATGACATCAATCTGGATTCCGGAAAGCTGCGGATCCGCAGAAGCGGTTCTGCGGGCGGACATAACGGATTGAAATCCATTATATACCATCTGAATTCCGAGGCGTTTCCGCGTATCAGGATCGGAGTCGGAAAAAAGCCGGAGCATTTTGATCTTGCCGACTGGGTTCTGTCGGTGTTTCCGGAGCAGGAGCGTCCGCTTCTGAAGGATGCGGCGGGACGGGCTATGGAGGCTCTTCCTTTGCTTCTGGAGGATCAGTTTGACAGGGCAATGGGGCTTTACAACGGCTGACGGCACGGGTCGCCGCGCCTTTGAACCTGTGCAGCCGGGGATAGATGCCTCTCCGGTTTGCCGGGGGCGGAATGCGTCCGCCGAGTCCGGGACGCCAACAGCGCATTCGGATACTGCCGACAGAAGCGCGGAGCGCTGCGGGGACGGCGGCTTTTCCGTTTGCGCCGGGCGCTCTTTTGGGCGGTGCCGTATCCGGCGCGCACAGCCTGACTGCTTTTCAGAAAGGACGAATTGATATATGGAGCTTTTGACCGGGAGAATTCGGGAGGAGCGGGAATACCGCAGCATACTGGAAACACTGTCTGCGCAGAACAAGGCGCTTCATCCGCACCCCATGCAGCTGACCGGCTTGTGCGAGGGTGCCAGAATTACGGTTGTCGCCGCGCTGATCCGGGATATCCGCGCCATGTGCGGGCGCTGTCCCCTGATTCTGGTGCCTGACGAACGCGGAGCGCTGCGGCTGGCACAGGGGCTGGAGGAGCTTGGGCTTCAGCCGAAAACGTACCCGTACCGGGATTTTATGTTTCATCCCGTTGTATCCTCTCACGAATATGAGCAGGAGCGGCTTGCGGTTTTGTCCGGCGTGCTGTCGGGAAAGCCGGATGCTGTCATTGCAGTTCCCGATGCGGCGCTGCAGTTTACCATGCCGCGCGCCGTCCTGAAATCCCTTACCCGGGAGATACGAAAGGACGCTCCCTGCGATCTGGATGAGCTGATCCGGTTTCTTTTGGCGTCCGGATACGTCCGCTGCGATCCGGTGGACGGGGTGGGACAGTTCGCCGTGCGCGGCGGGATTGTGGACATTTATCCGCCGCAGTGCGATGAGCCGGTCAGAATGGAGCTGTTTGGAGACGAGATTGACCAGATGGGCTTTTTCGATATCCTGACACAGCGCAAGACGGAGAGCTGCGACCGCTTTTTCATTACGCCGGCGCGGGAAATCGTTGTGACGGATGAAATGCGGAGCCGGCTTGCCGAGGTGATCCGCACGCTCCGGAAACGCGCGGGAGACGGGCAGCCGTCCGATTCCTTCAAAACGGAGCTTTCCGAGCTTGAGGCGGGCGGAGAGCTTACGTTCCTTGACAAGTACATTTCGCTTCTGTATCCGCAGAAGGAATGCCTGCTGGACTATTTTCCGCAGAATGTTCCTTTTATTCTTCTGGAGAGCAGCGGGGTCAGGGACCGGCTGGAGAGCGCCGAATGGCACGAAAAGCAGAACCTTGAGACGCTGCTGGAGGAAAAAGCCATATCGCCGCAGCTTGCGCAGTATGCTGCATGGAAGAGCGATTTTGAGGAGTGGGTTCAGGGCAGAAGCGGCGTGATTGCGGATGCCATTGCAGGGTCTTTGGGGGATCTGCAGCTTTCCGGGCTGTTCAGCATGACGACACGGCAGACGGTTTCCTACGCGGACTCCTTTGAGCTTCTTTCCGAGGATCTGCGCATGTACCGGCGGACGGATTTTTCCACGGTGCTTCTGTGCGAGAACGATGTGATGGCGAAAAATCTGCAGGCAATGCTCTCGGAGAAGGAGAACATCACAGCCTCCGTTGTGCATGCGGGGGAGGAGCCTGCGGGAAACGGTCCGTGGATCCTTACGGGGGTCTGCATCCCCGGCTTTGAGCTTCCCGCTTCCCGGTTTGCCGTGCTTTCCCTGTACGCGGCAAGGAGCACGGGCGCAAGAGTCCGTTCCGCGGCAAGAAAAAAGAAAAGCAAAAAGTCCGCGCAGGAGCGGATCATGTCCTATGCCGATCTGACGCCGGGCGATTATGTGGTGCATGACGTCCACGGCATCGGAATCTATCAGGGGCTTCAGACCGTCACGGTGGATGGCATTACCCGCGATTTCGTGAAAATCAAATATGCAGGCAAGGACATGCTGTATCTGCCCTGCAATCAGCTGGATGCCATTTCGAAATATATCGGCGCCGGAGCGGAGGACGGCACGCTGAAGCTCTCCCGCATGGGCGGAGCCGAGTGGGGAAAGGCAAAGGCGAGGGTCAGAGCCGCGGCAAAGGAAATGGCAAAGGAACTGATCGCGCTGTATGCGGAGCGTCAGCGGAAGGAGGGCTTTGCCTTTGAGCGGGACGATGAAATGCAGGCGGCGTTCGAGGAATCGTTTGCCTATGAGGAGACCGACGGACAGCTTGCCGCCGTGAACGAGATCAAGCGCGATATGGAGAGCAGGCGTCCGATGGAACGCCTTTTGTGCGGGGACGTCGGCTTCGGGAAGACAGAGGTCGCGCTGCGCGCCGCGTTCAAGGCGGTGCAGAGCGGGAAGCAGGTCGCTGTTCTGGTGCCGACAACGATTCTTGCAATGCAGCACTACCAGACCTTTCTTGCCCGCATGCGCGGATTTCCTGTCAATGTGGATATGGTGTCCCGCTTCCGTTCAGCAAAGCAGCAGGCAGAGACCCTGCGGAGGCTGCGGCGCGGTGAGGTGGATATTTTAGTCGGAACACACCGGCTTTTGTCCCGCGATGTGGAGTTCAGGGACCTCGGACTGGTGATCGTCGATGAAGAGCAGCGCTTCGGGGTTTCGGCAAAGGAAAAGCTGAAGCAGCTTACCAAGAATGTGGATGTCCTGACGCTGACCGCAACGCCGATCCCGCGAACGCTGAATATGGCGATGAGCGGGATCCGGGATATGTCAATTCTGGAGGAGGCGCCGGGAGACCGCGTTCCGGTGCAGACCTATGTTCTGGAATACGACGACCTGATCATTGCGGAGGCGATCCGGAAGGAGCTGCGGCGCGGCGGGCAGGTGTTCTATCTGTACAACCGCGTGGAGACACTGGATATGGCTGCCGCGCGGGTCAGGCAAATGGCTCCCGATGCGAGGATCGCAATGGCGCACGGGCAGATGGACAGGGAAGAGCTCTCCGACATCTGGCGCAGCATGCTTGACGGGGACACGGATATCCTCATCAGTACGACGATCATCGAATCCGGCGTGGATGTGCCGAATGCCAATACGCTGATTGTGGAGCATGCGGACAAATTCGGGCTGTCTCAGCTTCATCAGCTCCGCGGTCGTGTGGGGCGGTCCGCAAGGCGGGCATATGCGTATTTTACGTATCCGAAGGGAATGGCGCTGAGCGATATTGCGCAGAAACGGCTTTCCGCCATGCGGGAATATACGGAATTCGGCTCCGGCTTCCGGATCGCGCTGCGGGATCTGGAGATACGCGGCGCGGGCAACCTCCTCGGCGCGGAGCAGCACGGGCACATTGAGTCTGTGGGATACGATCTCTATATGCGGCTTCTGAACGAGGCGGTTCTGGAGGAAAAGGGCGAAAAGCCGAAGCCGAAGACAGAGTGTACGGTTGACCTCAATATCAATGCCTATATTCCGGAGAGCTATATTCACAGCACGGCGCAAAGGATTGAGGCATACAAGAAGATCGCCCTGATCGAAAACGACGGGGATTTCGGCGATATTGTGGATGAAATGCTGGATCGCTACGGGAATGTGCCGCAGACCGTGTCCGATCTGATCCAGATATCCTATATCCGTCAGCTTGCGGGAAACGCGCAGATGACGCGGGTGGAAAACAAGGGCGGCTCTATCCTGATTTATCCGGAGCGGATGCGCCCGGACATCTGGTCAAGGCTCGCTGCGGAATACCCGGGAAAGCTGTTTGTCAATATGAGCGTTTCGCCTTATATCGCGTACCGGTTCCGCAAAAACGAATTTCCTCTGGACTTTCTGATCGCATTGTTTAAAAAATATATACAAATCCGGAACGAAACGGTGTAGAAAAATGCGCGTTTTTGCTGTAAAATAAAATATCATGCTTTGCGGATCTCCGCGCTTGCGGACGGTCCGACAGAAAGGAAATGAAGCCGTGAAAAAATTATTATGTCTGCTTCTTGCCGCTGCGGCGTGCATGGGATGCCTGCTTCTTGCCGGCTGCTCCGCGGGGGGCGGGGAAACCGTGATGGAGTATCGCGGTTATAAGATTACGGCGCCGATGTATCAGTACTTTTCGGCTACGCTCAAGGCGAATATCCTGAAGGCAAGCGGGGTAAAGGATTCGGATGAATTCTGGGATACCGAGGTGACGGACGGAGTGACTGCCGAGACGTACTATACCGAGATGCTTGACAGACGGGTCAAAAATCTGTGCATTTCAGAGTATCTGTTCCGGTATTACGGACTGAAGCTGGAGGACAGTGTGAAAAAGTCCATCGAGGACGATATCAACGAAAAAATAGAATATTACGGCGGCAGAGCTGCATTGAACGAGGCGCTTGCAACGCTGGGAATCAACATCAGCATTCTGAAGGAAATCTATACGATTGAGGAAAAGCAGAGCGCAGTATACAGCTATCTGTTCGGGGACGGCGGCTCGATGGAGCCGGATGACAGCGAGGTGGAGGAGTACTATCGGTCAAACTACTCGCGGATGTACTATATCGTCCTTTATACGACAAAGCCCGTCAAGGACTCCGAGGGCAACTACATTTACGATACGGACGGATCGTGGAAAACCGAGCAGATGACCGAAGAGGAGATCGCTGCGGTCAAGGAAAAGGCACAGACGCTTTTCCATGAGGCGGAGGAGGGGGACGATGCCCTGTTCGTCTCGCTGATGAAAGAAAATTCGGATTTCGATATTCTGACCAATTATCCGAACGGGCTGTTTGTGTCTGCCAACGAATATGAGACCTACGGCGCGAAAATTGTGAATCTGCTTGGGGAGATGAAGCCGGGCGATGTCAGAACGTTTGAAGAGTCCTATTCCGTATGGATCCTCCGCAAGCTTGAACTGACGGAGTATTCGGAGCTTTCCGATACGGATATCAAGCAGCTCTCCTCGCTTGCGGCGTACACGGCGCAGAAAAAATATACGCAGTATTTTGATGAGATCGGCAAAGAGGTGTCGGTTTCCGATTCCGTGAAGCAGGAGTACGGACTCAGGCGGGTGGAGGCAAGCCGCATGGCTTCGTCCGTCTGACAAAATAATGCGGGAATAAACGCTCCGGTGCGTATTGCCCGGGAAAAGGAGAACGACGTATGCTGCCTGTTCGAATTGTGACATATAATCTCAGAATGAATACACCGCATGACGGAGAGAATTCATTTGACAACCGAAAGAAGCTGATTCGCGAAAAATTGCTCGGGACAGAGCCGAAGCCGGATATATTCTGCTTTCAGGAGGCTCTGCCGGACATGCTGCAATGGCTGAAGGAGCTCCTAGGAGAGCAGTATGCTTCGGTCGGATTCGGGAGAATGGCGGATTTTGGCGATGAGGCTAACCCGATCTTCTTCCGGAGAGAGCGCTTCTGCCTGCACGGGTTTGAGCAGATCTGGCTCTCTCCCACGCCGTATGAGCCGGGAAGCCGCTTTCCGCAGCAGAGTCTCTGCCCGCGTATTTGCGTCTGCGCGGTGCTGAAGCCGTCGGACGGTGCTCCGATCCGTGTGTTCAATACGCATCTGGACAACCCGCCGGAGGCGGAGGCAGCCCGCATGGAGGGGCTTAAGCTGATTTTTCACTTCATTGCGGAGCAGAACGCCAAGCGCGACATGCCCTTTGTGCTGACCGGGGATTTCAATGCCGTGCCCGATTCGGAAACGCTTCGGCTGGTATATGATAACCGCGACCTGCATCTGAAGGATGTTACGGCAGATATACCGGTGTCTTACCATGCCTATGGAAACGAGCCTCCGGTGAAAATAGACTATATTCTTGTGCCGGAGAAAGCGCGGGTAGGGGAGGTTTCGGCATGGAAGGATTATGACGGGGTGCATTATCTCTCCGATCACTATCCGATCGAAGCGGAAATCATTTCTTTTTCCGAAGAGTAAGGGAAAATGCCGGGTTTTTCGCTATATGAGGGCTGTCGATGCGCGGCAGCCTTCTCTGCTTACGGAATCAAGCTTTCTGAGAGGGTCCAGTCAGACTGTGGATAATAAAATAATATTTTTTTGCTTTTTGTATTGACAAACACGGATGATTGTGGTAAAATATAAAACGTTGTAGGGCAGATTGCCATGGAGAGATGGCTGAGCTGGTCTAAGGCGCACGACTGGAAATCGTGTAACGGCTAATACCCGTTCAAGAGTTCGAATCTCTTTCTCTCCGCCACAACAAAACAGGAAGGAACGGTTTTCACCGTTCCTTTTTGTGTCTGTCATATCATAGTCCACCCAGCTTCAGCAACAGTATTCCAATCAGCAGATAAATTTCGCCGATAGTCAGGGCAATGAAAAAAAGCTTTATCTGCTCCCGTTTCGGTGCTTTCTCCAAGAATTCGAAAAGCTGTTCCCAAAACTGCACAATGCGCATTTTCATTTTCCTCCTGCAATTCAAATCAAATCATATTTACCACACCTATCAAGCTGAAAAGTCGGGACTATTATTTCGTAACCGTTAATTTCATAATAAGACCGAGAAGAATAATAGCACCGCTTTTCTTTCCAATCGATATGATAACACCTATCCCCTTTTTCGCGCTCGTTCCAGTAAGTGCGCCATACGTTAATATCTTTTCTAATGCAAAAAGAAATTAATTTTCCGTATTCTTCTATTCCGGTTATCAAAAACGCTCTTTTCTTCTCATGCATATTATTTTCCTCCCACGATCTGCACGCATGCTTCTTGCAGTCCTATTGTCGGATGACTGTATATATCCAATGTCACACTAACGGAAGAATGTCCGAGAACGCTTTGTACGATCTTTGGATTAATTCCGTGATTCAGCATCATTGTTGCGTAGCTGTGCCGGAGGTCATGAAAGCGAACGCGCGGGAAGCCGTAACGCCGAAGCACCGCCTGCAAGGCTTTGTCAAGGATTGCCGGAGTAAGCCCGTCAAGATATTCCTGCGTTGCGTGCGTTTGAAATATGCTCCGGTGCGGTTCTGCGATCAATATAACACGCTGGGAGCGTTTTGTTTTGCACGGGGTAATGACATCATTCCCATGCACAACCGTGCGTGTGCGCGAAATTTTGAGCGTTCCCGTGCGTTTGTCGTAATCCGTGTATATGTTGATGCCGAGGACTTCACCGCGCCGGAGACCGTAGCAGAGTGCCATGACGAGCGGCGCATGCATGCATGTCCCGCGCGTGACGGCAAGCAGGCGCGTGATCTGATCCTCTGTCAGCGTTACATAATTGTAAGCCTGCACCTTTGGCATGTCATAGCGCCCGAACACATTGTTTTCCGTCCATCCGCGCTTGATGCTCCAATTCATGAGTTTCCGGAGCGTGGAAAGAGCGTAAACGACAGTGCGCGTTTTATAGCCGTTTTCCCGCATGCGCTGCGCAATTACATCAAGATCATTTACCGTAATCTGATCAAGGTCACAGCCGCCGAGGGAGGGAAGCACATGCAATTTCATGTTTGTCATGTATCCTTCTGCCGTTGTCGGTCGTAACCGTGTTTCTATGTAGCCTTTCCGGAATGCGTCATATGCTGTTTGCAATGTCATAATATACTCCTTATCTCGCCGCAAGGTATTGTCTGCCGAAGCGCCTTTTGAAGCCACCGGAGGAATTCAATCGCATCCGGCTCTATTCCCGTGCAGTAATTTTCCTGCAGCCATTTTCTATATTTTCCTCTGCTGTTTATGCTCAATTTGTTGATGAATTCAAGCGCGTGGTCTGTTCTGCCCATTCGGATGAACTGCTGAATTGCGTACACGTTCGCGCCGTTCATGCCCTCTGTGTTCACGTTCTCCGGATTCCGTGTGCAAACTCTGATCTGCTGTATCAGGTCGAATATTTCCTTGACATACCGATCGAACAGCATCGGCGGGAATTCATCTGCCAGAAGATACCCGCATTTTGAAAAGCTGAACTCCACGCGCGTCACGCCTTTGTATTGTTCTGCCTCCGGTGTGTTCTGCCGTTCCTTCTCTTTGTCGTATACCTTCACTCTTCCGTGCTGGCTTTTGGGGCGGAGGTATTTGGTATCATCTCCGGCAACCGTGCCCCATTTCATCACCTGTGTCTGTGCCGGTGCATCGAATACCACGGAATCCACTGTGATCTGATTGTAATTGCTGTCTGTTCCTCTAAGGTCATACGCGAGGTCAAATGAGGTTATTTCCGTGACTACCGCTTCATTGGCTGCGAGAAACTGTCGGATTACGTCCGGGACGGTTTGCTTGTTCGGATTGTATTCCAGCCACCATTCATAGGCGTTGTATGTGCCGTTCGGCTGGTACTGTCCACCGGCAAAGAATACGGAGTTTTCCTCTCCTTCCGTGTGGATCGTGAGCATATAGCGGTATGTGCCGATCTTGCCGCCGAGGTTTTGGTATTCCTTGATGCTCTGTGTCTGTGTGAGAAGCTCCGAGAAGATGCCTGTATCAAATCTGTCTCCTGTCATTTTGAGCTGTTCTTTGAGTTTGTCTTTTCTGATCTCTCTTCCGGTTTTGTATCTGTCCTCTGTCACATCCTTTTTCTCTATTCCGTATTGTTTCAGCTTGTACTTGATCTTGATCTTGTCAATGCTTTTTGAGATAGTGAAAAAGTGATTCATATCATTTTTGTGAGGAAATCTGCCTTATTATAAGAAGGGCAGATTTCTTTTCTGCCTTTCCGCTCCCCCTGTCGCCCATGAAGGACGACAGGGGGAAGCGTCATCAACACCCCCAGTAACCCATATCGGATAGCAGTGCAATATTTGCCTGCAATTCTTCCAAATCTGCATCATATGCTAAATGCATCATCTTATCAGTTTTTTGCAATTCTTCTACAGCTTCATCCATGCGATTCAACAGCAAATCAAAGCACCGGGAAAAATACTGATTTGTGTCTTTATACATCGGACAAGTGTCATCATGTATATCTTCGGAAGTGCGTAACTCAAATTTCAAAGTCAAGAAGCGGGTCACGTCATTGTAAATCCGATCCACCGCATTCCGAAAATACCGCCTCCGTAATTTTTCCGTTTCCTGTTCTTCTGTCATTACTATTTTTTCGTTTTCCATTTTGTGCATCTCCTTTTTAAATAACATCGCCTGCGGGCGGGAGCGGCTTGCGCCGTTGTTGATACGGCGAGCATGCAGCATCAGCGGGAACGGACGAAAGCGCCCGGAACATTGCAAGCAAAAAACGTTCGTTCAATCTGGCGCAGTGCACTCCGCCGAGGTGTAGTTTGCGATCCAGCCTGCGGGCTGGGTTCATCGTCTGCAATTCGGTCTACACAGCCTGCGGGCTGGGGGTTCGCCTGCGGGCGGGAATCCGCGCCCGGCGCGGGGCTGTGCGGGCTTACACCCGCACAAGCTTTTCTCCACAGTCTCCGCAAATGACGTTCACGTCTTTTGTGGCTCTTACGGACATACGGCACACCGGGCATTGATATTTCCGTGTGCTGCTGGGCTTTTTGACCCGTGTCGCCGGAGATTTGTCCGAATCGCCTGTATTCTTGTCCGAGCCTCCCTTGCCGACAATTCCACGGAAGCCCATGAGCAGATCAATGTCACGATTCAGCTTGATTTCAGAAAGGTCATTGTCAAGGCAGAACTGAACGAGCGAATCGGACGGGGCTGTGACCGTCCAACCGTATTTTTCATGGCAGTCAATGAGCAGATCACGCTTTTCCGCTTCTTCCTTGAACCGCTTATTGTGATACGTGCCGTTCCGGCTTGTGTCCTTGATGTCATGATCTGCGCAATACTGATGCACCATTTCATGGAGCATGGTAGCAACCACGTCTTCTATCGAACGAGAAAGCGTTCCTGCACCGAGGTTCAATTCTTTCGTTGCGTCTTCTCCGCGTTTCCAGAAATTGCATGTGCTGATATGCCCGTATGCGCCGGGAGTGGACTGTACTGTGATAACGGGCGTTGTAAGTGCATTTTCAAAATACCGTTCGTTCAACAGTCTGTATATCTTCTCTAAGTATCCGCACGTGCGGGACATCTTGACCAACTCTTTCATTTTTCCCTTGACTTCCTTTCCGTTTTGTGTTACTATTTTCATTGTTAGAGGGGAGCTTTTCTCCCCTCTGGCTTACCGCATTACTGCGGTTTGTTCTGAAGCTCAAGACACTTTTCAATCCGTTCAATCATGATTTCAATTGTGTCGGCTTCTTTGGGCGTTGCCCTGTTTCGCTGAAACGTTCGCAGCGCTTCCAGCAGAAGCAGGGCTTCTTTTACACTGGTGAACAATCGCATGTTTCTTTCCCCCTTTCTGATATTATTATAGCACATAGTGCACTATTTGTAAATTCGCATATTCAACAAATAAATAGTGCACTATTTATACAAAATGTGCACTTTGCAGGAGGTTTCTTTATGAGCGAATATGAGGGTTACACAGAGGCGCGGAAAAATGCCGCCATGAAATATCAAAGTGAAAATTTGGAGCAAATTAGGCTATGGGTAAAGAAGGAGAAAAAAGCGGAGTACAAAGCCAAAGCCGCCGCTAAGGGAAAAAGCCTTCGCGCCTATATCATTGATCTGATCGAGAATGACGCGCCGTAAGTCTGGAAATCGTGTAACGGCTAATACCCGTTCAAGAGTTCGAATCTCTTTCTCTCCGCCACAACTTAGCAGGAAGGAACGGCTTTCACCGTTCCTTTTTGTGTCTGTCATATCATAGTCCACCCAGCTTCAGCAACAGTATTCCAATCAGCAGATAAATTTCGCCGATAGTCAGGGCAATGAAAAAAAGCTTTATCTGCTCATTGACTGCCATGAAAAATACGGTTGGACGGTCACAGCCGCCGAGGGAGGGAAGCACATGCAATTTCATGTTTGTCATGTATCCTTCTGCCGTTGTCGGTCGTAACCGTGTTTCTATGTAGCCTTTCCGGAATGCGTCATATGCTGTTTGCAATGTCATAATATACTCCTTATCTCGCCGCAAGGTATTGTCTGCCGAAGCGCCTTTTGAAGCCACCGGAGGAATTCAATCGCATCCGGCTCTATTCCCGTGCAGTAATTTTCCTGCAGCCATTTTCTATATTTTCCTCTGCTGTTTATGCTCAATTTGTTGATGAATTCAAGCGCGTGGTCTGTTCTGCCCATTCGGATGAACTGCTGAATTGCGTACACGTTCGCGCCGTTCATGCCCTCTGTGTTCACGTTCTCCGGATTCCGTGTGCAAACTCTGATCTGCTGTATCAGGTCGAATATTTCCTTGACATACCGATCGAACAGCATCGGCGGGAATTCATCTGCCAGAAGATACCCGCATTTTGAAAAGCTGAACTCCACGCGCGTCACACCCTTATATTGCTCTGCCTCCGGTGTGTTCTGCCGTTCCTTCTCTTTGTCGTATACCTTCACTCTGCCGTGTTGGCTTTTAGGGCGGAGGTATTTGGTATCATCTCCGGCAACCGTGCCCCATTTCATCACCTGTGTCTGTGCCGGTGCATCGAACACCACGGAATCCACTGTGATCTGATTGTAATTGCTGTCCGTTCCTCTAAGATCATACGCGAGGTCAAATGAGGTTATTTCCGTGACTACCGCTTCATTGGCTGCGAGAAACTGCCGGATTACGTCCGGAACGGTCTGTTTATTCGGATTGTATTCCAGCCACCATTCATAGGCGTTGTATGTGCCGTTCGGTTGGTACTGTCCACCGGCAAAGAATACGGAGTTTTCCTCTCCTTCCGTGTGAATCGTGAGCATGTAACGGTATGTGCCGATCTTGCCGCCGAGATTTTGGTATTCCTTGATGCTCTGTGTCTGTGTGAGAAGCTCCGAGAAAATACCCGTGTCGAATCTGTCTCCTGTCATTTTGAGCTGTTCTTTGAGTTTGTCTTTTCTGATCTCTCTTCCGGTTTTGTATCTGTCCTCTGTCACATCCTTTTTCTCTATTCCGTATTGTTTCAGCTTGTACTTGATCTTGATCTTGTCAATGCTTTTTGAGATAGTGAAAAAGTGATTCATACCATTTTTGGGAGGAAATCTGCCTTATTATAAGAAGGGCAGATTTCTTTTCTGCCTTTCCGCTCCCCCTGTCGCCCATAAAGGACGACAGGGGGAAGCGTCATCTGTCCTGCATCTTCCGATACAGATACCCCCGGTATTGCTTCCGGTCTTTCGTATACTGCTTCTTTTCCTCCGGTGTGCTTTGGAGCTCTATCAGGTAGCGGGACTTCATGCCATCGAATTCCGCATAGGGGGAAGCGCCTGCCTCATAGATGATGCTGTACGCCCGGCTGTCAAATGTTGATCTTGAACAGATGACGTTGAAAGGCGGTATCAAAACCAAAGCCGGTAAAGATAGAATTGTTCCAATTCATCCACGAATTCAGAAGTTTGTTAAGCAGCGAATGACCGAAACCGGAAAGTATTTATTTTCATACAACGGAAAGAAACTTTCTACAAGTCAATATTATATCTTTTGGAATCGTGTTATGGATGAACTTAAAATACACCATACACCGCACGAATGCCGACACACTTTCCGGTCAAGATTGGATTCAGCCGGTGCAAATAAGGTCTGTATCGACCTGATGATGGGGCATAAATCAAAGGAAGTTGGTGAAAGAGTTTACACCCATAAAACTATTGAAGAATTGAAAAATGCCTTAAACCTTGTAAAATAGCAAGTAACAGGTTAGTAACAAGAAAAAGCGGAAACCCTCTAAAATCAAGGGTTTCCGCTTATCTTTGAAATGTTATACCACAGATCTGTCCGGTTTTCAACCACTCTTGCGTGAACCAATGCTGCACGGTGCAGTTATTGCAATCGCTGATTACAGGCTGAGATCTGTGCGGGCTGCACGAGCTTCGACAAAGCGGACACGATACACGATTGGATTTTGGATGAACCGGAAACCGAACGCGTTGTCAGACATGCTCCTGACCTTGCAGTATTCAGCCGCCGGAGCCAATATCGGAGGGGATGTAAGAACGCAAAACGAGTTTTTTCACTCCATTGTCTTTCGTCTATACGCCGGATGGCCGGCACTATGTATCACAGCATGCCATAAACCGGAAAAATAAACAAAAAAGTGAGGAATTCTATTGACAAATTTATTTATTTAAATTATTATATAATTGGAACACACGGAAGATATTGGATGTCTTGAAAAATGAATTCAGCATAGGAAAAAATCGATTTAAGAGAAAGGATGAAAAGAGCATGAATCTGCCAAAAAAGCTGACAGCGGCAGTTCTGTCGGTCGTTATACTGATGTGTGCGCTGTTCTCCGGCACGGTATCTGCGGTTTCGGGACCGGAAATGCGGGACTCCGCGGGGACAGCTGTCAAAGGTGCCACGTACACGGACAGGATTATTTCAAACGAGAGAATTGCGGAAACCGGATCTTATGAAAGCATGCTTGAAGGCTGTTCCATTCTCCGGTATGTTGAGGAAGACCGCTTTGCGGCATCTGACCCCATATATCGGCTGGAGGAGCTGGAGGACCTCAATTCCTATGTGTTCCAGAATCGGGACGGCTCACGGACCGTGTATTTTATGGATGAAGCCACAAAATACACGAAAAACGGAAGGGTCGTGGAAAAAGATATCAGTTTGATTTCCGACAGGGAGGGATATTATACCAGATCCAACAATGTCTCGCTGTCTCTTTCCAGGGATGCGCTTTCCGGCGTGTCGCTCGGTCGGGATGACGAGGAAATTACACTGATCCCGAACGGCACCAATCCGGATTATGCTACGGTCCGGAACGATGACGACACTGTCACCTACAAAAATATTTACGGTGACGGAATCGACGTGAAATATTCTCCGACTCTCTCCGGGGTCAAGGAGGATATCATTCTTGCTTCCTATACCGGCATGCATTCGTTTTCCTTTACACTGGAAACGAAGGGCAAGCAGGTTTTCTGTGACGGCGGACGGTATTATGTCGCGGAATCGGCAGACGCCGTGCTGAAATTCGATCTGGGAGACATTGTGGCGTTCGACGCGACCGGGATGCCCTGCAAGGGCAGTCTTGCCGTGGAGGAGCTTCAGGGCGGAGAGCGCTATCTTGTGACGGTCAGCGTTCCGGAAGAGTTTCTTGCGGCGGAGAGCACGGTGTATCCGGTGACGATCGATCCGACTCTTCAGGTTTCTGATAACACTTCTTCAGGCTCCATTCTGGACTGCCCGGTATTTTCCGGCTATCCGAACAACAACCACGGCAACTATATTTATCTGTCCGCAGGGTATGTGGATTCCTCTTTCCTTGTCGGCAGAATTCAGGTCAAGCTGCCGGGGCTGTACAACAGCCAGATTTATTCTTCTCTGAATGCGGGCGATATTACCTCCGTGACCTTTCATTGCTATGACGATTCCGGAAATACCGCCGCATATCTCAATCTGTATCCGAATACCTCCAATGCGTCATGGACCGAAAGCAATCTCACCTGGAACAATAAGAGCACGTATACCACCTCGGTGAATTACGGCGCATCGGTCGGTCCGGCATGCTGGACAACGTTCAATATTACAAACCTTGTAAAAGCGTGGAAAAACGGAACCTATACGGCAGCGGCGGGATTTACGCTGAAGAATAACAACGAGAGCTCTGCCGCGTATCGCAAGGCGATCTTTTCCTCGGAGTACAGCGGAACAACCTACCGTCCGTATGTCTCCATGACGTACAATCCGGGGCTTTCCCTGAATACCGACACCCTGTTCCTCTCCCCCGGTTCGACCTATACGCTGGTTGCGACCACGCGTCCGTCCGGACAGACCGTGAGCTGGGAAACCACCAATACCTCAAATGTGACGGTTACGCAGTCGGGCGTTGTGAAGGGCGTGCGCGGCGGCGGAACTGCGACCGTGATTGCAACGTATATTGATTCAAGCGGAACGCGGCACACCGCAAAATGCGCTGTGTTTGTTACGTATCCGGAAGGCGTTTATAAAATCAAAAATGTCAAGACAAATTATGTGCTGGACGTTCAGAACAACGGAGTGAACGGCTCCCCGTCCGTGCTGCAATTCACCTCCGGCAGCGGTGTTACTTTCCTGAATCAGATGTGGAAGGTAAAATATTTGTCGGAAGGGTGGTACAGCGTCCGTCCCATGCATAATCTGGTAATGGGACTGAGTGCTGCCGAAAGCAGCTATGCTCTGGCGAGCAGCATCGGCTTCACCGATACGTCCGCTTCGATCGCGGACCGCGCGGAGTGGCGGATCACCTGCCAGTCGTCGGGAAATCAGATCAAGCTGCTGAACAGAGGCAGCCAACAGTATCTTACCCTGACGGATGATACGGTATCCTCCGATAACCGCGTCGTCACCGCTGCCGACAATTCGGCTTTGCGCACGCGCTGGCTGTTTGAGGCAGTGGAATCGGTTCCGCAGGGCGTGCGGATTTATGAGACCTCCAGCGCCGGAGTGTTCTCACAGACGGCGGCAAGCCGGCGCTATGCATCGCCCGGCACCACAAGAGGGCATGCGTGGCTGCGTCTGAAGGTGGTTGCGTTCAGCGCGGCAGTGAACACGTATTCCTCGCAGCAGTGGACCTCATCCAATACGTCTGTTGCGACAGTCAATTCCAGCGGCAGCGTCACAGCTGTCAGCCCCGGTTCGACGACGATTACGGGAGTGTTCAGTGTCAACGGAACGAATTATCAGCTTTCCTTCCCGCTGACGGTGACGGAGCTGGAGGACGGTATATACTTCCTGCAAAACAAATTTTCCGATCTGTATGCCGATATTCCGGACGCATCGATGACGGAGGGGGCGCAGCTTCATCAGTGGACCTTCCACGGAGCAAAGCAGCAGCGGTGGAAATTCACGCTGAAATACGATGGATATTATACCATCCGGTCTGTCAATTCCGGCTCTGTGTCATATTATATGGGTGTACAGGGCGATTCGACATCGTATGATGTTGCGGTCGTTTTGCGGAGTACCGATCTGTCTGACGGTACAAAGTGGACGGTCAGCAAAACGTCAAGCGGGGCATATAAGCTTTCTGCGAAGTCGGGCGGAACGGGCAAGGCGCTTGCTGTGGCAACGCTCAATGCCGGTCAAAAAGGCGGGCTTTTGCAGCAAAGGTATTATGTCAATGATGACAACTATAAGGATGAGTGGATTGCGCAGCCTCTGATATATGGTATTCAGACATTTCGTGAACTTACGAGTGAGGATATAAGGTTGATCAATTGCCACGGATATGCGATGATGCGGAATGATGCCCCGAGAGGATGGGAATCTTCGTTTGTTTCGTATTGCGAATCTATTCCCCAAAACGGGATTATCGGATCGAACGATTATCCGGGAGTTATAAGACTAACGGCAGCTGCGTATGCGAAAATCGATTTTGAAAATTGGCTGACCGCCAATGGATATACGTGGACGTATGAGTCTTCGTTTTCCGGGAACGGGGAGAGCAATCCGTTAGAACCGAACCAATATCGTGTTGTGTTGAGAACGGGTATTCATAACGTGCAGAATGACAGCGGTGTGTTCGTGAAAGATTATGATTTTCATTTTTGGTATCAAACATACGATGGAAGATGGGCAAACAAGCACGGATTTACCGCACCTGAGCTGCTTCCGTTCGGAACAACGCCGTTTTCAACAGGCAGCAGCGGATGGAATTTGGGGTCTTATCCTGACTTTTACGACAGCCCCATTTATTGCTATATTATTACCGTCAGTTAGGAGGGGACAGTATGAAGAAACGGCTGTTGATCATAGTGGGCGTTTGTTTGCTGGTGGCGATTCTTGCTGGGGGGATTACTATATATAATATTATGAAGCCGGAGAAGGTTCCCTCAAGGTGCGCTGAAATTATCAATTCTTTTGCCGGGAAAGAGTCGGTCAGACTTGAAGATTTGACGGAATATAGCGGCAGGGACTTTGTTACATTTCATGTTGACAGAGGTGAGTTTCTTCCATCGGGGCGCGGTGCACCCCTGCTGTCTTATCAGGATGACGATATGCCGATAGAACGGTTGGAACGCATAGATAAGAATACCGTTTGCGTCGTGTATAAACTGTATTATTATGCGGATGTGGAAGGTGATATAAAAAAAACTGCCTATGTATGCGTACTGTTTAAACGGGAGGAATGGATAAGCGAGGATAAAAAGCAGACTGGTGAACATTGGTTTAAAACCGGAGAATACTATTGTTTTCATCAGCATGTGCTTTCTTCCGATGCATACAAGGACATTCAGGCGGGGGATTCACTTCAGCGTGTTGTCGATATTGATGACAGTTTGCTGATCGACTGGGACCCGCAAAATTATTTCCTTATAACATATCAGCTTTTGTCGGACGGAATCATGGCATGGTATTTTAATGCAGGATTGCCTGAAGATGCCCCCTTTGAAGTGTCGGAGTACAAACTGATCGAAAAAACTTTCTATCGCTTCGGAACGGACTGGACAACGTTAAAGAAGCATTTTCCGTATGGTTCTGTATCTGACGCGAAAACACTTCGGGCAATTGGAAGGCTGATTGAAAAAGGATAATTTTGCGGCTGTTAAGAGATGTACAGGATACTCTTCCGGTGGCAGGCATGAATACCTGTCACCGGAGAGCCTCCGCATGGACAGGCTCACTTTTGTCTGACGGCACAAAGTGGACGGTCAGCAAAACGTCAAGCGGGGCGTATAAGCTTTCTGCGAAGTCGGGCGGAACGGGCAAGGCGCTTGCCGTGGCAACACTCAATGCCGGTCAAAAAGGCGGGCTTTTGCAGCAAAGGTATTATGTCAATGATGACAACTATAAGGATGAGTGGAATCTGAAGCGATTGTCGCTTACATATGTTAATTATTTTGATTCTACATTGGTCGGGGATACAAAAAGACTTGGTTATGTGACGGAAGCAAATGACTTTTTGCGAATCGTATTGTCCAGACTGTGTGATGTTTCGGTGACGGGTAAGGCTCCGGAAAGATATGAAGGTATAGCGGATGGTTGTCTCCCGTCTACGCTGCCATGCACTTGCTATAATGATTGTGAGAAGCATCATAAAAATATAGGTAAAATATCGGACCAGCTGTATAATGCCGGAGTGGCTCCAAAATATCGGTATGTGCTGTGGACCAACAGAATTAGTACGGCATATTGTGCCAAAAGAAATGGAGTACATACCCCTATGACCGGCGTGCTTGCTGTTACAGTTAATTATAGACCCGTTATACATTTTCTGACTCTTAACAATGCGCGTGATGATGATCTGAAGGCGTTTATGGCGATTACGCTTTTGCATGAAACTGCGCATACATTTTCTATGCCTGAAGTTTACAATGTGCCCGGTCACGATGTGGCGAATGGCTTTGTATGTGTATTTGTATGTGTAATGGAGGTATTTGAACAGGAATATGCGTTGGATTTTTATCAAAAAATCCTGAACGGTACTGCGGAACCTTTTTGTGCATCGTGTAAAACACAATTTGTGTCGAGGGTATTGAATTATATTGCAAGTGCAGAGTAGGAGGAAAATATGAAAAAAATATGCGGTATAGTGGGAGTAATTCTTTCTGCGCTTCTGCTGACAGGAGGTGGGAATGCGGGGGCAAGAGGATATGTTAAGGTTGTTGGGGATTCCTGGTATCTTGTAGTGCCTGAGTATATTCCTAAAGCAAAAGATGGGATGGAGGGATGTTGTTTATTTGTTCCCGAACTCAGATTTGATTCTTTGGAGGAATTTGTCGATACGGTTAAAAATCAGGATTTCAGTGAGGATCAGCTTTCCGCTGCAAAGTATCTCTTTGGACCGGAGGAGCAAAATGGATTTCGGATATGCAACATGGACAAGATATATGCGCCGAGACTTCCGTCCGGTATGAAAATCAACTGGGTGATTTGGGAAGGTCAGAATTATTCATTTTATTTTTCATCGGAGAATACTCGTACTACGGGTGTAATTTCTGTTCTGAACGATGATGATATTCAGGCTGACAAAATGTTTTCGTATCAATACAGACTGAAAGGCTTTGGCGCAGAGGTACTGGAGGAAATATATGATGACGGGGAAAGAACAGAAGTGATTTTTTCAAATGAATCCGGGAAATACAAATGGACTACATATGCTGTTGAAAGACGGATGACAGACTTTGACGGCAGAACCGTTACGGCTCAATGTCGCATTGCGGCACGTTATTGTTTGCAGCCTTACGGCAAATACATAGGGTTTGGGAAGACAGGTCTGAGGGGGGTGGAAATGTATGTGGAAAGCGATGTGCTGAATTATTATATCTGCATAGATAATTTTCCGCCTGAGATGACTGATGAATGGCTTTCGGAATTTGGATTGGAAGCGTATCGCAAGAATTGCGGAACAAACGCTCCTGTGTAAATGTCCGGTATAGCAATCCGTTAGAACCGAACCAATATCGTGTTGTGTTGAGAACGGGTATTCATAACGTGCAGAATGACAACGGTGTGTTCGTGAAAGATTATGATTTTCATTTTTGGTATCAAACATACGATGGAAGATGGGCAAACAAGCACGGATTTACCGCACCTGAGCTGCTTCCGTTCGGAACAACGCCGTTTTCAACAGGCAGCAGCGGATGGAATTTGGGGTCTTATCCTGACTTTTACGACAGCCCCATTTATTGCTATATTATTACCGTCAGTTAGGAGGGGACAGTATGAAGAAACGGCTGTTGATCATAGTGGGCGTTTGTTTGCTGGTGGCGATTCTTGCTGGAGGGATTACTATATATAATATTATGAAACCGGAGAAGGTTCCCTCAAGGTGCGCTGAAATTATCAATTCTTTTGCCGGGAAAGAGCCGGTCAGACTTGAAGATTTGACGGAATATAGCGGCAGCGATTTTGTTTTTTTTCATCATGGCAGGGGGGTGCGTCCCCCCCTGTCGGGTTTCTGCTACCCCCTGCTGTTTCAACAGGATGAGGATATGCCGATAGAACGGTTGGAACGCATAGATAAGAATACTGTTTGCGTCGTGTATAAACTGTATTATTATGCGGATGTGGAAGGTGATATAAAAAAGACTGCCTATGTATGCGTACTGTTTAAACGGGAGGAATGGATAAGCGAGGATAAAAAGCGGACCGGTGAACAATGGCTTAAAACCGGAGAATACTATTGTTTTCATCAGCATGTGCTTTCTTCCGATGCATACAAGGACATTCAGGCGGGGGATTCACTTCAGCGTGTTGTCGATATTGATGACAGTTTGCTGATCGACTGGGACCCGCAAAATTATTTCCTTATAACATATCAGCTTTTGTCGGACGGAATCATGGCATGGTATTTTAATGCAGGATTGCCTGAAGATGCCCCCTTTGAAGTGTCGGAGTACAAACTGATCGAAAAAACTTTCTATCGCTTCGGAACGGACTGGACAACGTTAAAGAAGCATTTTCCGTATGGTTCTGTATCTGACGCGAAAACACTTCGGGCAATTGGAAGGCTGATTGAAAAAGGATAATTTTGCGGCTGTTAAGAGATGTACAGGATACTCTTCCGGTGGCAGGCATGAATACCTGTCACCGGAGAGCCTCCGCATGGACAGGCTCACTTTTGTCTGACGGCACAAAGTGGACGGTCAGCAAAACGTCAAGCGGGGCATATAAGCTTTCTGCGAAGTCGGGCGGAACGGGCAAGGCGCTTGCTGTGGCAACGCTCAATGCCGGTCAAAAAGGCGGGCTTTTGCAGCAAAGGAGGAAATTTGATATGCGAGTATTGAAAAAGAGTGAATTCAGGATTTTTTCTGCAATTCTGTCGGGAATCTGTATGCTTGTCTTTGCGTTGTCTTGCTCCGGGTGTGCTGCCACAGCCTATGCGTGTGATATTGTGGAGCAGACAGAGGTTGATGTGGATACCCCGTCCGATTACGTTGCGAGAGGCAAACATGAAATCGGAATAGCCGCAAAGGAATATAATATTTCTTATATAAACAGCAAAAAAGATTTTTTCAGAGACGATGTTTGTGACGTGTTTGAAGTATTAGAAGATGACTCTTCAGACACGAATCGGGGAGGGACTGTCACTCTGAATTCGAAGACCGGCGAAGTGATCGGCTTTAGAGGAATAACGCCTTTTCAAAGAATTACGGGATTTTCTTCTTTGACCAAAGAACAAATGAGGGCTGAGGTCGAAGCTGTTATGGGAGATTTTGTGGACTTCTCCCGGTATAATTCATTTGATGCCGAGGATTTTGAGGGGCAATTCATTGAGGAAACACTTCTGAGATGGAGCGTTGTTCGGGAAATTGAATACGACATCAGTGTTACGGTACATATCACAAATGACGGCGAAATTTATCAATTCAGCATGAATGACAACTGCCCCGATAATCTTAAGAAGCTCTCCTTGACAGAAAGCGAAAGAAACCGTATTCTTTTGTCTGCATTACAGAAGAAAACGGATTCTCAAATCACTGAGATCAAAGTGGAAAGTGAAATGCTGACAGCTTGCAACGGAAAGGCGGCTGTGATTTACGATGTTGTTGTGACAGAGGAAGGCGGATTTGTCTGGAAACTGCTTCTGTCGATTACGCAGTAAAAAAAGTCCGATCACTATAATCTCCCTAAGAATCATTTGCGTTCCAATTATCAAACAGAATGGAATGAGGAGTGACAGTATGAAACGGTGCGTTTTTCTGATGCTGGCGGTTC
Source organism: uncultured Eubacteriales bacterium (assembly GCA_934432725.1). Lineage (GTDB taxonomy): Bacteria > Bacillota > Clostridia > Oscillospirales > CAG-272 > CAKRZE01. The sequence continues at coordinate 50,299 of CAKRZE010000013.1, forward strand.
TGGTCTTTCTTGGGGTTGTTTCTTGCAAGCAAGAAAATGTCAATCCTAATACAATTTGTGTAGGTCCACCAACGTCAATGTACACTTCCTTTGATTTTGATTCCTATGACAAATTGCAGGAGTTGACAGATGAAAATTCTGATGCGTATAAGGAATTGGTGTCAAAGATACCTTATCAGAGACCGAAATGTCCCCTGTTTTTACCGACACTTACCGGTTGGGCGGACGGGACTGTTAAGTTAGCCATGCCGCAGTTAAATATGGAGAATATAGATTCCGGTCACGGCTGGTTTGATATATGGGATCTTTCGGCAAAGGAAGCATTTGACCTTCCGTCGATTAACTATAATTATGATGTGGATGGCGCCATTCTGCGAATTAAATTTTCAGATCCCTCGGTGCTCCAAAACCCGGAGGTGAGTAATGCAAAATCCTATTTGGAAGTGTGCTCAGCCATTGATTCTAAGAGCTACACACCGGATGATTTCAAGAGCAAATACTATTCAGAGGCATATGAGCAGAATGTGGTTTTAGCGGACGGAACGTGTGTCCGCGCATTGATTCGGGAGGCGGCACCCCAATATGATGGCGAGAAGCCGGAGCAAAGGGTATCGCTGTATTATGATGGAATGCTGATAGATGCTGTCTGCTGGTCTAAGACACTTTCTACGGATGATTTTTGGAGTAGATTCGGCATTACCTATATCAAAGCCAAAGCGGATTCTGATGCTGACGGAACAAACTCTTCTGCGCAAACGTCCGGTATGACAGAAGAATCTGAATCAGGCGCTGAATAATCTGCCTTGAATCATTCCAGGCGGACGGTGTTTTCGCCGTTCGCCTGGGATTTCCGTGTGGACAGGCACAATTTTGGCTGACGGCATGATGAATCGCATAATTTCATTGTATCAACATATGAAACGGGGTGTAATGATGAAACAGATGGCGGCGATATTCGCCGGGTTTGCAGGCTTGTTCCTATGTGTTTGCCTGATCGGATCATGGAGGTGTGACGCTTCCCCGGAGCCGGAAGGGGGAGGCGGTACGGGCGGTCGATGCAGCCGTAATCGTTGACAGAAAATTTTCCATGTGGGCGGGTTCATATAGTGAATATCAAAAGCTCATAGAGGAAAATGATCTCGATGAGAAAATGATCACCTATGATAAGGTGCGGTTTTTGGGGGGATTTGATTGCTTTGCGCTGCAGACGGTTCTTAAAAACGACTATTCTTTATTTTACATGGGTTTCAGCAACGGTTTTTCTCTGAATGTCTGCGGAAAGTCCTATGTACCTGTTTATGGTGAATATATTTATGATGATAGTGATGTGCCGGTACTGAAGGACGAAGAAATCTGCCCGTGGAATATGAGAAAAATGAGAAACACAAAGGACCGGGATCACGGGAAATATCTGTACAAGGGTATACAGTACAATTATGTTTGCGGAAGGCTGAATTCGGTGAAGTGGGAAAATGAGGAATATTATTTTTCTTTTGGCTTAGATCATGGGGCGAAGTATCCGGGCTGCGGATTTATGAATGTACTGATGAATCTGCATACTGCTCCTGATGCGATTGCATACTTCAATACTCGGGTGAAATAAAGGCGAAAGCGGGGAAGAGCTTCCTAATTGAGGCACTTGGTGGAGTTTATTTTTTCATTATAATAAAAAATGTTCCGAAACCGGTAAAAAGCGGGAACAAATCCTCCGGTGCAAACGTCTGATATTACGGAAGAGCCTGAAGCGGTTCCAATCCTATATCCCCAACTCTCCCGGCAGACGGTGTTTTCACTGTTTTGCCGGGATTACCCTTATCTGTGCAAAAGACGAAAAAACCGGCATGCGCGATTTTCGGTGCGTATGCCGGTTTTGTATCTGAGACTGCTGTGCGGAGAAGGGAATGCTTCCGGATGGATTTGTTACACCGTTTGATACACGGTTGACCGTGTTTTACGGCAAAATTCAAGAAACAGCTCATGGGAAATGGGATTTGGGGAGCTCATGATACGGAGCGGAATTGCCTGTCCGTCTTTTGAATAGGGAGGCTGCTCATAGCTTTCATCGGACAGGTGAAATCCGCATGTCCGGTAAAAGGCAATGCGCCGTTCAGCGGTCCGGTTTTCGGGAGGCTCTACCTCCAGTATGATCGGAAGCCCTCCTGCAAGCGGCTTGAATTGAAGGAGCGTTTCTTTACCATAGCCGCAGCCGCGCAGCTCAGGCAAAATAGCAAGATGTTCGATAAACCAAAAGTCCGGAAACGTCCAGTACGTCAGAATTCCGGCTTTTTTTCCGTCTGCATAGATTGCTTGCGGATGAAAGCTTTCACTCTCGGCAAGGATGCAGAGCATGTCCTTTCTGCTGCGGCGTTCCTCCGGAGGAAAAGCTGTTTCCAGGAGGGAAAACAGGAAATCCGCTGTGCTGCTTTGAATGGGGCGGAAGGAAATATTCATCAATTACAAACCGGTGCTTTTGCGGCAGCAAAAGCACATCCTTTCTTGGGAGGTTCGGCGCGGCGCTTTTTCAAAGGGCTGCTGTCGTTTCAAGAGAAGCCCTGCGCAAATCCCTTCTTCGCCTGCTGACTTTTTCGGGTTCCCGGAGAAAAATGTTTCGGCACATGGAAGCGGAGCGGATGCATGCGGTTTTCGGTGGAGGAACGGGAAACAGATACAGACAGGCGCGTGGCGGCAGGGTAAACCAAGTTTTTCGGAAAGTCCGGCAGGCAGGGAGCCGGCCTGTTCGAAAAACATCAATCCCCCGAACGTGAAGCTGTTTCAGGTTCGGGGGCAGTGAAGGGAAGCGGCGCGCTTTTTGACAGTCGGTGTTTTTGCCCGGAATGGAGCGGGGCAAACCTGAAAACAGTTTACGGGAGCGCAGGAGTTGTGCCGGAAGAATTATTTTTTGATCAGCGTGAGCAGATAATGTCCCGTATTGTTTTGTGAAATACTGACCATTTTATAATCTTTGGTCGGTAAGAGAATGATTTCCGTTTGTTCCGGACAGGTTACAAGCAGGTAAGAGCCGAAGGAGTAGAATCCTCCGTCAGAGAACAGGTCTGTGTATTCCTCCAGCGTCAGCTTACTGCGGTGCATGATTTCCGCATGGGGCTGACCCACATAGCGGATGTGCCACGGTTCATAGGGAATGCCGGTCAGGCTGCTTTTTCCCTCGGGATACCGAATGATAAATCCATATTTCCAGGCATTCTGGCTGACATAGGTTCCCGCCTCCGATTTGAGAAAGGCTCGTCCGGCAAAGCCTCTGACATAAACATCCAGTGCCAGCCCGGTCTGATGCTCGCTGGCACCAACCTGTGCGGCAGTGTCTCCTTCCTTTTGGAGAATTGCCGCCTGCTCCTCTGCCGTGCGGTAGGAGCTTGAAATATAGAGCTTTTGCCCGCAGTCCTTCAATACGGCATCGGACAGATTGCCGAATGCCTCGGTTGCACTGCGGTTCATCATGACTCCGCTTGAGCGGTATTCGGCAAGCTCTGCGGAAAATGAATCGGAAATCGGATGGTCCCGGTTGATCAGCATGCCGGATTGCGTGCCGTATTCCTCAAGAAGCTCCGAAACCGCGCAGAAGGATAGCCTGGACGGATCAAAGGAGGCTTCTTTTTTCAGAATATTGGTTTCCGGTTTCCGCAGCTTTTCAGAAAGCCTGTATCGGAAATCCGGCCTTCCGGCGACAATGATCAGTGTGGAGAAGGTCAGAAAGGAGAGCAGCAGAAGCAGGAGCGCTCCGAAGCTGACGGCTATTTTCTTGATTTTTTTCATGACATGTTTCACATTCCTTCCTGCATGGCAGGATCAGCGCAGCTATGGCAGCTTTCGCAGTGTCTGTTTCAAAAGACGAAAAAGCCTGGCAGAATGTTCCGCACCGTGGGCTGCCATTTCGGAAATGCTCCGGATTTCGGACCGGAAGACGGAAAAATGGACAGGCGGCGCGGATAGTTACAGCGGATTATCTGTTGCGAATTGCGTCAATCGGGCGCTTGGCAGCGATTTTTCTGACCGGGAGGAAGCTTGCGATTGCCGCAACCGCTATGCTGACCGCAAGAAGCAGTGCAAGCTGGCGGATGCCAAAATTCAGGATTGTGATGAGAAGTCCTGTTTCGGAGCGGATAACAGCGTTGATGCAAAGCGTAATGGCAAGCGTGCCGATCGATGAGAGAACGAAGTTGATCATGGCAATGATGAAGCTTTCGGAGAAGAAGATCCGGAACACGTCATTGCTTCTGGAGCCGATGGCGCGGAGAATACCGATCTCCTGCTTTTTATAGGAGATGCTGGTTGCGATGAAGTTAGCCATCAGAATCGAGGCGAACACCGCAAAGAAGAGACCGATATACAGGAACACCTTTGCGACCGAGGTCAGTACGTTCTGCACGGTATCAAGCTCATAGGTGACGGAGTTCTGAAGTGCATATCTGACATCGCCATCATTGTTGTAGGCGTATTTGACAAGCGCTCCGATCTCCGCCCGGTTCTTCGGCATAGCGCCCACAGCGTGTGTATAGATGCCGGAGGCATCCAGTCCGAAGGTGCTGAATGTATCGTTGTCTACAATGACCAGACTGTTGCAATCCGGATAATCCTCGGACGAAATGATTCCGGCAATGCGAATCTCATCATCCCCATAGGAAAGTCCGGCGGTGTATACGCTGAAGTTGAGGTTTTTCAGGGTATCTGTAATTTTGCTGTCCAATGCATCTCCGTCCGGTGATGTTTCGGAAAAATCCATATCCCATATGAGCATGGTCACGAGGTCCGAGGAGATCAGGATCTCATTTTTCTCAAGGGAGGTTTTTCCGGGATTCAGCCACTTGATCTCTTTGCCGGAAAGGTTCTGAAGGGTTCCGACATTCATAGGCTGAAAACCGCCGGTCTCGCAGGTATAGTACAGGTAAAAATCATTGTCGCTTGTGACAAAACCGGGGCGATTCCGGATCAGCCCGCTTACATGCCCCTCTCCGACGAACGCGATGGCATCCATGCCATAGCGAACGGCGTTCTGAAGCTCGGTGAACAGTGCATAGCGAATCAGGGAATCGGAGGTGGCTTCGTTTTCAACCGCAACGGTCAGAGGAAGGAAGCGATCTATGTCAAAGCCGGTATCGATCACGCCGGTGACGGTATAATCCGTGCCGGAAAGCCGGATCGTTTTGCCGATGAGGTCGTTATATGTTTTGATATTCGTATAGGCGGGGTTCAAATCGATGCTGTCATTGTCCGGAGCGGGGCACCAGGACGCTTTTTCAAACGTGGCATAAATATACTTGCTGACAGCGATTTCATTTGAGCTTCCATCGGGCAGTCTGCCGGCAAGGAGTGTGTAGCCGAACTGTTCAACATCGGAAGCGGTCAGCTCGGATAAGCCGGTAAACGATGACATAAAAATGTTATAATTTGTTTCGGTCAGCTTAGCGTCCCGGTTGATCTGGCTGCCGAAGCCAAGCCCGTCTGAGGAGGACGGAATATAAACGCCCTTGACATGAATGCCGGTGTCCTTTTCAATGGCGGCAAGCTCCTGATCGGTCAGCCTTCCGCCGTTTCTCCAGAAGTAGCTCTCCTCTGAATCATTCATCCGGATCTTGACCTTTTTCTGCAGGGAGACATAGTTGATTTCAGAATCGATGAGCGATTGCGTGCAGGCGCGGATATGATTGTAGGAGCCGAAGGTATCGGTCAGACCGAACAGCGTAAAGGCAATGCAGGAAAGCAGGATGGTGAAAACCAGCTTGATCTTTTTATGCTTCAGACCGTCGGCGCCGATGCGGAAGGCTGATTTCAGGGGCAGCTTGGATCGGATCAGGCGGAATGGCGTGCTGCTGCGGTCGCTGATTGCGGCAGTGTCGGTCGGAGCAAAGCGGCTCCTTACGTTTTGTCCCGCATTGACGGTAAGGGTGAGCGGCTGATTTGCTCCGAGACTGTCAATATACGAATTGATTCTGACGCGGTCCTCCTCGGTCAGATGATAGGCGGCGGGAATCTCTACTGTGTTTTCCCGGAAGGTCAGGGAATCGCGCTCTGTCTGCTCTTCGGCGGGGATGCTTTCTGCCGCTGCGGCGGTCACATCGCGGATGACTCTTCCGTCAGAGAGCTCAATGATGCGGTCGGCATACTTTTCCGCAAACTCACGGTCATGTGAGACTACGATGACCAGCTTGTTTTCGGAGAGCTTTTTCAGTGTGTTCAGCACCTGCTTTCCGGTTGCGGAGTCCAGAGCGCCCGTCGGCTCGTCTGCCATGATGATTTCCGGGTTTTTGACCAGCGCACGTGCAATGGCAACCCGCTGCTTCTGACCGCCGGACAGCTCATTCGGTTTTCTGTTTCCGTAGCCTGCCAGATCAACCTCGGAAAGGATTCTGTTGATCTGCTCATCGGTTGCCTTTTTTCCCTGAAGCTCAATGGCAAGCGCGACGTTGGCACCGACACTGAATTCCTCCAGAATGTTATATTCCTGAAAAATAAATCCGACATACGTATTGCGGTAGGAATCAAAATGCTGCTGTCTGAATTTCGCGGAGGAAACGCCTTTGATAATAATTTCTCCGCTGTCATAACGGTCAAGACCGCCGAGCACGTTCAGAAGTGTGGATTTTCCGCTTCCGGACTTTCCGAGCAGGAAAACCATGCCGTGATCCGGAAAGCGAAGGCTGACCTGATCCAGCGCTTTGACCGGAACGCCCTTTTTGGGCTTATAGGTTTTGCATAATTTTTTTGTTTCCAGCATGACATTGCCTCCAATGTGTACTATTCATATTAGTACAGTTATTATATCATGGGATATCAGGTTTGTCAAGCATATTTTAGAAGGAAGAGAGAAAAGAATACATTTGTTTTGCCGTGCGGGGCTGAGGAGACCGCGCGGGAACGGGAAGGGAGGGTTGGCAGGCGGGGCGGACAGGGGGCGTTCATTCTGCATAAACCGGTGCGAAGCCGTAAGGTCCGGCTTTCGGCTGCCGTTTATATGCTGCTTCGGAAGCGGCGCTTGCCCTCTTGCGTTAAAACGGGCACAGAAAACGAAATCCGCACGATCATGACCGTGCGGATTTCGGATGAGTGACGTTCGGGATTCTTACCGGTCGGTCATTCAGATATTTTTGTTGCGGTTGAAGGGTCTGCGCGGACGCACGATGGTTTCGCCCTCCGGAGCCATGCCCTCGGGGCGGGGCAGTGCATCTTTTCTGGAGAGATTCATTCTGCCTTTTTCATCGATTCCGAGGTATTTGACCATCATGGTGTCGCCGACCTGACAGATGTCTTCCACCTTTTCCACGCGCTTGAAGTCCAGCTTGGAAATATGGACCATGCCTTCCTTGCCGGGAGCAAATTCCACAAAAGCGCCGATCGGAATGATTCTTGTGACCTTTCCGGTGTAGATCGCGCCGACCTCCGGCTCAAATACGATATTGTTGATCATCTGCTGAGCCAGAAGACCGCTTTCCGGATTGACGGCGGCAATAAAGATGGAGCCGTCCTCTTCGATATCGATCTTTGCACCGGTTTCGGCGGTAATCTTCTGAATGACCTTTCCGCCTGCACCGATGACCTCACGGATCTTGTCCGGATTGATCTTCATGGAGATCATCTTGGGTGCGTACTTGGAAACCTCTGCGCGCGGTGCAGGAATTGCCTTCAGAAGCACTTCGTCAATGATATAATCACGACCCTTATGGGTTGTTTCAAGAGCCGCCTTGATGATTTCAGGCGTCAGACCGTCAATTTTCAGGTCCATCTGGATGGAGGTGATGCCCTTGTGCGTTCCGGCAACCTTAAAGTCCATGTCGCCGTAGAAATCCTCCAGACCCTGAATGTCGATCATTGTGGTCCAGCTTCCGTCCTCTTCGGTGATCAGACCGCAGGAAATTCCCGCAACGGGAGCCTTGATCGGAACGCCGGCAGCCATCAGGGCAAGCGTGGAGCCGCAGACAGAGCCCTGGGACGTGGAGCCGTTGGAGGAAACAACCTCGGAAACGCAGCGGATGGCATACGGGAATTCCTCCACAGAAGGAAGCACCGGGACAAGAGAGCGCTCTGCCAGTGCACCGTGACCGATCTCGCGTCTGCCGGGAGAGCGCGTTGCCTTTGCCTCGCCGGTAGAGTAGCCGGGCATGTTGTAGTGATGCATATAGCGCTTGGTGTCCTCTTCATCGATACCGTCCAGCATCTGTGCATCGCCGATCGGACCGAGTGTGCAGATGGTCAGGACCTGTGTCTGACCGCGGGTGAAGAGACCGGAGCCGTGCGTGCGGGGGAGAAGGTCAACCTCCGCTGCCAGCGGACGGATCTGATCCATGCGTCTGCCGTCCACGCGCTTTTTGTCGTTGATCAGCCAGCGGCGGACAATCTTCTTCTGGATTTTATAGACAAGCTCCTCCATCTGCTGATTAATATCCGGATATTCTTCCGAGAATTTTTCGACAATGGCATCGCGGATCGGCTGCATGCGGGCATCGCGTACATTCTTGTCATCCGTATCCAAAGCGAACATGACGTCCTTTTCGCAGAATGCGAAAACCTTGTCAAACATATCGTGATCCAGCTCGCCGGAGGGGTATGTGAACTTCGGCTTGCCGATTTCGGCAACGATTTCGTTGATAAAGACAAGAAGCTTTTTGATTTCCTCATGTGCCAGCATGATAGCGCCGAACATGTCGTCATCGGAAACCTCTTTTGCACCGGCTTCAATCATAACGACCTTTTCGGCAGTTGCCGCAACGGTCAGCTCCAGAACGCTCTTTTCACGCTCTGCGGAGGTCGGATTGATGACGTACTTGCCGTCCACCATACCGATAAATGCGCCGCCGATCGGACCGTTCCACGGAATATCTGAGGATGCGAGCGCAATAGACGCGCCGATCATCGCCGTGATTTCGGGAGAGCAGTCGTTGTCAACGGAAAGCACCAGAAGGTTCAGCACAACGTCATTGCGCAGATCCTTCGGGAAAAGCGGGCGGATCGGGCGGTCAATGACCCGGGAGGTCAAAACTGCCTTTTCGGAGGGCTTTCCTTCTCTCTTGAAATAGCCGCCGGGGATCTTGCCGACTGCGTACTGACGCTCTTCAAAGTCCACGGAAAGCGGCAGGAAATCGATCCCGTCTCTGGGCTTTTTCGATGCGGTTGCCGTAGCAAGAATGACGGTATCGCCATAGCGGATCAGGCAGGAACCGTTTGCCAGTCCGGCGACCTTTCCTGTCTCAACGACCAGCGGTCTGCCGGCAAATTCATATTTGAATACCTTATAATTTTCGAACATTCTCTCTTTTTCTCCTCCTCTTCTTCTCAACACAAACACAAAGTCACAAAAAGCCGAAAAGTATACCTAAACACAGGAATGAGGAACCGCCAAACAAGTACGATTCCTCATTAACAGGGAATTATTTTCTCAGATTCAGCTTCTCAATGATGGCGCGGTAACGGGCAATATCCTTTTTCTGCAGATAAGCCAGAAGGTTTCTTCTGTGGCCGACCATTTTCAGAAGGCCTCTGCCGCTGTGGTGGTCATGGGGATTCTGCTTGATGTGTGCGGTCAGGTTGTTGATTCTCGCGGTGAGAATGGCAATCTGAACCTCGGGGGAACCCGTATCGCCTTCATGAGTGGAATTTGCGGCAATGATTTCCTGCTTTTCTTCCTTTAACATATGTTTCACCTCATAATTGAATTATTTGCCGGACATCTCAGTCTGGGGCGGGTGAAAACAGCGGTTGCTCTTTCTCCCCAAACCGGGCTGACGGCATAACGATGATATTATAGCACGCGGATCTGTAAATGTAAATATATTTTCATATATTTACGGAAAATTCATATTTGCCCTGTTTTTCCATCTGTGCAGAGGCTTCGTTTTTGCTTTCGGAAGCCGGAGCGCACTTTACGGGAGCCGGACGGTCGGACCCGGAAGGACCGGGATGCGCAGACTGCCGCGGGCGCCCTGACTTTTTGGATGCTCAGTTCAAGCCGGGGAAGTTGATCGGATTCCAGTATTTCAGGTTGGCTTCCGCCATTCTGTAATAGTCCGCGTATGCTCCCCCCGTGCCGAGCGCCGCTTCGTATGCTTCAACGGATGCGCGCCTGACGGAGTCATAGGCATCGCAGAACATATATCCGAAGTCATAGAACAGACCGCTTGTGAAGGCAAGCTCAAGCATGCCGATGCTGTCGCTGTCCCGCACACAGTCGCGCAGTGCGTGCTTCAGATACGCATCCGCGATATGACCGTAGGAGGCTGCCTGATAAGCCTGTAAAATCAGACCTGTATTCTCCGCGCTTGACATGGTGGGAATGGCTGCAAAGACTGTCTGATTTGAAGAAACAGCGGGATATGAGGTCTGTTTTTCGCTGTTTTTCGGGATCGGGAGAATGCCCCAGTTTAAGCTTTCGTCAGCAAGCGTTTCAATTTTGTCTGCCTGTGCAATGCAGAAAACGGTTGTGTTATCCTTCAGCGGGGCAATTGGGTCCTCAGCTGACGAGGAGCCTGCAAAAACCGCACGCGCCGTTTCGATCAGGGCTTCCAGACCGGTAAGATCATCGGAGGCTGTCGGGTAGGAGCGGAAGGAGGTCTTCAGCAGGTGCTCGCCGGACGAGGCGAGCAGCAGAAGATTCCGGTCGGCATTTGCGTCAAGCACCAGACGGAGCGCTTGAGATGCGTTTTCATCGGGACTGTCTGCGGTATCCTTTGCGACCGTGAAAAACGTCTCCCACGTCCATGTGCCTGCATAGGCTTTTTTGTAAAGCGCAGCCGCATCGATTCCGTCCGCATCCTTGTTGAAAAACATGCAGTAGACCGATTCCGGGGATAGATTGCCTGCTCCGGCAGCGCCGTATGTGCAGTTGCCGGCAGACGCCTGATCGACAGCATCCTGATAGAAATAGGGGGCACTGAGGTCGATAAAGGGCAGGCTGTTCAGGTTGAAGAGCTTGGAGGTGTTGGCGTATTTGCCCAATGCGGTCTGCGGCAGCTCCATCAGATCCGCATAATAATCCCCGGAATAAACCGATTTCAGGAAATTCTGAAAGATCGTTTCTTCATCCGATGTCACAGCGAGGATGGAGATGCCGTATTTTTCCCGGATCAGCTTGTTGCGGCGCAAAAGCGCGACATCGACAAAGGAAGCCTCCTCTTCGTTTTCCACGCTCGGATTGAGGTGGTCAGCGTCCGTGCAGGCGATGATGAACGGAATATCGCCGAGCGAACGGTCGGGAAGCGCCTGTACGTATGCCTGCGCCTTTTCAAAGCTGCGTGAATCCGGGACCGGATTGACTCCGTCCGGATATTTCGGAACGGTTTCCGGCGTCTCTGTGGTTTCCGGCGTTTCGGTTCCGGCAGGAGAGGCGGTCGTTTCATCGCCGTGTCTGATGATGATCAGTCCGCATGATGACAGCAGGAGCAGGACGGATGTCAAAAGTGCTGTACACGCAAGGGTTCTTCTTTTCTGTTTTTTCATATTTCACGATAATTTATAGGTTGTGCCCTGAGGCGTATCAATCAGCGTGATGCCGCGCGCGGCAAGGTCATTCCGGATTCTGTCTGCTTCCGCATAGTTCTTTTCTTTTTTGGCGGCTGCACGCAGTGCGATCTGGGCGCGGATTTCCGCATCCAGGGCATCGCTTGCCTTCGGCTCCTCCGGGATTGCTTCGGGACGGTCCAGATCAAGGGCAAGGATACTGTCGCAGCGCAGGAGCAGCTTGTAAACATCGTCGGAGAGCGGCTTGCTCCGTGCGATCTCCCATGCAATGCCGAGTGCCTTCGGTACATTCAGATCGTCATTGACCGCATCCCGGAATGCCGTCTCATATTTTTCGATCCATCCGGAATCGACCGCACCGCCGGCGCCCTTGTGCTTTGCAACGGCTGCCCGCAGGTTGTTCAGCGATTTTTTTGCGCTGTCCATTGCTTCAAATGTGAAGTTCAGCTTTTGACGGTAGTGCGAGTTGAGGCAGAGATAGCGGAAATCGAGCGGGTCATAGCCCTTTTCCTTCAGATCGGCAACCGTATAGCAGTTTCCGAGGCTCTTGGACATTTTTCCGCCGTCCACATTCATGAATTCGCCGTGCATCCAAAAACGGACGGCGGCATGACCGAGATAGCCATAGGACTGTGCGATCTCGTTTTCGTGATGGACCGGAATATGATCGACGCCGCCCGTGTGGATGTCGATGTATTCGCCCAGATATTTCAGTCCCATTGCCGAGCATTCAATGTGCCAGCCCGGATATCCCATTCCCCACGGGGATTCCCACTGCATGATGTGTTCCTTCGGCGCTTTTTTCCAGAGCGCAAAATCTGCCGGATGACGCTTTTCGCTGTTGACCTCAACGCGGGCGCCGGCCTGCTGTTCCTCCAGATTCAGGCGGGAGAGTTTTCCGTAGTCCTTAAATTTTCCGATATCATAGTAAATGCCGTCCGAGGTTTCATAGGCATACCCCTTCTCCAGCAGACCTTCGACAAAGTGAATCATTTCCGGAATGTTGTCGGTGGCGTGCGGAATGATTTCCGGCCGGGAGATGTGGAGGCTGTCAATGTCGGAAAGAAAGACCTTTGTATAAAATGCGGCGATCTCATACGGGGATTTTTTCTGCGCCTTGGACGCCTTTTCCATCTTATCCTCTCCCGTATCGCCGTCAGAGGTGAGATGCCCCACATCGGTGATGTTCATGACATGGCGAAGCTGAAAGCCGTTCATCAAAAGGGCGCGGCGGAGTTCATCCATGAAAATATAGGTTCTCATGTTTCCGATGTGAGCGTAGCTGTATACAGTCGGACCGCAGGAATAGATTTTTACCAGATTTCCTTCGCGGGGGGTGAATTCTTCTTTGGTTCTGGTGAGTGTGTTATAAAATTTCATAGAGAAATCCTTCCTCTGTTCTGCCGTTTTGCATGTGTTTCCGGACGGGGACGGCATTGATTCCGTATCCGGAGACGGGAAAGAAAAGACCTTCCCCACATTCCCGCGCCTTGCTGTCTGCCGGGACCTGCTCCGCGATGACCGATGTCTGTATGCTGCATTTTACGGCAGACAATGCCGGGCGTTTGATAACGGAGTCCTCGGACGGCATAAAAGCGCCTGTCAAAAAGGGCAGAATTATTCTTTCCTTTTATTATAATACGAAAATGTGTATTTGTAAAGTGTTTTTCATGGAAAAACCGACGGGACAGATTGCGGCGTGCGAGTCGGCTGCAAATCCTCTGCTTGTGTTAAATTCATGTAAAGAAAACACAAAATTGAAACAAATGCTTGCAATTTGACTAATATTCTGTTATAATATTCCCCGAAATATTCTCATGTATCGAAGAGCTGCTTTGGAATTTTCGCAGTAGGACGAAAAAGGTACAGTGTATTTCAGGAAGGAGCATAAAGATGAAATTGAGACGTTTTTACATTGCCGTGCTGGCATTTATTCTGCTTTGCGGCATGGGGGCGGTATCCGTATCTGCAAGCTATGGCTGCGAATATTTGGGTGATCTGCCGGAAGTTGAGCTTGGAGTGGATGTGGACGCAGTCAAGGACGATATGTATGAGAATGCACTTTGTCTGGAGCTGAATCGCCAGTATCCCGGGGAAGAGGCATCTCCGAACGGGACGCACGGAAAGGCATGGCTGGTTTACTATAACAATAACCTGTATGCATATGTGGAAATCTATGATTCCGACATTGTGACACCGGATGAGGCGATCCAGAAGAGCGCACCGTGGGAAACGGATTCCGTGGAGATTTTCCTGAACGCGAAAAATTCCGATGACGACAGCGATACCATTCAGCACCGCATTGACGTGACCGGCTGGCCGAGCATTTATTCTCAGACCGGTATCAATGACTACGGTCCTGCTGCGGTGGGGGACCGCTTTGAATATGCGCAGCGCAGCATCGATGGCGGCTATGCGCTGGAGTTCGGGTTCATGACGGATTCCAGAACCTTCGGAATCCAGATGCAGATCAATGACAAGACCTCTGACGGAAAGCTGTATCACATCATGTCCTCCAGCGAATTTGAATCCGAGAGCTGGACTGCAGACCTGTATCCGTGGACATCGGTGAACGGAGAAGGAAAGCAGACAGAGGCTGAAACCGAACCGGAAACAAAGCCGGAAACTGCGGCTGTGACCGAGGCTGAGACAAAGGCTGAGACGAAAGCCGAAACCAAGGCGGAAACAAAAGCAGCCTCCGCAGAGAGCAATGCGGAAAATGAGAACAAAACCGGAGGCATGCCGACGTGGGCGATCGTTCTGATTGCCGTTGCGGTTGTGGCAGCGGTGGCTGTCGGCGTGCTTGTCGCTGTCCGCAAGAAAAAGAACACCTGACGTCCGCTTCTGCGCGTGTGCAGCTTCGTGCGCGAACTGCGTTTTTTTGAAACAGAACCGCTTCCGGCGGAACCGAAGGCAAGCGATGCCTTGGATGCGGTAATTGGCGCCGGGATGCTTCGGGCAGATTCCGCGGATCAATGATGCCGGGGCTGTAGGGCAGGCTATGTCATTTTTTCTGCTTCCCGGGCGGGTTTCCCTGCCGGGAGACAGATGGCTTGCGGGGCAGTGTGCGGCAAAGACCGACAGCCCTTCAAAATCTGCGGAAAACGAAACAGAAAATGAGAATGCGGGAGATATGCTCCGCAAACGAAGCTTTGAAGCAAGCAAAAAAAGCCAGCGAAGCTTTGGAGCAAACAAAAAAGCCGGGACACGCTTTGACGGCGTCCCGGCGCTTTTTGTATTATGATACAGCTTTCAAATGCAGCCCGTAGACATGGCTGCATCAACACATGTGCCGTCGATACATCGGGCTTGGACGGGGAGGGAAGCAGTCTCCCGAAAGAGGCCCCGCACTGCAAATTCTTCTATGCGGCAAAAGAGGGCTTGAAGTCCCGCGGTGCGGCGTTTTTCCATGTGCGCAGCGGTGTGCGGCGTAGAAATATCCGTGCAATCCGGCTTTTTATGTGTGCTTCCGTTGGCTCCGGTGCCTTCAGGCTGTAATTCCGATTTTCAGGAGCGGATCGACAAAGCGCTTGCGATTTTCATTGTACATATCCGTAAACTCCCGGTCATTTCCGGAATGCAGATTCTGAATATAATTATGTTCATTTCCCTTAATCGCAGAATCGTTTCTGCCTATGACGTACAGCGCAATATTGGAGCATTGGTCACTGATCCGCTCCAGATTGATGAGGTTATCCAGAAAGGCAAGTCCGGTGTTGATGGTACAGGCTCCCGATTTCAGCCGTTCCACATGTCTGTCCTTCAGGATTGATACAAGGTCATCAATGACCTCCTCCAGGGGCTCAATCTGCTTGGCGATTTCAGAGGAATTTTCACAAAACGACTGCTTGGCAAGACCGATGATCTCTTTGACGGCGGAGGAAATGATAATCAACTCTTTTTGCGCATTTTCGGAGAATTTTGTGCTGTTTTTTGCCATTTCATCTGCGTTTTCCGAGAGGTTGACCGCCAGATCGCCGATCCGTTCGAATTCGCCGATGGTCTGCAGCAGATACGTATGCGTGGCGTTGTCACTCTCCAGCTCTATCTTTGGAGAAAGTGCCAGCAGATATTCATTTGCGGAATCGGCAATGATATCGAGAAATGCTTCGCGCTCTTCAATCTGCGCGGAAACCTCCGGACTGTACTGCGTAATCTGACCGGTAACTGCTTCAAAATTCTGCAAGGCGACATCGCCCATATGTCCGACCACATGCTTGGTCTGTTCCAGCGCAACGGCGGGAGATACAAACAGATGCTCATCCAAAGCACGGATATTTTCTTCGATTTCCGAATCGACCACGGATCTCGGACGGTCCTTGACGAAGAAGCGGGAGATCTTTTCAAAGAATCCGGCAAACGGGATCATAAGGACCGCATTGATCAGCTTATAGATGGTCTGGAAATCGGCGATTCCGCCGCTTGTGATGGTATAGGATTCGCTGCGCAGAGCCGGGAACCAGTTAAACGCCTGCGCCAGTAAAAGAAGAGCCATAAAAACGACTGCGCCCACAACATTGAACAGCACGTGGATGACGCTGATCCGCTTTGCGTCCTCCTTGGTTCCGATGGAGCAGATCAGGGCTGTGACAATGCAGGTGCCGATGGCGGCGCCGATGACATACGTATATGCGCAGGTGAAGGATATTTTTCCGGTCTGGCTGACGGTTTGCAGGATACCGACCGATGCCGAGGAGCTTTGTACGATAAAGGTGACGACAACGCCGACCAGAAAACCGAGTCCGGGGCTTCCGGAAACCTTTTCAATGACGCTGCTGAAGGCGGGAGAGGAGGAAAGCGGCGTCATGGACTGGGTCATATCCAGAAGACCGAAAAACAGGATGCCGAAGCCCATGACGATCATGCCGATGTTTTTTGCGTTCTTGCGTTTGATGAACATAATAAAAATAATGCCGATAACTGCAGCAAGCGGCGCAAGCGTTTCCGGTTTGAGAAACTGCATAGCGCCGGTCGCAACGGAATCAACATCAAGAAGGCGTATAATCTGCGCGGTGATCGTCGTTCCGACGTTCGCACCGAGCACAATGCCGATAGACTGCTTCAGGTTCAGGGCGCCCGCAGCGATCAGACCGGCAACAAGGACAATGGTGGCGGTGGAGCTTTGAATAATAGCGGTAATGACAACGCCGAGCAGGAAAGAAACAAACGTATTATAGGTGACCTTTTCAAGCGCGCGCTTCAGAGTTGCGGCAGAGGTGTTTTTCAGACCGTCTCCCATCAGGTCCATACCGTAAAGGAAGAGTGCCAGTCCGCCAAGCAGGGAGATAACCGACAAAATGATGGTTGTATGTTCAGCTGTCATATCGTGTCCGACCTTTTTATTTCAATTCTTCAATTCTTTTTCGAAACAATCCCAAGATAAATTATATATTTATTTCTTGAACAAGATTTAAATAAATGATGAAATTATATGCAATATTTACACGGATTTTACTTAAATTTTATTTTGTGCCCGAATGAATTGGGGATGGAAAGCAATCTCGGGTGCAGCGGATACGGGCGGGGGCATGTGCCTGTCGGGAAGCACAGGTACAGATTGGAGGCTGCACCGTCAGATGCGGTCGGGGGAGAAGGGCGGCTGATATGCCTCCGGGGAACCGAGGGAGAGGAAGGGAGCGTGTGCGGTGACGGACGTCAATGCAGGGAGATGCCGGAAACGGAGCGCGGGAAGGCGGAACGCACAGGGGGCTTCCGGAAAATCGAAGCGGCGTACACACGGTCCGGCATTCCTTGCGTGTGAAAAGAGGAACGTAGGCTTTCAATGTACGCTTCTCATCGGTTCCCCCGAAGCCCCGGCTTGTCTTGGATGCTGCGGCGTTTTTCCCGAAAATGCCTGTGAAAAGAGCGACAATACGTCCCGGAGGACAAAAGAACAGCGGCTTTGACACCGCTGTTCCGTGTTTCATTGTATGAATCCGATTCCCAGGGAATTCGGGCATTGCGTGCCGAAGCGCAGCCGGCTCCGAATCAATCCTCCGCCGAAAAGGGGACACTGTGTGCCCTGTCCCAGTCGGACAGAAGGCTGCACAGACGGTCTTCATTTCCGGCTGCGGTCACAAGGAGAACGGAGGGCAGGCTGTATCTGCAGCCCGGTTTCAGCTCCGGACAATCAGTCCCCACCCGGAGAAGATATCCGCAGGGGGAGCGCCGGAGGCTTATCTTTCCGTCCGTTCGGACAGCAAGCGAACTTTCTTCCGTGCAGATCCGGTATTCCTCCGCATTACTCCGGACGATTTCGTCCGAAATGATCCGGCATTCGATCCCGTTTGAAAGAAGCCGGGGAAGGCTGCCGCAAAACTCCATGTCCGGCAGGAAAATCGGCTCCTTGAGACAAAGGCTGTGCTCTCCGCGGTTTTCAAGCGCTGCACAGAGCTTCACCGCCGGATAATCCCGGAAGGTGAGGATGTCGGCATGCAGGAGCATACCCTCCGGCGTTTCGCCCGTGACCTCAGTGAGCAGAATTGCGGAGTCAACCGCACGGCGGCTGACCGTTCTGTTTTTCAGTCCGGTCAGTATTCCGCCTGCGGCATCCGGATCGACCGCAAACGCGAGCGTCCGGGCTGCCAGCTTCAGATCCTCTTTTTTTGTAAAGGATGTCATTTATTTTGTAACCTTTTTGAAGAACCAGACCGCGCCCTGACGCGGATCGACCTTCTGCGTGAACTCATGAAGCTCTGCGCCGGTCTTGGTATAGGTTTCGCCCGTCACCGGGTTTTCGGCAATATATTCGCAGTCGGGGCAGAGCGCCAGCTTTGCGGTGAAGGATTCTTCCTCGCAATCACGGTTTCTGATGAAGAGAACAAAGCCCTCACCCTTGTCCTGATCGTAGAAATGGACGCAATAGAAGTCCTTGTCGGAGCGTGTGCTCTTCATCTGCGGATAGAATTCAGCGGTCAGCTCAAGCTCTGCGGCGCGTCTCCAGATCGGGAGCATCTTTCTGCCGATCTCAAACTGGGATTCATCGTCCCAGACGTTTGCGGTGTAGGTGATGGCGGGAGCAAACGCATTGAAGAAGGTTACTTCATCAATGATGTTGCCGTTATCCCAAGCAAAGGTGTGTGCGCGGAAATACGGCGCCCACTGGAAGAGCTGCTGATGCTGGTTCTGCTTGATCTTGTGATCGCCCAGACCGTAGTCCGTGTACTGGAAAGGAACGGCGCGGCGGAGCGTCTCCAAATCGTTTCTTCTTCCGCCGGATGCGCAGGAATCCAGGAAAAGACCGGGGTTGCGCAGAAGCAGAGTGTCCCAATATTTGTAATAGCCCTGAATGCTCAGGTTTTCAAGAGCGCCCAGACGGTCCGGAGCCTCGTTTTCTCTCCAGTAACGGAAGGGAGCAAAGTTGAAGTCCTGACGGTAGCAGGTGATGTGCCACTTCTTGATCAGGGTGTCAATTCTGTCGATCATCCATGCAAGCGCTTCGGGATTTCCGAGGTTGAACAGGCTGTTGTAGTCATAGTTGCCGTCCTCGTTTTTCACGCGCAGCAGGAAATCCGGATGCTCCGTTTCGATCTCGCTTCCGGCGGTTACGCGCTCCGGCTCAAACCAGACCATCAGGTCGATGTTATGCTTTGCGCATTCCTCTCCGACCGGAGCAAGACCGTTCGGGAAGCGTGCGGTATCTTCCTTCCAGGTTCCGATTCTCGGCCACTCGCCGTTGCATTTATAGAAGCCTGCGTCAAACCACCACAGGTCGGGCTTGGTGCCCTTCTTGATGTACTGATTCAGACCGTAGATCTGGCTGTCCTCGGTTGCGCCGGTGAATTCGGGAGACTTATAGTTGAAAACGTGCATGCATGCCTTTGCCGGAATATTTTCGCCCCACTGCTTCGGCATGACGTGCTTATTGAAGAAGTGTCTCCAGATGTTCATGGAGCGGAGCTGGCAGCTTGTATCCGTGATCATGAGGCACATGCGGGGGGTACGCATGGTCTCGCCGGGCAGAATCTTGAAATTGCAGTATTTCTGACCTGCCTGAAGATTGATTCCCATTTCGTTTCTGCGGAAGGATGCGGACCAGGTGCCGGTCCAGCCGACCGCGCCGGTCAGTACATAATCCTCAAAAACAACGCGGAAGAAGGGGTATGCGCCGTTGCAGCTGGTTCCGTCATCCACAGGGCTGATGGTGATTCCTTCATGCGTGACGGCATCGTCAAACCACTGATAGCCTTCCACACCGCAGTTATCGCCGTTTCCGTGATGCAGCACGGGATCGGAGCCGCAGAAATCCGCATCAATTGCGTGGATTTCGGACAGAACCTCGGTGTCTTCTTTACCGTTGTTGGTGAAATACACGGTGTACTCCACGGTGGGGAAGTCACGGTATTCCTGAATTTCCGCACGAATGGTCAGACCCTTGTCGTTTGTACCGGTAATGACGGTTTCAACGATGTTGGAGTCAATGAATTTCTTTTCGGTTTTCGGGGAAAACTCATCCGGAATTCCGCGGAAGTACCGGTCTCCCAGCTTAAAGGACAGCGGAAGGGAGTCTGCGGAGGCATAAGACAGCCTTCTGGAAGCAAGAAGCAGATCCTGCTTGGTGGTTTTAAATTTCATACTGTTCTCCTTTGCAGTTATCGTCCTGTTTTGTGCATTTTCATGCATCTGCATTGTAACATAGGAACCTGCGGAATGCAAGTATTTTTCAAAAAAATTGCGAAATGTTTTTCGCCGCATGGCGGAGAATGGGAGGGGGACTGCCGTGCAGAGAAGGGCTTTGTGTCATTCCCTGACGGCTTTTTCCGAAAGCGATGACGGAAATATCTTTTTTCGGGGCTCTTTTTCCGCCGGAGCGCTTGAGGAGAGGAGCGTTACGGCTGCTGCCGTCTGCGTCTTTGCCCTTTTTCATTGTCGCCTTGACAGGATGGATACGGGTTTTTGGAGAAACATGGCTTTAAGGCTTCCGGGAAAATCCGCAAATCAAAGCCTGTTTTGCAAAAGCGGGTTCACGCGCAGAGCCGCCGTGTGAACCGCCGACTGGGCAGCCGCGCGGAAAGTCTGCGGGCTGAAGCTTTTTTTCGCAAAGCCGAATCGGCTGAAGCTGCGGGAAATGCCGCTTTAAGACTTCCGGGAAATTTCTTGAATCAAAGCCTTTTCTGCAAAAGACAATCATACGCGGAACGGTCGCGCAAAGCGCCGATTTCAGCAGCCGCGCGGAGGGTCGTGTGAACCGGGTCCTTCGCAAAAACAGGATCGGGGGCGCTTTGCGGAAAGCGCGGCTTTAAAACAGCTCGGAAACATCCTGTAAATGAAAGCCTTTCCGCTCTCCGTGTGCTTCGGTGCAGCTCCGAAAGGGATGCGCTGCACCGCAGGTTTCGGGGCGGAACATGTTGACGCGGCATGCGGGGTATGCTACAATAAAATACAGCGGTAAGGAGCGCCGGAGCTTGCGTCCTCAGCGCAGCCGGCTGCTTCTTTGGCAGGGGGAGAGCGTTTGATGCGGAAACACTGCCGCTTCTTGCCCTATACCGGCTTGCGGCGGTTTGGCGAATCGCCTTGCCCTGCTGCCGCAGATTTTTCGGGAAAGGATATTTCGGTATGCCGAAAGAGACGTAAATATGATCAAAATTATCACACTGACCCTGAATCCTGCCTTCGACACACATTGCCGTGCATCGGAGCTCAGACTGTACCACGAAAATCTTGCGCACATCACTTCCTTTGATGCAGGCGGGAAGGGAATCAACATCTCCCGCGCTCTGAAGGCAAACGGACTGGATTCCGATGCCTGTGCGGTGATCGGGACGGAGAACGGGGAGCAGTTCAGACAGACGCTGGAAAAGGACGGCATCGTGCTGCAAGCCGTAGAGATTCCGGGGAGGATTCGGGAAAATCTCACGATTCACACGGAGCATGCCGATGAGACGAGGATCAGTTTTTCGGGATTTACCGCTGACGAAACGGTATTGGAGGCGGTTTCCGGGCTGATTGCACCGCACACGGAGGAAGCGGGGACGATTCTGGCTTTGGCGGGCAGGGTGCCGGAGGGAATTGAAATGAAGGCGCTTTGCCGGATGCTCCTTGCGCTGCGGGAAAAGGGAGTCCGCCTGGTCATTGATTCCAAAAGCTTTTCGCTTTCGGACCTCATTTCGGTCCGTCCGTGGCTGATCAAGCCGAACCGGGAGGAGGTGGCGGTTTACCTGAAGTGTGAGATATCCTCTGTCCGGGATGCCGCAAAGGGCGCTGCCGCGCTTTCCGGGATGGGAATAGACAATGTTATGGTGAGTCTCGGCGGGAGCGGCGCCGTTCTGGCGGATGCAGAGGGTGTACTGGCGGCTTCGGTACCTGCTGTGGCGGTGCGGTCCACCATCGGAGCGGGAGACAGTACGATTGCGGGTTTTTTGGCTGCAACACTCAAAAACGCTCCCCGTGAGGAGCGTTTGCGGACGGCTGTGGCATACGGTACCGCAGCCTGTTTGACAGAGGGGACACGTCCGCCGCGTCCCGAGGACATCCGGAGGCTTTCTGCCGGAATCACGGTGCAGGCACTGAAGGAAGCGTGAAGATCAACATCTCACGGTAGAGCTGCTGGATCAGAAGCGATACCATGAAGTATTTACTGCTGCCTTCCTCCAGCATAATGATGAAAATTGCCGACTTTTCTTTACAAAATCGCTCGGCATCGATCTCGGTATCGTTACAAAGGATGGTTTCAAGCTCCGAATCCAGAAACGCATTCAGACGAGAGAGTGCCGTGGACATAACGCTTGCCATAGACTGTTCCGCTGTATTGAGCGCCGCGCCGGCAAACCATTTTGCCTTGTGATCGGGCGGGAGAAGCTCCATGAGCTGTTGGAACTGATTCTTGTTCCGATTCCTGCCCGGTGCAAGAAGCTCCTGAATAATTTTGAACACCGACACAATGTGCCGTTCCTCCGGTTTGCAAAATTCCGAGACAAGAAGAATTGACGCTGTAATCAAACCTTCTGCGGCATCGTAGAAGTAGCTGTTCTGACCGAAGCTGCCTGCTTCCATACCGGAGAGAATAATTGTCTTGGCAATAATTTTCGCGTACTTTTCCGCCTTGGCTTTATACTGCACTTCATTTCTTTGTCGTTTTCATTGAGTACGGGGGAGCGCGTGCGAATCTTATCTTCCAGGCAGCAGCACCGGACGGCGCGGCATTTCCTGCGTCGGCAGTACAGGCAGTAGCGGCAGTCGCAATCTTCTTTTTTATAAATGTAACCGATGACGAGCCTCCTTTCAGGCAGACACAAATATTTGACAAATAAAAATACGAAAAAAGGGCAGAAGGTGCGAAAATCATCGCACTTTCTGCCCTTAAAAACGGGTACTGCAGGGTTCAAATCCTGTCCGAAGCCGTTTTTTTGAAATGATATCTTTTTTTCTGCACTCTATATCCGGCAAACCCCTTGGTTGCGAAAAAGCGAGGAAACGCGAGAAAAACCCCCGAAATCTCACGATTTCGGGGGTTCGAAGCCATGATATCTTTTTTGGCTTCACGATATGGGGTATCACTACAAAACCGATGCACACCGCACTTTTTTTCAAAATCGAGCCGGGCTATTTTGTTTTTGGATAGACCTCTCCCTTGGTGAAACAGGGGCTTGCAAGTGACCGCGATCTTCCGGGCTTGCAGAACCATGCTTGTAAATGAGCTTATGTACCGTCAAAATTGTTGACGCTAAAGCCGCATACCGGGCAGCGAAAAAAGGATGAGGCCATTTATGATAGCCTGCATAACGGTTCTTTACGGGTTTCTTTATCTGTCGGGCCT
>CAKRZE010000014.1 GCA_934432725.1 uncultured Eubacteriales bacterium
ATCGACAGCTTTCTTATTATATCACTCCTCCCCTCTTTTGTCAATACCTTTTTTTATCTTTTCTTATTCTTTTTTTGTTTCAGTGAATTCTCAAAGTAAGCTCCAAAGCAGAAAGCAAAGCGGAATTCAGTGTGGGAAAGGAAAAGCGGCAGAATTAAGCCCGAAAAAAAGGGGGGGAATTCCCAAAGCAAAGCCCCCGGCAGTAAGCAAAGCGCAATTCAGTATGGAAAACGGCGGAATTGACTTCAGAAATTCACCCTTTTCTGTTTCTCCTCCGGCGCCTGCCCTTTCCCACACCGGAAACGGAAAAGGAATCTGCGGCAGCGCCCGGCTTTTTTCTTTTTATTTTACGCCCGCCGCCGGTTTGTATTGCGGACGAATAACTCCGTCACGTCCAAAATAGGGTAAAAAAGCCATAGTGGTTACGGCAGATCCTGCCCCCCGCTCCGTGATCGTGCCGAATGCGATCCCGAAATGTGCCACCACCCTTGCGCTGCCGCCCAAAGCCGGACAAAAAACCGCAGCGGAACGCTATGCCGGGATTGCCGCAATCCTGGCGGTGCACCTCACGCTGCCGCCCTTCTGACGTGAGTCCTCCTGACCTGTTTCCTCTTTCGGCATCCGATCCTCTGTAACCCCGATGAATTTGTCCTTTCAGCTGCGCCTATCCCGGATGTCATTTGACCCAAACACACACAAATGTGCGCCCTATGCCGCTCAGCTGCTTCTCTCCCCACAGCAGATCGCTCCCCCCGCCGCAAAGCAGCCACAAAAAAGGGGAGCCAAATGCCGCCTCCAAAGACAGCGCCCTGCTCCCCCTTTGCGGCAATGCCTGCATCAGCCGCGAATAATTTTATTGGATGTCGTTTTCGGGAACGGCTCCGTCCGGATTGTCACAGTTCTAATCTGCTTATAGGACGGCTGCGCGGACATAATGCCGCGAATCTGCATCTCCAAAGCCTCCTGTGCAATCTCCTCTGCCGGATACACCTCCGCCGACAGCCCCGTTTCCTCTCCGAATTCATTTTTGATGCCGCGCACCACAACCTCGGAAACCGAATCAAGCCGTCCGATCAGCGCTTCAAGCTCCTCCGGATAGATGTTCTTACCGTTGCTCAGCACGATAATGTTCTTCTTTCTTCCGGTAATCACAAGCTGGTCGTCATCCGTGATATATCCGTAGTCCCCCGTGCGGAACCACCCGTCCGCCGAAAGCACCTCCGCCGTTTTTTCGGGCTGCTTATAGTAGCCCTTCATCACCACATCGCCCTTTACGGTGATTTCGCCGATACCCTCTTCGTTCGGCTCTTCGATCTTCCATTCAATGCAGGGGAGCTTATGCCCGACCGTGTGGTAATCGTTGCAGGATTCATCATTCACGCAAACCAGCGGAGAGCATTCCGTAATACCGTACCCTCCGGTCAAAATAATGCCGATATCCCCAAAGAATTTTCCGATCTCCGGGCGGATCGGAGCGCCGCCGCAGACAATCTTCTTCAGCTTTCCGCCAAACACATTCCGGATGTCGCGGAACAGCTTCGGACGCAGGTCAATTCCCACCTTCAGAAGGGCATTCGATATCTTGACAGACTGTGCAAATATTTTTTCCTTCTTCTGCTTTTTGATATTCTTCTGAATATTCGAATAGAACAGCTCCGCAAAGGCAGGGACCAGATAAATATATTCCGGCTGATACACCTGAAGGTTCTTGACCACATTTTTCAGAGAATCGTTGATGCACAGATCCGTATGGAAGTGAATTCCGACCAGGATGTCGCACACCGCCTCATATGTGTGGTGATAGGGCAGCACAGAAAGCCCCTTGTCGTAAATCTGGGATACCTGCATGCCGTAATAGACGCTTGAAACCAGATTGTGCTCGCTCAGCATAACACCCTTTGCGATTCCGGTCGTGCCGGAGGTATATACAAGCATTTTAAGCTCATTTTCATCGCTCTTCAGCGCGTCATACGCGGCGGAGCCGACTGCCTTTCCCTCCTCCAAAAGCGTCCGGAACGAAACAACTCCGTCTGCGTCCGTTTCAAGGTCCAGTCCGACCCAAAGCCGGATGCCCGGCAGCTCATCGCGCAGCGCAAGCACCTTTTCCTGCTGCTTTGCACCGAAAAACAGCACTTCGCTTTCACTTTCCGTCAGAATATGCAGAATGCTCTCCGGCGGCAGCTCCTTGTCAACCGGCACATACACGCCCGCGCTCTGCAAAACCGTCAGATACGTAACGATCCAGCGATAGCTGTTGTCTCCGATGCAGGCGACATGTGCGGAACCGAAGCCCCGCGCGGTCAGAGCGCTCCCCAGCGCCTCCACCGTTTCCCGGAATACGCGGTACGTGACACTCGCATTCGTTCCGTCCGCCTGCTTAAACTCATAGGCGATCCGGTCTCCCGCCTCCTGCTCCGCCAGACTGAGCATCTCGCGGATTGAATGAAATTCCTTGACCGTCTTATACTGATATGCTGCTTTTTTTGCCATAGCCGTGTCCCCGCTTTCCAACCGGAAAGCCTTCCTTTCCTTATAGTAATCCCTGCATTTGTCCCCGCCGGGACCGCCCTGCGGTCAGCCCTTGGTCAGTTCCTCCATATACGAAACCAAATCCCCCACGGTCGAAAGCCCCCGCAGTCTGTCCTCGTCCGTTGTCACGTCAAAGGTGTCCTCCAGTGTCAGAACCGCGTTGACAAACTCCAGAGAGCCGATCCCGAGATCAGTGGTCAAACGTGCATCCGGCGTAATCTGCGCGGGATCAATTCCAAGCTCCTCTTCCAAAATTGCCTTTACCTTCTCAAACATATAAGATATCTTCCTTCCTTTTCATATATAGCTATATACAGC
Organism: uncultured Eubacteriales bacterium; assembly: GCA_934432725.1. Lineage (GTDB taxonomy): Bacteria > Bacillota > Clostridia > Oscillospirales > CAG-272 > CAKRZE01. The sequence goes on from CAKRZE010000014.1 coordinate 2,848, forward strand.
TGCGTTATTTCTCCGTGCGGTTTAAATCCGGTTTTCCGCGTACAGCGCCCCGATCAGACGGTTCAGCCATGCGGCAGGCAGCAGCTTTGTCAGAAGCACCGCCAGCTTATACCCGAATCCGATGGTACGGAGCGGACGCTTTCCCCGCCCCGCCGCCGCCCTTGCGATAAAGCGCCCCGCCTGTTCCGGCGTCATCCCGTTTCTCTCGTCGCGCTCCATCCTTCCGACCGAGCGGCTGATCCGCCCTCCGTATTCCGCGTCTCCGGCAAGTGTCTTCCTTCTGGCATCGGTAAAGCCTGTCCGGATGTCCCCCGGCATCACGGCAAGGGCAGTGATGTGAAACGGTCGGACCTCATTGGCAAGCGCCATGATATAGGACTGAATCGCAGCCTTTGACGCCGAATAAAACGCCTGAAACGGAATCGGAACAACCGCCGCAACCGAGCTGACCGCAACGATTCTCCCGCCCCCCTGCTTCCGCATCACGGGCAGCACCGCGCGAACCGTCCGGACCAATCCGAAAAAATTCACGTCAAGCTGCCGCTGTGCCTCGGCGGTATCGGTAAATTCGATCGCGCCCGAAATCCCGAAGCCGGCGTTGCAGATCAGGATATCGATCCGTCCCTCCCGCTCCAGAACGTCCCGGACCGCCCGATTCACGCTTTCTTCATCCGTCACATCCGCATAAATATGGCAGATTCCCGAAAGCTCCTCCGGCGTGCGCCGGCTCAGCTCATAAACGCAGCAGCCCTTTTTCGCAAGATATTCCGCCGTGCACCGCCCGATTCCGGAGCTGCCCCCTGTCAGCAGAACCACCTGTTTCATGTTTGAATCCCCCAACTCTCTCCGATTCAGTCTATGCTTTTTCCTTTTCTATATACGGTCCGGCACGCGCCTTCGTTCCCGAAATTTCCGTCTGATGTGCAAAAGCGCACTGCCGGGCAGCAAAGTCCCTCTTTCCGGTCCATGCACTGCTTCGGCGCGGACCGCAGTACACCGCAGACCGCTCCGAACGGAGCAATGGAAGGCAAAACCGCCCCGCCGTTTCCTGCCTTCGGATCACATCTCCGGACAGGCTTCAGCCATCCTTCCCGCACGCCCGCGAAAAGCGCCGTTTTTCCCGAGGGAGCATCCCATCGGATCAGGTTTGTCCGCATGCTTCCGGAAGGAGCCTCCGCTTCTTCGCCGGAGTGCCGCAGACCCGAGTCCGCTGTGGGAAGCCATGCCCAGTCCCCGGTTTCCAGCCGTTCGGTGCCCCCGATCTGAGCATCAAGCCGCAAAGCTGCAAGAAAGCCCGGGCAAACTGCATCTTTACCCCGCAGAGGGGCACTTTCTCCGGATGCGCCACCCGGCGTCAAGCCGTATCCGCAAGCTCCCAAAAAACGTTTCGGCACGCTGCGGATACCCCGGGCACCGAAAATTCCCGCCGATGCGCGGACCGCAGTCGGATCAGCCGCCCCGGACGGAATCCAGCCGCTCCCGGACAGCCTTCATATCCGTCAGCATCTCCGGCTTCCTTCTCGGATCCCGAAGAAGCAGGGAGGGATGATACACCGCACACAGATCAAAGTCCCCGCGCCTGACCCAGACACCGTGCTCCTTTGTGATTTTGAAATCCGGCTTAATCAGCCGCATCGCCGCGATTCTGCCGAGACAGACAATCAGCTTCGGCTGAATCAGCCGCACCTGCTCCCGCAAAAAGCGGATGCAGACATCCTCCTCTGCCGGGAGGGGATCCCGGTTTTTGGGCGGTCTGCATTTCAGGATGTTCGCAATGTACACCGAATCCCGCTCAATCCCGACCGCGGCAAGATACTTATCAAAAAGCTTTCCGGCGGCGCCCACAAACGGAATTCCGCTCAGGTCCTCCTTCTCTCCCGGAGCTTCCCCGACAAACATCAGCTCAGCCTCGCGGTTTCCGGTTCCGAATACCGTATTGGTCCGCGTTTCACACAGGGAGCATCCGCGGCACGCACGGCATTCATTCTCCAACTCTTCCCACGTCATTTCCGTCACATCCGGGTCCATGCCCGTCCCTTTCTTTTCAAATCAGAGTGCGCTTTCCCGCAAAGCCGCGTGCGGTCCGATCCGCAGGCTCCGGCAATCCGGGCAAAACGCTCTGCCCCGAACACTGTGCACTGCGTTTTTCCGAAAGCCGTCATGTTTCCCGGCAGAACAGCGCACGCTCCTTTTGCGGGTGCCCAAGCCTCCCGGTTCGTGCTTCAGTGAAGCCCCGAAAAAGCAGCCACAGCATTTTTCTCGCACAAGACGCTGCCGTACTCCGCAAGATACGGCTGAATCAAATCGGAATTCCGCTTGCTGCCGTATTCGCACATGCATGCGGCATTCCGTCCGCCATGCAGCAAAAGATAATACGCCCTGCCGCCGCCCGGTTCCCCTGCGCAGTACGCCGCGCTGTCTCCGTCATATGCCGCGCAGTGCAGCTGAAAGCATGCTTCCGTCAGCTCACGCAGAGACGAAAAGCGAAAGACCGAGAGCTTATCGTCCCAAGGCGCTTCGTCCACTGTGCAGGCAACCTCCCCCGCGCCGTCCGCTTCCGCGTTCAGCCGCGTCACATACATCTCACAGCCGCCATGGCGCAGCGGATACACCTGAATCAACACGCGTCCCGCTGCGGCGTCAAAGCCGGTGCGGTGCTTTGCCTCGTCCAGAATGCTCCAGAATGCCCGCCTTGTTTCCGTATTGTCATAATCCATTGTCTCGCAGGTCAGCGTGTGCTCCTTCATATCCGCCTCAGACAAAACGATCTTCAGCTTGTCGGTGCTGATCCGTATCAGTTCCATATGTAAACGCCCCCATCTTCTGCCAAAAGCCCAACGGGCTTCTCTGCTTATACCATCATTATAAGCATCCGGGCGGGAAAACGGTACGCAAACTTTATGGAAAAACCGGAAACTGCTGCAAAAAGGGAACTCACACGCTCGCAGATACGGGATATGCGGAGCAGGATGCCCCACCGGAATCCTTCACGGCAAAGCAATCCGAAAAAGCAGCGCATCCAGAGCCGCCAAGCTCCGGGAAAGACTCGGCAGGAGGATTGCCCGTATTATACCGCAGCTTTAAGCATAGCCTCATGAATTTGACGGCAGCGCCGGCAAATTCGCAAAATGCGGCAGATCAACTGCGCCTGTCGGGTAAATGATATACCGCATTATTATACCACATATTTCATCTGTTTGAAAAGAATTTTTTGAAAAAATCTGCTTCGGGTGCCGTAGATTTCGCTCAGACCGTACCGATGGCATTTGCCAGTGTCCGGTCGATCATCTCATATCCGAATCCGGTCGGATGAATGCCGTCCGGGCAGAAGCAGTCCTCGTAACGGTGCGTCAGCAAAAAGGCGCTGCGCAGATCCACAAGCGGGCAGGAAAGCTCCTTGGCGATATTCTCCACAAGTCTGCTGTAATATTCCTGCCAGCGGAACAGCATGCTCACATCTCCCAGCCAGTGCAGGATCGCATCATAATTCAGATTTCTGGAAATCCACTTCATATACTTCTCGGCATCCAACGGAACGATTGAGGCGATTGCCACTTTTGCACCGCATCCCCGCACCTTTTCCACCGCTTTTTTGTAAGATTCCGCAAATGCTTCCGGCAGAACGTGCGGACAATGCTCCCCGTCCGGGGCATCGGACACTTCCTTCCAGTTATAATCGCAGTCGTTACCGCCATACTCCAAAAGCACCAGCGTATCCTGCGCATCCACCTGCGAAAGCCTTCGTTCCATGACAGAAAGCCCCTGCTCCACCGTTGCTCCCATACGCGCATAATTCTGAATCGCGATGCCGCGTTCCTTTAACGGTTCAAATGCATTCTGCCGCAGACTGTAGCGTTTCTTTTCCTCCGACCATAAAACGCCCTGCATCACGGAGTCCCCGAAGATTGCAAGCTTTTTGATCTCTGCCATTTCACGTCATTTCCTTTCTCACCCGTGTGCCGAAGCACACTGTCATTCCGAATCATAATCGCCGGTTTCCCGCGCCCCGCACGTCAAGGGAAGCTCCGCCGAAGCAAGCCCGCCCCGGCATCAAAGCAGCCGAACCCGGCGCGCACCGCCCGTCTCAAGCCGGCGGACCAAAGTGCTCATCCGAGCGCCGTCTTCCCTTTGCTTTGGGCGTTTTCCGCCCTGCCGTCCGCTTTCTTTCCGGACCCGAGCAGCCCGAGCCGCATATTCAGAATACCGCAAACCGCCCGAAATGTCCACCCACCGTGAGATTTGGCGTCTCTATTTCTGGTTTTTGTGAGGTAGAGTAAAAAATAACGCCTCTACTGTCGGTAGAATTCAGCCTGCCAGGCTGTTTTTTTGCTTTTCTTTTGCTTGCCGTCCGTTCTTTTGCCATTTCGGCGCCTTCCCCTTCGACTTATCCGCGCCCCCTCCCGCGGTTTGGAAGAGCCTCCCGAAAGCCTCCGTTTTCTGCACTCTACTCCCGGTAGAATTCAGTGCGGCAGGCTTGTTTTTCGTCCCAATTTCCGCTTTTTTCGGAATCCGACAGGAAAATACCCCCTTCGCCCGCATTCCGCAAAAAAATCCGCTTGCAAAAAGATCATCGGCATGGTATACTGGATACATCTTGAAAAAGCGCACGCCGATTTCCCGCGCGGCACAGGGACATTCCGGGCTTCTTCATCCGGGGACCGCTTGTCCGTACCGTTACCCCGCCGCTTCCCGGCAGAATCCCGCCCCGTGCTCCTTTTCCAAGGCTCTGCCCGTGCTCCTTTTCCGGAGCTTCGTTTGATTTTTCTTTTTCCGAGCCGTTTTCTGTCTTTTTCCGGAGCAAGCCTTCAGCATCCGGACCGGAACCCCGCGTTCCTGCATACAGAAAAGACTCCCCGCAATATACCACCCCACCTTCCGATGAAAGGATTTCTTTCCCGATGAACGACCTCAGACACACTGTTGCCGAAAATATGACCCAACTGCGCAAAGCGCAACGCCTGACACAGGCAGAGCTTGCCGAAAAGCTCCGTTATTCCGACAAAGCAGTTTCAAAATGGGAACGCGGAGAGTCCCTGCCGGATGTGACCGTCCTGAAGGAGTTTGCGGATCTGTGCGGCGTGACCGTGGATTATCTGATTACCGAGCATTCTCCGGAGGATGCAGCGCCTCCCGCAAAGCAGCGCTCCGGAATCAAGCCCCAGGACCGAAAGCATCTTCTGATTGCCGCGCTTGTGATTTGCAGTATTCTGGTTTTAATCACGCTTGCCTATGTTCTGATCCGGCTGATCGCCCCGCAGCTGCCGGGCGCATGGCTTGTTTACATTTGCGCCATCCCAGCCATTTCTATCATATTGCTGGTTTTTGACGCCATATGGAATCACGGAACGCTGTCCTTGGCTTTTTCCTCCGTACTCGCATGGAGCATCCTTCTGACCGTCTTTCTCTTTGTTCTGCCGTATGCAGATGTTTCACTGATTTTCATCATCGGCATCCCGCTGCAAATCATGCTGATTCTTATATTCCGGCTCATCAAAAACGCCAGACAGCATAAAAAGGACTGAATGCAAAGCCTGCCGCCGTACCTTCGGAGGCATTCCGGCTTGTCCGAACGGAGCAGAAGCCTCTGAAGGGCTGCCCCGTTCCGTTTCGGCATCCGGCACAAGCGAACATAAACAGAGGGGCTGCCGCGCAAATTGCGCGGCAGCCCCGAAGCCTTTTGACCGGTCCGCAATCAAGCCATCCCGTCCGGACGGCTCGCCCATTTTCATGCTCCCTTCTCTTTGCAAAAAAGCTGCGGTCACAGCACAAATGGGAAGCGGCGCCGAAAAACTCAAAAAGAGCTTTTCGGCACCGCCTATTTTTATATTGATCTCACGGCATCGGACAGCAAGCATACGGACCGTCCGAAGCACAGCCGCAAAAAGCGTCAATCTCCCTCGCGGCTTCCTTTTTCATGATCCTTTTCTCTGTCTTTGTCCTTTTTCTCTTTGTCCTTTTCCCCGTCGTCCTCCGGCTCAAGCTGCTCAACCTCAACCTCATACACGCGCTTCACATCCGCCCGCAATACGGTGATCCGGAGATTTTCATACGTAAAGGTCTCGCCCGCAGTCGGAATATGCTCAAAGTGATCGATCACCCAGCCCCCGACCGTCGCGGTTGTATCCAGAATGTCCTCATCCTCCTCAAGTGAAAACAGCTTGAACAGGTTATCAAGGTCCGCAGTTCCGTTTACGTGATAGACATGCTCCGAGATTTTTGTGAATTCCTCCACAATTTCATCGTGCTCATCATAAATCTCACCGACAAGCTCCTCCAGAATATCCTCCATTGTCACGATTCCGACAGTTCCGCCGTATTCATCGGCGATCACCGCCATGTGCGTCTGATTTTTCTGCAAGAGCCGCAGCAGATAGCTCAGCTTGCTGGAGCGCGGCACAAACACCGGAGGCTTCATCACCTCGCGCAGCGTTCCCGTTCCGCCGTAAACCATATCATAAAAATCCTTCTGATGCAGGATTCCGATAATGTTATCAATCGAACCGTCATACACCGGCAGTCTGGAGTATCCGGTATCCCGGAACAGAACCTTGACCTCCTCGGGATCGGCGTCCACCGGGACCGCCGTAATATCCACGCGGGGCGTGTAAATATCGATAGCCTCCAGATCATTGAATTCGATTGCAGAACGGATCAGTTCGCTTTCCTGACCGTTGATTCCGCCGTCCTGCTCCGCTTCCTCCACGATTGTCAAAAGCTCATCCTCGGTAATCGCCTGCCCCTGCTCCACGCGGAACACCTTGACGATCAGCTTCTGCCACAGACCGAACAGGAAATTCACGGGAGTAAAGAGAATCATAATAAAGCGGAGCACCGGAGCGATTGCCAGAGCCAGCTTTTCCGCCGACTGCTTTGCAAGAAGCTTCGGCGTAATTTCTCCGAAAATCAGAACGATCACCGTTGTCACAACCGTTGACAGCGTTGCGCCGTTCGAGCCGATGAGGCTCACAAAAAACACGGTTGCCACCGATGCAAGCGTGATGTTCACGATGTTGTTCCCGACCAGAATGGTGGAAAGCAAGGTGTCATACCGTTCCGCAAAGCGGCAGACCATCTCCGCGCGCTTGTTGCCGTCATCGGCAAGCGTTCGCATCCTTGCGCGGTTAAATGTAGAAAAGGCAGTTTCCGAAGCCGAAAAAAAGGCTGAAAATGCCACAAGCAGTACCATCACAAGGATGGTCATCATACTGTGCGTATCCATAACTGAAACGTGTGTCCTCCGTTCATTTCTTTCGATTATCACAAATTCGTCAAGATGCACGGCATCCTAACAGCGGAGAACCGACGCGGCAGCCCTGCAAAAGCAGCAGACGTAAAGGTCAGACGGACATAAGGGAGGTTTATCCATAAAAAAATCCTTTCTTATCATCATATAGAATTGTTACTATTGTATCAAATTCCTGCGTATCTGTCAATGATTTCTGAGCATTTCCTTTTATAAAACCGATGTTTTCTTGCGCTCCGCCCCCGTTCTCCGAAAGCCGGAGCCAAAGCCCCCGTTTGCGCTCCGTTTCTCCGGTATCTGCCGGGCAGAGCGCTTTGAACCCGGAATTTGCACTCTGCGCTTCCCCGCCCTTCCATCCCGGCTCCGCCCGTGCCTTGACATTTGAACACCCCTCCATTATAATATAAAAGGAATCAATTTATTCGGAAATTTTGCTCCGGCTCCCGATATGCGCAAAAAAAGCCGTCCGTCCACCCCACAGAAGAAACCGTGTTCCCGCGGCAATACGGTTTTTGCAAGGCGGTCCAGCCCCCAAGGGCTTCGTGGATTCCTCAAGCCCCGGAAAGCGCTCCGGGTTGACGCCATCCGCCGTCCCGAACGGAAAGCCGACACGGCACGCCCCCGAACCGTCAGCCTCCCATGCGCAAAAGCACAAAGGGCAGCACGGCACACAATCCTCCGGAAAGTCTCGTCAGGCGCCCTGCCCGGATTGACGGCATCCCGAAAAGGATCCGGCGCGATCCGCCGACCGTCAGCTTCCCATGCGCAAAAACACGCAAAAACACCGAGGGAAGCGCTGCGCAGACCTCCTCGGAAAGCTTCTCCCGGATCCGAACCGCAGCTCCAGCCTGCCGCGCGGTGCCGGGCTGCATAAAATTCCTTGTTTTTCGGCTCTGCGGCTCCCTCCGGAGGAGGTCCGCCGGGTCTTCACAGGATGCACTGCCTGCCGCTCTCTTCGGAATTCCCCCACCGTACCCCCCACACTTCTCCCAAAGAAAGGACGCTTTCGCGGAAACGAAAGCCATGGTGGTTTCCATGCTAAACATCTGTGTGTACATTCTTCTGCTTGCGCTCCTCGGCGTGGGCGCCCATTTTCTGTGCAGCAAAAAAGAAACCGCAACATTTTGCCGGCGCACACTTCTTGTCATCGCGCTTCTGGAGCTGGTTGTATTCAACTTTTCAAGCTATCACCTGTGGTTCGGCGGCTATCAACGCACACAGCTTTCCCTTGACGATGCAATCCTGTCCGGCTTTCAGCAGAATGAGGACGGCAACTATGTCCTGACCGGAGGCTCCGGAACGGTGGCTTGGGAAAATCTGAACAACCGGGTCGGCACGATCTCTCTGGACATCAGCCTTTCCGGCGCCGCGCAGACAAGCGTCCGGGTCGATGCAGCCGATGAAACCAATCAGGCATACCGCCGCTCAGTCGGCTCCGCTTCGATCATCAACGGAAACGAGCGGACAAAAACCTTTCCCATGGAGCTGTCCGGGAATGTCAGCATGCTCCGTCTGAACTTTTCCGCCGCCGAGGGTGAAACGCTGCTTTTAACGGGCATCACGGTCAACCGTGCGGTGCCCCTGCACCTGTCCCCTCTGCGGCTGCTGCTCTTTTTCTTCTTAGTGCTCGGAATTCATGTGCTCAGACGGAGTGAGACGCTCTCCCTGCCCTGCAAGGAGCAAAGCGACCGGCTCACGGCAGCTGCCGGGGTCATCACGGTCGTCTGCGTTCTTACTGCCGGCATCCTGACCGTGCTGTACCGCGGTGCGCCGGTACCGGAGGTTTTTCGGTCAAACACCGGCAATCAGATCACCAAGGAGCTGGTGGACGCCTTTGAAGCGGGGCAGGTCAGTCTTTTGACCGAGCCGTCAAAGGAGCTTTTAGCCCTGAACAATCCGTATGACTGGTCGGAGCGCTCGCAGGCGCGCGTCAGCTATCTTTGGGATCACTGCCTCTATCAGGGGAAATACTATTCCTATTACGGCATTGCCCCCGTCCTGCTCCTGTTTTTGCCATACCATCTTCTGACCGGCTTTTACTTCCCGACGCCGGAAGCGGTCTTTCTGTTCGGCGCACTGGGAATTGTCTTTCTGACGCTGATCTGGCTGACCTTCGTCCGAAGGTTTTTCCCGAAGCTCCCGCTCCGGTTCGGCATTGCGGGGCTGATCCTTTTGCAGGCAACCAGCGGAATCTGGTACTGCTTCTCCTCCCCGCTGTTCTATGAAATCGCGCAAAGCTCCGGCTTTGCCTTTACCACAGCGGGCTTCTGGCTGCTGCTTTCCTCCGGCTGCGTCGGACCGGGAGCCATCTCCCGCAAACGCCTTTGCTTTGCTGCAATCTGCCTGTCGCTCGCCGTGCTCTGCCGTCCTACCCTTGCGGTTTACTGCATCGCCGCGCTGTTCTTCCTCGCGCTCGGACTGAAAAAGTGCGTTGCGGAAGCGAAAACGCAAGGACAAAGCCCCAAAAAGCCGATTGTCACCTATCTGCTTGCCTCCCTTCTCCCCTTTGCAGTCATCGGTTCCGTGCAGATGATCTACAATTATCTGCGGTTTGACTCCTTCTTTGATTTCGGCATTCAGTACTCTCTTACCATCAACGATTTTACCAGATCGGAATACCATTTCCGCTTCGTCCTGATCGGCTTGTATAATTATCTGATTGCCGTTCCCCAGATCGATCTGAGCTTTCCCTTCATTCATTCCTCGTTCCAAACGCTTGATACCAACGGGTATTACTTCATTGCAAACCGCTCCGCCATCGGCATCCTGTTCCGTGCCCTGCCCACACTTGCATGGTTCCGGGCCGGAAGCGCACTGCGGCGGCTGAAGCGTTCTGAACGTCTGACCGCCTGCCTGACAATCGGCGTCACATCGCTGCTCTGCCCGCTCGTCATTCTCTGGTCCATCTGGGAGAGCGGCTACGGCGCCCGCTATTGCGTAGACTTTACCTGGCAGATTCTGCTGGGAGCGCTTGCAGTCGCCTTCTTCCTCTGGCAGAAATCCGAAAATGAGACAAAGAAGAAGCTCTGTTCAGAGCTGTTTGTGTGGTCCTGCGCCGCATCCGTTGCGGTCGCCTTTGCCGTTCACTATGCCTATTCGCTCTCCTGCATTTCGGATCCTGCGGAGCTGGCGGTGTTTGCATCGTTTGAGCGGCTGTTCACCTTCTGGAAGGCATAGCGCAGGTTACGGTCTTCCACCGCCGTAAAGACAAGCTCTCCGGGAACCGCTGATCCCGCAGTACGGCACGCGCTTTGCTTAGCAGCGCGGAACACCTCTGCTTGACAAATCGCGGTGCGCACCTGTCTGCCCCCGGAACAGGCATTCACGCCGCTGCCCGAAAAATCATACAAAAAGCTCCGTTTTAGCTTCTGCCGCCGGAGTCTGACCGCAGCTGACGCGCGCCTCACCACAAAGCATATCAAATCCGTTCCCGCAGACAGTACGCGCCTCTGTCTGCAAAGCGAATTGCTTCGCCAAAGCCAATCGCCGCTTCGCCTGACCCCGGAACAGGCATTCACGCCGCCGGGAATTACGCAAAATGCGCCGCTCGGCGCTTCTGCCTCCGGAACTTGCGCCGCAGCTGACGCGCGCCTCACCGCAAAGCATCCCAAATCCGTTCCCGCAGACAGTACGCGCCTCTGTCTGCAAAGCGAATTGCTTCGCCAAAGTGAATCGCTTCGCCCGACCCCGGAACAGGTATTCACGCCGCCGGGAATTACGCAAAATGCGCCGCTTGGTGCTTCTCCTGCCGGAAATTCCGCTCTTGCACCGCCCCCTTTCCGGGAAGCACAGCCCTCCCTCGATAAAGCAGCCGGGCAGCCGCATTTCCTTGCGGTTCGGGCGCTGCGCATCCGTATTTCCCCCCGGTTCCCCGCACCGACACGCAAGCCCACACGTTCCCGGTCCAAAGTTCTTCAGGAAGCGAAGCCTTTTTCTCAAAGAAAGCTCCTGACGCCTCCCGAACGCAAAAAACTCCCGGATTCCGCCCGCACTCGGACGAAACCCGGGATATTTCTTTTTCGGAAAACCGATTCAGATCCGCTTACTCAGCAGCCGCTTCCTTAACCTCTTCGGTCTTGGTCTCCTCCGGCTTGACCTCTTCAGCCTTCTTATCAGCCTTTTTGTCCGCCTTCTTGGCAGCCTTCTTGTCGGCTTCCTTCACGACCTCATAGCCGACCAGACGAATGGCAGCCATCTCGGCAGCATCGCCTCTGCGGGGTCCCAATTTATAAATCGCGGTATAGCCGCCGTTGCGATCCGCATACTTCGGAGCGATCTCATCGAACAGCTTCTTCACAACCTCTTCCTTGGTGATAAACGCAAATGCAGCACGGCGGGACGCAAGCGTATTGGCTTTGCCGAGCGTAATCATCTTATCAGCGAGGCTGCGAACCTCCTTGGCACGTGTCAGCGTTGTTTCAACCTGCCCGTTTTCAAGCAGATAGGTAACAAGACCGCGAAGCATCAACTGGCGGTGCGCAGTCGTACGGCCGAGTTTTCTGGTTCCTGGCATTATCAAATACCTCCTTATTTGCTGGGCGGAAGACGGTCACATGTCGTCCGCCCGTATCACTTCTGATTATTCTTCTTCTTTTTTGAGGTCCAGACCGAGCGAATGCAGCTTCTGGATTACCTCTTCCAAAGATTTCTTACCGAGGTTTCTGACCTTAATCATTTCGTCTTCGGTCTTGTTGGTCAGATCACCCACCGTGTCAATGCCCGCGCGCTTCAGACAGTTAAAGCTCCGCACGGACATGTCAAGCTCCTCAATGGTCATCTCAAGGACCTTTTCTTTGATGGTTTCTTCTCTTTCCACCATGATTTCCGCAGATTTTGCCTCATCCGACAAATTCACGAACAAGTTGAGATGCTCGTTGAGAATCTTGGCGCCGAGTGAAATTGCTTCCTTTGCCGAAATCGTCCCGTTGGTCTTCACCTCAAGGGTCAGCTTATCGTAATCGGTGTTGGAGCCGACACGGGTCTTTTCGGCAGAATAACTTACGTTATACACGGGAGTGAAAATCGAATCGGTATAAATCACGCCGATTGCGGCAGGGTTGCCCTGTTTGTTCTTTTCCTGAGACACATATCCGCGTCCGTGGCTGAACGTCAGCTCCATGTAGAAGCGGATGTTTTCCCCAACTGTCGCAATATGAAGATCCGGATTCAGGATCTCAATATCGGCATCCTGTTTGATGTCGCCCGCGCAGACATTGCAGGGCCCGGTCACGTCAATCACAACGGTTTTGGGACCTTCGCTGTGAAGCTTTGCAATAATGCCCTTCACATTCAGAACGATCTCGCAAACGTCCTCCTTGACTCCGGGTATGGTAGAGATTTCGTGAAGCACACCATCAATTTTGATGCTCATTACGGCGACGCCGGGAAGTGAGCTGAGCAGAACGCGGCGCAGCGAGTTGCCAAGGGTGGTCGCATATCCGCGCTCCAGCGGTTCGATGATAAACTTGCCATAGCTTCCGTCTTCACTCTCAGTTGCCGTAGAAATATTTGGCTTCTCTATTTCTATCATGAAAAATACCCTCCTGTTATATTCGTTTCATCTGAAAACAAATCAGTCGCCGGATTACCGCACACGGCACTCCGGCTTGCGGGCGGTAAATTACTTGGAATACAACTCGACAATGAGATGCTCCTCGAACGGGAACTCAACGTCCTCTCTCTTAGGAAGCATAGCTACCTTAGCGGAAACTTCGTTTTTATCCATTTCGATCCATTTCGGAACCACTCTGGTGTTCAGATCTTCAATCAGTGCCTTAATCTTCTCGGAAGAACGGCTGGTTTCTCTCAGCGTGATCACATCGCCAGCCTTCACGATCAAAGAAGGGATTGTAACCTTGTTGCCGTTGAGGCGGAAATGGCCGTGCAGAATCAGCTGGCGGGCTTCCTTGCGGCTCTCAGCCATGCCCATTCTGTAAACCACGTTGTCAAGACGGCTCTCCAGAAGGATCAGGAGGTTTTCACCGGTCACGCCCTCCATCTTTGCGGCTCTGTCAAAATAGCTTCTGAACTGCTTTTCCAGAACGCCGTAATATCTCTTTGCCTTCTGCTTTTCGCGGAGCTGAAGACCGTATTCCTTCACGTTTCTTCTGCCATTGGTGTGCGGTCCGGGCGCGTTGGGACGTCTGTCAAGCGCGCACTTTCCGGAAAGGCAACGGTCGCCCTTCAGAAACAGTTTCGTACCTTCTCTGCGGCAAAGCTTGCACGCAGGACCTGTATATCTTGCCATTAGTCATTCCCTCCTTAAACTTATACTCTTCTGCGCTTGGGAGGACGGCATCCATTGTGCGGAATGGGCGTTACGTCCTTAATCAGTTCAATATTAAGACCGACGGTCTGCAGAGCGCGGATTGCGGATTCACGTCCCGCTCCGGGACCCTTCACAAACACCTCAATCGTCTTCATGCCGTTGTCAACCGCGATTTTGCCGGCTGCCTCTGCCGTCATCTGAGCGGCAAACGGCGTAGACTTTCTGGAGCCTTTATAGCCGAGCTCACCTGCGGAAGCCCAGGAAACGACGTTGCCCTGCACATCGGAAATGGTCACGATCGTATTGTTAAAGGTTGCACGGATGTGTGCCTGACCTCTTTCAACATTTTTACGTTCACGGCGCTTTCTTGCCGTCTTCTTGACTGCTCCGGAAGCTTTCGTATTAGCTGCCATTCTTTACGTCACCCCTTACTTCTTCTTATTTGCAATGGTCTTTGCCGGACCCTTTCTGGTTCTGGCATTGGTCTTGGTTCTCTGACCTCTCACGGGCAGACCCTTGCGGTGTCTGATGCCGCGATAGCAGTTGATCTCCACCATTCTCTTGATATCCATACCGACTTCACGGCGAAGGTCACCCTCCACGTGATAGTGCTGCTCGATCTCCTCACGCAGCTTAGCAACCTCTTCCTCGGTCAGGTCCTTTGCACGGGTATCGGGATTGATTCCGGTCGCCTCCAGAATCTTTTTGGAGCTGGTCAGACCGATGCCGTAAATATAGGTCAGCGCGATCTCAACCCGTTTCTGGTTCGGAATATCTACGCCTGCAATACGTGCCATTCTTTATTTCACCTCTTATCCTTTTAACCTTGTCTCTGCTTATGCTTCGGATTTTCGCAGATCACCATAACCTTGCCCTTGCGCTTGATGATCTTGCATTTTTCGCAAATCTTTTTCACGGATGGCTTTACCTTCATTTTATTACCATTCCTTTCTTATTTGGCGCGCCAGGTGATGCGTCCCTTGGTCAGGTCATACGGAGACACCTCGACCGTCACCTTATCACCGGGCAGAATCCATATATAGTTCATTCTGAGCTTGCCCGAAATATGGGCAATTACGATATGTCCGTTTGGCAGCTGCACTCTGAATTTCGCATTCGGAAGCGACTCCAGCACAACGCCCTCGAACTCTATCATGTCATCCTTTGGCAGAATAATCCCTCCCCATTCAGTCACACATACGAAAAATCATCAAAGCCGCAGTCGGCTCAGCCGACCTCGGTGAGAATCACAACGCCGTCCGGCGTCAGCGCAACGGTATGCTCAAAGTGTGCCGTCCAACCGCCGTCCACGGTCTGCACCGTCCATTCGTTCGGCAGGACGCGAACCTGATTGGAGCCCGCGCACACCATGGGCTCGATCGCAATCGTCATACCGGTCAGAAGCCTTTGCCCTCTGCCCGGCGTACCGTAATTCGGCACATTCGGATCCTCATGCATTTCGCGCCCCACACCGTGTCCGGTGTAATCGCGCAGAACAGAGAAACCGCAGCTCCGCACATGCTCTTCGATCGCAGAGCCGATGTCTCCCAGACGCTTTCCCTCAGCAAGCTGTGCAAGCCCCTTGAAGAAAGCGTCCCTTGCCGCCCGGATCAGCCGCTCGGCATCCTCGGAGACCCGTCCAACCGGAAACGTGTTTGCACAGTCTCCGATATAGCCGTGATAGCATGCGCAGGTATCGATCTTCACGATATCCCCTTCATGCAGCACACGGTGCGGAGACGGAATTCCGTGAATGATCTCATCGTTCACGGAAACGCACGCGCTTGCCGGAAAGCCCTCATAGCCAAGGCAGGCAGGGACCGCGCCGCATTTTTCAATATGACGCCGCACAATGTCGTCCAGATGCTTTGTCGTCACACCCTCGCGCACTGCTTCTCCCGCCTTGAGAATGGCTTCGCCGGTAATCCGTCCCGCTTCCCGCATGATGGCAATCTGCTCTTTGTTCTTCAGCTGAATCATGAATTACCTGCCGCCCTCGATCGCTTCAATGGTCAGACGGGTCGTATCTGCAACCTCGATCTGTCCAACCACGGTTCTGAGCTTGCCGGTTTTTTCATAATATGCCTTCAGCGGCTCGGTCTGCTCGTGATAAACACGCAAGCGGTCCAGAACGACCTCCGGGCGGTCATCCTTCCGGATGGTCAGCTCATCCCCGCAGGCATCGCAGTGAATGCCGTCTGCGCTCTTCTTGTACTCCACATGGTACGATCCGCCGCAGGTGGGGCAAACTCTGCGTCCGCCCATCCGCGCGGCAATCATATCATCCGGCACATCGATGTCGATCACCATATCGATGGCAACGCCCATCTTGTCCAGCGCTTCCGCCTGCGGAACCGTTCTCGGAAAACCGTCCAGGATAAAGCCGTTTTTGCAGTCATCCGCTGCCAGCCTCTCCTTGATGATTCCGATCACAACCTCATCGGGGACCAGCTTTCCGCTCTCGGTATACGCCTTTGCGGACAAGCCCATCTTGGTGCCCTTTGCAATTGCCTCTCGTATGATAGCTCCTGTGGAGACGGCGGGAATGCCGTACCGTTTGGAAACGATCTCGGCCTGTGTTCCCTTTCCGGCGCCGGGAGCACCCAGGAATATAATATTCATGTGCTACCTCTTTATGGCGTTTTGATTATTCAAGAAATCCCTTGTAGTGACGCATCGTCATCTGCGCCTCGATTTCGCGTGCGGTTTCCAGAGCGACGCCGACCACGATCAGCAGCGAAGAGCCGCCGAACGCAAGCGCACCCAGCTGGTTGCGCAGGCAGGCGTTGATAATCATCGGGAAAACCGACACAAACAGCAGGAAAATTCCGCCGATCAGCGTAATTCTGTTCAGCGTTTTCCGGATATAATCCGCCGTCGGCTTGCCGGGACGGATACCGGGAATAAATCCGCCGTTTTTCTTCAGGTTATTGGACACCTCGATCGGATCGAAGGTGATCGCAATATAGAAGTAGGAGAACGCGATAATCAGAATCGCGAACACAAGGATATAGAGCCAGGAGGTGGCAGTGCAGTATTTGGTAACAAAATTATACCACCAACCGCTGTTTGTTTTGGAAGGGAAGATAAGATACAGCGTTTGCGGCAGAGCCACAATCGACTGTGCAAAGATAATCGGCATAACGCCTGCCATATTCAGCTTGATCGGCAGATTGGAGCTCTGTCCGCCATACATCTTCCGTCCGACCACGCGCTTTGCGTATTGAACCGGCAGTCTGCGTTCGGAGTTTGTAAAGAACACCACGAAAGTGATGATTGCAATTCCGATCACAATGGAGAGCGTTGCGAACAGAATGTTCCAGCCGCCCGCCTTGTACTGGTTGAAAAGCGTTTCTGCCGTGGAGAAGCCGGTGGAGACAATGCTGAAGAACAGGATGATGGAGATACCGTTTCCGATTCCATACTGTTCGATCTTGTCGCACAGCCACATCAGAAGGGCTGCGCCCGCACCGTAGCAAGCCACGATGACGATTCCGCCGAGCACCGTAGAGCCGAACTCTGTCACGGCGCCGACCGTGTTCTTCATATAGGCATAATAGCCGTAAGCGGTCAGAAGACCGAGTCCGACCGTAACCCAGCGGGTATAGCGGTCGATCTTCTTTCTGCCCTCCTCGCCTTCCTTGGCGATCTTCTCAAGCGCGGGGATTGCGATAGTCAAGAGCTGCATTACAATGGAAGCCGTAATGTATGGCGATACGGAGAGTGCAAACAGGGTAGCTCTCGAGAATGCCTCACCGGACAAAATGTTCAGATAAGCAAACAGCGAGCCTGCGGCGCTGGTCGCCATAAAGTTGCTCAGGACCGCGGAGTCGATAAACGGCACCGGAACCTGCGAGCCGAACCGATACAGCACAACGATCAGAACCACGAACAGCAGCTTCTGTTTCAACTCAGGAATTTTCCATGCGTTTTTCAGTGTTTGCAGCACTTAGACCACCTCACACTTTCCGCCAGCGGCTTCGATTTTTTCCTTCGCAGATGCGGAGAAGACAGCAGCCTTCACGGTAAGCTTCTTGGTGATTTCGCCGTTGCCGAGAATCTTCAGTCCGTCCTTTGCAGCAGCTGCAAGTCCGTTTGCGACCAAAAGATCCAGATCCACAACCGTCTCGTCGTCAAAGCGGTTCAGCGCAGAGACGTTGACAGCAGCGATTTCCTTAGCAAAGCGGTTATGAAAACCTCTCTTCGGAAGTTTTCTGTAAAGCGGGATCTGACCGCCTTCAAAACCGGGACGTACTCCGCCGCCCGAGCGTGCGTTCTGACCCTTATGGCCCTTTCCGGCGGTTTTACCGTTGCCGGAGCCGGTGCCTCTGCCTTTACGCCATGCGGGAGTGGTGGAACCGATTGCCGGTGAAAGTTCATGGAGCTTCATAGGATTTCCTCCTTTTTATACTGATTTCTGTTGCCGCACAATGGCTCAGTCAGCCGCTTCCACCTTCAGAAGGTGTGCGAGCTGTCTGATTTTTCCTGCCGTAGCAGCGTCATTGTTCAGAACGATGGAGTCACCGATTTTCTTCAGCCCCAGGGACTGTGCGGTAGCCTTGGTGCCGGGCTTTGCCGCGATGGTGCTCTTGATAAGCGTAAGTTTAACCTTTTCCATATCCGGACCTCCCATCAAGCCTTTGCGACGGTGTCAAGACCGCGCATTTTTGCGACTTCCTCAGCGGTACGGAGCTTCTTCAGACCCTCAAAGGTTGCCTTGACAACGTTGATCGGGTTGTTGGAGCGCAGGCACTTTGCACGGATATCGGTCACGCCGACAGCCTCCAGCACCTTACGTGCGGTGCCGCCCGCGATCAGTCCGGTACCTTCGGAGGCAGGCTTCAGCAGCACTCTGCCTGCGCCGTACTCACCGATAATCTCATGAGGAATGGTGGTTCCCTTCAGGGAAACGGTAATCATATTCTTCTTTGCATCTTCCGTTGCCTTGCGCATTGCCTCCGGAACCTCGGCAGCCTTGCCGATTCCGTATCCGACATGGCCCTTGCCGTCTCCGACGACCACAACAGCGGCAAAACGGGCGATACGACCGCCCTTTACAGTTTTGGAAACGCGGTTGATGACAACCGTCTTTTCCTGAAGATCCAAAGTAGACGGATCGATTTTCTGTACCATGTTATACCTCCTGCTTTCTCTCAGAAATTAAGACCGCCCTCGCGAGCGCCCTCAGCCAGTTCAAGTACACGTCCGTGATACAGATAGCCGCCTCTGTCGAAAACAACGTTTTCAATGCCCTTCGCCTTTGCTCTTTCGGCAATCAGCTTGCCGATCTGGCGTGCGGCATCCTTGTTTCCGCCGTTGCCGGAGAAAGCCTTTTCCATTGTATTTGCGGAAACCAGCGTCACGCCGGTTGTGTCGTCAATGATCTGGGCCTGAATGTTCTTAAGTGAGCGGTATACGCACAGACGCGGAACAGCGGTCGTGCCGGCGATCTTGGCTCTGACACGTGCATGTCTCTTCTTACGCTGGATATTTGAATCTTTTCTCGAAACCATTTATGTCCGCTCCTTTCCTTATTTACTGGTCTTGCCGGCCTTGCGGCGGATTTTCTCACCGGAGTATTTAACGCCCTTACCGAGGTACGGCTCCGGCGGTCTCTTGCCTCTGATCACAGCGGCAACCTGTCCGACAGCCTGCTTGTCAATCCCCTTGACGATCACGGTATTGGAATCCGGAACCTCAAAGGTAATGCCGTCGGCTTCCTCGAAAATCACGGGGTGGGAAAAGCCGAGGCTGAGGGTCAGGGTCTTGCCTGCCTTCTGTGCTCTGTAGCCGACGCCGACAATCTCCAGCTTCTTTGCATAGCCGTTTGTCACGCCCTCAACCATGTTGGCAAGCAGCGCACGGGTCAGACCGTGAAGCGCCTTGTTTTCATTCTCATCATCCGGACGGGTCACGCGAAGCACGCCGCCCTCCTGAGTGATGGTCATATTCGGATGCATTTTTTCGGTCAGGGTTCCCAGCTTGCCCTTCACGGTCACAAGGTTTCCGTCCGCAACCGTTACGGTAACGCCGGCGGGAACAGTGATCGGTTCTCTACCAATTCTTGACATGTGTTCTCCCTCCCGTCCTTACCATACGAAGGCGAGGACTTCGCCGCCGATGTTCTGTTTGCGGGCAGCCTTATCGGTCATCACGCCCTTGGACGTGGAAATGATGGCGATACCCATACCGTTCATAACGCGAGGCATATCCTCGCAGTTTGTATACACGCGCAGACCGGGCTTGGAAACTCTTCTGATGCCCTGGATGACCTTTTCCTTGCCGACATACTTCAGGGTGATCCGGATGATGCCCTGCTTGCCGTCCTCAACCACCTGATATCCCTTGATATAGCCCTCAGCCAAAAGGATATCTGCGATTGCCTTCTTCATGTTGGACGCGGGAATATCGACGGATTCATGCTTGGCGTTGTTGGCGTTTCTGATTCTGGTCAGCATATCCGCAATGACGTCTGACATTTGCATTTTATATTCCTCCTATTTCAATGGCAACGTTCGCACCGTGTGCGCAGCTTACCAAGATGCCTTTTTTACGCCCGGGATCTCACCCTTGTAGGCGAGCTCACGGAAGCAGATACGGCAAATTCCGAACTTGCGAAGATAAGCATGAGGACGACCACAGATCTTGCATCTGTTATATTCACGCGTGGAATACTTCTGTTCCTTCTGCTGCTTCAAGATCATGGATTTCTTTGCCACTTTGCATTTCCTCCTTATTTCGCAAACGGAGCGCCCATCAGTCTGAGCAGCTCTCTTGCTTCTTCGTCGGTTTGTGCCGTGGTCACGAACGAAATGTCCATACCGCGGATCTTGTCAACCTTATCATAATCGATTTCCGGGAAGATCAGCTGCTCCTTCAGACCGAGGGAATAGTTTCCTCTTCCGTCGAACGCGTTGGGATTGATTCCCTTGAAGTCGCGGACGCGGGGGAGAGCGAGATTGAACAGTCTGTCCATGAACTCATACATTCTCTCGCCTCTGAGCGTCACCTTGACGCCGATCTTCTGACCCTGACGGATCTTGAAGTTTGCAACCGACTTCTTTGCAACCGTTGCAACCGCCTTCTGACCGGTAATCGCCGTAATGTCCGCGATCACGGTATCAATGACCTTTGCGTTTTCCTTCGCATCGCCGCAGCCGACGTTGACAACGATCTTGTCAAACTTCGGGATCTGCATCACGCTCTTGTATGCGAATTTCTTCATCAATGCGGGAGCAACTTCAGCAGTATAAAATTCTTTCAATCTTGCCATGATGACACCTCCGCATTAAAGCTCTGCGCCGCATTTTGCGCAGACTCTGATTTTTTTGTCGCCGTCAAGCTTCATCTTGGCTCTGACGCCCTTGCCGCACGTGGAGCAGAACAGCTGCACTTTATCTGCGTACATAGCGCCCTCAACCTTGACAATGCCGCCCTGATCGCCCTGCTTGCGGGGCTTGACGTGGCGGGATACAATGTTGACACCCTCAACGATGACCTTGCCCTCCTTGGGAGAGACCTCAAGGACCTTGCCCTTTTTGCCCTTGTCATCGCCGGAGATAACAACGACTACATCATTCTTTTTGACATGAACCTTTTTAATCATGTTATGTTACCTCCGTCTCACAGTACTTCGGGAGCCAGCGAAAGGATTTTCAGGTAATTCTTTTCACGAAGCTCTCTCGCAACAGGCCCGAAAATACGGGTGCCGACCGGCGTACCGTCTTCCCGGATGATTACCGCTGCGTTTTCGTCGAATTTGATATTGGAACCGTCGGCACGCTTGATGCCCTCCACGGTCCGAACGATAACAGCCTTAACGACCGCTCCCTTTTTGACCTGTCCGCCGGGAGCCGCCTTTTTGACCGCACAGACCACGACGTCGCCGATATTGCCGTACCGTCTGCCCGTGCCGCCCAGCACGCGGATACACATAAGCTCCTTAGCGCCGGTGTTGTCCGCGACCTTCATCAATGATTGCTGCTGTATCATGAGCGTTTTCCTCCTTATTGATTACGCCTGCCACCGATTCCGCGCAAAGGCGCTTCCCCGGTGCATAAATTCCATTTATGAGCGTATCTCTTACTTTGCCTTCTCAATGATCTCGGCAAGACGCCATCTCTTGGTCTTGGAAAGCGGTCTGGTCTCCATGACTCTGACGGTGTCGCCGACGCCGCACTCGTTCTTCTCATCGTGCGCGTGGATCTTGACGGTGCGCTTGATAACCTTTCCGTATTTCGGATGCTTAACGTTATCTGCGATCGCCACGACGATGGTTTTGTCCATCTTGTCGCTGACCACCTTGCCGACACGTGTTTTTCTCAGTGCGCGCTCTTGTGTGTTATTTTCCATGACGTTTTCTCCTCCTGCTTATCTCAGGCATTTTTCTTCTCATGAAGAATGGTCATTACACGCGCGATATCCTTCTTCACATCCGCAATGGTGTGGGGATTATCAAGCTGATTGATGGCATGCTGGAAACGGAGGTTAAACAGCTGACCCTTGAGCTCCTTCAGCTTCTTTTCAAGCTCTTCTGCGCTCATGTCTCTGATTTCTTTTGCTTTCATCGCTGATCCCTCCTCCTTTACTCAGCCAGAGCGGCAGCCTCAGCCGCAGCTTCCTTGGCATCCATAATGAACTTGCACTTGATCGGAAGCTTGTTTGCGGCAAGACGCATTGCCTCGCGTGCAGCCTCCGGTGTAACGCCGTCCATTTCGAACATCACTCTGCCCGGCTTTACCACTGCAACCCAGTATTCGGGAGAACCCTTACCGGAACCCATTCGGGTCTCAGCGGGCTTCTGTGTAACCGGCTTATCGGGGAATATCTTGATCCAGACCTGACCGCCGCGCTTGGTGTAACGGGTCATTGCAATACGTGCAGCCTCGATCTGATTGCTCTTGATCCATGCGGGCTCCAGTGCGACAAGACCGTAGCAGCCGTTTGTCAGCGTGTTGCCTCTGGTCGCCTTACCCTTCATACGTCCGCGCTGAACGCGTCTGTACTTCACTCTTTTCGGCATTAACATTACTTATCGCCTCCCTCTTTCTGAGGTGCTGTGCCCTGGCGGTTGCCGCTATAGCCGCCCTGACGGTTGCCGCTATAGCCGCCCTGGCGGTTGCCGTTATAGCCGCCCTGACGGTTGCCGCCGAAGCCACCCTGGCGGTTGCCGTTATAGCCGCCCTGACGGTTATTGTTGAAGCCGCCCGGACGTCTGTCGCCTCTGTCGCGTCTGTCGCCGCGGCGCTCGAAGCGCTCCGGTCTCTGCGCAGCCTGCTTCTGTTCGTCTACGAAGCGGCGCTTCTGACCGTTGTCCACAAGAACCTCGCCCTTGTAGATCCAGACCTTGACGCCGATCTTGCCGTAGGTGGTATTTGCTTCCGCAAAGCCGTAATCGATGTCGGCTCTGAGCGTCTGCAGCGGGATCGAACCCTCATGATAGTGCTCGGTGCGGGCGATTTCCGCGCCGCCGAGACGTCCGCCGCAGCTGATCTTGATACCCTTGGCGCCGGACTTCATCGTTCTGCCGATGCTGAGCTTCATCGCGCGGCGGAAGCCGATACGCTTCTCCAGCTGACCTGCGATATTCTCGGCAACGAGCTGTGCGTTCATATCGGGATTTCTGATCTCCACGACATTGACGGAAACGGGCTTGCCGAGCATTTTCTCAAGCTCCAGCTTCAGCTTTTTGATTTCTGCGCCGTCTCTTCCGATGATCGTACCGGGCTTTGCGCAGTGAATGAACACTCTGACGTTATCGGCAGAATCGCGTTCGATCTCAATTTTCGGAATGCCGGCTTCCTTGAGCTTATTTTTCAGATACGTTCTGACTTTATGATCGGAGACCAGGATGTCGCCGAACACTTCGTCCTTTGCGAACCATCTGGAATCCCAGTTTCTAATGACACCGACACGGAAGCCGTGCGGATTAACCTTCTGACCCATGAAACACTCTGCCTCCTTTTACTTCGTTTCTTTTTCCTTGACAACCAAGGTGACATGGCTCGTTCTCTTCAGGATTCTGTCGCCGCGTCCCTGCGCTCTGGGCATCATGCGCTTCAGCGTAGGACCGGGGCAGACGAAGCACTCGGAGACATAGAGCTTTTCGGGATCCATGTGGAAATTCACCTCAGCATTGGAAACAGCACTCTTCAGCAGCTTTTCCAGATACTCGGATGCCGCCTTGGGAGTATGTTTCAGAATTGCCATTGCCTCTCCCGCGGGCTTGTTGCGGATCAGGTCAAGAACGATCTGCACCTTACGGGGAGAAATTCTGGCATATTTCAAAATAGCCTTTGCTTCCATTTCACTTTACCTCCCTGCCATTATTTACCGGACGTATTGGACGTCTTGGATCCGGAATGGCCGCGGAACGTTCTGGTCTGTGCAAACTCACCGAGCTTGTGACCGACCATATCCTCGGTGACATATACCGGAACGTGCTTTCTGCCGTCGTGAACCGCGATGGTGTGTCCGACGAACTCGGGGAATATTGTGGAAGCTCTTGACCAGGTCTTCAGAACCTTCTTTTCACCGGCAGCGTTCATCGCCTCGATCCGGCTGAACAGCTTCGCTTCTACATAAGGTCCTTTTTTCAGGCTTCTGCTCATATTATCGAACCTCCTTCATTATTTACCGTTTCTGCGTCTGATGATAAACTTATCGGTGCGGGCTTTTCTGTTACGGGTCTTATAACCCATCGCAGGCTTGCCCCACGGCGTAACCGGGCCGGGATGACCGATCGGGGATTTACCTTCACCGCCTCCGTGCGGGTGGTCGCAGGGGTTCATGACAGAACCGCGGACCGTAGGACGGATGCCGAGGTGGCGGGTCTTACCTGCCTTACCGATCTTGATCGTGTCGTGCTCGATGTTGCCGACCGTGCCGATCGTCGCCTTGCAGTCCAGGCGGACGATGCGGACCTCACCGGAAGGAAGTCTGATCTGTGCCTGTCCGTTTTCCTTTGCCATCAGCTGTGCGACAGCGCCGGCGGAGCGGACGAGCTGACCGCCCTTGCCGGGATACAGCTCAATGTTGTGGATCATGGTACCGACCGGGATATTGGCGATGGGAAGCGTATTTCCCGTCTTGATATCCGCCTCGGCGCCGGAATAGATCACGTCGCCGACCTTCAGACCGTCGGGCGCAATCACATAGGTTTTTTTGCCGTCCTCATACTGCAGAAGTGCGATATAGGCGGTTCTGTTCGGATCGTATTCGATCGCGATGACATTCGCCGGCACATCCACGGTATTTCTCTTGAAATCGATAATTCTGTACTTGACCTTGTTGCCGCCGCCCTGATGACGGACGGTGATACGGCCGTAGCTGTTGCGTCCGGCGTGCTTCTTCTTGATGACAATCAGGCTTTTTTCGGGGGATCTCTTGGTGATCTCCTCGAAGGAAGGTACAGACATATGTCTTCTTGACGGCGTAGTAGGCTTGTATTTATTCACTGACATATCGGAGCCCTCCTATCACATCATACCGTCGAAGAACTCAATGGTCTTGGAATCGGCGGTCAGCTTGACGATCGCCTTTTTCCATTCGGACGTGTATCCGAAATGAACACCGAGTCTCTTGGGTTTCTTCTTCATGTTGAGCGTGTTGACATATTCAACCTTGACGCCGTCCTTCTTGAACAGCTCCTCAACAGCGGCTTTGATTTCCGCCTTGGTCGCGTCCTTTGCGACCTTGAACACATATTTCTTCTCAGCCATTCCGCCCATTGAGGCTTCGGAAATCACCGGGCTGAGGATAATATCCTGTGCGTGCTTCATGCGTACACCTCCCCGATCTTCTCAGCTGCTGCTTTCGCGACAACGAAGGTGTTTGCATTCAGAACATCGTAAACGTTCAGCGTGTTGACGCCTGCGGTCTTGACGCCCGGAATATTCGCAAAGGATGCAACGACCTTCTTGTCGTTGTCAGCCAGAACAACCAGAACCTTCTTGTCGGCGCCGATCGCGCTGAGCATGTTGACCATGGTCTTGGTCTTGTATTCCTCGGTTGCAATCGTGTCGATCACGACCAGATTGCCGCCGGCAACCTTATCGGAAAGCGCGCTCTTCAGTGCGACTCTCTTCATCTTCTTGTTCAGTGTCACACGATATTCTCTGGGCTTGGGAGCGAACACCACGCCGCCGTGTGTCCACTGCGGAGCGCGCGTAGAACCCTGTCTTGCTCTGCCGGTACCCTTCTGCTTCCACGGCTTTTTGCCGCCGCCGGAAACCTCGGTACGGGTGAGAGCGGACTGTGTGCCCTGTCTCTGATTCATGAGATAGGCTCTGACTGCGGTATGGAGAACTGCCGCGTTTACCTCAGCGCCGAAAACCGCCTCGGAAAGCGCCATTTCACCGACCTCTTTGCCGGCCATATCAAAAACCTTTACATTTGGCATCGTTAACTTCCTCCTTCCGCTCAGGCCTTGACGGAGTTGCGAATGAAGACGATTCCGCCGCGTGCGCCGGGAACAGCGCCCTTCACGGCGATAATGTTCTTTTCCGCGTCGATCTTCGCAATGCTCAGATTCAAAACCGTAACTTGTTCATTACCGTACTGACCAGCCATCTTTTTGTTCTTGAACACCCTAGACGGGCTGGAGTTCGGACCCATCGATCCGCACTGACGGTGGATCGGACCGGTACCGTGCGTCATTCTCAGAATGGAGTGGTTCCACCGCTTCACGCTTCCGGTGTATCCGCGGCCCTTGGTGATGCCGGTAACGTCGACCTTTTCACCTGCAGCAAAGATGTCTGCGGTGACGGTATCGCCCGTGTTATAGCCGGAGATATCATCAAGACGGAACTCCTTCAGATGCTTCTTGGGGGTGGTGCCTGCCTTCTTGAAATGACCTGCCTGCGGCTTGGTGAGCTTCTTTTCTTCCACATCCACAAAGCCGAGCTGGATCGCGTCATAGCCGTCTGTTTCGGCGGTCTTCTTCTGAGCGACCGTGCAGGGACCAGCTTCAATGACGGTAACCGGAATCACATTGCCGTTCTCGTCAAAGATCTGGGTCATGCCGATTTTCTTGCCGATAATGCCTTTTTTCATTTGTGTTTCCTCCTGTTTTAGTTATTGGTTGACCACGCGCTCTGCCGTGTGCCAACATGACATAAAACGGTGACTCCCTGAAAAGTCTGCGTTTTACCGCGCCCGGGGCGCATCTCTCTGATCAGAGCTTGATGTCGATATCAACGCCTGCCGGAAGGGTGAGACTCATCAAAGCCTCAACGGTCTTCTGGGACGGCTTCAGAATATCAATCAGTCTCTTGTGCGTGCGAAGCTCAAACTGTTCGCGGGAATCCTTATATTTGTGAACCGCGCGAAGAATTGTGATAACTTCCTTTTCGGTCGGAAGCGGGATCGGACCGGAAACCGCAGCGCCGTTGCGCTTTGCCGTTTCAACAATCTGTGCCGCCGCCTGATCGATCAGAACATGATCATAGCTCTTCAGTCTGACTCTGATTTTCTCTTTAACTGCCACTTGGTTTTGCCTCCTTTAATTACATTAAATGGGGCGAAGGTCGAACACTCTTCCGGGTGTTTCATCACCCTTCCGAAAGAAAATCCGGATATTTGCGCGCTTTTTGAAATTTCAGGTGATTTCAAAAAGAGAGCAAATCCGGGTTTGCCGACAGTTCATGACCTCCTGTCGCCCGGTTGTTTGCGAGCGGTCCGGATTGCTCCGTTTCCGCCCCCGCATCGGACATACTCCACGAAAATTACCCTGCAAAAGCCTTCATGGCGGCTGATACAGGCAACCTCTCGCTTCATCGCATATCAAGCTTTTCTATTATATCTTATCCCATTCAAAAAAGCAAGTCATTCGGCAACTTTTTTTATAATTTACAATTTATTCACAAGAAACCGGACACCGGGCAGGCAAAAACGGCATAAAGCTTCCGATTCCAGCCGCCTTTCACAGCCGTCCGGGCAGATATGCGCAGGCTTCCGTCCGTCTGCCTCCCGCAGATTGCCGCCCGCTTCATCGCATGGCAGGCTTTTCTATTCTGTCTTATTCCGTTCAAGGCTCCGCCGCACTCCCGGTCGTATTTCATCCTAAAAGCCCGCAATGCCCCCGCTGCGAAAGCCTCCGGAATGTTCCGAGCGGCAAAAGCCCGCGCTTCTCCTGCACCCGATGAAGCTCCCGCAGCGCCGAAGCCCCTGCGCCTTTCCGCACACAAAAAGAAATGCAGAAGCCTCGTCCGGCGAATCTCTTGTCAGAAGGAAACTGCCCCGCAGTGCAAAAGTTTTTGTCTCTCCGCGCCCGAAGACACTCCGCAGCGCCAAAGCTCTGCCTCCTCCGTTTTTCCCGCAAAGCGGACGTTTTGCCGCGCAGTGCGCGGTTCCCTCCCGGGAGCCATCGCAGCCGCAAACGCCGCTCATACGCGCCCGGCAAGCAGCTGCAGAGCACCATACACGCCGCGTCCAAAGAAACCGGTGCAGAAGCACCTCGCTCAGCCGTGCCGTTTGTGCCGGCAGCAGAGCCGTCCGAAGCGGCAGCTTTGTCCGGTCCTCCTCTTCACAGCGGTTCGGCTGCCCCGGTTCCAAGCCGCTTTACGCAGGAAAGCCGCCTGTCAAACGCTTCTCCGCCGCCTTTCCGCACAAGCGGCGGACCTGCGCCCGCCGGTCCCCTGCGCCAATCGCTTCCGGTACACCGATGAAATCCGGAGCATGCCGCAGGAGCAGCCGATGCGGTTTTGTTTTCTTCCTTTATTACTGTGATGCCATTGTGAACGCATATCCGGCATAGAGGCATATGTCCTCCTCCGGACGGCAAGGCGCGCTTCCGGCAGAAAAAAGACCGGACCTTTCACAAAGCATCCGATCTCTTCGTTTATTCCGACCCTCCGGGCAAAAAAGCACACAGACGCCGCAGCGAAGCACGCACGCGCACCGGCTGCCTGTACAAACCGCGGCTCCGTCCCCGCGCAAAAGCCTCCCGGAGCGCCGAGGCGGTTCCGCTGCGCTCCGCTTCAGCCGATTCCGGCAAGGCACAGACCCCGGAGCAGCCCCGGGCACAGCTTAAAATGCTCTCTCCGGTCCGCATTTCCTCCCGCCCGATCCAAACCCGCGTTTTCCTGCACACCGAGCAGCGCCGTCAGTCAAAGCAGTCCCCGGAAAGACGGCAGCCCCGGCAGCCCGCCGGAGCCCGGCTCCCCTTCAAGGCTCAGCCGTCCGTTTCGGTATGAGAGCCGCCTGCGCAGGGGGGAGCGTCTCCTCCGGTCTGCGCATCTTTCTGCCGGACCCTTCAGCCGACCCGATCCGGACGCGCCGGGATCAACGGGGTCACGCCGGAATCAATGCTTCTTCCTGCGGCACAGCACGATCACCGCGCCGGTGACTGCGCCGACCGCACAGACTCCGATCCCCGCAATGACACAGATCTTAAGTATTCTGACATATACCGGCTCGGACTGTCCGTCCGGGGCAGAGCCGTCCGTTTCGGCATGAGAGCCGGTTTCCCCCAACGTATTCTTCTTCCCTCCGGTCTGAACACCGCCGTCCGGCTCTTCTGCGGTATACTCCGCATACGGAAGCATGGTTCCGTCCTCCCGGAACGGAATATCCAATCCGAGAACAAGATAGTTCCAGCATTCGCCGCTCCAGAACCCGAAGGTCGCTTCCTCCGTCAGGATCATCGGGTCACATACCCCCAGCGGCGTAACCTCCATGACGGCATAACCCTCGTTGGAAAGAAACTCCTCATAATACGCTGCATATTCCGGATCGGGATAGCTCTCCATGGCAGGTCCCATGTACTCCGCGCAGGCAGCCAGACTCCAGTCCTCTCCCTCCAGCTCCGCAGCCGCGCTGTGCAGCACATAAAGGTACTCCCGGAACGCCGCATCGTGATCCTCGGGATAAAGCTCACAGCTCATAACGAACGAAGCCACCATATCTTCATACGGGCTCGGATTATACGGCTCGCTGACAGTAAGCCTCTGAACAAACGGCGTATAGCCTCCCGTCCCGTTGCCGATTCCCTGAAGGTAGCCGTTGCCGTCGTAAACCGAGCAGTAGTAGTCCCCCGGCTCGGTGAGATAAATCGCCTTGCTCGGCGCATCAAAGGGCTCATCCAAAAGGACATTGCCGTCCGCATCCGTCATGACAAGCCGGAAACCGCCCCACATCCGCCGGTATTCGTCGTCAATCAGCTCCGTGGACTGGCGTTTGTAGAGCGTCACCGTCACATCGCAAACCGGACCCGAGGTGATCCCCACCCAGGAAACATCAACAACGCACTCTCCCTCCTCTCCCTCATTGCCGGCACAAATGCTCCACGGGAGCATTGCAGCCGCCAGCATCAGGCAAACCGTCAGTACAAACAGCCGTTTCATATCGATCCACACAGCCCCCACAAAAGCGAAAGGCTTCCCTTCTTTAAAATCGGAGCAGTCCCCTGCCCCGTCCCTTTTTCAACACCGAAAGCTCCCGCAAGCCTGCCCGCCGCGCCGCATGAAGCCCCGCAAACGGGCAGCGGATTTTCGGCAGCATTGGCATGCACGGCAGTGCGAAGGCTCCCGCATCAGCCGTAATCGCCCGTCACAGAAGCTTCCGCCCGACCGCGTTCCTCCGCATGCGGCAGGCTCTGACCCGGACGCAGCCGCCCGCACGGGAGGC
This sequence comes from uncultured Eubacteriales bacterium, assembly GCA_934432725.1. Taxonomy (GTDB): domain Bacteria; phylum Bacillota; class Clostridia; order Oscillospirales; family CAG-272; genus CAKRZE01. Next base: position 32,985 of record CAKRZE010000014.1, read on the forward strand.
TTCTGCCGCCCCGCGTTCTTCCGCGCAGCAGGCTTTCCCCGGCTGCGGATTTCCCCTGCACGACCGCTTCCTCTTCAAACGCCCCGGCGGCGGAGAATGCCGAACAGCCGGCTGGGCACAGCGGCTCACACCTGACTGTGATCCTCACACACAGCGGACTCCGTCCCGCCCGCATCCCATCCGGAATCGGTCACACCGACCGGCACCCGCCGGACGGACAAAGCCTCCGCATCCTCGGCATGAGCCGGGCGCTCCGCACCTTCCCTCCGCTCCCGAATCACCGATACAATCCGCTCCGCCGCCGTTTCGGAAAAGGAAGGCTTTAACGCCTCCGACATTTTTGCAAGCGCCCCCGGATCGGCAAGGAGCCTTTTGCACTGCCCGGCAAGCTGCCGCGCCGACCGTCCGGTCAGAGCGCCGCCTTTTTCCGTCATCAGCTTCAGATTATAGCTCTCACAGCCGGAAACCGTGTTCACCAGAACCATCGGCAGTCCCTTGACCAAAGCCTCCGTGGTGCTCAGCCCGCCCGGCTTTGTCAGATACAGGTCGGCACTGTCCATCCAAAGAGGCATTTCCTTCGTATACCCTTCAATCCGGAAGGCAGGATTCTTTCCGAACCGGTTCTGAAGCTTGCGGTGCAGCTTTCGGTTTGTCCCGCACAGAACCGTCACCGAAAAGGGCGCATCCGTTGTCATTTCCTTTTCCAAAAGGCAGGCAAGCCGGTACATCGGACCGCACCCCATGCTGCCGCACATCATCAGCAGATGCATCCGGTCCCGGGGCAGTCCCAGCCGCTCTTTTGCCTCTGTGCGGGATACGCCCCCGTAAAAGCAGGGAGACACCGGAATACCGGTCACCCGGACCGTATCTGCCGGGACGCCGCTGCGGATAAATTCCTTCCGCAGGCTCTCATCCGGAATGCAGCAATAGTCGGCATCGCCCGCCGCAGCTCCCGGACTGCAGGTATAGTCCGTTGCCACAAAAAGAGACCGCAGGGGAAGCCCGTACTTCCGCTTCACATGATACACCATCCGGTTTGCAAACACGTGCGGACAGACCACGGTGCCGTAGCCGCCTTTTATAATATGAAGGTACAAAGGATCCGTTCCGGAGGAGAGAAGTCCCCACAAAGGCGATTTTTCCCCGTTCAGGTACGGATGGCGCTCCATAAAGGCATAGCTTGCGGAAAACGCCAGCGGCATATGCCGGTAGATCCAGACATGGCTGCCGCTGATAAAACGTGAAAAGCGCCGGGAGCAGAAGCCGAGCGCATCCGCAACGACACAGCAGATCCCGTCCTTTTCCATGGCGGTCTTCATGGCGGCGGCGGTCGAATTGTGCCCCTCTCCCGTATTGCAGGTCAGGATCAGGACGCGCTGCGCTCCGTTCTGCGCGCGCAGCCATCTCTTCTCCTCATTGGCGCGGAACCTTTCGTACAGCCGGAGCAGCTGCGGACGGTTGTACCGCTGAATCACAATGTCCGGCACATTTCCCATCACCCAGATCAGAAAAACGCCGACTCCGCCCGGTCCCGGCCAGAGGAACAGGCAGCCGGCTCCCGCCAGAATCAAAAGCACATGCGTCAGCTCTGCCACGCACGTTTCCCGGATCAGGCGCTCCACACCGCAGGAGCCCATATCGCGTCCGACACGCTTCCGGAACATGTACGGCATGATCTTGCTCATATCCGGCACCCGGTCCTTCCATTTCCGGACGCCCAGCCGCTCATATACCGCGCCGCCCCGCTCCCATTTGGCTGCCCGATACGGAAAAAGCTCCGCATGAAACCACGTCCGCGGCAAAAGCTGCCCGAGCGGATTCGATGCAATGCCGACAATGGTAAGATAGATGAAGCAATGGATAAAACTTCTCATACAAACAATCTCCTGCGCGGCGGCGTCCGCCGCCCTGTCAAACCGCGCCCGGCGGTATCCCGCAAAGGAGACGCAAGGTCTCCCGTCTCCGGCGACCCGGTCAAGCCCCAAGGCGCCCGCCGGGACCTCCGCACCGGGCATGCCGGAGCTTCAGACTGCCGGACGCCGCGCGTGCGCCCGGTCGTTTTTCCGGCGATCCGCATCCCGGAGTATTCCGCGGTAATAAAGCACATATAATATCATGGACAGCACGATCATTCCGGCGCAGCATACGCACATCACGGCGGCAGCCGATTCCGGAATGCCCGGAAACAGAATCAGAAGGAACATGCAGCTGTAAATCAGCACCGTCGCCGCCTTCCCGTACCACCTTGCGCCGTTCATGATGTCCGTGCGTTTCAGGACAAGGCAGCCCATTCCGGTCACGACCAGCTCCCGCACAAGAAACAGCAGAAGCAGCCACAGAAACCACGGATACTTGTCCAGCAGGCAGAGAATCAGACAGCCCTGCGTCAGCTTATCCGCAATCGGGTCCAGCACCTTTCCGATGTCGGAAACACAGTGAAACCGACGCGCGATCCTGCCGTCCAGCACATCGGTCAGAGCGGACAGCGCAATCAGCACCGCCACCGCAGTATATGCCTGCCTGTCCCGGTACAGATACAGCATCAGGGGAATCAGAAGAAGCCGGAACAGGGAAAGGGCATTCGGAACCGTCAAAATATCTTTCTTATTGAATCGATTCGACCTCATCACAAGCAGCCTTTCCGGTTGTGCGCAGAAGCCCCCGGTCTTGCCGAAGCAACCCCGGAAGGTGCCGCCGGGCAGCAACCCGTTTTTGCGGAAACGCGATCTGAAGCGTGCTTTCCATCATTAAAAAATCTCCACGGTAAAAGGATTTTACCACGTCCGCACAGTTCTGTCAATATCAAACCGCGTTTTTATACAGGAACCGACAATTTGCATGCATATCTCCGGGTGATACCGTGCCGCCGGTCGGAAATATCCATCCGTCCCTTCATGGCGCGGCGCCGGCAGAGTGCAGCAGCTCCACACCCGGAAGTATATCCAATCCCGGCTGAAACATACTGACCGGACGGATTTTCACGAAACCGAAAAAAGCCTCCGGCAGCCCCTGCCCAGCCCCCGCGCCAAAAGCCGATCCGGTCCGGCTTTTCGGCAGCATTCCGTCCCAAGAACGGAACCGGCTGCAAGCTCCTGCGGACGGCAATCCATGCCCACCGATTTTCCCGCAGCCTTGGAGGAGCTTCCGAATCGGTCCGTGCACAGCGGCAAACGACATTTTGCGGCAGCATGCCCCGGAAAGCCTTGCATTCCTCAAAAACACATGCTATAATACAGATATCCGTATGCGTAAAAAGCCCCGCTTCGCGCTTTTTAAAGAAGACCCGCCTGCGGAGCGCAGGCTTCTCCGTCCGGCTTTCACTTTTTCGCTTTGCAAAAGCAGCCGCGCATGATGTTCTGCCCGCGGGCTTCGTCCTTTCGCTTTGCAAAGACGGATATGCGGCATTCTGCCTGCAAGCCCCGCTTTTTCGCTTGCAAAGACGGATATGCGGCATTCCGCCTGTAAGCCCCGCTTTTTCGCTTGCAAAGACGGATATGCGGCATTCCGCCTGCAAGCCCCGCTTTTTCGCTTGCAAAGACGGATATGCGGCATTCCGCCTGCAAGCCCCGCTTTTTCGCTTGCAAAGACGGATATGCGGCATTCTGCCTTTGTCCCGCTGCCGCTTTTGCATACCGAAAACATCTGCGGCTCCGCCTCTGCCGCAGCGTCCGCGCGGCGCCCTCCGGAGGGCACACCGCCGCACCCGTTTTGACGGCATTCCCCTGCTTTTTTGCACGGCTGCCCGGCGGATGACCCTCCGCATGCCAACCGAAAAAATACATATCTGCCCGTTCTCACGCGCGGCAGAAAGGAACTTAACATGAAGCGTATCCATATCTTCAACCCGGTCGCAGGAAAGGGGCACTCCCCCGAAATGCTGACCAGCCATCACATCAAAGATGAAATCTACGTCACACAGTATGTGGGAGATGCCGCCCGCTTTACGGAAGAAGCCGCACGCTCCGAACCGGAGACTCATTTCATCGTTTACGGCGGGGACGGCACCCTGAACGAGGTCGTAAACGGCATCCTGCGCGCCGGAGCCGGGAAGCAGGCGCTTTTGTCGATCGTCCCGACCGGAACCGGAAACGACACCGTCCGCTCGCTCCCGCAGGAAAAGGGCGCCGAGGTCTGCGTGGACGTCATGCAGTATAACGGGAAATATGCCATTAACATCATCAATATGGGCTTTGACTGCTCCGTGGTCGATCGGACACAGTCCTACAAGCGCCTGCCGGCGGTTGACGGGACCTTTGCCTATATCCTCGGCGTGGCAGACGTGCTGTTCCACAAAATGGGAGAGGACTGGACCATCCGGATGGAGCTGGAAAACGGCGAAACCGAGGAGCTTTCCGGCACGTTTCTGCTGGCGCTTGCGGCAAACGGTTCCTGCTACGGCGGGGGCTTCCGCGCGGCGTCCCTTGCCAAAATGCACGACGGGATTCTGGACGTACTGATTGTCCCAAAGCTTTCGCGGATGGACTTTCTTGCGCTGATCGCGGATTACCGGAAGGGGACGCATCTTGACCCGGAAACCATGCGTCCGGCAAAGAAATTCGAAAAAAAGCTTCTGTACCGCAGATGCCGCAGCTTCTCCGCAGAGGGCATCCGCAGAATCTGCGCGGACGGGGAGATCGAATCCGCCGATGCCGTTTCGGTCTCCGTTCTGCCCCAGGCAATCCGGATTCAGATTCTGTAATCGGCTCTCCTGCCCGTGTGTCCGGCTTTGCCGATGCCGGACCTGCTCTTTCGGCATTGCGCCGGGCGTCCGGCTTCCGGGAGGCATCGGAGTCTGCCGCGCGGCTGTCCCGGCACTTTTCCGAGCCCGCCGCAGGCGGTCCCGCAGGGAGGGGAAACCGACGCAGACATCCCAGCGCGCTTTTTATCGGAATCATCCGTCGGCAGAACCCCCCGCTTCTTTGGAAGCCTCCGGAAACAGACTCTGACACAGCGCCCTCCTCAAAGGCGCCCAAAACAGCCGTTTCCCGCAGGGCGGCAGAAAGTGCGGAAGGCCTTCCTCCCCCGCATCCGAAGGCGCAGGCGTTTCCTGCCGCACTCCGCTCCGAAGGCGCCCGGGCACAGAGCACCCTCCCGCAGCCATCGCACAGGGAGCCGCGTTTCCGCTCCGACCGGAGGAACAATTCGCCGTTCCCCTGCGTCTTATGCGAAAGCCTGATCCGCAAGCCTCTCTTTCCCCGTCAGCCCGTTCGGAGGATCAAAAATACCATGCAGCCCGTCACACAAGCGCGGGAGTCCGCACAAAAGCCCCGGACAACCCGCCCCAGACCTCGGTGCCTCCTCCGTACAGCTGCCGCATACGCCGCGGAGGTCCGCAACCGCCTTGCACAATCCGCGGTTCCCTGTGCGGCAGCCGCCGCAGGCACAGCCGGAAAGCCGTGTACCCCGGAGACGTCCGTCCGCGCAGGAATCCCCCGAATGCGCGCGGACAACCCTTCGTACAAGCCCGCGCCTTGAAAGGCGGCAGCCTGCCGATATCCGGAATACTCTCCCCGGGCAGCCCCTTCGCACAAGTCCGCCCCCGGAGGTCCCGCACGCACGGCAGCCCACAAGCACAGCCGGCGCAGGCACTGCGAACAGCCCGCCTGCGGAGAGCCGGAGCAGCCGCGGCACGTATACCGGCAAATTGCTTTCCGTTCAGACGGCACCGGAGCCGCTCTCCTGCGAAAAGCCGAATATCCCGTTTTCAATTACAGCAGACGCTCTGCGTCGGAATGGAGCCTTCTATGAACGAACCCCGCCTGTCTGCCCGTCATGCGCAGCACATGCCCTTCGGGGAGCTTTTCCGCACCCTGATCCAGAGGGCATTTACCGCGTGGCTGATCTCAGACTATCTTTTCATGCTCGGAAACCCCGGCGAATTCACGAACAAAACCTATCTCAGCGGCACCGCAGTCTGGGCGATCCTTCTTGTTGCCGGCATTCTGTTTGTACTGATGACGCTTCTTGACAGGCTCCTCGGAGAATTCCGGACGGACGATATCCTCACCGGCGTCTCCGTCTTTCTGTACGCGCTCCTTGTGGTCTACCGGGAAAACAGCATCGCGCTGTCCGTTCTTGTGACCGCAATCGTCTGCTTTGTCTTTTTCTTTCTTGCGGGCAAACGCAAGGACAGTCCGGAAGCAGCCGAACAGCCCCGCGCCGGAAGAACATGGGAAAAGCCGGCTGCAATTACCGCCGTCTCGGTGCTCGGCGTTCTGTTTGCCGTCTATGTCGGCGGACTGACCGCCATGCGGTATCTGACCTATGTTTCTCCGAACTTCGATTTCGGCATCTTTGTCAACATGTTTTACCGCATGAAGACGACCGGGCTGCCCGATGTCACCTGCGAACGCGACACGCTGCTTTCTCACTTTGCCGTTCACATTTCACCGATCTATTACCTGATCCTCCCGTTTTACTGCCTGTTCCCGTCTCCCGTCACCCTTCAGGCGGCACAGGCGGTGATTCTTGCCTCCGGCGTTGTCCCCGTGTACCTGATTGCGCGCCGGCTGAAGCTTTCCCGCCCCGGCTCGGTCGCCTTTTCGGCAGTATACGCCTTCTATCCCAGCATTTCCGGCGGCTGCTTTTATGACATCCATGAAAACTGCTTCCTTGCGCCGCTTTTGCTCTGGATGTTTTACTTTTACCTGAAAAAGCAGTATCCCCCCCTCTATGTGTTCGCCGTCCTGACGCTGCTTGTCAAAGAGGACGCCTTTATGTACATCGCCTTTTTTGCAGTCTTTCTGCTCCTCTCCGGTCAGGACCGGGAGCATCTTCTGCACGGCAGCGCCCTTCTTGCCGTCTCTCTTCTGTACTTCGGCTTTGCCTCCTATGCGCTTGAGCACTGGGGCAGAGGCATCATGTCAAGCCGCTATACGGAATACATCCCGGACGGCGGCGGACTGTTCTCCGTCATTTTCACAGTGCTGCGCAATCCGTCCCTTGTCCTGTACAACATTGCGGACAAAGCCAAGCTGACGTTCATCATGCAGACACTGACGCCCCTTTTGTTCCTCCCCTTTGTCACAAAGAAGCCCTCCCGGCTGATCCTTGCGGGACCGTACATCCTGCTGAATCTGATGCCCGCCTACGTGTATCAGCACGACATCTACTTTCAGTACACCTTCGGCTCCGTTGCCTTCCTGCTGTTTGCAGCCATGCTGAACACCGCAGATTTCCCGGAGCAGACACGCCGGAAAACGATCCCCTGCACCGCTGCGGCTTCTGTCATCATGTTCACCTCCACAACCTTTGCCAACAAGTCCTATTATTATGCCAGCTATCTTGCAAGCCGCGAGGACGCAAAGCGGATCGAGGAGGTTCTTGCGGTCATCCCCGCAGACGCCTCGGTAAAATCCTCCACCTTCCTTCTGGCGCACGTTGCGGACCGGATGGAAATCTATCCGCTGCGCACCGTGAACGATACGGAGTATGCGGTCATCGACCTGCGGTATAAAAAAGAAGCCTCGGGCGATGATTATCAGATGATGAAGCAGGCAGGCTGGGAGCTTGTGGCGGAGGCTGCCGGACTCTGCGCCGTATTCCGCGCCCCCGCCTGACGGTCAGTCTCAGTGTCCGCCTGACACTCCCCGAAAGGCTGTCCGGGGTGAAGCCCCGAAAAAGCTCTTCCGCCTCCGCTCCATAGGTCTGCCCAAAGCCCCCTGCCCACGCTGCGGCATTCCGTTTTTACCAAAAGCCCCTTTGCCGCATGATTTCCCCTCGTTCCGTCCCGCATGCTGCGGCAGCTCTGCCGGACAGCCTCCCCACGTTCGGTATGCACCGGGGCTTCCGTGCGAAAGAAGCAGTTCCGCAGCCCCGGCGCCGTCCCCCTCCTCCGGTCACCCCGAAGCAGACGCCGGGATGTGCGCCGGAGCCTCCTCCTGCCGCAAAAGAGCTCCCCCTGCACACGGCAGAGCGGGATGCCTCCTGCCGGTCACCCGAGTGCTATGCCGAAATGCAACGCGGACGCTCACAGCCGCAGCCGGCAGAACTCCTCCGCAAAGCCGGTCTCCGCAGACGCCCGGCAGCGCAGAAGCCGGAATACCGCATGTCCGCAGCAATCGGCGCTGCCTGCCGCAAAAGAATTTCCTCCGGTATCAGACGCACCCCGCCGCATACCGGACCGCGCCCGCGCCTCAAAAAATGTCCCCGCATTGCAAAAATTCCCCTCTTTTCCCCAAGCATCGCGCTTTTCTCCCAAAATTCTGATTTTCATGGAAAAAATCACGATAAAATCTTGATTTTTTTACAAAAGTGGTTTATCATGATAAGGTGAGTTTATAATATATATCAGGATAAAAGCGGATATTTTTTCTGCGAAAAGGAGATCGTGGCTATGAACAAGGAATTCAAAAAAATCGGCATTCTCACATCGGGAGGCGATGCCCCCGGCATGAACGATGCGGTTCGCGCCGTAACCCGGTATGCAATCAGCATGGGCATCGAGGTCATGGGAATTTATGAGGGCTATCAGGGACTGATCAACGGCGAGGGCTATATCAAAAAGTTCGATCCGCGCGATGTATCCAACATCATCGACCGCGGCGGAACGGTCCTGTACTCCGCGCGCTGCCTGGAGTTCAAGGAGGAATCCGGACTTCAGAAGGCTGTCGCAAACTGCAAAAAGTTCGGCATTGACGGCATTGTCACCATCGGCGGCGACGGAACCTTCCGCGGCGCGTCCGATCTCTGCAAGCGCGGCGTTCCCTGCATCGGCATCCCCGGCTCCATCGACAACGACATCACGGCATCCGATTATTCCATCGGCTTTGACACCGCCGTCAACACCTCCATTTCCATGATTGACCGCCTGCGCGACACCTGCGAGTCGCATGCGCGCTGCAATGTGGTCGAGGTCATGGGCCGCAACTCCGGCTATATCGCGCTGGACACGGCAATCGCCGCAGGCGCAACCGCCGTTGCCGTCAAGGAGCGCCCGTTTGATGAAGAAGAGTGCATGCGCAAGATCCGCGCCGCAAAGGACGCCGGCAAGCGCAACTTCATCGTCATCGTCGCGGAGGGTGTGGAAAACTATTCCGAGGGACTGGCAGTCCGGATCCAGGAGCAGACCGGTGTGGAAACCAAGTTCGCCCGGCTGGCGCATGTCGTCAGAGGCGGCTCTCCGTCCAGCAAGGACAGAATCGTTGCCGCAAAGATGGGCGTCAAGGCAGTGGATCTGCTGCTTGCCGGCGTCGAAAACGTCTTTGTCTGCGAACGCGACGGAAAGATCACCAGCCGCGACATCAAGGAAGCCATCACGATGGACCGTGCATATAAAGCAACCTTCACGCCGAACCACTCCTTCAAGCCCGAGGAGCTTGCAGCATACTCCCCCGAAAAGCAGGAGGAAATCAAGGCATTCGTCAAGATGCGCACCGACGAGGTAACCGAAACGCTTGCCCTCGCCGACAGCATTTCCAATTATACCGCAAAAAAATAACGCAGCCCCGGACCCCGGTCAGGGGAGCTGCCCATTCAACACGGAGGTAAGGATATGAATGACAATCAGGACGATTTCGACTACGGTCCGGTTCGCAAATACAGACGCGGAAGCAGCGCCGAAAAAGGACCCTTGATCGCGCTTTGCATCCTTGCGGTCGTGGTTGTAATTTCCATCGTCATGCTGGTTCTCGCGATCACCGGAAAGCTTGACGGACTCTTTTCCGGAAAACCGGCGGAAACAAAGCCGAATCCGGATGCGGAAACCGAAGAGCAGACAGACACACAGAGCCCGGAGCAGACGGGCGCTTCCGAAACAGACGGCTCTCAGGTGACTGCGCCGGAAACCATCGGCGGCAGCATCCTGTGGGACTTTAAGGATTACAAGCCGGAGGATGTGGCAAAGGGCGACCTTGTGCTGATCGATGCGACGCACCCGTACACCTTCCCGACGTCCGGTCAGAGCATCGTCAATGTTTACGGCAACAAAATCAATCTGTACGGGCTGAGCACCACTGCGGTCCAGCTGGACGCGACTGTCATCACACAGATCAATGCCATGGTGAAGGCATTCTATGAGGAGACCGGCTCCAAGCACGCCGATCTGATGCTTCAGGGCGGCTACCGCACGTATGAAGCGCAGAAGGAACTGTTTGACAAATATTATGCGAAATACGGAGACAGCGCCTCCACCTTCACGCTTCCGGCAGGCTGCTCCGATTATCACACCGGAAAGTCCTTCTATATGAAGGTCTGCACCGTGCTGGATGAGACAAACGGAGACGGATCCAATAAAAAGTCCGTCCGCGAGCTTGCGGACTGCGGAGGAGACTATGCATGGATCGGAGAAAACGCGCATAAGTACGGCTTCATCATGCGGTACCCCGCAGAAAAAACAGCCTATACCGGAACGGTCACGGACGGAGAAGGTCATTTCCGCTATGTCGGCATTCCGCACGCCTATGCCATGCATCAGAACAACTGGTGTCTGGAGGAATATCTGGAGCAGATCCGCTCCTATACGTATACCGGAGACCATCTGAAGGTGTCGGACAGCACCGGAACCCAGTACGAAATCTTCTATGTACCCGCAGCGGTAGACGGCATCACGCGCCTGCCCCTGCCCTCCAATGCGCCCTACACCGTATCCGGAAACAACATCGACGGCTTTATCGTCTCGGTAGAAATCAAATAACCGGATCGAAAGTAAAAGTACGCTGACGCGTACTTCGGTACGCTGACGCGTACTTCGGTACGCTGACGCGTACTTCGGTACGCTGACACGTACTTTGATACGCTGACGCGTACTTCAGGATTGCGTCCCGTATGGCTCAGCCTGCGGCGCAATCCTTTTTTATTCTGCGGTGTCTGCAAACGCACGCTCCGGACCGGCACCTGTCCCCTGCCTCCTCTGCACACGGAAATGCCCCGAAGCCTCTCGCATAATGCGGCGGCTCCTCCGGTTCGCCATTGCAGCAGCACCGCGCCATATGCTCCGTTCTTTTCCCGCCCACCGTGTACTGCAAGCCTCCCGGACAGCCCCGCCGCGCGCCCATTCCTGCCTGACTCCCGGATACCGCAGACATCCCGCCACAGCCCTGATCTTTGCGCCGCAGTATTTCTCCCGGCATCTGCATACCCCGCGCCGCCAGCCACCTGAAGCTCTGTCTCCCGCCTCCATTGCCCCCGGTCTGCTGCGCTGCTCCGTCCCGCACGCTTCATCATCGCTTCGGCATCAATCCGGCGTCCGCATGCCCCGCTATGCCTCAGGCATTCCCCAAGCTGTTCTTTGCGCAATTGTGTCCCGTTCGCGCTCGCCCGCCGCAGCACGGCTCCGCATCCGATACCTGTGCGTTTCGGTCTATCCGCACCCCGCGTGCCGCAGCAGCTTTTTCCGGGCTTCCCAATCGCCCCCGTACTGCCGCCGTCCCGTCCTGTTCCACCCTCGCAGTATGGCTCCCGGCATCTGCATGCCCCGCTATGCCTCAGGCATCCCCCAAGCTGTTCTTTGCGCAATTGTGTCCCGTTCGCGCTCACCCGCCGCAGTATGGCTCCCGGCGTCTGCATACCCCGCGCCGCCAGCCACCTGAAGCTCTGTCTCCCGCCTCCATTGCCCCCGGTCTGCTGCGCTGCTCCGCACAAATCCGCGCGGCGCTTTGCGGTCAGACGCCGGGCAGCAAAAAAAGCGGCTCCGCGCAGGACAGCGGAGCCGCTTTTATGTATGCAGCGAGCAGCCGGATTCAGGCTTTCTTCCATGTGGTACGCGACAGGAGCGCAAGAATCGGGAAAATCTCCAGACGTCCGATCAGCATATCCGCAATCAGAACCAGCTTTGACAGCACGCTCAGCGCCCCGAAGTTTTCCATCGGTCCCACGGAGTCAAAGCCCGGTCCGATATTGTTCACACAGGTTACAACCGCCGAAAAACCGGTCGTAAGCGAAAATCCGTCCAGCGAAACAATCAGAAAGCTGGCAAGAATAATGAACACGTAAGCCGTCAGGTACATAGCGGTATTGGACAGCATCTTCTCATCCGCCGTCTGACCGTCCACCCGGATCGTCTGCACCTTCTGCGGATGGATCACCTGGCGGACATTGCGGCGCAGACATTTGAACAGCAGAAGCACGCGTGCGCACTTAAAGCCGCCTCCCGTACTGCCCGCGCAGGCGCCGATCATCATCAGACAAAAGAGAATCGCCTTGGAAAAGGTTGGCCAGAGGTTAAAGTCAACCGTGGAAAAGCCGGTAGAGGTGATGATCCCCGCAACCTGAAACAGCGTATGGCGCAGCGTTTCTCCGAAGCCCGCATACAGCCCCCGCAGATTCAGCGCAATCAGGCAGGTGCTCCCCACGATCAGCCCGCCGTACAGCCAGAGCTCCTCGTTGCGCAGTGCGCTGCGCCACTGACGCAGAAACAGAAGATGATAAATTCCGAAATTCACACCGCTCAGCAGCATAAATACCGTTGTCACAATCTGAATATACGGGCTGTACCCCGCCATACTGTCCGCCTTGATTCCGAAGCCGCCCGTGCCGGTCGTTCCCATTGCCGTGCAGACTGCATCGAACACCGGCATGCCTCCGGCAATCAAAAACACGAAATCCAGGACCGTCAGGGCAATGTAGAGCAGATACAGAATCTTTGCCGTCTGCTTCATGCGCGGAACAAGCTTTCCGACGTTCGGTCCGGGGCTTTCGGCGCGGAGCAGATGGAGCGTAAAGCCGCCCTCTGCCCCGGCGGAGGGCGCAATTGCCAGAAGAAACACCAGGACTCCCATCCCGCCCAGCCAGTGGCTGAAGCTCCGCCAGTACAAAACTGCTCTGGACAGCTTTTCCACATCCGGAACCACAGAGGCTCCGGTGGTCGTGAACCCGGACACTATTTCAAAAAACGCATCGATAAATTCCGGGATCTCCCCTGAGAGCCACAAAGGAAGACTCCCGAAAAAGCTCATCACGATCCACGATACCCCGACGCAGACCATGCCCTCGCGGGCATACAGCTTCCGGTCCGACCTGCGGCACAAAAGAAACAGAATTCCTGCCGGCAAAAGCGTCGCAAGCATTCCGAAAAGAAATGCCCGTCCGGTTCCCGTCTGTCCGTCATAATAGCCGAGCAGCACCGAGGGCAGCATAAACACCGCCTCCAGCGCAAGGATCTGCGACATGATCCGTCCCATCATTTTATAATGCATAGCCTGCCGCCTCAATCATTCAAAAATATCGTTCAGCTGGTAAATTTTATTACTGCCGTTGGTCACCACCACCAGGGTATCCCCCGGATAAAACACAGAATCGCCGCCCGGAATTTCGGTTTTTCCGCCGCGCGTAATGCAGGCAATCAGCACATTGCGGTGCAGCTTCAGCTTTTTCAGCGGCTCGCCGGTATGCTTTGTATGCGCATCCGCCAGAAACTCCATTGCCTCCGCCTTTCCGTCCGCTATGAAGTGCACGGCAATCGCGGCGCCGGTCTGATTCCGCATCGCGCGGACATAGCGCACAATGCTGTTGCTGCAAAGCTCCTTCGGGCTGATGATGCTGCCGAGCGGCAGACTGTTCAGGATCCCGCTGTCCTCCACTCTGCCGAGCTTGGTGATAATCTGCGGCACGCCGTGGCTGTGCCCGTACAGGGAGATGATGATATTCAGCTCGTCCATTCCGGTCAGCGAAACCACCGCATCAAAGCCGGACAAGCCCTCGCTCTCCAGAAGCGAAAGACTGCTGGCGTCTCCGTGAACCACGTCGGTCTCCGGAAGCAGATTGGCAAACTGTACACAGCGCTCCCGATCGATCTCGATCAGCTTTGTGGATATGCCGCTTTTTTGCAGATGCTCCGCCAGGTAATAGCTGGTTCTTCCGCCCCCGCACAAAAGCACGTGGCGCACCTTGCGCTTGAGCATACCGAGGCTGTTCAGAAGCACCGTCAGGTTGCTGGCAGGCGCGGTCACGAAGATCCGGTCCCCTTTCCTGAGCACAAAATCTCCGGCAGGCGTGATCACCTCGCCGCCCCGCAGCACAGCGCAGATCAGGATCCTGCACTTAACAATCTCGTTGATCCTCGGAAGCGGCACATCGCACAGCCTGCTGTCCTCATCAATGCGCAGCTCCACGATCTCCACGCGTCCCTTTGCAAAGGTGTCCAGCCGCAAAAAGCCCGGATACCGCAAAAGGCGCTCCACCTCAAGCGCAGCCTGCTTTTCCGGATTGACCGTCATAGAAAGTGCAAACACATCGCGCATCTCATAGATCTGATCGCTGTACTCCGGATTCCGGATCCGGGCAATGGTATGAAGCCGCGGATTCAGGCTGTGTGCCGTCATGCAGCATAAAAGGTTCACCTCATCCGTCTCCGCCACGGCGATCAGAAGATCCGCATCGCCTGCGCCCGCCTCCTGCAGGACCTCCTTGACCGCGCAGTTGCCGCATACCGTCATGACATCATACCGCTCCACGCATGCCTCCAGGACCTGGGGGTCCGAATCGATCAGCGTAATGTCATAGCCCTCTGCGGACAGCTGTCTGGTCAGCGTTGAGCCGACCTTTCCGTCCCCTGCAATCAAAATTTTCATGAAACAAACGCTCCTTTTCCCGACAGCCGCAGCATGAGCGGCAGAGGAATAAAATCCGTCATTTTCCGGCTCTGCCCATCGGGCAAAAGCCACTTTTATTATACGCTCCTCCCCTCGCGTTGTCAAGGACGCCGGAAAAACAAACATTTTTTCCCGCTTTCTTTTGCTCCCCGCAAAAAAATCGGCGCCTGACCGCACAAAGCCCAGCCTTTTTCTTGACAAAATGCCGAAAATCCATTATAATGATATAATATTATATCAGCTGACAGCGGCGGCTTTTCCCGGAATACCGGGAGAAGGCACGAGGCTCCCCCGCATGCCGCAGCGGAAAAATATCATACCCGGAAAAACGTCCGGGCTGCCGCTTCCGAAGAATCACCTGCGCGGTGCGGCGGGAAAGGATGAGTTGATTCATGGCACAGGAGAAAAAGATGGTGCAGAATATCACATCGATGGATGTGGACTTTGCACAGTGGTACACCGATATCTGCAAAAAGGCGGAGCTTGTGGAATACACCAGCGTCAAGGGCTGCATGGTCATCCGACCCTACGGCTATGCCATCTGGGAAAACATCCAGCGGATTCTGGACGGCATGTTCAAGGCAACCGGACATGAAAATGTCTGCATGCCGATGTTCATTCCGGAGAGCCTTCTGAACAAGGAAAAGGACCACGTCAAGGGCTTTGCGCCGGAGGTCGCATGGGTGACAATGGGCGGCAGCGAGCAGCTGGAGGAGCGCCTCTGCGTCCGCCCCACCTCCGAAACGCTGTTCTGTGAGCACTTTTCCAATATAGTTCATTCGTACCGCGACCTGCCGAAGCTCTACAATCAGTGGGTCAGCGTGGTCAGATGGGAAAAGACCACGCGTCCGTTCCTGCGCTCCCGTGAATTTCTGTGGCAGGAGGGTCACACCCTGCATGCAACCGCGCAGGAGGCAATTAAGGAAACCGAGCGCATGCTGAATGTCTATGCCGAGTTCAGTGAAAAGTCCCTTGCAATTCCGGTTGTCAAGGGCAGAAAAACCGAATCGGACAAATTTGCCGGCGCTGTCGCAACCTATGCCATTGAGGCGCTGATGCATGACGGAAAAGCGCTTCAGGCAGGGACCTCTCACTATTTCGGAGACGGCTTTGCCAAGGCGTTTGACATCTCCTTCACCGACCGGGACAACAAGAAGGCAACTCCGCACCAGACCTCATGGGGCATGACCACCCGCATGATCGGAGCCATCATCATGACGCACGGCGACAACAACGGTCTGGTTCTGCCGCCCGCCGTTGCACCGATCCAGGTCGTCATCATTCCGGTCGCACAGCACAAGCCCGGCGTTCCGGAAAAAGCCTCCGAGCTGAAGGACAGGCTGCTTCGGGCAGGCTTCCGCGTCAAGCTGGATGACAGCGAAAATTCCGCCGGATGGAAGTATGCGGAATACGAAATGAAGGGTGTTCCGGTCCGTCTGGAAATCGGACCGCGCGACATAGAAGCCGGACAGTGCGTGCTGGCGCTCCGGTACAACGGAGAAAAGCGCACCTGCGCACTGGATGCACTGGAGGAGACTCTGACCGGTCTGATGGAGGAAATCCGGGAAGGCATGTTCGAAAAGGCGCTGGAAAACCGCAAGCGCCGCACATACGACTGCACAAGCATCGATCAGATCAAGGAATCGCTTGCCAAAAACGGTGACGGCTTTGTCCGCGCCATGTGGTGCGGTGAAGAAGCCTGCGAGGATAAGGTCAAGGAGCTGACCGGCGTCGGTTCCCGCTGCATTCCTTTGGAGCAGGAGCACCTCTCCGACACCTGTGTCTGCTGCGGCAGGAAGGCAAAGCACATGGTACTGTGGGCGATTGCATACTGATGCGCCCCTGCCGGCAGACTCCGGTCTGCTCCGGACCCCGACAGGCAATTCCGCGTAAAATCGCACACAGAGCTTCGCAGCTGCGGCTGGGATCATCTGTCCATTCCGTTCGACTGACAAACGGCACCCTGACATAAGCCGCCGTTTCCCCGGAGGGCGGAGAGCTTTCGGTACATCCGGCTCTCCGCCCTTTGGTGTCCTCCGGCGCCGTTTCCCGACGGGCACGCCCCGGTCCGCATCAGAGGGGAGGCATCCCAGCTCCGGCGCCCGCAGGTCTGCGCATGCCGCGAAGTGTAGTCTTGCCCGATCACACGGTATACCGCAAAGTACAGCTTGCCCCCTCACCGTATACCCCGAAGCACAGTTCTGACCGAGCGGCGTGCCGCAAAGCGCGGTTTATCCCATCACTGTATACCGCAAAGTGCAGCTTAACCGACCACCCGGCAGACCGCGAAGCGCTGCCCTACCCCCTCCGACATACCGCGAAGCGCAGTCTCGACCGATCACGCCGCATACCATGAAGCGCAGCTTACCCCATCGCTGTATGCTGCGGGATACAGCCCCGCCGCCCGATTGCCGGACACATCCCTTTTCGGCTCCGGCATCCGCACGCAGCCCCTCCGGCACAGTGCCGGAGTTTTCCCGGGAAAAGGTTTCCTCCGTAGTCCAAAACGACTCTCAGAAAGGAGCTTTGCGCCGCAAAGCAAGGGTTTTCCGCATGAATCCGGTCTCCTCCTCCATCCGACTGTTCCCCGGCGTCGGACAAAAACGCGCGGAAGCATATGCGCGGCTCGGCATTCAGACTGCCGGTGATCTCCTCCGCCATTTTCCGCGCGCCTATCAGCATCGCGGCAGCATCAAGCCGCTTGCCGCAGCGCAGGACGGCGAGATCTGTGCGTTTCTGCTCACCGTCGGCACGCAGCCGCGGACCGCTCTTCTGAAAAACCGGATGACCGTTACAAAATTCACCGCCTTTGACGATTCGGCAAGCTGCACGGTCGTGTTTTTCAATCAGAATTACATCCGGGACGTGTTCCGGGTCGGCATGGTCTTCCGGTTCTGGGCAAAGCTTCAGAAAAACGGCTCCCGCCTTGAGATCACCTCTCCGCAGTTTGAAGCCGCACTGCCCGGCAGACCGCTGCCGGAGTTCACGCCGATCTATCCCCTGACCGCCGGTCTGTCCCAGAAGCTGCTTGCAAACGCCTGCGGCATCGCCCTGACCTATGCGTTCGAATCCCCCTGCCCCGAGGTGCTGCCAGCCGCCTTCCGCAAAAAAATGCGCCTCCCATCCTTTCCGGAGGCATGCCGGATGATCCACCGCCCGCAAAGCGAGGAGGAGATCGCCATCGGGCGCAGCTATTTCATCTATGAGGAGCTGTATCAGTTTTCCCTTGGCATCGCCGCAAGCCGGCGACAGCTTCAAAGCGGCAGAGCGCCCGGCATGCAGGTCCCCTCGCTTACGGACTTTTACCGGCTCCTTCCCTTTGCGCTGACCGGCGCACAGCAGCGCTGCATTGACGAAATCCGGAGCGATATGATGAAACCCACACCGATGTCCCGGCTTGTTTCCGGCGATGTCGGAAGCGGAAAAACCGTTGTCGCTGCGGCAGCCATATACATCTGCCTGCAAAACGGATATCAGGCGATGCTGATGGCTCCGACCGAAATTCTGGCAAACCAGCATTATCAGGAGCTGTCCGGGCTGTTTTCCGCACTCGGCTTCCGGACCTGTCTTCTGACAGGCTCCCTCCCCGCCTCCCGGAAGCGCGCAGCCCGCGCCGCGCTGTCAGACGGAACCGCGGACCTGATCATCGGAACGCATGCGCTCCTTTCCTCCGGAGTACACGCCAAAAAGCCCGGACTTGTCATCACGGACGAACAGCACCGCTTCGGCGTTTTCCAGCGCGCGGCACTCGCCGCCCAGACCGACGGCGCCGCCGGGGACTGTGAGCCGCATGTCATGGTCATGAGCGCCACACCGATTCCGCGCACACTCTCCCTGATCCTGTACGGCGATCTTTCGGTTTCCGCCATTGATGAGCTTCCGCCCGGCAGGCAGCGTGTTGACACCTATGTGGTAAACGAATCCTACCGGCAGCGTCTGAATGTGTTTATCCGCAAGCAGGTCTCCGCCGGCGGGCAGGTCTATATCGTATGCCCCGCCGTAGACAGCGGTGAGGACGAGGCAGCCGGAGACGAGCTTGATACCGGCGGAGAGCTGATCGGATTTTCCGGCAGGGACCCCGGGGATCCGGCAGACTCCGCCTCGCCCCGGAAAGCTATGAAGTCCGCCGTCTCATACTGCGCCGAGCTTCAGGCAATCTTTCCGGACATCCCGACTGCGTTTTTGCACGGCAGGATGAAGCCCGCCGAAAAGGACTCCGTCATGTGCGATTTTGCCGCGGGAAAAATCCGGATCCTTGTCTCCACCACCGTCATTGAGGTCGGCGTGAACGTTCCGAACGCCTGCCTGATGATTGTGGAAAATGCCGATCGGTTCGGTTTGTCTCAGCTGCACCAGCTCCGGGGCAGAGTAGGCAGGGGAACCCGGAAATCCTACTGCATTCTGGTATCCGATGCAGAATCCGAAAACGCAAAAAAAAGGCTGCAAACCATGTGCAGCTCTTACAACGGGTATGAGATTGCGCAGCGTGATCTGGAGCTGCGCGGTCCCGGAGATTTCTTCCCGTCCCGGGAGGGACAGGCGCGGCAGTCCGGCGAATTCAACCTCGGCATTGCCTCGCTTTGCCATGACATGGAGCAGCTGAAGGCTGCGGCAGAGGCTGCGGCGGAGACTCTTTCCGCCGATCCGGAGCTGGAGAAGCCGGAAAATCAGGCGGCGCGGGAAGCCATGGAAAAAATGTTCTCTCTGAACAGCCACGCCGTCAATTAAGCCTTGGAGCTTCTGCACAAAGCGGGCAGACCGCACGCCGGCAGCCAAATGTTCACGGCTGCCCGGGGCTTCTGCCGCGAATCGGGCAAAGGCGCTGTGTGAGTGATCTCCCGAACCGGGAAAATACCTCCGCCTGTCGGCTCAGAACGGCGAAAAGTCCCTGTTTGCTCACCCGAGCCGGGTGAAAACCGCCGTGCATCATCGCAAACAAGCAAGCGCTCCCGTCCGTTCTTCCGAATCGGCACGCTGCCGCTTTGGACCGACAATCTCCCGCGTCCCGGACGCCCGAACCGGCGAAAGGCTCGCGGCTTCCCTTCCGAGCCGGGTGAAAACTGCCGTCTGCCGTCTCCAAACAGCGAAAAGCCGCCGATTGCGCGCTTGAGCCGGATAACAACCGCCGTGTATTATCACAAACACTTCCGTCCGCTCTCCCGAACCGGGTGAAAACCGCATGCCCCTTCCGGATCGGCAAATCCTCACACGTCCGGGCTTTTGGACCGGATAAAAAACGCCGTATGTTGTCCCGCCCCATCGAAAAACAGCCCGCTCCCATCCCCAAAAGAGCTTCTTCCCCGCGGGCGGCAACCGTGAACAGGAACGGGAATTCTGCACTGCGGATGCCGAAGCACACATCCCTCCCGATGCAGGCATTGAACCGCATCGGAGCTTCATCCGACACAAACAAAACGGGGACCTCTCCGTCTGCACGAGCCTGACTCGCTCAGAACACGGAAGTCCCCGTTTCCGCACGCCCCATGCAGGCTTATCATCCCGCACGCAGCACCATTTTTATGATCAGATTCAGCAAGATTGCCACAGCAAGAAAAATCGCCCCGGCAAAAATCAGATGCAGAAAGCCTCCGCGGCTTTTTCTTTTTTCCTGCACATAGGTGTAATAGTCCACCCTGCCCTCGGTCGGATGGCGCCGAAGAGAGCGGAACAGCGTCTTGATGCCGAACGCAAGCATGTCAAACACGCCCTCCTTCGCCACAAACGCCAACAGCCCAAAGCCGAGCAGCAGGATCGCGGCGACAAATGTCGCGTTGGAAAGTGCCTGCAAAAACAGAAGCGGCTCTCCCTGCGTAAATGCATCCTGCATCCAGAGCACGACTGCGGTCACAAGCACGCCGACTGTCAGAGCAGTCACCGTCAAAGGAATCCGGCGCTTATTCATCCTTCCCCCACCCGCTTTCGCAATGCAAAAGCGTCCTTTCCGTTCAATCCTTCCGTCAGACGCGTCTTTTGCGTCCCGCCCGGAAAAAAACCGGGGCTACCGCTTGACCGGTGGCCCCGTAGCGTCCGCAGAGCGCGAGCATTTTATTCCTTATGCAAAGCGTCCATGTCGGCGCATTCCTTCCGATAGCGCTCCAGCTCCTCTGTATTGCAGAGGACGAAATGCCCCGGAAGCACCTCGCGGAAGGAAGGCTGTTCCTTCGAATAATCATGATCCAGCAGCTTGTTGTAAATGATACGCTGTCTGGATTTTTCCTGAATGGGATCCGGACGCGGAATTGCGGAAAGCAGCGAACGCGTATACGGATGCAGCGGATGCCGGAACAGCTCGTCACTGTCGGCAAGCTCCACCATTTTGCCGTAATACATTACCCCGATCCGGTCGGAGAAATACTTGACGACCGACAGATCGTGCGCAATGAAGAGAATCGTCAGCCCAAGCTCATGTCTCAGCTCGTTCAGAAGATTGATCACCTGCGCCTGAATCGAAACGTCCAGAGCGGAAACCGGCTCATCCGCAATAATCAGCTCCGGATGCATGATCAGCGCACGTGCGATGCCGATTCTCTGGCGCTGACCGCCGGAGAACTCATGCGGATACCGCTCTGCATGCTCACGCACCAGACCGACACGCTCCAGCACATCGTAAACGCGCTCGTCAATTTCCTTTTTGTCGTGTACGCCGCGAATGACCAGACCCTCTGAAATAATCTCGCGCACGGTCATACGGGGGTTCAGGCAGGCAATGGAGTCCTGAAAGATCATCTGAATCTGAGTGACAAGGCGCGTTTTGGCTGCCTGCTTGATTTTTTTCTCATACTCTGCGGAAAGCGCACTCTTCTCCGCATCGGACATGGGAGCCTTCAGCTTTTCCGCCAGCTCCTCACGCAATTCCCTGACGCGCGCCTCTTCATAATCGCGGTCGCAGCTCTTCTGGTCATGCTTTGCCAGTGCGATCTGCTTTTTACATTCCGCAATCCGGGCGGCTGTTTTTTCTTTTTCGGCGGCAAGTGCCTCGCCGGTCAGGGTTTTTTCCTTTTCCTTCAGCTCTTTTTTGGCTTTTGCAATTTCTATTTTATAGGAACGCGTGCCGGCGCAGATTCTGCGACCCTTCAGGTAAACATTCCCGGAGGTGCAATCATACAGCTTGATAATTGCGCGTCCGGTCGTTGTTTTTCCGCAGCCGGATTCCCCCACCAGACCGAAAACCTCTCCCTTTTTGACATCAAAGGAGACACCGTCCACAGCCTTCAGCTCGGACTTGCCCATTTTGAAATACTGGCAGAGATTTTCGACCTTCAGAAGGACCTCTTTGTCGTCTGTCATGTCAACAACCATCCTTTTCTGTAATTCCGTAATCGTCAGACCAAAGCGTTCAGCCGAAGCGCCCGGCAGTATGCCGGAACGGTTCAGCTCTTTCTGTCGCCGTTTTCGGCGGCAAGACGCTCCTTTGCCCTTCTGATCCGGTCGGAAACGATTTTCGGCATTTCCACCTTCGGTGCATCCGGATGCAGCAGCCAGGTTGCCGCGGCATGTGTTTCGCTGATCTCAAACATCGGAGGCTGCCGTTCAAAGTCGATCTTCAGCGCATACTTGTTTCTTGCGGCAAACGCATCGCCCTTGGGCGGATAAATCATGTTGGGCGGAGTTCCCGGAATCGCCTCCAGCTTTTCCTTTGTATCAAGGTCGGGGTTGGAGGAGAGGAGCGCCCAGGTATACGGATGGCGCGGATCATAGAAGATATCCTCCGACGTGCCGTATTCCACAATCTTGCCCGCATACATCACGGCGATCCGGTCCGCCATATTTGCCACAACGCCGAGGTCGTGCGTGATGAAGATGACCGAGAGGTGATGCTCTTCCTTCAAACGGTTAATCAGCTCCAGAATCTGGGACTGAATGGTCACGTCCAAAGCGGTCGTCGGCTCATCGCAGATCAGGATATCGGGGTTTGCGGCAAGTGCGATCGCAATCACGATACGCTGACGCATACCGCCGGAAAATTCAAACGGATACTGCCGATAGCGCTTTTCCGGCTCCGGAATGCCGACCTCCTCCATGATACGGATCGCCTTTGCCTTCGCGGAGCTCTTTGTCACGCGGTCCACGACCGCAGACGCCTTTTCCTTGAAAGCATCCACCAGCGCGATGGAGCGGGTCCTCCAATCGCTTTCTTCCCGTTCCAGATCGGCGCTGTAGGAGGCGTAGATCCGGTCAATGAGCATCAGCATGGTCTGACGTGTGACGTCAAGGTCCACCAAAGCGGGCGGGACGGGCTTCCAGTCGGGATTTTTCCCCTTCCGGCAGATCGCATCGTACTTAGCGACCTGCTTGTCATAGTCCGCCTGCTTGCCGGGGTTGGTCTTCAGACCTGTGAAGTATTTTTCGATCGCGCCGCTGAGGCTGGAGCCGAAGGTATAGGCGTTGCTGTCCTTTTGCAGTGCAAGAGGATCGATCGCCGCCTCTACAGGCTGTGTCAGTGCCTTGGCAGCCTCCGCCACCGCGCGTTTGTCCAGAGGATCCTTTTCGAAGACAGCACGCTGCCCGGAGATTTTCTCCAAAGCCTCCCGCTTTGCCTTGCGCGACTTTTCATCCGCATGCTTCAGCGCAGCATCGGTGCAGCGCAGGAATTCCGGCATGAATTCCGCATCGATATAGTCATGCGCCCGCACATTCAGCTCCAGAACGGAATCCTTGAAAATATCCTCCTCCGGATGATGCAGGCGGTAATAGCCGATGACAAAGAAGTTCGGCTTTTCCAGCGCGAGCTTGTCCTCCAGTACACCGGCAATGCGTTTCATCGGCTCGGCGCACGCCTCGGACAGCAGCTTTCCGCTGCGCGGCACATACTGCTTTAATTCCGCAATATAGCCCTCCGTTTCAGCCTCGCCGCACAGATAGGGATGCGCAGAGAGCTTCATGGTCTTCAGAAGCGCCGTAAAGCCGCTGCGGTAATTGCCCTTTTCTTTCTTCTCGGCATACAGCGCGTACAGCCGGAGCTTTTCAATGACCTCCTGCATGTTCTGGCGCGCCGTGTTGTACTTGTTTTCCAGCTCCAGCGCCTGCAGATTGAAGCGGTCAAATTCCTTGACCATGCTTCCGATCTTTTCCGGTGTCGTCCCGGTCAGCTCCGATGCGGCAAGCGCCTCCTCCATATTCTCGCGGAGTGCGCGAAGCTGCCGGTTGAATTCGTCTCTTGCCCTGCGGCGGCTCGCCTTGTTTTTCAGGATCATCGCCTCGGTCAGCTGCTTGCCGATCCGGACGATCGGGTTCAGAGAGGACAGCGGGTCCTGAAAGATCATCGCGATCTTGTCACCGCGGATCCTGTGGAATTCCTCCTCCGGGATCCGGAGCAGATCCTGCCCGTTGTAAATGATGCTTCCGCCCTCCACAATGGCATTTCCGGCAAGAATTCCGAGGATCGCGCGGCTCGTCACCGATTTTCCGGAGCCGGATTCTCCCACGATCGCAAGCGTCTCGCCGCGCTTCAGTTCAAAATTGATGTCACGGACCGCATGCACATTTCCGTTGTTGGTCCGAAAGGAAATGATCAGGTCCTTGACCTCCAGAATATTGTCGTTCATCTTTATGACCAATGCTTCCGCCCGCGGCGAAAGCGTCCTTTCCCGGGAATTGTGGCTGATGCTGCAAGGCTGCCGCGCGCCGGCGCACAGGCGGGGCGCAGATGGGACCTTGCGCTGCCGTCGGGAGAAATGCCCGTCAGAGCCTCGGGGCAGCCTCCCGCCGTTTTACCGTTGAAACCGGAGAACCCGTACCGGAAGCAATCACCGTCCTCTTCCGGGAGTAAGGCTCCGCCGGTCTGAGGGAGCGTGCCCTCAACCGTAATTCTCTGTTTCGTGCAGAACCCGCGCCTGCACCCTCCAAAGCGCATTTTGTGCTTCCGCGCAAATGCCGGGGATCATTCCTCTGTACCGCGCAGCGAAGGATTGAAGGCATCCCGCAGACCGTTTCCGAACAGGTTGAAGGAAATCTCCAGAAGGGAGATGATAAGCGCCGGGAACAGCATCTCATGCGGGAAGTTAACCATTTTGGAATTGGCGTTTGCAAGCATGGTTCCGATTGAGGTCCCGCTGTCGCCGGTAATATTGACGATACCGAGATAGGACAGCGAGGACTCGGAGAAGATCACGCCGGGAATAATCAGAACGGCAGATGTAATAATCGTGCCGAGCGCATTCGGGAAAATATGCTTGAACATCAGGCGCGCATCGCCTGCGCCGAGCGTCCGTGCAGCGGACACATATTCGGAATTCTTAAAGCGGTAGAACTGTGTTCTGACGCGGGAGGCAATGCCGATCCAGCCCGTCGAAACAAAGGCGAACAGCAGTGACACCACCGGTCCGACCTTGCCGGCAAGATGCAGCTGGAACAACGTCGCGACCACGATAAACGGAACCGCGCTCAGAATATCCGAAACACGCTCCATGATCATATCTGCGGCGCCGCCGTAGTAGCCCTCGATTGCGCCGTAAATCATACCGATAATGAAGTTGATGAGAGAAACGGAAAACGCAAGCACAAGAGACAGCCGGATTCCGTATGCAAGGCGCACCGCGATGTCATAGCCCGCGCTGTCCGTTCCGAAAATGTGGATCGGCTCGGCACCGTCGTGATTATACATATACCATGTGTACGAAAGGACGCGGACCGTCTTTGCAAACTCGCCGGTGTTCTTGAAATACTGCACCTCGCCGTTTACGCGGTAATAGTTGTCCTCAAGCGTTTCCTTTCCGCTCTCCAGATCCTCGGTTTTCAGTTCGATCACCGCGCCCATCATGCCGGTCTTGACCGGAATGGGCGTCTGCTTGTTGGGGTTGCATTTATACCAGATGTTTGCATCCTGCTTATCCGGAGAATACTGATTCCGGGAGGAGTTGTCAATCATCGGATACAGGACCTGAATCCCGGTTTTCTCCTGCCATGCAAGGATCGCGTTGTACTGATCGTCGGTCACGGACTCAAACTGAAAGCCCTTTTCCAGATACACGTCCACCGTCAGATCGCGGAAAACCTTCTCCTGATTGACATAGGACTCCGAGACGTGGGACACCGGAGAGTACTCGTTTGTCAGCGCATCCTGCCAGGTGGCACCCTTGCCCTCCTTGTCGGCGGCTCCGATGCCGATTGCCATCAGGTTCACATATTTATAGTCGTTGGAGACGCGCGTCACCTTTCCGGTTGCGATGCCGAAATTCGACAAAAATTTGTTTTTCGGGATCATATCGGAATAGCGCGTGTCGGAATCGCTCAGTCCGAACGGAGAAATAATCGGCACGATCAAGGCGTACAGAATGATCAGAATGATGATCACGGCGCCCGTCACGGCAGCGCGGCTTTTCCGGAAGCGGATCCATGCATCCTTGAAATAGCCGATCGGCTTGGTCTGGAACTTCTCGTCATGTAATTCCTTCCCGAGGTTTGCAAACGCAAATTCCTCCTTCGGGATATCGCGGATATCGCTGGCTTTCATCATTTCTCCCCCATTCTGATTCTGGGATCAATAAACCCGTAGCTGAGGTCGATAATGATTCCGGCGCCCAGACCGATCACCGTGTAGAACATACTCAGGAACAGGAACAGATTATAGTCATACTGGTTGATTGAGTTGATGTAGAGCGCGCCGACGCCGGGCACCCGGAAGATCGACTCAATGATAAACGAGCCGGAAAGAACCGAGGCAAACTCTCCGATGATCATCGGGAGAATCGGAACCATGGCGTTCGGCATCGCGTGCCGCCAGGTTGCCTGACGCTTGGTCAGACCCTTTGCGCGGGCAAGCAGCATAAAATCGCTGGTCAGAACCTCCGTCAGCTCCGCGCGGGTATACCGCGCCAGTCCCGCAATCACGCCGAAGGACAAAGAGAGGATCGGAAGGATCATCGACACGAACATCGGCCAGGAAAACCACATGGACAGCTCCGACATGGAGCCAACCTCCACGCCGAGCTTCTCAGCCACCTCGCGGAAGCTCAGAACCGTCGGTGTATTGAGCCATTTCAGCTTTGCATAGAAAATGAGCTGCAGCAAAAAGGCATACACATAGGAAGGAACCGAC
This sequence comes from uncultured Eubacteriales bacterium, assembly GCA_934432725.1. Classification (GTDB taxonomy): domain Bacteria; phylum Bacillota; class Clostridia; order Oscillospirales; family CAG-272; genus CAKRZE01. Next base: position 59,550 of record CAKRZE010000014.1, read on the forward strand.
ACAAAGATCATAACTCCCGTTGAAATCACATCGTCCTGCCACTTATTCTTTTTCAGTGCGGCATAGATCCCGAGAAGAATCCCGACCGGGACCGAAAACAGCAGAGAATACACATTCAGGATCACCGTCGGCGCGATTCTGGAAAACAGTGTCTGTGTCACCGGCGTATTCGCCGTATCGACACGGTAGCAGACGCCCCAGTCCCACTTTGTCACAATGTCCTTGATATATTCCACGTACTGATCCATGATCAGGTTCATGGAGGGCTGTTTGCCGATGATATAGCCGCGTGCGGTCCAATATTCTTCCCAGTATTTATATTCGTCCGCGTTCTTCGCTTCGATCGTAAAGGGAAGCAGCTTAATCAGCACAAAGCACATGGACAGAATGATAAATGCGGTCAAAAGCATCAGCAGGATACGCTTGATTACATATTTGAGAGTCGACATGTTGGTCTCAATTCCTTTCTGGCTGTTCCGATGCACGGTCTGTCCCGCTCTCCGGCAAAAATTCAAAACCGTCCGCTGCAAAAAATCGCAGCGGAACCGGTTCCCGCATGTTAAGTTTGCCCGGAAATCTTATCGTTTCTCCGCGGATAAGGTTCTCGGGCAATCCTGACATATGGGTATAGGCTGTAAACCGGATGTCGGCGCGGTGCATCCCCGCAAAAGGGGATGCACCGCAGCATCGCAGCAAACCGTATTAGATTATTTGTAGTTCAGCTCGCCGCCCTGAGAAGCGACAAACTGCTCCCACTCGTAATCGGAGTAGTTGTAGGTCATCAGTCTGGTGCCGCCGTAGCCGTACATCAGGTTGTAGTTCTCGGTTGCGTACTTGATCTTCATGGAACGCATGGAAACGGAAGCCGTTACCGTGATCGGGAACAAATCGCCGTTCTCCAGAAGTGCCTTTTCGCAGGCAGCCGTGATCGTCAGCTTCAGATCATAGGTGATCTTGGTGCCGTCGGCAGCAGTCGTGCCGACCACATCGTACACCTCGCCGGAGTCAACGCACTTTGCCCAGAAATACAGGGACTCGGTACGCTCAAACGGATTGCCGTCGCCCTTGAAGTCATACTTGATGGTGACATTGAGCTTGGTTGCATCAAAGTTACCCTCAGTTACGCGTCCGCCGGGAGCCTCGGAATCCTCGGTGTAGCAGCGGAACAGACCGAACGGATAGAAGGCAGCGCCGCCTATACCGCCGTAGCAGCACTCACGGTTGCCCGTAGCGCAGTCGCTGTAACGGTCGGTAAGGTTGTAGATGTACTTCACGCTGACCTTGCCCTCAAGCTTGGTGCCCTGCGTTGCGTTGGTCAGGAAGGTGTTGAACAGCTTTTCCTGCTTCGCAAGCTCGGTCGTGCCGTCGCCCTTTGCAGCGCCGACATTGATCTCAATCTTGGAGGTTCCGTCATAGGTGCCGTTTTTAACAGCCTCGTCATATGCTTCATTGAACAGCTGCTTAGCCTTGTCAAGGTCAAAGCCGGTGCATGCATCGTAAGCATCCTCCAGCGTAGCGTATCTCTCGCCTTCGCCGTACTTGATGCCGTAGTATTCCACAATTGCCTTCATGGCAGCGTCCGAATTACGGTAAACGGAGTTCGGATCGTGCTCAACGTCATAGAAGTACAGGGAGGACAGCAGACCGACCTGAACCAGCTCGCCTGCGGTAACCTCTGCGACCCACTTCTGACGGTCGAAGGACAGAGACATAGCCTTGATAAACTTATGGTTGGAGAGAATCTGAACGGTGGTGCCGTTGTTTCTCTGTGCATCCAGGTTCTTCAGAACATCAGGATTGGTGTTGAAGGAGAAGCGCATGGTATAGGTTTCCGGGGTCTTCATCAGATACTCGGAATAACCGTAGGTTGCCAGGTCATCGGAGGTCAGGGAAGCTGCGTCCAGCTGACCGCGGTTGAACATCATCAGGATGGTTTCCTGCTTGGTCAGAACGCTGACAACGATCTTGTCTGTCTGGTACTCACCCTCGTGCTTGCCGTCGGTGTAGCCGTACCAGTCGGGGTTCTTTTCCAGAGTGAACTCAACGTCCTTCTGGAAGTTGGTGAGCTTATACGGACCGTAAGACATATAGGTCTCAACGCTGGTGCCGTAGTTGGTGGAAACGAGACCGGTCTTTTCATCGGTCTTCTTGCCTGCCTCATACAGAGGTTCGTAAACGAGCCAGGTGCTTCCCATACCGATCAGGAAGTTGAACTCGGAAACGTCATTCTCGGTGACATAGTACAGGGTGTAGTCGCCGTCCTTGTAAAGACCGACGGTTTCCCATGTGCCGTCGCCGCTGGTCTGACCGACCAGAACGCCGGTATAGGTCGTTGCATAGCCTTCATAAACAGCACCGGGAGCGAAGAAGCCTTCATACAGCTCCTTTGCGGAAACCCAGTCGCCGTCTTCACCCTCAGCTACGGAAGGATCGCGGTACAGAGTCTCATCATCGATTGCAACCCACTGCGGGCAGGGATTGCCGTCCTTGTCAACACAGCCGTCTCCGTCCATGCCGTAGAAGCCGTACATATCGACATAAATCTTGGTGCCTGCCGGAACATCGGCTGCGGAAGCATAGCCTGCGCCAGCCAGAGAGCTGTACTTCGGCTGAGCGCCGCCGTTATAGTAGCTGACTGCGCCGAAGAGTGCGATAGTTGCAGTCGTGTAGGAGTTTGCACGGCTGTTCTTCATCTCGGGCGAGATCTGCTGCTGCATGGAGTAAATGTAGCTGTCCGCAGTAATCGGAGTCTTCTTGCCGTCTGCCCAGACAGCGTTCGGGTTCAGAGAGAGCTTCCAGATACGGCCGGTAGCGGTGATCTTACCGTCTGCATCGGTAGCGATTCCGTACTTTTCGATCTGTTCCTTGGTTGCGCTTGCGGTCACGTCCTCGATGGCGGTTGCCATTTCGTAACGCCACTCATAAACGCCCTCTTCCTTCATCGCGGTGTCCACGAAGCCCATCTCGGCGTAGCTCATAATGACCTCATCGCCGTTGGTCTGCCAGGTGTGCTGGCTCCAGGTGAGCGGGCTTGCGCTGGTGTAATCGCGCAGCGTATAGGTCTTCTTGCCGACCTTCGTCACGCCGTCCAGCGCCTTCTTGGCTTCCTCCAAAGTAGACTGAAGCTTATCCTCAGCCGCCTTCTTCAGATTGTCAAGACCGGTGTCATACGCAGTCTTCAAAGCGGTTTTGTTGTCCGCGTCGTAATCATACGTGCCGGTCAGGCTGTTGTAATATGCAAGCAGCTCTGCCTCAGCAGCAGAAGCCGGTGTGGATGTATCACCGGTACCGGAAGCGGGACCGTTGTTGTTCTTACAACCCGCAAAAACCGGCACAAGCATGCATACCGTCAGAACCGCGACCAACACTTTGATCCATGTTCTTTTCATGTGCTTGTCCTCCAGTTAAAATTTAGTTGCTATGGTACAACTATTGCATTTATTTTACCATCGCTTTTTCATCCTGTCAATAATAAATCATACACTTTCTCTTGTTTTTGACATGATTTTTTCATGAATTTCTCCTATTTTATTCCAATACATGGAATTCGACCCGGAATACGCCTGAAAAATCGAAAAAACCGCCGCTTGACAGGGACCGCGAATCGCGTTATAATGAATGCGGCTTCAAAAAGCCGGATGAAAAAACCGGATTTTTGCAGCTTTCGCCTTTCAAAAATTCAAAATTCCCCGCAGGCGCGCTTCTTCGGCAGTCGGAGACGCAGACTCCCGCAGCCCTGTTATGCAATCCCGGCAAATATCCCGCGCGCAGGCTCCGGAGCTGCAGAAGCCCGTGCGGTGCGGGTCCGCGGCACCGGGAGGAAACATTTCTCTCGCACCGGACGTCTTCAGAGCTGCGGAGGAAAAGCGGAACGGCTGTCCGGCTCCGGCACCCTACCGGTATCCCGGCTTTCTTCGGCTCTCGGATGGGAGCTGACGGTGCTTACCGGCACTGCTCCCGCGCCGCTGCCCGCAGAGACCGCCTTGGCAACTCCGGTCCGCGCTTCGGCTGCGCGCCGTACCGGAACATGCGGCAGGGTCCCAACCGCACCGCCGATTGCACCCCCGGACGGAAAAACTGCCCTGTGCAAACCGAAAGCGGGTGCCAAGCAGCTCCTTATATTAAATATGTAGAAAAGGAAGCAACCGACATGCAGCAAGAGGATGATCTGCGCTTTATGAAGCTGGCAATCGAAGAAGCACGCAAGGCAGCGGACGCCGGAGAAATCCCGGTCGGGGCAGTGCTGGTCCGGGACGGGCAGGTGCTTGCCTGCGCGGGGAACCGCCGCGAAGCCGACAGAGACGCCCTCGCGCATGCCGAGATTCTCTGCATCCGGGAGGCGTGCCGGAAAACCGGGAGCTGGCGGCTGTCCGGCTGTACGCTGTACGTCACGCTGGAGCCGTGTCCCATGTGCGCCGGCGCCGTCATCAACGCGCGGATTTCCCGTGTGGTATTCGCCTGCAAGGACGCAAAAGCCGGCTCCTTCGGCAGTCTCATAAATCTTGCCGGTTATCCGTACAATCACAAGCCGGAGCTTGTTTGCGGTCCCTGCGGGGAGGAGGCAGCGGAGCTTCTGTCCGGATTTTTCCGCTCTCTCCGGGCCAAGGGAGAAAGCGCTTCCTCCCGTGCGTGAGGCTGCGGGCAGCCATAGGGCGCTGTTCTCCCCTCCGGCACTCCCTCCGATTCCGGCACAGCGTCTTGTCAGGGGCGTGCCGCACCTTCGGCAGCCCCAAGTCCAAGTGCCCGACGGCTCCCGGCAGACAGTCTTTGCCGAAAGAGCATCGCAATGGCTGCGCTTTGCCGCAGATGCCTCCGCAGCGCCTTCTTATGCCTCCGTCTGCGCCTCCCGCAGCCCCGGTGCAGCATCTTTCCGA
>CAKRZE010000015.1 GCA_934432725.1 uncultured Eubacteriales bacterium
CTGCGCAAAAAAGAAAGCAGGAAAATGTCCCGCTGTCCCCAAGGCGCACCGCTGCGCAAAAAAGAAAGCAGGAAAATTTCCCGCTGTTCCCAAGGTGCGCCGCTGTGCAAAAAAAGAAAGCAGGAAAATGTCCCGCTGTTCCCAAGGTGCGCCGCTGCGCTAAAAAGAAAGCAGGAAACCCGGATTTTTCCGTGTTTCCTGCTTTTTCTTTGTGCTTCAATCTCCGGCAAGCCGCAGCTCCACGCTTATGCGCGCAGATTCAGACCCAGCTCTCTGTCCATCAGCGTCAGGATCTTCCGGATCGCCTTATCCGTCTCCTCCGCGGTGATTGTATGGTCAGCCGCGCGGAAGGAGAGTGAAAACGCCATGTTTTTCTTGCCCGCGCCGACCTGAACGCCGCGGTAAACGTCAAACAGCGTGACCGATTCCAAAAGCTTTCCGCCTGCCTTCTTCATGACAGCCTCAATCGCGCCTGCCTCCAGCGCCTCATCGCAGACAAAGGCAAGGTCGCGCGTTGCAGCCGGATATTTGGGCAGAGGATGATACTTCCGGGTCAGGTCCGCATGCATGAAGACCGTCTCAAAGTCCAGAACCGCCGCCAGCACCCGCTTATCAAAGCCATAGTTCGCGGCAGTCTCCGGATGCAGCTCGCCCATCACGCCGAGCACCTCTCCGTCCGGCAGCGAAAGCCGGGCGCATCTGCCGGGATGGAAGGTCGGATTGTCCTTCTGCGCCGTATAGACCACATCCTTCAGTCCGACCCCTGAAAGGACGGCTTCCAGAATGCCCTTGAGGTGATAGAAGTCGCCGGCGCCGTAAAAGCCGATTGCCAGCTGTCTGCGCTCCTGCGGCTGTCTGGAGGGCTCCGCATCCGGGATATAGACCGAAGAAATCTCAAACACGCCGGTATCCGCGTTGTGATAATTGTTGTTGCGCGCCAGAACCTCCAGGATTGAGGGCAGAAGCGTCGTGCGCATGATGCCGGTATCCTCGCCGAGCGGATTTGCCAGCGTAACCGAGCGTCTGCCCGGATCGTCCTGCGCCATGCGGATCTTATCATAATACTTCGGGCTGATGAACGAGAAGGTGCAGGTCTCGTAAAGTCCCATGGAGGCGAGCATATCCGCCACCCTGTCGGCAAGCGCCTGACGCGGCGCCGTGCTGCCGGAGCGCACCAGCGAGACAAAGCCGCCGGAGGAGGAAACCTTGTCATAGCCGTAAATCCTTATGATTTCCTCGGCAATATCGTTCATGCAGCCGAGGTCGCCCCGGAAGGAGGGAACATATATCCTTCCGTCTCTTACGGGAACCTCCAGCTTTTCAAGGATCGACCGCATGCAGTCCGCATCCAGAGAAACGCCGAGCAGCGCGTTATAGCGGTCCGGCTCAAACGGCAGCACCGTCTGCACCCACGGCTTTTCGTATACGTCGATGACAGAGCGCTCTCCGCCCTCCGCACCGACCACCTCGCCCGCGCCGAGCAGCTCCACCAGCTCGCAGGCACGCTGCAAAGCCGGCACGGTCGTCTCCGGGTCCAGACCCTTCTCAAAGCGTCCGGAGGATTCGGTCCGCATGCCGAGCGCACGGGAGGTCACCCGTACCGACGCGCCCTCAAAGCAGGCGGATTCAAACACCACCGTCCGGGTACTGTCCGTAATTTCGGAGTTCTGACCGCCCATGACCCCGGCAAGCGCAACCGGCTTCTTTTCATCGGCAATCACCAGCATGCCCTTCTTCAGCGTGTGCGGCACATCGTCCAGCGAAATGAAGCTCTCGCCCTCCTCCGCCTCCCGCACAACGATCCTTCTGCCGTCCAGGCAGGCATAGTCAAAGGCGTGCATCGGCTGACCGTACTCCAGCATCACATAGTTTGTGATATCCACAATGTTGTTGATCGGACGGACGCCGGCAGCTCTGAGCCGGGCGCGCATCCATGCGGGCGACGGTTCGATCTTCACGTTCCGGACGACTCTGGCGGAATAGCGGAAGCAGTGTCCGCTCTGCACCGAGACCTCCAGATAATCCGAAACGTCTCCCCCCGCGCCATGGACCGCCGGCGTATGGAACCGGGCAGGACGGTCAAACGTGACGGCTGCCTCACGGGCAAGACCGATCACGGAAAGGCAGTCCGGACGGTTCGGCGTAATTTCAAACTCCACCGCCGTATCGGACAGGCGGAGCACCCTGCGGATATCGTCTCCCGGCTCACACGCCTCCTCCAGCAGCAGAATCCCGTCGTCCACGGCATAGGGCACATCGTGCTTTGTCAGCCCCAGCTCGGCAATTGAGCAGAGCATGCCGTCCGATTCGACGCCGCGCAGCTTCCCTTTTTTGATCACAATGCCGCCGGGCAGCTTTGCCGGAGCGCGGCAGACCGGAACCATCGCGCCCTCCACCACATTCTGTGCGCCGGTGACGATCTGCCGCGGGCTTTCTTCTCCGCAGTCGATCATGCAGATCACCATATGGTCGGAGTCCGGATGCGGCACAACGGACAGGACCCTTCCCGCAACCACATTTTCAATATCCGCGCCGAGCTGCTCATACCCCTCTACCTTGGAGCCGGTGGCAGTCATCCGGTCGCAGAAGCTCTTGATATCAATTCCCTCCGTGCTGACAAACTCATTCAGCCACTCAATCGGTAACACCATATCTGATAAAACCCGAAGTACGCGCTCGCGTACCTTCCTTTCTGACGGTTATCGGTCGCCTGCAAAGCACTCTTCTCCGACCCCGCGCGGGACCGCGGCGCGCGCCGGAAGAAACACCGCGTACCCGTTCAGCGGAACTGAGACAGGAACCGGACATCATTCTCATACAAAAGCCGCATATCGTCGATCGCATAGCGGAACATAGCGATCCGCTCGATCCCCATGCCGAATGCAAAGCCGGAATACACCTCCGGATCGATGCCGCAGCCGCGCAGAACGTTCGGATGCACCATGCCGGCGCCGAGGATCTCGATCCAGCCCTCGCCCTTGCACACGCGGCAGCCCTTTCCGCCGCAGACAAAGCAAGACACATCGACCTCCGCAGAAGGCTCTGTAAACGGGAAATGATGCGGACGGAAGCGGATTCTGGTATCCTTTCCGAACATCTGCTGTGCAAAGCTCTGAAGAACATCCTTCAGATCGCCCATGGTGATGCCGCGGTCAATCACCATTCCCTCCATCTGGTGGAACATCGGGGAGTGCGTTGCATCGATGGCATCGGAGCGGTATACTCTTCCGGGCGAAACCATGCGGATCGGCGGCTTTGCCTTTTCCATCACGTGAATCTGCACGCCGGAGGTCTGCGACCGGAGCAGGATCCGGTCCGAAACATAGAAGGTATCCTGCGTATCCCGCGCGGGATGGTTTTCCGGAATGTTGAGCGCTCCGAAGTTATAGTAATCGGTCTCCACCTCCGGACCCTCCACAATGTCAAAGCCCATAGTCCGGAAAATATCGCACATTTCCATCCGGATCTGCTCCAGCGGATGGCGGTTTGCCGCAGGCAGCGGACGGGCGGGCATCGTCACGTCCAGCCGCTCCTCCTCCAGCTTCTTTTCCAGCTGACGTGCGCGGATCTCAGCCGACTTCTGTGCGATCATCTCCTCCAGAGAGGAACGGACCTCGTTTGCCAGCTGCCCGATGACGGGGCGCTCCTGTGCGGAAAGCTGTCCCATCCCGCGAAGCACGGCGGTCAGCTCTCCCTTTTTGCCGAGGAAGTCGATCCGGAGCTTTTCCAGAGCAGCCTCATCCATCTCCTCCGAGAGCCGCGCCCTGACCTTTTCCCTGATCTCCTCAATTTTTTCTCTCATACCTGTGACCCATGGCTTTCGCCGATGCGAAAGCCTCCTTTCTTTTAAACTCCGACCGTGCGGCAAAACGGCTCTCCTCCGCTTTTCCGGCTGAAGCCGCGCGCACAAATGAGACCACCGATCGCTTTCGGTTCTGAGCCTGCCGCCTCCGCGGGGCGCCGGAAAACAAAAAAACCCCGTCTGTTCCGATGACCGGAATCAGGACGAAGCATACAATCTCCGCGGTACCACCCGTTTTTCTGCAAAAAGCAAACACTTTTCCCGGACGGTAACGGTTCCGGCTCCGTCGCGGACTACTGTCTGTTCACCCGCGCCGCTCAAAAGCGAAGGGCTGTCCCCGTCAAGCGGTCCCGTTCTCATCCGTGCGGGACTCTCTGTGCGCCATTCCGTGGGGAAGCCGACTTTTTCCATGCGTTTTTTCTATCACAAGCTCACTGCCCTGTATTATAGCACACTGTTTCCCAAAATGCAAGAGAAAGTCCGAAAAATCTGTCGCACACGCAAAGGTTCCGACCGTCTTTTCACGAAGAAGCGATCCGCTCCCGGCGGTTTCCGCGCGCGGACCGGCACCGAATGCCGCCGACGCAGGCAAGGACGGCTCCGGAGCGGAGACGGCGCTCCGGGAGGGACTGACGCCGATCCGCGCAAAGCCTGCCGCAGCGGACGACCCTCCGAAAAGCCGGAGCAGTCATGCCGCGCGGTGCGGATATCATATCAGACAGCGCCCGCAGGACTCCCCGCAGCCAAAGGACTCCCGCAAAGAGCCGATCGGAGCTTCCCCGCCGCATAAACGGAAATCTATTCTTCCTCCCTGCGTCCGCGATTCCTTCCGGACAGCCTTTTACAAACAGCGCACAGCGCGGGCTTTTGCGCATGCGGGAAATGCACAGCGGCATCCTCCGCGATCGGCTCCGGAACGCCGATTCCGAAAAGAGCCTTTTCCCCACGAATGTGGAAAAGGCTGCCGGCGCATTCCGTGATCGGCTCGCGCATTTTTAAAAGACAAGACTGTTTTCCCAAAGCCGCGGAAAATTCATTCCGCAGCAGGTCTGGCTGCTTACCGGCAGCGAAATCGGCTCTTCGCATAAACCTGCGGCATCCTTAAAAAAACGAACCTGCCTGCATCACGGTATCGGAATCGGGCGCAGTCCCTCTTTGGTATGCGTCCGCCGGAGCGCGGTCGGTTTTTCCGAAAGAATTTGTGCCGTTTTTCCACATGAGTGTGTAAACTCCCTCGCCGGAGCGTCCGGAGCAGGCGTCCGATGGCTTCCTTGAAACGGCAGACCCGTTTTCCGCGATTTGCCCCGGGAGCTTTTTGAAAATACGACCGTTTTTCCACACGAATGTGCAAACTCCCTCGCCGGAGCGTCCGGAGCAGGCGTCCGATGGCTTCCTTGAAACGGCAGACCCGTTTTCTGCGATTTGCCCCGGGAGCTTTTCTGAAAACCCCATCCGTTTTGCGCACGAATTTGAGCAATGCACCGTATCAAAAGCCATCGGCGGCTGCCTGTCCGATGTCCGGCACCCCCTCCCGGCTTCAAAGACTCCCGATAAGAGGCGGGAGCATTCCTTTCACACCGATGCGGAAATCATGCATCCCCTGCGCCCGTGCTCCTGCGGAGCAGCTGCTCCGGAAAAAAGCCTTTTCCACACGGATGTGCAACCTCCCTCGCCGGAGCGTCCGGTGCAGGCTCCCGATGGCTTCCCTGAAACGGCAGCGCCGAAAACCCTTTTCCACACGGATGTGGAAAAGGCTGCCCAGTGCATTCCACCACCTGCCGGGACCGTTTCCGCCGAGGGTCCGGACTGCGCTTACTTCCCCACGCAGAAATGGGAAAAAATCTCGTCCGTAATATCCGCCGCCGTTTCCCTCCCGTCCGTTTCGGCAAGGCGGGAGAGCGCAAGCTCCATATCCAGTCCGGCAACATCCTGCGTCATGCCGCCCTTCAGTGCATCCAGCGCCCGGCAGAGCGCCTCGTCTGCCTGCGACAGCGCCGCATACTGGCGCGCGTTGGTCAGAATCGCCGTCCCGTCATAGGAAAGCTGCCCGGAAAGAAACCGCTCCTCCACGCATCGCTGAAGCTCCGCAGTGTCTCCTCCGCGCGCCGAAACGGACAGAACCGGAGAAAACTCCGCGAACAGACCCCGGTCGATCCTTGCGGGAAGATCGGCTTTGTTGATCAGCACAAAGATCTCGGTTCCCTTCTCCTTCAGCCTGCGGAGCCGCTCCAGAAACGCAAGATCGTCCCCGTCCGCCTCCCTTGCGCCGTCAAACAGCGCAAGCACCAGATCGGCGCTCTCCAGCTTGTCGCAGGCACGTGCAACCCCCGCGCGCTCCACCGCATCGTCGGTCTCCCGGATCCCCGCCGTGTCGCAGAGCCGCAGAAGCACCCCGCCGAGCGTTGCGGTCTCCTCGATCGTATCCCTTGTCGTCCCGGCGATGTCCGTGACAATCGCACGCTCCTCTCCGAGCAAAAGATTCAGAAACGATGATTTTCCGGTGTTCGGCTTGCCGGCAATCACGGTTTTCAGCCCTTCGCAGACCGCTTTCCCGCAGCGATAGGTCCGAAGCAGCGCCGCCGTTTCCCCGCGCAGCCCGTCAAGCGCCCGGATAAGCTCCGGCACCGAAACATCGGTCAGGTCCTCGTCCGGATAGTCGATGAAGGCATAGGTGGATGCGATCAGCCGCTTCAGATCGGCAGAAAGCCTGTCCAACCGGCCGGAGAGCGCGCCGCGCGCCTGTGCGGAGGTCAGCCGCAGCTTTTCCACGCTCTCCGCCTCGATCAGCTCCATCACCGCCTCCGCCTGAGACAGCCGCAGCTTCCCGTTCAGAAACGCCCGCTTGGAAAACTCCCCCGGTCCCGCCGGGCTTGCCCCGCAGAGCAGCGCGGCGCTCAGCACCGTCCGCTGCAGCAGAATCCCGCCGTGACAGGATATTTCCACCGTATCCTCTCCCGTATAGGAGTGCGGCGCCCGGAACACCGTTGCGATCCCGGTATCGATCACCTCCCCCTCCGACAGGATCTCCCCGTACACCGCGCGGTTCGACTCGGTCCCGCCGAGCGTTCTTCCGCCGGAAAGCCGGAACATGCGGTCCGCCACCCGGACCGCCTCCGCTCCCGATATCCGGATCACCGCGATCCCTCCCTTGCCGTAGGGAGTCGAAATCGCGGCTACCGTCCTGTCCCATGCCTGTGTTTCCATCCGGTTTTCATCCTTTCTGTCTGTATCCTCTGCTTTTGCCGAAGCGCACGCCGGCTTCTGTCCGCGCTTCAGTCTTCCCCGTCCTCTGCGGCAAGCAGTCTGCGCGCCTCCGCAATATCCTCCCCGGAATAGCCCCTTCCGCGCAGATACGCATAGTTCTTCCGGTCCAGAACGCCGCCCCGCCTGCGCAGCAGCCGCGCGCAGTTTTCTCCGTAATCGATGTCGCAAAGCTCCTCGCAGTCGGCAAAAAGCCGCTTCACCGTATCCTCCCGGAAGCCGTACTGCCGCAGCTCCGCGCGGATCCTTGCCGCTCCGAGCAGCCGCACCTGTGCAAGATACCGGTATCTGCGTACACCGAGCCGGTATTCGTCCAGAAACCCCAGCTCCTTCGCGCGTGCAATCGCAGCATCCGCCGTATCCCCGGCATACCCGCGCTCCAGAAGCTTTTCCCGAAGCCGCCCCTCGGTCTGATCCGCGTACCCCAGAATGTTGCATACCGTCTGAAACGCCTTTGCAAGCTGACGGTCCTCTCCAGTCTCCGATCCGTGCTCCGTCTCCCGCTCTGCGCACGGACCGCCTCCGCACCCGTTTTTCCGTCCCGAACCGGAAAAGGGACGTCCCCCCTCCGGTTTTCCGCCGGACGGCAGACGCCCTATGTATTTTCCGTTACAGCTCATCGCTTTCCAGCTCCAGATCGTCCTTTGCAACGCCGTATGCCGCATCGTCGCCGCCCGGCTCCTCCAGCATATCGATGTCGCTGCTTCTCTGCCGGATGCGCTCCTCGATCTCATTGAACAGCGCGGGATTTTCTTCAAAATACTTCTTGACGTTTTCCTTGCCCTGTCCGATCCTTGTGCCGTTGTAGGAGAACCACGAACCGCTCTTCTCCACGATATCAAGCTCGATGGCGAGATCGATCAGCTCTCCCGCCTTGCTGATGCCCTTTCCGAAAATAATGTCGAATTCCGCAACCTTAAAGGGCGGCGCAACCTTATTTTTAACGACCTTGCACTTCACACGGTTGCCGTACTGCACATCGCCGTTCTTCAGAACATCCTTCTTCCGGATATCGATCCGGACGGAGGCAAAGAACTTCAGTGCGCGTCCGCCCGTTGTCACCTCGGGATTTCCGTACATCACGCCGACCTTTTCGCGCAGCTGGTTGATGAAGATCACCACGGCATTGGACTTGTTGATCGACCCGGACAGCTTGCGCAGCGCCTGCGACATCAGTCTCGCCTGCACGCCGACGTGATTCGCGCCCATATCGCCGTCGATCTCCTGCTGCGGCACAAGCGCAGCCACCGAGTCCACGACAAGCACGTCCACCGCGCCCGACCGGACCAGAGATTCCGTAATATCCAGCGCCTGCTCTCCGCTGTCCGGCTGTGACACCAGAAGATTGTCGATGTCCACGCCGAGCGCCCGGGCATACACGGGATCAAGCGCATGCTCCGCGTCCACAAACGCAGCCACGCCGCCTCTTTTCTGCGCCTCCGCCGCAATATGCAGCGCAAGCGTGGTCTTTCCGGAGGATTCCGGTCCGTAGATCTCCACAATTCTTCCGCGCGGCACCCCGCCGATGCCGAGCGCCAGATCCAGCGTCAGCGAGCCGGTCGGGATCGCCTGAATATTCATATGCGTGTTCTCTCCCAGCCGCATGACAGAGCCCTGCCCGTACCGCTTGGTAATCTCCGCAATCGCCGTGTCAAGCGCTTTCTGCTTGCCCTCTTCGTCCATGGTGGTAGCCTGAACCGGCTCCTTTTTTGCCTTTGCCTTCATATCCCTGTTAATCCTTTCCCGGAAAATTATTTCGATTTCAAAGCCGCGGCGCGCTCCCGCAAAGCCCCGCCGGAGTGCCCCGCAAAGCCGCGCATCAATAGACCGGTCCGTCCAGAAGCCAGCTTCCGTTCTCCAGCACAAGCCGCACCCGCATGGTGCCCGCCGTCTCGCCGTCCGTCCGGTAATCCATACAGACCGTCACGCTGCGGTCGTTTCCGGACACCACCCGTGCGCTTTCGGGCACCGGCTCGGTCCTGATCTCAAAGCCGCTGAAATTGACATCCGCAAGCAAAACGCCGTTTTCCTCCCGATAGCGCGGATCGATGTGATCCGACACGACCGTTTCATTCTTCTGCGTCTCGGACGGCGGCGTATATCCGTCGAACAGCAGCACATACAGCGTTCCCTTCAGATAATCCGAGGAAAACAGCCGCTCCGCGTCCGCTCTGATCTGCGCAGCGGAGGTGTACGCCGCATTTTTTGACACCGGACGGTAGTCGGTGCCGACCGTCCGCTCCGCGTCCGCAGCCGTCTCTGTCTCAAGCCCTTCGCCGTAGGCGACCCGCATCAGCCGCATCGCATCCGGCACAAGCTCCGCCAGACGCGCCGCAGCCTCCGCATCCCCCAAAGCCGGCGGAGCCTCCTGCCGCTTGCAGGAAACGCAGAAAAGCCCCAGAATCATTGCCGCAAGCAGCAGTACCGCTGTTCTTTTCATCGCAACATCCCATTCCTTTCATACAGAGCCCGGGAAAAGGACCCTTTTGCAAAGCTCCTCCGGGCTGTGCCGAAGCTGCGCGGACCTTGCAGACACCTTGCAAAAGCCACGCAAAAACCTTCCGGCTCCCGTTCAGGATAGCCGGAATTTTCCTTTTTAACGGGGGCTCCGCGATTTTTTTGACTTGCCGCGCCTTCCGGGCAGAGCTGTCCCCTCGCAAAGTCCCCGTTCTTCCGTCCGGAGCTTATTCCCGGAAGTCCCCGTCCTCCGGCAGAGTCTCCTGCTGCGGGATATACAGGTTATAGATGGAAAGTCCCTGCTTCGCCGCATATGCCACCGTATTCCGGGTTCCGCCCGACTTGCCCTCATAATAGCAGACGCATATCCTGCTGCGGTCCACCATATAGCGGTTCCGCATCTGCATGCATGCCCGGAAATACTTCTCCGAAACATACACCGCCTCATCGGCACGGGCAAGGACGCGTTCGAACAGCTCCTTCTCGGATTTTTTCCACCTTGCCGTATGGTTCCGGCAGGGCAGCGCCAGGATCAGCCTGATATCCGGAAGCTGCGCTTTCAGATTCAGGACCGTCACGGAGGCGATCATATCAAAGCCGAGCGCCCCTCCCGCATAAAAATCCCTCACGCCGATCTGATACAGAGTTTGAACTAAACGGCAGACATTTTCCGAAATCTTCCGATACTCCACCTTTGGAATGTCGCGGTGCCCCGTAAAACAGCAGGCAGCCGCCCGACCTCCGGAAACCTCCGGATCCTGCGGAAAACTCACACAATCACCTCTTCGGTTCAGTTTTTGATTTCACGCCGATGGATCTCATGCGTTCAGTATATCACAGTTTCTCGCATATGTCAAACAAACGTTTGCGGTTTTGGCATTTTTTCTGAGAAAATCCGATATTTTTTATCTGTCTGCCGCAGTGCTCCGCCCCGTCCGGCAGCGTGCGGAGCATTGACGCATTTCCGGCAAAAAGCAGCTCCCGGCGCCCCCGCCGCACCGCAGCAAGCCGCCTTCCGGAGCTTCCGGACGCCGCGCCGTGCTGCCGCGGGGGCTTTCCCCGTAAATTTTCCGGCTCCGCGCAAAAAATCCCGGAATGCTGTTGATTAACGGAGCCGAAAATGGTATAATGAATGCGGTATACTATCTCCCGGCAACCCGGGCAAACCTGCCGCATTCCCGAATTTGCCGGCTTCGCCGTCATCCAAATTTGCCGGCTTCGCCGTCATCCAAATTTGCCGGCTTTGCCGTCATCCAAATTTGCCGGCTTTGCCGTCATCCAAATTTGCCGGCTTCGCCGTCAAATTCATAACGTTTTGTTTGAATTTGCGGCATCACGCGCAGAGGAGCCCCTCTGCCGAGGCTTTCCCGGAGCTGCCATACGGACGGCGCAAAAACCCCACAGATACCGCTTTCCCCTGCGGCATACTGCATGCAAACACCCTGTGGGATGCGGCTTTCGCGGCTTCTCCCTCCCCCGCGCGGCAGTGCCCCGCGTGCCCCCCCGACGGCTTTACCGCCTGTCCGGCGGGGTTCGGTGCGGAAGGCGCCCGGACAGGCGCTCATGTCTGCCGCACGCACCGTCCGCGCAGAAGCCTTCGCAAGAGGCTCCCGCGGCACAGTATCCCGCGTCTGCGGCATGCTCTGTCCGCTGCAATTTCTCCGTTTTCGCGGCTTTTGCCGCTGCCCTTCCTGTGGCTTCAGCCGCCCCGCACTTCCGCGCGGTCCGAAAGACCGGACGGTCATCGTTCGGAGGACGCCCGGAAAACCGGCGTTCCTTTCGGTCCCGCGCCTGTCCGAAGACCTTTGTGCCATGCTCCTGCCCGATTCGAACGTTGCCGCAAAGCCGTCAGGTTGGCACGCGGGGCGCACTGCGCTTTCCCCGCTTGCCGAAAGGGTCAGGGCATCGGCTCTCCCGCGGTCCCGGTCAAAGCCTCCGGGCAGCCGCACGGCTTGCCTGACCGCGCAAAGCGCGGTTTCCCTGTGCGGCGATATCCGGATCCCGTCTCCGCGCAGAAGCCGGACAGGATGCCTCCGTGACCGGCATCCGCTTTGCATTCTCCCTATCCTCAAAAGATCAGAAAGGAACTTGCCATCATGCTCGAAGCCTATACCATACAGGAATATGTCTCCGTCCTCGCGGCGGGCGGACTTGTGACGGAGGTGGAGGTGCCCCCGCCGATGCTGCGCGGCTGCGAAATCACCTGCCTGACCTATGACAGCCGCGCCGTATCCCCGAACGCCATGTACATCTGCAAAGGCGTACACTTCCGGGAGGAATACCTCAGGGAGGCTGCCGGAAGGGGCGCTGTCGTCTACGTGTCGGAAAAGAGGTACGATTCGGTCGATCTGCCCTATATTCTTGTGCGGGACATCCGCCGCGCCATGGCGTACCTCGCCATTGTGTTCTTCAACGATGCGCCCTCCCGTCTGACCTCCGTCGGCATCACCGGGACCAAGGGCAAAAGCACAACGGCATACTACGTCAAGGCGATTTTAGACGAATTTTATCCGAAGGAATGCGCCATTCTCTCCTCCATCGACAACTATGACGGCGTCTCCCGCGAGGAGTCCCATCTGACCACGCCGGAGGCGGTGGAGCTGCACCGGCACTTTGAAAACGCCTGCGAATCGGGCATTTCCCACCTTGTCATGGAGGTCTCCAGTCAGGCGCTGAAATATGACCGGGTGTTCGGCATCCGCTTCGGCGTCGCCTGCTTCACCAACATCGGGACCGACCACATCAGCCCGGTGGAGCATCCGGATTTTGAGGATTACTTCGCCTCCAAGCTGAAGATATTCGACGACTGCGCAGCCGCGTGCATCAACACCGACATGGAGCACGCCGAACGGGTCCTTGCCTATGCGCGGGAAAAGCACTGCCGCATCCTGACCTTCGGCTCCCACCCCGAGGATGACATCTTCTGTCAGAGCCGCGAAAAGCGCGCGGACGGCATCTATTTCACCGTGCGGACCCCTGCCTTCACGCGCACGCTTCACATCACGATGCCGGGCATGTTCAATGTGGAAAACGCGCTTGCCGCCGTTGCCGTCGCCACTGCGCTGAAGCTCCCGCCGGAGGCAATGGAGCGCGGGCTTGCGGAGGCGCGCGCGCCGGGGCGCATGGAGGTCTTTGAAAGCCGGGACAAGCGGGTCACGGTGCTTGTGGACTATGCCCACAAC
The DNA here is from genome assembly GCA_934432725.1 of uncultured Eubacteriales bacterium. Taxonomy (GTDB): domain Bacteria; phylum Bacillota; class Clostridia; order Oscillospirales; family CAG-272; genus CAKRZE01. Next base: position 12,703 of record CAKRZE010000015.1, read on the forward strand.
CGGATGAGCTTTGACGCGCTGTTCCGCTCGGCGGAGGTGGAGTATCCGGGCAAGCGGAGGATCGTCGTATTCGGCTGTCCGGGCAGAAAAGCCCAGCTGAGGAGGCGGGATCTGGGGGAAATGGCAGGGCTTCACTGCGACCTTGCCATCCTGACCGAGGAGGACCCCGGGGAGGAGCCGGTGCACAGGATCTCGGAGGAGATCGGAGCATATGTCGCGGCTGCGGGCGGAAAATATGTCATCACGGACGACCGCGGAGAGGCAATCCGGGAGGCAATCCTGGAAAACGGCACGGATAAGGTCATTTTCCTGACCGGCAAGGGTCGGGAGACCCGCCAGAAGCGCGGTACGCTCTACATCGACACGCCCTCGGACGTGGATTTTACAGAAAAGTATCTTGCCGCCTATGACGCGGCAGCCAAGCCGGCAGTCCGCTGAGCGGCGCGGCAGAAGGGACACAGCGATATGTGCGGATTTGTTGGATTTTGCGGAACGGGTGTTTACGACCGTCAGGCGGTCATCGATGAAATGGGAGAGCGCATTGCGCACCGGGGCCCGGACAGCAGCGGCTCCTTTGTGGACGGGAATGTCGCGCTCGGCTTCCGGCGCCTGTCCATCATCGACCTGAAGGGCGGCACCCAGCCGATGCATTCGGAGGACGACCGGTACGTCATCGTCTTCAACGGGGAAATTTACAACTATCGGGAGCTGAGACAGGAGCTTTGCGAAAAAAACGGCGCGGTCTTCCGGACCGACTCGGACACCGAGGTGATTTTGCAGGCATACCGGCGGTTCGGAGAAAGGACCGCCTCTCTCCTCAGGGGCATGTTCGCGTTCGTCATCTACGACCGGCACCGGGGCACGCTGTACGGTGCGCGCGATTATTTCGGAATCAAGCCGTTTTATTATGCGCAGATGCAGGATACGTTTCTGTTCGGCTCTGAGATCAAGGGCTTTCTGCCCCACCCCGCCTTCCGGAAGGAGCTGAATCCGGAGGCTTTGAAGATGTACCTCGTCTTTCAGTATTCCCCCCTGCGGGAAACGATGTTCCGCCATGTGTTCCGTCTGGAGCCGGGGACCTATTTCACCTACTCCGGCGGCGAGATGAAGCTTACGCGCTATTTTGAGCCGGAATTCGATCCGGTCAGCCGCACATTCGGCAACGCCGTCAGTCTGATCGACAAGACGGTGCTCTCCTCGGTCGAATACCACCAGATCGCGGATGTGGAGGTCGGCTCCTTCCTGTCGGGCGGTGTGGATTCCAGCTATGTCGCCTCGACCGTCAGACCGATGAAGACCTACTCGGTCGGCTTTGACATGGGCGGCTTTGACGAGACGGATCTGGCGGGGGAGCTGTGCCGCAGGCTGGGCATGCCCAATACGAAAAAAGAGATCTCAGCCGATGAATTCTTCCGGGCTCTGCCCGAGGTCCAGTACCATTCCGACGAGCCGCACGCCAACCTCTCCGCCGTTCCGCTCTACTATCTGGCAGAGCTTGCGGCAAGGGACGTGAAGGTGGTGCTGTCCGGAGAAGGGGCGGATGAGCTGTTCGGCGGCTATGACTGGTATATCCAGAGCAGCGCCTCGGTGCTTTACAAAAAGCTGCCCCTCGGGCTTCGCCGCTTCTTTGCCAAAACGCTCGGCAGACTGCCGCAGCGGCATATCCGGCGCTTCTTCACCTCCAATGCGGAGCGCGTGGAGGACAGCTATATCGGTCAGGCGTTCATCATGAGCGATGCCGAAGCCGACAGCCTGCTCGCGCCGGATAAGCGCACCTCCATCACGCATCAGGACGTCACGGCGCCCTACTATGAAAAGGTCCGCGGCTGCGATGATCTGACCAAAAAAATGTATCTGGACCTGAAGCTCTGGCTGCCGGGCGATATTCTGCTCAAGGCGGACAAAATGACCATGGCGCATTCGCTGGAGCTGCGCGTGCCTTATCTGGACCGCGAGGTCTGGAGCGTTGCGCGCACCCTGACCTCTCCGCAGCGCATGAAGGGACGGCATACCAAGCGCGCCTTCCGGCAGGCGGCGCTGTCCCACATTCCCGGCGACTGGGCAAACCGGAAAAAAGCCGGCTTTATGGTTCCGTTCCGCGTCTGGCTGCGGGAGGAGCAGTATGCGGAGACGGTGCGAAGGACCTTCCGCGCTCCGTATGCGGCGGAATTTTTCGACACGGCAAAGCTGGAGGCGCTGCTTGACGCCCATGTCTCCGGAGCAGCCAACAATGCGCGGAAAATCTATACCGTGTACTCCTTTCTGCTCTGGTATGAGGAATACTTCGTCAAGCGCTGACGGGCGGTGCCGGTTTCTTCCTATTGAAGGGGCAAGCACGGTATCGGTCGGGGCATCCCGCAGAAGGAGCGGAGCTTCAAGGTCCCTCCGGCATGTCAAGCCGGAATTGTCCGGCATAAGCGGCGATTTTCCGCTCCCCGCGTGCTTCACACTTCAAATCCAAGCTGCGTGAAGCCGTACCCGCCGAGCAGTCGTCTCTCCCGCACTTCACGCACGCCCGCTCCCGTTCGCCTGAAACTGCGCGAAGGCGAAAATCACGCCCTTCGGCTTGCCCGAAGGCGGCGGCTCTGCCGCCGAATGATTTTTGTTCGGCGTGCCCGCCGTGCTGTCGCTTTCCGCGTACTTCACGCACGCCCGTTCGCCTGAAACTGCGCGATGGCGAAAATCACGTCCTTCGGTTCGTCCGAAGGCGGCGGCTTTGCCCCCGAATGATTTTTGTTCGGCGTGCCCGCCGAGCAGTCGTCTCTCCCGTACTTCACGCACGCCCGTTCCCGCAAGCCCAAACTGCGCGAAGGCGAAAATCACGTCCTTCGGCTTGCCCGAAGGCGGCGGCTCTGCCGCCGAATGATTTTTGTTCGGCGTGCCCGCTGTGCTGTCGCTTTCCGCGTACTTCACGCACGCCCGTTCCCGTTCGCCCGAAACTGCGCGAAGGCGAAAATCACGTCCTTCGGCTTGCCCGAAGGCGGCGGCTTTGCCACCGAATGATTTTTGTGCGGCGTGCCCGCCGTGCTGTCGCTTTCCGCGTACTTCACGCACGCCCGTTCCCGTTCGCCCGAAACTGCGCGAAGGCGAAAATCACGTCCTTCGGCTTGCCCGAAGGCGGCGGCTTTGCCGCCGAATGATTTTTGTTCGGCGTGCCCGCTGTGCTGTCGCTTTCCGCGTACTTCACGCACGCCCGCTTCCGTTCGCCTGAAACTGCGCGAAGGCGAAAATCGCGCCCTTCGGCTTGCCCGAAGGCGGCGGCTTTGCCCCCGAATGATTTTTGTGCGGCGTGCCCGCTGCATAATCGCTTTCCGCATGTTTCACGCACGCCCGCTCCCGTTCGCCTGAAACTGCGCGATGGCGAAAATCGCGCCCGCAGGCGGCACCGCCGCCGAATGATTTTTGTTCGGCGTGCCCGCTGTGCTGTCGCTTTCCGCGTACTTCACGCACGCCCGCTTCCGTTCGCCTGAAGCTGCGCGAAGGCGAAAATCACGCCCTTCGGCTTGCCCGAAGGCGGCGGCTTTGCCGCCGAGTGATTTTTGTTCGGCGTGACAAGTAAACAATCGTTTTCCGCGCACCTTACTCACGCCGTTCCCCTTTAAAATTTCCGAAAGGCAGGCATTTGCCATGCAGACTTTTCTTCCTATTATATTAGGCAGTGATGAAAACGCCTACGGAACCGTTCGTCTGTTCCGGGAGGCATACGGCATCCGTCCGCTTCTTGTCTGTACCCGGCGTCTGATTCCGACCATGGACAGCAGTCTGTTCGATCTTGTGCAGATCGAAGGCTTTGACCGGGACGAAATCTTCCGCAGGGAGCTTCTCCGCATTCTGAAGCAGCACCGCCCGCACTATGACAAGCTCCTTGTCATAGCCTGCTCCGACTATTATGCCGGCATGATGTCGAAATATCACGCCGACTTTGATCCGTGGATCGCCAACCGGTTTCTGTCCCCCGCTCTGCTGGAGCAGCTTGATACCAAGGATAAGTTTTACGCCCTCTGCGAAAAGCACGGTCTGGATTACCCCAAAACCGTCATCGCAGAGCCGGACAGGCGGAAGGAAGCTCTGAACCGGATCGATTTCCCGTTTCCGATCGTGGTCAAGCCGGAAAACAGCAATGCATACGACTACCTGCACTGCTCGTTTGAAGGAAAGGAAAAGGTCTTTTATTTCAACAGCCCGGAGGAATACCTCGCCATGGTGCAGCGCCTCGACCGGACGGATTACCGCGGGAAGCTGATCCTTCAGGAGTTCGTTCCCGGCGGGGACGATGCCATGCGCGTCATCAACTGCTATTCGGACAACCGGGGAAAGGTACGGATGATGTGCCTCGGTCAGCCGGTTCTGGAGGAGTATGCACCGAAGATGCTCGGCAATTACGCAGCCATCGTTTCGCGCAGCGACCCCGCGATCTACAGCCGCATCCGCGCCTTTCTGGAGGAAACCGGCTATGTCGGATTCTCCAACTTCGACATGAAATACGATGCACGGACCGGCAGATACCTCCTGTTTGAGATCAATCCCCGACTCGGCAGAAGCAGCTTCTTTGTCCGCGCCGCAGGTCTGAACATGATGCAGGCTCTGACGGAGAACGCCGTATTCGGCAGGGAAACTCCGCTTGTCACGGGAGAAAAGGAGGCGCTCTGGACAGCGGTTCCGCGCGCCGTCCTTGCACGCTATGTGGAGGACCGGTCGCTGCGGCAGGAGGTGCTTGCCCTCTGGAAAAAGCAGGGAGCTCTGCGCACGCTGTTCTGCCCCGAAGAGCGAAGCCTGCGCCGGAAGCTCCGCATTACCCGCTATTACCTCTCCCACATCCGCACCTACAAAAAGTATTATTTCAGCAAAAGGAACGGAGCACATCAGAAGAAATGACGTCCGGCAAAGCGGCGTCCGTGCAGTACGGTGCCGTGCACGGGAACAAAGCGGGACAAACGGTTCCCCACTTAGACAGCAAAGCGCCCCTCGGGCAGGAGTCTCCGGCTGCGTGCGCAGAACGGAGGAAATCCGCATCCCCCCGGAATCGGCTCCGCTCCGGACCGCCTGCGCCGCCGTGCCGGCGTATCTCGGGCAGCCCCGGCGAAGCGAAGCGGCTAGGCAGTACGGCTTGTGCCGTGCAAGACAGGGGCGCCGGGCTGTGAAGCGTCCACTCCGGAGCGTGCGGCTCCGGTTCCCCCCATAAACCCGCTGCCCGGAGCGTAACCGCCCTCCCGGACAGCCTGTTTTGCGCCGCGCACAGACGAGGAACGGAACGACAGCCTCCCCGCGCGGCTCTGATGCACCTGCCCCCGCACCGAACGCCGTCCAAACCCGGACTCCCGCATTCCGGAAGCAGAAAAGAAGCGGTCAGCCGCACGGATTGCCCCCGCTCCCGGCTCATTTCGGACCGGCACGGGTATGTGCCAGACGCCCGTCTTGTTTTTCTGCCCCGAATCGTCCTCTGCCGCGCGGGACTGCACGATCTTCAAAGAAAGGCGGCTTTTGCCGATGCGAAAGCCGGAAGGATCCTATGAATTTTACAGTATTGGAAGCTCCTATCTGCGCCGGCTCCCCGACCCTCGGCTCGGAGCACGCATACCGCACGCTGAGAGAGCACGGACTTGACGCTTTGCTCGGCTCCGGAACCGAATTCCGCGGCATGCCGCCGTCCGGACGCCGGGACCTCCCCTATCCGGAAAACCTGAAATGTCTGGAGGAGGTCGTGGATATCAGCCGGACGCTGTACGGAAATATCCGGGATGCGCTGCTCCGGGGGCGCTTTCCGATCTCGGTCGGCGGCGATCATTCGATTGCCATCGGTTCCATCGCGGCGGCAGCCTCCGTGCTGGGCGCCGAAAATCTGAGCGTCATCTATATTGACGGTCATACAGACATCAACACCGAGGCGTCCACCGAATCCGGCTTCATTCACGGCATGCCGCTTGCCTGCGCCATGGGGCTGTGCAGCGACCGGCTCACGGTCGGAGCCAAGGTCAATCTGTACGGGCAAAACACGTTTATCCTCGGCGCACGGAGCATCGACCGCGGGGAATATCCGATCATACGGGAGCAGGGAGTCCATCTGTACACGGCGGAGGAGCTTCTGCGGCGGGGCGCGGACGAGGTCATGGACGAGGTCCTCACAAAAATCAGAACGCCGTACATCCACGTCAGCTTTGATGTGGATGTGATGGATGAAAGCGAGTTTCCCTCAACCGGCTATCGCATGCCGGACGGACTGACACCGGAGGATACCCGGCGGCTGCTCATCCGCGCCGCAGGGACCGGAAAGGTCCGCTCCTTTGACTGTGTAGAATACAATCCGGCGCTTGATCCGGAGCTTACGGACTGCAAAAAGCTGCTCTCCCTGTTCGGCTCCCTGCGCGATGCGCTGAAGCAGACGGAAACGGAAAAAGCAGCAGCCGCGATGCTCTGACCGAAGGCTGCCCCGCCCGCGCGGGGGCTTGCAGCAGAGCAGCCCTTTGCTGCGGCTCCCAAAGGGAGCAGAATCGGCGCCCCCCGCAGCGCGGGGGCTTGCGGGCAAGCATGCATGCGGCGCGGACGGCATAACCGGGGGAAGGAGCCGCGATGCTCTGACCGAAGGCTCTCCCGACCGCGCGGGGGCTACGGCAGAGCAGCACTTTGCTGCGGCTCCCAAAGGGAGCAGGATCGGCGTCCCCCGCCGCGCGGGGGCTACGGCAGAGCAGCGCTTTGCTGCGGCTCCCAAAGGGAGCAGGATCGGCGTCCCCCGCCCGCGCGGGGGCTTGCAGCAGAGCAGCCCTTTGCTGCGGCTCCCAAAGGGAGCAGAATCGGCGCCCCCCGCAGCGCGGGGGCTTGCGGGCAAGCATGCATGCGGCACGACCGGCATAACCGGGGGAAGGAGCCGCGATGCTCTGACCGAAGGCTCTCCCGACCGCGCGGGGGCTTGCGGCAGAGCAGCACTTTGCCGCGGCTCCCAAAGGGAGCAGGATCGGCGTCCCCCCGCCGCGCGGGGGCTTACGGGCAAGCATGCATGCGGCACGACCGGCATAACCGGGGAAGGAGCCGCGTGCGGCGGACCGCAGGCAGAGGAAGGTGCCGCACCAGCCCTCAAAGTGCTCCGCACCGGCACGCGCAGTCCCGGAGCATTCACAGACAGACATATTTCAGATAAAAAAGAACCGCAGAGCCGAAGCGTACCGGAAAGATCCTCCCCCCGCCGGGCATCCGCACATACGACCCCGACAAAAAAGCACCGCAAAGCCGATGGATACCGGGAAGGTACCCAAGCTTTGCGGTGCTTTTGCCATGCGGCTTTCCGCACACGGAACAAGACGCGAGTCTTCGTCCGGGAGGATTTCAAACCCGTCATCCGGTGCAGCTTTCCGCGCACGGAACAGCGCCGGGACCGCAGCGCACAGTCGGCAGCAAGCTGCCGGAGGGGGCGCATGCCTCCCAAAGAACGCTTTTCTGCCGATTCCGTCCGGGCGGGGAAAATCGCCGCAACCCGCCGCCGTGCAAAAAAGGACCGCAGAGAGAGCATCCCTCTGCGGTCCTGCGCAGCCTCTTTGTGAAGTACGCATCCGCGTACTTTTCCCGCGTGCGGGAGATGCCCGAAACCGGATGCATCCCGCACCCGTGCATAAGCACGCTTTCCCGGCGCGAAGCGTCCGCTTGCCTGCGGACGCAGCCCGCCCCGCCGGTCAGTCACTGCGGCTCCAGCTCCTCCGTGCCGAGCAGGCAAGCCTTGAGCCGGATAAAGTCGGTCAGCGTCACCTCTCCGTCCCCCGTGAGGTCAGCCGCCTCCATGTATGCCCCCGAAAGCACCCGGATGCCGAGCAGGTGAGACTTCAGAAGCACAAAGTCGGTCAGCGTCACCAGTCCGTCGCCGTTCAGGTCCCCGGTCACCACAAGCGTCAGGGTCTCCCGCACCTCGTCCTTCAGCTCTCCGTCCTCCAGCTTCTTCTCCACAAGCGAAACCGTCATTCCGGTCCCGACAACCGTCATATCCGGAACAAGCGCCGTGCCGTCCGCCGCTGTCAGCCACATGTTTGCACTGTTCTGAAAGCCGCTGATAAAAATCTCCCCGTTTGTCGCGGCGTCGATCTTCCTTACATAGCCGAACGCCCGGTCGATCCGGTAATACAGTGAGGTGATCTCCGTGATGGGTCGTCCCACCTCCACATATTTTGCGTAAAACGAAATATTTTTGGTCAGCACCATACCCGGCAGATAGCCGCTCCAGCCGTCAAACCAAAATACCGTTCCGTCCTCCAAGGGAGGCTTTTCCGGCTCCTTCGGCGGCATGATGTAGGTCCCGTACTCCGCGGTTTCCCGCTTCAGGACCGTCACGCCGTCCTCCGCGTAAAAGGTGTATGTATAGGTCCGGACCTTTTGGGTGAACACTGCCCGGAAGCTCAGCGCTTCGGTCACGCGCATCCCCTCCGTATAGCCCTCCCAGCCGAAAAAGACTAAGGTATACTCCGGGGTGCCCGATGCGCTTGAGACGGGCGTTTCCGCCGGCAGCAGCACCGCGCTGTCCTTCAGCGCCGGATACGAATGATACACCGTCCCCTCAGACGTGAACACCACCATGAACCATTCTCCGCTGCAATAAAGCGTATAGGTCTTCTCCCAGACATCGGCTGGCTCCAGCTCCCCGCGCGGCACCGGGCAGTAGATGACAAGCTCCTCTTTTCCGTCAAAAAGCCCCTCTGCATAAAGGATATCCGCATAAGACGTCCCGCCGAGGGAAACCGATGCCGGCAGCACCGCCTCGGGTCCGTCTCCTGTATAGCGCAGAAGCCACGCCTCTCCCCGCGTCGGATAGACGCGCACGGCAAAGTTCCCGACCGCCCCCTCAAGATAACTGTCATAAAGAAGTCCGTTCTCCGCAGCATACGCCTCGCAGACCGAGTCCTTCGCCACCTCATAAACGGTCCTGTCCGAAACATACAGCTTTCCCGCCGCGTCATAGCTGTAGCCGATGCCGAATGCCCCGATCTCCGTGATCCCGGCAGGCAGGAAAACCGTCCCGGGCTCCGGGCATCTGGCAAACGCATAATTTCCGATTCCGGTCACGCCGGACGGCACCTCCACCCGCTCCTGCGGCGCCGCGCTGACAAAGGACACAAGAATCCCGTCCTCTATCCGCATATAGGTCTCGCGTACAAAGCGGAACCAGCCGTCCGCTCCCCGCTCAAACAGCGGCGCAAGATCCGGGTCATACCGGTCGCTTTTCAGCCGGAAGGCTATGTCGGACGCTTCCGGTGCATACAGAACCGCATCGCCGAGCTTCCGCTCCGGGTCAAAGAGGAACGTGACCGAGCCGGAGGTCCTGCCCGTAATCCTGAGCGACGGATACGTCCCCGATGCCCGTTTCACGCAGGAAAGCGTCAGCGCTCCGGTCCCGGATACGGTGCCGCAGGTGAAATCGTCTTCCGCAAGGAGCCGGCAGTCCCCCGTTGTCCGGAAGGTCCCGGCGGAGCATGCAGCCCGGAGCCTGACCGTTCCCTCCGTCACAAAGGTCCCGACCGAAACCGGCGCCGAAAGCGTGATTTCTCCCCCGTCCGTTGAAAGAATCACAAGGGAGGAGGAGGCGCCGCCCGACACCCGTACCGAAAGCTGGGGCGTCTTTGCCGTCACGGTCAGAATGTGACTCTGCACAAGGATCGCGCCGGACGCTGTCGTTCCGACCGGCAGGACCCCGTTCAGATGAAGCGCAGAGCGAAGCGTCACGCTCCCGTCCAGCTCCAGTCTTGTCGCGCCGCTGCCCGTCAGGGTGATCGACCCCGCGGCAGGCAGCTCCCGGACGCCGGACAGATCGAACCTGCCCGCAGGCAGAAACGGCGTCACCGTATAGGAAAGGTCCGGATCGGACATCAGCGAAAGCGCGTCCCGCATCGTCGGGCAGAAGCGCGTGAAGGCATCGCTGCCGGTCAGAAGCACGGTTTTTTCCGTGCCCGCCGCACCGGTCAGCTGGAGGGAGCCGGTCCCGAGCAGGGTCTTTTCGAATTCCGGTCCCGATGCCGAGAGCCAGTGCGCCTGCCCGCCGAGCCCGTAGAAGGCAAAGAGCTGCCCGGAGGAGAGCGCGGGAGCAAAATAGCGCTCGGTCTTCCCCGTTGACAGGCGGTACCGCATCACCGCTCCCGGCGTTGTATAAAACAGACAGCCGTCATATGCCGCAAGGCAGGAATAGGACGTGCTGTAGGAATAGCCCGGCTTATCCTGCACCGCCCAGCGGTCCGGAACGGTCAGAAGCGCGGTCTTTTCCTGCGTTTGCAGATTCACCCGGTATAAAACGCCGTCATCCATGTAAAAGAACGCTTTTTCCGTATAGGCAAACGGCGTTTTGACCGATTTCCAGAAATAATTGTCATATGAGGTATCCGTGCAGGTGATCTCCCCCGGCACGCTCCAGCCGTAATGCCCGGTCGCGGCAATCCCGGCATCGCTTCTCAGGAAGTTTTCATGCAGCGCCCGCCCGAACCGGTCGTCAAGCGGGTCATTCCACGTAAGGTCCAGGTGATACCATTTTCCGTCCAGCTGCACAAGGTTCCAGATGTGATTCATCCCGGTGCTCTGCGCATACGTGACCGGGATGCCGAGCCGCTCCAGAACGGCGGTCAGTGCGAGCGTATATGCCTGACATACCCCCGTTTTCTCGGTAAAGAACCGCAGGGTGTCGTACACCGCGTGCGTATCGTCATACCGGTATTCCAGACAGAAGTAATCATTCAGAAGAAGCAGCTTCTGAAGGTCGGTCATGTCCGGCTCGACCAGCGCAAGAATTTCGGAGAGCTTCTGCTCATACACCGCCTTCAGCGCGGGAAGCTCCTCTGCCGTGTACAGATAAATGGGGGAAAAGGTAACGATTTTCCCGGCGGACAGCTTGATCTTATAGGAATTCCCGACGTAAAACAGCTCGGGCGTGCTGTTCAGGATCGCGCTGAAAATATCCTTCAGTTCATCCTTTGTCAGACCGTATGCCTGAAGGTCCAGCGTTTCCTCCATCCCCCCGAGACAGTCCCGGATGGCAGTCTCCGCCTTGTCCAGGCGGGCATCGGCGGCGTCCGCCCCCGGTCCCTTCAGCCCGCCGCCGTCTGTCTCTTCCGCCTCCGGACGGCGCACCGTGACCGTTTCTTCCCCGTCCCGGAGGGCGCTTTCCGCTCCGGAGCCGTCCGAAACGGCGCCTTTTTTTCCGGCTCGCCCGCGCTCCGCCCCGGAAAGGGATCCGATCCACCGATTACAGGCAGACGATCCGCACTCCGACTCGGAAAGAGCTCCGGCTGCTGCCCGATTGCAGGCGGAGGGTTTGGTTTGCGCTTCGGAAAGGAGTTCCGGTCTTGCATCGCAGGCAAGCCGCTCACTTTCCGATTTGGAAAGGCTGCCGGAGGAGGCTGCCGATCCCCGGTCTTCCCCGCGCAGCAGTTCCCTCACCCCGGAGAAAGCAGACAGTCCGCGCTCCGATCCGGAAAGCCCCTCCGCCCCGGCGGAAAAGGCAAACGCGGCGCTTTCTGCCAGCAGAAGCACCGAAGCAAACAGACATAAAACAGCAGATGACAGCTTTTTCATATACAAAGTTCCCACAGACCTCCGCACCGGGCGAAAGCGTCCTTTCTTTCAGAATATGAACTATCCACCGCAGCGCGGCACTGCGCTCTGAGGCGCAGACAGGTCTGCCGCACGGCGTTTTTCTTTCCAAAGCTGCGAAACCGCACGTAAAAGCGCCTTCTCCCCAAAAGAGAATGCCCGCCGAGGCTCTGTTCGGGGAAAATCCGTTTTGCGGCGGAACGGCAAGCCGGTCGGGAGCAGCCCGCAGAGCGGCGCTTCCATGCCCCGAACCCGGCAAGCCTGCCGCATACCGCCTGTCTCCGGGACGCGGACAGGTCCGCCTGTCATACACAGTCGGCACGCGGCTTTGCGACCGCCCCCGTCCGCGCTGAGCAAACCGGCGCTCCGCATTCCTCAAAAGGCACGGTGCGCCTTTGCCGGACAAACGTCATTTCCTACGCAAGCCCGCCGGAGCAGCCCGTGGGCTGCGGGAAAGCGCTTCTGCGGCGCGTCCCTTTCCCGGGACGCAGAAGCGCAAGCCCCTGCGCATCAGCACGCCTTTCCCCGACCCGGACGCAGCCGAAGCAGTCCTTCATCGGGGACAAGAGCCGTTCTTCCGCGCAAGCCCTGCCGTTCAGGAGAGCGTATCCCCGCGGGATACCAGCATCTCGGCATACTGCTCCTTTGTGATCAGCACATTGCGGGGCTTCTGCCCCTCCGGTGCGCTGACAATGCCGAGCTGCTCCATCCGGTCGATCAGCTTCGCCGCTCTGCCGTATCCGAGCGACATGCGCCGCTGGATCAGAGAGGTGGAGATCTTTCCGGACTCCACGGCAAGCGCAATTGCCTGCTTCAGCATCGGATCGTCCTCTCCCTCGCTGTCCGCATCCGCCCCGATATCGGACGCTGCGCCCTTCTTGCCGCTGCCGCAGCGCTCGGCTTCCTTTTCAATGGAGTCGATCACCGCGCTGTCATACTCCGCCTTCTGACTCTGCGTCTTGATAAAGGAGACGATGTTCTCCACCTCGTTTTCGGACACAAACGCGCCCTGCACCCGGATCGGCTTGGAGGCACCGACCGGCGCGAACAGCATATCGCCGCGCCCGATCAGCTTTTCTGCGCCTGCCATGTCAAGCACCACGCGGGAGTCGGTCTGCGATGCCACGGTAAATGCAATGCGCGAGGGGACGTTTGCCTTGATCAGACCGGTGATGACATCGACCGAAGGACGCTGCGTACCGATGATCAGATGCATCCCCGCGGCTCTCGCCTTCTGCGCAAGACGGCAGATCGACGCCTCCACATCATCCGGCGCCGTCATCATCAGATCGGCAAGCTCATCGATCAGGATGACAATCTGCGGCAGCTTCTCCTTCTGCGGGTCAGAGGCAACCGCTTCGTTGTAATGCTTCAGGTCCCGGACTCCGGCGCCCTCAATCAGCTCAAAGCGGCGCTCCATCTCGGTGACTGCCCAGTGCAGCGCACCCGCAGCCTTCTTCGGATCGCTGACCACCGGCACCAGAAGGTGCGGCAGATCGTTATAGATATTCAGCTCCACCTTTTTCGGGTCAATCAGAATCAGCTTGACCTGATCCGGCTCCGCCTTGTACAAAAGGCTGACGATCATGGAGTTGATGCAGACGGATTTGCCCATACCCGTTGCTCCCGCGATCAAAAGGTGCGGCATCTTCGCAATGTCCAGATATACGGGATCACCCGCAACGTCCATACCGAGGCATGCCGTGATCAGACTCTTTGCCGACCGGAACGCCGGGGTGTCGATCAGCTCCCGCAGGTATACGATCGAAACGTCCTTGTTCGGAACCTCGATGCCGACCGCGGATTTGCCCGGGATCGGCGCCTCGATCCGGACGCCGGACGTTGCCAGATTCAGGGAAATGTCATCCACCAGATTGGCGATCTGCCGCACGCGGACCCCCTCCTCCGGCGCAAGCTCATACCGTGTGATCGCCGGTCCGCGGGAAATGTTGACGATGCGCGTCCGCACCTTGAACGAGCGGAGCGTCTCCACCAGCCTCACCGCGTTCGCATGCAGCTCTTCGCTGACATCAACGTTCTTCGGGGAGGGATCCCGGTCCATCAGCGCGACAGGCGGGAATACATACGGCGGCTTCGGCGGCTGCTCCGGCTCTGGCTCCGGCATCCCGCCCCCCTCAATGGCGCGCAGACGGCGGATTGCAAGGTCGAATTCCAGCGCGTTGTCGTCCCCGGTGTCGGTCTGCTGCGCCGTCACGGACGCCGCATCGGAAGCGTCTTCCTCCGCTCCCGCAAGCGCACCCTCCTTTTCCGCACTGCGGCGAAGCTGCTCCTGCCGGAACTTTTCAATGACGTTGTTGCCCTCCGGATCGGTGAAAATCGCATCAAGATCCAGCTTGTCCGCGTTTCTTGCGGCGGAGTTCACGGCAGTCGCCCCGGCTGCCGCAGAAGCATCCTCCGCACCCGCAGAAAAGTCCGCAGAGACGGCTTCGGAAGCGGCTGCCGCCACGGCGGAGCCGGAGCCTGTCTCCTCCTCCCCGGGCTGTCCGGCTGCACGGTCCGCATCGACCGGAGCCCCGGACCCGGAAGCCTCCGCTCCGCCCCCGTCCGCCTGCCCGATCGACGGGCGCTTGCGGATGATCCGGCGGATCGGAGAAAGAAGCTCCGCAGAGCCCTCCTCCCTGACCCCGGACGCTTCCGGGACCGGAGCTCCGGCATCCTGCTCTTCAGCCTCCTCCGGCTGTGCGGCGCGGTAGTCCGTCACCGGAACGTCCCCGATGTCGCTCTCGTCCTGCGGCACATACGGAACCGCGTGCCGCCTCTTCCGGATTCCGCTCTCTGCCTGCCTGTCTTCCCTCTGCCCCGCAGAAGCCTGCTGAGCATGTCCGCCCGGATGCCCGGCTTCGGCGCGGCGCTCCTGCCGGCTCGCCCGGTATCTGTCACGCAGGGCGCGGAAGCCTCTCGCCAGCGCGGCTCCGACCTGCTCCGGCGTCAGACCCAGAAGGAAGACCCCGAACAGAATGCCGAGCGGGATGCAGATCAGGAAGCAGGCAGCGTTTCCGAAAATCCCGTGCAGCAGGAAGGCTGCCAGCCCACCCAGAACTCCGCCGCCGAGCGCATTTCTGCCGTTTGCCCAGAGCGTCCCCACGATCCTTCCGAATGCCTCTCCCTTCAGCGTGTTTCCGGCGCCGAAAAAGGCAATGAACTGAAGCGTCGCCGCAAAAAACAGAAGGAACAGAAAGCCGTACAGGAACCTGTGGCTGTATTCCCCGCGCCGCGCATCCATCTGCCAGCGGATGTCCGCAATAAACAAAACAATCGGAATCAGATACGCCGCGCCCGAAAAAAGTCCGGTCAGAACACCGCTGATCCAGCTCCCGAAGGCTCCGACCGTCCTGTTGTCCGGATCGCCCGTCAGCGATACAATAAAGCAGATCAGGAGAAACAGGGCAAAAATTCCGATCAGATACGGCAGAACCCGGTAAAAGGTGCCGCTCCGCAGCTCCTCCAGCCTTTCCTGCCGGGTCTTCTGCGGACTGCTCCTCCGATTCTGCCCCCCGCGCGCACTCTTCTTCCCGCGGGCAGGGGCTTTTTTGACGGCGTATTTCTTTTTCGGCACTTTTCTGCCGCTCTGTTGCTTTCTTTCCGGCATTTTTTAACTCCATATCGCAGCGGACCGAAGAACCTCGCCTTCTGCCCGCGTTTTTTTGTCTTTCTTTGGTGGGGGTACGTTAGGAACCTTTTTTGGAAAAAAAGGTTCCCAAACCCTCCAAAAAACTTTGAACAGGGATTTTCTCATGGTGTATCCGTAAAGATATCCCGCCAATGAGGCTTGCAGGGGGAGACGTTAGGAACCTTTTTTGGAAAAAAGGTTCCCAAACCCTCCAAAAAACTTTGAACAGGGATTTTCTCATGGTGTATCCGTAAAGATATCCCGCCAATGAAGTTTGCAGGGGGAGACGTTAGGAACCTTTTTTGGAAAAAAGGTTCCCAAACCCTCCAAAAAACTTTTGAACTGGGGGTGTTTCATGGTACAGCAATGAAGGCAAACCGCCAATGAGGCTTGCAGGGGGAGACGTTGGGGCTCTTTTTGAAAAAAGTCGCCCCAAACCCCGCAAAAACTTTTGAACCGGGGGTTTTCCATGGTGCAGCCATGAAGACATCCCGCCAATGAGGCTTGCAAACAGGTAAAACCTTTCAAAAGATGCCCGGACGCCCCGTTGTTCATCATGCAAACTAACTGCTTAGATTACCGGTGCACTTTTGGAGAGACACCGCGATGAGTTACCTCTAACGAACGCAAATATCCCGCAGGGATATTTGTTAGCAACGCACGCTGAACGTTGGCTTATTGCAAGCTTCATGCGTTGCTTAGAGACGCAAGGGATATTTGTTTGCAGCGCCGCTGAACGTTGGTTTGCAGCAAACTTCATGTGTTGCCGGCAGCCATGAGGACACCCCACCGATGAGGTTTGCAGGGGATTACCAGTGTTTTGATCTCCAATGTTTCTCACATAAACTAACTGTTTAGACCCTCGGTGCACTTTTGGGGATTCGCCGCGATGAAGTTTCGGCTCACGAAGGCAAATATCCCGGTTCCGCTTGCGGAATACAGCTCATTGAGCTGTAAGGGATATTTGTTAGCAACGCCGCTGAACTTTGGTTCACCAAGAACCTCATGCGTTGCTTGCTCTCGCAAACTAACTGTTTAGATTGCCGGTACACTTTTGGGGAGATACCGCGATGAGTTACCGCTTGTGAGGGCAAATATCCCGCAAGGGATATTTGTTAGCAACGCCGGTACACTTTGATTTATCACAAACTTCACGCGTTGCTTGCTCACGCGTTGCCGAGAGCCGCAAGCAGCCCGACCGCAGCGCAGTACAGTCCAAAGCCCCAGAAGCCCCTGTTTTTGCCAGAGATCCGGATTAAAAGCTTCATCGCAAGAACCCCGGTCACGGCAGCTGAAAGCATCCCGCAAAGACAGGGCAGAATCGCCTCCGGCGGAAGCGGATTCCGGCACAGGTCACCCACATTCAGAAGATTCGCGCCAAGAACCGCCGGGATTGAAAGCAGAAACGAGAATTTCACGGCAAACTCCCGGTCAAAGCCGCAAAGCAGCCCTCCCGTAATCGTAGAGCCGGAGCGGGACAGTCCGGGAAGCAGCGCGCAAAGCTGACAGAAGCCGACGGCAAGCGCCGACAGCGGTCCGGCGTCCGCTGCCGTTTTCGGCTTTCCCCTCCGCAGCCGCCCGACACAGTCGGACAGCAGAAGCATTGCCCCGTTCAGCATCAGAATCGCTCCGATCAGACGGGGGCAGGCATACAGCGGCTCCACCAGATCCTTTACAAAAAAGCCCAATCCGAGCGGCAGCGTAGCAAGCAGCAAAAGCAGAACCGTCCGCTCCCGCTCCGAGCAGCAGGTCAGCCGGAGCCCCCCGCGCACCAGCGCACCCGGCGCCGTCAGACATGCGGGAATCAGTCCGCAAAGCTCCTTCCGGTACACAATGCACACCGCAAGCAGCGTTGCAAGGTGCAAAAGGATGTCAAATGAAAAATACACTCCGTCCGAAAGGTCCGCGCCGGTCAGACTCTGAAGCAGCGCAAGATGCCCGGAGGACGAGACGGGCAAAAACTCCGTCAGCCCCTGAAGAATTCCGTAAAAGACCGCAAAACCGATTTTCATATGTTACCGTTCCTTTCCCGCTTATGGCGCATCCGCCACGGCTTCGGCATATTTCGTGCCGGAAACGATCGGAATCGTTACATATATATTTATAATAGCAGAATCCGAAGAAAATTACAAGAGTTTTCGGTCGATTGCGCGGCGTTTCGAAAAAATAAAAAGCCGGGAGAGCACCCTCCGATGCCTCCCGCAGTCCATCCCAAAGCGCCTCTGCGCATGCGGGCAAGCCCGGAGCGGCCCTGTCCCGCACAGTGCCCGGACAGAGCCGGCAGCTCACCGGCTCCTCCGTCCCTCCCGGAGCCTTGCCATAACCGTCCCGCAGATAAATTTCGGGAGCTTCATCATTCTTCCGATGCGCTTCGGCTCCCTGATCAGCCGGTACAGCCATTCGCAGCCGCAGGCAATGAACAGCTTCGGCGCACGCCTGCTGACCCCGGCATACACATCCAGACTTCCCCCAAGCCCTGCCATCAGCCGGACCTCGGGAAGCGCCTCCCGGTGCGCAGCCATCCACTCCTCCTGCTTCGGGACCCCGAGGCAGACATATAAAAGCTTTGCGCCCGACTGCCGGATCTTCTCGGTTACGGCGGCATCGTCCCTGAAATATCCGTCGTTTGTTCCGCAAATGACAAGTCCGGGATACTTTTCCTTCAGCTTTTCCGCAGCGGCGTCCGCCACGCCCGGCTTTCCGCCGAGCAGAAACAGGGGAAACCTGTTCTCCGGCTTTGCAGCCTCCTCCGCAAGGCGCTCTCCGAGCACCACCCCTGCGACCTTGCCCTTTTTCAGGCGCCGTCCCAGTATCTTCGATGCGAGGATCACCCCGGAGCCGTCCGGAACAATCAGCTCCGCACTGTTGATCAGCCGGAGACACTCCGGTTTTTCCACACAAAGCTGGACAATTTCCGCATTCGGCGTATGCACTGCGCAGGGCTTGTCCGCAGTCCGGATCAGAGTCAAAGCCTGCTCCACCGCCTCCTCGGGTGAAACATCGTCAAAGGCAACGCCCCGAATGTTGATTTTCATGGTCCTGTGCTCTTCCGCCGAAGCGAAAGCCTTCCTTTTCTTTTTTGTGCCTGCAAGCAACACGTGTCAAGCAACACGTAGAGTTTGCAATAAGCCAAAGTTCAGTGTGTGTTGCTAACAAATATCCCTTACAGCTCAATGAGCTGTATTCCGCAAGCGGAACCCAAGCAACGCATGAAGTTTGCCATAAACCAACGTTCAGCGTGCGTTGCTAACAAATATCCCTGCGGGATATTTGCGTTCGTTAGAGGTAACTCATCGCGGCGAATCTCCAAAAGTGCACCGGCAATCTAAGCAGTTAGTTTGCATGATGAACGGCGGCGCCCCGGGGCTTCTTTTGAAAGGTTTTACCTGTTTGCAAACCTCATTGGCGGGATGTCTTCATGGCTTGCACCATGGAAAACCCCCTGTTCAAAGTTTTTTGGAGGTTTTAGGACCCTTTTTTTCAAAAAAGGGTCCTAACGCGTCCCCTGCAAACTCCGGCGGCAGGCTGTCTTCATTGCTGCACCATGAACAGCCCCCAGTTCAAAAGTTTTTGCGGGGTTTGGGGTGCTTTTTTCAAAAAGCACCCCAACGTCCCCCCCTGCAAGCCTCATTGGCAACAAGCAACGCGTGAAGGAAGCAGAAATTCACAGTTCACTTGCGTTGCTAACAAATATCCCTTGCGGGATATTTGCCCTCGCAAGCAGTAACTTATCGCGGCGGGCGCATGAAAAGCCCCCATATCAAAAGTTTTTTGGAGGGTTTGGGACCCTTTTTTTCAAAAAAGGGTCCCAACGTACTCCCTCACCCCGCGTCAAAGCTCTTTTCTGCCGTCTATCGCGCGGAACAGGGTCATTTCATCCGCGTATTCCAGATCGCCTCCGACCGGAATCCCGTAAGCCAGTCTTGTCACGCGCACCCCGGTCGGCTTAAGCAGCTTTGCAAGGTACAGAGCCGTAGTCTCTCCGTCCACCGTCGGATTGGTCGCAAGGATAATCTCGGCAGGATGCTCCTCCCGGACGCGCTTCAGGAGCGAATCGATGTTCAGGACATCCGGCGTTCTGCCGTCAATCGGGGAAAGCGTGCCGCCCAGCACGTGGTAAACCCCGCGATACTCCCGGACCCGCTCCATTGCGGACACGGTTTTGGCATCCTCCACAACGCAGACGGTGCCGTGATCCCTTTTCGGATCGGCGCACACCGCACACAGCTCACCCTGACTGATGTTTCCGCAGCACCGGCAGTGCCCGATCTCCCGTTTGGCGCAGAGGATCGCCTCCGCGAACGCCTCCGCATCCTGCTGACTGGAATCCAGGATGCTGTACGCCAGTCGGACGGCTGTTTTCTTTCCGATGCCGGGCAGCATGCGGAATTTGTCGATCAGCGCATCAAGCGCGGGAAGATTTCCGGACATCACTCAGACCAGTCCGGGGATGCTCATACCGCCCGTGACCTTTTCCATTTCGGAGGTGTTGGTTTCCTCCACGGTTTTGATTGCTTCGTTGAAGGCGGCGGTCAGAACGTCGCACAGCGTCTCAATGTCCTCCGGGTCCACGATCTCGGGCTGGATCGCAAGCTGCCGAATCTCTTTTTTGCCTGTGATCGTAACGGTTACGGCTCCGCCGCCCGCCTTGACCTCGTAAACGCGCGCGTCAAGCTCCGCCTGAAGCTCGCTGATGCGCTCCTGCATTTTCTGTGCCTGACGGAGCATGCCCTGCATGTTTGCCGGACCTCCGCCCATTCCCTGCGGTAATCTTGCTTTCATTGTTGTTCACCTTTTCTTCCGTGCCGGAAGAAGTCCTTTCCTGTTTGTCCTTTTATATGAAGCCGGGGAGGGAGGACGCGTCAGGAACCTTTTTTGAGAAAAAGGTTCCTGAGACCTCCAAAAAACTTTTGATATGGGGGTTTTTCATGCGCCCGCCGCGATAAGTTACTGCTTGCGAGGGCAAATATCCCGCAAGGGATATTTGTTAGCAACGCAAGTGAACTGTGAATTTCTGCTTCCTTCACGCGTTGCTTGTTGCCAATGAGGTTTGCAGGGGGGTACGTTGGGGTGCTTTTTGAAAAAAAGCACCCCAAACCCCGCAAAAACTTTTGAACTGGGGGTCTTTTCACGGTGTATCCGTGAGGTCATCCCGCCAATAAAGTTTGCAGAGAATTAACAATGTATCCCGGACACTCTGCCGTTTCTCGCACAAACTAACTGTTTAGACCCTCGGTACACTTTTGGGATTCGCCGCGATGAGTTATTGCTTACAATGGCAAATATCCCGCAGGGATATTTGTTAGCAACGCCGGTGCACTTTGACTTATCGTAAACCCCACGCGTTGCGTGCTTACGCAAACTAACTGCTTAGATTACCGGTGCACTTTTGGAGAGCTGCGCGATGAAGTCTCAGTGCACGAACGCAAATATTCCGGTTCCGCTTGCGGAATACAGCTCATTGAGCTGTAAGGAATATTTGTTAGCAACGCCGGCAAACTATGAATTTTCGCAAACTTTATGCGTTGCGTGGTTGCTTGACGGCTTAAAGATCAAGCGCAAGCTCCGGCGCCCTTTCTCCCGAACGGGTCTCCTCCTCGATGACAAGCCCCGCAGCCGTAACCGTCCCAAGCGTTCCCTGCGCACAAAATGCCGCGGCAAGGGCTGCCCGGTTGGATTCCTGCTTCAGCATTCCGGCTGCAAACGCATTGTCTACACGGATCACAATCCGCACCCCGTCGGTCAGGACCCGGGAAATCTTCAGAATCGAGGCAAGCCCCGGATCGCTTTTCTCCACCCGCCTGACGATCTCTGCGGCATCCGGCAGCGGTCTGAGCGCGGGCTGCTCCCCTCCGGTCTGTCCCGTACCTGACGGCGAAGCGCTTCCATGCGATGCCGCCGGCTCCTCTGCGGCAGCCTTCAAACCGGCATCCGGGGAGGCTTTCGGAGCGCTCCCCGTCCCGGCATCCTTCTTGGCAGGCTGCACAGGCTCCGGAAGCTGTTTGCCTTCCGCCCCCGCCGCCGGAAGCACCCCCGAGGCAAGCCGGTCCTCGATTGCGGAGATCCGCGCCGCAAGGGCGTCCGGCTCGGTTGAAAGCGCATCGTCGCACAGCCGGAGCAGAGCCGTTTCCGCAAGCAGCCTGCGGGGCGAATTCCCGCGCTGCATCATGAGATAGGTTTCGTCCAGAATCCGGCTGTGATACACCAGCTTCGCGCGGTTGAACCGGGAGGCGGTCCTGCGCAGCGCCTCAAGCTCCCCGTCGCTCAGCTCCAGATACCGCTCCGGGTTCCGGACCGTCCGGGCGACCAGCATGTCCCGATAGTACCCGATCAGATCCTGCCAGAAAATTCCGATGTCCCGCGAGGAGGTGTAAAGCTGCTCCGTAATGTCGAAGATCGCCTCGAAATCCCGATCCAAAACCGCCGTGACCGTTCGGTCCAAAAGCTCTCTGCCGGCAATTCCGACAGCGCTCAGAACCGTTTCCGCCGTGATCTCCTCCCCCGCACCCGCACAGAGCTCCAGAAGGCTGATCGCATCCCGCATTCCGCCCTGCGCCAGACGCGCAAGCATGGAAACCGCTTCCTCCCGGATCCGGATGCCCTCTGCCTCCGCGATCTGCTTCAGCCGCGCCGCAATTACAGCCGGGGTGATCCGCCGGAATTCAAACCGCTGGCAGCGGGAAAGAATCGTTGCGGGAATCTTTTGCAGCTCCGTTGTCGCAAGAATGAAAATCACGTGCGCCGGAGGCTCCTCCAACGTCTTCAGAAGCGCGTTGAACGCCCCCTGCGAGAGCATGTGTACCTCGTCGATGATGTATACCCGGTTTTTCAGCTCCGCAGGCGTGTATACGATCGAATCCCGGATGTCCCGGATATAGTCCACGCCGTTGTTGGAGGCGGCATCCATCTCGATCACATCCACTGCCTCCGATGCGTCTATGGCGCGGCATGCCGGACATTTCCCGCAGGGATCGCCGTCCACCGGCGCTTCGCAGTTCACTGCCTTGCTTAAAATCTTGGCACAGGTGGTCTTTCCGGTCCCGCGTGAACCGCAGAACAGATATGCGTGGGATATCCTCCCGTGCGCCGCCTCGTACCGCAGCACAGAGGTGACGTGCTCCTGCCCGCAGACATCGGAAAAGGTTGCCGGTCTCCATTTCCGGTATAGCGCCTGATGCTCCTCCATATGCGTTCCCCCTTCTGGCTCTGACGGCTGAGACTCCCGCCTTCCGGTGACCTGCCGCCCCGCTCTGCCTTCATCAGAAAAGCCCCGCAAATCCGTAACCTGAAACAGGATTCCTGATCTGCGGGACCGCATGAATACAATTCGGTGAAAAGCGCCGCCTGAGCAGACAGGCTTCCTTGCGGCACATGATATGCTCCGTTTAATGCTGCTCGGTTCCCCGCCTGACATGGTTCACGGTATACCATCGCACAAGACCCATCTGCCCGGACGGCAGAAGCGGATTTCTCCGCTCCGTTCTTTATTATAGCACATGCGCGCCGGGATTGCAAGGGATGCGCGGAAATTAACAATTTGTTTACGGGGAGGGGACGCGGGGGGAGGGAACGTTGGGGCGCTTTTTGAAAAAAGCACCCCAAACCCCGCAAAAACTTTTGAACTGGGGCTGTTCATGGTGCGGCAATGAGGACACCTCGCCTCTGAAGCTTGCAAGGGGGGTACGTTGGGGTGCTTTTTGAAAAAAGCACCCCAACCCCGCAAAAAACTCTGAATAAGGGGAAATCGGGTTTCCGCGTGCTTTGCAAATATCCCGGTTTCGCTTTGCGAAATGCGGCTCTTTGAGACGCAAGGGATATTTGTTTGCAACGCCGCCGAACTTTGTTTTACCAAGAACCTCACGCGTTGCTTGCTCACGTAAACTAACTATTTAGATTCCCGGTACACTTTTGGAGAGACACCGCGATGAGTTACCGCTTATGAGGGCAAATATCCCGCAGGGATATTTGTTAGCAACGCCGGTATACTTTGACTTATCACAAACTTCGCGCGCTGCTTGACACGCGCCGATCGGGGACTCAGGCATAAAAGCTGTGAAGTCCGATGTCAAACAGGTACGGACGGTTCGCGGTGATCCAGAAATTCGTTGCAGTCCGGACATTCAGGAAAAACAGCGCACGCTCGGACACGGTATAGCCGTCCAGACAGATTTTCGCCGCCGCAATGCACTCCTCCGACGGCGTGCGGTTGATTCTTGCATTTCCCGGGCGATAGAACTGAACGGTTCCTCCCGTGGTGTCAAAAATCACGCCGTATATGGTGTCCGGAAAGTCCTTTGAGGCGACACGGTTCAAAACGACATTCCCCACTGCGATTTTGCCTGCCTCCGGCTCTCCCTCCGCCTCCGCGTAAATCAGCCGCGAAAGCCAGTATACCTCGCCGGCATCATAATAGCTGTCCCCGGACTCCAATGCGCCCTGCGGCTCCGCGAGACTGACGACTCCCGTGCCGGAATCCCAGCGCACCTCCGCCGTAAACGCTTTTCCGAGCAGCGTCAGAGGCGTGTACATGGTATCGTTTATGATCCGGCTTTCTGCACGGTACAGATATCTGCCGTTCGCGACAAGGAGCGGACTTCCCGCCTTTGCCGTGACCGTCACCGTTCCGGAACGGTAGGTGCTGGTTTTTGAGGCATCGTTCCACAAGAAGCTCCCGGCATCGCTGTCCAGAAGCCTGCAATAGGCGCGAAACGGCACATAGGTGCAGCCGTCAATGATGTAAGCCTCCGGCTCCGAGCCGCCGAGCCGGGCACAGGCAAGCCGTGCCTCCGGATACTCCGCCTCCGCCGCCTGCACCCGCATTCCCTGCGCGGCGGCAAACGGGAGCACCAGCGCGGCAAATACTGCCGGCAGCGTTCTTTTGAAAAATGTTCCTGCGGCTGTGCGCCGCGTTCGGATCGACTGCTTCATGTTCATTCGTTTCATGGCAATAACCTTCCTTTCCTGTGCGGGAGGGGGAGTACGTTGGGGACTTTTTTGAGAAAAAGGTCCCCAAACCCCTCAAAAAACTTCTGAAATGGGGGTTTTTCACGGCACAGCAATGAAGTCAGCGTGCCAATGAGGTTTGCAGGGGGGAACGTTAGGACCCTTTTTTGAAAAAAAGGGTCCCAAACCCTCCAAAAAACTTTGATATGGGATTTTCTCACGACGTGTCCGTGAAGATATCCCGCCAATGAGGCTTGCAGAGGATTAACAGTGTCCCGATTTCCGATGTTTCTTACATAAACCAACTGTTTAGACCCTCGGTGCACTTTTTGAGCGATGAAGTTTCAGCTAACTATGGCAAATATCCCGCAGGGATATTTGTTTGCAACGCCGCTGAACATTGGTTTATTGCAAACTTCACGCGTTGCTTGTCCTCCCGTGCTGCCAGTATACCATACGGCACGCTCCCCGGACAACCCACAATGTTTTCCATGGAAGCTGTGGAAAAATCCGGAGCAGCCCCTCGCGCCTCAGGGAGACGCATTTTGCAGAGCAAAACCGCGATATTTGCAGAGCACGCAGAAACCAAGCAGCGCATGAAGCTTGCGGCAACAAGCAGCGCGTGAAGAAAGCAGTCATCCATAGCTCGCCGGCGCTGCTAACAAATATCCCTTACAGCTCAATGAGCTGTATTCCGCAAGCGGAATCGGGATATTTGCCTTCGTGAGCAAGCAACGCATGAAGTTTGCGATAACTCAAAATTCACCGGCGTTGCAAACAAATATCCCTTGCGTCTCAAAGAGACGCATTTTGCAAAGCAAAACCGGGATATTTGCCTTCATGCGCTGAAACTTCATCGCGGCGGGCGCATGAAAAACCCCCATTTCAAAAGTTTTTTGGAGGTTTTAGGAGCCTTTTTTTCAAAAAAGGGTCCTAACGTTCCCCCCTGCAAACCTCATTGGCACGCTGACTTCATTGCTGTGCCGTGAAAAGCCCCCATTTCAGAAGTTTTTTGGAGGGTTTGGGAACCTTTTTCTCAAAAAAGGTTCCCAACGTTTTTCCCCCCGCCTCAGAACACCGTCTCGATCACCTTGCCCGCTGCGGGCGGTGAATACCGCCACCGGTCCATGTGCCGCACGTCCTCCCCGACAAAGTATTCCCACCGCTTTCGTTCTGTTTCTCCGGAATAGGCGTCTATCATGACCAGCTTCAGCTTCATCCGGTCCGGAATGATGTTCTTTATGTATACGGAGGCTGTCTGCCCCGGTGTGATCCCCGCCTTCGGCTCTGCCAGACCCGCAAGGTTCGGCGCAAGCTCCACAAATATGCCGTAATCCTCCACGGAGCGCACGACCCCTGCCACCGTCTGCCCTACCTCAAACCGCCCGGCGTTTTCTTCCCATGTACCGAGAAGCTCCCGGTGCGTCACATAGATCCTCCCCGTCTCCGGATCGATGCTCTTGACCGCTGCACGGATGAAGTCCCCCGTCTGAAAGCGGTCCCGCGGGTGCGAGATCCGGGAAACCGATATGCAGTCGATCGTCATCAGGGATACGATGCCGCAGCCGATGTCCACAAACGCGCCGAACTGCTCCATGTGCGTCACCCGCCCCGGAATGATGTCCCCCGGCAAAAGACGGCTGAGAAACTGCTCCCGGCACTCCCTCTGCGCCTCCCGCCGCGATAAAAGCGCCGTTGGATTCCCCCGGGAATCCCTTGTGACCGAAAGAACACGGAACGCCACCGCTTTCCCTACGCGCGTGATCGCCGCAATGTCCCGCACCGCTTCTCCCGGCGCAGTCAGCGCGATCTCCTGACGCGGAATGATCCCCCGGCAAACGCCAAGGTCAACCTCCAGCGTCATGTCGCGCCCGCACCGGACCGCAGCTCCCTCCAGTATTTTTCCCGATGCCATCGCCCGCTCCAGACCCGCAAGCGAGCCGACCGCTTCCCGGTTTTCCGGCGTTCCGATCAGATTTCCTTCGGGTAGATAATTGTTTTGTGACATGGCTTTTTTTCCTTTCTTTTTTTCTTTGACCGTCTGCTCCATCCTATGCGGCTTTCCTCCGTTTCAGAACTCCGAAAACGTCGGGGAGAACGTTGGGGAGGGAGTACGTTGGGGTGTTTTTTGAAAAAAAGCCACCCCAAACCCCGCAAAAACTTTGAACAGGGGAAAAATCGGGTTTCCGCTCACGATGGCAAATATCCCGCAGGGATATTTGTTACCAACGCGCAGCGTTGGTTGATACACGCACTGAACGTTGGTTTGCAGTAAACTTCATGTGTTGCCGGTATCCGTGAGGACATCCCGCCGATGAGGCTTGCAAGGGGGGGACGTTGGGGTGCTTTTTGAAAAAAGCACCCCAAACCCCGCAAAAACTTTTGAACTGGGGGCTTTTCATGCGCCCGCCGCGATGAAGTTTCAGCTTACGAAGGCAAATATCCCGGTTTTGCTTTGCAAAATGCGTCTCTTTGAGACGCAAGGGATATTTGTTTGCAACGCCGGTGCATTTTGAGTTATCGCAAACTTCACGCGTTGCTTGCTCACGCAAGCTAACTGTTTAGACCCTCGGCACACTTTTGGGGAGATAGCGCGATGAGTTACCGCTTATGAGCGCAAATATCCCGGTTCCGCTTTGCGGAATACAGCTCATTGAGCTGTAAGGGATATTTGTTTGCAGCGCAAGTACACTTTGACTTACCGTAAACCTCACGCGCTGCTTGCTGCCCTGATGAGAGCAAAAAAATTCTATATTATTCACAAAGCAATCACACAGGATTCACATTAAAGTGATATTTTATATATATATGGAGAAGTCTGCTGTCCGGGCGGTACCCGAATGCCCGCAGCAGAACCCGTTACAAGGAGGGCAAGAGTTTTGATTGAGGTGAGAAATCTTACCAAGCGATACGGCTCCCACACAGTGGTCAGCCATCTGAACTTTACCATTGAGAAGGGGAAGATCTACGGCTTCCTCGGTCCGAACGGCGCCGGAAAAAGCACGACCATGAATATGATCACCGGATGTCTCCCGATGACGGAGGGCGAGGTCCGAATCAACGGTCACGACATTTTCTCCGATCCGATTGCGGCAAAGCGCTCCGTCGGATATCTGCCGGAGATTCCCCCGCTGTACCCGGACATGACCCCGGCGGAATACCTCCGCTTTGTCGCCGAGGCAAAGGGCGTTGAAAAGGGCGCTTTGGAGGACGAGGTCGGCAAGGTCATGGCGGTCACGCACATCACGGGCATGAAAAACCGTCTGATCCGGAACCTTTCCAAGGGCTACCGGCAGAGAGTCGGGATCGCGCAGGCGATGCTCGGCGATCCGGAGCTGATCATTCTGGACGAGCCGACTGTCGGTCTGGACCCGCGCCAGATCATTGAGATCCGCGATCTGATCAGCGAGCTGGGCGCATCGCGCACCGTTATCCTCTCCTCCCATATCCTTGCGGAGATCAGCGCGGTCTGCGATCATGTCATGATTCTCTCGCACGGGCATCTGGTCGCCTCGGACACGCTGGAAAACATCCGGCGGCAGTACAACGATGACAACGTCCTGACGCTCACGGTCAAGGGCGACGGTGCGAAGGCGGAGGCTGTTCTGAGGGGAATCCGGGGCATTTCGGGCTATGAGCTGACAAAGCTGCCGGAGGCGGGTCAGATCAGACTGACCGTAACGGCGGCAAAGGACCGGGACATCCGGGAGGAGCTGTTTTATGCGTTTGCGGCGGCAAAGCTTCCGCTCCTCGGCATGACAAGCTCCGCTCTGAGCCTGGAGGAGGTCTTTATCCGGCTGACCTCCGATGAATACGCGCAGGCGCACGGGCTGCTTCGGGAGGAGCCGGACGCCGGCACAGAGGACGAGCCGGAGGACGAGGCTGAAACGGACGATGCCGGAGAAGACTCCGATGCAGAGCCGGACGACACTGACGACACGGACGATTCGGACGATTCGGACGATTCGGACGACTCCGGTGACGCGGACGGCGGATCGGATTACAAGCCCCTGTTCGGCGGCGCGCGCAAAGCCGGTGCAAAGCCGAAGGAGGACGGGGACTATACGCCGCTCTTCGGCGGCAGAGGCAATCAAAAACACGGCGGAGACGGGGAGGATGCGTAAAAATGGGTGCCGTTTATAAAAAAGAGCTGAGAGTTTATTTTTCAAGCATGACCGGCTATATTGTCCTTTCGATGATGCTGATTGTCGCGGGCTTTTCCTGCTGGCTGTACAACCTCTATGCGCAGTATGCCGCGTGGCAGGCAAGCCTGACCTTAGTCTGCTATACGCTTTTGTTTGTGGTGCCGATCCTGACAATGCGCTCCCTTGCCGAGGAGCGCCGCAGCCGCACGGATCAGCTCCTGTTCTCGCTCCCCATGCGCGTCCGGGACATGGTTCTCGGCAAATACCTTGCGATGGTGACCGTCTTTGCGGTTCCCTGCGGTGTGATGGGGCTGTTCCCGCTGATCCTTTCCATGTACGGCACCGTGGCGCTGGGCGCGGCGTATGCATCGCTGCTCGCCTTTTTCCTGCTCGGCTGTGCGCTGATCGCGGTCGGCATGTTCATGTCCTCCCTGACCGAGAGCCAGATCATCGCCGCAGTCCTTTCCTTCCTCGCGATCCTGCTCTGCTTCCTGACCGGCTCTCTTGCCGGCATGCTCCCTGCGACCGCCCTTGCCAACTATATCGAATTCACCGTGGTCATCGCCCTGTTCTGCCTGCTGCTTTACAGCATGACGAAAAACTGCTGGATCGCAATCGGCGCGGCATTCGTTCTGGAGGGAGTCCTTTCTGCCGTTTATCTCGCAAACAGGGACCTTCTGTCCGGCGCGTTTGCAAAGGTGCTCAAATCCCTTTCCGTTTTTGACAGACTGTCGGGCTTTCTGACCAGCGGGCTGTTTGATCTGACCGCTCTTCTGTATTTCCTCTCGGTCGCCGGACTGTTCGTCTTCTTTACGGTGCAGTCGGTCGAGAAGAAGAGATGGGCATGATCCCTCTGCACGGAATCTTATGCGAAAAACCCCGGCTTCCGGCTCCTTTGCCGGATACGGGCTTAACTTTCCAAGAAAGGATGCTTTCGCACAGCGAAAGGCGGTCATATATCAATGAATCATGAAAAAAACAGCTTCCGGAAGGCGTTTCAGACCAAAGCGTTCAAAGCCGGCGGCTACAGCGTGCTGCTGACAGTCATCGTTACGGCGGCAGTGGTGGTCCTGAACCTGCTTGTCGGCAGTCTGCCCTCCGGCGCGGTTAAATTCGATATGAGCGGAAACGATCTGTACTCCATCTCCGATGCGACACGTGAAATCGTCCGCGATATCAAAGCCAATGTCACCGTATACCAGATCGCTCCGCAGGGCTCGGAGGATAAGACTGTCTCCGAGTTCGTCCGGCGCTATCAGTCCGTCAACTCCCGGATCAAGCTGGAGATCAGGGACCCCGAGCTGTATCCGACCTTTGTCGCACAGTATACCAACGATACCCTGAATACCAACAGCCTCATTGTCGTCAACAACGATACCGGACGCGCAAAGTGCATCGATTATTCATCGGTGTATTATCTTGATTATTCCTCCCTGACCCAGGAGCAGTATTACTATGCCATGATGGGCTATGATATGAGCGCCTATGCGACGCGGGTCTTCGCGGGCGAAACAGAGCTGACCTCCGCTCTGGATTATGTCACAACCGCCTCGGTTCCGGTGATCTATGAGGTGCAGGGACACGGGGAAACCGCACTCGGCTCCGGCTATCAGTCCCTGATCAGCGCCGATAACATCGACCGGAAGGAGCTGAACCTGAAAACCGTCTCCTCTGTCCCGGAGGACGCCACCCTGCTCGTTATGAATGTCCCGCTCAAGGATGTTACGGAGGACGAGAAAAAACTCCTCTCCGACTATATGGCAAAGGGGGGCAAGCTTATGCTTATCACCGATTATCAGAACGGAAGCCTGGAAAACCTGTTCGCTCTGGCAAAGGAGTATGCGCTCAATTTTGAGGGCGGCATCGTTCTGGAGGGCTCCGCCTCCCGCTTCCAGCAGTACCCCTATTACGTCTTCCCCAAAATCGAGGCAAATGACTATACCGCAAAGCTCGCCGCCGGCTCCTATGTGTTTATGCCCTTCTCCCACGGCATTACCGTGGAGGAAGCCCCCGCGGAGGGTCTGACCGTTACAAAGCTCCTGACTACCTCCGATCAGGCTTATATCAAGTCCGAGGATGACCTGAAACAGTCCTCCGAAAAGGCGGACGGCGATCCCGCAGGTCCCTTCTGCCTCGGCGTCCTGTCTAAAAATCAAAACGGAGGAGGAATCGTCTGGTTCAGCTCCCCCTACTTCGCAAAGGATGAGCTTCTCAGCTATTACAGCAACGGTCAGGCGTTTGGCGCCGTGACCGGAACCCTCTGCGATAAAAAGGTCTCGGTCAGCATCGCGACAAAAACCGTCTCCACTGAGTACCTGAATGTCTCCTCCGGCGCCCAGTCCGTCTGGTTCGCCCTGCTCGTTGTCCTCGTCCCTGTCGCCGCACTCTCCCTCGGCTTCGTCGTCTGGAATAAGAGACGTAAGGCATAAGAAAACATTGGGAGAGAACGTTGGGGCGCTTTTTGAAAAAAGCCACCCCAAACCCCGCAAAAACTTTGATATGGGATTTTTCCATGGCACAGCCATGAAGTCACCCACCCAATGAGGTTTGCAAGGGGAGAACGTTAGGACCCTTTTTTGGAAAAAAGGGTCCTAAAACCTCCAAAAAACTTTTGATATGGGAGCTTTTCACGGCATAGCCATGGAGTCACCCACCCAATGAGGTTTGCAAGGGGAAAACGTTAGGACCCTTTTTTGAAAAAAAGGGTCCTAAAACCTCCAAAAAACTTTTGATATGGGGGTTTTTCACGGCACAGCCATGAGGACACCCCGCCTCTGAAGCCTGCAATGGGGCAAAGGTTTTCAAAAGACACTTCGGAACTCCCGACGTTTTTTACGCAAACTAACTGCTTAGATTACCGGTGCACTTTTGGGGATTCGCGCGATGAGTTACCGCTTATGACAGCAAATATCCCGGTTCCGCTTGCGGAATACAGCTCATTGAGCTGTAAGGGATATTTGTTTGCAACACCGCTGAACTTTCGCTTACCGCAAACTTCATGTGTTGCTTGCTCACATAAACTAACTGTTTAGATTCCCGGTACACTTTTGGGGAGATACCGCGATGAGTTACCGCTTATGAGGGCAAATATCCCGGTTCCGCTTGCGGAATACAGCTCATTGAGCTGTAAGGGATATTTGTTAGCAACGTACGCTGAACGTTGGTTTATTGCAAGCTTCATGCGTTGCTTAGAGACGCAAGGAATATTTGTTTGCAGCGCAAGTACACTTCGGCTTATTGCAAACCCCACGCGCTGCTAGTTACCGAAAGAAGGAAAGACCGCATGAAAAAACTGATTACCGTACTGATTTTATTTGCCGTGCTTGCCGCCCTGCTGCTTGCCTACGTTCTGGTCTCCGGGAAAAACCGTGCGGATGCCGGAAACGAGACGGAAAGCGGCTCTTCGGAGCCGGACGTGATATACCTCCATCAGTCCGACAGCAAGGACATCACAGAGATCACTTACACCTACAAGGACGCAGAGATCCGTCTTGCCTGCCGGGAGGAGCAGTGGCAGGTATCTGACGATTCTGCCTATCCGCTCGGTCAGGACAAGCCGAAGGCAATGGCTTCTGCGATCGCAACCGTCGCAGCCTACCGTCTGATTGACAGCTCCGGCACACATTTTGCGGATTACGGACTGGAAAAGCCAACGTCCGTCATCCGGGTCAGCTATGCAGACGGCAGCAGCATCACCTACCGCATCGGCTCCTATATCTCCTTTACAAAGGCGTATTACCTCAATATTGAAGGAAAAAATGAGGTCTATACCGTCGCCTCCGCCCTCTTGGACTACTTCTCCTATGCGCTGTCCGATCTGTTTGAGCCGGACAAGCTGCCCTCCGTCAAAGAGGACTATGTCACCGCGATCTCCGTAAAAAGACCCGGAGCGGACCCCTTCACCGTTGAGGCTGAGCATCCGGAGGACGATCCGGATACCGTCGTATGGCGCGCGGGGGATGAGGAAATCTCCTCCTCCCGGGTATCCGGCATGATTTCGGCAGTCACCGGACTTCCGCTGGATACGCTTGCGTTCTGGGGCGAGCAGTCGGAGGAAACGCTTGCCTCTCTCGGCTTCGGCGAGGAGGACGTGACCACCGTCACGCTTTCCTATTATGAGCTTGTCACGATCAGTGTGGATGACGACTCCGTCTCCGATGGCAGCAAGAAGGTTTCCCACACCTTCACCGTCCGCATCGGCGGAAAGGTCCCTGCCAGGGACCCGGCGGAGACCGAAGACGCGGAGACCTCCGCTGAAACGTCAGCCGGGCAGGACGGCGAAGAAGCCTCCGTTTGCTACTATGTCTCCGTGGAAAATTCCGATCTGATCTATTCCGTTCCGGAAGCAAG
This sequence comes from uncultured Eubacteriales bacterium, assembly GCA_934432725.1. Taxonomy (GTDB): domain Bacteria; phylum Bacillota; class Clostridia; order Oscillospirales; family CAG-272; genus CAKRZE01. The sequence continues at coordinate 45,322 of CAKRZE010000015.1, forward strand.
GCTTGAGGCGCTGCTAAGTAACGCGTAGCAGCGTGTGAGGTTTGCGGGAACTCAAAGTATACCGGCGCTGCAAACAAATATCCCTTGCGTCTCTAAGCAACGCATGAAGCTTGCAATAAACCAACGTTCAGCGTACGTTGCTAACAAATATCCCTTACAGCTCAATGAGCTGTATTCCGCAAGCGGAACCGGGATATTTGCTGTCGCGAGCAATAACTCATCGCGCGAATCCCCAAAAGTGCACCGAGGGTCTAAACAGTTAGCTTGCGTAAGCAAGCAGCGCATGGGGTTTGCAATAAACCAACGTTCAGCGGCGCTGCAAACAAATATCCCTGCGGGATATTTGCTGTCGCGAGCAATAACTCATCGCGGCGAATCCCAAAAAGTGCACCGAGGGTCTAAACAGTTAGTTTATGTAAGAAACATCGGAAATCGGGACACTGTTAATTCTCTGCAAACTTTATTGGCAGGATGACCTCACGGACACGCCGTGAAAAGCCCCCTTATCAAAGTTTTTTGGAGGGTTTGGGACCCTTTTTTCCAAAAAAGGGTCCTAACGTACCCCTTGCAAACCTCATTGGCGTACTATCTTTATGGCGTGCGTATGAAAAACCCCCATTTCAGAAGTTTTTTGGAGGGTTTGGGATCCTTTTTTTCAAAAAAGGGTCCCAACGTTCTCCCCTGCAAACCTCATTGGGTGGGTGACTTCATGGCGTGCCCCATGAAAAAACCCCATATCAGAGTTTTTTGCGGGGTTTGGGGTGGCTTTTTTTCCAAAAAAGCACCCCAACGTTTCCTCCCCACAGAAAGGAGCAGATACACATGGCAAGACCACTTCACATACTGGTGCTTGCGGAGCTGGAGTCAGCGGACAGAGAGCGGCTGATCCAAGCGGCTCCGGGAGCCGTATTTTCCTTTGGAGCAGTCGATTTCGGCATACCGGAAGCCGACATCATCATAGGGCAGCCGAAGCCTTCGCTTTTACGGGATGCCGCGCATCTGAAATGGCTCCAGCTGAGCTGGGCGGGAGCGGAGCCGTATGTCGCGCCGGGCATTCTGCCGGAGGGCGTCCTTCTGACGAACGTCACCGGAGCCTTCGGTCTGGCAATCTCGGAGCACATGCTGGCATCCGCGCTGATGCTGACGAAGAAGCTGCACCTATACCGGGACAACATGCACCGTGCCGTATGGCTTGACCGCGGAAACGTCGGTGCGATCGACGGTTCTGTCGTCCTGACGGTCGGTCTGGGGGACATCGGAGGCAATTTTGCGCGCAGGATGAAGGCGCTCGGTGCGCACACGATAGGCATAAGACGGACGGAGGCTCCGAAGCCCTGCTACATGGACGAGGTATATCTTGCGGACCGGCTGGACGAGGTTCTGCCGCGTGCGGACATTGTTGCGCTCGCGCTGCCCGGGACCGCCCTGACGCGCGGCTTATTTGACGAAAGCCGGCTTTCGCGCATGAAGCGGAGCGCCATTCTGCTGAATGTCGGGCGGGGAAACGCGGTAGACTGTGCGGCTCTGGCAAAGCTTTTGACGGAGAACCGTCTCGGCGGCTGCTCGCTTGACGTCACGGACCCGGAGCCGCTTCCCCCGGACCATCCGCTCTGGACCTGTGAAAACGCGCTGATCACCCCGCACATTTCCGGATTTTATCACGTCAGAAGAACCTATGAGACGATTGTGGACATTTTTGAAGAGAATCTAAGGCGGTATTTTGCCTCCGAAGCGCTCCAACATGTGGTGGACCCCGCAACCGGCTATTGCAGAAAGGACTGAGACGGCATGCTGTATCTGAAGGAGCTGCACATCGCGCATTTCGGCACGCTTTGCGATATCACGCTGCCCCTAACCGGGGGACTGAATCTGATCACCGGTCCGAACGAGGCGGGCAAAAGCACGATCGCCGCGTTTATCCGGTTTCTGTTCTACGGCTTTTCGGGAAAAGCGGAGCGGGAAAGCCGCATGCCTCCCGACGGCAGTCCCGCCTCCGGTTCAGCCGTACTGGCGTCGGACGGAAAGGATTACCGCGTGGAGCGCCGGTGCACCGGCTCCTCCGACCGCGTGCAGATCATCGACCTCGGCACAAACGCACCGCTGAAGGGCGCAGGCTCCCCCGGGGAGCTGTTTTTCGGCATGCCGGCGGAGGTCTACTCCAACACCGCCTACTTTTTACAGGCGGGCGGCGGCGTGGTCAACGGCAGGGAGGCGGGCGAAGCCATCGACAACATGCTGTTCGGCGCGGACGAGTCGGCGGGCGCCCAGAAGGCGCTGAAAAGGCTGGACGAGGCGCGCATTGCCCTGTGGTACAAAAACAAAAAAGGCGGCGTTATCTATGAGCTGGAAAAGAAGCGGGAGCAGCTTCTGACCCGCCGGAACCGCGCGGAGGAGGCAAGCGCCGAGATCATTTCTCTGACCGGTCAGCTGGAGGATACCGGCGAAAAGCTCCGCGCCTCGCTGCGGAAAAGCGAGCTTCTGCGGGGACAGCTTGCCTCCTATGAGCAGGAGCAGGCAATGCAGAACCGGGCAAGAATCCGCGCGATGGAGCAAAAGACCGCAGCTTTGGAGCGGGGTCTGAAGACCGCACGGGAAGCGTGCGACCCCGAAGCGCTCCGCATGCTCCGGACGCTTGGGGAGGAGCAGAATGCGCTGCTTGTGAGCGCCGAGGCATGCCGGAAGGAGGCGGAGCAGTCCAAAGCCCGCTTCTCCGGCGCGGATGCCGACAGGGAACGCCTTGCCCGGCTGCTTGACCGGAGGGACAGCCTGAAGGACGCCGGGGAGGAGCTGCTGCGGCTCCGGAAAAAAAGAAAATCCCTCCTTGCGGGGGGCATCTGCTGCGGGCTTCTCTGCGCTCTGGCAGCCGGTTTGGGAATCGTTCTTCTGTCGGGAGGACGTGCGCTTCCCGCGTGGTGCCTGTGCGGTCTGGGTGCAGCGCTGCTTGCCGCCGCGCTGTTCCTCCTGCTCCGGGCAGCGGGAGCCGCGGGCGAGCGGAAGGCGATCCTTGCCGAATGGGAGCTTGACGGGGAGGAGGAGCTGGAGCACCTCCTGTATCTTGCCCGGGAGGCCGGTCCCGGCATGGAGCACGCACGGGAGCTGACGCAAAGACTTGCCGCCTATGAAGCACAGCGCGCAAAAAAGCAGGAGGAAGCGGAGCAGCTTGCGCTGAAGCTCGGCTTTTCCTCCGCCTCCGAGGCAAGGGACGCACTGGAGGAGAACGCAAAACGCACCGCATTCCTTCAGACCGAGCTGGAAAAACAGACGGCTCTTTTGCAGAATGCCCGCGCTATGCTCCCCCAGGACTCCCCGGAGGCGCAGGATGCGGAGCCATGCCCCGTTCCAAAGGACTTTGACCCCGCCGAGGCAAAAAGACAGTACCGCTTTCTCGGCAAGGCTTCGGAAGCTCTGCGGGACCGCGCCCATTCCTGTGAGGTCCGGCTCGCATCCCTTTCCGCCTCAGCCGAATCCCCCGCCGAGCTGACCGAGCAGCTCCGCGCACTGGACGCCCGTCTGGAGGTCTGCCGGAGCCGCTGGGAGGCGTATGTGCTCGCGTATCAGGCAATTACCGACGCCGGGGAGGACTTCCGCAACAGCATCGCACCCCGCCTCTCCGCCTGCGCCGGGAAGGCAATGGAGGTCCTCACCGATGGGAAATATACCTCCCTCGGCATCGATCCCGCGTTCTCGGTTTATTATGACGCCGGAAACGGTTCCGGAACAGCCTCCGCACAGACAATGAGCTGCGGGACCCGGGACGCCGCTTACCTCTCCCTCCGCCTCGCAATTCTGGAGCTGGTCGGTAAAAACGCTCCCCCGCCTATCATCTTCGATGAGGCATTCGTGTATTACGATGAAAACCGCCTCCGCTGCGCAATGCGCCTCCTGTCCGGGATCGCTGCCGGAACTCAGATTCTTGTCCTCTCCGCCTCCGACCGCGAAGCCCGCGCACTCCCTGCTCCCTGCCATACTGTCTCTCTCTGAGGGAGGATACGGGGTACGTTAGGACCCTTTTTTGAAAAAAAGGGTCCTAAAACCTCCAAAAAACTTTTGAAATGGGGGTTTTTCATGCACTCGCAATGAAGACAGCGTGCCAATGAGGTTTGCAATGGGTACGCGGGGACGTTAGGACCCTTTTTTGAAAAAAAGGGTCCCAAACCCTCCAAAAAACTTCGATAAGGAGGAAATCGGGTTTCCGCGTGCTTTGCAAAAAATATCCCTTACGGCTTTTTGGGCTGTAAGGGATATTTGTTATTAACGTGCAGCGTTGGCGAAGTGTTGCTTGCTGCGCCGCTGAACCTTGGTTTCCTGCAAACCTCATACGTTGCTTGCCTACGCAAACTAACTGCTTAGACCTTCGGTGTACTTTTTGGGTGTTGCCGCGATGAAGCTTCAGTTTACGAAGGCAAATATCCCGGTTTTGCTTTGCAAAATGCGACTCCTTGAGGAGCAAGGGATATTTGTTTGCAGCGCAAGTACACTTTGACTTACCGTAAACCTCACGCGCTGCTTGCTTACGCAAGCTAACTGTTTGGATTACCGGTGCACTTTTGGGGAGCTGCCGCGATGAAGCTTCAGTTTACGAAGGCAAATATCCCGGTTTTGCTTTGCAAAATGCGTCTCCTTGAGACGCAAGGGATATTTGTTTGCAACGCCGCTGAACTTTCGCTTACCGCAAACTTCACGCGTTGCTTGTTTGCCCGATATGAAGAGGAACGCCGTTGACCTCCACATCCTCGTCCGCGCGGATCAGAATGTACTTGGTTCCGTCGATCACCCGGGTCTGCACGATATCCCCGCGCTCCGGATTGACCCGCACCGTCACGTCCGGCGTTTTCAGCTCAATCCGTCCGGTGTCGATCAGATTTGCCGGGGGCAGGTCCGCATTTTTTCCGAACGCCTCGTCAAACTTCTCCCCGAACGCCTGCAAATGCTCCTCGTTCACGCCGCAGGCGGACAGCACGTAAGAAACGTCCCTTCCGGTGACATAAAGCGGGTCCGGGTCCGCCGCAGCCTTATGCTCCTCCAGCTTCTGCAAAAGCTGTCCCTGCACCGACTGGAACACGTCATAGCTGCATTCCTCCTCCAGCGTGTCGGACAGAAGGGAGCAGAACGTTTCCTTCTGCTCTGCCGCAGGCATCGGCATTTCCGTGTGGAACACAGCATCGGTAAAGGCTTCATAGCCCTCTCCCGCGTTCTTTGTGTAGAACAGCGCATTATAAATATTCGTCCGCCTTCCGTCAAACGCCGGGAACAAAAAGCCCAGCTCCGGCGCTGCGACCACCCACTCCGCGTTCAGATTGTGGAAGCTTCCGGAGCCTGCCGCGTACCGCAGTGCAGGCTTGGTCAGCCTGACCGGGCAGATGCTGCACAGAATGTAGGAGAACATGGTATCGGAATCCTCCAGCGTTCCTCCGTCCCGGGCACGGACCGGCACATCATATGTATCCGTCAGAAGCAGCAGCAGATAGTTGCCCTCAAGGTCCAAAGCCCCGACCGCCTTTTCATAAAAACGCTTCCATGCATCCTCATCCTTCAGCTCCGATTTCCTGAGCGCGGACAGGATTCCGTATTCCTCTCCGTCCGTCACCTGCTTTGTGGAAAACGAGACATCCAGAAGGTTCTTCCCGAGCTTTCCCGACAGGGTGCGCCGGAAAATCCCGAGGTACTTCTCAGCCTCCTCCTCCGGCAGCATCAGCATCGATTCCTCGAAGGTCGAAATAATTTCCTTCTTTTCGTTGACATAGCACCCGCGCACGCAGGTGATGTTGTGCTTATCCTGCCGCAGTCTGCGCCGCAGCTCCCCTGTTTCTTTTTCGTTCATTTTAATCCCTTTGCTTTCATGTATGTAAATTTTAAACGTATAAGCAGCGCGTGAAGTTTGTGATAAGTCAAAGTATACTTGCGCTGCAAACAAATATCCCTTGCGTCTCTAAGCAACGCATAAAGCTTGCAATAAGCCAACGTTCAGCGTGCGTTGCTAACAAATATCCCTGCGGGATATTTGCCATTGTAAGCAATAACTCATCGCGGTGAATCCCAAAAGCGCACCGAGGGTCTAAACAGTTAGCTTATGTGAGAAACGTTGGAGATCGGGCCACTGTTAATCCCCTGCAAACCTCATTGGCGGGATGACTTCATGGCGCGCCCCATGAAAAATCCCTATTCAAAGTTTTTTGAGGGGTTTGGGGAACTTTTTCTCAAAAAAGTTCCCCAACGTACTCCCCCCTGCAAGCCTCATCGGCACGGTGTCTTCATGGCTACACTATGAAAAACCCCCATATCAAAAGTTTTTTGGAGGTTTTAGGACCCTTTTTTTCAAAAAAGGGTCCTAACGTTCCCCTCCCCCTCAGAGGCGAAGCTGTTTGAGAGGCTTCACAGCGCTGCCGTCCGGGAAAGGCATCACCTCGCCGAGCGCGAAAAAGCCCTGTGCATCAGCCATGCGGCATTTTGTCCCGGGAGGCAGAGACAGCCCCAGCTTAGAAAGATAAATTTCGCAGCCGTTATGTGCCAGTGCGGCATAGAATGCGGGAAGTCGGAGCAGCGGGCAATCCAAAAAAAGCTCCTCACAGGGTCTGAGCAGCCGCAGCCGTTCCTCCGGCGTCATTCCGTCAAGCTCCTCCGGTGCAACCGCATCCTCTATGGAAAAGCCGCCGTTTTTAACCCGGCACAGCTCCTCCATCACGCCGCCGCAGCCGAGCGCTCTTCCGATATCGGCGCACAGCGTCCGGACATATGTCCCCTTTGAGCAGGAAACCGAAAGCTCATATCTTCCCGATGCCGCATCGACCGTCCGCGCATCCAGCGAAAATATCTCGATCCTGCGCGGCTCCCGTTCGACCTCCACCCCCTGACGGGCAAGGTCGCAGAGCTTTTTCCCGTTCTGCTTAATGGCACTGACCATCGGCGGAATCTGCATAAGCTCCCCCCGGAACTGCGGCAGGACCCGCATAAGCTCCTCCGCATCCGGAAGCGCCCCGCTCCTATAGAGAACCTCCCCCGTGATATCCTCCGTATCCGTCTCCAGCCCGAGCCGCAGAACCGCCCGATAGCGCTTCTCCGACGCCATTGCATATTCCGAAGCCTTGACGCTCCTGCCGACAAGCACCGTCAGAACCCCCGTTGCCATCGGATCAAGCGTTCCGGTGTGTCCCACCTGCTTCGTCCCGTAGAGTCTCCGCACCCGGTTAACCATATCGTGCGAGGTGCAGCCCTGCGGCTTATTCAGAATCAGAATACCGTCCGGGTTCATACTGCTCCTCCAAACCTCAGCCCGGCAAAGCAGGCGAAAATCAGGGCGGCAATGCATGCGGTCAGAGCGTGCAGGAAAAGCTCTCCCGCCTTCTGCCTCCGTCCGCCGCTGCCTGCGCCCGGGATGGGCGTCACGCGCAGCGTTTCCGAAATGCCTCCGTAAATGCCGACCCCGAGAGCAGACCCCGCTCCGCACAAAAGTCCGTGCAGAAGCCCCGTCAGCGGAGCCTCCGCTCCGCAGACCGAAGCGAGGATCACCCCCGGCAGAAAAGCCTCACAGAACAGCAGAAGCGTTTCCTTTCGGCTCCGCATGAAGCTCTCACGCCCCGCGGTCAGACGGCAGAGGAGCATCAGAAGCCCCGCGGCAGTCAACGCGGTCAGAATGCAGCCGGATAAAATCAGTACCGCCCTTCTTCCGCCGAAATCCGGGAGTATCCGCCCCAAAAGGGAATGAAGCAGCCCGCCGATGCCGCAGACTCCCACAAGATACCCGCACCGTAAAAGCGCTTCCTTCGGTTTGTCGCTCAGCTGCCATAAAAGCTCACGCTCGCTAAAACGCCGCGTGAGCAGCCGGAGTATCAGAACCGCTCCGACGGTGAATGTCATTGCTTTCAGCATCTTTTGTTTCCTTTCTTACGGGGGGTACGTTGGGGGTACGTTGGGGCTGCTTTCAACGTTACGCAAGCGTAACGCAAGAAAAAGCCGTCCCAAACCCCGCAAAAACTTTGAATAGGGGGCTTTTCATGGTGTAGCCATGAAGACACCGTGCCAATGAGGCTTGCAGGGGGGAACGTTGGGGTGCTTTTTGAAAAAAGCCACCCCAAACCCCGCAAAAACTTTGAATAGGGGGCTTTTCACGGGCACGCCATGAAGACAATGTGCCAATGAGGCTTGCAAAGGGGTACGTTAGGACCCTTTTTCTTAAAAAAGGGTCCCAAACCCTCCAAAAAACTTTGAACAGGGATTTTTTCATAGCGTGACCGTGAAGATATCCCGCCAGTGAGGCTTGCAGAGGGGTACGTTAGGACCCTTTTTTGAGAAAAAGGGTCCCAAACCCTCCAAAAAACTTTGAACAGGGATTTTTTCATGGCGTGACCGTGAAGATATCCCGCCAGTGAGGCTTACAGGGGGTACGTTAGGACCCTTTTTTAAGAAAAAGGGTCCCAAACCCTCCAAAAAACTTTGAACAGGGATTTTTCACGGCGTGTCCGTGAAGATATCCCGCCAGTGAGGCTTACAGGGGGTACGTTGGGACCTTTTTTGAAAAAAAGGGTCCCAAACCCCCAAAAAACTTTGATATGGGGGTTTTTCATAGTGTAGCCATGAAGACAGCCCGCCAGTGAGGCTTGCAGAGGATTAACAGTGTCCCGATTTCCGAGGTTTCTTACATAAACTAACTGTTTAGACCCTCGGTGCACTTTTGGGATTCACTGCGATGAGTTATTGCTTACAATGGCAAATATCCCGCAGGGATATTTGTTAGCAACGCACGCTGAACGTTGGCTTATTGCAAGCTTCATGCGTTGCTTAGAGACGCAAGGGATATTTGTTAGCAACGCCGGTACACTTTGATCTATCACAAACTTCACGCGTTGCTTTACATGCGCTGCTTGTTGCCGCGATGAGGTACCGCTTACGAAGGCAAATATCCCGCAGGGATATTTGTTGGCAGCGCATACTAAACGATGGTTTATTGTAGACTTTACGCGCTGCCGCTTCACGCGTTGCTTATATTCACGGTTTTGCTTTTGTGAATTGAAACTTCATCACGGATACACCATAAAAATATCCCATATCAAAAGTTTTTTGGAGGTTTTAGGACCCTTTTTCTCAAAAAAGGATCCTAACGCACCCCTTTGCAAGCCTCATCGGCACGCTGTCCTCATGGCGTGCCCGTGAAAAGCCCCCTATTCAAAGTTTTTGCGGGGTTTGGGGTGGCTTTTTCTTGCGTTACGCTTGCGTAACGTTGAAAGCAGCCCCAACGTATTCCCCAACGTACCCCCTTGCAAACCTCATTGGCACGTCAACTACATGGCTACGCCATGAAAAACCCCCTTATCAAAGTTTTTTGGAGGTGTTAGGAACCTTTTTTTCAAAAAAGGTTCCTAACGTACCCCTCCCCCTGTACGGCACAGGTGGTCAAGGAGGGGCGTTGTCAGGTTCATCACAAGGACAGCGAAAACCGCGCCGTCCGGCTCCGGCGTAAAGTAGCGGAGCAGCATCGTCAGAACGCCGCAGCCGACCCCGAACGCGAGCTGTCCGGGCAGAGTCCGGGGCAGGGTTTCCGGCTCCAGACCGGAAAAAACCGCAGCGAAGAGCAGCGTTCCGGCGCAGAGCTGATATGCCGCATACTTCAGCACAATCGCGTCCGAGGCGAGCTGAAGATGCGGAAACACAAGGCAGAAGACTCCCGATGCCGCAAGGAACGAGAGCGGAACAACCGGCTTTACGGTCCGGCGCAGCGCAAGATACAGGAAAACCGCCGCAAGGATCAGCGCAGAGCCTGCTCCGGCGCTCCCCGGCTTATTGCCGAGAAAAACCTCAAGAAGGGAGGTATCCGGCAGGCGTCCGCTCTTCAGAACCGTCAGGACCGTATCCTGTGTCAGAGCGGAGGCATCCGGCAGAAACGCAAACGCGGAGAGTCTGACAAAGGGCTTTGGCAGCGCGGAGAGCGCCTCGCCTCCGATCACCCAAAGAAACGCATAGCCGCAGAACGCCGGGTTGACAATACTTTTCCCCGTCCCTCCGAACGGCTCCTTGACGGCGGCTATGGCGAAAATGCTCCCCACGGCGGGCATCCACAGCGGAACCGATGCCGGCAGCAGCAGCGCCAGCACGAGTCCCGTCATCACGGCGCGCCCGTCGGTTACCGTGACTCTGCGCCGCAGAAGCCACTCCATGGCAGCCTCGGTCCCCACACAGAACAAAACGCAAAGGAAGGCGACCGTCAGCACTCTTGCACCGTTCAGATAGACGGCAAACAGAAAGAGCGGGAGAACCGCGATCAGCGTATCCCACAAAAAGGTCCGCGGGGTGTCTCCCTGCCTAAGATACGGGGGAAGAGACGGTCTGTGCTGCTGCGCCTCCTCCGGAAAGCCGGACAGGATCGCCGGATGTTCGGAATCATTCCTCATTTTTATGACCGTGGCTCCCGCCTGCGCGAAAGCTTCCTTTCTTATTTTACAGACTCCGTGCCGCGCCTTTGCAAAAAACACGGCGGGACCATACCGGATGCAGCCGAAAAGCGTCCGGCATACATTGCGGCGCGGAAGCGGAGCCTTACGCCTCCCCCGCTTCTCCGGCTCTCTTCAGAATCAGTTCCCTTGCGGCTGAAAGCTCCCTTGCCAGGGGGAGGGAGGACGGACAGACATACGTACAGCAGCCGCAGCCGATGCAAAAACCTCCGTCCAGGCGCAGAAAAGCCTCCTGCATGCCTTCCTCTCCGACAAGCTCCGCATACCGGTACAGCCGGGACGGAATCAGGCTCACCGGACAGATGTCCGTACACCTCCCGCAGCCGATGCAGGCGTCCGGAAGGCTCCGGAGCAGTCCGGACAGCCCGGATGCCTCCCCCTCCCCGCACGCCCTGCGGCTCAGGGCATATATGACCGCAGTATTTCTCCGGACCGCCGCTCCCCCGGTCCTGCCGCTCTCGGACGCGGACAGAGGGGAAAAGCCGGAGAGCAGCCGCAGCGGAACCTCCCGGGGTCCCGCCTTTTCCGCCGCATCCCGGCAGCCGGTTCCGATCCCGACCAGCAGCACAGCCGGCTTTTTGACGCAGTCTCCCGCGACCGTCAGAAGCCGGTCCGTCTGACGCTGCCCGCAGGTGCAGGCGTAATACACCGCAAGACAGGTGTCCGGCGTGAACACCGCACAGCCGTCATCTGACAGCTCCCTGCCCATAAAGCCGCCCTTTCCCGTAAGCTGCGGGACAATCAGACGCGGATTGCATGCGGGATAGCTCCCCTTGATGCGCTCCGCCCGCAAAATCCTGGAATTCCGGACGGCGCTTCGCAGCGGACTTTTTGAAAAATCCTCCGCGGGCAGAAGCACCGTCCCCTTTCCGATGCCGAGAATGCGCAGAAGGATCTTAAAGCCTCCCGCAATTTCCTCCGGAAACGATTCCGCAAGATACGAAAAGGTGCAGCTTCCCGGGTCCGGCTCCGCGCAGTTTAAAAAAACATCCCGGAGCTTTCCCGCGTTCCTGTCAAGAAACCGCGCAAGCGCAAGCCGGTCAGAGCCGCTTTCCGGAATTGCGGCATCGCGGATGATCCCGATCAGCTCCTGCGGGGAGACCCGCATGATTTCCTCCCGAAGAGGAGGGAGCGGCTCCTCTTCCCGCATCTCTCCGTCGCTCCGGATGATGACGGTTCCTGCCTTTGATACAGCCTCTACACGCCCCGATACGGCGGAAAGCACCGGGACAAGCTTATCTCCGCCGCTTCTTCCGATGATCTGACCGCGCAGAACAAGGTCTCCCTCCGAAACGGAGGGAATACAACGCTCCCCGTCTGCCTCCGGCATCTCATATGCCGCAAACGGAGAATGCTGCAGCTCCGCCGCAGCTGAGCTGTCCCACTCGCTTTTGCCGAACCGCCGGATTCCGCCGGGGAATGAATGTGTCATGAATCGGTTTTTTGCCTCCGCAGAACGGGGGCAACCTTTCTGTTCTTTTTGATTGTCGCGGATTTGAGGAAAGCTGCGCCGCCGGACGGGAGCAAAGCATGCCGACCGGACCGAACCGCTCTTTTCCTCCCTCTATTCTTCCGCATGCACAGCAAGCCGCCGCGCCGGGGGCTGCCAAGCCCCGGAAGACTTGCCCTGTGCAAGGCTTCCCTGTGCGTATTATAACCCATCAGCCCTCAAAATTCAAGACCAAGGGGAAACGTTGGGGCACTTTTTTGGAAAAAAGCTGCCCCAAACCCCTCAAAAAACTTTAAATAGGGGGGATCGGGTTTACACTTACTATGGCAACGCCGGTGAGCTATGGATTACTGCTTACTGCATGCGTTGCTTGTTGCCAATGAAGTTTGCAGGGGGACGTGGGATACGTTAGGACCCTTTTTTGAAAAAAAGGGTCCCAAACCCTCCAAAAAACTTTGATATGGGATTTTCTCACGGTGTATCCGTGAAGATATCCCGCCAATGAGGGTTGCAAACAGTTAAAACCTTTCAAAAGATGCCCCGGACGCCCCACTGTTCATCACACAAACTAACCACTTAGATTGCCGGTGCACTTTTGGGGAGATACCGCGATGAGTTATTGCTCACGACAGCAAATATCCCGTAGGGATATTTGTTAGCAACGCACGCTGAACGTTGGTTTATTGCAAGCTTCATGCGTTGCTTAGAGACGCAAGGGATATTTGTTTGCAACACCCGCTGAACTTTCGCTTATCGCAAACTCTACGTGTTGCTTGGTTGCTTGGAATGTTTTGAAATTCGCTTGCAATCCGGGGAAAACTGTGCTATAATAAACGGTGTAATATTATATTATATTGAAAGGAAAAAGCACGCGATGGCAGACACGCAGCCGCTTCAGGAAATCCTGCAGACCGTCCTGACGCTGTTCAAGGAAAAAGAGCAATGCTCGGAAACAACAATGTCTCTCTGGTTTTCGGATGTCTCCCTCACCATGCTGACCGACAACATGGCGGTTCTGGTCAGCAAACGGGACTTTAAACGGGACATCATCAAAAGACAGTACCGGGAAAAGCTGGAGGACATTTTCGCGGAGGTGCTCGGCTTCCGGGTCGAGCTGGACATCCGATCCTCGGAGGTGCATCCGAAGGATCCGGACATGTCGGGCTTTCCCCCCGCAGCACGCACGCCGGCAAGCCGGCAGAGAGTCGAGAACGTTTCGGCTTTCCTCAATCCGGACAAGCCTTCAAAGCCCTCCTCCGATTCCGAGCCGGGCTACTACTCCGCGGATCAGGACAAGGATTCCCCCGATCAGCAAAAGATCAGAAAAGATTATACCTTTGAAAAATTCATTGTAGGCAATTCCAATAAATTCGCGCACGCCGCCTGCCGGGCAGTCGCTGCGAATCCGGCAAGAGAATACAATCCTCTGTTCATCTACGGACCCTCGGGTCTGGGCAAAACGCATCTGCTCTATGCCATTACGGGAGAGCTGAAAAGAACGAAGCCCGACCTTGTTCCGATTTATGTCAAGGGCGAGACCTTCACCAACCAGATGATTGACAGCATCAGCCGGAACAACACGGCAGCCTTCCGCGAGGTTTACCGCAAGGCGGACATTCTTCTGATCGATGACATTCAGTTCATTGCCGGACGCGAGGCGACACAGGAGGAATTCTTCCACACCTTCAACGAGCTGTATGAGAACCGGAAGCAGATCGTCCTGACGTCCGACCGACCGCCGCACGACATCAAATCACTGGAGGAGCGGCTGGAAACCCGCTTTGAGTGGGGACTGATTGCCGATATCAAGCCACCGGACTATGAGCTGCGCACAGCCATCCTCAAAAAGAAGGCGGAATCGCTCGGCATCAGTCTCCCGGACGACGTTCTGAACTACATTGCGGAAAATCTGAAGAACAACGTCCGCCAGCTGGAGGGCGCGGTCCGGAAGGTCGGCGCACAGAGCTTCCTTGCCGGAGAGCCGATCAACATAGAGCTGACAAAGGCATGCATCGCGGACCTGATCACACCGTCCGAGCCGATTCACGTCACCGTCGATAAGATTCTGACAAACGTTTCCCGTCACTATTCCGTCTCGGTGGAGGACCTGAAGGGAAAAAAGCGGACCCAGGACATCGCAATGGCGCGGCACATCTCCATCTACATCATCCGCACGATGACCGAAATGTCTCTCCCGGCGATCGGAAAGGTGTTCAACCGCGACCACACCACCATCATAAATTCCCTGGAAAAGGTCGAAAATGAAATCAAGGGCAACCCCACGCTGGATATTGAGATCAAGGCGCTTCTGAAGGAAATCAAGGAATGATCCCGGTACGAGCCTGAAACTTTTCCACAATTTCAACATGGTTTTCCACAGAGTTTTCCCCGGATTCCGGTCCTTTCTGCAATCCGTGAGATTTCCACAGCGCAAAATGCCGTTTTCAACAGCCGAATTTGAAAAGCCGCGGCAAAAAATCAGCCCGGAAAGCCAAAAAACAGGTTTTCCACAATTTCAACACCCCCTACTGCTACTACTACTGTTCTTTTTCCTTTTTCTTTCTCTTTCTCTTCCGCGCACGAAACGCACGGTGCAAAAAAAGAAGCCTGCGGGAAAAAGCCGTAAAGCAGGAAAACCGCAAAAGCTGAAAACGCTCCGCAGAAAAAATATCCCTCCCGCTCAAGGGAAGAAAGCTTGCCGATACTTATGAAGATTATTTTGGACAAAGAGCTTCTGCTCTCTACAGTTACCCCGATGTCCGGCTGTGTTTCGAATAAGAATACCATTCCCGCAACTGCCGGAATCCTGATCACCACAGAAGAAAATGCCTGTGTCCTTTCCGCATATGACCTGGAAAAGGGCATGCGCACCAAGATCGCAGCCTCGGTTCTGGAGGATGGCTCCTTCATTTTAAACGCCGTAAAGCTGCTCCAGATCGTCCGCGCCATGCCCGGACCCTCTGTGACAATCGAAATCAATCCAAAAAACAACCAGACAACAATCTCCTCTGGTTCAGCCTCCTTTGAGTTCTCCGCCCTGCCCGGAAACGAATTTCCCGATCTGCCGTACCTTCAGGGAGACGACTGCTTTAAAATCCGCCAGTGCGAGCTGAAGGATATGATCGCAAAGACCTCCTTCGCCGTTGCGCAGAACGATCCGCGCCCCTCCTTAAACGGCGCGTTCTTCCGCATTCAGGGTCCGTCGATTACGGCGGTCGGCTGCGACGGAAACCGCCTTGCTCTGTTTGAAAAGGTCTGCAAGCTGGAAACCGCAACCGGTAAAAACCTTGCAAATCTGGACTTTATCGTCCCCGGAAAGACGCTGACCGAGATTTCCCGCCTGCTCTCCGATTCCGAGGACCCCGTGGAGCTTCAGCTGACCAGACGCCATCTGATCCTGATCCTCGGCGATTTTATCCTGTTCTCCCGTCTGATCGATCAGCAGTATGTCGAATATGAGCGGTTTATCCCGAAGCAGAGCAAGATTCATGTCCGACTGTCCTGCTCCGCCTTTACAGAGTCCCTGGAGCGCGCGATGCTTGTCACCGAGGATAAACAGCAGGGTCAGATCAAAAGCCCCGTAAAATGCATTTTCACGGGCGATACGCTGACGGTGACCTCTGTATCGGTCGTCAGCCGCGTCAGCGATACCGTCCCCTGCGAAAAGGAGGGCGATGACCTTGAGATCGGCTTTAACTGCCGTCTGCTGCTCGATGCTCTGCGGGCATGCGATACGGATGATATCCTGCTTTCGCTGTCCTCTCCCCTGATGAGTATGCTGATAGAGCCGGCAGAGCCTGCCCCCGACAGCCGCTTCCTCCTGCTTGCACTCCCCGTCCGCCTCGGAAAATGACCGGAGCTCTGCCGATATGATCTGCAAACGGGTTCTGTACCGGAATTTCAGAAACATAGAGCAGGCGGAGCTGTGCCCCTCCCCGCAGGTTACGGTCCTGCACGGCGATAACGGTCAGGGCAAAACAAACGCGCTGGAGGGAATATACCTCTTTGCGCAGGGCAGGAGCTTCCGGACCGCAAAGGAGTCCGAGCTGATCCGCTTCGGGGAACAGGACGCCTCCGTGACGCTCTTCTTCGCGGACAGAAACCGTGAGATGCAGATGAGCATCCGCTGGTCGGCTGAACGGAAAAGACGCTTCTGCCGTGTAAACGGCTATCCCGTGACGAAAATGAGCGAGCTGATCGGCTCATTCCGCGCCGTTCTCTTCGCCCCTCAGCATCTTTCCCTTGTCCGGGACGGTCCCAATGTGCGCAGAACCTTTCTGGATGTCGCAATCTCTCAGCTGGAGCCGCATTATATCGTGCTTTTGCAGCGCTTTAACCGCATTCTGGAGCAGCGCAATGCCTGTATCCGGAAAATACGCGAGACCGGCTCTCAAAAGCCGTTTCTGGAAACGGTGGAGGTGCTCTCGGAGCAGCTTGCCGAGGTCTCGGCTTTGATCTGTGAGAGACGCTGCCGCTATGTCGCACAACTTGAGGAGCAGGTCAGACTCTTTTTCGGCGAGATGACCGGTCAGCGCGAAAAGCCTTCCCTCCGCTCCGTCCAGAACCGGTCGGAGGAGGAGTTCCTCTCTCAGCTTACCTCCCACCTTGACCGTGAGGTCCGCTACGGCGCAACACTGTTCGGCGCACATAAGGACGATGTCTCAATCCTGCTTAACGATAAGGAAGCCCGCGCCTTCGCTTCTCAGGGTCAGCAGCGGTCGCTCGCACTCGCCATGAAGCTCGCGGAGGGCGAAATCTCAAAAGATGCCTCCGGGGAGTACCCCGTCTTCCTCTTCGATGACGTTCTGAGTGAGCTGGATGAAAAAAGACGCTCCTTTCTCCTCTCCGGTATGAAGGATAGACAGGTGATCGTGACCTCCTGCGAGTCCTTCCCCTTCCCTTGCTCCCTCTGCCATGTCGAAAACGGTATGCTTCAGGAGGGATGCGGGGTACGTTAGGAACCTTTTTTGAGAAAAAGGTTCCTAAAACCTCCAAAAAACTTTGAACTGGGGGCTTTTCATGGTGCAGCAATGAAGACAGCGTGCCGATGGAGTTTGCAGGGGGGTACGTTGGGGCGCTTTTTGGAAAAAAGCCGCCCCAAACCCCGCAAAAACTTTGAATAGGGAGCTTTTCATGCGCACGCCATGAAGACGGTGTGCCGTTGGGGTTTGCAAAAAGGTAAAACCTTTCAAAAGATGCCCCGGGCGCCCCGTTGTTCATCAAGCAAGCTAACTGCTTAGACCCTCGGTACACTTTTGGGGAGATACCGCGATGAGTTCCCGCTTACAAGGGCAAATATCCCGCAGGGATATTTGTTTGCAACACCCGCTGAACTTTCGCTTATCGCAAACTCCACGTGTTGCTTGCTTACACAAGCTAACTGCTTAGACCCTCGGTGCACTTTTGGGGAGATACCGCGATGAAGTTTCAGCGCACGAAGGCAAATATCCCGGTTTTGCTTTGCAAAATGCGACTCCTTGAGGAGCAAGGG
>CAKRZE010000016.1 GCA_934432725.1 uncultured Eubacteriales bacterium
AAGAAGCTGCGCAGGCGGCTCACTGTTTCCGCAAACCGGAGGAGCATCCCCCCCAACGGCACATCGGATATAGCGGACCGTATCCGCTCAGCCGCGATCCGCTGCCGCAGGACGATCCGAGGGAGAAGGCAGCCAACGCATTCGCCGTGCGTATTCTCGCCCCTGCATGCGTGCTGTGGGGCTGCGGTGTGCAGACCCCGGAAGAGATCGCCGCCCTGTGCGGGATCAGCTTAGAAGCAGCAACCTTCCGCGCCGGGCGTCTTGCGCTGCTCCGGCAGCGGAACAAGTTCTTAACGTCTCCCTTGGAGCGCGCCGTGTATGAGCAGTTTCAGCCGTTTATAGCATATCATCGTCAATCGGCGTACCGTTGAAGAGCCGGTTCTTTTCCTCTTCGTTGATATATTCCTCTGTAAATTCGCCGCCTCTGACGGCTTTTTTGATTTTGTACAGCTTTTCGGTGTACCGCGGGAGCTGTACCAGATCATTCAAGCTGTCAAGGGCTCTTTTTTTTCCGATCTCGTTCAGACGATGGAAGCCTTCAAGCAGCTGTGTGTCCGCCACATCCGGTACGGAAGCAGAAGCCATACTTTTAATATCGGTTCTGCCAAGGAGATAATCTACGGAAACATCAAAATACGCGGCGATTTTCAGTAAGGTATCGCCGTTGGGAATTCTGCCGTTCTTCCATTGTGTCGGCATTGATGTACTCAAACCGAGCTGCTTTGATACAGTGGTAGGGGAAGTATGTGTTTCTTTACATAACCCGGATATCACGTCATAGAATGTCATAATTATCCTCCAAAACTCACAAAAAAGAGTTCTTGCTTTTGTGTAAGCATACAAAACTCATAAAAAAGAGTTATTTGCATTGACAAGCTCTTTTTTGAGAGTTATAATAATATCACAGAGACGACTTTTCCGTATACTTCTGAATTTGCATCAAATCATCGACTGTGTCTTGAACTCTTTTTTTGCCTATTTCATTCAATCTCCGGTATGCTTCCAGCAACTGCATTTCTTCTGCATTCGGTGCGGTAATAATGAGATTGGGTTCCTGCGGGATAGGCGCGTCATCATTACCGAGGAGATAATCCACGGTGACGCCGAAAAATGCGGCGATTTTCGGCAAATGTTTTGTATATGATTTTAGTCTTCCCGATT
Source organism: uncultured Eubacteriales bacterium (assembly GCA_934432725.1). Classification (GTDB taxonomy): domain Bacteria; phylum Bacillota; class Clostridia; order Oscillospirales; family CAG-272; genus CAKRZE01. The sequence goes on from CAKRZE010000016.1 coordinate 1,162, forward strand.
TCCAATCGGTAAACGCATTTGGAGTAATCTTCAAATATGATGTCAAATCACTCTGCGTTTTCCCCTGAGCTTCAAGCAGTGTCAATATGCGAGAAATAACTTGGTCATTACTTTTCATAAAAACTCCTTGACTGATTGTGAAAATTACTCAATATGAGTGATGCCGGATTGTGCAAAACATAAAATCACTCAAAATGAACAATTTTGCATTGACACCACTCATTATGAGTGATATAATAACATCACCAAGACAACAGAACCCCGAACAATCGAGGCACAGTATAGTCAGCAAATATATTGTACCGCAGTCGGGGGAAGTTGTCAACAAAATGACCGAAAGGAGCATAAAAAAATGCTTTACAGTGAAACAAGGATCCGGGTATTATTCTGAAGCCCCCGGCAGTTGCTCAATAATTGACCGTATTGCATCCATCTGTTCATCGGTAAGCTTCTTCACGGTCAAATCCCCGTCATGACTGCACAGCGTGACCGTGTTGGGCTGGAACTTTACAGATTGTTCCGGTTCGGCTTCTTTGGGCTGAGCAGATGAGGCATCATAGCAAAGTAGATTATCAATGGTTGTCTGTAGTACGGAAGCGATTTTTCGAATGGATTCTATGTCGGGTTGACTCTTGTTTGTCTCCCACATGGCAATGGTTGAACGTGAAACGCCAACCAAATCCGATAATTCTGCCTGACTTATGTTGCTTTTCTGTCTGAGTTCTTTTAAACGGATCATTATAGCACCCCCTGACTGTATTATACTGTCAATTAAATTGACAATCAATATTTTGCCAAAAAAATATTTGTCAATATACTTGACAATCAAGAGATGCTGTGATATTATTATGTCAAGAAACTTGACAAGGAGGTAAAAATGAACATCAAATCGCTGAGAATGTCTAAATCGCTGACTCAATCGGAATTGGCGAAAGCCCTGAGAGTCGGCAGGACAACGGTGGCGATGTGGGAAACCGGAAAAGCGCTCCCGCGTTCCGAACTGCTGCCAAAAATCGCATTAGAATTGAACTGCACAGTAGATGATCTGCTAAAAGATCAAACACGGGATTTGCAACGATAGAAAGGAGAACAACATGCTTTACAGTGAAACGCGAATCCGGGTCATGAAGCTCGGAAAGAGAAACATCGATGTAATCGAAGAGCTGCGCAGACGCGGCTATAAGGTTGCCCTTGCAGAGTTTTCCCGGTTTTCGACCGGGGTCGATACAACGACCGCAAAGGCGCAGAGGATCCGGGAGGCAACCGATGAGATTCTTGCGGAATGGGAAACGGGGGCTGTGCCACTCAACAAAGCCAATCAATCTTATTCCGAATCGCCCGGTCAGGCGCTGTTTGTTTAAGCTTCGGTCCGGTACTTATCCGACGACAGCAGCCCGTCGATGTACGCTTCCGCCTTCACCTTATCAACGGCATCAAGCTTTTTGTATTTGCACACAGCTTCCGAAATTGCAGCCGAGCAATCACGCGGAGCGCTCTTCGGATCGGTCGGATCATCTGTTCTTCCGAAAAGATAATCGATCGAAACATTGAAGTAATTTGCAATTTTTTCAGCCGTATAGGAATCCGGCATCGTGTTATAGCCTTCCCTGCAGCGCTTTTTCCAATAGGCAGTGCTGCCGCGGCTGATTCCGATTTCCATGCTCGCGCGCGTCGGGTTGACACCCCGATCATCACAAAGCTTTTTGAAAATATCGTAAAACATATTGAACCCCCGATAATAATCCGAATATTTGTTTAAATTCCGTTGACAGCTTCAAATATTCGCCATACCGTGCAGATGCAGGAACGAATATCTGAAAGGATCATTTTATGAAAAACACCGGAAAGAGAGAATAATGCACCGATGTTTATGAGGAACCCGTCATAACCGTGCCGGAGCATGCGACTGTGAGGGTATAATCCGGTCCCGACGACCGAGGAAAGGGAGCGGCGCATGCAGCTGATTGCCGATGCGGCGTCGGCATTCCACGATGACTGATTTCCGGCAGGAAAAGGATATCGGAAAAACAGAAGCAGCGAGGGCGCCGCAAAGCGTCAAGCGGAGCTGTATCCCTCTAAAAAACGGAAACCGGACGGACAAAAGCCTCCCGGGCTCTTTTTTTATGCAAAAGCCCCGTTCCGCGCGGCACGCGGGTCGGAGCCCCGGGCGTCATGCCTTCTTTTCAACAAGGAAGAAAAACGGAGAGGACGGGGAATTGATGATGCGGAACATGGAGCAGCAGAGCTTGAACCGGCTGTAGCCGGAAAGCATCTCCCGCAGCATTTCCCCCTCCAGCGTACCCTCGGCATGCCCGGGATACACCGCAATCAGAAGTGCGCCGTCCCGGTCAAGAAGCTCGATGCCCGCCTCCACTGCCGCTTTTGTGGAGGGACGCAGCGTTGTGACCGATTTGTCCCCTCCCGGCAGATAGCCGAGGTTGAACATACCGGCGCAGATCGGCTCCCTGACATACTGTGCGACATTCGCGTGGGAATCGTGGATCAGCGTATAGTTGCGGGGACACCCGGAGCCGGCAAGAAGCTGCTCTGTGGAGCGCAGTGCCTGCTCCTGAATATCAAACGCATAGACCTTCCCCTCTTCGCCGACCGCCTCCGAAAGCCAGAGCGTATCATGCCCGTTGCCCATCGTGAAATCCACGGCAGCGCCGCCCTTTTTGATATGGGGCGTGAGGAAGGATTTTTCAAGCGTCAGAAGATCAATCATACCGTGATCAGACGCTCCCGGCTTCGGGAGCTTCCTTTCTTTTGAAATCGGAACGCCGTCCGGATCCCTGTTCTTACTTTTCCGGGCGGATATACTGCCAGTACGCGCGGAAATACTGCACGCCGGACGCGACCGTCATCACGGTCATAAAGGCAGCCGTCACATAGCTCAGAAGCATGCCGGAGTTCCAGAACTGATGAATCAGCACAGGCTCCAGAAGGATCGTCAGAATGCAGACCATCTGCGACACAGTCTTGACCTTGCCCATCCAGTTCGCAGCGACAACAATATTCGCTTTTCCGCTGACAATCATCCGCAGCGAGGTAACGCCCAATTCGCGCAGGAACACGATGAAAACGACCCATACCATGACGTTGACAAACACCGTATCCGCGCGGAACCGGACCAGCATCGAAAGCAGCACGCCGATGACCAGCATTTTATCCGCGACCGGGTCCAGAAATTTTCCGAAATCGGTCACAAGGCGGAAGCGCCGCGCGATCATGCCGTCCAGCGTGTCGGTCAGGGCGGTCAGAATAAACACCGCAGCCGCAATGATGCGGGACCACGTCTCCGGAAGCCCGGTAAACAGCACAAAAAACATGCAGACCGGAACCAGAAGGATGCGCGTCACCGTCAGCTTATTCGGAAGGTTCAGCCCCGGCTTTGCGGCGGGAGAACCCCGGTTTTCTTGTTGATTCATGTTCATGACCATAGCCTTCGCATCGGCAAAGGCTTCCTTTCTTGCGAATTGAGCCGCTTATGCAGCGGAAACCGCGGAAAACCAAGCCATCCCCCTCATAAAGCGGAGGCTTCCCCGGCAGGCTGCGCGTCTGCCTCCTTACAGAGGCGGAGCGTTTTCCGGCAGCCCCTGCGGCGTCCCCGGGTTCCGCGGGTCGGCTTGGTGCGCTCCGGAACGCCGGAGCTGCGGAGTGTTCCTTCCGCTCAGTCCTTCCGGTCCCGGAATTTTGCAACGCCGATCAGATCGTAATCCAAAGCGTCCGTAATCCGGACCGTGACAAATTCGCCCTCCCCGATCCGGCGGGACGAGGTAAAATACACCTTTCCGTCGATATCGGGGGAATCCGCATAGGAGCGCCCGTAAAACCGCTCCGCCACCGGGTCATAGCCCTCGCACAGAACGGTCAGCTCCGTATGCAGCTTTGCTTCGTTCAGCTGTCGGTGAATGTCCTCCTGAAGCTGCATCAGCATGTCATACCGGTCCTGCTTGACCTGCTCATCGATCTGATCCGGCATATCGTATGCCGGCGTTCCCTCCTCACGGGAGTAGGGGAATGCACCGAAGCGGTCAAACCGCTCTTCCTTGACGAACTCGCACAGCTCCTCGAAATCCTGCTCCGTCTCCCCCGGGAAGCCGACGATTGCCGTCGTCCGGATGGCAATGCCCAGGACCTCGCGCCGCAGCTTTGCAATGACGTCCCTTACCAGCTTTCCGGAGCCGTGGCGGTTCATGCGCCTCAGAACGCTTTCGCTGATGTGCTGCACCGGCAGATCGATGTATTTCAGCACGCGCGGGTTGTCCCGGAGCTGTGCAATCAGCTCATCCGTAATCTTGTCCGGATAGCAGTACAGAATGCGGAACCACGGAATTGAGGTCTCGTCAGTGAGCTTCTGCAGCAGCGCCGCAAGCCGGTATTCGCCGTAAAGGTCAATGCCGTAGCGGGAGGTGTCCTGTGCGACCACGACCAGCTCCCGGACGCCAAGCTCCTCCAGTCCCTTTGCCTCCGCCACGATATCCTCCATCGGGCGGGAGCGGAATTTTCCGCGGATGGCGGGAATCGCACAGTAGGTGCAGCGGTTGTCGCAGCCCTCCGCGATCTTGATGTATGCCATATAGTCCGGCGTTGTAAGGATCCGGTCGCCGCCCAGCCGGAGGCATTCGTTCGGCTGAAGAGATTCATACCGGATGCCCTCCGCAACGGACTCCACCGCCTTGACGATGTCGTGAATGCTGCCGGTTCCGACAACGGCGTCCACCTCTAGCAGCTCCTTTTTGATCTCCTCCGGATAACGCTGTGCCATGCAGCCGGTCACAATGATGCCCTTCAGACTGCGGTGCTCCTTCAGCCACGCAACATCCAGAATATTATCGATGGATTCCTGCTTGGCGCTCTCAATAAACGCACAGGTGTTCACAATAATGATGTCCGCTTCAATCTCCTCTCCGGTGATCTCATAGCCCGCCTCCATCAGTTCGTGCAGCATAACCTCGGTGTCAACCTGATTTTTCGGACACCCGAGAGATACAAAGCCGATCTTCGGTTTTTTCATATCTATAACCATGGCTTTTGCATCAGCAAAAGCTTCCTTTCTTCGGAATTGCAGCCGACCGGCGCTCCTTTTCGCGCAGCGGGACACCGGAAACCGAATCAAAAGATTCATCTCCCGTCCCAAAGCCGCGCCTTTGCGGTAAGGCGGCTTCCGTTCCCCATGTGAAGGCTCCCGTCCCCACATCCCCGGAACACAGCGCCCCGAAGCGGCAAATCCATCCGCCCTCCCGGCGCAAACGCCGCACAGAGAGTCCCCCGTCCCGTTCTCCGCACAAGGTGCAGGTCCCCCGCCTTGCCGCTCTGCCGGAAAGGACGGCACCCCGAAAGCCGGAAGCTGCCCGCTCCCTCCGTCGGCGCATGCCGGCGCAAATCACCGCGCTCCGCCGCTCCGCCGAAAAGCGCATGAAGGCAGGAAGCCGCCTGCGCGGGAGGAAAAAACCGCCGCGTCCAAAAACCGCCGTACAGCCCGGATATGCCGTCCCATGCAGGGAGTTCTTCCGCATTTTGCCGGAAATCTGTGATATTCCGGCATTGTCCCGTATAATTATATAGCAGCCCGGAACGCTTGTCAAGTCGGTGCATCAAATGTTTACGTTTCGGCAGAGGCTTGTCCGCGCGAATCGGAACGCGGCGCCCTTGGGAATCCGGCAAAGAAGAAAGGACAGTCAGACTTATGAAATATCATCTGATGGACAAAGAAGAAGCATTGCGCGCGCTGCACACCTCCGGCTCCGGTCTGCCGCGGAAGGAGGCGGACGCGCGGCTGGAGCAAAACGGTCCGAACGCGCTTGCGGGGGAAAAGAAGACGCCGCTGCCGCTGCGGTTCCTCGGACAGCTTCTGGACCCGATGGTGCTGGTTCTGCTGGCTGCCGCAGTCCTTTCCGCGCTGACCGCGCGGGCTTCGGGAGAATCCGGAGCGGACGTGCTGATCATTCTTTTTGTTGTCGTGCTCAACGCCGTTCTGGGTGTTGTACAGGAGAGCAAGGCGGAGCGCGCGCTGTCCGCACTGAAAAAGCTGTCGCCCGCCCGGGCATCGGTGCTCCGGGACGGCGAGACGGAGCGGATCCCGGCGGAACGGCTTGTACCGGGAGACATCGTGCTTTTGGAGGCGGGGGACGCGGTCCCGGCGGACGGACGGCTTCTGGAGGTCTACAGCCTGAAGACCGAGGAGGCTGCTTTGACCGGGGAATCCCTGCCGGCGGAAAAGACGGCGGCGCGGCTGAAGGAGCCGTCGGACGGCGCTGAAATCGCTCCGGGCGACCGGAAAAACATGGCCTTCATGGGCTCCGGCGTGGTGTACGGAAGAGGCAGAATGCTGGTGACGGCAACCGGCATGCACACCGAAATGGGAAGAATCGCGCATGCCATCCGCGGTGCGCGCCGGGGAGAAACCCCGCTCCAGAAAAAGCTGACCTCGCTCTCGAAAACGCTGACCGTCCTGGTGCTTGTCATCTGCGCGGTCATGTTTGCGGTCGGGATCCTGAAGGAGGGGTCGCTGTCGTTTCCGGTGGTGCTTTCCACCTTCATGCTGGCGGTCAGCCTTGCGGTTGCCGCGATTCCGGAGGGGCTTGCCGCCGTTGTGACAATCGTGCTGTCTCTCGGCGTAACCAGAATGGCGTCCCGGCGCGCGATCGTCCGCAGACTCTCCTCGGTGGAAACGCTCGGCTGCACGCAGGTCATCTGCACGGACAAAACCGGCACGCTGACGCAGAACAAAATGACCGTAACGCGCAGTACGGGAGAAGGGGCGATGCTGGCGGATGCCTTCTGTCTCTGCACCGAGGCGGAGGTCAGGCGGGACGGAAGCGTCTCCGGAGAACCGACGGAGGCTGCGCTTCTCCGCTTTGCGCTCCGATGCGGCGCAGACCCGAAGGAGCTCGCCCGGACCATGCCCCGGATCGGGGAGGCTCCCTTTGATTCCCGCAGGAAAATGATGAGCACGGTGCACAGGGGGCGAAGCGGCATCATACAGTTCACAAAGGGCGCGCCGGATGCGGTCCTTGAGCGCTGCACCGGCATGCGCCGCGGCTCTGTCACGGTTCCGATGACGGACGCGCTCCGGGCGGAGATTCTTTCGGAGAACCGGAAAATGGCGTCCTGCGCGCTGCGCGTGATTGCGGCGGCATACCGGGTCTATGCGGCGCCGCCTGCCGGATCCGACGCAGCGGTTCTGGAGCGGAACCTGATCTTTATCGGGCTTGCCGGAATGGCGGACCCCGTGCGGGAGGAGGTTCCGGGCGCGGTTGCCGCATGCAGGCAGGCAGGAATCCGTCCGGTCATGATCACAGGAGATCATCCGGAGACGGCAGTGGCGGTTGCCCGGGAGGCAGGGATCCTTCAGAATGCCGGAGAGGCGGTCAGCGGCGCGGAGCTGGACCGGATGAGCGAAGCGGAGCTTGCCGCAGGCATCGAACGCTACAGCGTTTTCGCACGGGTCCGCCCGGAGCATAAGGTGCGGATCGTGGAGGCATGGAAAAAGAAAGGCATGGTAACGGCAATGACGGGGGACGGCATCAACGACGCCCCCGCGCTGAAAACCGCCGACATCGGCATCGGCATGGGAATCTCCGGCTCGGACGTGACAAAAAATGTCGCGGACATCATCCTTGCCGACGACAATTTCGCCACGATTGTCTCCGCCGTGGAGGAGGGCAGGCGGGTTTACGACAACATCCGCAAGGCGATCCGGTTCCTGCTCTCCTCCAATCTGAGCGAGGTGCTCTGCATCTTTGCCGCAACCGTGACCGGCTTCCGGATCCTTCTGCCGGTGCATCTGCTGTTTATCAATCTGATCACGGATTCGCTGCCCGCTCTGGCGCTCGGGCTGGAAAAGGAGGAGCCGGACATCATGCGGAGGAAGCCGCGCGAAAGCGATGAGGGGCTGTTCTCCGGAGGCGTGGGATTTTCCTGTATTTATCAGGGCTTCATGGTCGCAGCCCTGACGGTCGGAGCCTTTCTTGCCGGCATTTCGGGAGTGCTCGGCGGAGCGCATGAAAATCCGGTTTCCGCAGGAATGACCATGGCGTTCCTCACCATGTCCATGGCGGAAATCTTCCATTCTTATAATATGCGGGCGCAGTTCGGCTCTATCTTCCGGCTGAAAACGCATAATTTCTGGCTGTTCGGCGCGATGCTTGCCTCATTGCTGCTGACCGCCGCAGTCATTTTCGTGCCCCCCCTGCGGACACTGTTCCGTCTGGAGCACATCTCGGCATCGGAATATCTGTTTTCCCTGCTGCTCTCCGTGTCGGTCATTCCGATTGTGGAGTTTGTCAAGGCGGTCACCGGAGGAAAAAGCGAACGGAAGGAGAGGCAGCGCATGCCGCGGCGCAGGTCCGGACTTTCGGAGCAAAGACCCTGAAATCCGAGTTTCCAATCAGGTCCCGGTCACGAAGCAAGCCGGCGGCTTGCTCCCGTCCCCCCGGATGCCCCGCCGAACGCACCCCGAGGTCTGCGGCTCTGCCCCATATATCTGCAAATACGGAGGTGGCGGGCTTCCGCCTCCCTTTTGCAGCGGGAAACACCGGGCGAATGTGCGGCGGGGGGGCTAACCGTTGCGCCCAGCCAAAGCTGTTCCACAGCCGTACATGCGAAAGCGGCAATCCTTCCCCGCCTTTGTGCAGCGGGAGGTCCCAAGCGAATGCAAAACGGAAAAATCGCAAAAATTTCACACAACGAAAGCTGCCACACCACCGCACATGCGTCAGCCCCCGGCTGCCCCGCCGCGCTCCCGGAGCAGCCCCTCACCCGATCCTCTTTTCCCAAACCGGAATGCCCTCCGGCGGGACGATTTTGCGGTAAAAGACTTCCTCGGAGCCGTTTTCCAAGCCGGAAGCCGCTCCCGCCTGCAAAAAAGCGGTGTCAAAGGTCACCCTTGACACCGCCGCAGGCATTTGTTACCCGTCCCGGATGCTTCCCCACCAACATTTTCTTTGCTTTCTCGGGAGGTATGGCTTTTTTACCGCGATCGGAAGTCCTTGCGCCGCAATAAAAAAGCAGACAAAAACGACCGGGATCGCATCAAAAATGACGGAATCCCGACCCGCATGTCTGAAGAACTGCAAAAGCAGCGCACTTTTGACCGGTCCGGAGAAATGAATTTCCGATTCCGGGAAGTCACAATGCAAAAAACGGCACAGACCTGCGCTCCCCGCTCATCCTTTGCCGTGAGCAAACAGCGCACGCAGCGTCAGCCCACCGGAAAGTCCGCCCGGAGCGGACGGTGTGCACCCCGTCATACCACAGCCCGTCCCTTCCCGACCACCGCCGAACAGGGAGCGGGCACCACTTTGCCGGTTCAGGAGGCGCCGGCTCCCTCCTCCGCCGGAAGCTCAGTCCGGATCAGGGCGTAAAGCGACTCCACCGTAGGAGCGATCCGGTCTGCGCCTGCCTGCTCCAGCTCCTCGCGGGAGCCATAGCCGTACAGCACGCCGATCGCCCGGATGCCGCAGGCATGCGCCCCCTCGATGTCGTAAAGACGGTCCCCGACCATCAGGCTGTTCCGTCCGGAGAGGGACGGGTACTGCGCCGTAATATACCGGATGACCGCCGCCTTGTCCGCACGGGTTTCATCCATGGTATTGGCTCCGATTCCGTCAAAGAAGGAAAGAAGCCCGAAATGCTCCAGAATCCGGACGGTATAAAGCTCCGGCTTGGAGGTTGCGGTCAGAAGCGTATACCCGTCGTCCCGCAGCCTTGCAAGGAGCTGCGGAATGCCGTCGTACACACGGTTTTCAAAGAGTCCGCGCACACCGAAGTATTCCCGGTACAGCTTCAGGGCACGGGCAGCCTCCTCGGGAGAAAGTCCGTGAAACCGCTGAAAGGACTGCACAAGCGGCGGACCGATATATCGGTGCAGCGTGCGCAGATCGGAAACCTCGATTCCGAAATGCCGGAGCGCATAGGCACAGGATGCCGTAATGCCGGGCGCCGGATCGGTCAGGGTGCCGTCAAGATCAAAGAGCACAAAGCGGTTCTTTTTCTGCCGGACCGAGCCGGCGGTATGTTCGGATGCGGTCATAAAAGCCTCCGTAATCCATTTTTCGGTGTGACGCGGAGCCGCGGGAGGCGGTCCGCCGGAATGAAACGTTCCTGTACATGTGCCGCTGCCGGGTTCCCGCAGGCAATCCCTCAGAAGCCCGCGCATCTGCCGCAAACGCCGTTTACCGCAGGAGCCAACGCATCGGCGATTGTCTTGCAAAAGCCGAAAGCCGGGATGCCCCGGCAAGAGCGGTCCGCTGCGCGCGAAATGCAGCATCGCTTTGAGGGCAGCGATGCGGGAAATGCGCCGTCCCGCCTACGGCAGAACGCGCTTTCCGCATGTTCGGATGCGTAAGCAGCCGCCTTGCAAAAGCCCGCAGCCGGAAGGTCCACGGCAAACAGCGGAATGCCGCACAGAAACGCCTGTTTACAGAAAATTTCCGTCTGTCGGACGGCGTGCCCCCCGCAGGCAGTCCGCACATCGGGAAATGTCCGCCGCAGCGGAAAGCCGCAGGAAGCATACGGGCGAAAGCGGTACGCTGCGCATGGAGCTCCTGCTCCGTTTCAGGGAAATTGTCTGCAAAAGCCGGCTGCAAACCGCATGCAGAAGGGCACATGCGCTCATAAACCGGCGAACCAAAGATAACCCGCTGTATTTTCGGCGGAATGCCGCGCGGTGCCGCCGGACTGTCCTCAATGCCGCATGTCAGCGGAAACCGGCACGCCGTGCCCAAAAAGCATCTTGCGGCAAAGCCGTCAGACACAGGCATGCGCCCTCTGCCGCAGGATTCCGTGCCGGGGCGGTGCGGAGCAGCCCCTCAGACAGGGGGAGGAGCACCCGCGGCACAAAGCTTCGCCGCCGCAGACAATTCAGCCTCCCGAAACGCCGGGATCCGGCAGGAGAGAAAACAGATCCCCTTCCCGATCCTCAGGCAGAGAAGCGGAAAACAGCCGGTCCATGATTTCCCGGGGAAAGCAGCTCCACGGCTCCTCCTCCGGCGGAGGGGCGGAGAAGCTCCTTGCCCTGCCCTGATACGGAAAAACAAGGCGGCATGCCCAGAGCGCGGGGTGCCGGAGGCTGTCGCGCGCCCCGTACTTCCCGTCGCCCGCAAGCGGATGTCTGCGGGAGGCAAACTGTACGCGGATCTGGTGAAACCTCCCGGTCCCGAGCCGGATCAGGAGAAGCGACAGCGTGCCGTACACGGTCTGCGCCGTCTCCAGCAGCAGATAGGAAAGCGCAGCCTCCCGGACGCCCCGCCTGGGACGGTCAGTGACAAACGCCTTGCCGATATCCTGCCGGCGGAAGAGCAGATCGCGAAGGATCCCCCGATCCTGCTCCGGGACTCCGTGTACGGCGGCAAGATAGTATTTCTCCGTTTCGTGCGCACAAACAGCTGCGGACAGGGCCGCTGCGGTCTTTTTGTTTTTCGCATAAACCATGGTGCCGCCCGTACCCATGTCCAGCCGATGAACCGGGTACGGAACGCAGTCGGAGCCGCACTGCTCAAAATGCGCACGGAGCAGCTCCGGCATGCTCGGCTCCCCGTGCTGCGCCTCCTCCGACAAAACACCTGCCGGCTTGAGGCAGACGATCAAATCGCGGTTTTCAAACAGAATGCCCTTGTTCATACGGTTCCTTTCTTCTCTCCGGCAGAAGCCCGGGGTGCGGCGGCAGAAAAGCCCCGGCGCTGCACGCAGAAGCAGCCCCCGGAATGAGAGCCGCCGTCAAAAATGAACTGACGCTCCGCCGAAGCCGTGCCGCGCGATACAGCGTCCAACGTATACTCATGCCTCTCCGAGCCTGTGCCGTGCGATGCGGCTCCAAAGCGCACACGCTTCCCCGAGCCTGTGCCGTGCGATGCGGCTCCAAAGCGCACACGCTTCCCCGAGCCTGTCCCGCACGATGCGGCGTCGGAAGTGCACCCGCTCTGCCGAAGCCGTGCCGCACAATGCGGCGTCCAACATATACTCATGCCTCTCCCAGCCTGTGCCGCAACCATACAGCATCAAAAGAAGCCGTTAAAAACCGACGTTTTTAACGGCTCCCGGCAATGCCTGCCATCGAAAAAAACCGGACGGTCTTTCCGCACAGCCGCAGCGCCCCCGGAATGCTTAAATTCCGCTCAGACGTTCATGACAACGGGGAGAATCATGGGCTTGCGGTGCGTTTTGGAGTACAGATACTTCGTCAGAGCGTCCTTGACATCGGATTTCATCTGCGTCCAGTCGGTAATATTGTTGTTCAGGCAGTGCTCCAGCGCATTTTTGGCAATGCTGCGCACTTCATCCATCAGCTCCTCCGATTCGCGGACGTAGACAAAGCCGCGCGAAACGATATCGGGACCGGAGACAATGCTTCTGTCATCGATATCCACGGTCGCAACCACCACAATCAGTCCGTCCTGCGCCAGGTGGCGGCGGTCGCGCAAAACGATGTTGCCGACATCCCCCACGCCGTAGCCGTCCACCAGAAGGTGTCCCGCCGGAACGGTTCCGTTGAAGCGTGCGCCCTTGGCGTCGATCTCCAGCACCTTGCCGATATCCGGCACGAAGATGTTGGACTCCGGCGTCCCCATATACTGTGCCAGCTCCTTGTTCATGATCAGATGCTTGTATTCGCCGTGGATCGGCATGAAGTATTTCGGCTTGGTCAGAGCCTGCATCAGCTTCAGCTCCTCCTGGCAGGCATGCCCGGAGACATGCACGTCAATGACGGAATCGCGGAAGACGGTCGCACCGCTCTTAAACAGCTCGTTGATGATCTTGTCAACCAGCTTTTCGTTGCCGGGGATTGCGTGCGCGGAGATGACCACCAGATCCTTCGGTCCGATCTGCACCTTGTCATGATCCGCAAACGCCATCCGGTAAAGCGCGGACATCGGCTCGCCCTGAGACCCGGTCGTCACGATTGTGATCTGCTCCATCGGATATTTTTTGATTTCATTGATATCGATCAGAGCGCCCTTCGGGACATTCATATACCCGAGATCAATCGCCGCACTGATGATATTGATCATGCTTCTGCCCGTCACGGCGACCTTGCGGTTATAGGCGACGCTGGTGTTGATGATCTGCTGCACGCGGTGGACGTTGGAGGAGAAGGTTGCGATGACGATCCGTTTGTCCTGATTCCGCATGAAAATGCTGTCAAGCGAGGCGCCGACCGTTTTTTCGGAGGGCGTAAAGCCGGGACGCTCCGCGTTGGTGGACTCGCACATCAGAAGAAGGACGCCCTCCTTCCCGAGCTGCCCCAGACGGGTGATGTCCATCATTTCCCCATCGATCGGGGAAATATCCAGCTTGAAGTCGCCGGTATGCACCACAGTTCCCAGCGGCGTGCGGATCGCAAGGCAGCAGGCATCGGCAATCGAATGGTTGACATGGATGAACTCCACGTCAAACACGCCGGCGGGCACGACGTCGCCCGCAGCCACCGTCTGAAGGATCGGCGTCCGCTCATAGCGATGCTCCATCAGCTTGTTTTCCAGAATGCCGAGCGTCAGCCGCGTGCCGTAAACCGGAATGTCGGTCAGCGTTTTCAGCACATAGGGCAGCGCGCCGATGTGGTCCTCATGTCCGTGCGTGATGAAGATGCCGCGGATTTTTTCCTTGTTCTTCTCCAGATACGTAACATCCGGGATGACCAGATCGATTCCCAGCATGTCGTCGTCCGGAAAGCCGAGCCCGCAGTCCACCACGATAATATCGTTTTCGTACTCCAGAACCCCGATGTTTTTTCCGATTTCATTCAGTCCGCCGAGCATCATGACCTTCAGCTTTCCGGCGGGAAGCGCATTTTTCTTTTTTCTTGCCATAGTGATACAAGACCTGCCGCATAACGGACGCGGCAAGTCTGCTCCTTTCCATAGTATTTCCGTAATCGGAAGCATTCAATATTTTCAAGATTTTATGCTCGGAGCCTTCCCTGCCGGATCCGGCTTCGCCGATACGTACTGCGGGACGGATGGGTTAACGGCGGAAGGTTTCCGAAAAACGATCAAAAATATTAATTAAATCATATCACACATTTATGAACATGTCATGAGTATTTTTTGTCCGTGTCGTGAACGGGAGGAGGGTGCGGAAGAAAGCCTGTCGTTTTCGGTCGGACGGGTATAATTTGCGGCGGCAGGCGGCAGAATAAGCAAAGAACCGGCAGACCGGGCGGCGGGCGGGGGAGCCGGAAGCTTCATCGAATCCCGCGTCCGGTTTCCCGCACGGCATGCATGCCGCGGCAGCCCTGCTTCCGGACAGCCTTTTTGGGACGGAGCCCCCGGCACGGACGGCTTTGCTTCTCAAAGCGGCTCTTCCTGCCGTACAGGGAGCGCACAGTATCCCGGGCGGCAGAGCTTTTCCGCAGAGCCTCCGGTGCAAACGGCAGACCTTCTCTGACAGAGACTCCGGCGGCGCACGGTTCGTCCCTCCCGGGACCTGCCCGGCGCCTCATACCGCCGTTTTGTTTCCCGCAGCGGGCATGCATGCGGGATTCCCGCAGAGCAGCCCGGCAGACTGCCGGCGTTTCCGCCCCACCGCAAGCCGGGACATGCCGGAAAAGCCGCATACCCCCGCAAAAAAACGCCTCCGGCAGCCTTCCGCCCCGCACAAAGGAGCCTTCGTTTCCCGGAAGGCGGTGTGCTTCGGCTCCTCCGGACATGGGAGCCGACCGGCTCCGCAAGGCAGGAACGGCTGCCTTCCGCACCGAAGCTTTTCCGGTCAAGATCAGACGCCCGTCCCCGCATTCTGCCCAAACGGCAAAAGCGCACGGAAGGGCGAGCAGAACGTTCAACAGAAAGGAGCTTTCGTCCGATCACGAAAGCCATGGGACACAGACATGAACAATAAGGGCAACAGAAAACCGACCGACAGGGCAGCGGAGGCTGCCCGGATCTACCGCGGAAACGGAAGCGACACCGATCCGCTCGGCTCCTATACCGGCGTGCCGCGGGAGATCAAAAACCGCAGGGAGGATGTATTCCCGCCGCGCGATCCGGACCGGGAGCAGAGAGAATTCCCTCCTGCATCCGTGCAGAGCGCATGGGAGGGCGGAAAGGTATACCGGCGCGCCGAGCAGAGTCCCTCTCCCGACATGCCGGTGCAGGACGCGGACGATCTTTAAGCGGTTCCTCCCCGCGTTATCCGGATGAGGCGGAATTTTCCGTCTCCTCCGGCTCCGGAAGCCGCTGCACAGTCTGAAAAACGGCGTGGCGGGGCACGGGCCGGGGGAAACCCCGCAAGGCTCTGCGGCTCCTGATTCGCTCTGCCGCAGGGTAAAATCCGCCGCACCCGTCCGGCTTGGGGACCGTGTGCCCCCGCTTTACAAGGAACCGGCACCATTCCCGCGGCGGGAAGCCGCGCCATTCCTTGTCAGGAAGCGGTATCGCACCCCCCGGATGCTTGGCAGAACCCGAAGCCCGGCGCCCCGCGCCGTCAAAATGAGGCATCCCGCCGCACCTTGGGGGTTCTCTGCCGTCCTCCGGAGGCTAAGCGCCGCCCGCTGCGCCGTCCCTTGTCAGGGAGCGGTATCGCACCCCCGGATGCTTGGCAGAACCCGAAGCCCGGCGCCCCGCACCGTCAAAACAAGGCACGCGCCGCAAGACACTCTGCCTCCGTCCCCCCGTCAAGGCGGGGTGCCGCGCCGCAAGAGCTTTGCCGTCTGCCCCCCGGCGCCCGCCGCACCCCTCAGAAGCAGAAAACCGCCGTAAACACGGCTGTGACGAGCGACCCGGCAAGCAGTGCGCCGTAGAGAAACCATCGCAATCCGGAGACGGGTTTTCTGCCCCCCGTGCGCGGCTTTTTCGGTGCGCTCAGATTCCCGGAAAGAATCCTGTCCGCCTCCTCCGCCATATCCGGCGGGATCGATGCCTCGCCGCCCGAATGCTCTTCCTTCAAGATGAAATACGCCTCTTCAAACAGATCGCTGCCGGTATCCTTCAGAACAACGATCTTTCTTTGACAACCTTTTACCATACAGCGGAATTCCTTTCCTGTCTGCCGCCCGGCGGGGCTGAATTGTCCGGAACCGTATGCCTCCGGACCGCATGTACCGACTGCCTTTATCATTGCCCTTCCGCGCCGGGATATTCACGCAGCGGAACGGATATGTATATTTTTACGGGTTATATTCACAATAAAAATGCAGCCCTCAGGAAAGCGGATGCCGGACGGGACAGTCCGGCACGGGAAGCGCAGGAGCCGGACGGCTCTCCTTTGCGGAGGGTGCCGGCATCCGAAAAAACGCGCCGTTTCCGCTCCGGCGGGCACGCACCGGCTCTGCGGGCTGTCCTGCCCGTCCATGACCGGAGCGGACCCTCCGCCCCGCGCGGGCATCGGCTCCCCGGCTGCATACGGACACAGGAAAGGATGATCACGGTCCGATGAAAGCAATTATTATGGCAGGCGGAAAGGGACAGCGTCTGCGTCCTTTGACCGACACACAGCCGAAACCGCTTGTCCCCATCTGCGGCGAGGCGGTTCTGATCCGGATCCTGCGGTGGCTCCGGCAAAACGGCGTTGCGGAAGCGGTGATCGCTTCCGGCAGCTTCCGGGCGCAGACAGAAGCGCTTTGCGGAAGGGAGTGCGAGGGAATCCGGCTGCACTACACGGAGGAGCAGACGCCGCTCGGAACGGCGGGAAGCGTCAAAGCGGCGGAGGATTACCTGCGGGACGGGGACTTTTTTGTCCTCAGCGGCGACGCGCTCTGTGAATTTGACCTGAAGCGCGCCGTTCTGTTTCACCGGGAAAACCGCGCGGACGCCACCATGCTCCTGACCGGCGCGGAGGATCCGACCGAATACGGCATGGTGCTGACCGCCCCCGATGGACGCGTGCTCCGCTTTATTGAAAAGCCGGACGTGTCTCAGGCATTTACCGATACGGTCAATACCGGCATCTATCTCCTCTCTCCCCGCGTGCTGGAGGACATTCCGAAGGGAGTGCCGACGGACTTCGGACATGAGCTGTTCCCGCAGCTGGTCGGAAACGGCGGACGGGTCTTCGGTCTGCGGGACGGCGGATACTGGAGCGACATCGGCTCTCCCGAGGCTTATCTCGCGGCAAATCTCCGGTATGCCGCAAAGGCTCCCGCGCCTCTGCCCGAGGGGTGCGCGGACAGTGTCATCGGCAGAGACTGCCGGATCGGAGAGGGAGCCTGCGTCACCGGCTCCGTGCTGATGGACGGCGTAACGGTCGGCGCCGGCTCCGCTGTTCACGGCGCGGTCCTGTGCCGGAGCGTGACGGTCGGGGAGAACTGCCGGATCGGGCAGCATGCCGTTCTGGGAGAGGGCGTGCGGCTCGGAGCCGGCGTCTCCGTAGGCAGCGGCGTCAGGCTGGACGCAGGAACGGAAACAGAGGCGGGAACGGTTCTGCGAGAGACCTCGGAGGCAGGAACGGCTCTTTCCGACCGGCTTTTCTCAAACGGAGTCTTTTTCGGCTCCGGAGAGCTTCTCACCCCCGCACTGTGCGGCAAAATCGGGGAAGCTGCCGCACACGCGCTGGGCAAAAGCGCCCCGGAAAAGCCCCGGATCGGCGTGATGCACGCGGGCAGCGCACGGCGGACCGGCGGAGAGGAAGCCGGGGAAGCGCTTGCCTCCGGGATCGAACGGGGCGGCGGCGTATGCGTGTGGCTCGGCGCGGGCTTTCTGTGTGCCGCAGCCTCGGCAGCGTCCGCACTGGCGCTGGACGGCGTCTGCTTCGTCCGCTCCGACCGCTGCGGGAACACCTCGGTCGCCCTTCTGGACCGGCACGGACTCCGCCCGGGACGGCTGACGGAGCGTCCGATGCTCGCGCATCTGCGGCAGCCGCACGGCCCGGAAACGGAGCGCGAAGCGGCTCTCCGTGCGCGGCAGCACCGGGAAAGCTGTCCGTATCTGACCCGGCATTACGGTCCTGCGCTGCGGAAGGCGGCGGGCGACCTTGCGGGCGTGCGGGTTTCGGTCGCGGCGCACCGGGACACCGCGGCGGCTTCCGCCTCCGGCGTTCTGACGGGCGTTCTGACCGAGGCGGGCGCGGACGTTTCGGAGGACGCTCCGCTCCGGATCGACATGGACGAGGACGGGAGCCGGGTCAGGCTGACCGAAGGGGATACGGAAGCGGATCTGAGCCACATTCTGGCAATGCTTCTGATCGCGCGTCCGGAGCTGTTCCGGGAGCCGCTTGCATTTGCCTGCGGGGATTCGGAGGAGCTGTACCGCATCGCGTCCCGGCTCGGTTATGCCTGCGTAAGATACGCATCCTGCCCGTCCGGCGATGAGGATGACAAAGCCCGGGAGGAAGCTGCGGAAAATCCGGTCCTCCGGGATGCCTCGTTTGCCGTGCTTGCGCTTCTTGCGCTGCAAAAGGAAACGGGAGAGACGCTTGCGGGGCTGTCGGAGCTTCTGCCTCCCTTTGTCCGGCGAACCGGCAGGATCCCGGCGCGCAGGCTCCGCGCATCGGCGGTCAGGCAGCTCGGAGAGCCGGACGGAGACGGCGTCTATCACGCAGCGGAGGGCGGCGGCGTCCGGGTTGTCCCGGAGCGGGGAGGCTACCGGCTGATCGCGGAGGCGTACAGTGCCGAATATGCCGATGAGCTGCTGGCGGAAACGGGCAAACAGCTAAAAAAGCTGCTTGCGCGGGAGTAAACGCCAAAGCCCGTTCCCACAGGATATGCCATACCCCGACCGACGCAGGCAGGGCGCCGGAACACCCCTCCGGCAGACTTGAGCCAAAGCTCCGCCGCTCCGGCAGAACCTCCGGCGCAAGCGCAGGATGCCCGTGCTTGTGCTCCCGGCACGCCATACCCCGACCGACGCAGGCAGGGCGCCGAAAGCCTCTCCCGTTCGAGCAAGAACCAGCCGTCTGCGCCCCACATGCGCCCTTCTCCGGCAGACGGGAAGCCGGAGTCCGGAGGCGGAAAGCTGCGCGGAAGCCGGCTTTCTGTGCAGAAATGCCGCACCGCAAAGCAAAATCCGGCGCCGCAGGGCGTTTCCCGGAAAGAATCTCCCGCCATACGGCTTTCGCCTCCGGTCAGGACGGTATTTTCACCGCCCGGCAGCCGTACAGCGCCGGCTTCCCGGGGCAGGAGCGCCCCGTGTCCCGATTCCGGAAGCCCACCCGTCTGCCCGGCATGCTCCGGGGTCTGCCGCATCCGCACGGAAGGGCACGGACGGGCGCGGCGGCACGCATGCCTCCGGCTTGAAGCCATGTCCTCCGCACTCCGCCCCGCAGCCGCTGCCGCGCGGCTTTTTTTCGTGTAAATCCAGGCAATATTGCAAATTATTTATGAATTCAGTTTACTTTTTCTCCAAAAAATGATATAATACGCGATGGGACACGGCAGGACCGCAAATTGCTTCCCGGAAGCCGTTCTTGCGGCAGATTTTCCGTTCCGTGTTCCGCCGCGATCCGTATATCAACTTAGGAGGATATATATATATGGCAAGAAAAAAGCTATCCATGGATGGCAACACCGCTGCGGCGACCGTATCGTATGCGTTCACCGATGTTGCAGCCATCTACCCCATTACCCCCTCCAGCGTCATGGCAGAGCTGACCGACTCCTGGTCCGCCACAGGTCTGAAGAACATCTTCGGTGACACCGTCAAGGTTGTCGAGATGGAATCCGAGGCAGGTGCGGCAGGCGCGGTCCACGGTTCTCTCGCTGCGGGCGCGCTGACCACCACCTTTACGGCTTCTCAGGGTCTGCTCCTGATGATCCCGAACATGTACAAAATTGCGGGCGAGCTGCTTCCCTGCGTCATTCACGTCTCCGCACGCTGCGTTGCTTCCCATGCGCTGAACATCTTCGGCGACCACTCCGATGTATACGCATGTCGTCAGACCGGCTTTGCGATGATGGCTGAGTCCAACCCGCAGGAGGTCATGGACCTGGGCGCCGTCGCACACCTGTCCGCCATCCGCGGAAGAGTGCCGGTGCTGAACTTCTTTGACGGCTTCCGCACCTCCCATGAGATCCAGAAGATCGAGGTCTGGGACTACAAGGATCTGGACGAGATGACCGATAAGGAGGCTGTCGCGGCATTCCGCACGCGCTCCCTCAATCCGGAGCATCCGATCCTGCGCGGCTCCGCCGAAAACGGCGATATCTTCTTCCAGCACCGCGAGGCATGCAACCGCTACTATGACGCCTTCCCGGCGATTGTAGAGGACTACATGAATCAGGTCAACGCAAGAATCGGCACCGATTACAAGCTCTTCAACTATTACGGCGCAGAGGATGCGGACCGCGTTATCGTTGCGATGGGCTCTGTCTGCGATGTGACCGAAGAGGTCATCGACTATATGAATGCACACGGCGAAAAGGTCGGTCTTGTCAAGGTCCGTCTGTACCGTCCGTTTGTCGCATCCAAGCTGGCTGAGGCAATTCCCGCCTCCGTCAGGAAGATTGCCGTGCTTGACCGCACCAAGGAACCGGGCGCGCTCGGCGAGCCGCTTTACCTTGACGTCATTGCCGCACTCAACGAAACCGGCAGAACCGGCATCCGTGTGGTCGGCGGAAGATACGGTCTCGGCTCCAAGGATACCCCGCCGCAGTCCGTCTTTGCCGTTTACGAAAATCTGGCACAGGACAAGCCGAAGGATCACTTCACCGTCGGCATCGTTGACGATGTGACCGGTCTGTCTCTGGAGGAAAAGCCCGCTCCCGACACCGCGGCTGCCGGCACGATTTCCTGCAAGTTCTGGGGTCTGGGCGGCGACGGAACCGTCGGTGCGAACAAGAACTCCATCAAGATCATCGGCGACCATACCGATAAGTATATTCAGGCATATTTCCAGTACGACTCCAAGAAAACAGGCGGCGTCACAATCTCCCACCTGCGTTTCGGAGACAACCCGATCAAGAGCCCGTACTACATCACCAAGGCGGACTTCGTTGCCTGCCACAATCCCTCCTACATCAAGAAGGGCTATAAGATCGTCAACGATGTCAAGCCGGGCGGAACCTTCCTGCTCAACTGCCAGTGGACGCCCGAGGAGCTTGAAACGCATCTTCCCGACGAGGTCAAGGCGTACATTGCAAAGAACGGCATCCGTTTCTACACGGTAAACGCCATCGACAAGGCAAGAGAGATCGGCATGGGCAAGAGAACCAACACGATCCTCCAGTCCGCGTTCTTTGCGCTTGCGGGCATTCTCCCGATCGCAGAAGCCGTGGACTATATGAAGTACATGGCGAAGAAGTCCTATGCAAAGAAGGGCGACGACGTCGTCAGAATGAACTATGCCGCGATCGATGCCGGCGTGGACGCGATTGTCAAGATCGACGTTCCGGCAGCATGGGCGCAGCTTGACGCCAAGCAGACCGAGGAAACGGTCGAGGGCGACCGTCCGGAGCTGGTGAAGTTCGTCAAGGACATCGTTCTGCCCGTCGAAAAGATGCAGGGCGATTCTCTGCCGGTATCCGCCTTCAAGGGTATGGAGGACGGACACTTCCCGCAGGGCGCTGCCGCATATGAAAAGCGCGGCGTTGCCGTGGACGTTCCGGTGTGGCACGCAGAGAACTGCATTCAGTGCAACCAGTGCGCATTCGTCTGCCCGCACGCTGCGATCCGCCCCTATGCGATGAACGAGGAGGAGGCTGCCAAGGCGCCCGCTCAGACCAAGTTCACCGCAAAGATGATCGGAAAGGGCTGCGAGGGCTATAAGTTCACGATGGCGATCAGCCCGCTGGACTGCATGGGCTGCACACTGTGCGTCAAGGCATGTCCGACAAAGCCCGAAAAGAGAGCTTTGGAAATGGTCCCGCAGGAATCCCAGCTGGATCAGCAGGCAGCGTTCGACTATGCAGTGGAGCATGTGTCCTCCAAGATGCTGCCGTTTGCGGAAAGCTCCGTAAAGGGTTCTCAGTTCAAGCAGCCGCTGCTTGAGTTCTCCGGCTCCTGCGCAGGCTGTGCGGAAACCTCCTATGCGCGCCTGATCACACAGCTGTTCGGCGAGAGAATGTACATCTCCAATGCAACCGGATGCTCCTCAATCTGGGGCGGCTCCGCACCCGCAACGCCCTACACGGTGAACCGCGAGTCCGGCAGAGGTCCGGCTTGGGCGAACTCCCTGTTTGAGGACAACGCCGAGCACGGTCTCGGAATCCAGCTCGGTCAGAAGGCAATCCGCAACCGCCTGATCGGCTATGTGGAGGAGCTGCGCGAAAAGGTTGACTCCGAGGAAAAGAAGGCGGTCATCGACGAATTCCTTGCCACCAAGGACTCCAGCCGAGACAACGCTCCCGCTGCCGAAAAGCTGATCGCCATGCTGGAAAGCTGCCCGTGCAGCGAACCGCTCAAGGAACAGATTCTGGCGGAAAAGGACTATCTGTCCAAGAAGTCGGTCTGGATCTTCGGCGGAGACGGCTGGGCATACGACATCGGCTTCGGCGGTCTGGACCACGTGATTGCCTCCGGCGAGGACGTCAACATCATGGTCTTCGACACCGAGGTGTACTCCAACACCGGCGGACAGGCATCCAAGGCATCCCAGATCGGTCAGGTCGCACAGTTTGCGGCTGCCGGCAAGGCAATCGGCAAGAAGAACCTTGCGGAGATTGCAATGTCCTACGGCTATGTCTATGTTGCGCAGATCGCCATGGGCGCCGATATGAACCAGACCATGAAGGCACTGCTTGAGGCAGAGGCTTATCCGGGTCCGTCGATCGTCATTGGCTATGCACCCTGCGAAATGCACGGTCTGAAGGGCGGCATGACCAACTGCCAGCAGGAAATGAAGCGTGCGGTTGCCGCAGGCTACTGGCAGATGTTCCGGTTCAACCCGCAGGCAAAGGCTGAGGGCAAGAATCCTCTCACGATCGACTGCAAGGCACCGACCGAAAGCTATATCGACTTCATCAAGTCCGAGACCCGCTACAGCCGTCTCCAGGGCGCGTTCCCCGAAAGAGCCGAGGAGCTGTTCGCCAAGGCAGAGGTTGCTGCAAAAGAGAAATATGAGAGACTTCTGAAGCTGAAGGATCTGTACGAGCAGAACTGATCCGGATTCCGGAAACGGTTTCGACCGCAGGCGGCTTTGCCGCCTGCGGTCTGATGTTATTCGCAAGAACCGCCGGCAAGCCGGCAGCTGCCTGCCGCGGGGCAACCGGAGCATATGTGCGGGTCCGCCGCTTTGTGAACCGAAAAACGCCGCAGCCATCGGGAAAGCCCGTGTGCTCCGGGAAAAGCCGCGTTCTCCGGGAAAAGTCACGCCCTCTTCCGGGAAATCAAAAGCCGGATAAACGCTCTCTCCGGATTGCCGGAAGCCGCAGCAGCTCCGCCGTTTGCAGCCTCGGCACCGGAGCCTGTCGGGGCACCTTCGGAAGTCCTCAGAACGCGCGGAAAATAAGCTGCTTTTCCGATTGTGCCGGGCGCCGAAGAAAATATAAAAATTTTGATTTCGGTCTTGACAAAGAGGGCAGAGCGTGATATAATAATACACGCTAAGTTTGTACCTTTAGCTCAGCTGGATAGAGCAACTGCCTTCTAAGCAGTAGGTCGTGGGTTCGAGTCCCCCAAGGTACGCCAGGACATGGTGGGTTTAGCTAAGATGGTTATAGCGCCAGGTTGTGGCCCTGGAGGCCATGGGTTCAATTCCCATAACTCACCCCATACGTCCACCGCAATTCTGATGGATTTGCGGTGGATTTTTCTATACGGATATGTTATACTGCGTTTGACAAATCGGAATTCGTGAGGGCAAAAATGAAAATCAAAGAATACGGAAGCTTCAACGCAGCGGAGCTTCGTCGGCTTTATACCGAGGTCGGCTGGACTGCGTACACAGAGAACATGCCGGCGTTGGAGCAAGGATACAAAAACTCTCTGCTCGTTTTGGCTGCATACGAAGACGATGAGCTGCTCGGAATCATCAGAGTTGTCGGCGATGGATTTACTATCATATTCATTCAGGACATTTTGGTGTTTCCGAAAGCGCAGCGAAAAGGAGTCGGAACCGCTCTGCTGAAGGCTGTTCTTGACAGATATCCGGATGTTCGGCAAATTGAGTTGACAACGGACAATACTCCCGAAACAGTTGCTTTCTATCAGTCATTAGGCTTTACTGCGTTTTCGGAAATGGGCTGCTGCGGATTTATGAAATGCTGACAAATTCCGGTTTGCCGCGATGCTTCCCTGTGTCATGCCGCCTCGGGACAATGCCGCCCCTTGATTTGAGAACGGTCCGCCTCTGAACCGGATTGCACCCTTAAATGATTTCTATCAGAATTCGGTTCTCTGCCATAATAAAAACCGCTGTACGGATGTACGGCGGTTTTCTTTTGTTCCGGGGCATCGTTTCAAGCTCCGCAGGCGGCAGTTTGGGGTTCCGGAGCATCGTCCAAGCTCCGCAGGCGGCAGTTTGAGGTTCCGCAGCATCGTCCAAGCTCCGCAGGCGGCACAAAAGCGGAATCCGTCCCGAACGGGCATTCCGAGGCTCTTCGCAGTGCGATTTGGGCAGACTGCAATCCCGAGCAGCGAAAGCCCGGTACAGCTGCTGCTCCGTGCGCGTCAACGCCTCCCCGGAGCGGCTTTGGGAAATACCGTATCGTCCGGACGCCGGTGCAGAACCGCGCATACATGCGCTCGGCTGCAAAAGCCCCTCGCAGGCGCAGGGGCAAGGCGGCGGAGCGATATCTCCCGAAACGGCTTTCACGGAAGATGCCATTGCCCGGCAGCAGCACGGAGGTCAGTGCGCTCCGCTGCCGAGGGAAAGCTGTTCCTCCAGACAGGAGCGCAGCATCTGCATGGTCTCCGGCGTATTCTCCAGCTCCCCGCCCGCAAGCATCATCGAAGCCCCGTAAATCAGCGCCTGAATGGCGCAGGTCCGGCGCCGTTCCTCTTCCGGCGGCACCGCATACCGGGCACAGAACTGCCGGATCATCGCGCGGCAGCCCTCCGTGATTCCGGATTTTTCCCGCCGCAGCGCCGGATCCATGCCCGCCTCGTCCAGCGTCAGAACCGTATGGAAATTCGGATTGCCGATCCGGAAGCGGATATTTGCCATACATACCTCCAGAAGCTGCCGCTTCACGTCCCCGCGGTAGGCTTCTTCGATCTGGGTCCGCAAAAGCTCCCACTGCCGGTTGATGTACCGGACGATCTCCAGCAAAAGCGCATCCTTGCCGCTGAAATGCCGGTAGGGCGCGGCACAGGAAAGTCCGCATGCCTTGGATACCCGGCGCAGTGAAAAATCGTGAAGCCCGTGCAGCTCAATCTCCTTGATTCCGGCGATGATCAGGCGCTGCCGGATATTTTCGGATTCCGCGATGTCGTATGTATCCTGTTCCATGTCGCTCACCGGCGGTCTGAGCCGCACCTTTCTTCCTATTTGTATATATAGCACAGCAGAGGAGGGCAGAGCGGAAAGCCCCGAAGCCAAAGCGGACCGAGAGTCCGGAAATGCCGGCATATGCGCGGCTGACCGGCAAAACAGCAGTCACCCGGGCATTCCGTGCAAGCGCTGCCCGACACAGACTATATGCATGTTCCTGTACGCCGGACCGAACGTCCGTAAAGCAGCCAAGCCGCACGGAATCCGTGAAGAAAAGCCCCGGGCAGACATGCGGGTCAGCCCGGCGGCGATCCGCAAAGCCTCTCCGGCGTATCTTTCCGCATAAGCCGGAAGCATGGCGGCGAAGCGAGCCTCATACACCGCCCGATCGGCTCGCACACGCCGGACTCCCGGGCACGCCGAAGCGTTGTTCCGCTCTCCGGTCGGGCAAAGCCGTCTGCCGGATGAAAAAGCTCCTGCCCGCGCCCGCGCGGCAAAATCATTTTTACTTTTTTTATTATAGCACAGCACAGCGGGCTTTGCAAGCCGGATTTCCCGCTTCGCCCGCCTTCTTTGACCGGTTTTTCCGGAAAACCTGCCGCCGGACCAAAGATTTGCGCCGATTTTTGTGCAAGATGCACATTGATTTATCCGACAGGATACGATATCATCAAATCAGCTATACGCTAATTCTGAATATGAGAGGAATACACACTATGATATCCAACCGAATTCTGAAACCCGAGGAGCTGTCTGCTCTGGAGGGGCAGAAGGTCGATCTCGCACCCTGGGCATATCTCTGGCGCAGAGACCGCGCCGTACAGGAGCAGCCGGAGGCTTACTTCATCCCGCACCGTCTGAAGAGGCAGGACGAGGTTTACCGGACCGCGCTCGACACGCTCGGTCCCGAGATGAGAAGCATCTGCTATACGCAGAACGATCTGCTGGAAAGACAGCTTCCGAAGCCGCAGGGCGAGCTTCTGACCGGACTGCTCTGGGTGGGCGGTCTGACCGATTACCGGGTAGAGCTTGTCTGGCCGGAGCATGCCGACATCCCGAAGCCGGAGGACATTGAGGTCCGCACATACCCCACCGCATGGGGCTGGTTCGGCTGGACAAACGACCGCAGAATGACCCTTTCCGAGGTATCCGGGGACGGCAGACACTGGAGCTTTGATCCGCCCGCCGGACTCACCATGGATTACGCCTACAACCAGCGGGTCCCTGCCGCGACCGAGATGGTTGCCGTGTTCGCAGGGGAGGACTGCCCGGTTCCGGAGCTGCATGTGACAGGCGGCAGCCTCGGCGTCTGGAAATCCATGACCTTCACCGTGGAATGGGGCTTTGCGCAGGGGCTTCCGCCCTTTACCGGCATGACCGAAACGCATGTCGCGCTCGTCTCCGCGCCCTCCTTTGACGAGGCGGCGCACAGAGCGACCTATACCTGCCTGTATTCCGAGGTCAGCCGCTTCGGCGATGACTCCAAATTCACCTGCATCACCGATGAAAAGGATAAGCTCGGCGCCACCGTCCTTCTGCGGGAGCTTGCGGAGCATCCGGTCTGCGTGCCGGAGGCAGGACTGTTCTTCTGCTCCGCCGATCAGACAATGACGGCTGCCGCGTACATCGCACAGCAGAAGGAAGCCGGAGCAGCCTGCGTGCGCGACAGGGTCCGCGTCCATGAGGAGGAAACCGACTGGGAAAAGCTTCTGCAAAAGGTCCGCCTGTGGCGCTGCCCGGACGGCACCGCTGTCCCGCCCTTCCCGGAAGCGCCCGTTCCGACGGTCGATCTCAGGGTTCCGGACAAGCGCTGGGAAACCATGTACCGTCTCGCCGTGAATCAGCTGCGCGGACCGCACATGTGGGGCTTTCTGGCGTCCGAGGTCGCACGCTCCGCGCTTGCCATGGAGCTGACCGGACTGTACCCCGAGGCGGACAAGATTTATGCGTACTTCCTCGCGTCCCCCGGCGTCAAGGCGGACGGAGATTTCACCTACTCCGAGGGAGCGCTTGAATGGGCAAAGACCATGCGCCACGACATGGGCTATGCGCATGAGGGCACGCATTTTTCCACCGGAAAGCTGCTGTTCTCCATGATGCACCGCTATTACATGACCGCGGACCGCAGCTGGCTTGCCGAGCGCCTGCCGAGACTGAAGGCTGCGGCAAACTGGATCGTACGCGAGCTTCGCGCCTATATGAAGGATATCCCCGGACGCGAAAAGCTCCATGTATACGGGCTGATGCCCCCCGCCATGTGCGGAGACTATGCGCTTCCCGCCTGCGACCGCCGGTGGTACTATTTTGACAACGCCTACGCGCTGATGGGACTGTCCGCCTTCGCGGATGTTCTGGAGCGCACCGGCGATCCGGAGGCGGACTATTTCCGGATGGAATCGCAGATCTTTGCGCGCGACCTGATGAACGCAGTCCGGCGCGAGGCGCTGTACGCACCGGTCAGACGCAGTGCCGACGGCATGTCGCGCAGCTTCATTCCGCGCATGGCATATGCGGGCGGTCTGCTTCTGTTCGGAAAGGAAACCAACATTCCGCAGTTTGCGTTCGGCATCAACGATCTGTTTGAGGGCGCGCTGCCCCTGGGAGAGGCAGGCAGCCTGATGGACGCCCTCGACCGCAGGATGGTGGGCACCGTCAACGCAATGGAGGAAGCCGGCATGGCGGTCTCCGTAGCGGACCTGGAGCGGCTGGATCACCCGACCGCCGATCAGGAGAGCCGCGAAAAGGAGGAACGGCTGGCGCGGGAATCCGCAAAGCAGAAGCGCTCCGCAAAACCTCCGAAGGAGGACCTGTGGTTCTGGAACACCTTCTCCAACCTGCCGAAGATCTCGCACAATGCGGACATTTATCTGCGGCAGGACGACATTCCGAACTTCCTCCACTTCTTCTTCAATCATGCGATCGTCATGGTCGGCACGAACGGAAAGATGTGGGAGCACGCGCATTCCGATGTGTTCGTGGAGTGCGATAACCCGGATAACGGCACGGCGGCATGGTTTGTGCAGAACTTCCGCAACATGCTTTTGATGGAGGACAACGGCGCACTCTGGCTGATGAAGGGCACGCCCCGCGCATGGCTGGAGCAGGGCAAAACGGTCCAGGTCAGCGATGCGCCGACGCTGTACGGTACGCTGAACTATACGGTAACCTCCGATGTCAGGCACGGCAGACTGCACGCCGTGATCGATATCCCCTCCCGGACGGCTCCCGAAACCGTAAAGCTCCGCCTCCGCCATCCTGCGGCAAAGAAGATCCGTGCGGTGGAGCTGAACGGAAAGCCGTATGACGGAATTGACGCCGACGGCGAGACAATCACGCTGCATCAGCCGACGGGCAGAGTGGAGCTCACCGCGCTCTACCGGTAAAAGCGGGCGGGGCTTGCCGCATGCGGCAGCCGAGGGGGAAAAGCCCGTTTTGAGCTTTTTGCCCCCGGCATTGCCCCCGGCGGATGAACGCCGCCGTCTTGCCGCAGAGAAAGCCGAAAAAACAGGGACACGGGGGACCAAAACGGCAAAAACGGACTCAAAAATGCCGGATACCCGAGGCAAATTCCAAAGCTTAGGCAAAGAAACCTCGGGCTGTTTCACCGTCGCAGCATCCCGCATATATGCAAAGCCCCTGCGGCATGTGATGCTTTCGCATTCCCGTAACCCCTGCGCGGCTGCGCCGCTCTGCGGCATACGATATTTGCGTATTCCCGCACCCCCTGCGCCACTGCTCCTCCCTGCGGCATGCGATATTTGCGTATTCATGTAACCCCTGCGCCACTGCACTGCTCTGCGGCATACGATATTTGCGTATTCCCGTACCCCCCGCGCCACTGTGCCGCCCTGCGGCATGCGATATTTGCGTATTCCCGTCCCCCCCCCCGCGCCACTGTGCCGCCCTGCGACATGTGATATTTGTGTATTCCCATAACCCCTGCGCCACTGCTCCTCCCTGCGGCATGTGATACTTGTGTATTCCCGTAACCCCTGCGCGGCTGCGCCGCTCTGCGGCATACGATATTTGCGTATTCCCGTACCCCCCCGCGCCACTGTGCCGCCCTGCGACATGTGATATTTGTGTATTCCCGTAACCCTTGCGGCATGCGATGCTTCCGCAGCCGTGCAACATCCCCAAAAGGATGCAGCCATCCCTCAAACCGGCAGCAGCACTGTCGGCGGACCCGGAACAGAACGGTACACCTTGCTCCGCCCCCGAAAAGCAGGGCTTCCGCAGGGGCAAACGCCCGGCATCCGGGTCCAAAGCCCCGTTTCCCTTTGCCGGACGGTGCAGCGCATGCCCGGAAGCCGGCTCCCGGGGTGAAGCATACGCCGGCAAAACAATTTAAGGATCCGGTGGATTGACTGATGAAAAGAATTCTGACACTATTGCTTGCAGGTATCATGGCGGCATCGCTGTCCGCCTGCAGGCTTACGGGCAGCCTGACAAAGCCGGACGCGACCTCATCCGGAGGCGGTGAAGACACCGGGGATCCGGAGCAGCCCTTTTCGGAGCGCACAGACGAAACAACCGGCGAAAGCGCGCCCGAAACCGGAGCCGTTCCGGAGGTACAGCCCAACATTACGGGCTTTACCAAAAACCCTGTGACGGAAAGAGACGGAATCTACTATTATTCCGTGGAATATACCCTCGGCTCAGAGGTCAAAAGAGGCTATATGAGCCAGGAGGGCGTAATCACGTCCGAGATTCCGGCAAAAACCTACAAAAAAACCAAAACCACCTCGGAGCTGTATGCCCCGGACGGCTCTGTATCGTTTACCAAAACATACGACAATTACTTTGACGGCGTCCTCGGCGAGCACGACGGAACCTATGTCTGGCGCGAAGAGGTCGGAGATATTGACAGCCGTCACGTGTACCTCGGTCTGGTGGACCGCAGCGGCACATGGCTTCATGACAGCCGGGTGGACGTTCTGGAGCTGACCGGAAGCGAGTTCATGACGCACGTGACCTGCTGGTATCTGGGCGAGGATATGTTTGCCGTATACGATCTGAGCCATAGAACCGAGAATTATATGATGCTTCTGAACGCCGCAAACGGATTTTATATTTATATCAAAAACATATCCAGCAATCACCTTTCCTTCCACAACGGAACCATGATCTGTCAGCAGTGGGAGGGCGGCCAGGCAGGCGGACGTCTGGGCAATATCTACTCTGTGAGCAAAGGCGGCACCGCAAAGGAGCTTGCCGCAGAGGGAACGCTGATCGGCGCGAATGAATACGGCTTTCTGACCGACAAGGACGGATTTTCCTTTTATGACAGAGACGGGAACCTGAAATGGAGCTTTAACCGCTATGAGCTGGTACACCGCGCCGCCCCCATTCTGTACGGAGAGTATATTTTTGCGAATGTCCTGGGGGCAGACAACAATGGCTATACGATTGTGCTTGACCGGAACGGAAGCATTGTCCGGGATCCGATCAAATACTGTGCCGACATTCTGGTAAACGGTCACTATACGGCTGTGAAAACCGATACGGGCTATGACATCGTTGACCTCGCAACGGGCGCAGTAAACGCATCCATTGCACCGGAGGAGTACTCCGTGCTTTGGGATCTGGGATATCATACCGGAAGCAATCCGGATTTCGGAAAGCTGTTCATCTTAAAGGTCGGGCATCAATTCCGGTTCTACGACACGGACGGAAAAGAGGTCACGCCCACCGTGCGGGAGAATTGACGGATCGCGGAAGAGGCGGCGCCAAAGCACCGCGGGAAGCTGCCGCCTCCGGCAGCTTCGGCTCCCCCGGCAGCCTCCGGCGCGGCAGACAAGCCCGAAAAACACAAAATCATCGGTTTTTTGACCGGAAAATGCATTTTTTTGCTTGACATGATGCAAAAACAGTGCTATAATAGCACTCATAAATCAAAACAGCCATATGAAGTTTTCAGAAAAACAGCCGAAAGGCTTACCGAAGGAGTTATACTTTCAGGTGTCCGCAGGGATAGAGACTGAAAACCGATGGGGCTCTGGAGAATCCCGAAAGGGTGCCGAAGGTGCAAGGCAGTTCCGCTCAGGCAGGCGGTTTGCTTAATCTCTCAGGCAAAAGGACAGAGTACAGACGGAGCAGCGGTCTGCTTCAGCCGATCACCGAGGGGTGTCTTGTCCTTATTTTCAGAGCCGGTTTGCGGCTCTGTTTTTATTTTCCGGCAGCCCCGGTGAAAGGAATCAGATTATGCAGGAATTCTTTGAACAAGTTGCAAAAATCAATGACAGCATCAACGCCTTTGTATGGGTCACCATCGGCATCGCGCTCCTGTTCGGAACCGGCGTCATTATGACGGTTCTGACGAAATTTTTCCAGGTTTCTCACTTTGCACACTGGTGGAAAAACACCATCGGCAGCATTTTCAAAAAACACGTCAAGGCGCACACCAAGGAAAAGGGCTCCGTTTCCCAGTTCCAGGCGCTCTGCACCGCGCTTGCCGCAACGGTCGGTGTGGGAAACATTGCCGGCGTTGCCGCAGCCATTGTGATCGGCGGTCCGGGCGCGATCTTCTGGATGTGGGTCGCAGCCTTCTTCGGCATGATGACCAACTATTCGGAAAACGTGCTGGGCGTCTATTTCCGCCGCAGAAACACGGACGGCGAGTGGTCCGGCGGCGCCATGTACTATCTTCAGGACGGTCTCGGCTCCCACAAGGGCTGCAAAACGGTCGGCAGAATTCTCGCAATCCTGTTTTCCCTGTTCTGCGTTCTGGCGTCCTTCGGCATCGGAAACATGGGACAGGTCAACAAGATCGTTGCAAATATCGAAAATGCCTTCCGGATCGATGCGCTTTCCGGCGTTGTCCTGTATGAGGGAGTGTCGCTCTACGCGCTGATCCTCGGCATCGTTCTGATGCTTCTGACCGCGCTTGTCGTCATCGGCGGACTGAAGCGCATTGCAACGGTCGCCGAAAAGATCGTACCGGTCATGGTCGTCCTCTTCATCACGGGGGCCCTTGTAATCATCGGCACGCACTACAACCGGATCGGAGCGGCGTTCGCGGCAATTTTCTCCAATGCCTTCCGTTCCAATGCCGTCTGGGGCGGCGTTGCCGGTGTCGCCTTCAAAACCGCGATCACACAGGGCTTCAAGCGCGGAATTTTCTCCAACGAAGCGGGGCTCGGCTCCTCGGTCATGGTACATTCCAACTCCAACGTCAAGGAACCGGTCAGACAGGGCATGTGGGGCATCTTTGAGGTGTTTGCGGACACCATCATCATCTGCACCATGACGGCGCTCGTTGTCCTGACCTCCGGCGTAATCGATCTGCAAACCGGTGCGCTCACCGCGAACGTCACCGATGCCACAATGGTTTCCGCCGCATTTGAGACAGTGTTCGGCGCGTTCGGCAGCAAGTTTGTCGCTTTGTGCATCCTTCTCTTCGCGTATACAACGGTATTGGGCTGGTCGCACTACGGCTCCAAGGCAGTGGAGTACCTCGGAGGCGTCAAGGCAGTGGCGGTCTACCGCGTGATCTTTGTGCTGATGATCATGTCGGGAGCGCTGATGACCTCCTCTCTGGCATGGGACATTTCGGACACCTTCAACGGACTGATGATGATCCCGAACCTGATCGGCGTGCTCTCCTGCTCGGTCATTGTCGTAAAGCTGACAAACAACTATGTAAACCGGATCCTGAAGCATCGGGACATTGAGCCGATGCTCTCATATGACCCGAAAATTCAGGCGGAAATGCTCGCGCGGCTGCATGAGGACGATGCGGAATAATGCCGGACGGCAGCCCGCTCAAGCAAAGGTCCGAGCGGCGCATTGGCTGCTCCGGCGGCAGTTGACGCTTTCAAAAGGAACGCGTCCTGTCATTGCCGGAGCCGCAGACAGCCGCAAAACACTTCCCGTAAGCCGTCCCGAAGCACGATCGGGCGCCGCATGCCGACCAAACCGCCGCACATCCGGCGGAAAACGCCCCTCCGGCTGAGCTTGCCCGCCGCAAGTACGCTTTCGCACCGGGAGAAAACAGAAAAACGCCTTGCCGAAAAATACCGCATTGTCCCGTCCCCGATCGCCCCGCTTCGGCATTTTGCAAAAAGCGGCGTGAAAAACTCATTTTGAGATTTTCACGCCGCTTTCGTTATTGTAGGCTATCATGCTGCCGCCGGCATCCCGAAAATCAACGCACGGACAAAAGGCGCCGGGCGCACCGGACATGAGGGATCCCGATGGTCTTGTTTTCCGATCTGCCCGGACCGCAGGCTTTTTAAAGCTCCGTTTCCGCGCACGGAATTTCCCGGGAAAGCGCATTCCGCCCGGCAGCTCCCCGCACGGGCACAGGGACGGCTTTGCCCCCATCCCGAGGCGACACGGCTGACAAGCCCCGGCACGAAGCCGCGGCAGGGACGAAAGCCCCCCTTTGCCATGCACCCGTTTCCGCCGACCGCCGCGCCGGGGTCCCCGCACAGCAAAGCCATCGGAACGGATTCACGGCAGACCGTGCGCTCCCGGACGAAAGCAAACCGGTCCGGTCGTCAGAGAGCAGTCGAAAAGCCCTGCCGGACCGTCCCTGTCCCAAAAAGCAGCGCACTGCCGCGCAAGCCCTCCGCATCCGCAAAAAAAGATCGAAGCAAGCATTTGAATGATGCTTGCTTCGATCTGGTGACCCACAACATTCGATAAACAAAGAGATTTCCCTTCTTTTGGTCTTGTTGGCTTTTCTATTTTCTCCAAAAGCTTGTCCGTAACGGTGACCTCTTCATCGCCCGTATTGAAGGTAATCGTAAATTTATCATCATACAGGAAGATTTTATTCACGAATAATTTTATCAGGGTCTTTCGATACACAATGTTGTTAATATCACCGTCTGCAAGCGCAGTTAGTTTGTCAGCAACTTCTTTTTCTGTCACAATAAAATGACGGGATCTTTCGATTTCGATTTGCCGTTCGAGTTCCTTGATGTTCGCAGCGATTTTGCTCAAATCCTCGATAATCATTTCACGAACAACATCATTGGAACACTTGCGCAGAGATGTCATTTGATTATCTTTTTCCGCGTATGCTGTTTTCAAAGCCCTCTCCAAACGCTTTAATTCCGAGGTGTCATCCATATTGGCTGAGATTTTTACCACCTCTTTTGCTATTTTACTGATGTTTTTGGGCGTAAGCAGTGCTTTACATTCTTTCACAACGATATCTTCGATGTAGTCCTTTATCACCATTTTCTTTTTGCAGGGCTTGCCGCCGCCTGAATTTTTACATTTGTAGTAATTATAAATTATCCCTTTCGTACTGATTTGATTGGAGCTATGTCCTACAAGCATTGATTTACAATAGCCGCAGAATAATTTGGTTGTCAGCAAATACTCCGCCTTGGCTCTTGCTCTTGCCGGGGCTTTTTTATTTACTGCCATTTTATCCTGTACTTTTTTAAACAGGTCATCGTCAATAATGCGAGGCATACCGCCAACGACCTCTACATCCTTGTAGATATAGATGCCCAAATATTTTCTGTTTTTCAGCAGGGTATGTAATGATGATTTGTTAAATTGTCCCCCTTGCGCTGTCTTTATGTGTCTTTCATTCAAGCCATCGCAAATATCTTTAATGCTCCAACCGTCTGCATACTTAGTATAAATTTCTCTTACAACAGGCGCCTTTTCCTCATCCATCACATATCTGCGGTCAACAATTTTGTATCCCAACGGAGTTGTACCGCCGTTTGACAGACACTTTTCCGCATTTATGGTCATTCCGCGAACGACCTTTTGATTCAGTTCCTCGGAGTAGTATTGGTCATAAGCCATTACCATAGTCCTGAACATTCTGCCGGAGGGCGTGTTTTCAAAATGC
Organism: uncultured Eubacteriales bacterium; assembly: GCA_934432725.1. GTDB lineage: Bacteria > Bacillota > Clostridia > Oscillospirales > CAG-272 > CAKRZE01. Next base: position 36,221 of record CAKRZE010000016.1, read on the forward strand.
TCGGTTGCAGACAAAACATGCACACCGTTGTTCTCTAACAAATCCGCATTGTTTAAGGATTGCCTTACATTCCTGCCGAAACGGTTAATCGCATAAACAATAACCGTGTCGAAATGTCCTTTTTTGCTGTCTTTAAGCATTTTTTGAAATTGATATCTATCGTCATTCTTACCTGTTTGCGCGCGGTCAATATATTCCTCAATAACGGAGTACCCATTATCCTTTGCATACTTGTGGCATACCTTTAACTGTCCTTCTATACTTTGCTCTGTCTGTTTGCTGTCACTGTATCGTGCGTATATAACTGCTAAACTCATAATTTTACCTCTTTTTATTGTTCCTTTGTTGCAGTAAGTGCTTTTCTTACCTTGTTGAATATCAATTGGTTCGGATAGTCTCTGTAGTCGGCAAATACCGAAATACCTTCATGATAGTAATGCTCCAAAATTGCGGCAGCGCAGGCGGCGCTCCGCGACTGCCCGTATTCGCATTGGCAGATGATATCCAGACCGTCATCGTGCGCCTGACGGATAAACTCCGCAAGACTTTCGGCTTCGGGAAAATATGTATCAAATGTCAATCCGTAATCTTCAAGGATGTCGATATCAATGTCGTGAACGGCTGCGGCAAAAAGCCGTTCGGGCTTTCCTTTGTAATCCACGGGCTTTGAAATTTCACCCGTCCGTATGTTCGGCGGGTCATAAAAACTGATTACTGCCGTATTTTTCGGAAAATCATTTTTCAGCAGTTCTTCGACCGCTTTTCTTGCATAAATGCTGACCTTCATGGTTCACCCCTCAATCAATTTCAGATATTTATATACCGTCGGATAGGAAAGTTCGCAAAGTCGGGACAAGTCCTTTTTGGAAAGCTGCCCTTGCTGATATTTCGGATAATGTTTGTAAAACACGCTCGGTATATCGTCGGCGGTAACTGTGGGTCTGCCGATTTGTTTGCCCTTGGCTTTTGCGTTTTCCATTCCGCTTTTGACCCGCTGACTTGTAATGTTTCGCTCGATCTCGCTGAATACGCCCATCATTTTGAGCATTCCCTCGGTCATCGAATCAAGTGCTTTACTGCAATCCACAACAAAATTGCCGAGTATCAGCTTTAGGTGTTTCCCTTTTGCAAACTCAATAATTTCACAAAGCTGTTTGGTGCTGCGGGTAATTCGGCTGACCTCGGTCGCCGCAACGGTATCTCCCGAATTCACGGCGGAAAGCAATTTATGTAATTCCGCGCGGTCTGTTTTTGCTCCGCTTTCGTATTCAAGATATATCGTTTCGTCAGACGCACCCTGCCGTTTGAGTTCCCGTACCTGTCGGTTGATGTCCTGTAATTTTTCGTTTGTGGAACACCGTGCATAACCGTAAATCATAGCAAAACCTCTCTGTTTCTCGTTGTACTTATATTATATGACATCTTTCGGGAAAAAACAAAACCGTTAATGGTTTGTTAATATTTACGGATTAGACCATAAACGGAACGGTGTTCCGAATATCGTTTATAGAAAACAGCCGCAATCCTTTCGGACTACGGCTGTTATTAGGGCTATTCAGTTATAAGCGGAAAGAGATGTTTGATTTTATGGAATTCAACCTGTTGCTTTTTACTGTGCTTAACTCCGTACAAACGAGTAATAACCCGATATTGTAATTCCGTCATATACCAATGATGCTTGCGTTGTATCTAACAATATTGCTGCGGCATTGGCATAATCCTGAAGTTCATTGGCAGGCAAAGCTTTGCTGTTCTTTATTGTTTCATTTCCGTCAAGCAAAAACCGATGACGCCTTGTCCAGCCGTATGGATTTTCAAAAACCGCTTCTTTGATACCCGAAGAAATAAATGCGCCGGTGCCAATTTTATTTACATTGCTTGGAATGGTAATGCTGGTCAAAGAAGTGCAATTATAAAATGTTAGCGCTCCGATTTCAATTAAACTATCCGGCAGGCTCACCGTTTTCAGCGATGTACAATCCCTAAAAGCGTAATCTCCTATATAAGTTATATTATCGGAGAAATAAATCTTTTGCAATGACGCGCATCCGAAAAATGCACTGCTGTTAATAGTTGTGATTGAATCGGGAATTTTCACAACCCGAAGTGCAGTTGCGTTCTTAAATCCATTCAATGCTATTTCGGTAACCGATTCACCGTCATATTCAGAGGGAATAGACACCGAAACCATGCTTGTGCTGTAAGTGCTGTTTAAACCAACGCTATATGTACCATTAGCAAGTTTTTTGAAAACGAAATACTGCAATTCGTTTTGCACATTGTTCGCCTCTATGGGAAAGCGATCTATAGTACCATCGGTATAAGTGATGATGAGTTCACCGTCAACAAATTCCGTCTTTGCAATACCTCTGCCGTCCTTGCCTGCGGCGCCCGTTGCTCCTGTATCTCCCTTGTCACCTTTGTCGCCCTTTTCGCCTTTGATATTACCGAGCGATTTTGTTGTGCCGTCGCTGAGTTTAATGGTGAGCGTGCCGTCGGTCAGTATGGTAACATCACTTATTCCGATGCCGTCTTTGCCGTTTGTTCCGTTCTTGCCGATTATTTTTCCGAGGTTGGCGGTCTGTCCGTCCGAATAGGTCAGCACAAGCTCGCCGTTATCGTTTATTTCGGATTTTGCAATACCGATTCCATCGGCACCCTTGATATTACCGAGATTGAAAACCGAGCCGTTTGTCAAAGTGACCGACAGTATTCCGTCCGTGCTGATTTCAACCTTGTCAATGCCGATTCCGTCCTTGCCATCGGTACCGTCTACGCCATCTTTACCGTTGGCACCTGCGGCTCCGGTGTCGCCTTTATCGCCCTTGGCTCCATCGACACCGTCTTTTCCGTCTATACCGTCCTTGCCGTTCTGTCCGACAATTCTGCCGAGATTAATGCTTCTGCCGTCAGAGAACGACAGTTCAAGTTCACCGTCCTCATTGATACCGACATTTGAAATGCCGATACCATCCTTGCCGTCTGTACCTGCGGCACCCGTTGCGCCCGTATCACCTTTATCACCTTTGTCGCCTTTTGCGCCGTCAGTACCATCTTTGCCGTTGGCTCCATCTTTACCGACAACTTTTCCGAGGTTTTTGACGGTATCATCGGAGTAAGTAATGACAAGTTCGCCGTCTGCATTGATTTCGGTTTTGGCTACGCCGATACCGTTTTCTCCGTCTTTACCTGCGGCGCCGGTTGCACCTGTGTCACCCTTGTCGCCTTTTTCGCCTTTGGCTCCGTCAACACCGTCCTTACCGTCGGAGCCATTTATGCCGTCTTTTCCATCCTTACCGTCGGTTCCGACAATTCTGCCGAGATTGACCGATTCGCCGTTTGAATAGGTAATCACAAGTTCGCCCTGCTTGTTGACAGAGGTCTGCTGAATGCCGATTCCATCGGTACCGTCTTTTCCGTCAGTTCCGTTTGTTCCGTCCTTGCCGTTTTTACCGTCTGCACCGCGGATGTTCCCGAGATTGAGGGCTGTTCCGTTTGTCAGCGTGACATTCAGTTCATAGTTTTCGTTTATCACGATGCTTGCAATACCGACACCGTCTTTTCCATCGGTACCGTCCTTGCCGTCAGTACCGTTGACCCCGTCAATGCCGTCTTTTCCATCTTTGCCATCGGTACCGTTTACACCATCCGTACCGTCTTTGCCGTCCTTACCGCTCGCACCGACCACAACGCCGAGATTCGCCATTGTGTTGTCCGAATAGGTGATAACAAGTTCGCCTTTGCCGTTGATTTCGGATTTTATAATGCTGATACCGTCTTTACCGTCAACACCATCTTTACCGTCAGTTCCATTTGTACCGTCAGCACCATCTTTTCCGTCCTTGCCCGCGGCTCCGATTACATTGCCGAGATTGGAACGCTGACCGTTAGAGAAAGAAAGTACCAATTCGCCATCGGAATTGATTTCGGCACCCGAAACACTTATCCCATCTTTACCGTCAGTTCCGTTCGTACCGTCCTTACCGTTGGTCCCGTTTATGCCGTCTTTTCCGTTAACACCATCTTTACCGTCTTTGCCGTTCGCACCGATAATTACGCCGAGGTTAGCGGTCTGCCCGTCGGAATAGGTCAGCACAAGTTCGCCCGATTCATTGATGACAGCGGACGAAATACTGATACCGTCAGTTCCGTTTGTTCCGTTCTGACCGTCTTTACCTGCGGCACCCGTTTCACCCTTATCGCCCTTATCGCCTTTGGCACCGTCAACACCATCTTTGCCGTCAACACCGTCAATGCCGTCTTTGCCATCCTTGCCGCTCGCACCGATAACATTACCGAGTTCGGCAGTCTGACCGTTTGTATAGGTGATAACAAGTACGCCGTCGGCAGTTATCTCGGTTTTCTCAATGCCGATGCCGTCCTTGCCGTTCATCCCGACAACGCGGTCAAGATTCACTTGACTTCCGTCCGAAAATCCTAAAATCAGTTGTCCGTCATCGTTTACTTTGGCAGAGCTGACACCAATGCCGTCTTTACCGTCGGCACCGTCTTTTCCATTAATACCATCCTTGCCGTCAGCGCCGTTTGTTCCGTCCCTGCCATTGGTACCGTCTTTTCCGTTGGTGCCGTCAGCACCCTTTGCGCCGACCGCTTTTCCTGCGTTCAGAACGGTTCCGTCCGAAAGAGTAATCAAAAGATCGCCGTCTTTTGAAAATCCTGCGGTTTTCACGCTGATACCGTCTTTGCCCGCGGTGGCTTCCAAGGTTTCTGTCCATTCTTCCTCAGAACCTGTATATCCGTTTTCTTTGGCGATTTCATATGCCGATTTTCCCTGAAGGGAATTAAGCCAATCCTGAATCGAACCGTCATAGCCGTTCAGAACCGCCAACTCATATGCCGACAATCCGTCCTTTACATTTGTCGAAGCAGCTACAGTGCCGTTTCGGTGAATGATTGTTGCTACCACAGCCGATATGCCGATCATCAAAAGAATCGCAATGATGATACACAGCGTTCTTTTGGCATAGTTCTTTTTCTCATGCTGTGCGCCGGATTTCGCATTATTTGTCCTTTCCATATTCAACCCTCCTGCTTGTCTTTATAATGACAAAATGATTTTGCGATGCAAAGTTCCATACACTTCGGTTTGCTTTTGGTACATACCTCGCCGAAGCCGTTTGCGCAGTATGCCCACAGAATATAATCCACCTCGGCGGCGGGCTTGTTCAGGCTTTTTGCAATGTCGGCAATGATATCAATGGCTTCATACGGTGCAGCGTATTTGCGCTTTGAACAGCCGAGGTATTCGCTGCCCAGAATACGGCAGATATGCCTGTCGGGCTTGCCGATATCGTATCCGACATTTTTCAGATATTCCGCCGTCAGGGCTTCGCCGAGTTGAGCGAGTTTATACGGCTTGCCCGGTGCAGACAGTTCTCTTACAAGCGTTTTTAAATTGTCGTTTTTGTCTGCAAGGCTCTGATAGAAGTTGTCCACGCTTCCATACTCTTTTTCAATGGCGAGCAATTTGCCGATGTTCACGCCGACAAGCGCGTTTATCTGCTTGGTCAGATACTGCGTTCCGAGCCGATATTCCTTGACCCGACCGACCAGAACTGCCGGGTCGGCACTTTGCAAAGCGGTTACATCATACTGATAAAAAATATCATCCATGACCGGAATTTGCCCTGTCGCCGTGTCGATATGCGGCTCCAACCGGTCCCACGCCGCGCCCGATGTCAGCATGGAATAAAGCATTCCGCGGATATGGTCGCCGACCGGAAAAGCGCCGCCGTCCTTTCGTTTGTCAAGCTGTTTTTTGATGTAAGTATTCTCCCACAGCTTTTTCGTTTGGATTTTGCCGTCCCGGATAAACAATTCCTCGCGCAGTTGTTTATCCATAAGCAGGACGGCGTTTGCGACCGTTTCCATGTCTTTCAAGAAAATCACCTCGCCTTTTTATTCAGCAGCTTTTATGTACTTCAATAAACAGTTCGGGGCTGACATTCAGCGCAAGACAAATGGCGCGCAAGTCATCGGCATACATTGTCCGCTTGCCGTTCATCATGGCATTGAAGGTCACTTTTGATATGCCCGCCCTCTGCGCCACCGCCAACTGCTTATAGCCGTTTTCCTCTATGTAAGCCCGTACTTTTTTATAAACTTCCATAGTTGCACCTCCACAAATACAGGATTACTGTACTTTGATATATAATATCACAGTTTTACTGTGAAGTCAATAGAAAAGTACAGAAATTCTTGATTTTGCCCTTGCTTTTTCTTTATTTTCGTGTATACTATTGTTATAGCGAGGTGATTTTCTTGAAATATGAGATCGGCAGCAGAATTCGTATGTACCGCAAAGAAAGCGGACTGACGCAGGAGCAGTTGGCTGATAAAATAAACGTTACCAAAAGCAGAGTGTCGAACTGGGAGCAGGGGATCAACCGCCCCGACGCGGATATCTTAGCCGATATCTGCCGCGCACTGAATGTGCCGCCCAGCAATCTTTTGGATGTACATTTGTCGGCGGACGATTTAAGCGACAGGGAAAGAAAGGTCATACAGGCGTACCGGAACAAAACAGAGGTACAGCAGGCGGTTGATATTCTGCTTGGGATAGAAAGTAACTGAGTATCCTGCCGCAAACCGGGCGATGCATGGCAGATTCGGGGAGAGCGGCGGCTCTCCCTTATTTTATATATACAGAGATAACCCCGCCATGCTGCGCCTGAGAATCGGCTGTGTCAATGTTTAACCTTATATAATATTGAAGCACAAAAAACGTTCTGTTTGCTGTACCCGACGCCGAAAAGCGGTTAAAACGTTTGGCGCGGTTTTCGCAGAGGGCGCCATCTGACTTGGATGAAAACAGTTTTGTTCCGTGCTGACTGACGATACAGAACAACACTATGTTTTATTCAAGGAGGATACGATATGAAAAGATTCAGAAATTCGGTTAAAGCGGCAAGAAGCGTTCGCCCGGGCAGTTGCGTGTTCACGCCTGACGAGGTTGCCGGGCTTCTTATGCAGATCAATGAACTGCAAGGCTATGACATTTCATTTGAGGAAACCGAAGACGGTACAGCACAGTTTACCATCGGAGATTCGGTCTACAGCGTTATGGATATTGCGCCGGTACTCTGAACGGCGTTTATATAAAAGAAAGCCATTGAAACCGCTTTTGCAGTTCCGATGGCTTTTGCTTTGGTTATGACATTGATCGGAGTATTAAAAATACCGCCATAACCGTCATATCTCCATTAAAAGACAACATCATCCGTGTCTGTATCGTCTTCGGTGTTGTCAGTCATGCGGACAGGCGGGTGAACTCCGTCAAATCGGACTGCGTAATGACAGTATGACGATACTGGAGGTATTTTTTCATTTTTCAGAACGATCTCTGTGCCGTTCGTTTTGGATATAGTCCGAAATGAAATGCCTGCTTCCTGTAGATTACTTTTCAATCCGTTCAGTCTGCGGGACAGCACATTTGGTGCGGGAGGAAACTCCTTACCTTTGTTATTGATACCGTACCGCGAAGCCATTTCCGACAACTGATGATACAGCTCGGAAATCAACCCCGACCATTCGGGTTTGTCTTTCATAAAGGCAACCGCCAATGTAGCAACGATATCGGCATTTAAAATCTCGATATTTCTCTTGCCTTGATTTGCATGATACTGCTCAAGGAATTCGCTGCCGAGTCCGCCGAGCGCTTCACCGACAGCATATCCCCAACGGGCAAAATCCGCCATACGGGGCAGCTTGTCAAGTTTTACTGTCGGGTAAATGCGCATTGCTTTTGACAGGGTATCAAAGATACCGCCTAAAATACAGGGCAAGTCCTTTTCAAAGTCAGCCATAAGGTCCGTGAGTTCCCGACGGTTGCTTTCTTTAATGCGGCAGAGTTCAATCAGTATAGCCCGATCAAGCAAGTCGGGGCGATTGGCTACATTGTTTATTCCGTTAAGCGCCAAACACTTTTGAAATGTAAAAATGTAGTCATCGGAGTCTGTAAAAAGTTTTCTCTGCTGAATTCCGCCGCCTGTAATCGCACGACAAAGTGTATCACTTGTTTCCTCATCAATGCGGGAAACATTGTCGAAAGGCAGAAACCAATGCTGCTGTAAGTTTACCGCTAACGAGCGAGGATTTCTTTGAATTGTCAATGTTTCCAATGCCGACGGGTCTATCAGTTTTTTCAGCAACGTGCAGGCAGTGGTTTTTGCCGCGCCTTTTTCACCGAAGAAAATCGGCATGGCGTGAGGAATGTTCGGAACGAAGCAGCACACTAGCCAACACAAAAACAGCGTGTGGTTTTCCTGTAAATTGATGTATTTCAGAATACACTTGATATCGCCCTCCGCACTCGGATGTACTTGACTGTTTTGATGTCGGAAACGTCTGAACAGAATCGGGGGATTATCAACGGTTGTCCAGCCTTCATTTGTGATTTTGACGGCGCTCCAATTGTCGTTACTCAGATTATACCAGAAGGCGTTATCCGACTGCATTACCCGGGTATCAAGCGGAATAGCCTTTGTATTTTCAAAGACAGCCTTCGCTTTCAGCACTTCTTTCGCCTGTGAAAGACTATCCTTTTTAGCGGGCCTTTTTTCGGCAGAATAATACAGGCTATTAAGCCAAATATTAAAATCTCCGTTGTCGATTGCCCACACTTCACGATGTCCATCCATCATAATGGCTGCATAAGGGTCTTTGGCCGTATCGTGAAACAGGACGGTGCCCTTTTCTTCAACAAGTCGAATAATAGTTTCCGCCTGTGTTTCATTCTTGAAGTCTCCTGCACTCACAGTATCGCTATGGATTGATGCAGGAGCATCTTCGATGATTTCACAGGTCGGAAGTTTGTCAACCTCTGTCACGGTATGTCCCATAACAAGCCAATCGTAAATATCACCCTTGGGCGGCAAATCAGGCAATTTTACGATTCGCGCGGTGGGAACGTTCTGCAAGACTTTCTTTGCGTAATCCATGCCGGGAGTGTCGTTATCCGGAATGATGATGACATTCTTATTTTTAAAATAATCAGTATATTCCGACAACCACTTACTGTTCGCACCGTTATCAAGCGTAGTGGCAACAAATCCCTGTTTGATAACTGCGTCGGCACATTTCTCACCCTCTACAAAATATACTGTTTGTGCGTTTAGTACCGCAGGAAGATTATACGGAACCCGATTGACTCCCTGCAAATTTCTTTTGCCGTTCGGCTGTTCAAAATAAAACTGCTTTGTTTTGTCTGCATTATCAATTCTTGTTTTGGTGTAGGCTACCGTGCCGTCAGCGTTGTAATATGTATAGCTTGTCTTATTCATAATAAAATCTCCCTTGTTATCATATAAATCTTTTTTCTTCAAACCCACAGCATTTAAAATATCTTCCGCAGAACAGCCCGCATAGCAATGCAGCAGTATTTGTTTTTTGTTTTCTGACAATCCCACAGATAAACTTGGCTTTTTGTCATTGTGCGCCGGGCAAAGCGCCATATACTCATTTTCTCTCACCCTCTTTACATTTTTCAGATAACTTAAGAATTCTTCGATTTTCATGTTCTGATCCTCCTTTCAAATTGTTCAGGCAACAGATTTTTCTTTGCCGGCAGTTTCTGTCTCGTCTGCTTCATCTCTTGATATCTGCTCGGATTCACGGATGTCCCTGATGATCACATCGAAGCAATCATAGGCAAATTGTTTTGCCAACTCGGATGAAATTGTAAAATCGCGCATAGTGTTTAACTCCTCTCTGCACATAATTTTTTTGCGCGATTTCTACAACGAACATTAAATAATAATGCACTTGACGGAACTAAACGGGTATGATACTATAATAGAGCAAGGGAGCGTGATGGATTTGGACTTAGCGACAATAAAAAATACTCTCGTTACTGACCGGCAGTGTCGAGAGTATCTTGCGAATATACGATGGAAGCACGGATTTGTTTGTCCGCGCTGCCATTCTACAGAAGCGTGGAAAACAGGAGAAGCTAAATATAAATGTAAGAAATGCAATTATAAAATGTCGGTTACCGCCGGCACGGCTTTTCAGGATTCGCATATTGCATTGAATAAATGGTTATTGGCAATATGGTTTTTAACAGAGTCCGATAAAAAGTGCAGTGCCGATATGCTGCAAAAAGAATTGGAATTGGGCAGCAGCCGTACAAGCCAGAGAATAGTCAGACAAATTAAAAACGCCCGGCATAGAATTCAAACAGAAAAGTATAAAAGTCAGCCTGCCGGAAAATTGAAATACAATGTGGAAATATGCATAGATCCCATACTGTATATAAAGAGCAGGGTATATATTATTTCGGCTGTCGAAAAAATCGGAACTCAGGCAGGAAGAATTCGTATCAATCGGACCGACAGCAGTAAACAGCATATTGCGGACTTTATTCAAAGCAATGTTGAACCATACGCTTCGGCAACAACCGGTCTGACCCGTGAAGAAACGCAAATCGGCATTGTTACGAATATTGTGCTGTCGAATGATATGCGGAGGGCGTATAACCAACTCAATAAGAGTCCGCTGTACGGTTATACCGCTACCGATAAAATTCGGACACGCTTTATCGGGTGGATCAACAGAAAACCGCCCGGCGACTTTGACAGATACTGCGACGAATACTGTTCCATATTCATTTCTGTTTCTTTCGAAGAAGTGTTGGAAAGCATGTTAAAATAAAAAAAGACGATACCGCCCGGAACGCAGTATCGTCTCATAAAAAGGTATTCACTTATCAGCGCAAGTATTTCGTAAAGCCAAAGCCCCCAAGAAAGAAGACTTCTTGAGGGCTTTGTTTCATATTGCTGTGGTGACCCGTACGGGAATCGAACCCATGTTACAGCCGTGAAAGGGCCGTGTCTTAACCTCTTGACCAACGGGCCTGGTAGCGGAAGTGGGATTTGAACCTACGACCTGTCGGGTATGAACCGAATGCTCTGGCCAGCTGAGCTATTCCGCCACCTGTTGGCTTTCGATGAAAATCATCTACAGCTTTTTTATTATAGCAGATCGCTTTTCGTTTGTCAAGAGTTTTTTTCATTTTATTGCTTTTGTTTTTTCGGAATACCGGCTTCCCGCCGTGCTTTCCCTTCACCCGGAGCCGGATTGCCCGAAAAATCCGCCGGAAACATGCCGGAAGGCTAAAAGCAAAAAACGGGAATATACCCCTTCGCTCCACCCACCCTTTGCTTTTTTCGCTTTTCCGAGGCAAAACGGCGGCGCTTGGCTGCCGCCGAGGTCTGCCCGAAAAGCCGAAAATGCCCCTTTGCAGGCGGGTTTTTTCCAAAAGCAGAAAAAGGATTCAAAAATCCTCTTGACAAACGGAATAAAATATGTATATAATATATGGTAACGTCATGTAAAAGTCCATGAAAAGGAGTGAAGCATTCATGAAGAGAACATATCAGCCGAAGAAGCGTCAGCGCAAGGTTGAGCATGGCTTCAGAAAGAGAATGGCTACTGCCAACGGCAGAAAGGTTCTGAAGAGAAGACGTGCCAAGGGCAGAGTGAGACTGACTCACTGAGTCCCTCTGTTTTGCCGGAACGGCGGACATGCGTAAGATAAATAGTTTACGGTAAATCAGAGAACGGAAACAAGAAGGGTTCCGTTTTCTGTTTTATACGGAAAAAGGGAAAAGGGCGGAGCTTTGAAGGAAACTGCCATTACGGAAAACCACCTGTACGCCAAGGCGTATGCCAAGGGACGGAAATACGTCACGGGGACGGTCGTGCTGTATGTGCTGCCGGACTACCGGGCGGGGAAGCTGAAAAAAGAAAATCCGATGAAGCAGGCGGTCAACCGGATCGGTCTGACGGTCTCCAAGAAAACCGGCGGCGCCGTAACCCGGAACCGCTGCAAACGCGTGCTGCGGGAGGCATACCGCGCGGCGGACAAAAAGCGAAGGATCAAGCGCGGCTTTCTGATTGTCATGGTCGCGCGGGACGCCGCCGCACGGAAAAAAGCCTATGAGGTGGAGCGTGACCTGACGGAAGCGCTGTGCGGGCTGCAGCTGTTTGAGGGAATGGGACCCGTTTTCCCGAAGAAGACTCCGAAGCCTGCGGAAAAGCGGTCCTGACTGCGGCGTTGAACGCCGGGGAGCCTGTTCCATGGTCGAAAAGCTTTTCATATATCTGGTCGGATTGTATCGCAAATATCTGTCTCCGCTGAAAGGGCGCCCGTGCTGCCGCTTTTATCCGAGCTGCTCGCAGTATGCGATCGACGCGTTTTCGGAATGGGGAGCGCTCCGCGGACTGGGACTTTCCGTGTGGCGCATTTTGCGCTGCAATCCTTTTTGCAGAGGCGGGTTTGATCTCGTCCGGAAGAATCCGAAAAGACATCGGGAGGCAAGATGCTTCCGGGCTATCCGGCTGCCGTCGGGCTTCCGGGCTGGCGGATACCTGCTTGCGCTCTACAGCGCCGCCCCTCATACGCCGGAGAACACTGACAAAGAAAAGGAAACAACTACATGAAAAAATTGATTGTATGCCTGATGGCGGTGATTGTGGCTGCCGTCACGCTTGGCTGCGGCACGGTATTCGCCACGGAGTCCTCCGGCACGGAGACTGCCGCTGTTACGGAAGCCGCCGGAGCTGAAACACAGGCTCCTGCGGATGCGGAAACAGAGGAATTTGTCGATACAAAGGATTCCTTCCAACTGTCGGACATCCTGCGCGTGCCGTTCAGCTATGTGATCCGGTTCGCATACCGCCTGATTCCGAACTATGCCGTCGCCCTGCTTTTGTTCGCAATCGTGATGAAGGCGCTTCTGTTCCCTCTCTCCATCAAGCAGCAGAAAAACATGGTGAAGCAGGCGTCGCTCCGCCCGAAGGAAACCGCGATCCGGAAGCGCTATGCGGGCAGAACGGACCGCCCCACCCAGCAGAAGATGCAGTCCGAGATCATGGAGCTCTATCAGCGCGAGAACTACAACCCGATGGGCGGCTGCCTGCCGCTGCTTTTGCAGTTCCCGATCCTGATCGCGCTGTATAACGTCATCATCCACCCGCTGAAGTATCTGTGCGGCTTTTCGACCGCGCGCATCACGGCAATTCAGAACGAGATGACCCGTTTGTACACGTTGGTGCAGGAGGGCAGCTTTACCCCGGTGGGTCAGCTGTCCGAAACGATTCTGAAGCGGCTTGAGAGCGGTACGGCTGTCGGCAAGCTCAGCGGAATCGAGCAGGTCAATGTCATCCGCTATCTGGGAGAGGAAAACTTCCGGACGTGGCTCGGAAATACGGCGCTCCCCGACTTTACGTTAGGACCGCTCAACCTGTCCCTGACCCCCAACTTTACCAGTGATTTTATCCTCCTTCTGATTCCGGTCCTGACCTTTGTCATCGCGTTCTTCAGCATGCGCCTGACGAGAAAGATGTCCTATCAGCCGGAGCAGACGGCGGATCAGGCGATGTCCATGAAAATGATGGACTTTACCATGCCGCTTGTCAGCGTGTGGATCACCTTCACGGTTCCCGCCGTGGTCGGCATCTACTGGATTTATCAGAACATTCTGAGCGTGGTGCAGCAGTTCATTCTGAAGAAAATGTATCCGATCCCGACCTTCACGGATGAAGAAATGCAGCGGATCGAAAAGGAAATGAACGGAAAGGTCAAGCCGAAGCGGGACCCGGACGCTCCTGCCGGCGCGAAAAAGAAGGTCCGTTCCCTGCATCACATCGACGATGACGACTATCCCGATACGCAGAAGAAAAAGAAGCCGCAGGGCGCCGAAGCCGCAAAGGAAGAGTCCCCCGACTCCGAGGCATCGGAGCAGGACCGCCCTCCGATCTCCCCCGCCGTCATTCCTCCCGCCCGCATGAAGGACGAGAATGACCGCAAGGAGTCCTGAGCCTCCCCCCCGGGAGCCGCGCCATGAAAAGGCTCCCATACCGCACCGCCGGGAACGGCAGGGAGCCTTGCCGGCTGCTGCCGCGGCTCTGCCGGGTCTTATGCACTTCCGTTCAGGCTGCAATTCTATGAGAAAGGACGCTTTCGTATCCCCCGAAAGCAATGGTTTTGCTATGAAAGAAGTTATCGCAACCGGAAAAACCGTGGAATCCGCCATTGCCAGCGGAGCCGAGGAGCTGCATGTTGACGCAAGCTGCGTCACATATGAGGTATTGGAACAGCCGAAAAAGGGTTTTCTGGGCTTTGGAGAGACCCTGGCAAAGGTCAGGGTAAGCTATGTCGCTTCTCCGGAGGTGACGGCGCTTCGGTTTGTCAGAAAAATCCTGGAGGATATGCAGCTCAATGCCACGGCAGAGCTGTCCCGGGACGGCAATGCCAAGCGTGACCGCGTGATATCCATCACCGGAAAGGATGCAACGGTTCTGATCGGCTATCACGGCGAGACGATGGAGGCATTCCAGTATCTCGTCAATCTCGCAGCAAACCGCCGGGATGAGGAGGACGAGCAGTCCTTTGCCCGGATCAGCATCAACATTGAAAACTACCGCGCCAAGCGCGAGGAGACGCTCAGAAAGCTGGCGCGCCGGATGGCGGATAAGGTCCAAAGATCCCGGAAGAGCATCGCGCTGGAGCCGATGAATCCCTATGAGCGTCGTATCATCCATTCCGAGATTCAGAATATCCGCGGCGTCACAACCAAATCAACCGGAACGGACCACAACCGCAGGGTTGTGATTTATCCGGAGGACGCGGCTGCAAACGACAATTCCGCATCATAACACCCCCGGGCTGTCCGAAACGCAATTTCGGGCAGCCCTCAGACATATCTCCGGGTTCCGGTAAGCCGGCACTTTGCAAGAGTCATCGTATCAGCGCGGAATTGTCACATCAGGCATACCTCCGGATTCCGACAAACCGACACCTTGCAGGGATTATCGTATCAGCGCGGGATTGTCACATCAGGCATGCCTCCGGGCTCCGGCACTATCCCGGACGGTTTTGCCTGTTTTTCATTTTCCGGCTTCCTTACGGCAAAGGGAGCTGTTTGAAAAACCGGATGTTCCCCCCTCAAAAGCGCCGGTCGGAATTCCGGCATTTTGGACGCAATCCTGACCGTTTTGCTCCGGGTTCCCTTGCTTTTTTCGGTTTTTTCCGGCAAAGCGGCGGTGCTTGGCTGCCGCCGGGAGCCATGCCGTGAGGCTAAAAGCGCAAAACGGGGGTTATCCCCCTTTGCTCCGGGTTCCCTTGCTTTTTTCGGTTTTTTCCGGCAAAGCGGCAGCGCTTGGATGCTGCCGGGAGCCATGCCGGGAGGCAAAACGGGTTTTATCCGCCCTTGTTTTTTGCAGGTTGCAGCGGAGAAGCGTTCCCGCAGAGAAACGCCCGGAAGCGTGCAGCGCTTCGGAAATATCCCGCAAACAGCGCTTGGCTGCCGATGCCTTCGAGACTGCCTCAGACCGCAGCACAGGAACGCAGCTTCCCGCAAAACGGAGCCGTGGGAACCCCGCATTCCCAACGGTCCCCGCCCGGAATGCCCCCGGAGCCGTCCGCAATGCTCCGATCTTCCCCGATCCCGCACAAAATGAGATAATCTCCCAAAAATCACGTTTCAACCAAGCCGATGTGTCAGCACAATTCACAATAATGTCACCGAAATATCGAAAAATGACTTGCTTTTTCGGATGAAATCCTTTATAATAAAAGCGCTGTAATCAACACCGCGCCGCACTGCGGCTGCGAATATGCAATTACGGAAGGGATTAAATATGAAAAAGATTTCTTTACTGCTTGTATTTGTCCTGATTGCTTCGGCTCTGACGCTCGGTGCGTCCGCCGCCGATCTTGACAATCTGAAGGACACAGAAGTCAATGAATTCGCATGGCTGGAAGCATCCTTCGGCTCTCTGCGTGCATTCGATGTAGACGATGCAGGCACTGCCGCATACTGCGGTCAGATCAATTCGACCGGTATTGTCACAAAGGTTGATCTGAAAACCGGCGAAGATGTATGGACCTATGAAGCCTCCAACGGTTGGGCGCCCAAGTCCGTTGCCGTTGATGAAGAGCGCGGATACGTCTATATCGGTCTGACCAACCCGGACGGTCCCGATACAAAGTCCTACTATGCCGTGGTAAAGGCAGAGGACGGCGAAGAGCTGGTCGCTCCCACCGAATATACCTTCGGCGGCGATGTGAAGGCATCCTTCAACGGCGGCTTTTTCGGCAAGTCCGGCGATAAATACTGCTTCTGGAACTCGGTCAACTACGGCGCTGCGCAGCTTGTCTGCTTTGACGTCACCGACATCAAGAACATCAAGCTGAACACCTCCTGGGGTGAGGGCGGTGTTGCTGATATCGCAAAGCTGTGCGGCATTGACGCAGACCATATCAGCTACGGTGCGGAATACGGTCAGTTTGATCCGGCAGACGGCTCTGTCTGGCTCTGCATCAACAAGACCGGAACCAAGGGCAGCGGCGTTGCGCACATCAGTGCCGACGGAAAGACGCTTCTTGGCACGGTGGACGGCATCGAAGAGGCATATTCCTGCGAAGTGACCGACAAGTATGTGCTGGTCGTCGATTACAACGGAACCTCCTCCTCCCTGACGGTTGTCGATAAGGCATCCATGGCGGTGAAGGAAACGGGTCTGCTCAACAGCGTTGATTATACCGATACATACACCGGCGTTCGCTATGCAAACGGCGAGATCTACATCGCAAGCCAGAACAATCAGACGATTCTGACCACAGCTCCGATCGAAGCGCCGATCGAAACCGAGCCGGAAACCGAACCGGAAACCAAGGCTCCGGAAACCAAGACTCCCGATACCAAAGCTCCGGAAACCAAGGCTCCCGACACCAAGGCTGCCGACACCAAGGCTGCCGACACGGCGGATGAAACCAAGGCGGAGGCTCCGGCAAAGAGCAACACCGGTCTGATCATCGGCATTGTCGCAGCGGTTGTTGTGATCGCGGCAGCAGTGGTCATCATTGTCACGAAGAAGAAAAAAGCCTGATTTTTCGGCAAGTAAAACATAACCCGCATGATTACAGTAAGCCGGATTGCCGCTTTTTGCGGCAGTCCGGTATTTTTGAGCATTGTGCCGCACAAGGCAGGACGGAACAGAAAGGAATTGCAGCCCCATGAAACCAAGCCCGACAAACAAAAAGAATCTTCACGGAATTTTACTTCTGACCCTGACCGCACTGATCTGGGGCATCGCCTTTGTCGCGCAGAACGACGGCGCGGAGCATATTTCAACCGCCACCTTCATCTTTCTGCGCTTTATGATCGGAGGAACCGTTCTTCTGCCGCTCATTCCGCTCCGCAGCCGGAGGGAAAAGCGGACTGGGGAAGCCGCACCGCAAACTCCGGAAGAAAAAAAGAAAGCGGACAGGCTCCTTGTCATCGGAGGAATCGTCTGCGGCGCCGCGCTGTTTGCCGCAAGCACGCTTCAGCAGCTGGGCTTCACCGACCCCGAAACGACCTCCGGAAAGGCGGCGTTTATCACGGCGCTCTACATTTTGTTCGTCCCGCTGCTCGGTCTGCTTTTGCACAAGCGGGTCCCGCTTCTGGTCTGGGGCGGTGTGCTGCTTGCAGGAGCCGGCATGTATCTGCTTTGCCTGTACGGCGATTTTTCGCTTTCCTCGGGTGACCTTCTGGAGCTGCTCTGCGCGATTTGCTTCAGCCTTCAGATTCTGGCAATCGATTATTTTGCTCCGCGCGTGGACTGCATAAAGCTTTCCTGCATCCAGTTCTATACGGCAGGCGTTCTTGGCGGAATTGTCGTGCTGTTTACCGGAATGTCCTCCTGGACCGACATTTTGCCGGGGCTCGGCTCTCTTCTGTATGTCGGCATCATGTCAAGCGGCGTGGCATACACCCTGCAAATCATCGGGCAGAAATACTGCGAGCCGGCAATCGCGCCGCTTGTAATGAGTCTGGAATCGGTGTTTGCAGCGCTGGCAGGCTGGCTTTTGCGCGGGGAGGGCATGGCACCCCATGAGCTTGCGGGCTGCGGGCTTATCTTTGCGGCAATTCTTCTGACACAGCTGCCCGTAAAGGGACCGCAGAAGCGCACGGGCGGCGACAAGCAGCGCATGGGGTAAGCAAAAATTCATAGCCTACTTGCGCTGCAAACAAATATCCCTGCGGGATATTTGCCCTCGTGAGCGGGTATCCGAGCAAGCGCATGAGGTAAGCAAAAATTCATAGCCTACTTGCGCTGCAAACAAATATCCCTGCGGGATATTTGCTGTCGCGGGCAATAACTCATCTCGGCGAATCCCCAAAAGTGTACCGAAGGTCTAAATAGTTAGCTTGCGTGAAAAACGGCAGAAGTGTCCGGGATACATTGTTAAACCTTTGCAAACCTCAGCGGAGGGATAACTCTATGGCTGCGCCGTGAAAAACCCCCATTTCAGAAGTTTTTTGGAGGGTTTGGGACCCTTTTTTTCAAAAAAGGGTCCTAACGTACCCCTTTCTGCAAACCTCATTGGTACGCTAACTTCATGGCGGGCGCATGAAAAGCCCCCATTTCAGAAGTTTTTTGGAGGTTTTAGGACCCTTTTTTTCAAAAAAGGGTCCTAACGTTCCCCTCCCCCTACAAGCTTCAGCGCACGGACCGCGCTCATCCCGCATTTCAAAAAGCAGGCTGCCGCATGTATGCGGCAGCCTGCCATTTTTTTATTGTGCGAATGTACGGGAGCCTCTGCATGGCGGCGGCTTTCCGCCCGCAGTCATTCCGTTCTTCTGTCAATTACTGCTGTTTTTTCTTTTTGACGACCACGAACACCACGATTGCGGCAATCACAACAACAGCCACAACAATGCCGATGATCAGACCGGTATTGCCGGACTCGTTCCCGGTGGAAGCCTTCGTCTCATTTGCCTTTGTTTCCGTCTTGGAGGTATCCTTTGCGGTTTCGACAGGAGCCTTTGTCTCGGGAGCCTCGGTTTCATTCTTCTTCACCTGAATGCCGAAGTCCTCGCTCAGACCGAACTTCACGTTGTCGATCTTAATGGTGATTTCGCTTTCTCCGAAGAAGTACATACGGAAGAAGTTGACGCTTGCAGGATCAAAGGTAGTGTCATCGGAGGACTCCAGAACAAATGCAGACAGCGGGATCAGAACCTCGTTCCAACCGTTCTGAAGGGTTTCCTTCATCTGATAGACGCCGATATGTGTCTCTGCCTTATCGCATTCGCCGGAAGAGGTAAGCTCCAGCTGACCCTCTGTCTCCGCCTTCTTTTCGGGATCATAGCCCTCCAGGTACAGCCAGAAGTAGATGTAGCCGTCGCAGTCGCCGTTGACGTCCTTTGCATCGAACCACTTGGTGAGGTCGATTGCGGTATCGTATGTCTTCTGTGCAATTGCGGGATTGCCCTTGCCCTCCAGGCAGTTTTCACCGAGGATCATATCGTCCTCATCGCCGAAGTGATCGAAATCAAGCAGCGTCTCGGAGCTGCGGTTGACATACTGCGCGCCGATGCCGTATTCGGACTGATGCGCAATCCGGAGATTGTCGATGCGGCAGGTCGTGTTTTCCATGAACTTATACACACGGATAAAGTTGACCGCAGAGAAGTTCAGGTCGTTGCCGTTGGCATCGTCCAGCGTCCAGATCACATGGTTCCAGCCGGTAACCCAGCTCTCATCCTCCATCAGCCAGGACAGCTCTTCCTTGTCGCATTCGCCCGAGGAGGTCAATTCAAACTGACCGTCGGTGTTGGAGCCGCCGTTGAAGGCGTCAATATCATCGATGTAGAGCCAGAAATCAAGCACCAGATCGGTTTCATATGCGGAGAGATCCAGAACACTGTCTCCCTCCAGCGTGGTGGAATACCAGACAGGACCGGTACCGGTATAAGTGAAGCAGCCGGCGCCCTCCTTCTGATTTTCGGTATCAAGCGGAGTAAAACCAAGCTTGGAGGCGGTGGTTTCTCCCACAGGATCCATATTGTCCAGAACCTCAACGGCAGATACGGCTGTTGCGCACAGCAGAACTGCCAGAGACAGCGAGATCAGGACGCGAAGGAACTTTTTCATAAAAGTCACCTGTGTTTACCGGGCAGAGCAGCCTTTCTCCACCGGATAAACGTTCCCTTTCTGTGATATAAAATTCGGAGCCGGAGGCGTTCTTCTGCGGTCCGCCCCCTCTGCCTTTCGTATTCATTATAGCTATTTTGCTTGAAAAAGTCAACAGAATCACGCAATTCCGTCACATTGGATAATTTTGTGACCCTTTTTTATTCAAACGAAACAATCCGTGTCAAGACCCAACCGCGGCTTGTTTGGTAAAAAGAACAAATTTTTCGCAATGCCGCTTGTTTCTTGCCAAAAAGAATGGTATACTAAATGCGGATAACATTTTTCCGATCGGTGCAGTTGATCTGCCGCATTCTGCGAATTTGTCGGCTCCGCCGCAAATTCATGAGGTTTACTTTTACTTGCGGTATACTAAATGCGGATAACATTTTTCCGATCGGTGCAGTTGATCTGCCGCATTTTGCGAATTTGTCGGCTCCGCCGCAAATTCATGAGGTTTACTTTTACTTGCGGTATACTAAATGCGGATAACATTTTTCCGACCGGTGCAGTTGATCTGCCGCATTCTGCGAATTTGTCGGCTTCGCCGCAAATTCATGCGGTTTTGCTTGGATTCGTGGTATCATACGCATAGGCAATCCTCAAAAGAGGCTTGCCGGGGCTTTCCAGCCCCCCCACGCAGCGCCTTGCTGCGCGGACTCCTTGACGCGCGACACAAAAATGCCGCAGATACCCGTTTTTACGTACAACAAAATGCCTTACTCCAAATTTCCGGAGGCTTTCGGGGCGTCTGCGCTCCGCCGGGAGCCTCCGCCATGCTGTTATCATAAACCAAAAACAAGCGTACCGCAGCTTTTGCGGCATCCGGCAGGACGCGCACACCGCACCCTGCCCGTGACAGAAAGGAAACAACGCCATGCAGACTTGGGAATGGAAACGCTTCATCGCGGCGGGTAAGCTGGACGCCCGCTTCAACACGCTCTACGGAAAGAGCCGGACGGAGGAACAGCGGAAGCGCTGGAGTCAGGCAATTGAAGCCTTTGAACAGCTCTGGGGCGAGCGGGATGTCCGGCTGTTTTCGGTCCCGGGCAGAAGCGAAATATCCGGAAACCACACCGATCACAACTGCGGCTGCGTGCTCGCGGCGGCTGTAGACCGGGACATCATCGCGGTCGTCTCGGAAAACAGCAACGGCATGATCCGCGTCAAAAGCGAGGGGTTTGAGCAGGACACGGTGATGCTGCACGGCAAACGTTCCATGCGGGAGGCTCCGTTCACCTCCGCCGCCCTGATCCGCGGAATATGCGAGGGCTTTCTGCGCCGGGGGCATGCGGTCTGCGGCTTTGACGCCTATACGACCTCGGATGTCATGAAGGGCTCCGGTCTGTCCTCCTCGGCGGCGTTTGAGGTCATGCTCGCAGAGATCGAAAACGTGCTGGCAAACGGCAGCATGCTGCAGCCTGCGGAGCTGGCGGTCATCGGACAGTATGCAGAAAACGAATATTTCGGAAAGCCGTCCGGTCTGATGGATCAGACTGCCTGTGCCGTCGGCTCCTTCATTTTCATTGATTTTGAAAAGCCGTCTGAGGCAAAGATCGAAAAACTCCCGTTTGACCTGCAAAAAGCCGGCTATACGCTCTGCGTCACCGATACGGGCGGCAATCACGCCGATCTGAATGAGGATTACGCCTCGGTGCCGCAGGAAATGCGGGCGGTCGCGGCAGTCTTCGGACGGGAGGTGCTCCGCGGACTGACTGCGGAGATGATTCTGGCGCGTGCCGCTACGCTCCGGGAACAAACAGGCGACCGCGCCATCCTGCGTGCGCTCCACTTTTTCAATGAAAACGATCGGGTGCTCAGGCAGAGGGCTGCACTGAAGAGCGGCGACACCGACACCTTCCTCCGGCTTGTTGCGGAATCCGGCAGATCCAGCTTTATGTATCTGCAAAATGTCTACACCGTCAAAAACGTCCGGGAGCAGGGCGTTTCTCTGGCGCTTGCGGTATCCGACCAGCTCCTGCACGGCAAAAAGGCGGCATTCCGCGTACACGGCGGCGGCTTTGCCGGAACCGTTCAGGCGTTTGTGCCGACCGGCGACACCGAGGCATACCGCAGCGGCATGGAGCAGGTGTTCGGAAAAGGCTCCTGCCATGTCCTGAACATCCGCGCGGAGGGCGCCACGGAGCTGTAACCGTCGAAGCACTCCGCACAGCTCTTACGCGTGGAGGCTTGCTCCCTTCCGCCGCTCATCATTCTTCTCCGGGAAAGGGGTCCCTTTTCAAAGCCGCTTCGCGCCGGGACCGACTGGGAATACACACCATGAAACGACTCTCTTACCGCCATACCATGTATGCATGCTTCATCGGTTATTTTGTGCAGGCAGTCATCGTGAATTTTGCTCCTCTCCTCTTTCTGACCTTTCAGAAAACCTATGGGATCCCGCTTGCCAAGGTAACGCTTCTGATTGCAGTCAATTTCGGCTTGCAGCTGACCGTTGATCTGCTTTCGGTGTTCTTCGTGGACCGGATCGGATACCGGGGAGCTGCCATCCTCGCACACGGTCTGTGCGCCGCAGGCCTTGTGGCAATCACCGTACTGCCCGAACTGCTTCCCGACCCGTTTTTGGGCATCCTGTTCTCCGTCATGCTCTACGCAATGGGCGGCGGGCTTTTGGAGGTCCTGATCAGCCCGATCGTCGAGGCTTGCCCGAACGATAACAAAAGCAAGGCAATGAGCCTTCTGCATTCGTTTTACTGCTGGGGCTGTGTGGCGGTGATCGTGCTCTCCACCGCGTTTTTTGCCGCGTTCGGAACGGAGAACTGGAAGCTGCTTGCGCTGCTCTGGGCGCTGCTTCCGCTCGGAAACGCACTGTTCTTCTCGCAGGTCCCGATCATGTCCCTCCTCCCCGACGGAGAAAAGGGCATGACGCTTCCCCAGCTGGCAAAGCAGCCCGTG
Organism: uncultured Eubacteriales bacterium; assembly: GCA_934432725.1. Taxonomy (GTDB): domain Bacteria; phylum Bacillota; class Clostridia; order Oscillospirales; family CAG-272; genus CAKRZE01. Next base: position 59,123 of record CAKRZE010000016.1, read on the forward strand.
TTCTGGACGATGCTCGTGATGATGATGACAGCCGGAGCCAGTGAGCAGGCGGTGGCGCAGTGGGCTTCCGCCTTCGCAGAGCAGGGGCTCGGCGTCTCCAAAACCATCGGCGATCTTGCGGGACCCGCATTTTTCTGTACGCTGATGGGCGTGTCCCGTCTGCTTTACGGAAAATACGGAGATAAGCTGCCCCTGCAGCGGTGCCTGCTGATCTGCGGAGGACTGTGCATCCTGTCCTATGCGATGATTACGTTTTCCCCGACCCCCGTACCGGCACTTGTCGGCTGCGGACTGTGCGGCTTTGCGGTCGGTATTATGTGGCCCGGGACCTTCAGTATGGCTGCCGCCGCCTTGCCCCGCGGAGGAACCGGACTGTTCGCCCTGCTTGCGCTTGCGGGCGATCTCGGCTGCTCTGTCGGTCCGGCATTGGTCGGAACGGCATCCGGCTTCTTCGGGGATGACCTGAAGCATGGAATCGTGTTTGCTTCGGTTTTCCCTCTGCTGATGATAGGCTGCATTCTCCTCCGGCATAGGAGGGGAGAACGTTAGGGGCCAAGAGGGACGCGTCGGGGACGCGTTGGGGAACGTTAGGACCCTTTTTTGAAAAAAAGGGTCCTAAAATCTCCAAAAAACTTTTGGAATGGGGGATCGGATTTCCGCTCGTGAGAGCAAATATCCCGCAGGGATATTTGTTAGCAACACACAGTGAACTTTGGCATATTGCAAACTCTACGTGTTGCTTGACATGCGCTGCTTGTTGCCGCGATGAGTTACCGCTTGCGAGGGCAAATATCCCGCAGGGATATTTGTTGGCAGCGCATACTGAACGATGGTTTATTGTGGACTTTACGCGCTGCCGCTTCACGCGTTGCTTATCCCCCCCAAAATATCCAACAGAAAGGACCCACACAAATGATTCTTCCGTTCAAGGGCTGTATGCCCACAATTCACCCTACCGCCTTTATCGCGGAAAACGCAGCCGTCATCGGAAACACGACTCTGGGAAAGGATGTATCCGTCTGGTTCGGCGCGGTTCTGCGCGGAGATGAAACGACCATTATGGTCGGGGAAGGCTCCAACATACAGGATAACGCCACGCTGCACGGGAATCCGGGCAACCGCGTATGTATCGGAAACGGCGTAACCGTCGGACACAACGCGGTAGTACACGGCTGCACGGTCGGAAGCGAGACGCTGATCGGAATGGGCGCCGTTATCCTCAACGGCGCGGTGATCGGAGATCACTGCGTGATCGGTGCAGGTGCACTGGTCAAGGAAAACGCCGTCATCCCGTCAGGCTCGCTTGTGGTAGGAGTCCCGGCAAAGGTGATCCGGACGCTTTCAGAGGAAGCCTTTGAGGCAATCCGCAAAAATGCGGCGGATTACATAGCGCTTGCACACGATTTCGCGGGGACCTTTGAGGCGCACCGCTGCTTCAAAAAGGCCGTCCTCCGGTGTAAGCACCGTTTCGGTCGCCCTGTATCCGTCAGACGGTATCGGGGAGGGTTCGCCCCTTTTCCGGTCCCGCAGGACACGCAGGTACGGGGCAGCCCCGCACGGAGGGGGCAAAAACACAAACACAGACCGAAAACGGGCAACGGAAACACGCTTGAAGCCCCCTTTCTTCCATCAAAAACTGCCGGGCAGGGGAGTATCCCTTCTGCCCGGCGTTTGATATGAAGCCTGTGGGGAGGGAGAACGTTGGGACCTTTTTTGAAAAAAAGGGTCCCAAACCCTCCAAAAAACTTTGATAAGGGGGGTTTTTCACGGTGTATCCGTGAGGACATCCCGCCAATGAGGCTTGCAGAGGAGACGTTAGGCCCCTTTTTTGGAAAAAAGGGGCCTAAAACCTCCAAAAAACTTTTGAACTGGGGGCGGATTTCTGCTCGCAACAGCAAATATCCCGGTTTTGCTTTGCAAAATGCGGCTCTTTGAGACGCAAGGGATATTTGTTAGCAACGCAAGTACATTTTGAGTTCCCGCAAACCCCACGCGTTGCTTGCTTACGCAAGCTAACTATTTAGACCCTCGGTGCACTTTTGGGGATTCGCGCGATGAGTTACCGCTTATGAGGGCAAATATCCCGGTTCCGCCTTGCGGAATGCGTCTCCTTGAGACGCAAGGGATATTTGTTAGCAACGCAAGTACATTTTGAGTTCCCGCAAACCCCACGCGTTGCTTGCTTACGCAAGCTAACTATTTAGACCCTCGGTGCACTTTTGGGGATTCGCGCGATGAGTTACCGCTTATGAGGGCAAATATCCCGGTTCCGCCTTGCGGAATGCGTCTCCTTGAGACGCAAGGGATATTTGTTAGCAACGCAAGTACATTTTGAGTTCCCGCAAACCCCACGCGTTGCTTGCTCACG
>CAKRZE010000017.1 GCA_934432725.1 uncultured Eubacteriales bacterium
GCGATGCGGCATCTGCCCCCGATCCGGCTGCATGCGCCCGGGCATGACGAATCTGACAAAAAAACCGAAATTCCTCCGCAAAGGTATTGAAAAGCCGGATCATACACAGTATAATAGAAGCAATGCCCGCTAAATTGATTTGAGGTGAAACTGAAAATGGCAAACGAAACCGAAGCATGCACCCATGACTGCTCCACCTGCCACAGCAGCTGCTCCGCAAAGCCGCAGAGCCTGCTTGCCCCTGCCAACGCGCAAAGCCGGATCGGCAAGGTCATCGCTGTCGTCAGCGGAAAAGGCGGCGTCGGAAAATCCATGGTAACCTCCGTTCTCACAGTTCTGGAAGCACGCCGCGGACTGAAAACCGCGATTTTAGATGCAGATATTACCGGTCCGTCCATCCCGAAGGCATTCGGCGTCAAAACCGAGGTCACCGGATGCGATGACGGTATTTTCCCGCCCGAAACCAAATTCGGAACCAAGCTGATGAGCGTCAACCTGCTTTTGGAGGATGAAAAGACCCCCGTTGTCTGGAGAGGTCCGGTCATTGCCGGCACCGTCAAGCAGTTCTGGACGGACGTCATCTGGGGCGACATCGATCTGATGTTCGTTGACTGCCCTCCCGGAACCGGAGACGTGCCGCTGACCGTGTTCCAGTCCATTCCGCTGGACGGCATCATTATTGTCACCAGCCCGCAGGAGCTGGTCTCCATGATCGTTGCAAAGGCGGTCAACATGGCAAAAATGATGAGCATTCCGGTGCTCGGCATCATTGAAAACATGAGCTATCTCAAATGCCCGGACTGCGGAAAGGAAATTCCCGTATTCGGTGTTTCCCACGTGGAAGAGACCGCGAAGGAATTCGGACTGGATGTTCTGGCGCGCGTTCCGCTGGACTCCGAAATTGCCGCCCTCGCGGATAAGGGCATGATCGAGCTGACGGAAACTACGGCGCTTGACGCGGCAGCGGACAAGCTGGAAGAAAAGCTCGGCATCACCCGCTGAGCGCATAGGGCAAGCCGGCTGCCTCCGGTTCTCGGAAGCCTCCGGCTTGTTCTCTGTCCGGCATTCCCGCAGTATGCCGAAGGAAAAGCATGCCGCCGCACCGGTCGGAAATCAGACTGCACGATCGCAATACCGGAGCGTGCGGCAGAGGAAAGGTCCCCCATGCATGCCCCGGGCATGTCTGCCCGCCCTTCCGAAACCGGCAGACGCAAAAAGAAGAAGCCGCCGCGCGGGGACTGTTCCGCCCCGGCAGCTTCTTTTCTTTTTTCGGTCAGAGCCGCAGCTCAGCCCGTCAGTCCGTCAGAGTCTCCATTTCGTCAAGCAGCGAATCGAATAGCTTCAGGGCGTCCTCCACCGGCTTTGCCGTGGTCATATCCACACCGGCGCCCTTGAGGAGCGTGATCGGGTCCGCAGAGCAGCCGGAGCTGAGGAAGCGCTTATATGCGGCAACTGCCGGCTCGCCCTCCTTCAGGATCTTCTCCGCCAAAGCCACCGCAGCCGAAAAGCCGGTCGCGTACTGGAACACATAGAAATTCATAAAGAAGTGCGGGATCCGCGCCCATTCCAGTGCGATTTCCGGATCAACCTTCATATCCGGTCCGTAGTAAAGCAGGTTCAGATCATAGTAGACGCGGTTCAGGGCATCGGCAGTCAGTCCCTCGCCCGCCTCCGCCATCCGGTTGATCGTTTTCTCAAATTCGGCAAACATCGTCTGACGGTACAGCGTTGTCCGGAACTGCTCCAGGAAATAATTGATCAGATAAGCGCGCTCCCTGCGGTCCGAAGTCTTGCCGAGCAGATGCCGCATCAGAAGCACCTCGTTGCAGGTTGACGCAACCTCCGCAACAAAAATCACATACTGCGATGTGGCAAACGGCTGTGTACGGTCGGACAGATAGGAATGCATCGCATGTCCCATTTCGTGCGCCAGCGTGAACTGGCTGTCCAGCGTATCCTTGTGATTCAGCAGCACGAACGGATGCGGGCGGCAGCCCATCGAATAGGCTCCGCTGCGCTTGCCGCGGTTCTCATACACATCCAGCCAACGGTTTTCAAATGCCTCGCGCACCACGGAAAGATAATCCTCTCCCATCGGGGCAAGTCCCTCCAGAACCGTCTTCTTTGCCTCCTCAAAGCTGATCCTTCTCTCGGCTCCCGGCACGATCGAGGTATACAGATCATACATATGCAGCTCATCCACGCCGAGCAGCTTTTTCCGCAGACGGACATAGCGGTACATGATATCCATATGCGCGTGAACCGCATCGATCAGGTTGTTGTAAACGGCAACCGGCACCTCGGTGCGGTCCAGTGCCGCCTCCAGGGTGGAAGGATATTTTCTTGCCTTCGCAAAGAAGCAGAGCTGCTTGATCTGAGCCTCCAGAATGGACGCCGCGGTATTTTTAAAGCTGCCGAACTGACCGTAAAATGTCTTGAAGACCGTCTCGCGCAGCTTCCGGTCCTCGCGCTCCAAAAGCGGGATAAAGGAGCCCTGCGTCAGGGGATACACGGTTCCGTTTTCATCCTTTACATCCGGGAACTGAAGATCGGCATTCCGGAAGGCGCTGCCGATCCGGCTGGGGGAGCCTGCCATCTCGCCCGCCGAGGCAAGCAGCTTCTCCTCCGCATCGGACAAGGTGTGCTCCCTGCCCCGCCGGATCTGCTCAATCTGTCTGCGATAGACCGAAAGACCCGGCTCTTCCTCGTAAAAGCGGTTCAGCACATCATCGGGAATCGCCAGAACCTCTGGCGTCACAAAGGCAGATTCGCTCTCCAGCTCAATCTCCACCTTCACGCACTTGTTCTGCATATCCAGAAAATGGCTGTTTGTCTGATCCTCATCCGTGCGCAGGTAAATATACTTTGCCACCCGCTCCAGAAGGAGTCCGAGCTCATCGGTCAGCCGATACATCGAAAGCAGCTGCTTTGCCCCGGAGCCGAGCGTCCCGCGAAACGCCTTGATCTTTTCCGTATATGCCCCGCAGCGCGCAAGGTCGGCAAACCACTCTTCCTCTGTCTGATACAGATCCTCTACCGCCCATGTATAGCGCGGATCCGCCTCACTGCGCGCCGGTATTTTTTGTACAGCATCCATCTCTTCGTCACCCTGTCTTTGCACTGCAAAGCTTCCTTTCTTTCATATTTCCCGCAGTCTTCCGCCCCAAGCACGCGGCATCGGCTCTCCCTCCGCGGTTCCGCCGCCTCACGGACACATGCCGCAAGGAAGGCGCCGGAAGCCTGTCTCCGGCTTTCTCCGGCAAAAGCATGCCTGCGGTCCCGGACGGAAGCCGCCCCGCAGGGGCAAGCCGTCTCCGGTCCGCAGAAAAGAAGCAGCCCTGTCAAAGCGCCCCAGGTCAGCCGTATCCAATCCGCGCCCGGCTTTAAAGGTCCCGGCTGCACCCGGGGCACGGACGCATTTCTCTCCGTCCGCCATCCGGAACAGCTGCGGAAAATTTCTGCCATTATTATAATACCGGTCCGGAATAAAAGCAACCGTTTTCCGCACTTTTTCAGGCATCCGTCAAAAAAGCCGGTCAAAGCCTCCGCTTCCCGCCCTTTTTTTTCGGAATGACGCAAAAATATCCGATATTTTTTTCTTTCATCTATTGCAAAAAGAAAATTTGTATGCTATAATAATCACATTGTGAATATTACGATGTCTAAGTGAGGTGTGAAACATGAAGCAGGGTATTCATCCCGAATATAAAGAAGTAACCGTGAAGTGCGCATGCGGTCAGGAATTCGTCACCAGATCCACGAAGGATTCCATCCGCGTTGAAGTTTGCTCCAAGTGCCATCCGTTCTTCACCGGCAAGCAGAAGTTTGTGGATGCCGGCGGTCGCGTTGACAAGTTCAAGAAGCGTCTGCAGGCTGCAAAGTAAGAAATCCGCAGGTCGGTGAATCCGTATCGCAAAATCGGGCAAAATGAGTGCTGTGCGCTTATTTTGCCTTTTTGTTTGTCAATCCGAAGGAAGGTGTATCCGATCATGACAGAAACCAATGAAGTCAAAACGGAGCGTGCGGGACTGATCAGTGTCCTGCTCCCCTCCTCCTCCGAGCAGGAGGCAGAGGCGTCGCTTGCCGAGCTGGAACGGCTGACCGAAACGGCGGGAGCAGTCCCGCTTTTCCGGATGACCCAGACACGGGAGGCACCGGACGTGCGGACCTACATCGGCTCCGGAAAAATCCGGGAGCTCGCCGATCTGTGCCGCGCGAATGAGGTCACGCTCGTTATTTTTGACACAGAGCTTTCTCCGGCACAGATCCGCAACATTGAAAATGAGCTGGAGGAGGTCCGTGTCATCGACCGCAGCATGCTGATTCTGGATATTTTCGCGCTGCATGCCAAAACGAACGAAGGAAAATTGCAGGTGGAGCTGGCGCAGCTCAAGTATACGGTCCCGCGGCTGATCGGAAAAGGCCTGGAGCTTTCCCGTCAGGGCGGCGGCAGCGCCATCGCCTCGCGGGGACCCGGCGAAACCCAGCTTGAAACGGACCGGCGGCACGTGAGGCGCCGGATGCAGGCGCTGGAGGAGGAGTTGTCCTGCCTCGCGGCAAACCGCGACACCCAGAGAAAGCAGCGGGACCGCACCGGAATTCCGAAAATCGCCATTACAGGCTATACAAACGCCGGAAAATCCACGCTTCTGAACCGTCTCACCGGAGCCGGTATTCTGGCAGAGGATAAGCTGTTCGCAACACTGGACCCGACAGCGCGGCGCTTCACCCTGCCCGACGGAAACGAGGTCCTTCTGATCGACACGGTGGGCTACATCCGCAATCTGCCGCACCATCTGATTGAAGCCTTCCGCTCCACTCTGGACGAGGTCCGCTATGCCGACATCATCCTTGTCATGGCGGATGCCTCTGACCCGGAGCAGAGCGCACAGCTCTCCGTCACGGCATCGCTGCTGCACGATCTGGACTGCGAGGGAAAGCCGACGCTCTACGTCTTCAACAAATGTGACCGCGGGGAGCCTGCCGTGCTTCCGCCGCAGACCGCCCCGCAAGCCCGGACGCTGCACGTATCCGCAGAGACCGGCGAGGGCATCGATGCCCTTGTCTCCGTCCTTCAGGAGCTTGTAAATGAAAACACCTCCCGCCTGACCTTCCGCATTCCGCTGTCGGAGCAGAGTGAGGTGAGCCGGCTCTACCGGCTTGCAACCGTAGAAAAAGCCGAATACGGCGCGGATTCCGTCACAGTCACCGCAATCTGCGACGCCCGCGCGAAAGGAGCCTTCCGCAAATGGCTGATCAACCACAACCAGAATCCGTCATAACGCTCGGCAAAGAAGCCACAGCCGAATATACCGAGAAGAAATCCGTTTTCATCGGATGCGCCGCCCCCGTCACGGATGAGGACGGCGCGCTTTCCCTGCTTGCCCGCATCCGGAAGGCACATCCGGACGCACGGCATCATGTCTATGCCTACAGTCTGGCAAACGGCGCGGTCATGCGCTGCTCGGACGATGGGGAGCCGCAGGGAACCGGAGGCGTTCCGGTTCTGGATATCATCCGCAAGAGCGGCGTGACGGGTGCTGCCATTGTCGTCACCCGCTATTTCGGAGGAATCCTTCTGGGTGCGGGCGGGCTTATCCGCGCCTATCAGACAGCGGCAAAGCGGGCGGTGGACGAGGCGGGCATCGTCCGGCTGGTTCCGTATACGGACTTCACGCTGCTCTGCCGCTATGACGATTACCCGAAGCTGAAACACGAATTTCCGAAGCTCGGGGTTCTGGAACAGAGCGCGGATTTCGCGGAAGCGGTCCGCCTGACATTGACCGTCCGGACCGACCGATACCTCTCCGCCGCAAAGCGTCTCTCGGATATGAGCGCGGGGCGTCTGTGTGCCGAGCCCTGCGGCTCTCACCTCGGGCACGAGGACAGCCTCTCATAGCCGAACGTCTTCGGGAAAGCGCCTCTCCGAAAGCCGTGCACTGCGGGTGAAATATGCCGTGCATGCGCTCCGCATGCGGAAAACAAATCGATTTTCCCCGCAAATGTAAATATTTTTTAAATTCGGCGCAAAAAAAGAGGATTTTTCTTTTGTTTTGTGTATTTTAAAGCTGATTCCATGACAAGACAAGAACGGAGGCGATTTCTTGAGTCAGACTGTTGATTGGATGTACAGCCGGGAGGAGCAGAACCTTTCCGAATTCGCATTTCCGACCCGAAAGACCCGCGGCAGAGAAAAGCCGGTATCTCCCTGTGCATTCCGCACGGAATTCCAAAGGGACCGCGACCGGATCATCCATTCCAAAGCGTTTCGGCGCCTTTCTCACAAGACGCAGGTATTTCTGTCTCCGGAGGCGGATCATTACCGCACGCGCCTGACCCATACGCTGGAGGTCACGCAGATCGCCCGCACCATCGCACGCGCCCTGCGGCTCAACGAGGATCTTGCCGAGGCAATCGCCCTTGGGCACGATCTCGGACATACGCCGTTCGGACACGCCGGAGAGCGGGTGCTCAGACGCTGCTTTGATCCGAAATTCGCACATTATGAGCAATCGCTCCGTGTAGTGGAAAAGCTGGAGGATCTGAATCTCACATGGGAGGTCCGCGACGGGATCCTGTGGCACACCGTCGGAGGAGCCTCCACACTGGAGGGTCGGATCATCAAGGAAGCCGATCACATCGCCTTCATCAATCACGACATCGACGACGCCTGCCGCGCCGGCATTCTGGACCCGGACGACATCCCGCTTTCCATCCGCAATGTTCTGGGCTATACGTCCGGCGAGCGGATCGACTGTATGGTAACCTCCGTCATCCGTGCATCGTCGGGCAGAGACGACATCCTCTGGGAGCCGGAAATTCTGGAGGCTACAAAGGATCTTCTGAACTTTCTGTATCAGAACGTCTATTTCAATCCGGTCGCAAAGGGACAGGAGAAAAAAGCGGAGGAGCTTCTGGCGTTCCTCTACCGGTATTTTACCGAGCATCCGGACAGGCTTCCCGCAGAGTTCCGCAGTCAGCTTCAAAGCGAGCAGGTCGGACGCGTTGTCTGCGATTACATATCCGGCATGACCGACCGGTATGCCGTCAATGTGTTCAAGCAGCTGTTTATTCCGGAGCCGTGGCAGCCGGAGCACCTCGGGGACAGGGATGAGCTGCCATGAGATTTGCACCGGAGCTGATTGAAGAAATCCGATACCGCAACAGCATTGAAGACGTCATTTCCGGATATGTCACGTTAAAGCGAGCCGGCTCCAATCTGCAGGGGCTTTGCCCGTTCCATTCCGAAAAATCACCCTCCTTTACCGTGTTCCCCGCAACAGGAAGCTTTTACTGCTTCGGCTGCAATGCGGGCGGAGACATCTTCACCTTTATCATGAAGGCGGAAAATCTGGATTATGCCGATGCGGTCGAATTTCTTGCCAAGCGTGCCGGCGTGCCGATCCCCGAAAACGAAGCGGAGCAGCGAACCGGCGTCAAGCGCTCCCGTGTCCTTGAAATGAACCGCCTCGCCGCCAGATACTTTCATGAGCAGCTTCTGCAAAGTCCCGCCGCTCTGGAGTATCTGAACGGGCGAAAGCTGCAAATGCCGCTGATCCGCAGATTCGGACTCGGCTTTGCACCGGACAATTTCGGCGGACTGACCGGGCTTCTGAGCAAAAACGGCTATTCCGCCGAGGAAATGAAGGCTGCGTTTCTCTGCGGCATCAGCCAGAAAACAAACAGACCCTATGACTATTTCCGAAACCGAATCATCTTCCCGATCATCGATCCGTCCGGAAACGTCATCGCGTTCGGCGGCAGAGTGATGGATCACAGCGAGCCGAAGTATCTCAATACCTCGGACACCCCCGCCTTCCGGAAAAGCCGCAATCTGTATGCGCTTAACTTCGCCCGGAAGCACTGCGCGGAAAGCATGATCCTCTGCGAGGGCTATATGGACGTCATTGCGCTGCACGGAGCGGGCTTTGAAAACGCCGTTGCCACCTTGGGAACCGCCCTGACGCCGGAGCAGGCGCGGATCATGAAGCGCTATACGCAGAAGGTCATCATTTCCTATGATGCGGACGAGGCGGGACAGCGCGCCGCTGCGCGCGCCTTTGAGCTTCTTTCGGATGCGGGACTGCAAACCGGGCTTTTAAAGGTTCCGGGCGCCAAGGATCCGGATGAATTCATCAAAAAATACGGCGCCGACCGCTTCCGCCTCCTGCTCGGCGAGACAAAATCGCGCTTTGCCTTTGAGCTTTCCAACACCCTGTCGAAATACGATGTCACAGGCGCGGAGGGACGCATCAAGGCAGCACAGGAGCTGACCGGAATCATCGCCCGGGTCCACTCCGCCTCGGAGCGCGAGCTTTATATCAAGGCGGTATCCGAAAAGCTCCTGATTACACCGGAAAGTCTGAAAAACGATGTGGAGCAGGCGATCCGGCGCAGGGACCGTCAGGAGGACAAGCGCAGAACGGAGCAGATCATCCGGAAAACGGAGGGCTACGGCGACACGGTCAACCCGGACCGCATCCGGAATCCGAGGGCAACCGCTGCGGAGGAAACGATCCTGGGAATCCTTCTTTTGTTCCCGGAGCAGCTCGGCGAGCTGAAAAAATCGGACATCGGTCTTGTCCCGGAGGATTTTATCACCGAATTCAACCGGAGGGTATACACGGCGCTCCTTGCCTGTGCGGAGAGCGGCGCGCCGGTTTCTGTCTCCTCTCTGGGCGAGCAGTTCAATGAAGCCGAAATGGGACGGATCGTCAAGATGTCCGTGGACCGCATGAAGCTCACCAAAAATGACCTTGACGTCATCCGCGACTGCGCCGGAATCCTTCAGGAGGAGCGTCAGAAGTCCACGCTTACGCTGGAGGAGCTTTTGCGCCGCAAGCGCCGGCAGCAGCTCCCGGGCAGGGATTGACCGGAGCCGGGAGGCGCCGCACAGCATCTGCACCGCCCCCGGACAGCCTCCCGCCGCATAACAGAAATTTTCTTCCGCCTGCCTCCGGTCCGGAGCATTGCTCCGCCCGGGCACGCGCGAAAAACAGAAAAGAACCCTTATAAAGGAAAGGCTTGGTTTACACCGCATGAATACAAACAACAAAAATGAAACGCCCGCCGCTCCCGAAACAGCAGTGACCGAAAACGGTCCGGGCACCGAAAAAAAGCTTGATATTCACGACCTGATCGAAAAAGGAAAAACAAAGGGCTCTCTGTCAAACAGCGAGATTATGGAAGCGCTGGACGACATGGACTATGATCTGGAGCAGATCGAAAAGCTCTATGAAACGCTTGAAAACGCAGGCGTGGAGATTACCGGCTATCTGGACACGCCGGAATTTCAGGAAATCGAAAACGAAATCGAACAGTTTGAAAGCGCCGAGGACATGGAAAAGATGCTGGTCCAGGAGGGACTTGCCATCGATGACCCGGTCCGGATGTATCTGAAGGAGATCGGAACGGTGCCGCTTTTGGACGCCGACCGCGAAATGGAGCTGGCAAAACGGATGGCGGAGGGAGATGCCGCCGCCAAAAACGAGCTGGTGAAGGCAAACCTTCGTCTGGTGGTTTCCATCGCCAAGCGTTATGTCGGAAAGGGCATGTTTTTCCTGGACCTCATCCAGGAAGGAAATCTCGGTCTGATGAAGGCGGTTGACAAGTTCGACTACCGCAAGGGCTATAAGTTTTCCACGTATGCCACGTGGTGGATCCGTCAGGCAATTACACGCGCCATCGCGGATCAGGCAAGAACCATCAGAATCCCGGTCCACATGGTGGAAACCATTCACAAGGTCTCCAGAATCCAGCGCCAGCTCCTGCAGGAGCTCGGTCATGAGGCAACCGCCGATGAGATCGCCGAGCAGCTCAATATGAGCGCCGACAAGGTGCGCGAAATCATGCGCATTTCGCAGGACCCCGTTTCTCTGGAAATGCCGATCGGCGAAGAAGAGGACAGCCACCTCGGCGACTTTATCCCGGATGACGACTCCCCCGCCCCGGCAGACGCCGCCTCCTACACCCTTTTGCGCGAGCAGATTGCAGAGGTGCTTCATACCCTTACGCCGCGGGAGGAGCAGGTGCTCAAGCTGCGCTTCGGTCTGGATGACGGCAAAACAAGAACGCTGGAGGAGGTCGGAAAGGTCTTCAACATCACGCGCGAACGGATCCGCCAGATTGAAGCAAAGGCGCTGCGCAAGCTCCGCCACCCGAGCCGCTCCAAGCGTCTGAAGGATTATTTGGATTGATTCCGGTCCCGTTTGTTTGTTTCCGACAAGATTTGCATCGATTTTCTGTATCAGATGACCGTTCAAACGGCAGTTAGCACAAACGGAAAGTGCAGTGCTTGTGATTTTTGACTAAAAACCGCCTTTTTTTCAAATACAGTCTGAAAAAAGTCACAACACGCGCACCGGGCGAGAGCAAAATTTTCTTGACAGATGAAATAATTTGATGTAAAATAAGACTGATTCATAATTTCCCGCTGTGTGTTACAGTAATAATTGAGGAGGATCCGCATGAAAAAAAGAGCATTATGCCTTGTTCTCGGAATGCTGATGGTTTTGGCAGCGCTTTTGACGGGCTGTTCGAATGGCAGCGGCAACGTCGATACCGAGAGCGCCACAGAGGCATTGACCATTACGCTTTACTGCATCAAGCAGGAGGGTACCACCGATGAGGGCATTGCAAAGGTTCAGAACGCCCTGAATGAGATCACGGAGAACAGATTCAATACCCACCTGATTCTGAAGCTTTATACGGAAGAGGAATACTATTCCGTTATCGATGAGATGGCAGCTGCCATTGAACAGAAGGTAAAGGAAAAGGAAGAAGAAGAAAAGCGCAAAAAGGAAGAGGCACAGTCTCTGAAAAAAGCAGGGATCACCGTGGCGCAGACCGAAGCCTCCACCGAAGAAACGACCTTTACGGTTGAAACGGTAATCGGCAGCGACGGCAAGGTGAAGGTCGCCTATCCGAAGGAAGAGGAGAACCAGCTGGACATCTTCCTGATCAATGACATGACCAAGCTGAAGGAATATGCTTCCGAAGAGGTGATCCAGAATCTTTCGGAGCAGATGAGCGGAAGCTATAAGATTCTGAACAAATACATCAACTCCTCCCTGCTGAACGCCGTCACAATCGACGGAGGCATCATGGCGGTTCCGAACAACCACACAGTCGGAGAATATACATATCTGCTTGTCAACAAGGAGCTTGCAACCGACAAGCTGTATTACGGCGAAAAGGATTTCGGCTCCTTTGTGGGTCTTGAAACCTATCTGAAGGATGTCGCCACGTATTATCCCGACTATACGCCGCTTTACAATCTGCCGGACGATATGATCGTCAGCATTACGGGCGAAAAGAGCCTTTTGGGCGGTTATGCCAATTCCGATACGACCGCAACCTCCCGTATGCTCCCGAAGAACCTGCTCAGCCTTGCCGGATATACCAACTATCTGAAGGCATGCTATAACTACAGAACAGCCGGTTATGTTGAGGAAGGCGATGCATATTCGCTTCCTGAGGGAAAGAAGTTTGCAGCAGCGTATATCAAAGGCGATTACAGTGTCAAAGCCAAATACGAAGACGACTATTATGTCTACGTGGCAAACAAGCCGATCGCAACGCAGAAGGATGCTCTGGCGGGCGCATTCTGCATCAGCTCCTACACGAAAAATGCCGGCAGATGCATGGAGATCATTTCCCTGCTCACCACCGATGCCGAGGTCAGAAACATCTTCCAGTACGGTGTGGAGGGCGTCAACTATACGCTGGATGAAGATACCGGCGTTGTCATTCCGACCGGCAACCAGGAATTTGCATACAACATGAACATGTACCACACCGGCAACCAATTTATTCTGAAGCCCTCTGCGGACATGTCCGACACGATGAAGAGCCTTGCGGCAAACAACTGGGAAAATGCAAAGCTCCAGAACAACGATATTATTTTCAGCCCCTATCTCTTCTTCACGCTGAAATATATCAGCGAGGAAAGCATTGCCGAGAACCCGCCGGTCGATGAAGACGGTAATCCCATTGCCTATACGTTCATGTACACGGCAGAAATGGTGAAGGGCGTTGAGGACGTCAGCAAGGAAGCCTTTGAGAAGATCAAGAACTTCAAGGAATATGTGGACGAAAACGGCGAAACCGTCACCTTTGCAAAATTCCTGAAGCTCCTGCGCGAAGAGGTTGACAGCAGCATCTACTTCGAAGCTGCCACAGACACAAGAAAGAATGACGATTCCATCTATAAGCAGTATCTGACCTGGTATGCAAATGCATATGAGCAGAACAGCTGATTTCCGATAAGATCGCACAATCCGGCTGTGCTCTGTCAGAGCACAGCCGGATTTCGTTCCGGAATGAAGACACAGCAAGAAGCGTCCCCTTGCCGATACCGCGGCGAGAGGACGCTTTTGTTTCAGCCCGCAAGCGGGGGGGTAAACCGGCTGCCGAAATGCGGCTGCACACGAAACCGGACGCAAAATACCTCCAAAGCGTCCTCTGTTTATCCCGATCCCGGGATGATGCAGCCGGTTCTCCGAGCAGAACGCCTCAGACTTGGCAGGCTCTTCCGCCTTCAAAACACAAAGGCAAGGAGCAGCATATGAACCGGATAAAACAGATAAAAGCCGTACCGCATCAGCGCACTCCCGCAGAGCTTGCCCGGCATGCCTTTTTCCCCGTTATAAAGGAGAAGCGGGATCAGCGCCGCAAGCCGCAGCAGATTGACAACGTCCCATTCGGAGAAAGAGCCGAAAAAGCTCCGCACCGTCTGAAGCGGCGTCCAGCCAAAGCGCTCTGCCAAAATACCCGCACAGAACGCCAGCGGTCTTAAGCAGGTTACAAGCACAAAAAGTCCGCAAGCCAAAGGCTCCGGCGCCCCGTCTCCGGGAAATCCTGAAACACAGCCGCCATGCAGGCTCCCGGAGTGCCGGGCAGCATCCATGTCTGCTTTTCCGGATCGTGTCCCGGCACCGAATGCCGCAACGGTCAGCACGCCGACTGCGGCATAATCCGTACGCGCCAGAACCGCAGCCGCGCACAACAGGAAAACCGACAAAGGATACAGCCATTTTCCGCACTTTCCGATCCGGCACAGCCAATCCTTCAGAATCAGGCACATAAGCCCCAAAAGAAGCGTCCAAAGCACGTTCTGATATGCAGGATCAAACCACGTGTCAGACACAAAGCGGTCAAAGCACGGCTCGGACAGCACCGCAGCGCAAAAAAGCCGCAGCATATAACGGGGAACATTGCGGGTATGGCGGTATCCGTTTGCGATCAAAAATGCGTAAATCGGAAATGCCAGACGTCCGATGACCCTCATCCAGAATATCCCCCCGCAATACCCGATATGATCGATCAGCATGCACAGGCACGCCATCACCTTTAAGCCGAATACCGTCATCTCTTTTGATCCTTCTTCCGTTGCATCAGACGTGGAGCATAGCGCACCGCAGTCCGGCGCGGCGCTTCCTCCGAAGCGGTTCTGTCCTGAACATTATAGCAGGCTGCCTGCCGTATTGTCAACTGTCTGCACAGAGTGCAGAAGGCTTTCCGGTCAGACGCAGGGAGGTGCCGCTCCTCCGCAGCAAGAGAGATGCCCCCGGCAATTTCGGCGCGGATTCTCTTTGCTTTTTGAAAGCCCGCCTCCTTCGCGCCGGCAGCTTCGGAAGCGGGTCTGCCGCGCAGCCTTCCGCTCCCCATCCCGTACCGCTGCCAATGCCTCCGGAAAACGCCGCCCAGCCCTTCCGGAAATTCCGTCCGGTTCAATTTCGCTCTTGCATTCTTCTGTGAATTATGCTATACTGGAAAGGAGAATATAAAGGAATTCTGTCATTTTTCGCAAGAGCTCCTTTCCGGCAGTCCCTGCGGGTTTCCCTTCGTTTTCCGGAAGCTTCCCTCTTCCCCGGCATACTGCCGCACACCGCAGATTGCGGCTGCCGCAGACGGTCCCCGCTTTCTGCATTCCGACCGTCACAGCTTCGGCAGAACCGCCTCCGCTGCGGTCCTGTCCGGGCTTATTCCTGCCTGCTGCAAAACGGACCCGCACACCCAAAGCCTCCGCTTTTCCCGGACGCACATAGGATGCGGTCCGCATGCGCTCATCAAAGCAATTTCACCGCATGCATCAGGGCTTCTTCGCGGGCAGAACGCTTCTCCCCCCGTCTGTCCCCCTCACAGCGGTTCTTTCCGGCACCCGGAAAGCCGCAGGCTCCCGTTGAGCCATCCTCACCTGACCACACAGGACAGCATTCCTTGCGGCACAGGGATCATTGGGGGAAGAGCCGCTCGCATTCCGCGCGGCACCGCCCGATCAGCCCCCCGGATTCCCGGGTGTCATTTACTCATTTCTTCAGCAAAAGGAGATTTACCATGTTCTTCACCCTCAGGCGAACGGTTTCAACCCTGCTTGCAGTCTGCATCATGGCTGCGCTCATCTGTATCATGCCCTTTTCTGCGGCAGCCGCAGATCAGTATCTTGCCTCCTGCGTGGACCTGTCCACCGCCAACCAAAACATGTCCGGAACCGGATATTCCTGGGCAAACCGCTCCGGGACCCTGACGCTGACCAATCTGAAAATCAAAACGACCGATGAATACGGGCTCCGCATTCCGAAAAATGCAACGCTGGTCCTTGTCGGCGACAATTATGTCGAGGCCTCCTCCATCGCCGTCACCGCGCTTCTTTCCCTGTCCATCCAAGGCAGCGGCTCCTTGACCCTGGTTGCGGGAGACACCGGTCTGAAAATGATCTCGCCGGATAAAACCGCCGCGCTGCGCATCATTGAGGGCAGCATCACCATCCGCGCTGGAAAGACCGGCATCCGCTCTGACTATCCCCCCGTTGCCATCGGAAACACCGCCAAGCTTCAGATCAACATTTCCGAAGAGGACGGGCAGGCGGTCCTTGCCGACATCCTTCAGCTGAACAGCGGCGCACTGACGGCAGACGCAAAGCTGTCCGCCTCCTCCTACATCAAAATCGGCGCATGCGCGCTTCAGGTGACTTCCCGCAAGGGCGCAGCCATTAACGCCCCGGAAATCAATATCAACAAGGACGTCCCCATGAAAACAGGCGGCGATCAGAGCAGCCTCGGGCAGGCAGAGTCTTACAACGGTGAAGCCTGCATTGTTCTGGAGCCGAAGGCTTACGTCAAAAAGAGCGTGATCCTGGGCGACAAATATGCCGCTTTCTGGGATTATGTCATCCTGATCGGAACCGCAGTGCTGCTGATCGCCGCCGTTGCACTCCCGATCATCTTCCGGATGCGGAAAAACCGAAAGAAAAAAGAAGAGATCGAAGCGCGCCGCGCCGCTGAAAAAGCTGCCCGCAAAAAATCATCGTAAAGAGAGCTGTCATGCCCCGGCAAGCCGGATATCCTTCCCATGCGGAAAGCCTGTCCGGTTTTAACCGCTTCACAGCCGGAACCCGGCAGCAGGCGGGAAAATCAACCGAAAAACCCATGGGTGAGGCATTCCGGTGCGTCACCCACCGGTTTTTATGAGGACTTTCGCTATTCAGAGGACTAACCCGCGCAAGGCATTCAAACGGTCAGGCTATGGCTCCTTTTATCTGTGCCTTGCAGCTTTTTTCCTCCGGAACGACAGCAAGCCTGTCCTCATAATCCGGTCAAATTCCACGAAAGAAGATGCTTTTGCCAACGCAAAGCTACGGTCATGCATATGAATCACCCCGATCAGCCTGCCGGACAGCCGCAGCTCCCACCCGAGCTTGTCCCGCCGCTTTTATACTGGTATCAGATGTCCGCCCGGCAGCTTCCGTGGCGGCAGGATCCGACGCCGTATCACGTCTGGATCTCGGAAATTATGCTGCAGCAGACACGCGTGGAGGCGGTCAAGCCCTATTACGACCGGTTCATCCGTGCCTTTCCGACCCCGGAAGCGCTCGCTGGCTCGGATGACAGCCAGCTGATGAAGCTCTGGGAGGGACTTGGATACTACAGCCGCGCACGGAATCTCAAAAAAGCCGCAATCCTCCTGACGGAGCAATACGGCGGCGTATTTCCGAAATCCGTCCGGGAACTGAAAAAGCTGCCGGGCATAGGGGACTATACCGCGGGAGCAATCGCCTCCATCGCCTTCGGCTTGCCGGAGCCTGCCGTAGACGGCAACGTCCTGCGGGTAACCGCACGTCTGACGGCAGATTCCCGCGATATTCTGCGTCCGGACGTCCGGAATTCCTTCCGGGAAGCGCTTCGCCTCCTCTACCCGCCGGATGAAGCCGGCGCATCTTCCCTGACGCAGGCGCTCATGGAGCTGGGCGCTTTGGTCTGTCTGCCGAACGGCGCTCCGCTTTGCAGTTCCTGTCCCCTTTCCGACCTGTGTCTTGCAAACCGGAAGAGCCTGACCGATGTCATTCCGTTCCGTCCGCCGCGTGCAGCCCGAACCGTACAGGATCGGACGGTACTCCTGCTCTGCCATGGCGGCAGATATGCAATACGGCAGCGCCCGCCGAAGGGCTTACTCGCCTCCCTCTGGGAATTCCCGGCGATCGAGGGGCAGGCAGACCGCAACGCCGCCCTCGCTCAGGCGGAGGCGTGGGGTGCCTCCCCTCTGCACGCGGAGACGCTCCCGCCCGCCAGACACATTTTCACGCATCTGGAATGGCACATGACCGGATGGCTTCTTTCCTGCGGGCAGGCTCCTGCCGGCTTTGTCTGGGCAACACCGGAGCAGCTTGAAAGCACCTATGCCATCCCCTCTGCATTCCGGGCGTTCCGGAAATACATTGACGCCGCATACTCCGATTCCAATTTTGACTGAAAGGATGTCTTCCATGTACGAAACCATAACAAATGACCTGCTTTCCTTCATCCGCCGTTCCCCGAGCTGCTATCATGCCGTAAAAAACATCGCGGCAGAGCTGGAGCAGCAGGGATACCGTGAGCTTTCCGAGGCGGATACATGGACGCTGGCGGCAGGAGGAAAATACTATGTCTGCCGGAACGGCTCCTCCCTTCTCAGCTTCCGCATTCCGGACGCAGCCCGGAAGCCCGCCGATTGCGGATTTATGATTACCGCTGCCCACAGCGATTCCCCCACCTTCAAAATCAAAGAAAATGCGGAGCTTTCCGCCGATCCCCGCTATATCCGGCTGAACACCGAGCGATACGGCGGACTGCTCTGCTCCACATGGCTGGATCGCCCCCTGTCCGTTGCGGGAAAGGTTGCCCTTCGGACGGAAGACGGAATCAGAACCGTTCTTTTGGACATTGATCGGGATCTTGTTCTGATTCCGAACGTTGCCATCCATATGAACCGCACGGCAAACGAAAACGCCTCCTATAACGCCGCCGTTGACATGGCGCCCGTTTTCAGTGACGGAACCGGAAAGGAGCAGTTCCGGAAGCTGATCGCCTCGGCGGTCGGCGCAGATGAGAAGGATATTCTCGGCACCGATCTGTTTCTGTACAACCGCATGCCCGGCTCGGTATGGGGACTGAACGGAGAGTTTTTCTCGGCGCCCCGTCTGGACGATCTGCAATGCGTCTATGCCGCGCTGCGCGGCTTTCAGGACGCCCCGGCGGGAGGCTGCATTCCGCTGCTTGCGGTGCTTGACAATGAAGAGGTCGGCAGCTGTACCCGTCAGGGAGCCGATTCCACCTTCCTCGGCGACTGTCTGACCCGAATCTGCGCCTCTCTGCGCATTTCGCCCGCAGAGCAGCTGCGCATGCTGGCAAAGAGCTTTATGGTGTCGGCAGATAACGCGCATGCCGTTCATCCGAACCATCCGGAATATGCCGATGCCACACACCGCCCCCGGATGAACGGAGGCATTGTCATCAAGTTCAATGCGGCGCAGCGGTATACAACGGACGCCGAATCCTGTGCACTGTTCCAGAAGCTCTGCACGGATGCAGAGGTTTCCGTACAGTTTTTTACAAACCGCTCCGATCTTGCCGGAGGCAGCACCCTCGGCAACATTTCAAACTCTCATGTATCTCTCCGCACCGTTGACATCGGACTTCCGCAGCTTGCCATGCATTCGTCCTATGAAACCGCAGGAACCTCCGACACTGCCGATCTGGCAAAAGTGCTCCGGCTGTTTTTCTCCGCCTCTCTACATCCCGGCAAAGACAGCTGCGCAATTGTTTATCCTTCATAACAAAGGGCTGCAAAAACCCGGGAAACACTCCGA
Source organism: uncultured Eubacteriales bacterium (assembly GCA_934432725.1). Classification (GTDB taxonomy): domain Bacteria; phylum Bacillota; class Clostridia; order Oscillospirales; family CAG-272; genus CAKRZE01. Next base: position 18,125 of record CAKRZE010000017.1, read on the forward strand.
AGCTGAGGAAAAACGTATCCTCCAGCCCTCCGGCATGCAGCAGAGAAGGAGCTGTACCCGCACCGGCATCGGTCCCGCCGGTCAAACGCCCCCCGTTTTGCCGCGGGGAAAGACGAAAAAACAATGGGACGGAAGCAACATCGCCCAAGATCACATCTAAAATGCCGGTCAGGCTTCCGGCATTTTTGAGGAACTGTGAAAAGCATTGGAGTGGCTGTTAAAAACATCAAGGTGTTTAACAGCCTCTTTTTTGTTGTTTTCCCTGCAATGTACGCTGCTCCTCCGGAAAACCCGCCTGTCTCCGGCGTTTTTTCCGGCGCCCCCACCGTCATCCGGCATTTCCCCGCACACCGCTCTCCGGACAACAAAACGGCGGCGCGCAGGGCTCTTGTCAAGCCTTTCGCACCGCCGTTCGGTTTTCTGTTTTTCCGGATCAGCGTTTTGTGTAAATTTCGGGGATCACAACTTTGTCCTCATGAATGATTCCCTCGCGATACGTCCATCTGTTGGAGATCATATTGATACGCTCAATAATATAGCTGGTCGTATCATTGTGTACCGGAGCATCTGTGTAAGGCTTCTGCACGTTTCCGTCATAGTCCTTATCATTGAACATGATCAGGTTCGTGCCGAACACATCGGTCTCCACGTTGGCAATATACACATGCATCGAATTTCCGCGCATGGTAGCGTCCTTCATTCCGTCCACTGCAATTCCCACACCGCAGACCACGGAGAGTCCCTCCGGCGTGTAGTTGTTGTAAAACGCCACGCCGTGCGCCTCGTTTCCGCCGTAATGCCATGCGACAGACGCTGCGGAAAGTGCGAGGTTAAAGTGTGTCTTCATGGACGTCCACAGTTCGTTTTCGTAGAAAGCAGCACCCTCATAGCTGTGCTCCTTCTCTCCGAACCACGCATCCACATGAAGCGCCGCAAATGCAGAGTTTCCGGCACTGATGATCTTATTGTAGCGGACAATCGTATCCTGCGGCGCATCGGTCCAGTCACGGAACAGAACGATTCCCACATCGGTAGCATCGATGATGGTATTGTATTCCACAATCCCGCGTGCCTGGAAGGTCAAACCATCCGTCCAGTTGTCCGTATTCGTTGAGGTATAGCAGGTGATCAGGTTGTGATCCACTTGCACGTTTGTAAACACCGCAGTCGTTGCCATATTCGTCGTACCGCAGGTATCGCTCATTTTGCAGCCGGAAACCGTCACATTGCTGCCGCACACCCATGCGTTTCCGCCGCTGTCAATGCCGATATTGGAGCGGTTGCCGTCAATCCAGACGTTTTTCAGCGTTGTACCGGACTCAGCCAGCTCGATCACCGACCATGAGCCCTTCACCAGACGGAGGAAGCGCGCCATTTTCAGATAGTTTTCCGGGTTGCCCTCCGTGGAAAGCGTCTGATTCGGCTTGAGCTGAATCGGCTCGCTGCAAAGCACCAGGGTACCCTGCGGCAGCTCTATGCTGCTTCCGGTTTTCAAAAGCTCGTTGACCTCTGCCGATGTCATGACATTCGTGCCGGTGTATGCGGTCTTATTGTTGACTCCCCAGCCGTAGGAGCCTTCGTTGATCGCCTTTACCATTTTGGAAAAATCATTTCCGAGCGCCAATTCCTTTGCGGTATCGGCAGCCTTGGCTGCGTCAAAGCCGGCGATTTCCGCCTGTGTGGGGTCACGGTTCAGAACGGCGCGGTAAACCGCAAATGCCGCCTCCGTATTGTTGCAGTTCAGCTTTTTAAAATCCTCGGAATCAAACAGCTTATATGCAAGAGCAGCCAGCGTCTCGGCTGTACACATATTCGTATAGATAAAATCTGCGTACTCCTTGTATTCGGAGCCCTCCGGACCGCGGCCAAGTCCCTCCGTGAACAGCTTTGCGATAAACTGTCCGCCGCCGTACCGCCGGTCGGCTCTCCGGAACGTAAACTCTTCCCCGATGTACTCCGCCTTCTGCGACGTCTCAATGACCTGAGAGGTGATTGCCGCGCAGGTCAGCGTTGTCACGCCGCCGGTCAGATAGGTTTCGATGAACTGATCAACCACCTTCTGAAGCATGCTTGCATCGGTGGCGTTCAGAACCAGCTTTCTCCCGGAAAAAGCAATGACGCCGTTGTCCGTCCCTGCCTTTTCCAGCTCTGCGGCACTTTCCGGGCGGACGGTGCTTCCGACCAGAATTTCATATCTGTCCGTGGCATCCTCGCCCTTCTGCACCCAGTCATCGGAAATTTCAAATTCAATGCCGGAGGCATCCGTCAATGCGGTCTTCAGCTTGATCGCGCACTGGATCTCTGCCTTTGTCGCATCCGCCCCGCGCACCACCTTATATTCCGTTTTTCCGTTTGCAAAGATCACGGAGGCGGAATCGACAGATTCCCCCCCTGTGTTTTCGCCGGTCTCGGTTCCGTTTGACGGCTTTCCGATACATGCCGAAAAAACAAAAAGGAGCTGCAGGACCACCAAAAATGCAGCCAATCGTCTCTTCATATTCACAACCATGGCTTTCGCGTTATCGAAAGCTTCCTTTCCTGAAAAGTATGGGGCGCGAAACGAACCCGCCGCTTCAGGCAGCAAATCCGCAAAACCCGCGCAAAAAGCTTATTCACGCGATGCCCACCATCATTCTTTACTATTATAAAGATACCACAAAAATCAACCGCTGTCAACAACTCCAAAAGTTTTTACATCTGTTTGCAGTGCGTTCACACTCCCGACACGATTGAACATGCGGTCTGCCGGGTCTGACCCGTAAAGCCGTCCCCGCACCTTTTCGGCAAAAAGCTCCCGTCCTTCGGAGTCCCGACCTGCTTTTGCAAAGCAAACCCGCCGGAGAAGGAGCAGGGCAACGGAAGAAAAAAGCGTTTCTCCCCTCCGACAGTCCCTCCTTCCGCACCGGAAAAGCCCTTCCTTTCGGGAATATCCGTCTGTTTTTATCAGGCAAAACGCCGCCCCGAAAGGCGGCGAACATACAAAATGCCGACGGAACAGGATACCGCTCCGACCGGCTGCCCGGCTCAGAGCGGCAGCCTCACGCCTCCGAGGTGCTCCGCAAGCATCGCCGCGGAAAGCAGCCTGGACTCCAGCCTGTTCTCCCTCCATTGCTCCCGTTCTGTCCGCAGCGCCAACGTCCTCAGGCAAACGGAAGCGGCATCCGGGGCAGCCTTGCAAAGGGTATGCAGGAGCAGCGCATTCTCCTCCGCAGAGAGCTCTTCGGAGGAGTCCGACAGCCTGCACAGCTTCAGCCGCACCTCATCCTCCGGCAGACAGGGAATATCCCAAAGGACCGCATACAGAAACGGCATGACGTTCCGCCTTGCGGCAGCCGGACGTTTTCGAAGCCCTTTCAGCTCATCCTTTCTTTCCATGCAGTCCGGGCAAATGTAAGAGCCCGTGCGAAACGGCAGCAGCCAGCCCTCATACGGCTTTTTGCTCAAATAGCCGCAAAAACGGCAGATCCCGTAAATATACCGCATCTTTGGGCTCCGCTTTATCTTCCTGTCGGCAAGGACCTCCCCGCCGCTCACAAAGCCGGAGCAAAACGCCCGCTCCATTTCCGCCGCAAGATCGGATGTATATTTCAGCCTGTCCCCAAGCGGAAGCCGCCCGGCACAGGCAAGCGCCCCAAGCTGCCGGATACAGGCAATATACGCCGCCGTCGCACAGGAGGAGCCGTAAAAGCGCGTTTCAAACGGGCGCTCCATAAGCTCCGGCTCATGCCCGCTGTACGGAACCGCCCATCCGGCAATGCCGTCACGCAGGCAGTCACAGCACCAAACTGCAATCCGGGCGCAGTCCTCCGCCGGCACCCGCTCCTCCGTCAGCGCTGCTCCCAGAAGAATCATCCGGAGCAGCATCAGCGCGGTATCATACAGCTCATAGCCGGAAGCATCCCCGCATGTCCCTTCCCTGAGCGGAAGCTCCCGCGAAATGCCTCCGCCGCGGATCACGCAGCCAACCACTGCACGGAACAGCTCCTCCGCCTCCTGTCTGTAGCCGGCGGCATACAAAAACAGCATGGCGTAATACTGTTCCCGCACAGTTGTCCGGGAACCGCGGTCATTGACCGCATACAGCCCCGTCCGGGTACGCCGGCTGTACAGCGCCGCAAGCGTCTCATATACGACCCGCAGAATGCGCTCCTCTGTCCCGCTCCCCAGCCTTCGCCTGCACAGCGGGCTTCGCCTGAAAAATCTGCCCCATCTTTTTGCATCGGCAGTCCCCATCAGACCCGCAGGTGTGCCCGTAAAAAGTGCCGACAGGTTTTCCTCTCTTCCGAGCGCAAGCACATGCCGGAGCAGCTTATTCGGATCGCCTGTCCCCACGGTCAGGGTTCCTCCCGGCGCAAAGAAGCGAAGGGTGCTGTGTGCCCCGTCCCACTCCGTTTTCCCCGTCATATACAGATACAGACACCGCTCCTCCGCCGTGTCCCCCGAATCACCGGGCACAAGGAGCATAAGACAGGAAATCGGTGCATAAGCCGCGCCGATATGCTCATAATAAAATAACCTCGCCCCCGGGGCAGCCTCCACCTTCCAATTCAGCCGTGGAATGCGCAGCGCCATTGTCCGGATCAGCATCGGATACCGGCTGTCAAGGGAGTCTGTCATGCGGAGCTGTGCAAGCTCGGTCAAATACATGCCCTCCATCCCCGAAGCGAGCTTGCGAAACATCGAACTTTCCAGCACATTTGCCGAGGGATGCGTTGTCACAAACGCCTCAAACAGTGGAAGCTCCGTCAGCTGAAGCTTCAGGAGAGACCGGGACCCGCAGCCCCGGATGCGGAGTCCGGTCAGATTCGGACCGTCAAACAGAGCGAGAATGCTTCCGTTTCCGATTGCGGTCTTCACCCCTCCAAGTCCCTTATCCCATTCCAGAATGTTCGTCAGCTTCATATCGGTCTCCGTTCTGCCGCTTTGCGGCACAAATAGCCATGAAATATATGTGCCTGCACGGGCTTTTCATGCCGCGCATCAAGCTGACACGCCGCAATGACGTGCCGGCGGTCAAGCCCAGCACAATCTCCGACAGAGGATAGCGGCGCGAATACTGCCGCAAGTAACCCTGTTCGGTTTGACATTCCTGCAAAGCCGTCAATTGCGCAGCCGCGCAGGATGTGGACAAAGCGCAGCGGTAAGATTTTGCCGCTGCGGTAAAATCCCTGCGCATAATACCTCAAATCCAAGCCAAGCTTTATGAATTTGCCTGTGAAGCCGGCAAATTCGCAAATGCGGCAGATCGGCTTCGCCTGTCAAGTGAATTTTATACCGCATAATTATATCACAAATTCAAGAAAAGCCTCATGAATTTGCCGGTGAAGCCGGCAAATTCGCAAATGCGGCAGATCGGCTTCGCCTGTCAGGTGAATTTTATACCGCATTATTATACCATGAAGCAAAAATGTGTGCTTGCACAGACATTTTTGCGAAGCCGTCAATGCCGCAGCCGTGCGAAGCACGGAGAGGCGTCAGCCGCGAAGGGATGCTCGGCAGCCCTTCCTGCGGTTATTATACCACACCGTCCCGCCGCAGAGCAAGAGCTTTTTCGAAAGCATGACCGGTTTGCCGCGCCATCCGTCATATCCTCCGCATACCGCAGGAAAGCCTTCCTTAAAATTCATAAAATACGCTATATTTTTGCTCTGCGATGTGGTATACTGTATCTGTATGTGTATCGAAGCACCCACTTCGGTACAAATCACAGAATAAAGGAGAGTGAAAGCGAATGGACGCTGGAGGCAGTAACAGCACGAAACCTGGCGGCCGACGGCCGTGTGAAGCATGGCGGAAGAGCGCTTTCATTTCCGTCAGCACACTGATCTCCTTCTGAACAGAAGGGGAATTTACCGTTTCGCGCTGCTTTGCTTTGTGCTTTGCCCCTATTCCCAACGGGTTCAGGCGAATCCTATTTTAAGGAGGTAAAGCAGCAAATGAAAGAAATCACCATCTCTGCCGACAAGGCGGTCGCCTTGCTGGAGCAAAAAAAGTACGCGGCACTCCGCATTATTCTCAACGCCATGGAGCCTGCCGATATCGCAGAATTCATGGATGAAATCCCGAAAGAGCAATATCCGATCGTTTTTCGCATCCTCCCGAAGGAGCTTGCCGCCGAGGTCTTTGTCGAAATGGATTCGGACCATCAGGAAATGCTGATTGAATCCTTCAGCGACAGCGAGCTGAAGGAGGTGCTGGACGAGCTGTATGTCGATGATACCGTTGATATCATTGAAGAAATGCCGGCAAACGTTGTGGAGCGAATCCTGAAAAACTCAAAGCCGGATATGCGCGCCGTCATAAATGAGGTATTGAAATACCCGAAGGACAGCGCCGGCAGCATCATGACCACAGAATATGTGTCCCTGAAGGAACGGCTGACCGTGGAACAGGCATTTGATCTGATCCGGAGAGTCGCCATTGACAAGGAGACCATTTATACCTGCTATGTCACCGATGCGAACCGCAAGCTGATCGGTCTGATTACCGCGCGAACGCTGATGCTTTCCCCGAAGGATGCGGTCATCGGAGATATCATGGAGCAAAACGTCATCTTTGCCTCAACCCTGGATGATCAGGAAGAGGTTGCGGCAATGATCGAAAAATACGATCTTCTGGCAATTCCGGTGGTCGATGCGGAGCAGCGGCTGGTCGGTATCGTCACGGTCGATGACGCAATCGACGTCATTCACGACGAGGCGGAGGAAGACTTCGCCGTGATGGCAGCCGTCACGCCGAGTGAGAAGGAATATATCAAAACTCCGGTTTTAGAGCTGTTCAAGGCACGAATTCCGTGGCTGATGCTCCTGATGATTTCAGCCACGTTCACCGGAATGATTATTTCCTCCTTTGAGGAGGCATTGCAGTTCCTGCCCGCGCTGACCGCGTTTATTCCGATGCTGATGGATACGGGCGGTAATTCCGGCTCGCAGGCATCCGTCACCATCATCCGCGGCATTTCCCTGAACGAAATCAAATTCCGGGACACGCTCAAGGTTCTTTGGAAAGAGCTGCGCGTTTCCGTGCTGTGCGGCGGTGCGCTTGCCGTAGTGAACTTCGGGAAAATCATCCTGGTGGACGGCTATCTGCTCCATAACGCCTCCATCACCGGGAATCTGATGATTCCGCTTGCGGTCTGCCTGACGCTGTTTATCACGGTCGTCTGTGCAAAGCTGATCGGCTGTTCTCTCCCGCTGCTCGCCAAAAAGATCGGATTTGACCCCGCCGTCATGGCAAGCCCGTTTATCACCACCATCGTCGATGCAGTATCGCTTCTGGTTTACTTCCAGATCGCAAAAGCCCTGCTGCTCGGCTGATATCACCTTTTAAAAATGCCGTGCCGTCCGCATGGCATTTTGTGCTTTATCCCGGAGCATGCCGGCAGCAAGGAGCCGGAGCACACACTCCTCATATACAGTTTACCCTTTCCGGACCGCACATCTCCGCTTTGCAGGCAGAGAACGCCGGAAAGCCCGCGACCTTGCGGCAAGCCACTCTGCCGGACATCCGTGCGGAGGCAAACCGCGTGCTCCTCCATAGCCGCATGCCCCAAAAAGCTCCCAATGCCATCCGGAAAGGAGTTCCCGCCGTCCGTCTGCCGGCAGGATTGCACCGTAAAATGAATATCGACATCACCGCGCTGAGCCGCCTCGCCCATCTCGCTCTGACCGAAGAGGAGCAGCAGCGCTTCTCCGAAGAGCTTGACGGCATCCTCGCTTTTATGGCGCAGACCGCTGCCGAAGAGCTTCCGACGGAAGCGGATACAGCCGCTCCCCCTGCTGTTCCGCCGCTGCGGGAGGACATCCCCGTCCCGTTTCCCGTCCCGGAGCGCATCCTTGTGCAGGCGCCGGACACAGCGCAGGGTCTGATCCGTGTCCCGGCGGTTCTCCGGGACGAGTAAGAATGCGCTCGCTCCCCGCAGCGGGTCTGCAAAAAATGTGCAGCCGCGGCTCGTTCCGGTTCACGATGCCGTTTCCGGCAGGACCAAGAACGGCGCAGACAGCTCTCTGAGCCCGTCGAAGCCCGGAAAAGAAAACAGCACAGCACACATCTCTTTGCCGGGATATGTCCGCAAGCAGGCGCTTGCAGACCGCGCGGGGACGGCTGTTTGTCTGTGCCGGACTCCGGTTATGCGTCCAAGCGGTCCGTGCTGCATGCCGTCCATGCGTCCGTATGCATCCGTGCGCAGCGCTCCCGCATACCCCGCCGGGACGCGAGCTGCCGCGCTCCGCCCGACACGCCCTGCAGCGGCTTCTCCTCATATCACCGCCGCATACCGGCGGGGTGATTTTTCCGTGCCCCGCATGATATCCGGCACCTCCTCCGGCTTGCCTTCCTCCGTATCGCGCCGCAGGGGAGCGTGATTCCCACGCGATTCGTCCGCATCTTGAAAAATCCTTAAAAAGGCTTCCGTACAGCGGAAGAACGGTCTGATCCATGAAATTAACCTCCCTGCCGATTCCCATACTGTCCGCCCTTTTGGACAGAAAAGAAATCCTTCCCTCCCGCCTGACCGAAGAATGTCTGGAGCAGATCCGCAGCCGCAACCCCGGGCTGGGCGCTTTTCTGACCGTCACGGAAAAAGAAGCCATGCTTGCCGCTGCCGAAGCAGACGCGCGCTGCGCCTCCGGAGCCAGACTCTCCCCGCTTGACGGCATTCCGTACGCGCTGAAGGACAATTTTGCAGCCGACGGTATCCGCACCACTGCCGGATCCCGCATGCTGGCGGAATATGTACCCTGTGCCGATGCAGCGGTCGTCAGAAGGCTGCGAAAAGCCGGGGCAATTCTCCTCGGAAAATGCAACATGGACGAATTCGGCATGGGCAATTCCACCCGTTTTTCGGCATTCATGCCCACACGCAATCCGATCCGTCCGGCTTTTGTTCCGGGCGGAAGCTCCGGCGGCTGCGCCGCGGCAGTCAAAGACGGAATGGCGGTTTTCGCCATCGGCTCCGACACAGGCGGCTCCGTCCGCCAGCCAGCCGCATTTTGCGGCATCACAGGCTTTAAGCCCACCCGCGGCGCTATTTCCCGCGACGGACTGATTGCGTTTGCCTCTTCGCTGGATACCGTCGGCATTCTTGCCCGCACGCCGGAGGACTGTCTTGCCGTCATGCGGCTGATTGCCGGTCCCGATCCGCACGATATGACCTGCCTTTTTCCCACGTCCCCCGATGCGGCAGAGGAGGAGCATCCGAGGATCGCACTCCTGTCCGGACCGGACTCCGAGGCGGACAGCGTCCCTGTCAGACGCATGATGACCGAAGCCGTCCGGCTTCTGCGCGAAGCGGGCTGTTCCGTGCACAGCGCCCCCGCTCCGGAGCTCCGCGCCGCGCTATCCGCTTATTATATCATTTCTTCGGCGGAAGCCTCCTCCAACCTTGCCCGTTATGACGGTATCCGCTTCGGAGCCCGTGCCGAAGGCCCCACTTCCGTCGGCTCACTGTATGACCGTTCCCGCGCAGAGGGCTTCGGAGATGAGGTCAAGCGCCGGATCCTTTTCGGGACCTATGTTTTGTCGGAAGGCTCCCGCGAAAAATTCTACCGGAAAGCCTGCAAAACGCGGGAGGCTCTGCGGACCGCCTTTGACCGGATTCTGGAGGATGCCGAGCTGATTCTCTGCCCGACCGTCCCGTGTGCGGCGTTCCGGATGGAGGAACGTCTGTCGCCGTCGGAGGCATATCGATGCGACTGCCACACCGTCCCGGCAAGCCTCTGCGGACTTCCGGCAATTTCGATCCCGTTCGGCACGGGAGAGGAGGGGCTGCCGCTCTCCCTTCAGCTGATTGCGAAATCCGGCGCGGATGCCCCGCTCTGCCGGTACGCGGAAGCCATCTTCCGTCTCCTTTCGGAAAAAGCCTGATTTGCGGACGCCGCCCGGCATCCGCTCCGCAGCGTTCGGACAAACAAAAGGCGCCTGCCCGGAAAATCCTGCTTTGCGCCAGTCCCCGCAATCCGATACCGCCTCTCCTGCGCCGGCTCTCCTTTCCGACAGACACGGCGCTTTTCGTGAAATCCCCGTTCCTTCTGCCCAAAGCGGCACTGCGGCTTTTTCCTGCTGCACTTAATCCGGACTCCGGCGAAACGAATTCCGGCAGTCCCCAACGCAGCCACAACGCTTTTTCCTGTCGGCAGAAGTCCCCTGCGGTCAGCCGACTTTTATCCCAACCGGACGGCACAGCCGCTCCGCATACCGCTTTCCCGTGCGTTCTGTCGTTTGCCCGCCTCAGGCAGAAGCAAAAGTCCTCTCCCGTCAACAAAATTCCACCGGAGGTATCACTATGCCGGAAGCCGACTGCCTTGAAACCGTGATCGGTCTTGAAATTCACGCCGAGCTGAAAACAAGCTCCAAAATGTTCTGTTCCTGCAAAACCGGGTTCGGCGCTCCCCCCAATACACAGATCTGCCCGATCTGCACGGGCATGCCCGGCGCCATGCCGGCGCTCAACGCCCGTGCGGTTTCCCTCGCGGTCCGGGCGGGACTTGCCCTGCATTGCAGCATCAGACAAATATCCCGGTTTGACCGGAAAAACTACTTTTATCCGGACCTCCCGAAGGGCTATCAGATCACCCAGTTTTTCGAGCCGCTCTGCACCGGCGGCTATCTGGACATCCCCGGCAAACGCATCCGCATCACCCGTATTCACATGGAGGAGGATGCGGGAAAGCTCCTGCACGGGGCGGAAACGGAGCATGAGACCCTCATTGACTGCAACCGCTGCGGCATTCCGCTGATCGAAATCGTCACAGAGCCGGATATCCGCACCGCCGCGGAGGCAAAAGAGTTTTTAACCCGCCTGCGCTCCGTCCTGCTTTTCTCCGGCGTTTCCGACTGCAAAATGAACGAAGGCTCTCTCCGGGTTGACATCAATCTGTCCGTTCACCGCCCCGGCACCCCGCTCGGCGTGCGCACGGAAATGAAAAATCTGAACTCCTTCCGGTTTGCGGAGCGCGCGATCCTTGCCGAAGAGAAGCGACAGCGCGCCATCCTCGCCTCAGGCAGACCCGTCACGCGGCAGACCCTGCGCTTTGACGAAAAAACCGGGCTGACACAGTTTATGCGGGAAAAGGAGTCGGAGGCGGACTATCGCTATTTCCCGGAACCGGATCTGCCTCCGGTGCTGCTGTCCGGGGAGGAGCTCCGCCGCCTGTCGGAAACGATGCCTGCCCTTCCGGAGGAGCGGCGGACAAAATATCTTCAGGCGGGCGTCTCCTCCGCCGATGCGGACCGTCTTCTGACCGAGCCGGCATTTGCCCTGCAGTTTGAAGAAGCCGCGCGGCTTTGCGGCAGTCCGAAGGACACGGCAGCCCTGATGGCGTCCGTTCTGTCCCCCGGAAACGCCGTCGGGGCGGAGAGAATCGCCTCTGTGGTTTCCCTGCTCCATGCGGGAACAATACACCTTTCGACCGCAAAAAAGCTGCTCCTGCGCCTGACAAAACAGGATTTCAATCCGGCGCTGACTGTGGAGACGGAGCAGCTGTCCCAGCTTTCGGACCGTTCTCTGCTGGAGGACTATGTCCGGGAGGTGCTGGAGGCAGAGCCGGAAATCCTTCAAAGCTATCGAAACGGCAAAAAAGGCGCGCTTTCCGCTGTAATCGGCAAAGCAATGGCAAAGACCAACGGACGGGGGAATCCCGCCGTTCTCTCTGAAATTGCCGCAGAACTGCTTGCAAAGAATGCCGGTTTGTGATATAATACACATAGGAAAGCCTTGCTGCGCAGGTCTTTGCCTGGACCTCCGTCCCGCCCGATGCGCCAAAGGCGCATGTGTTCCTTGATGGACGGCGCAAAAATGCCTGTGCAGGCACACATTTTTGCTTGTGATAAAATACACACAGAAAGTCTTGCTGCGCAGGTCTTTGCCTGGACCTCCGTCCCGCCTGATGCGCCAAAGGCGCATGTGTTCCTTGATGGACGGCGCAAAATGCCTGTGCAGGCACTCATTTTTGCTTGTGACAGAATATGCCCACTGTGTGCTGTGTCCGCGCTCCCTGCGCGGCTGCGGCGGGATGCTCGCCCGGTTCTGATCCCGTTGGGCGGCTCGGATCCTGTTTTCGAATATTTTACTTCGTTTTTCATCCATCTGCGGCAGCATCGGTCCGCATCCGGATCTTTCTGAATTTCCAATACGAAAGGCAGTCTTTGACTGAACACGGTATTCTTATGAATCGATACATCATGAAGCTCCATCCCGTATACAAAGATATCATCTGGGGCGGCGACCGTCTGGTCCGCGAATACGGTAAGACCGACGGAGGACCGAAAATCGCGGAAAGCTGGGAGCTTGCCGTTCATAAAGAAGGCGTCTGCACCATTGCAAACGGCGAATATGCCGGAATGAAGCTGAACGAATACTTAGGCTCAGACGACTTCCCGACCCTCATCAAGCTGATCGATGCCTGCGACAATCTGTCCATTCAGGTGCACCCCGCCAAAACCGAAATGTGGTACATCGTTGAGGCGGAAGAGGGCGCGCAGCTTGTCTACGGTCTGAAGGACAGGTTCGATGAAAAGACCTTCCGGAAGGCGCTGGCTGAAGGCACGGTCGAACAGCTTCTCAGATACGTCCCGGTGCATAAGGGCGACATCTTTTTCATTCCGACCGGACTGGTGCATGCCATCGGAAAGGGCATCCTGATTGCGGAGATCCAGCAGAATTCCAACATCACCTATCGCGTATACGACTACAACCGTCTGCAAAACGGAAAACCCCGCGAGCTGCATGTGGAGCAGGCAATCTCCGTCATCCGCGATTTCACGGAGGAAGACATCCGTGCCGCACGCTTCTCCGTCAGGCAGCCGAACGGCGACAGCCACCTGATCGCCTCCTGCCCCTATTTCACGACCTCCAAATACACGGTGGATGTAAAGAATCCGGAAACGAAGTGCGCCGACACCTCCTTCCACTGTGTCATGTGTCTGAACGGAGCCGGCTTTGTCGGCGATGTTCCGGTCAAAAAGGGAGAAACCTGCTTTATTCCGGCAGGATACGGCTCCTATACGTTCACCTCGCCGGACAGCATGACCGTGCTTGTCACACACGTCTGAACCGAAGCTCCGCCCCCGCCGAGTCCGATGAACGCCAATATAAGAGAGGATGCTATGATATCTACCGAAATTCCCGGCATAACCGCCCTGCAAAGCCGGTACAACGCCGCAAAGCGGGCGCTGTTTGATAAAAAATACGATTTTCTGACGCAATATCAGAGAGAAGCCGTCTTTACGGTAAACGGCCCTCTTCTGATCCTTGCCGGAGCGGGAAGCGGCAAAACGACCGTGCTCGTCAATCGGATCGCCTATCTGATACAGTACGGCAATGCCTATATGGACGATTCCGTGCCGGACGATATCACGGAAGAGGACGTTTGCCGGCTGGAGGAAGCCGTCTCTCTCTCCCGGGAGGAAATCGGGGAAATCCTTGCCGAGTTTGTCACGCATCCCTGCCCGCCGTGGGCAGTTCTCAGCATCACCTTCACCAACAAGGCTGCCGGCGAAATGAAAGAACGGCTGGCACAGGCGATCGGAGACTATGCCTCCGACATCTGGGCGGGAACCTTTCACGCAATCTGCATCCGGATCCTGCACAAATACGGAGACAGAGCCGGTTATGCGCCCGGCTTTACCATCTATGACATCGACGATCAGAAAAAGCTGCTTCTGCAATGTATGCATGAGCTGAACATAGACGACCGTCTGCTCTCCGCACGGTATGTACAGAATACCATCGGCCGCGCCAAGGACAGGCTCCTTTCCCCGGAGCGCTATGCGGCAGAGGCATCAGACCCGAAGGAAAAACAGGTCGCCTCCGTTTATACGCTCTACCAAAAACATCTGAAGGAAGCAAACGCACTTGACTTTGACGATATTATTCTGGAAACGGTCCGGCTGCTGGAGCAGGAAAAGGACATCCGGGAATACTATCAGAACCGGTTCCACTATGTGTCCGTTGACGAGTATCAGGATACTAACTATGCACAGTTCCGGCTGGTCAGCCTCCTCTCCGGAAAGCGGAGAAATCTGATGGTGGTCGGGGACGACGATCAGAGCATTTATAAATTCCGCGGGGCAACCATCGAAAACATCCTGAATTTCGACCGTCAAATGGAGGACGCGCGTGTCATCCGTCTGGAGCAGAATTTCCGCTCCACGCAGACGATTCTGAATGCCGCAAACGCAGTCATCCGCAACAACCTCGGCAGACACGGCAAGGAGCTTTGGACCGAGAACAAGCCGGGCGAAAAGATCGTAGTCAAAAAGCTCGACAACCAGAACGAGGAAGCAAAGTACATCATCAACAAAATCATGGAGCTGGTCATCCGTGAGAAAAGAAAGTACAGCGATTTTGCGGTCCTGTACCGGATCAACGCCCAATCTAACAGTCTGGAGCAGATTTTTGCGCGCAGCGGCGTTCCGTACCGGCTGCTCGGCGGTATGCGGTACTTTGAGCGCAAGGAGGTCAAGGATATCCTTGCATATCTCTGCCTGATCAACAACCCGGCTGACAATCTGCGGCTGCGCCGGATCATCAACGAGCCGAAACGGAAGATCGGAGAATCCACCGTCAAAACGCTGGAGGAAATCTCGGCAATCACCGGGGTCAGCATGTTTGACATCATGGAGGAATCCGACAAATATCCCGCTCTTTACAAAAACTCCTCCAAGCTCAAGGATTTTGCAGCCATGATCCGGGAGCTGCGCCGCGAAAGTGAACAGCTGTCCGTCTCAAAGCTGATCGAAAACACCATCGACCGTACCGGCTATAAGATGATGCTGATCGCCGCGGGTGAGGAGGGCATTGAGCGTCTGGAAAATGTTCAGGAAATGATCTCGAACGCCGTATCCTTTGAGCAGAACCATATCGACGAGGAGCACCCCACGCTGTCTCAGTTTTTGGAGGAAATCGCCCTGACTGCCGACATCGACAATTACGATGAGCAGGCGGAAGCAGTGGTACTGATGACAATCCACAGTGCAAAGGGACTGGAGTTTCCGGTTGTCTTTATGCCCGGCTTTGAGGAAGGAATTTTTCCGGGCATGCAGTCCGCGCTTGATCCGGAGGAGCTGGAGGAAGAGCGGAGACTTGCCTATGTTGCCATCACGCGTGCCAAGGAGCGCCTGTTCTGCTCTCACGTGCGGGAGCGTCTGCTTTACGGCAGAACGCAGTACAATCAGCCCTCGCGCTTCCTTGCGGAAATCCCGCAGGAGCTGGTTGACAGCGTGGAAACCCGCAGAAAAGAAGGTCCTCAGGCGCGTCCGGCAAAGAGAAAGCCGGTCATTTCAGAGGAATTCACCAAAAAGGCTGCCATTGTCTCCTCCGTGGGCAGATCCAGGAATCCGGAACGGTTTGCGGCAGGAGACGCAGTGGATCACATCACCTTCGGAAGAGGTGTCATCCTGTCCGCAACGGCGATCGGGAATGCCGATATCCTGTATGAGGTGGCATTCGACACCTGCGGCACAAAGAAGCTGATGGCAACCTATGCAAAGCTGAAAAAGGCGGAAAACTGACACCGGTCCGCCATTTGCCGGTGCCCGGCGGTACGCCGCAGCTGTCTGCGCAAAGCGAAAACGGGAAAGGACCGATTCTCTTACGCCGCTGCATATAACCGGACGAAAACGCTGCGGCGCGTGCTCAGGCAAAGACCTGCGGGCAATAACTCCCCCGCACGCCTGCTTGCCGGCACGCGGCAGGTGCCGCAGCCTGTGTCAAACAGAAGCCGGAGCGTACATCCTCCGGCACAGAACGCCCGGATGCCGGCGTCAAAATAAACTCATTACGGAGGAATTTCTCATGCTTTTTTCAAATCATGACCGGATCGTTTTTGCCGGAGACTCTGTAACCGACATGGGGAGCGTGCTTCCGGTCGGCGAGGGTCTTGCCGACAGTCTGGGACGCGGCTATGTCCGGAAAATCGAAAATCTCCTGTCCGCCATATATCCGGAGCGGTATATCCGCGTCACAAACAGCGGCGTCGGCGGGAATACCAGCCGCGACCTTCTGGCACGCTGGGAGCGGGATGTGCTGCGCCTGAACCCGCAGTGGATCAGCATTATGATCGGCATCAATGACGTCTGGCGTCAATTTGACTCCCCAGCCATCCCGGAGCAAGCCGTCAGCCCGGAGGAATATGAGCAGAATCTGGAAAAAATGCTCACCTCCGCCGCTTCCTGCGACACGGTCAAGGGCGTCTTTCTTTTGACTCCCTTTTACATTGAGCCGAACCCGCAGGACATGCTGCGGGCGCGTCTGGATGTATACGGAAACATATGCAAAAAGCTGGCGGAAAGCCACGGCTGCACGCTGGTTGACCTGCAAAGCATGTTCGCCTCCTATGCCTCCATTCGCCATTCGTCCTATATCGCATGGGACCGCGTCCACCCGAACGAGGTCGGCGCCACCCTGATCGCGCGCGAATTCCTGCGTCATTGTGATTTTCACTATGAAGGGGAAGGCTGACCGCGCCGCATATCTCCAAGGATACCCAAAGCTGTCCGAGCCTTGACAGGGCAGACTGCTTTCAAAAACACAGGTCAGAATTCCGGCATGCCTGACGCGGGAGCTTGCTGCAGCTTTTGAATTTTCAGCCCCCTTTGGCTGCAAAATGACCCCTCAAGCCGCAGAGACAATGCCCGGGTGTCAAAGTTTTTGCATCCCTTTCGGCATAAATTCCGGCAGCCGATTGCCGCCGTTTTGCCACAGGGAAAGCCGAAAACCCAAGGGGACAGAAGCAAAGCAACCGAAATCACATCAAAAATACCGATCGACCGGCATTTTTAAGGGGCTGTTAAAACCATCTCGTTTTTAACAGCCCCCTTTTCTTATACCTACGGACCCGTACCGTTTTACAGAAAACAACGAAAAAACCGGCTGAACGATCGTTTCAGCCGGTCTTTATACGTTTCCATTACTTGAACTTGCGTTTTCTTGCTGCTTCGGACTTCTTCTTGCGCTTTACGCTCGGTTTCTCATAGCACTCTCTTTTCCGAAGCTCAGCGAGTACGCCGGATCTTGCGCACTGTCTCTTGAATCTGCGAAGAGCACTGTCCAGTGATTCATTTTCCTTCACTCTTACTTCTGCCACTACATTCCCCTCCCTTCGCACGGTAAGCAAAGAGAATTTTTTCAAATTCTATATTGCTATTATACAACAATATTTGCTTACTGTCAAGACTTTTTTCCGATTTTCAGAATAATTCCGCCGGTCGGGCGCCGAAATTCCAGCCGTTTTCCGGAAAAGCCGGGTAGGACCCCCCTCCGAAAAGTCCGCAAGGAAGCGCTGCAAGGCATCCGCCTTTTTCCCCGGTGTTCCGGCGGCTGCGCCGCCTCTAAGCATGAATTCTCAGCGAACCACCAGGTTCACCAGCTTGTTCGGCACATAAATCTCCTTCACAAGCTGCTTTCCCTCCAGATAGGTCTTGATTTTTTCGTCATTCCGGACAGCATGCAGGACCTCTTCCTTCGGCGTATCCTTTGCGATCTTCAGGGTCCCGCGCAGCTTTCCGCACACCTGAACGGCAAGCTCCACCGTGCTGTCAACCGTCTTTGCCTCGTCAAACCTCGGCCATGCGGCAAGAGAGCAGAAGCCCTTATGTCCGAGCAGCTGCCAGAGCTCCTCGGAAAGATGCGGCGCAAACGGGCAGAGCAGCAGCACGAACACCGAAAGCTCGTCCTTTGTCAGAGAGCCGTGGTTGGAAATATCGTTCAGAAGCGTCATCATGGCTGCAATTGCCGTATTGAACTTCATCGACTCAATATCTTCCGACACCTTTTTGATCGTTTTATGGAAGCTGCCCTCAAGCTCCGGAGTCACGCCCTCTCCGCGGCAGATGTCGGTCAAGCCGGCAACCCGCTCCAGAAATCTCTTGCAGCCCTTGATGGAAGCCGAGGACCACGGCGCCGCCTTTTCAAAGTCACCGATGAACATCTCATACAGCCGCAGCGTATCCGCACCGTAATCGCGTACAATTTCATCCGGATTTACCACATTGCCGCGGGATTTGGACATTTTCTCGCCGTTTTCCCCCAGGATCATCCCATGAGAGGTGCGCTTCCGATACGGCTCCTTCACCGGGAGAATATCGATATCATACAGAAATTTCGCCCAGAAGCGCGAATACAGCAGGTGCAGCGTCGTATGCTCCATGCCCCCGTTGTACCAGTCCACCGGCATCCAATAGCGAAGAGCCTCCTCCGATGCCAGCGCCTTATCGTTGTGCGGATCGCAGTACCGCAGGAAATACCACGAAGAGCCTGCCCACTGCGGCATCGTATCCGTTTCACGCATTGCTTCCCCGCCGCACTTCGGGCAGGTGCATCTGACCCAATCGGTCATCTTGGAAAGCGGGGATTCCCCGGTCTCGGTCGGCTCATAGCTTTCCACATCCGGCAGCTCCAGAGGAAGCTGATCCTCCGGCACGGGGACCCAGCCGCATACCGGGCAGTTTACAAGCGGAATCGGCTCGCCCCAATACCGCTGTCTGGAGAAAACCCAGTCACGGAGCTTGAAATTCACCTTTTCATGCCCGATTCCCTTCTCGCTAAGATAACGGATCATCGCTTTTTTGGCATCGGCAACCGTCATGCCGTCCAAAAAGCCGGAATTGCAGAGAATGCCGGTTTCCACGTCGGTGAAAACCTCCTCCTGCACATTTTTTCCGCCCCGGACAACCTCGACAATCGGCAAACCGAACTTCTTTGCAAACGCCCAGTCTCTTTCGTCATGTGCCGGCACCGCCATAATGGCGCCCGTCCCGTAAGTAGCCAAAACATAATCCGAGACGAAAATCGGAATTTCTCTTCCGTTTGCCGGGTTGATTGCCATTACGCCCTCCAGACGGACTCCGGTTTTATCCTTTGCCAGCTCTGTGCGCTCAAAATCGGATTTTTTAGCAGCCTCCGCGCGGTAAGCGGTCACGGCGTCATAATTGGAGATCCGGTCCTTCCACTTTTCAAGCAGCGGATACTCCGGGGCGATTACCATATAGGTCGCGCCGAACAGCGTATCGCAGCGGGTGGTGTATACCGTCACCGTATCGCCCGCAGTCGTACCGAAATTGACCTCCGCACCGTAGGAGCGTCCGATCCAGTTCTTCTGCTGCACCTTGACGCGCTCAATAAAATCAAGCCCCTCCAGATCATCGACAAGCCGGTCGGCGTATGCCGTGATCCGAAGCATCCACTGGCTTTTCACCTTGTGAATGACCGGACTGCCGCAGCGCTCGCAGACGCCGTTGACAACCTCCTCGTTGGCAAGCACACACTTGCAGGAGGTGCAGAAGTTGACGTTCATCTCCTTTTTGTACGCCAGCCCCTTCTTGAACATCTGCAAAAAGATCCACTGCGTCCACTTGTAGTAGGACGGGTCGGTCGTGTTGATCTCGCGCGACCAGTCAAAGCTGAGTCCGAGCGCCTTCAGCTGCTGCTTGAAGTGTGCGATGTTGCGCTCCGTAACGATGCGCGGATGAATGTGATTTTTGATGGCATAGTTTTCCGTCGGAAGCCCGAACGCATCCCAGCCCATCGGATACAGAACATTTTTGCCCTCCATCCGCTTTTTCCGCGAAACGATATCAAGTGCCGTATAGGACCGCGGATGCCCCACGTGAAGTCCCTGTCCGGACGGATACGGGAATTCCACCAAAGCGTAAAATTTTTCCTTGGAGGGATCCAGCTTCGTTTCGAACGCCTTTTCCTCCTCCCAGCGCTTTTGCCATTTTTCCTCAATCGCTCTGTAATCGTATTTCATAACGGATGCTCCTATTCTAAAAACTATAAAATTGCTTTTCGATCCATTGCCCTAAAAGCCCGGCGCTTTCCCCGTCTTCTGCCCGCCGTACATCGGCTTTCGGTCCCCCGGGGAGGGCAGGCGGCGAAACGCCCCGCAAAAGGCTTCCGATAAACCCGGACAGATGAACTGCCGCAGTTCCCGCCGTATGTATGTTTCCAAAAATCATCCGTGAACCGGAGCCGGTCCCGAAGTCGGCTTGTCCCGCGGCAAAGCCGGTCACCCGGCAAGCGGTGCACCGGAAAGCCGCCGCTCCCTCAATTGTCCGGCAGCCGGCAGGAACCCTCCCACAGTCGTCCGGGCGCGGGAACACACTGCAAGGTCTTCCGAAAAGGCTTTTGCAAAGGTCCCCGCATACGGGAATGCGCCGACCGGCAACTCCCGCCGGCAAAGCCGCATGGCAGCCATACGCCGCAGGCACCTGCCGGCAAAAAGCGCCGCGGCTTCCCGCCGCGCCGTCCGGTTTTCCGGATGCCATCGGAGAAACAGCTGCCGCCTCACGGCAAATGCCTCCTGCGTACCCGCTTAAAGCAGCAGCCCGGAGATGTCGATCTCCTCCGAATCGCCCCACAGCTTTTCCAGATTGTAGAAGGAGCGCGCCTCCTTCTGGAAAATATGCACCAGCACAGAGCCGTAGTCCATCAGAATCCAGGAAGCGCTGTCATGCCCCTCCACGCGCAGCGGCGAAACACCGTCAAGCCCGATTCTGTAATCGACCTCATCGCACAAGCCCTTTACCTGCGTGTTGGAATTTCCCTGGCAGATTACAAAATAATCCGCGATCACGGTCTGATCCGAAACGCGAAGCAGCTTTACCGTACCCGCCTTCCTCACATCCAGCACATGTATGATCTCCTCTGCCAGCTCCAGCGGCTCTGCCGCCGTCAGATCCTTCACTGCAATATTCTCATCCATACTCTGTTCCGTATCCTTTCCTTTTCCTGTTTACTGCATCGGTATTGTCACACCGTTTTCATCAATATCTCCGGCTGAGCGGATAAAGTCCTGAAATTTTTCCTGAGACGCCTCATAGATCTCCTTCACCTTTTCGTCCGTCCCATCGGTGAAAACAAGGTCGATATCAAAATATTCCGCCGGAATCTCCACATTGTACACATTGAAATACGTGTTGATGATCGCATGATCCGTTGCCCTGTTCAGAACATAGTACCAAACGCCGTGGCTGTCCTGAATCGCGCTGCCCTGCATGGTCATCATGCTGATATTTCCCATATCCAGACTCAGCGCATTCTTTCCGAAGTAAATCGCATCGCTCAGCGCCACATCCGTTGTCACATAGGTATAGACATCGGAGGCGATTCCGGTCACGGTCGAAAGATTGATATTGTTCTTGAACTGACGGATCAGGGCGCTGATAAACAGCTTCTGCGCATCCAGCCGTCCGATATCCGCAGTTACATAGGAATGCCGAAACCTGACAAACTGCTCCGCCTGCTCCCCGGACAGCACCTGATGCCCCTTTTTCAGATGAATATACAGGCCCTGTGCGGGATCCTCATAATCCAGCTGATACGGGAGCGTGATCTCCACCCCGCCAAGGCGGTCCACAATGCTTCTCAGCCCCTTGCAATCCAGCATGATATAATAGTCAATCACCGTGTTGAAGCTCTGGGAGAGCGAGCCCGCAAGGTCGGAGAGCGCCGTCTTTATAGGGTCCTTGCTTCCGTTGCTCTGTGCGCGTGCGTAGTACTGATACAGCATTGCGTTAATCTTGTATGCCCGTCCGTTATACCGGATATAGGTATCGCGCGGAATCTGCGCAATGCTGACCTTCTGTGCGGCAACGTCATAGGAAACCAGCATGATCACATCGGTATTCATCGCAACCTGATCCTTGCCGATCACAAGAAACGTGTAATAATTGTCCTTCCGGCGCACCTCCGGACCGGGATCCCCGCCGCCGGTCTCACTTCCGTTTGTCTGCGGCACCTGACCGGAATTCTCCCCGCCGGTTTCCCTGCGGCTGCCGGTGTAAAAGCCTCCGCTGTCCACGCTCGGCTTTTTGTATGCGCTGATTGCGACATAGGCTGCCGCCGTCCCCAAAAGCAGGATCAGAACGCCGAGAATGATCAGAAGCGTAAGCACATACGGAGACAGTTTCTTCTTTTTATGATGCACCCGGATATTGGCATCTGTATCGAAATCGGAATTGGAATACTTTTTTCTTGACATATCACATTTCTCCCCGGACAAAAAGCAAGAAAGCGTTTCTTGCCGCAACGGTCGGCAGGTATACATACGACTGATGCTTCAGCAAATCCTGAAGCGTATATTGAAACGATGTAAGAACGGTTTGATCCAGCAGCCGTGTCAGTGCCCCGCGGGACAGCCCGCCGGCTTGGGCGCGCAGCGCTTCGACCCCGTCATAAAAGGCTCTGCGCAGCTGCACGCAGTCCTCATAGGTTCTGCCCGGCTCGATATAATCGGCAAGGTACAGAAGCTTATCAAAGAGCGTCATATCGGGCGCCCCGGCGGTATGAAGCCGGATCGCCCGGAAGATCCTGTCGGTCACAATCGACGGATACGTTTCCCGCGCCACATAAGCTCCCGTCACCGCGTGCAGGATCTTCGGGCTGTTTTCCTCCTCGGCGCCGTACGGCTCACCGAATTTTTCATACAGCGTCTTCTGCTCGTCCTGCGTCTTCTGCTTTGTGATATCGTGCAGAAGCGCAGCTTCACAAAGCTCCCGCTTTTCCTCCTCCGGAAGAGAAAATATCTCTGCCAAAGAAGCGCATTCCCGTTCGACTCCAAGCGTGTGAAGATAGCGAAAGCCGTCTCCCGTAAACCGTTTGATATCCTCCCGAAGCTGATCCCCGTTCATATCAGACGGATGCCTCCTCTCCCTCATACAAATGATGCTCCCTGATATAAGCGGCAACCGCCCCGGGAACCATATGGCTGATATCCGAGCCGCACGCCGCTGCCCGCCGGACCTCCGTGGAGCTGAGCGGATAGGGCTTAATGTCCGGCTGAAGGATTTCGGCGCCGTATTTTTCTTCATAATGCCGCGCAAGCGCCTCATAGCGGTGCCTCACGGCAGCAAGCTTCTCCTGCGGCTCCGCCTCGCGCCTGATGTGAACGATCGCGGCGCACCGGAAAATGATTTCCGGATGATACCAGCTGTCCAGCGTTTCAAACATATCGGTTCCGCAGAAAAAGTACAGCCTGACATCCGGCTTTGAAAAGTGCTGAAGCGTCAGCGCGGTATAGCTCGGATGGTCCGCTCTGATCTCGTAATCAGACACCGCAATGCGCCCGTCCGCTTCCTCCGGAAACGCAAGCCGCAGCATATCCAGTCTGCGCTGCGGATCATCGGATGCCGCGATCTTCTTGTGCGGCGGCTTCCGGTCCGGAACGATCAGAAGCCGGTCCAGCCGAAGATACTCCAGAAGAGAATGCGCCACATACACATGTCCGTTATGAACCGGTGCAAATGTGCCGCCGTATATGCCGACCCGGCGTTTCCCTGCGGTTTCAGTCATGGAAAAAACGCTCCTTCCATGCCTTTGCAAACTGCGACAGCGCACGCGACCTGTGACTGACGCTGTTTTTTTCCTCGGGCGTCAGCTCGGCGAAGGTTTTCCGGAGCGGATCATAATAGAACAGCGGATCATACCCAAAGCCGTCCGAGCCCTGCGGCTCCCGCAGAATTCTGCCCTCGCAGCTGCCGGTCACGGTAAAGCCGTCTCCTCCCGGCAGCACAAGCGCCACCGCACAGACAAACCGCGCCGTCCGCTCTCCGTCAGCTGTGCCGGACAGCTCCCGCAAAAGCTTCACATTGTTTCTTTCGTCATTATGACCGGAAAAACCGGGCTCCCCGTCCGCATAGCGCGCCGAATAAATGCCGGGAGCGCCGCCGAGAGCATCTACAGCCAGACCGGAGTCGTCCGCAATCCCGGCATAGCCGAGTCCTGCCGGGACCGAAGCCTTGATCCGGGCGTTTTCCTCAAAGCTGCTGCCGTTCTCCTCGATTTCGCCGGAAAACCCGATATCGTCCAAAGACAAAAGCTCGATTTCCCCGGGCAAAAGTGCGGAAAGCAGCTGCTGCATTTCCCGGATCTTATGCGCATTGCGGGATGCAAGTACCAATTTCATATCAATTTTTCACTTTCTGCTCCGTTTTTATGCAAGCGGAGCGATGGCAACACCTGTGCGGGACTTTGGGGTCTGCTGCATTGCAGCCCCCGGCAAACGCCGTTCTGCTCCTGCACCGGACTGCCGGAGGCGCAATGACTTGTCTCTCCCCCGCCGGCATCAAGCCGCCGGATTTTCGGGGCAGTGCTTACGAAAACAGCGCGCTGACAAACTGCTCGGCATCAAACGGCTGCATATCGTTGATCTGCTCCCCGACGCCGATAAATTTCACGGGGATTCCGAGCTCCTGCTTGATGGACAGCACGGCTCCGCCCTTTGCGGTTCCGTCCAGCTTGGTCAGAATCAGACCGGTCAGCTCTGCGGCATGCTTGAATTCCTTTGCCTGATTGATGGCGTTCTGTCCGGTCGTTGCGTCCAGCACCAAAAGATTCTCGCGGCAGCAGCCGGGAAGCTCCCGGTCGATCACGCGGTTGATCTTCGCCAGCTCATCCATCAGATTCTTCTTGTTGTGCAGTCTGCCTGCCGTATCGATAATCAGCACGTCCGTACCGCGCGCTCTTGCGGCGTTGACCGCGTCATAAACCACTGCGGCGGGGTCCGAGCCCTCCTTCTGCTTCACCAGCTCGCATCCGGCGCGGTCAGCCCACACCTGAAGCTGATCAATCGCGGCGGCACGGAAGGTATCCGCAGCGGCAAGAAGGACGGATTTCCCCTCATCCTTCAGAAAATGCGCGATCTTGGCGATCGATGTCGTCTTTCCGACGCCGTTCACGCCGATCACCAGAATCACCGTCGGCTTGGAGTCCAGCCTCAGGGGCTCTCCTGCCCCGACCATATCCGTCAGGATCTCAATCAGCGCTCTTTTGGCATCCTCCGGATCGCCAAGATGCTCCGCACGGATTCTGCCGCGCAGCCTGTCCAGAATCTCCTCTGTTGCCGCCACGCCGACATCCGCCGAAATAAGCAGCTCCTCCAGCTCATCCAGCATCTCCTCGTCCACCTTGGAAAAGCCCCGGAACAGATTGGAAATCTGTCCGAACAGCGCATCCCGTGTTTTTGCCAGACCTGCCTTCAATTTATCAAAAAAGCCCATAACACTCTCCCTGCCGCCCTGTGACGGTCCCCTTATTCTTTCACATTCATTTTTTCCGCATACCGCTGCCGTCCTCTGCCGCACGGCGCAGCTCCGGCAGCTGCATGCCCGTGCATGCATCCGGATGCTCCTCCTGCCGACGCCCCAAAGCCGTCAGTTGTTGATATATCCGCAATCGGTATTGCCGTTGATCTCGCGTATCCAGCAATTTTTGGGATTTTTCTCGGCGTGATACCATTCCGGTGAGTAATGAAACCAGCGCAAAAGGAAGGTGCGAAGCGTGGTTCCGTGTGTGAATACAAACAGAGTGTCGATCCTGTGACGTTCGCAGTCGCAATGGATCGTCCCCATGAACTGATGTATGCGCACGGCAACATCAAACGGACTTTCCCCCATGGGCAGGCGGGCATAGAATTTGCCGAAGTTGTTCCGCTGGCGGCGGTACTCTGCATACTCTGCCGGAAACAGGCGTTCCCAATCCTCCTCCGGCAGCGAATCGAATAAGCCGAATTGCTGCTCGGTCAGCGTAATATCCTCGCGGATGTCCGAGATGCCGAGCGCCTTATTGAATTCCTCGCTTGTCTGCCTGGTGCGCAGATACGGGCTGCGCCAGATTCTTGCGTGCGTCAGATCGACTCCCTTCGCACGGCAGTATTCCGCCAGCCATTTTCCCTGCTCCTCCGCCTGCCGCATGCCCTGTTCGGTCAGCGATACAAGGTGATCCGGAATTCTCTTTGTATAATTTTCGCCCGCATTGCTTACGGATTCCGCATGACGTATTAAAAATATATGCATCTGCCTTCCTCCCACGGTTCCATGCCGCCATACTGCACGCAAAAAAGCATTCCTTCTCCGCCCCGGCAGCTTTGGCAGCGGAGCTTTCCGGCTCTCCTTTTCCTCTGCCGCAGAGAAAGCCGTACCGATGCCGCACACCGGAGCCGTATTCCCAGCGGCAGCCTTTCTGCGGCGCAAACAGACCGGCACGACCTCGCAGTATCAGAAATACACCCCGATCACTTCAGTTTCACGCCGATCTTCTGCTCCACCTCATTGACATTCAGCGCCAGAACTCTGGAAATCCCACGTTCCGGCATGGACACACCGTAAATCATGTCCGCCGCCTCCATAGTACCGCGGCGGTGCGTGATAACGATAAACTGCGTTTTGCCGCAATACCGTTTCATGTACTCGGCAAAATGTGCGACATTTACCTCATCCAGAGCCGCTTCGATCTCATCGAAAATGCAGAACGGCGTCGGGTTGACATTCAGGATCGCAAAGATCAGCGCAATCGCCGTAAAGGACTGTTCTCCGCCCGACATAAGCGACATACTCTTGATGATCTTCCCGGGCGGCGCCGCGTTGATCTCAATGCCGCATTCCAGCGGGCTGTCCGGATCGGACAGTGCGATTTCCGCATTCCCCCCGCCGAACAGCTCACGGAAAATCACCTGAAAATTCCGGTTGATCTCCGTGACCGCATCGGCGAACCGCACCCGCATCTCCTTTTCAAGCCGCTCCACCACGCGGGAAAGCTCCTCCCGCGCCGCGCTCAGATCACGGAACTGCTGCTCCGTGAAGTCCAGCCGCTCCTTTTCCGTGCGGTATTCTTCGATCGCGGAGGCATTGACCGAGCCGAGCTGCTTCAGCTTCAGTCTCAGCTCCTCCCGCTCGGCAGTCACCGAGACGCGGTTTTCGGCAGTCACCGGAGGATACCCCAAAGCCTGCGCGGTTCCGTAGGTCAATTCATAATCGTCCCACAGCCTTGCCGTCAGGCGGTCCGTCTCGGATCTGAGCTGCTCCGTGTCCGACTCCAGTCTGGTGTATTCCCGGAACAGAAGCTCTCTTTTCCGCTCCTTCTCCTTCATATCCTCACGCAGAAGATTCTGTCTGCGCTCCAGCTCCGCATTGCCGGCAAGGACCTCCGCAAGCTCATGCTCCAAGCCGTCCACGTCCGTACCGATCGCCGATGCGGCGCTGCGGTTTTCCGCGATCCTTTTCCCGGCATCCGCACGCCGTGCCGCAAGCGTTTCACGGAAGGCTTTCCCGGCGGCAAGCTGCTCCGCAAGCGAGCCTTTGGCAGAAGCGTTTACCGCAACGGCATTTTCCGCCGCCTCAATGTCCTTCTCCAGCGCAGCCTCCGACACAAGCAGCTCGTTTATCTGCTTGCTCCAGGCGGCAAGCAGATCGTCCGCTTCTCCGAACGCGCGGCTCAGCTCCTCGCCCTTCTGCTCTGCGCGGCTGAGGTCCGCCTCCGCCTTTTGCAGCGCGTCGTTCAGGCGCGCAAGCTCTGCGCCGTACTGCTCCCTCTGACTTCCGGCGGCTTCCTCATCCCTGCGCAGTGCGGCAAGACGTCTTTCATCCGCTTCGCTCTGCGCACGCAAAACCTCAAGCTGCGTCGCCTCCGCCTGCCGCAGAGACAGCAGAAGATTCTGTTGTGCGGACCCGGATGCAGCTTCCTCCCGGATTTTCCGGATTTCTTCCTGAAGCCCGGCAATCAGGTCGTTTTCCCGCTTCAGACGCACGCTCTGGCGTTCGGTTTCGGCATTCAGCTTTTCAATGTCTGCCCCGCGCGTCAGCATGCCGCTGTCCCGGCGCACCGAGCCGCCCGTAAAGGAGCCGCCGGCATTGATCAGCTGTCCGTCCAGCGTCACGATCCGCACCCGGTAGCCGAGCGCCTTTGCCGTTTCCGCAGCGTGATCAAGCCCGTCAAACACCGCTGTGCGTCCCAGCATATAGCTGATCACATTCCGGTATTTCTCCTCGCACCGGCAGAGCTCCGATGCAATCCCGACGTATCCCGCTCTGCAGGAAAGCTCGGAAACCGGAACGTTCATCGGCTGCGGGCGAATTGCCGTGATCGGGTAAAACGTGGACCTTCCCGCATTGTTCTGCTTCAGATAAGCAATGGCAGCCTTTGCCGCGTTCTCGTCCTCCACAACAATATTCTGAATATTGGCGCCGAGCGCGGTTTCTATCGCAACACTGACCTCCGGCTCCACGGAGATCAGCCTGGACACCGGTCCGCAGATGCCGCGCAGGCGATGCTCTCCCGCCGCCTTCATGACGGCGCGCACACTCTGACCGTAGCCCTCCAGAAGCTCATCCATGCGGCGAAGTGCATCTGCACGCTGCTTTTTCCCGGAGATATCCAGCTGCAATTTTGCCGCGCGCTCCCGTGCGGCTTCCGCCTCCTTCTGCTTTTCCTCAGCCGATGCCGTCAGCTTTTCGGAGGTCTCCTTTCCCTCGCGGATCCGTTCATCATAGGAGGCAATGATCCGCGCAGCCTTTTCCATGCGCCCGGCAAGCATCTCCGCTTCGGCACTGAGTCGGTCAAGCTCTTCGCGGAGCTGCTCCGCACGCTCCGTATCCGTCTCATGGGAGCCTTGCAGAGCGCCGATCCGCACGCGCAGCTCCGTGATTCCGGCGCTGCAGCTTTGCACCAAGCGCTCGTTTTCCTCCATCTCGCGCGTCAGTCTGTCGCATACCGCCTGCTTCTCCCCGGCATCCGACCGGAGTGCTGCCAGACGGTCCTCAAGCGCCGTCTTCTGCGCTTTCCGCTCCTCTTTTTCGGAAGCAAGCCGCAAAGCATCCTCTTCCGCCTTTGCAAGAGCAGCCTCTCTCAGCTTCTGCTCCTCCTCCGTGCGGGACAGCTGCTCGTCAATGTGCCGGATATCGTTCTCAAGCACCATATTAGCGCTTTGCAGGTCGCGCCCCGCGTTCTTCTGCGCAGCAATTCTGGAGGAAATATCATCCTCCCGCAGCTTTCCCTCCTGCGCTCTGCCATACAGAGCCTGACTGCGCGCCTCCAGCTCCTCGCGCTCGGAATCCGCGCTCTCCAATTCCAGCTTGACTGCGGAAAACCGCAGCTCAGCCTCCGACGATTTTGCCTTCAGTCCGTCAATTTCAAAAAGTCCCAGCGAAACATCGGCTGCCTTTTTCCGGTCATAAAGCTCCAGATAAATCTTCGCCTTTGCCGCATCCTTTTCAAGCCGTCCGACGCGCCCGCTCAATTCATGCAGAATATCCTGCACCCGTGCGGAGTTTTCGTCCACCTGCGCCAGCTTTTTCTCGGCATCCTGCTTCTGATAGCGGTATTTTGCAATCCCAGCCGCCTCTTCGAAAATATGCCTGCGGTCCTCGCTGCGCTGCGAGATGATTTCCGCGATCTTCCCCTGTCCGATGATGGAATAGCCGGATCTGCCGATACCGGTGTTCATAAAAAGCTCGTTGATATCGCGCAGCCGCACGGGGGCTCGGTTAATCAGATACTCCGAGCTGCCGGAGCGGTAATACCGGCGCGTCACCGTGACCTCATCGTAATCCGATGCCAGACGGTCCGAATCGCCGGTATTGTCCATGACGAGCGTCACCTCGGCAAAGCTCATCGGTCTGCGCGTATCCGAGCCGCCGAAGATCACATCTTCCATTTTCGTTCCGCGAATGTTCTTGGAGGAAAGCTCGCCGAGCACCCACCGCACGGCATCGGAAACGTTTGATTTTCCGCTTCCGTTCGGTCCGAGAATCGCCGTCACGCCGCTTCCGTTAAAGGTCAGAACGGTCTTGTCCGGAAACGATTTAAAGCCCTGAAGCTCAAGTGACTTTAATTTCATGCATTTTTCCTCCCTTCATTCATTTTGGCTGTTAATATTTAATTATATCACACCCCTGCATTCTTGTCACCATCTTTTTTATGTTTTTTCTGAAAAAGATTTGTAACAAAGCAAGCGGGTATGCACTGCGGAAAAGGTGGACAAAGCCACAGGCGAGTCCTCTCCGCGTCCCCGGGGCTCCCGGCAACGGAAACCGCTTACCGGCACGCCGTCCGGCGGCTCCTTCCCTTGATTCCGGCATCGGAAAAGCCCCCCGTCTTCTGCCAACGGCTCCCTGTCCGGTATCCGGCAGAAGAAAAGCAGAGGGACAAACAGGGATCGCAGGCGGCTCCCTTGCATGACGGCGCTTCCGCACCGGCATGCTCTTCCGTCCATGCTGGTCCCGCCGCACGGCTGTCCCGTATGTGCTTTTCCCGGTGTGAAGCAAGTCTTCCTCCGGCTGCTCCGCCCGAAAAGCCTGCCGCCTAACGGTCCATGCCCGATCCGGCGGCATACGGGAGCTGCCCGGCACGCCGCGCGCAGAGAGAAGCCCCTGCGGAAGAGGTCCCGGACCCTGAGCCTCTCACGGTCCCCGTGCACCCTTCCCTTTGTGCATCGCGTCCGGAAACCCGTCAAAACCTGCCTTGACTTTGTTCCGTGCATATGATAGAATGAAGAAAAAGCCCCCCGGCTGCAATATCCCGCATACCCGGGCAGCCGCCGGAATACCTTACAGAGGGCGTCAAAATCCAGCCGTACGAAGTGTGAACCGCTTCCGCGCATCGGTAGCCGCGCTGCGGCATCCACCGTTCTTCCGGTCCGTGAATGCTTTTCCGTTCAGAAAGGAACCTATATCCATGAAAAAGAAACTATCGGCGTCCCTGTCCCTCCTGCTGTCCGCCGTCCTTCTCTTTGCGGGCTGCGCTGCAGGACGGCACGATCCCATCGATTCCGGGACAAAAGCCCCCGCGCTCTCCGACACGCTCCCTGACAGCGCACAGGAGACGCTTCCCCCCGACACCTCCGGTCCGGAGCAGCCTTCCCTGCCGTTTCCGACAGAGGGTGCGCCGCAGCGGTGCCTGACAGACCTGACCGGGCTTACGGCAGGCAAGGTGAAAAATACCTACCTTCTGGATTTCATCCGACCGGATATCTGCGGAGCTGCTCCGGAGCTGTACGGAAATCTTCTGCTCTGTGCGAATCAGATCGACTTCTCAAGCGGGGAAATGCCGAGCGAGGAGGATGACTCCTATACGATTCTGACAATCATTGACCTCTCCGAGCGCCGCATGACCGCAGAGCTTCAGCTCCGGGGACTGTATTCCTGCGGCTTTCTGGAAAACGGCAATGTCTACTGCATCGGCAATATCTATTCCGACCATTTTTCCGCCCTCATCCTTGACCAGGGTCTGCACCAGCTGTACTCCTTCCGGGCGGAGGATGAGACCTCCGTCTCACTGGCACAGTTCTCTTCGGACGGAGCATATCTGGCATATTCGGCAGGCGATGCATCGTCCCTGACCCTTCTGAATACCGATACAGGCGTCAGCCGGCAGCTTGATCTGGACTGCAACTACCTGTTTGCCGGAGGCTTCGGCGGAGACTATCTGTATCTGAACCAATACGCCTCCGACACGCAGTACATCCTCCGCATTGATCCCAAAACCGGAGAAATCTCAAAAACAGAGCTGCCCGCAAGCTCCTATGCCAAGATCAAAGGCGGCGCCGTCCTGCGGATCTGCTCCGACCTTTTAGTTGCCTCCGGCGCGGAGAATCCCGGTCTGAACGTCATAACCGGGGCGGGCGAGGACGCCTATGCCTTTGACTGCCGCTCCGGGCGGATTGCCGTTGCAAACCACACCTTTGACGGAGAGCAGCCGGAATGCCGCATCTACGACATGGCAAAAAAATGCGTCTGGCGGACATATCCGGAAAATTCCGGAGGCATCGGCTCTTTCGTTCTGTCCGATCAGGGCTTTGTGATCCTCCAGTATTGCAACTGGGAAGAGGACAGCTTTTCCTACCTGCTCTGGGACTATCTTGCCGAGGAGCCGGAACCCATTGAGGTCAATATCCTTCCGGAGGACGGCATCGGTCAGCTGACCGCCGACATTGCCGCCAAAATCCTTGCAAAAACCGGGATTCCGGTCTTTTACGGAGGCGCCGGAAACGACTTTGACGCGCCGGATTACGTCTCCAAAACCGTCACGGATCCTTTTGTCATCTACAGCAGCATACGGGAAGCCGAGGCATTTTTCGATGCGCTTCCGGACGGCATGGCGCAGGAGCTGTGCGCCGGCGGTCACAAGGGCATACGGCTGTACCTGTGCGGCAAGCTGTACCGCACAACAAGCTCCGGCATTACCACGGCGGCGGCGCTCACCTTTTCGGAGGGGGCATACCGCGCCATTGCCATTGACATCTCACTCGCAGGCATCCGGCAGAATCTTGCACACGAAATATCTCATATCATCGATGACCGCCTGAATGATATGCTCCTTCAGACCGGAGCAGACCTCCTCGGTGCATGGGAGAAAATGTGCCCTCCCGGCTTCGTCTATTCCTACTCCTACAATGACGCAGACGGAAACCTGATCAGCAACCCGCAGTATACTGCGCAGAGCGATGAACCGAACGAAAACGTCTGGTTTGTCGATGCCTATGCCAAATCCTTCCCCACAGAGGACCGGGCAAGAGTGTTTGAAAATCTCTTTTCCGGAAACGATTACTCCCTGCGCGGCGAACACCTGATGCAAAAGGCGAGATATTACTGCGCAATGCTGCGGTATGCCTTCCCCTCGGTGAAAAATGCGGAAAATCCGGTGTGGGAAAAGCTCACGGGAAGGGTTGATCCGAGTGAATTTTCAGACATTTTCACATCCTCGGATTCCTCCCGCACCGAAGCGCCGAATCAAAGCGCGGCAAACGCCTTTGATTTGATGACGGAGCGCCGATAAGCCGGTTTCTTTCGAAAAGCAGAAGCTTCCGCTGCCGGAACTGCTCCGGCAAAGGGAACGGATGCGGCTTCCTCCCGTGCGGAAATTTATGCCGAATACCGGGCAGCGCCGCTTACCCGGTGCGAATATGCTTTCGCCGATCCGCATCAGCCGTGCGGATGTCCCGCAAAAACCTCCGTGCTGAGCCGGCAAAGCCGGAAAACAGGCAAAATCCTGCTGATACAGGTGCGCTGTCCCGGATTGCACGGACAGCGCAAAAAAACTGCGAGCAGTATATTTCAAAATCAGACAGCGAACCGACATCGCATTGCAGGCGGTGTCGGTTTTGTTTTGAATCGGAAGCCTTCGTCATTGCAGAAATGCATGCTTCCGCCATGTGAGAGGACACCTCCGCGCACCCAAAAACGGACATCACCGTCTCATCGTTCGGTCCGAAAGCTGTCAGACAGCAAAAAAGCGCCCGTGGCGGCGTACCGCCGCGGGCAGCTTCCTGCATATCGGGCACACAGTGCCGCAAAGGAGCCGCGTGCCCTGCCGCCGACCCGCAGCGGCTTTGATCCTCCCCCTGCGGCAGAAAAAATCGCCCGTGACGGCGTACCGCCGCGGGCGTCCCAAGCTGCTGCCTTCGGTTCCGAAACCGGAAAACCGCAGAGCGTTCTCCTTCCTTATACCGATGCGGCAAGTGCCTCTTCCGCATTGCCGTCCCCGCAGAGAGCGCTGCGGTCGGTAGCACAGACCCGGCATGTCCTCACGGCGGGAACCGTCTCTCCGTCAACCTGAAGCGCAGTAGGGCGGTCAAAGGATACCGTAATGTCCCTGCCGGTCAAAACCTCCACAGTGTCTTTGTGAGAGATATGCTTTCCGGAAAAAATGGAGGGAAAGATCGCCAGTGTTTTCAGCTTTCCCGAGCCGTGCATCACCATAACGGACACCGTCCCTCTGTCCGCCAGCCGGTTCTGCTCCGGCGTGGGCATCATACCTCCGCCGTAATACCGCCCGTTCATGACAGGCGCAAGCCAGACCTTTTGATACATGTGCGTCACCCCGTCCACCGTGATGACCGCATTGCAGGGCCGATAATGAAACAAAAGTCCCTTAATTGCGATGCTGCTGTACTGAATCGGCTTGTCCGAGGTTTCGCGCAGCCTGTCCCCGACCTCACAGCAGTAGCCGTCAATTCCGTATCCGATTCCGTTGAGCACACGATAGGTTCTTCCCTTTATCTCGGCGACCGGAAGATCCCTGATATACGCATCGATGCACACCGGCGCATCGCCCTTCTCTCTGCCGAGGTCGTGCCAGAAATCATTGCCGCTGCCCGAGGCATAATAGTACACGGGATTCTCAAAGTGCAGCCCATCGGTATCGTTGATAAACCGATTCAGCGTACCGTCTCCTCCGCAGATTACAACGGCATCCTCACGTCCGATCCCGTCAAAGAATGCCGCGTACCCGTCAAGCTCCGTCATGTTGCGGAAAATAAGCTCCCCGTCCTTCAGAATATCGGAAAGCTTGCGCGCCTCCGCTTCTCCCTTGCCGTTCCCGGCATACGGATTGTACAGAATCTGATATTTCATATGTAATCATGAGCCTTCCCCTTACCGAAGACCCTTTCCCCCTTTAAAGCAATGCACGGACTCCGTGCCATTTCCAAACCATACTCTTTTCAGACCGCACTCTGCTCTTTTCAGACTTCCGTTTTCTTCCTGTACCGATCCTTCCGTGCATCCCGGTCGGAAGGCGCAGAAGCGGCTCCCGTTTTCCGGACGGAAGCAGCGCTCCGCTGCCCACACGCAGGGTCCGGCAGCGGTCATACTGCGGCATCGCAAAAAGAAGCCCCGCTTTTTTCATCCGCAAGCCGTCAGCGCCGCCCGCTGCCGCAGGCAGCATTCATGCCGCGCCGCATTCCCGCCACGTTCCGAAGTCCAATCCCCCAAAGACGCAGGAAGCCGTCCGTTTCGCGCCTCAGCTTACAGTCCGCAAACCTCGTCAACCGGCAGAGACAGCACCATTCCGTGCGCCTCGGACGTCAGTCCGCATGCCTGCGAAATAGCAGCCATAATGTCAGCCTTCTTTTCCTTCGGCGTCAGAATCACCACAAAATCCTGCTCATCCTTCAGAGAGCTTCCGAGGAAATCCGCCGACTCCGCATCGCAGGTCCGGCTGCCCTTTATGACGGTTCCTCCGGTTGCCCCTGCCGCACGCGCGGCGCGCACAACGTCCTCCGAAAAGCCGCGCTTCACCGATACCGCCACCACTGCATACGCCGTATTTTCCTTCATGTTCGCTTCATCTCCTTCTGTCTGAGTCTGACCGGAAACAGTCTTTTCCGCATTTTTACGCAGCATACTGAGAATATGTTCCTGTGCGCTTGTGATCGGAACGGAGAAGCCGACGCCGCCGCCCCTTTCATGAAAGCGCATCACACGCTCCGCCTCTCCAAACAGCTCCCGCACTCTTGCCTTCGGCAAAAGCGTCAGGATCACCGTCCGGGCAGTCCCTCCGAGCCCGAACACCTCCAGTATTTCGGACGGAGCGGTTCCGGTTCCCTTGCACTGCTGATACACCGGCACATGCAGCCCGCGAAGCACCCCTTTCAGCTTCTGCTCCCGGTCGAAGGGCACGATCAGCACCGCCATGCGGGGATGGAGCTTTGCACTTGTCTGATCATTCATACGCATAACCATAGCTTCTGCACCGCAAAAGCTTCCTTTCTAATCGGATCGAATCGGGCAGGATCGGACGTCCGGCAGACCGGAGTCCGGCATCCTCCCGGGCATCAGATATCTTCTTCCTCCAGATCGATGATCTGTTCGCTGATTTCCGCCTTGCCTTGGTGTCTCCCGGACTTCAGCTGATAAATGATTCCCATAATCTGAATGGAAATCAGCGGTGCGAGAGCGACAAGCGCAATCACTCCGAAGGCGTCGGACGCCACATTTCCTCCCGCCGCAATGCAGACGCCGATGGACAGGGGCAAAAGGAACGTTGAGGTCATAGGACCGCTCGCCACGCCGCCCGAGTCAAAGGCAATGCCGACAAATACGGGAGAAACAAACAGAGAAAGCACCAACGCAAGCAAATATCCGGGCACGACAATCCAGTATATGCTGAAGCCGAGCATTGCCCGCGCCATCGCCAGCGCTACGGCGAAGGAAATACTGACGGAAAGCGCGATATTCATCATGCCGCGCGTCACGGTGCCTCCCGTGATCTCCTCCACCTGTGCATTCAGCACATGGACGGCAGGCTCTGCCTTGACAATATAGTATCCGATCACCGCGCCGAGCGGAATCAGAAGCCATTTATAGCTGCTCTCCGCCATCGTATGCCCGAGCAGGTTCCCCACAGGAGCAAAGCCGACATTGACTCCCGTCAGAAACAGCACCAGTCCGATGTAGGTATATACCATGCCGACACACATTTTTTTCATTTCCTGCTTCCGGAAATAACGCGTCACCGCTTCAAAGATAAAGAACAGCAGAACCACGGGAAGGATGCTGATGCCGACCTCCGCCATATACTGCGGCAGAATCACGATAAACTGCCGGAACACATCCTGCGTTGTGATCACCGGCGCAATTTCCGCAATGTTGTACAGTGCCTCCGTCGGATTGTAGCAGATTCCGAGGATCATCACCGTCATGATCGGTCCGATGCTGCACAGTGCGATCAGACCGAAGCTGTCCGAAGCGCTGTCCCGGTCGCTGCGCACCGCGGCAAGCCCCACGCCGAGCGCCATAATGAACGGCACCGTCACGGGTCCGGTCGTCACACCGCCTGCGTCAAAGGCAACCGCAATAAAGGAGGACGGCGCAAAGGCAGACAGCAGAAACAATAGACCGTACAGAATCATAAGGAGCCGCGACAGGCTGATCCTCTTGTATATCCGCAGAACCGCGACCGTCAGGAAGAACCCGACCCCAAGCGCGACCGACAGGATCAGCACGTAGTTCGGCACAGAGGCAACCTGATTGGCAAGCACCTGAAGATCCGGCTCTGCCACCGTGATCAGAACGCCCATGACAAAGGAGCAAAGCAGAAGAAGCCACAGCTTTTTCCGCTTTGTCAGATACGAGCCGATTCCCTGCCCGAACGGAGTCATTGCCATCTCCGCCCCCAGCTGGAAAAAGCCCATACCGATAATCAGACATACCGCCCCGGTCAGAAAGATCGAAACGGTCCCGACCTCCATCGGCACAAAGGAAACGCTCAGTATCAGAACGATCACCGTAATCGGAAGAACGCTGACAAGAGCCTCCCTGATCTTTTCCTTCAATTTTTCATTCATGTATGTAGCCTGTGCTATCTTTGCGCGGCAGCCGGCATCCGTTTCGGTATCCATCGCCTCCGCCCGCAAAAATGCCTCCTTTCATCGGGAATTTAAACCGTTTCCCGGCAGATTGACAAACCCATTGCCACAGCGTCCTCTATCTGCCCATCACCGTTTTCCGGCGCGCCTTTCCGCAAGCTCTCTGTCCAGCGCCCGGCGCAGGCGGCTCAGCGCTTCGTTGCAGCGGGGCTTCACCATCTTCAGCGCAGGGAATGCGGACAGCATACGCCGCTCCTGCCGGTTGATTTTCTTCAGAATCGCCGCACGCAGCTCCTCAAGACCGCGCGGCTCGACAGAGCGCGCATTTCCGAGGTCCGGAACACCCTCCTGCCTCTCCGCTGTCGGAAGCTCCTCCAGCCGTTTGTGAAATCCGGAAATACCCCTGATTGTCACAAAGCAGTCCGCAGAAAACAGGAGAAACAGAACCGCCGATACGGCATGAAAAATCCCGTCCGGAATCGCCGCCGTCATCCTTGCCACCGGCGGATGCAGCACCAGCACAAGAAGCACGGAAAAGGCTCCGAACACCACGGCGCCGAGCAGGCAGACCCGCCCGCCGAGCTGAAATTTCCGTTCCGAATAATCCCACCATCTTGCGTGAAACAGCTTTTCCATCAGATAAGAGGTCACATACTCCAGCGAGCAGGCAAGAAGCGCACCGAGGAGGAACAGAAGAACCGGATTCCGGAGCTTGCCCAGCACCAGGATAATCAGCAGCGCGCCGCTTCCGTAAATCGGGCAGTAGGGTCCGTTGAGAAAGCCCCGGTTGATCAGCCGGTGATTTTTGACCGAGCAAAGAATGCTTTCATATATCCAGCCGATCACGCTGTACAAAAGCATCCAGAAAAACCATGTTTCCAGCGTTTTCAGTATCATGATATGCCGATCGCCCCCGCATGGCAAGAGCTTCCTTTCCCGAAAATTGAGATCAGCCGCAGGCGCGGAGGGCGCCGTTTGCACCGAAGCTCCTCCGCCTCAGTCCGACGCCCGAAGGAAGGACGGTTATTCCCCGTCCTTCTCCCGGTACTCCACTTCTATGATATCCGGCTTCTGATTTCTGACGATCTTGACGGCAGTCAGCGCCGTGCCGAGATTCAGGATTCCCTCCGACAGCAGTGTGATGCCGAGAATGATCATAAGCAGCCGGCTTCCCTCTCCGGGGCGCAGCATCAGAACGAGTCCGCATACACAGGAAATCACGGCAAGCAGAAGAATCATCCACCATTTTCCGATCCCGAAGCGCTTTGCCTCCCATGCCATCTGCGATTTGAACAGACCGTCGGACAACACCGAAAGTCCGATCGCCACACAGATGAAGTTCACCAAGCTTCCGGGTCTTACCAGCATCACCGTTCCGAGCACGATCAGAAGAATCCCGAAGGGCAGATCATACTGAAACGCCAGACGGTACAGGTCCCTGGAAAAATAGCCTCCCAGCCGGACCGCACCGAACACGATCAAAAGGATTCCGCAGAGAATCCCGAGCACCGATGCGGAAAATTCCGGCACGGCGATCAGCACAATGCCGAGCGCACAAAGCGCGGCAGAAATAACAATATACCCGATTTTGGCAGTTCTCAGAGGTGCGACAGAGCGTAACCGCATAAGAATGCCTCCTTTCCGAAAATACGGTGCGGCGGACAGCAAAGCCGTTCCTTCCGTCCCGCTGAAAAGAGTATACCCCAAAATTCCCCGTCTGCCTATAGGCAATTTCTCCGCACTGCCGGAAAAACAGACAATCCGAAGGATCTGCCCGTTTTTTGGGCAGACGGCTGCATTTGCCCAAAGCATGCCGGACACCGGTATCAGTCCGGATCTTCTCCTGCCCCCGTGCGGCTGCCGCACTGCCGGAAAAACCGGAAAACGTCATCCGACAGCCTGCGGCAAAGCTCCGTCACGCAGGGAAGCTCCTCCATAACCGCGTCGCTCATGCCGTTTGCAATCCAGTCGATCATAAGACCGTACAGCTCGCATTTCAGAAACCGCACCGCCGTCCGTCTCCCTTCGGCATCGGCAGGATGCCCTCCGACCGCGGAATTCAGAAAGGAGTTCACCACATATTCGCACAGCCGCATGCTGTACCGTTCATATATATCCCGGTTTGCCGACTGATATATATGCATGATTGCCCTTTTGTTTTCCAGTGCGTACCGGACAGCAGCCACGAGGCATTCCTCCATGGAATCGACCGCGGGGTATTTGGCAATCAGGGCATCCAGCTCATCCTTCACGATCTCCTCAATCAGGGTCGGAATATCCCGGAAATGATAGTAGAAGGAGTTCCGGTTGATCCCGCAGTCCTCCACGATACTCCGGACGCTGATCCGGCTCAGAGGCTGCTCGTTCAAAAGCTTCAGAAAGGATGCCTTGATGGCAAGCCTTGTGAAATTCGGCAAAGCTATACCTCCTTCGGAATCAGGTCCACCACATCGGAAAGTCCGCAGTGCAGCACCGCGCAGATCTTTGCCAGCGTTTCAAGATTGACCGGCTCTCCGCGCCCCATCTTTGCGATCACCGCAGAGCTGAGTCTCGCTTTGCTTTGCAGGTCCTTCTTTTTCAGCTTCAGATCGATCAGTCTGTGCCACAGCTTGTCGTATGAAAAATGATACGGCTCTTCCATGCCGTTTCGCCTCCGTCATTCAGGATCAAGAAACAGAATAGCATAAAATCTTTAACAAGCCATGAACAATAACACGAAATGAAAGAAAAAATAGCATTTTGCATTTTTTCGGCGCTCAAAACCCCCTTTCCTCAGCACGGCGCGGGAAAGGCGGTGTGCGGGAAGCGGTTCATCCCCCAAACGACATATAAAAAATCCGCGCACTCCCAGCCACTGAAGCGAACATTGCCGAGCCCCGGCTTCCGGGCAGTCCGCCCTTCACCTGTTTCAGCCGCACCTGCGCGTCCCCGATCCTTCGTCCCTGCCGACCGGTTCAGTCCGTCATTCGATTCGCCCACCGCTTCGATGCGGCTGCCACGCGCTTTGACTCCTCCGCCCGGCGAGGGCTGTCATTCGCCTTAGTTCTGCCCGGAGCGGACTTTCCTTCGCCCCGATTCTTCCATCCGGCACAGTTTGCCATTCGATTCGCCCCGCCGCTTCGATGCGGCTGCCACG
>CAKRZE010000018.1 GCA_934432725.1 uncultured Eubacteriales bacterium
ACGCCGCCAGATCTCCGGTCGCGCCGGATCGCCCCCTCAATGCACTGCCCTCCAACGACTTACGCTGCACCGCTGCTGCAATAAAACCGGGCAAAAAAAAGAACCATAGCGAACGCGCTACGGCTCTTCTCACAATCCCAAACACAAAAAACGCAAAGGATCGCTATGACGCAACGAACCATGCGGGCTCTGCCTATTCCTGCTGCACGGCATCCTTCTCAAGCCCGGAAATCATCTCCTCAATTTCCTCCGGAGCAAAGGTGTACACGGCTCCGCAAAAATGGCAGCGCGTTTCAACCGGCTTCCGGTCCGCAAGCAAGCCGAGCAGCTCCCTTCTGCCCAAAGAAAGCAGTGCCTTCCGATACCGTTCCCTGCCGCAGGTACACCGGTATGTAATTTCATACGAATCAAACACATCATACGGAATATCCCGGAAGATCAGCTCCATCACCACCCGCGCCGAATCCGGCTTCCCAGCCATTGCGGAAATTGAAGCGATCTGCGCCACATTTTGCTCCAAACGAGAGATCATTCCTTCATCCGCTCCGGGAAGAAGCTGAAGCAGAAACCCGCCCGATGCCGTACAGTCGCACGAGGTATCGCACCGCACTCCAAGGGCGCATACAGTCGGCGTCTGTTCGCTGGAGGCATAATAAGCCGTAATATCTTCCGCAATCTCTCCGCTCACAATCGGCGCAACGCCCACATACGGCTCCCCGTGCTCAAATTCGCGGGCAACGTACATCGTCCCCTTGCCCACCGCGCCGCCGACATCAAGCTTACCCGCGGCGTTCGGCTGAAGCTCCACCGTGGGATCTCCTGCGCAGATCCGGACGTTCCCCATGTAATCGCTGACGCAGGTGATCGTGCCGGCAGGTCCGTCCCCGCGAAATCCGAGCGTAAGCGAATCCCCCGAGTCCTTCAGAAGGCTCCCCATCATTGCCCCCGCCGTCAGGCATCTGCCGAGCACCGCCGTCATTGTTTTTGAGGTGCGGTGAAGCCGATGAGCCTCCTTCACAATCTCCGTCGTTTCCGCAAAAATCAGTCTGGCGGAGCCATCCCGCGTCATTGCGCGGACAATTCCCGAATGTACCATGCCTGTCCTCTCCTTTTGCATCCGAAAGCAGCCCAACGCAGCCTCAGATTTCTCCTTCTTCCATCATGGAAAGCATCCCGCGAAGCACGCAGCTCTCCGGCTCCAATGCAACCTCTGTATGAATACCGGTCATTTCCGAAATGCGCTCCGCCATTCCGCTCATTTTGGCAAATCCCCCCGTCAGAATGACTCGGTCATCCGGTCCAAGCCCTTTCTGCCCCTTCATCAGCTCCCCGTATGCGGCGGCAAGCTGTACAAACAGCGGCTCCATAGACTCTGTCAGCTCCCGCTGCCCGATGGAAAGCGTCCGCGGCAGTCCCGTGGTCTGATAGACCCCTGTAATTTCCGCCTTTTTTTCCTCGGGCTGCCGGATTCCTGCGTCCTCATCCTCCGCCGCCTTCAGACCGGCGAACAGGACCTCTCCGCGCTTCTGCTCCGGCTGCTTTTTCAGCGTCGCCAGTTCATTTTTGACGTATTCCGCCCCTTCATCGTCAAGGAGCAGCGCATGGCGGTCATAAATATCGTCTCCCAGCGCATCGTCGTAGCTTCTGCCGCCCACATGGAGGGACAGCATGTTCTTCACCCTTCCGTTCAGCACCAAAGCCATGTCAATAACGGAAGCACCCATGTTCATCACAACGACATCCGCATATTTCCCGGCGCCCGCTCCGCGGTAGGCAGCATAAGCCGCGTCCACCATCAGAACATCCAGCGCTCCCGCATCGGTTGCCGCATCCAGAAAAAGCTGCTCCGTATCTCCCCCGCTCTCTCCGGGATAGGACAGCACAAGATCCGCGCGGAAGCCCCTTTTCTTTCCGATGCAGACAGCAAGATGCTGCATCATCCCGGTCAGAAGCTCATGCACCATATGCTCGATATCGGTATACGGATAAATAAT
Organism: uncultured Eubacteriales bacterium; assembly: GCA_934432725.1. GTDB lineage: Bacteria > Bacillota > Clostridia > Oscillospirales > CAG-272 > CAKRZE01. The sequence goes on from CAKRZE010000018.1 coordinate 1,995, forward strand.
ATCAACGCTTCCCGGCGCACGGATTGCCAGAGTCTTCGCCGCCTGTCCGAAGCACACAGGCTTGCCGGTCTGCCGATCCAGCGCAGCCACCGCAGGCTCTGTCAGGGAAAGGTCTCCGTCCTCCGAAACCAGCCGGATCACCTCAGAGCCAAAATCCATCACATATCGTTTTCTCATGTTTTTCTCCTCCCCGCCCTTTCCCAAAGAGCCTCTCCTTATGATAAAACCAACCCCTGCGATTATTCTCTTTCCGGCGTCCGCAGAATTCCCTCACGCAGGGTACGCGCAACCGACACCGCAATCACATCCTCTGCGCCCGCTTCGGAAAGAAGTGCAGCGCACGCCGACACGGTCGCTCCGCTTGTGATAATGTCGTCAAACAAAAGCACACGCTTTCCGCGGCATGCCTCGCGCAGCTCCTCCTTTTCGGACAGCCGATAGGCAGAGGAAGCGTTCTTCTCACGCCCGGCAGCATCCAGGGTTTTCTGATCCCTTGCCCGTCCGCGGCGTCTGATCAGAATCGGGCACACCGAAAGCCCGAGCCTGTCTGCCAAAGCCGCAGCGATTGCCCTTGCCTGATCCGTCCCGGTCACCCGCGCCTTTGCCGGATTCCGCGGCACATAGGCGATCACCGTTTCCGGTCCCATCGGTCCGAGGTGCAAAAGGACCCGGTCCGCCAACTGACCGGCAAGAAACTCCTCCGTTTCCCGGAGTCTTGCCTCCTTGACCGACAGAAGCATCTCCTTCACGGGGCTTGTACCTCTTCCCGCACGAGGATCGTAAAACGCAAGACTGACGCAGGGAAGCCCGGCATCCCCGGAAACGGGACATTCGCATTCCGAAATCGGTTTCCCGCAGTCCGGGCAAATGCGCCGCTTCTCTTCCTCCCACTTTCCGCGGCAGACCGTGCACAAAACCTCTTCGGAATCAAAGGGAAGCAGCTCTCCGCAGGCGGCGCACGCCGGCGGGAACAGAAGCGCTCTCATCATATGCACAAGCTTCATGGTTCATTCCCCGCAGCAAGCAGGAAGGAAAGCCCCGTATACCGTCTGACATGCCGGTTGTTGTCCACCATGCCGCGGATCACGTCCTCTCTGCCGACGATAATCACCATCTCCTGCGCCCGCGTCACCGCCGTATACAAGAGATTTCTGGTCAAAAGCTGCGGAGCAAACGGAAATGCCGGAAGGATCACCACCGGATACTCGCTCCCCTGGCTCTTGTGAATGGTGATTGCGTATGCGTGCTCCAGCTCGTCCAGCATGGAGAAATCATACGCGGCAAGCTTGTCGTCAAAACGGATCCGCATGCACTCCTCCGCAAAGTCGATCTCCTCAATGCAGCCGATATCGCCGTTGTAAATCCCGACGCCGGAGGTATCCTCCTTCTCCCATGCAATGTCATAGTTGTTGCGGATCTGCATCACCTTGTCTCCCTCGCGGAACACGACCTCTCTCACCTTTTTCTCACGCTTCCGGGGGGAGGGCGGATTCAGCGCCGCCTGAAGGCAGAGATTCAGATATGCCGTGCCCGCCTCTGACTTATGAGACGGCGTAATCACCTGAATGTTCCCGCGGATCTTCTCCCCATAGCTTTTCGGCAGCCGGTTGGCGCACAAATCCACAATCGTCTGCATCATCAGCCTCCCGTTGTCGCGCGGCAGGAAGAAGAAGTCCTTCTTTTTTTCATCCAGCTCCGGATATACCCCGCTGTTGATCCGATGGGCGTTTGTGACAATCAGACTTTCGCTCGCCTGCCGGAACACCTCCGTCAGCTTCACCGTGCGGAAGCAGCCCGAGGCGATCAGATCGTTGAGCACATTTCCGGGTCCCACCGAGGGCAGCTGGTCTGCGTCGCCGATCAGAAGCAGTCTGGCTCCGGGCTTCAGCGCACGCAAAAGCGCCTCCATCAGAAGGATATCCACCATCGACATCTCATCGATGATGATGACATCCTCCTCCAGATGCTGCTTTTCACATCGGTTAAAGCGCGGCAGAGAGTCCTCCGTATACTCCATCTCCAAAAGGCGGTGTATGGTTCTTGCCTCTCTTCCGGTCGCCTCCGACATCCGCTTTGCCGCCCTGCCGGTCGGTGCCGCCAGGGCAATCTGCAAGCCCATGCGGTCAAACACGGTCATTGCCGCACGGATCACCGTCGTTTTGCCGGTTCCGGGTCCGCCCGTCAGGATCATCACGCCGCTTGCCAGTGCAGCAAAGATCGCCTCCCGCTGCATGGCGGCATAGGAAATCCCCGTCTCATACGAAATCTGGGAAACAAACCGCTCCACATCCACATCCGGAAGCCTGACGCAGAGCCTGTCCATCAAAAGAAGCTTTGTCGCGGTGTACTTTTCCGCTTCATAGTATTTTTTCAGATAAATGCACGCCCTGCCGTCATATTTGACGCAAAACAGCTCGCCCTCTGCCTCCAGTTCCTTCTGCGCCCGGACGCAAAGCTCCTCCGGGACGCCCAAAAGCTCGGCACAGCCAGCCGTCAGCTTGTCCTCCGGAATAAACACATGCCCGTTCTGTGAAGCGTTATAGGACAGAAAGTATTTCACCCCCGCCTTCACCCGCTCACAGTCATCCTTTCCGAGCCCGAGAGACTGTGCAATCTTGTCCGCACTCTGAAAGCTGATCCCAAAGTCCTCGGCGCACAGGGAGTATGGATTCTTCCGGATCATATCCACCGCCGAGCCGCCCCAGCGCTTATAAATCCGGACCGCCTTGGAGGGACCGAAAAAATCGCGGCAGAACATCATCACCGTGCGCACACCGAACTGCTTCTGAAATGCCTCCCCGATCTCCTTCGCCTTTTTCAGGGAGATCCCCGGGATCTCCGCCAGCCATTCGGGATGCGTTTCGATCACCTCAAAGGAGTCGGTTCCGTACTTTTCCACAATGCGCTTTGCCGTCACGGGACCGATCCCCTTCACCGTGCGGGAGGACAGGTACTTCAGAATTGCCCCCTCGTTGTCCGGAAGCTGCTTTTCAAAATATTCGATTTTGAACTGTCTGCCGTGCGTGGGATGGATTTCCCATTTTCCCATTGCGCGGATCGACTCTCCGACCGAGAGAAACGGCAGAATACCCACGGCAGTGAAATACTCTTCCTCTCCGGAGGAAAGCTCGCACACCGTATAGCCGTTTTCCTCATTCTGGTAAACGATATGCTCGACCACGCCCTCCGTTTCCGTCAGTCCGCCGTCCCGATCTCCCGCCGGCTGCGCACCGCGCGCGGCATATTGGAATTCCGTCATATGCTCTCCTGTCATTCCCGATTCAGTAAGTTCCGCAGCAGCTGCCATATGCCGAACACGGCAAAGACCGCCAGCAGAATCTCGGATGCAATATGCAGCAAAGTAATCCCCCCGCTGTCATAGTATGCATCCCGGTGCCGTCCCGTGCGTTTCAGTCCGCGATTGCCGCAAGAAGCGCATCCTTCATATCCGTCTTTTCCCACGGAGCATCGATATCCTCTCTGCCCATATGACCGTATGCCGCCGTTGCCTTATAAATCGGACGCCGCAGGTCAAACCGGCTGATCAAAGCCGCAGGTCTTAAATCAATGCAGGCAGAAACCGCCGCCGCGATCGCCTCCGGTGCTTTTGTTTCCGTTCCGAAGGTTTCCAGAAGCACAGATACCGGCTTTGCCACCCCGATGGCATACGCAAGCTGGACCTCACACTTTTTCGCAAGTCCCGCAGCCACAACATTTTTGGCGATATACCGCGCCGCATATGCCGCCGTCCGGTCAACCTTTGTCGGATCCTTCCCGGAAAACGCACCGCCGCCGTGCCGCGCATAGCCGCCGTAGGTATCCACGATTATCTTTCTTCCGGTCAGTCCGGAGTCGCCCATCGGACCTCCCACCACAAAGCGCCCCGTCGGATTGATGTAAATTTTCGTTTCTCCGTCCATCATCTCCGCCGGAATCACCGGCTCGATCACCTCACGGATCAAAGCCGCGCGGATCTCCGCATTGGATACCTCCGGATCGTGCTGAGAAGAAACCACCACCGCATCGACCCGCTTCGGCACGCCGTCGTCATATTCCACTGTCACCTGCGTTTTCCCGTCAGGGCGCAGGAAGGGGACAATGCCCTGCTTGCGCACTGCCGTCAGGCGCTTCGCCAGCTTGTGCGCCAGAGAGATCGGAAGCGGCATCAGCTCCGGCGTCTCATCACAGGCAAAGCCGAACATCATACCCTGATCTCCCGCGCCGGTGTCAAAGCCGTCGGTTTCCTCTCCCGCCTTCGCCTCCGCGCTCCGGTCAACGCCCATCGCGATATCGGGAGACTGCTCGTGAATGGAGCTGACGACCGCACAGGTATCGCAGTCAAAGCCGAATTTCGCGCGGTCATAACCGATCTCGCGCACGGTCTCGCGCACGATCCCCGGAATGTCCACATACCCCGCAGTTGTAATCTCCCCCATCACCGAAACGATTCCCGTTGTGGTGGTCGTTTCGCAGGCAACGCGGGACATCGGGTCCTGACGCAGGCATTCATCCAGAATTGCATCCGAGATCAGGTCGCACATTTTATCGGGATGCCCCTCCGTCACGGACTCCGAGGTAAATAACTTCTTCATACTCATACAAAAACCTTCCTTCCGCCGACAAGAGCTTTGCTGTAAGCTTCGGGATGCCGCGCCGGCAGGAGAAGCTCCGATGCCCGTCCGCATCCGGACAAGCGCCGGTCAAGGGCACAAACGCACCTCATTTTCTCCAAATAAAAACGCGCCGCGGTTATCAGCCCCACCGGCAACCGTCAGACGCACATACCTGCACAGCCCCGCCGTGCAATCTATAAGCTCTCATCTGTCGGGAATTAGCACCAATGCCGTCATATACGGCAGGTTGCCGGGCTTCACAGGGCCTGTCCCTCCGCCACTCTTGATAAGACTGTTTTTCTTCTTTACAGTATATCACATACTTCGTCAAATTGCAAGAGCTTTCGAAAGAAATCCGGGGACAGGTCCCGTTCTTTCAACCAAGCACCGCGTAAGGCTCTCCTGAAAGGAGGACCCCCGCACAGCTGCGGCACTCAAAAAAGCCTCCCGCGCAGCCCGTCCCCTCCTTCATAGGCGGCTTCACCCCGGGCAAAGTGCGCCGCGCCTTGCGTCCGCCAAGCACCGCGTGGCTCCCGCTCAGCTGCGTTTCGCATGCTCTGCCCGCCTGCCGGACATCCGCGGGTCGCGGCACACCGTTTCCGCGCAGCCCGTTCCCATCCGGCAGAGTCCGAAAAAAACCGGCAGCCGCATTGCCGGAATACAAATCGGCACGGCACGGAATAAGCCGATGCGGAGGAACGAGTGAACACGCGCATCGAACGCATCGGAAGTCCCGGCACACAGAACGGACTGCCCGAAGCCTTGCGGAAAAGCAGGAGAACCCTGCGCAGTCCCCGAAGCCGGACCTCCTCCGGCATTTTTCGGTATATCTCTATCACACGCTCCTGCTCCGCAAATGCTCTCCGAAAAGTCTCGATTTCAAGGGCTTTCCCCCTTCTCTTCCAATCCAAAAACGCATGCAGCCCCGAAAAGCAAAGGCTCCGCAGTTCCGTTTCCCTGCAAAACGCAGCGGAAATTTCCCCGCAGAGCCATTTGAAAAAGCCTGCCGTCAGTCCGGAAAGGCTGCCGTGGCAGAGCGACCGTCCTCACGGATGATCAGCACCGTCTCCCCGCGGCGGCGAACCTCAAAAACCCCGTCTCCGCAGTCCGTCACCTCAACCTCCTCCACGGCATTTTCGCCGGGATCATACCAAAGCACTCGGGAGAAGCCGGAAATATGCAGATCGTCATAGTTCCAGTCCATATACAGAGCCTCCCGGAGCGGAATCGGATAAATCCGCGCTGCCGGCGCCTGATACTGTGCCGTCAGAGCGCCGCACAGCGCCCATTTGCTCTCGGTCACGCCGTGGATATGCTCATGCCAGCTGAAATTGGATTCCGCAAGGTACGAAGGCTCCAGATTCAGAACTGCAATTTTTTCCTCCGGCACGTCTCCGTCAAAAAATTCATGCAGCGCTCCCAAAACCCTCTGATCGTCCTCCCATGTCTGCCTGTAATCATGAAGCTCGGAAACCGAAGCCGCCATGAAGGGCAGCGTCAAAAGGAGCGTAAGCAGTGCATACACCGCAGCTTTTCCCCGCCTTCCCGCACGGCAAAGCATCCACTGCACGGCGCCGTCCGCCGCAAGCGCCAGTCCGGGAAGACTCGGAACAGTATTCCGGAGAGAATACCATGTATTGGACACCGCAAAGAAAACCGCCATCGGCGCAAGCGCAAGGCATATTCCGCAAACAATCTGCCGCAAATACCGACCGCACTCCCGGTCCGCGGCTTTCCCGCTGCTTTTCCGATCCGGTGCACATACCGTCTCCCGGCTGTTTTCCGCAGACTCCGCCCCCATGGAAGCCACCGCATCCGAAAGGGATGCCGTGACCGGCATCGGATTTTGCTCCACAGACGCGCCTCCGCACGGCAAACTCTCCGCCGCGAGCATTGCTTCATGCCGCGCCCCGCCCAAGGAGCCGCTCTCCCTTACCGCAGGCTCCGGAGAAGAAGCCGAGCGCGCTCTGCCGGATGCAGGCGCCGTCTCGGTTCCATCGGGATCAGCCGCACTTTTTGAGAAGTCCTGTCCCGCTGCCGCGGCACGCTGCGAACGGTCCTCCCCTGCGGTTATTGCTTCATGCCGCGCCCCGTCCGGAGAACCGTTCTCCGTTACCGCAGGCTCCGGAGAAGAAGCCGAACGCGTTCTGCCGGACGGGCTTATTTCCCCGGCTTTCCCGATAGTCCAAATCATGCTCTTTCTAACCGCATATATCCCTGCCGCAGCGCACAAAAGCAGGCATATCACCGTATACGCCCACGCCCCGTCCGTCAGCAAAAGCGCCGCGCCGCGCCTCGTCCCGTTCCAAAGCACCCGCAGACTGCCCACGATCCATGTCTGGTACAGCTGACGAAGCACCCCGGGAAGAAACTCCGCAAAATAATAGCGCGACACCGGCAGCACAAGCCCTCCTCTGCCCCGATAAAGCGGGCTATCCGCAAAAATCCGCACACAGACAAAATAGGAGAGCGCGGAAAATACAGCCGATGCCGGAGCAAGCAGCACCCTGCGCCCGTTTTTCCGCTCCAGAAGCCAAAGCAGCAGCATAAGTACGCAGGAAAGCACCAGAACCTGCTCATAAAAGCAGCACGCAGCGAGCTGCGCAAGCACCTGCAATGCCCCGGTCAGGATGCGAGGACGCTCCAAAAACCGAATCAGCAAAGCAGCGGAAAGTGCCGCGAAGAACAGTCCGGCGCACACCCGCGTGGAAGCGGACATCCAGTATGTCCCCTCAAAATTCAGCGGGAACAGAAGGTAGATGGCATAAAACAGCGCGCCCGTGCGGAAATAGCGGGAAAATACCTGCCGCAACAGCAGCGCGGACAGCGCAAACATCAGCGTCAGGATCAGAACCGCCGCATACGGGCACCTCCAGAATGCCGACCATATATACAGATCGGACAGTCCCGCAAGCGGTCTTGCGCCGAACAGCCCCAGCCGCTGCACCTCGTCCCAAAGCCCCGCAAAGGACTTTCCGTATGCATAGTTATGGTATTGAATATAGTCGTCAAGCTGCGGAAAATACCGGAATCCGTAATAGGAAAACCGGAGCAGACAGAGAAGAAAAAACGCCGTCCACCCGGCGTATTCAAGCTTTTTTTCCTGTTTGTTTTCCGAATGAAGCAGCATAAATCCCTCCACAGTCCATCAAGGCATCCGGCGAAAAAGCCTCACGCCAAGAAGTGAGGCTCCCTGCCGCCGACCCGGATCTCAGGCAAAGAAGGAAAGAAATCCGAGGAATCCGTATGAAACGCCGGACATAATAAAGCCGGCGATCAGCACGCCTGCCGCAATGGCAGGCAGTGCATATTTAAAGCGCATATTCAGCATTGCCGCAATCAAGGCGCCGGTCCACGCTCCGGTTCCGGGCAGCGGAACGCCGACAAACAAAACCAGACCGAGCGCAGCGTACTGCTGCACCTTTTTGCTGTGCTTCTGCGCCTTTTCCTCTACCCAGATTGCAATCGGAGCCAGCTTTTTCTTGGTTTTCATCCATTGCAGAATCTTCCGGATGAACAGAAGAATAAACGGAACCGGAAGCATATTTCCGAGTACACAAATGATATAGTTCAGCCACCAGGGGAGTCCGAACGCTGCGCCGACCGGAATCGCAGCACGCAGCTCGGCAACGGGCAGCATAGAAATGAAAAACACGTATAAGACATGCTCTGTGTGAAGAAGCAGTTGTTCCAGCACGAAATTAACCTCCGCATCAGGGTCGCATAAACAAATTCCACCGACAATCGACAAAAAGGCGCCGGAGCTGATTGCCATAGCCTTACGCCGCAAAGACGGCAAGGTTTTTCGCAAAGTCCGTCCGGTCATCCGGCGTTTCCGGTCCTCCGACCGAACCGACAGGCTGACCGCCGTGCCGGAGCAGGCAGCACCGACACCGGACTGCCTCACAGCGTCCGGTTTGCCGGTCGCTCCGGCATACTTCCCGCCGCGCCGAAGAAAACCGCGGGGAAGCCGGACTGCCCCGGGAATTCCCGGCTTTCCGAACGGTCCGAGGACCCCCATCGCACCGGGAATAGATGCGACAAAATCAGACTGCCTTGGAATTTCCGTTCCTCCGACAGCCTTTAAAACGCTGCCGGAGGCTCTTCAGAGCCTGTCCGACACCGCAGCCGCCCTCGCCCGCAGCCGGTCGGCATTCCGAGCCCGCCGCCAAATATCGCCATTCCTATTATACAGAGGCAGCCGTCACTTGTCAATCCCAATCGATATTTTTCCCCCGAGCACCAGGAAGAACACAAGCAGGCTGACGGCAATCATCAGAACCGCGATCACAGTCGTCAGAACCGTTCTCTTTCCGTTCCCGCCGCCTTCCCGCTCCGCAGGAGGAAGCAGCTTGGCGCGCCTGAGCGTCCTGACCACCGGCTTATACAGCAGCAGAACCGTTCCGGCATTCAGCGTTGCCTTCGTCAGATTGAAGGGCAGCAAAAGAACCGGGATCATAGCGGCAACCTGTCCCACCTTCATGCCGTAGTAAAACGGCGTCACGATCAGATTGGCAAGCATCATAACGGCAGTCATGGAAAATATCGAACAAACCATTCCGACCGCCGCTCCCTTCAGCGTCCGGTTTCGCTTATAAATCAGACTGGCAGGCAGCGTAAAGAACAGGGAGGACACAAAGTTCATGATCAGTCCGTAAAATCCCGTGTCACTGACCGTAAAGCATTCCAGCAGCGCGGCTCCCAGCGACATTCCGGCAGCATAAGCCGGTCCGCATATCATCGCTCCGATGGTCATGACCGCGTCTTTCAGTTCAAACGTCAGAAAATTTGCCACTTTAATATGGAACACCGCCATAACAAGGAAAGCAAGTCCGGTGAACATTGCAGCGATGCAAAGCCGCCTCACCTTGTCCGAATCCGTATGCTTCATTTCATCTCACCCGGTCTCCGCGAAATCCGCGTGCGAAGACCCCTTTCCTCAGATTTTCGGAAACGGAGCCTTCCGCAGCCATAAAAGAGACAGCATTTCCGTCAAAGGAAAGACGCCCGCCGGTCCCTCCGCCGCAAAAACAAAAGCTCCGTACATGCAATCTTGTACGGAGGCACCCATTCATTCTTTTCCCATCCGGACTTTACCCCCGCGCAGGAGGGTTTACCGTCGGTGCAGGAATTTCACCTGCTCGGCGCAAGAGATCCGGCAGCCGGATCAGACAAGCGTTCGCGGACTTTCACCGCCGGTGTGGAATCGCACCACGCCCCAAAGATTGCAACGCAAACGATCCCGGATCATCACCAAAACCGCTCCTCCGGGCAAAAAGCGGTCAAAAAACATTTCGGCAAAGCCGCATCCGGCAGCAGCCGGACGCATTCGGGGTTGCCGCAAAAGTACGGCAACCCCGGACCAATTCTGTTAATTAGTCAAGAATCTCGGAAACAACGCCGGAGCCGACCGTTCTGCCGCCCTCACGGATAGCAAAACGAAGACCCTTTTCGATAGCAACCGTTGTAATCAGCTCAACGGTCATATCAACGTTATCGCCGGGACGGCACATTTCAACGCCTTCCGGCAGAGAAATGGTACCGGTAACGTCGGTCGTTCTGAAATAGAACTGCGGACGATAGCCCGGGAAGAACGGCTTGGAACGACCGCCTTCCTTCTCGGTCAGCACGTAAACGCGGCCGACGAACTTGGAGTGCGGATGAATGGAGCCGGGCTTGCAGAGAACCTGACCTCTCTGAATCTCTTCCTTCTGAACACCGCGGAGCAGAGCACCGATGTTATCGCCGGCTTCAGCGAAGTCCAGCAGCTTGTGGAACATCTCGATACCGGTAACAACGGTCTTCTTCTTCTCATCGGACAGACCGACGATTTCAACTTCGTCGTTCAGCTTCAGAACGCCGCGCTCCACACGACCGGTAGCAACCGTGCCGCGTCCGGAGATGGAGAATACGTCCTCAACCGGCATCAGGAACGGCATATCGTCGTTTCTTGCGGGGGTCGGAATGTATTCGTCAACAGCGTCCATCAGTTCCTTGATCGGAGCATAGACCGGATCGTTCGGGTCCTTGGAAGGAGACTCAAGAGCAACACGGGCAGAGCCGCGGATAATCGGCACATCATCGCCCGGGAAGCTGTACTTGTTGAGCAGGTCGCGGATTTCCATCTCAACCAGCTCAAGCAGCTCTTCATCGTCAACCAGGTCGGTCTTGTTCATGAAGACAACGATTGCGGGAACCTCAACCTGACGGGCGAGCAGAACGTGCTCACGGGTCTGCTGCAGAGGACCGTCGGAAGCAGCGACAACCAGGATAGCGCCGTCCATCTGAGCAGCACCGGTAATCATGTTCTTGATATAGTCAGCGTGCCCGGGGCAGTCAACGTGTGCATAGTGACGCTTGTCGGTCTCATACTCAACGTGACGGGTGTTGATTGTGATACCACGAGCCTTTTCCTCGGGAGCGTTATCGATCTGGTCATAAGCCAAGAACTCCGCGCCGTTGGTCAGAGAAAGATACTTCGTGATAGCAGCGGTCAGCGTGGTCTTGCCGTGGTCAACGTGACCAATGGTACCAATGTTGACATGGGGCTTGGTTCTTTCGAATTTTTGCTTAGCCATTGTAATTTTCCTCCAGTTTCAATTAATTTCGGGCATCTCAGTTGTTGGATGCTCTGTTTGCAATGATCTTTTCGGAGATCGACTTCGGAACCTCGGCGAAGTGGTCGGGTTCCATCGAATACACGCCGCGTCCCTGTGTTCTGGAACGAAGCTCGGTTGCGTAACCGAACATGTCAGACAGCGGAACAAAGGCGGTAATCTGCTGTGCGCCGGGGACCTGATCCATGGACTGGATCTGTCCTCTGCGGGAATTCAGGTCGCCGATAACATCGCCCATGTAATCATCGGGCGTTACCACGACAACCTTCACAATCGGCTCTGTCAGAACCGGATCAGCCTTCCGCATAGCTTCCTTGAACGCCATGGAGCCGGCGATCTTGAATGCCATTTCGGAAGAGTCTACTTCATGGTAAGAGCCGTCGTACAGCGTGACCTTGACGTCAACAACCTGATAGCCGGCCAGAACACCGGACTCCATCGCGCTGCGGATACCGGCGTCAACCGCAGGAATATATTCCTTCGGGATGGCACCGCCGACCACCTTGTCGATGAACTCATAGCCCTTACCGGACTCATTCGGCTCAATGATGATCTTAACGTGACCGTACTGACCCTTACCGCCGCTCTGACGTGCATACTTATGGTCAACGTCCGCAGATTTGCGGATGGTTTCCTTGTAAGAAACCTGCGGCTTACCGATATTTGCCTCCACCTTGAACTCGCGGAGCAGACGCTCAACGATGATCTGAAGGTGAAGCTCACCCATACCGGAAATGATGGTCTGACCGGTCTCCTCATCCGTATGGGTCCGGAAGGTCGGGTCTTCCTCGGCAAGTCTTGCCAAAGCAAGTCCCATCTTTTCCTGACCTGCCTTCGTCTTCGGCTCAATCGCAACGCTGATAACAGGTTCCGGGAACTCCATCGACTCCAGCACAACAGGATGGTTCTCATCGCACAGGGTGTTACCTGTGGTAGTATTCTTTACGCCGATCATTGCGGCGATATCGCCGGAATACACGGTATCAATATCCTGACGCTCATTCGCATGCATCTGCAGGATACGGCCTGCTCTCTCGCGCACATCCTTTGTGGGGTTGTACACAGAGGAGCCAGCCTGCAGCATACCGGAATAAACACGGAAATAGCAGAGCTTGCCGACGAACGGGTCCGTCATGATCTTGAATGCAAGTGCAGCAAACGGTGCGTCATCGGAAATCGGGCAGATCACTTCCTCGCCGGTTGCGGGATCGGTTCCCTTTGCCGGAGGAATGTCAAGCGGCGAGGGCATATAGTCGATCACCGCGTCCAGCATCTTCTGGACACCCTTGTTCTTATAGGAGGTACCGCAGGTGACCGGAACCAGCTTGTTTGCGATGGTTGCGGCACGCAGCGCCTTCTTCAGCTCCTCAATGGAGATTTCCTGACCGTCGCAGTATTTTTCGAACAGCTCTTCGTCCGTCTCGCAGATGGACTCGACCATTTCGTCATGATACTTCTTTGCCTTTTCTTCCATATCGGCAGGAATGGGTTCGACACGCATATCCTTGCCCAGATCGTCATAATATACGTCAGCCTTCATTTCCATCAGGTCAATAATGCCCCTGAAGGAATCCTCAGCTCCGATCGGGAGCTGAATTGCCACAGGATGGGTCTTGAGACGGGACTTCATCATGTCAATGACACGGTAGAAGTTCGCGCCCATAATATCCATCTTATTCACGTATGCCATACGCGGAACGCCGAAGGTGTCCGCCTGACGCCATACGGTTTCAGACTGAGGCTCAACACCGCCCTTTGCGCAGAAGACGGTCACAGAACCGTCAAGCACGCGCAGGGAACGCTCCACCTCGACGGTGAAGTCAACGTGCCCGGGGGTATCGATGATATTGATGCGATGCTCGGGATACTGATTTGCAGAGCCGGCCCACTTGCAGGTTGTAGCGGCGGATGTAATGGTAATTCCGCGCTCCTGTTCTTCTTCCATCCAGTCCATGGTGGCAGCGCCGTTGTGAACCTCGCCGATCTTGTGCGTTTTACCTGTATAGAACAGGATACGCTCTGTCGTCGTGGTCTTGCCGGCGTCGATGTGTGCCATGATACCGATGTTTCTTGTTAATTCAAGCGGGTATTCTCTTGGCATGAATTCGTTCTCCTTCGTCATGCCGCAGCTTTATGCGGCAATCCATTCTGAATCAAAATCTGTAATGAGCGAAAGCCTTGTTGGCTTCTGCCATTCTGTGCGTCTCTTCCTTTTTCTTGACGGCACCGCCGGCATTGTTCATGGCATCCATGATTTCTCCGGCAAGGCGCTGAGCCATCGTCTTTTCGCTGCGGGCTCTGGAATACGTTGTAATCCAGCGCAGACCGAGCGTCATACGTCTTTCCGGCTTCACGTCCATCGGAACCTGATAGGTAGAACCGCCGACACGTCTTGCCTTGACCTCAGTCACCGGCATGATGTTGTCCATGGCTGCAGTGAAGCACTCAAGCGGATTCTTGCCCAACTTTTCTTCCACGATCTGAAATGCGTCATACACGATTTTCTGCGCCACGCCCTTCTTGCCGTCATACATGATGTTGTTCACCAGCCTGGTAACAAGCTTGGAATTGTACATCGGATCCGGCAGAACGTCTCTCTTGGCTATCTTGCCTCTTCTCGACACTGTACTTCCCTCCTTCATGATAAATATGATCTCACAGGTACTCGAAATAATTTCGTAAATGCGAAGTCAGAAGCAGGATGCAATGATATATTCAAATATAAACATTATTTCCTTGTTCGACTTTTACAAAAACGAGTGTAATCCGTCAGGGATTACTTTGCTGCCTTTTTCTTGGCGCGCTTTGCACCGTACTTGGAGCGACCCTGCATACGGTTTGCAACGCCCTGTGCATCCAGCGTACCGCGAATAATGTGGTAACGCACGCCGGGCAGGTCACGGACACGTCCGCCGCGGATCAGAACCACAGAGTGTTCCTGCAGGTTATGACCGATACCGGGGATATACGTGGTTGCCTCAAGACCGTTGGTCAGTCTGACTCTTGCGATCTTACGAAGAGCAGAGTTCGGCTTTTTCGGGCCTCTGGTAGTAACCTTTGTGCAAACGCCTCTCTTCTGAGGAGCGCTCAGATCCGTCGGCTTATTCTTCAGGGAGTTGAAGCTCTTCTGGAGAACCGGGCTCTTGGACTTGTAGGTCTTGGTCTGACGTCCGTTTCTGACAAGCTGATTAAAGGTTGGCATACCGCACCTCCTTCACAAAAAATAATGTTTATATTTTTACATGGGCATATAAAAATACAATATAGTATAGCACGGAAATTACAATGATGTCAAGCAATACAGTAAGCATCGGTCAATTTTCAGCGTTTTATACAGATTGCCCCGCATTGCGTTTGTAATTATTATCCGAATGTCGTGACTTTGCCGTTTTTTCCGCATACGGCGCATCACAGCGCGCGCCCTTTTCACGCGGCGGCAGCCCGTTTTCGGCGCCGCAGAAAACAATGCTGCCGGCAATCCGCACAATGCGGAATCGTATCTGCCCGGCAGGCAGAGAAAGCCCGCCGCAGGCGGTTCATCTCCGCGCAGCCCGCACGGAAGCGTGCGGAAACACCGCCCGGCGCATCGTTTCCGCGCGTGCCGGATATTTGCACCCTACCCGGTGCACGCGCAGCCCTTCCGCGCAGATGCGGCGCTCCGACCGCGAAATTGCGGCATATCCGATCAGACCGCATGCACGCGCTTTTTTCTATCCCGCGCGGTCCGAACGGAAGCATTCGAACACACCGACCGGCGCATTCCCGAACGCCGTCCGAGGATTCGCAGCCTTCTGCCTTGATCGGCTTGCCCGCGCAGCCGAAGATTCAGCTTCCCGCCGCAAAAAACGCGGCATGCCTCCGGTTTTTCCGAATCCGTTGCCCAATCCCGCATTTTTCCTCTTCCGCAGCAGCCTGCTTTTCCGAGCAGCGCCCATCCGCTCCATGGAGCGCGGCATTCCGCGACCATTCCGGAGCCGGCATCCGGAATGTGCAAATGTTTTCCTCTTTGCACAAATGCCTTCCTTGCACAAATGCTATCCTTTTAATATATAGCAATATAGCAGCGCGCTTCGCGCCGCCGGCAGATTCAGGCACGCCCGGACAAACAGAGAGGGCGGCGCCAAAAAGCCAAAGCTCTTCAACGCCGCCGTAAATTCCGGAGAAAGCACCTCAGAAGCGCCGTCCGGAAGCGCCCTTGTCTTATTCGGCGGAAGCAGCTGCCGTTTCGGGCACTTCCTCCACCTCAAGATTGCGATAGCATTCCATACCGGTTCCGGCAGGAATCAGCTTACCGATGATAACATTCTCCTTCAGACCGAGGAGGTGGTCAACCTTGCCCTTAATGGCAGCCTCCGTCAGAACCTTTGTCGTTTCCTGGAAGGATGCCGCAGACAGGAAGGATTCCGTCTGGAGCGCCGCCTTGGTAATACCGAGCAGCACCGGAGAGGAGGTCGCCGGGCGAAGTGTTCTCTCACCCGCGTCAATCCGCTTCTGGATTGCCTCGTTTGCCGTATCAAGATCGGTCACATCCACCAGCGTACCCACAAGGAATTCCGTATCTCCGGGATCCTCGATCCGCGCCTTGCGCGTCATCTGACGGGTAATGACCTCGATGTGCTTGTCGTTGATTCCGATCGACTGCGACCGGTAAACCTTCTGAACCTCGCGGATAATATAATCGTATACTGCATCCAGACCGCTGATTCTTGTAATATCGGCAGGACTCATATAGCCCTCCGTCAGCGCCTGCCCGTGAACCACGGACTCGCCCTCCGAGACGATCAGCTGCGTTCCGAACGGAATCTGGAAGCTTGCCGTCTCCTTGGTATCGGGGTTGGTCACCGTAACGGTTCTGGTGTGCTTTCCCTCCACCAGATGAATGGAAACCACGCCGTCCATCTCGGTCACAACCGCCGGCTTCTTCGGGCGGCGCGCCTCAAACAGCTCTTCGACACGCGGCAGACCCTGTGTGATGTTCGCACTTGCGACACCGCCGGTGTGGAAAGTTCTCATGGTCAGCTGCGTACCGGGCTCGCCGATCGACTGTGCCGCGATAATGCCGACCGCCTCGCCGACGTTGACCGTCTTGCCGGAGGCGAGGTCCGCACCGTAGCAGTGTGCGCAGATTCCCTGCTTTGCACGGCATTCAAAGATCGTGCGGATGTTCACCTGCTTGATGCCGGACTCTACAATCCGGCCCGCCTGTTCCTCGGAGATCATGGTGTTATCCGGCACAATGATCTCGCCCGTTGCCGGATCGACCACATCGCCCACCACATAGCGTCCGAAAATGCGGTCCTTCAGAGGCTCGATCACGTCGTTGCCTTCCTTCACATCGGAGACAAGCATGCCGTGCCGCGTGCCGCAGTCGATCTCGCGGATGATGACCTCCTGAGATACATCCACCAGACGTCTGGTCAGATAGCCGGAGTCCGCCGTCTTCAGTGCCGTATCGGACAGCGATTTCCGTGCGCCGCGCGCCGCCATGAAGTATTCCAGAATATTCAGACCCTCACGGAAGTTCGACTTGATCGGCAGCTCCATGGTCTTACCGTTTGTCGCAAACATCAGACCGCGGATACCTGCGAGCTGACGCATCTGCGTCATAGAACCGCGGGCGCCGGAGTCAGACATCATCTTGATCGGGTTATACCGGTCAAAGTTACTCTGCAGCGCATCAATCACGTCCTTGGTCGCCTGATTCCAGATGCGGATGACGTTGCTGTAGCGCTCCTCCTCGTTCAGGATACCGCGCTGATAGAACTTTGCGATCTCCTCAACCTTATGCTCCGCATCCGCCACAATCGTATACTTTGCGGCAGGAATGGTCACATCGTTGATTCCGATCGAAATCGAAGCGCGCGTGGAATACTTATAGCCCATCGCCTTGACTGCATCCAGGACCTGTGCCGCAACCGTAAAGCCGTGCTTCTTGATGGCAAGGTCAATGATATTTCCGAGCAGCTTCTTGCCGCAGGTCTGGTCGATCTCCAGCTTGAAGCGGTTTTCCGGCTTGCTGCGGTCCACGATTCCCAGATCCTGCGGAATCGGCTCGTTGAAGATCAGTCTGCCGAGCGTAGCATCGATAATCCCGCTCTGCATCACGCCGTCAATTTCGCGCGTCACGCGGATCTTGATCGGGGCGTGCAGTCCGAGATACCCGTTCTGATACGCCATCATCGCCTCGTCCATATCGCGGAACCAATGTCCCTCGCCCGGTTCCCCGGCGATGTCGATCGTCAAGTAATAGGAGCCCATGACCATGTCCTGAGACGGGATCGTCACAGCCTTTCCGTCGCAGGGCTTGAGCAGATTGTTTGCGGAAAGCATCAGGAAGCGCGCCTCCGCCTGTGCCTCTGCGGACAGCGGCACGTGCACCGGCATCTGGTCGCCGTCGAAGTCCGCATTGAACGCGGGGCAGACCAAGGGATGCAGCTTGATTGCGCGTCCCTCCACCAGAATCGGCTCGAACGCCTGAATCGACAGACGGTGAAGCGTCGGTGCGCGGTTCAGAAGCACCGGGTGATCCTTGATCACGTTTTCCAGCGCATCCCAGACGCACGGATCCACCTTGTCAACCTTTTTCTTTGCATCCTTGATGTTGGAAGCCTTCTGCGTTTCAACCAGCCGCTTCATCACGAACGGCTTGAACAGCTCCAGCGCCATCTCCTTCGGCAGACCGCACTGATAGATTTTCAATTCCGGTCCGACAACGATAACCGAACGTCCGGAATAGTCCACGCGCTTTCCGAGCAGGTTCTGACGGAAGCGCCCCTGCTTGCCGCGCAGCATCTCGGAAAGTGACTTGAGCGGACGGTTGGAGGGACCGGTGACCGGCTTTCCTCTTCTGCCGTTGTCGATCAGGGCGTCAACCGCCTCCTGCAGCATACGCTTTTCGTTCCGGATAATAATCTCCGGCGCCTGAAGCTCCATCAGCTTTTTCAGACGGTTGTTGCGGTTGATCACGCGGCGGTACAGATCGTTGAGGTCGGAGGACGCAAAGCGGCCGCCGTCCAGCTGTACCATAGGACGGATTTCCGGCGGAATGACCGGAACCACGTCAAGAATCATCCATTCCGGCTTGTTGCCGGACTTGCGGAAGGCTTCCACAACCTCCAGACGCTTGATGATCCGAAGCTTCTTCTGACCGGTCGCGGTCTGAAGCTCTCCCTTGAGCTGTGCGGAAAGCGCCTCGATATCGATCTGCTGCAGCAGCTTTTTGATCGCCTCCGCACCCATTCCGACCTCAAAGTCGTTTTCATACCGCTCATACATCTTGCGGTATTCCAATTCGGTCAGAAGGTCGCACTTGGAAAGCGGCGTTGTGCCGGGATCAATGACGATATAGCTTGCGAAGTAGAGCACACGCTCCAGCGCCCGGGGCGTAATATCAAGCAGAAGACCCATGCGGGACGGAATGGCACGGAAGTACCAGATGTGCGACACGGGAGCCGCCAGCTCGATGTGTCCCATCCGCTCGCGGCGGACCTTTTTGGTCGTGACCTCAACGCCGCACTTGTCGCACACGACCCCTTTATAGCGGATCCTCTTATATTTGCCGCACAGGCACTCCCCGTCCTTGGTAGGCCCGAAGATTCTTTCGCAGAACAAGCCGTCCCGCTCCGCCTTCAGCGTGCGGTAGTTAATGGTTTCCGGCTTTTTCACCTCGCCGTGAGACCAGCTTCTGATCATTTCCGGAGATGCTAATCCGATTTTAATCGAATCAAACACGTTTCGTTCCATAGTGTAATCTCCTCACTTAATTTTCATCATCAAAATCATCATCGGAATCGAAAGCGGCAGATTCCTGTTCAAAACCGAAATCGTCGTCTGCAAACTCGTCATCCTCATCGTCCTCATATGCAGACGGGAAAGCGTCGTCTCCGTCCTTATCCGGTCCCTTCTCCTGCATTGCGTCAAAGGTATCGTCGGTTGCCACCGTCTCGCCGATGTCCTCGGCGGAGACATAGTTCGGCAGGTTTTCTTCTTCCTCTTCAATGCCGGAAAGCACGATCTCGTTGCCGTCGCGGTCAAGCACACGCACATCCAGCGCCAGAGCCTGAAGCTCCTTCACCAGCACGCGGAAGGATTCCGGCACGCCGGGCGTCGGGATATTCTGACCCTTGACGATCGCCTCATAGCACTTGACACGCCCGGTCACATCGTCCGACTTGACCGTCAGGATCTCCTGCAGCGTATATGCCGCGCCGTAAGCCTCCAGTGCCCAGACCTCCATTTCTCCGAAGCGCTGACCGCCGAACTGCGCCTTACCGCCGAGCGGCTGCTGCGTCACAAGGGAGTACGGACCGGTGGAACGCGCATGAATCTTATCGTCCACCAGATGGTGCAGCTTGAGGTAGTACATGATACCCACGGTGACGGGGTTGTCAAAGCGCTCGCCGGTGCGTCCGTCGTACAGGATGGTCTTTCCGTCAACGATCATCAGCTTCTTCTCTTCGATCAGGGCTTTCACCAGCTCCGGATTTCCGGTCGTTTCCTCTCCGGCGGGCGTATAGGTCTTCTTCCCGTTCTCGTCCGTCGAAACGACATAGACATCCTTGCCCTTGATGTTCTCATTGGGAAGCACCTCGCGGTACATGCCCGCCATGCGGAACAGCTCGGAAATATCCTTTTCCTTTGCACCGTCAAAGACCGGCGTCATCACCTTCCAGCCGAGCTTTCTTGCCGCGATGCCGAGGTGGACCTCAAGCACCTGACCGATATTCATACGGGAAGGCACGCCCATCGGGTTCAGCACGATATCAAGCGGCGTACCGTCCGCCATGAACGGCATATCCTCCGGCGGAAGGATCCGGGAAACAACGCCCTTGTTTCCGTGGCGTCCTGCCATCTTGTCGCCGACGGAGATCTTTCTCTTCTGCGCCACGTACACGCGGACAACCTCGTTGACGCCGGCAGGCAGCTCGTCTCCGTTCTCGCGCGTAAACACCTTGACGTCCACCACGATACCGGATTCGCCGTGCGGCAGACGGAGGGAGGTATCGCGCACCTCTCTGGACTTCTCGCCGAAGATCGCGCGCAGCAGGCGCTCCTCTGCGGTCAGCTCGGTCTCGCCCTTCGGCGTCACCTTTCCGACCAGAATATCGCCCGCTCTGACCTCAGTTCCCTTGCGGACAATGCCCTCGGGCGTCAGATCGCGCAGCGCATCGTCACCGACATTCGGGATTTCGCGTGTGATTTCCTCCGAGCCGAGCTTTGTATCCCTCGCCTCATGCGAATATTCTTCAATATGAACCGACGTATACGTGTCGTTTCTGACCAGCTTTTCATTCAGCAGGACGGCGTCCTCATAGTTATAGCCCTCCCATGACATGAAGCCGATCAGAGCGTTCTTTCCGAGCGAAATCTCGCCGTTTGCCGTTGCGGGACCGTCCGCTATGACGCGGCCCTTTTCCACATGCTCGCCCTGCTCCACAATCGGGCGCTGGTTGACGCAGGTGCCCTGGTTGGAGCGCTTAAACTTAATAAGATGGTAAACATCTTTCCTGCCGGAGTCGGTGCGGATTGTGATTTCATCAGCGGAAACACGCTCCACGGTGCCCGCTTCCTTCGCACAGACGACAACGCCGGAGTCCACGGCTGCCTTATATTCCATACCGGTGCCGACAATCGGCGCCTCGGTGGTCAGAAGCGGCACCGCCTGCTTCTGCATGTTGGAGCCCATCAGAGCGCGGGAGTTATCGTCGTTTTCCAAAAACGGAATCATTGCGGTTGCAACCGAAACGACCATTTTCGGGGAAACGTCCATGTAGTCCACGCGGGAAGCATCGATTTCAATGATTTCGGAGCGGTCTCTTGCCGTAACGCGCTTTTTGACAAAGAACATATCCGCATCCAGCGGCTCGTTCGCCTGTGCAACGACATAATTGTCCTCAACGTCGGCGGTCATATATTCAATCTTATCGGTCACGCGGCTGCGCACAGCCCCGGTTGCTTCATCGCGGATGTGCTCCACCTTCCGGTAAGGAGCCTCCAGAAAACCGTAGTCATTGATGCGCGCATAGGTCGCCAGATAGGAAATCAGACCAATGTTCGGACCTTCCGGCGTCTCAATCGGGCACATGCGTCCGTAATGGGTATAATGAACGTCGCGGACCTCAAAGGAGGCGCGGTCACGGGAAAGACCACCGGGACCGAGCGCGGAAATACGGCGCTTATGCGTCAGCTCTGCCAGAGGGTTGTTCTGGTCCATGAACTGGGACAGCGGAGAGGACCCGAAAAATTCCTTGATGGATGTGACGACAGGGCGGATATTGATCAAAGCCTCGGGCGTCAGCGTCTCGTTGTCCTGAATCGTCATGCGCTCCTTGACGATTTTGTCCATCCGGGAGAAGCCGATGCGCATCTGATTCTGCAAAAGCTCGCCGACACAGCGCAGGCGGCGGTTGCCGAGATGGTCAATATCATCCAGCGTGCCGATATCGTGCGTCAGGCAGATCATATAGTTAATGGAAGCAAAAATATCATCCTTCGTGATATGCTTCGGCGCAAGCTCTGCCGCTCTCTGACGGCATTCCGCCTTGATCGCGTCCCTGTCGCCGCCGCACCGCTCTGCAATCTCAAGCAGAAGCGCAAGGTTTGCCTTCTCGCGGATGCCGCAGTCCTTCAGGTCATAGCCGAGCACATACTCCGGCTCCAGCGTGCCGTTTCCGAACACCTTCAGCTCCTTGCCGCCGTCCAGCTGCAGCCAGACCTCGTTGACGCCGTTGTGCTCCACGTTCATCGCCTTGTCCGGCGTCATCAGCTCGCCCGCATCGTACAGAAGCTCGCCGGTCACCGTGCTGACCACCGGGCGCGCCAGCTTATGACCGGCAATTCTCTTGCCGACCGCCAGCTTGCGGTCAAACTTATAGCGTCCGACCGGAGCCAGATCATAGCGCTTCGGATCAAAGAACATGTTGTTCAGAAGCAGCTGCGCCGACTCCACCAGCGGCGGCTCGCCGGGACGGAGCTTTTTATAAATCTCCTTCAGAGCCTCATCGCCCGCCGAGGTGCCGTTCTCATTTGCCATGCTCTGGCAGGAATCGTGATCAATCGTCGCCGTGATCTTGGGATCGTCCCCGAACAGCGCGATGATGTCGGAATCGTTTTCGATCCCGAGCGCACGGATCAGGATAGTCACCGGAATTTTCCGGTTCTTATCAATACGCACGCCGAAGACATCGTTGACGTCCGTCTCATATTCCAGCCATGCGCCTCTGTACGGAATAATTGTATTGGTATAAATTCTCTTGCCTGATTTGTCGATGTCCGTGGCATAATAGATACCGGGAGAGCGGACGATCTGCGAAACAATGACGCGCTCCGCACCGTTGATCACAAAGGTGCCGTTGTCGGTCATCAGCGGGAAATCGCCCATGAAGATCTCGCGTTCCATCAGCTCGCCGGTCTGCTTGTTGTACAGACGGACCGTCACGCGGAGAGGAGCGGCATAGTTGACGTCGCGCTCCTTGCATTCCTCGACCGGATATTTCGGCGTGGGATCAATGGAGTATCCCACGAATTCGATCTGAAGATTGCCGGAATAATCGGTGATCGGAGATACATCGCGCAGCACCTCCATCAGACCCTCGTCCAGGAACCACTGGTACGACTTTTTCTGAACCTCGATCAGGTTCGGCATCTCAAGCGCTTCATCAATTTTTGAGAAGCTCATGCGGATGGTTGTGCCCTGCTTCTGGGGTTTGACCATTACAATTATCACTCCTTCGTCTTATTGAAACATGTCCCGCAACGCAGAATACGGGCGCAACTTGCCCCGACCCTTCCGGATTCTTCCTCCTCACGGCAAGCTGGTTACCGCCGGTTCCTCAGAGGCAGAAATCCCGGAAAGCGAACGCATTGCTCCCGGATTCATGGATGCTGTTTATATGCTTCTGTCACGGAAAATCAGTCTGTTATACTGAAAAACAGGATTTTCCCGCATGTATGGCAATTGTTCCGCGCGTGCATTTACGGCATCGCGTGGACTATTATTTTATCATACCGAAGCAAAAAAGTCAACGGCTTTTTCAATATTAACAAATATTTAACAAGTAGAAAATAACAAAAAACCTTGCATTTTCGAAGCGGATGTGCTATGATATGGTATTGATAAAGGTTACAAGCCGTGAGCAGGGGGGTGAATCATTTGCCGAATATCAAATCTGCCAAGAAACGCGTTGAAATTACCGCGATCAAAACGCTGCGGAACAGAATGGCAAAGTCTGCGCTGAAGACTGCCGTCAAGAAGTTCCAGGTTGCCGTCGAGGCTGGCGACAAGGAAGCTGCGACAGCCGCATACAAGGCTGCTGTCAAGAAGCTGGATCGCGCCGTTGCGCAGGGTCTTGTTCACAAGAACAATGCAGCAAGACATAAGAGCCAGTTTACGTGCAAGCTCAACCAGATGGGCGCATAAAAGCCGGACAGGCTCATGGGAACCGCATCGCGATGCGGTTCTTTTTGTTTTGCCTGCGCGAACGGGCTTGCGGCTCACCCCGCCGCATGCCGCAGGCGCAGGCACACACTGTTCCGTCTAAATCCCCCGCAAGCGCACCCCGAAGCCTCTTTCGCCGCAGATCGGGCGGGCAAACGCCGTTCCGCCGCCGCTTAATCCTCCCGAAGCGCTCCCGCTGCGATCCGAAGCGCCCTTGCGGGAAAAGCCGCACGCGCCCGTTTTCTCCGACCGGCGAATCCCTGCGGCAACCCGTCCGACAGAGCATCTCTGCCGCCCCGCCAACGGCAGAGCGGCTTCGGCGTTTCTGCAATGCATCTTCGGGATTCCTTCGCATGAAACGGACCGTCCCGGCAGCAGTACCCCGCAAGCACCCCCACACAGGAATACGCTGCTCCGCAGCCGTTCAATCCTCCGGACCGTTCGGAAGCGGGTCTGTCCGGGAGACGAGTAATTCCGGACCGCATTTTCAGGCTTCCCCCGTCAAAACATGTCCGGCAGAAACACCCCGGCAGCAGCAGCCGCACACCGCGGCGCCGGCGCACGCTGCTCCGCCTTAAAATGACCCGCTGCGGAAAAGTCGCCCGAAATACATTCCGCACAGCTTTCCCGCCGCCGGGCGGGCAAACGCCGCTTCAAAAAAGTCCCGACCGTCCCGAAAACAGCCCGATGCTTCTCTGCCGACGGCAGAACGGTCCACGGACCGGATATCCCCCTCTCCGCTCCGCGGCAGGCGCCCCCTGCGGCATCCGTCCCGCTCCCGAAGCATCCTCCTTGCGCCCGGGCACTCCGGATGCCGGCAACACCTTCCCCCTATACCGCCCCCGCCCGGTCCCGCATATTGCCGCATTTTCTGCCGCGCCCAAGCCTCTGTCCGGGCGCGCAATCAACATTTTCACATTCTATGTATATTTTGACAAACAGCCGCACCGCACAAAAACATATTCTCTATTTTTATGTGTCTCGCTTTGTGCAAAGCAGACAAATCCGTGTTACATTGCCGCTTAATATTGACAGCCTGCCGGAAACATGTTAATATATTATTAAGATATCCATTGCTTAAATACTAAAAGGAGAATCAGTATGACCACCAAAAAACGGATTGTGACCGCCGCGCTGAGTCTGCTGCTGTGCGGTACAGCCTTAATCTCCTGTGCAGACAACACCAAAAATCCACCGAGCCAAACGAGTGATACCAAGGCGACCGGCACGGCTGCCGAAACGCAATACTCCGCAAACGTCCCGAAGAACATCAACTATAACGATGAAAACTTCAACATCTGCGTATACGGAGAAAACAAGGTCGTCTGGGGCGATGTGGACTTCTCCTCCACCGTGGAAAACGGCGATGAAATCAACGACGGAACCCTGCGCCGCACCCGCAAGGTCGAGCAGGAGCTGCATATCAAGATCAACGCCATCCCGGGCGAAGGCATCTGCGGCTCTCTGGAGTCGGTCCGCAAGAGCATTGCGACCCAGGAAAGCGCCTATGACATCGCATTCCTCAACATCCGCGAAGCGGGAAAAGGCGCGCAGGAGGACTATCTGATCGACCTGAACACCGTAACCGACATGCAGCTGGACGCGGCATGGTGGGATCAGCACTCCGTCAAGGATCTGTCCGTCAACAACAGCCTGTTCATGATCACCGGAGACATCTCCGTCATGTATAAAAAGTCCATCGGCGTCATGCTGTTCAACAAGGACCTTGCACGCGATTACAACATCGGAAACCCCTATGAGATGGTAGAAAAGAAGGAGTGGACCATCGACCGCTTCATCAGTCTCTGCCGCATGTGTCACAAGGACCTGAACAACGACGGAAAATACACCAAGGACGACCTGTACGGCTTCCTGTGGTATGCCGATATTGCATCGCTCGGCATCATCGGCGGCGGCTCCACCTTCGCCGAAAAGGATGAAAACGACCTGCCGACCATCACCTTCTACAATGACCGCACGGTTGACATTCTGAGCAAGTATCTTGAACTGTTCAATGACCAGCAGGTATCCTATGACGACAACAACGAGGACGTTCTGAAGCCCATGTTCATGTCCGGAAACGCTCTGTTTGACTTCAACGAGTTCCACGCAGTGGAGCAGCTGAGAAGCATGGACACCGACTTCGGCATCCTTCCCATCCCGCTGTACAGCGAAACGCAGGAGGACTATTACCACTCCATCAACCCGCACGTCGGCGCAGTCATGGTCATCCCGAACGACAACCTTGATCTGCAGAAAACCGCTTACGTTGTCGACTCCCTCGGCGCAGCGTCCAAAAACATTCTGACGCCCGCCTACTATGAAAAGTATCTGAAGGGCAAGGGAACCCGCGATGACGAATCTCAGGACATCATCGATCTGGTTCTGAGCACGGTCCGGTACGACATGGGCTATATGTATGACTGGGGCGGTCTGTCCGACCTTCCGCTCAATCTGGCAACGAAAAAGTCCCCCAACATCTCGTCCGAGTATAACAGAATTGCCAAAAAAGCCAACACGGCAATGAACAAAATGATTGCCAATATTCAGAAAATTTCCTGATCTCACGGCAAAACGCACCCAAGCCGGTGTGCGGCGCCTCCTCCCGCAGCATCAAAGGGAGCCGGCGCGGCTCCCGGCGGCGGACTGACCCGCTCATCCGGTGCAGACAGCACTTTGCCGCGGAGGCACAGTACAGATAAAAGGGTATCGCAAGGCGGAAAAACCGCTCTGCAATACCCTTTTTGATTTTTGCCGGGTCCCCGCAGCCTGCGCGGCTCCCTGCCTCGCCGGAACACAGCCTCATCCGTACCGCTCCGGCTTTGCGGCACGCCTGTCAGGCAGGCTCCTGCGCCTGCGGGGCGTTATCCGGATCCGCCGCAGACCGCCATTCGATGCCCTTCGGACGTTTGCCCGCACGGAACAGACCCCGGCTCCGGTCCGATTCCGGCTGCGGCTCCGCACCGTCTCCGAAAAGCACGCCGGGGACGCTGCCGCGTCAGGCAGCGTCAGTCCGCTGTCCCGCCGCTTCTCAGCAGATTTTCCGCATACTGCTGAAGCTCGCGCAATCTCTCCGGGTCCATCGGCTTGCAGTCCCGAAGCGGATTGGCAATGCCGCTTTCCTCATATTTGAAGAATCCCATCGTATGAAAGCCGAGAAGCTCATATTTTTCCGCATCCGGCATGATCTCCAAAAGGCGCCGGACATACCGTTCCACAAAATCCTCGCTGTCATTCAGCCCCGGCACGATCACCGTCCGGACCCACGTGCGCTTTCCGGTTTCGTACAGATGGCGCAGATAAGCAAAGGAAAAGTCCCCGTCCGAGCCGGTATACCGCCGATATGCCGCCGCATCCGGAAATTTCAGATCGCAGATTACAAGGGAAGCCCCTGCCGTCAGGCGCTTTACATCCTCCGAAAGCGGCACGCCCCCGCTGGTATCAAGCGCATATGAGATTCCTTCGGCACGCAGCAGCTCCGCCAGCCGCAAAAGCTCGCCCGCCTGCAAAAGAGGCTCGCCTCCGCTGAAGGTCACGCCCCCTCCGCTTGCGCGGAAATACGGCAAAAACCGCTTCAGTCTGCCGGAAAGCTCCTCCGGCGTCACCGCAAAGCCAGCCTCCCGCTGCCATGTGTCCGGATTATGACAATAAACGCAGCGGAGCGGACAGCCGCTCAGAAAGACCGCACAGCGCAGTCCCTCCCCGTCAAGCGCAGCCATAGATTCCACCGAATGAACCTGCATTCCGCATCCCTCCTGTTTTTTGTCCGATCCCGAAAAGAACCGCGCAGCCCGAGTCTCTGCCCCGATGCAAACGGGTCAGGGCAGTCTGCCGCAGCTCCGGCTTTGACCGGACGGGCGCCGATGCCTCTGTCGGCTTCCCGTGTCCCCGCCCGATCCGGCTGCCGCCAAAGCCCGCGGGCTGCCGGAAAACATTCTCCGTCCGATGCATGAAATATCCGCACCGACCGGATTCCCCACAGCAAAAGCCGCGCTCCGAGCCAAAGCGGCAGGCTGCCTGTCAGCGTCCTCCGCATTTCCGAAAAAGAGCACCCGCCTGCTGTCAAAAGCCTGCCGGCTGTCCCCCGGTGCAGCTTCTGCCTCCGTCCGGGGACTGCACAGACCCGCAGCCGCCAAGCCCGCCGTGTTTTGCAAAGCAGCCGGCTGCTGCTCACTGCATCACAAATCCCCCGTTGACCGCCAGCACCTGCCCGGTCACAAAGGACGCAGCGTCCGAGGAAAGATACCATATCGCCTCCGCGATATCCTCCGGCTTTCCGATCCGCCCGAGGGGCGTTTCCTCCCGCAGCTCCCGCACCGTCTCCGCGTCAAGCGTGCGGTTCATGTCCGTGTCAATCACGCCGGGCGCCACACAGTTCACCGTGATGCCGGAGGGTCCCAGCTCCTTTGCCAGCGCTCTGGTCATCCCGATCAGCCCCGCCTTTGCAGCCGAATAATGCACCTCGCAGGATGCCCCCGTCTGCCCCCACATGGAGGAAACATACACGATCCTGCCCTCCTTGCGGTGAATCATGTCCGGCAGAACCGCCTGTGTGCAGTAAAACGGAGCGGACAGATTCACGCCGAGCATGGTCTGCCAATCCTCCTCCGTAATATCCGTAAACAGACGGCTTTGCGCAATTCCGGCGCTGCACACAAGCACGTCCGCGCCGCAAAGAAGCTCCATCGCGCGCGCCATACCCTCCATAGCCTCCGATCTGACGGAAAGATCCGCACGGATTGCCGCAGCTCCGGTCTCCTCGGAAAGCCGCGCCGCACAGTCCCCGGCACTCCTGTACAGAAACGCAACACGGCAGCCGCGCGCCGCAAAAAGCCGGACCGTCTCCGCGCCGATCCCGCGTGAGCCGCCGGTGACAATCACTTTTTTCCCCGTTTTGATCCGCTCCACTCCCGTCACATCCTTTTTCTGAAGTAACTGTATCATAGCACACCCTTCCGCTTTTGTCAAATGCGAAAGCCTTCCTCCGGCGCCGCTCCGGCGGAAAACTGCCAAAAAGCGGAGTAAAATGCCGCAAAGTCGCCGGTTTGCCTGAAAATGCGGCTGTTTTTCGGCAGATTTGCCATAGAAATCCGGGAAACAATCGTATATAATATCTTTCAGGAGACTTATCCTGCCGGCGAAGCTCCTTTGCAAAGATATCCGAAGCGGCATCCGCCGCACAGAGATATGCCGGCATGCATACCGCCGGCACATGCCGTGTAAATACGCTCTGCGTCAACATGCTCCGCGCGGATATACACCCGTACAGGCGTCCCCGATGAAAGCAGCTTCCGGTCAACCATGTCCGGACACATTTTGCAGATGTACGGATCGCCTGCTTCGCCAAAGTCATGCCTCCGGAGCCTCCTCCGGGGACCGAAAACAGCTCAGCCATGCGTCCGCATGCCGCAGAGCAGTCCGGCGCACCCCGCCGAAACCGAAAGGATTCCAACCCTCATGTCATATCACATTTACACCTCTCCGGAGCAGTTCGCGGAGGATAACCGGGCGCTTGGCGCCGGTCTTCCGTTTGCCGATTCCGCCTCCGTTCTTGCGCAGCCCCTCTCCGTTGCTGGAAAAACCGTGCCGAACCGCCTTGCCTGCCAGGCAATGGAGGGCTGTGACGGAAGCCCCGACGGCTCGCCCTCCGAGCTTACCGTCCGCCGCTATCTGCGTCTGGCGCGGGGCGGTGCGGGCCTGATCTGGTTCGAGGCGACAGCCGTCCTTCCCGAGGGACGCGCCAACCCGCATCAGCTCATGATCTCTCCGCGGCATACCGATGCGCTTCTGCGCCTGACCGACAGCATCCGGCAGGCTGCACTGCATGCCGGACATCCGGAGCCGCTCATCATCCTTCAGGCAACTCACTCCGGGCGCTACAGCAAGCCGGAGGGCGTCCCCGCTCCCCTCATTGCCTGCCATAACCCGCATTACGAAGCGGCAACGCCGATCCCCGACGAACGGATCGTCAGCGATGACTATCTGAAGCATACGGGGGAGGCTCTGGCAGGTGCAGCCCGGCTTGCCGAACGAGCCGGATTTGACGGAATCGACATCAAATGCTGCCACAGATACCTTCTGAGCGAGCTGCTTTCTGCCCGCACCCGACCGAGACCGTACGGCGGGGACCTTGAAAACCGCACCCGGCTGCTGCGCGAAAGCATTATGGGAGCAAGGCAGAGCTGCGGCAGCGGCTTTCTGGTCACATCGCGCCTGAACATCTATGACGGACTGCCCTATCCCTACGGCTTCGGCGTGAGTGCGGACCCGGAAGCCGGGGACGGAGCCGTCCCGGCGTTTGACCCCGCAGAGCCGGAGTGGCTGCTGTCGCAGCTTTACCGGTACGGCGTCCGGCTGGTCAACCTTACCATGGGTAACCCGTATGTCAATCCGCACGTCAACCGCCCGTATGCAAAGGGCGGCTATCCGGAGCCGGAGCATCCGCTCTGCGGCGTGGCGCGCATGCTGCACGGCACGGCGGTGCTGAAGCACCGCCTGCCAAAGGATATGCGGGTCCTCTGCTCCGCCCTGAGCTTTCTCGGTGTCGCGGCGCCCCGGGTCGCTGCGGGTCTGATTGAAAACGGAGACTGTGATCTTGCCGGATTCGGCAGAACCGCATTTGCCTACCCCGGCTTTGCCGAAGATATCCTGACGCAGGGCTGCATGAAAAAGGAAAAATGCTGTCTTGCCTGCTCTGCGTGTACGGAAATCATGCGGGCGGGCGGCACCACCGGCTGCGTCATCCGGGACGCCTCGGTATATGCGCCGATTTACCGTCGGCTGTGCGTACCAAGCCCGCAGTAACTCGCGGGGGCTGCGACCGGCAGCCGATGCCCCGCAGAGCGCCGCAGCGCTTCGATATATGCCGGGCAGGTCCGGGCTGCGGTGCGCACGAACGGATCCGGACAGCCGAACCGTCACAGCACCCGGGCCTTCCGGGCTGCCGGCACTGCGAAGAGTCCGGGATTCCAGCCCCCGACAATAAAATTTCAAAAGAAAGGATGCCTCCGCACCGCGCGGAGGCTGCGGTTCACAAGAATGTATCAGCTTGGTCTGGCTTCGGTCAGCTTTCGCGCCCTCTCCCCCCGTGAGATCATAACGGCGGTCAGACGGGCAGGGCTGTCCTGCATCGAATGGGGCAGTGATGTTCACGCCCCCTGCACAGATGAAGCCGCGCTCAACGAAATATCCGCTCTCTGCCGGCAGGAGGGCATCCGCTGCTCCTCCTACGGCACATATTTCCGGCTCGGCACCGACCGGACCGAAGCGCTTCTTCCGTATATCCGCGCCGCAAAGCGCCTGGGGACGGACATCCTGCGGGTCTGGTGCGGCAACCGGAGCTTTTCGGAGTACACAAAGGAGGAGCTGCCCCCGTTCCTGCAGGTCTGCCGGGAGGCGGCGGAGCTTGCCGCAGCGCATCGCGTCACACTCTGCATGGAATGCCATCACCACACCTTCACCGATTCGCCTGAAGGCGCGCTGACGCTGATGCACGGGGTAGATTCCCCTGCCTTCCGCATGTACTGGCAGCCGAATCAGTATTGCACGGAGGAAGAAAATCTGCGCTATGCCAAAGCGATCGCGCCCTATACAAAGCATCTGCATGTATTTCATTGGGACAGCCTGCACCGGTATCCCCTGCGGGAGGGGCTGGCGCAGTGGAGGAGATATCTTTCCGCCTTTTCGGGCGATCGGACCCTGCTTCTGGAGTTCATGCCGGACGATCTGCCGGAATCGCTGCCGGAGGAAGCATCCGCACTCCGGGCTCTTTCGGGGGAGGAATTGTGATGGACGCAGTCTTTGCCGCGGAAAATCCGGCAGTGGTCGAAAGGGTCTACGGACCGGAAACCAAGGCGCTCCTGAAAGATGTGCTGGGGGAGCTTCCGGAATGCCATACAAAGGCGGAGCTGCTTCGGGATCCCGCGCGGTTCCGGGATGTCAGATACCTGTTTTCGACCTGGAGCATGCCGGTCATGACAGAGGAGGAGATCCAGACCGTTTTCCCCAGCCTTCAGGCGGTCTTTTACGCAGCCGGAACGGTGCAGGCGTTTGCGCGTCCCTTTCTCCGCTGCGGCGTCACGGTTTGCAGTGCATGGGCTGCCAACGCCATTCCGGTCGCAGAATATGCGGCTGCACAGATCGTGCTGGCAAACAAAGGCTTCTTCCGGCTGTCCGGCGCGGACACAAGGGAGGCTTTCATGCAGCTGTGGACCTCGGAAAAGGAGCTGTATCCCGGAAACTATCATGAAACGGTCGCCATTCTGGGCGCAGGAATGGTCGGAAAGCAGGTCATTCGGCTCCTTAAGCCCTATGACCTCCGTGTTCTTGTCTTTGATCCGTTTCTTCCGGAAGCCGATGCACAGGCGCTCGGCGTAAAGCTCTGCTCCCTCCCCGAAGCCTTTGCACAGGCACAGGTCGTATCCAACCACCTTGCCGACAATCCGCAGACGCGCGGCATGCTCGGAGCAGACCTGTTTGCCTCCATGCGCCCGCACGCGGTCTTTCTGAACACCGGACGCGGCGCGCAGGTCGTGGAGGAGGAGCTGGTCCGGGTCCTGCAGGAGAGGCGTGACCTGACCGCCGTGCTGGACGTCACCTTCCCCGAGCCGCCCTGTGCGGAGCACGCATTTTACCGGCTCCCGAACTGCATTCTGACCCCGCACATTGCGGGAAGCGGGGGCAATGAGGTCCACCGCATGGCAGCTTATATGGCAGAGGAATTTCTCCGCTTCCGAAGCGGAGAGCCGTGCCGCTTTGCCGTCTCGGAGGACATGCTCCGCACAATGGCGTAACAAGCGCCGAAAAATCGCGGAAATTCCCCGCCGTCTCCCGCCCGAAATCGGCTTGCCTTCGCATTTTTCCAACCGCAAGCCTCCGCACCCCGGTCGGTACGCGTGCTCCGGTCCCCCGCATCCAAAGGGACCGTCAAGCCGGACGCACTGCCGTTCGAAAGCTCCCGATTTCCAAATATCAAATTCCCTTGCCGGGAAGCATGCCCGTTTTGAGGCATTCCGACCGCACAGGATTCAGAAAGGCTGATGCACATGAAAATCTCAACAAAAGGACGCTATGCCCTCCGCATGCTCGTGGACCTTGCAGAGCACCGGGCGGAAGGCTATATTGCGCTGAAGGATATTGCAGAGCGTCAGGGCATCTCCAAAAAATATCTGGAACAGATCGTTCCCGTGCTGAACAGATCGGATATTCTGAAAACCAACCGGGGATACCAGGGCGGATATATGCTGGCGCAAAGCCCGGACAAGTACACCGTCGGGATGATCCTCCGTCTGACGGAGGGCAGTCTCGCTCCCGTTCCCTGTGCGGGTCAGAATCCGCCGGAATGCGAACGAAGTGCGGACTGCTCGACGCTTCCCGTCTGGAAGGGGCTGTACAAGGCGATCACCGACTATCTGGACGGCATCACGCTTGCGGATATTCTGGAGCAATACACGCGCTACAACACCGACTATATTATATAACCGTATTATAATGAGCCGTTCCCCCGCAGCCCATACTGCCGGAAAGCCCCCTGCCCCGAAGGTGCTCTCGGCTTCCGCAAAAAGCCTGCGGCGTCGAAGCTGCCCGCTCCTGCCCCCCGGCAGCCCGCCCGTCACCCGCAAAAGCGACGGACCGACGCCCGTTCACTCCGCCAATTGAAGCATCGTCGAATCCCGGAGCAGTTCAATGAGAGAACCATCAGCTCCGGCATACGCCGCTGCGGCTTCAAACGTATCCGCACCGTGGCTCAGGCTCTTTACGGACTTTGCAAAACGCACTTCCCATATGCCCCCGCAGACGCGAAAAGGGGAGTGTTGGATTGCCCGCGCGGGCAATCGTTCCCTGCGTCCCAAGCCGGAGCGTTCACCCTGCGCCGTCCCCCTCCGCAATATGCCGGCAGCCTGCCGCATGCGGCACAAGCCCGCATTTTCCCTCCGGAACAGTCCGCACAGCGTCCCGCTCCCGTCTGAGCCTTCAGGCGGGAGCTTTTCATTGCCGCTCTGCCCGCAGGGACCCGTCTGCCGGAAGAACAGCCCCGGAGCCGTGCGGCAAGAAGTCCGCTTTCCTCCCGGTCAGGCAGCGCCGGCGCTTTCAGCCCAAGGGCGTGCAAAAACGGAAAGAAGGTGTAAATGCCAGCGAAGCAAGCATATCCGTCCGGTCGGCGGCTCCGGCAAGAGCGAAGTCCCGCGTCACATCGGCATCTTCCCTCCGCACAGCGGCAGCTCACGCAAAAAAACGCAGACTGCGGCTCACGAACGGCTCCGCCAGCCGGAGACACATAAGCAGGTTTTATTTTTTCTGCATATTCTGTACTGTGGGAACTACCACAAATCAGAAACGGCGCGTGCCGGAAGCGGAAAGGGCTGCGGGCTGGATTTTCTGCCGCGGCGGCGGAAGAAGTCTTGCCCCGGATCACGGATTTCCGTCAGCCGGAGCCGTCGTTCTGTCTGAATTCTGTCTGTACCGACGCTTTGCGTCAGAATGGAGATTATTATTATGGCAAGATTCACAAACTATGCCACGCTTTCCTACAGTGGCGGAACAACGGAATCCAACACCGTTACAGGAGAGCTTCTGGAAATCCTGACGGCGACAAAAACCGCCGTGACGGATAGCTACAACGTCAAAGACAATGTCGTCTATGCCCTTTCCCTCATCAACAGCGGAGCAACAGCTCTGACAGAGCTGACCGTCACAGATACGCTGGGCGGATATCTGTTTGGGGAAAATACGGTTTATCCCCTGACTTATACGGAGGGGACCCTCCGTCTGTATGTAAACGGCGCTCTGCAGCCCGCCCCCACAGTCACAGCCGGTCCCCCGCTGGTCATCAGCGGTCTTACCGTTCCGGCAGGCGGAAACGCCATTCTGGTTTATGAAACGAATGTGACCGCCTATGCTCCTCTCGGAGCGGAGGCGTCCATCACCAACACCGCAACCGTAACCGGAGGCGGATTATCCTCTCCCCTCACCGCATCCGAAACCGTCGGCATGGAGAGCCGGGCAGACCTTGCCATCAGCAAGGCGCTTTCTCCGACCGTAGTATCCGAAAACGGGCAGCTGACCTATACGTTTGTCATCGAAAACTTCGGCAACACGGCAGCAACGGCAGCCGACAGCACAGTCCTGACCGACACCTTCAACCCCATACTGGACCCGATCGCGGTGACGTTTGACGGAGCCTCATGGAGTGAGGGAACCAACTACACCTATGACAGAGCCTCGGGACTGTTCGTCACACTTCCCGGTCAGATCACCGTTCCTGCCGCGTCCTATACGCAAAACGCCGACGGAACCTGGAGCGTTACACCGGGGACAGCCACGCTTGTAATCACCGGAACGGTCTGAAAGCCGCTCTTCCGGAATTCGTTCAAGGCGCGAAAAAGGGGCTGTGAAAAGCTTAATGTTTTTCACAGCCCCTCAAAATTCCTGCCGGGATTCCGGCATTTTTGACGCAAGCTCTGCCGTTTGCGCCCCGTGCTTTTGCTTTTTCGGTTTTCCCGCGGCAAAACGGCGGCGTTCAGCCGTCCGGACCAATGCCAAAAGAGTATAAAAAACGCAAAACGAGTTTTTTGCCCCCTTGCATTGCTTTCGGCGCGACATCTCCCCGAAGCCCACTCCGGACAGGCAGAGGCACGCGGCATCTGCCGCCATGCCACGGACAGCACAGCCCTTTTCAAGGGAAGGCGGCGTCAAAAAGCTCCGTTTGCTTTTCCTGACACCGCAGCAGGCGACGGCTCCTTCGACTTAATGCATACACACTGCGGAAAAAGCGGGGAAAGCCGCCCGGCATCCCCGGCTGCCAAAAGCACCGTTTTACCGCTCTTTCTTGCCCCGCCATTCCGAAAGCGCAGTCCAAAGCCGCAGATCTCCGCCATCCTGTCACTCTGCGAACATCGGTGTGGAAAGATACCGCTCCCCGGTGTCCGGCAGCAGCGCAACGATCAGCTTTCCCCTGTTCTCCGGGCGCTTTGCCAAAACGCCTGCCGCAAACACGGCGGCGCCGGACGAAATCCCGACAAGGACGCCTTCTTTTCTGGCAAGCGTCCGTCCGGTCAGAAAGGCGTCCTCATTCCCGACCGGAATGATTTCATCATAGATTTCTGTATTCAGCGTTTCCGGCACAAATCCCGCACCGATCCCCTGGATCTTATGCGGTCCCGCCTTGCCCTCGGAAAGCACCGGCGAGCCGGCAGGCTCGACTGCCACGATCTTCACCGCCGGGTTTTTGCTCTTCAGATAAGCGCCGACGCCGGACAGCGTGCCGCCCGTGCCGACTCCGGCTACAAAAATATCCACCTTGCCGTCCGTGTCCTCCCAGATTTCCGGTCCGGTCGTGGCAAAGTGCGCCGCGGGATTCGCCCGGTTGGTAAACTGCCCCGGAATAAAGCTGCCCGGCGTCTGAGCCGCAAGCTCTGCCGCCTTTTCGATCGCGCCCTTCATGCCCTTTGCTCCGTCGGTCAGAACCAACTCCGCTCCATACGCGCGCAAAAGATTTCTCCGCTCCACGCTCATGGTCTCCGGCATCGTCAGAATCACCCGATATCCTCTGGAGGCAGCCACAGAGGCAAGCCCGATCCCGGTATTGCCGCTGGTCGGCTCGATGATGACCGCACCCGGCTTCAGAAGCCCCTTTTCCTCCGCATCGTCCAGCATTGCCCTTGCGATCCTGTCCTTCACGCTCCCCGCCGGATTGAAATATTCCAGTTTTCCGCAGATCACTGCTCCAAGCTGCTCCTGCGCCATGTAGTTCGTCAGCTTCAGAAGCGGCGTATGTCCGATCAAGTCCGTAATTCTGTCATAAATTCTCATAGCATTTGATCCTTTCTCTCCGGATTACCGGTCGGTCCTGCTCGACAGCTGCCCCTTTTCTCCGGACCCGCCAATCGGTTTTCGGTCCCGTCCACCGGGCTTTTCCAAACCGAAATACGCTCCGCAGCAGGAACATTTCGCTATCTAACAAAACCTATGTGATTTGTAGGCATAATAGCACGTTTCCTTTGATTTGTCAAGGCTTTTCCGAAATTTTCATAAAAATCCGCCGCAATTTTTGCATCGGCTTTCGTCTGTGCGGAGAAAACGGCATTCAGGAGCGGAAGAAAGGACGGCAAAGCTGAAGAAAGGAGGCGGAAACACTCAAAGCTCCGAATGCCGGAGCCGGCAGGAGCGGACATGCTGCACCAGTGTATCGGAACTGCGCAATTATAATCGGGCAGAAACGGTATTGACACATGACGGAAGATTCTGCGCCGGAGGACCGGGCGGTCCGTGCCCGGCGCATGTTTATTCATGCAAAGCAGTCCGCAAATGCCGGGACACGGCTTGGAGCCATGGCATCGGGGCGAAAAGCGCTTATACAGACCATGCCGCATTTTGGCAGCGCGATGAGGGACCTGCGGGCGGAACAGTATCCTGCATGCAGTTTTTCCGGCACGCATCGCCGTTTCGCAAAAGGAAACATCCCTCAGGGCGCCTCCGCCGCATTGCAGCCCCCGGAGCCGCTTACTGCATCACGCGAGCGGCTGATTTTGGGCACGGCGCCGATTATCCCTCCCGCAGCTTCGATAAACAACAGCCCGACTGCCGGGCTCCCGCGCTTTCGCAGCGCTTTGCCGCACCTGATGCCTCCGTCCGCATTTTGTCGCCTCCGCCGCGCCGCAGCCGCCCTCCGGCATGCTTTCCGAAGTGCCGAACGGGGGAGCTTGCGCCGCACCGATCAACGCCCTGCCGCCGGTTCGACAGCAGCCCGGCATCTGCCCCGCGTCCGGGTTATACATCCGCCGCCGACGGTACATACTTGACAAAAGCACACGAGCCTTTTATAATGGAACCGAAGGGCATTCCCTTTCCAAAGCATCGGAAGCATTCCGAAAAAGCCACACGGCATCGTAAAACACAGCGCTGAAGCCGCAAGGGTCCGGCACAGGAAAGCCCGCGCCCCGGAAGCTCCCGTCAAACGGCTGTCCTTCAGCATTTCACAGAAAGGATGCTTTTGTTGAGACAAAAGCAGGGATTGAAAACATGAGAAAGAATTTCGGAGCAAAAGCATACACATATCCGCAGCCGGTGTTCATCATCGCCGCTTACGGAGAGGACGGTACGCCGGACGCCATGAACGCGGCATGGGGAGGCATCAGCGACTTCGCCGAGCTGTCTCTCTGCCTGAGCGCAGGTCACAAAACCGTCAAAAACATCCTGTCCCGCAAGGCGTTCACCGTCAGCATGGCAGACGAAGCTCATATGGCTGCCTGCGATTATGTCGGAATCGTATCCGCCAATCAGGTGCCGGACAAGTTCAAGCGAGCCGGATTTCACGCGGTACGCTCCGAATTTGTCGATGCGCCGCTGATCGAAGAGCTTCCGATGGCAGTGGAATGCCGCCTGAAAAGCTATTGCGCGGATACCGGCATTCTGATCGGGGAGATCGTCAATGTCAGCGCGGATGAGCGGATTCTGGACGCAGCGGGCAGCATTGACCCCGCAAAGCTTGTTCCGATCGTATTTGACCCGGTCAACAATGCCTACCTGAAGCTGGGAGAAAAGGTCGGCGATGCCTTCTCCGCAGGAAAAGCCCTGCAATAAGACAGCCAGAAAAACCGGGCGCTGTCGGTTCCGGAGCCGGGAAATGCTCTGCCGGACCGCCTTTCCGTCTCTTTGTCCGGGCACAGAACCGCCGTCTGATCCGGCACATACAAGCTTTGGGGCTGTGAAAAGCAAACGCTTTTCACAGCCCCAAAAAATACCGGTCGGGCTTCCGCCCTTTTGATGCGATTGATGCAGGCTTGACCGGGTTTGTCCCCGCACCCTTGTTTTTCCGGCTTCCCCAGCGGCAAAACAGCGCTGTTCCGCTGCCGGAATCAATGCCAAAGGAATCGTAAAAGCCGCAAAACAAGTTTTTACTGCCCGCTGTATCTTCCCTGCGGTTTTGCTCCGGAGGAGGCTTTTTGGCGCCCGGGAGATCCGGTCCGGGGCATACCGCCAAAGTCTGCCGCAGCCCGTTCGACAGGTCAGACGCAGATTCCCTCCGGGCGCTGCCCCATCGGCAGGGGCGCTGCGAAGGCGCTTTTGCACAGGCAGGGCTTCCTGCCCATGTCACAGCACGCGCGGCGAAAGGCTCCGCTTCCGCCCGGCATCCGAGACTTCTGCAAGCCGCAAAGCCGCTTCACGGCTTCTGCTCCGCTTCCGTATAATACTGTGCCTGCGCATGCCACAGCTCCGCATACTTTCCTCCGTCAGCGGCAAGCAGCTCCGCATGGGTCCCGCGCTGCACTACCGCTCCCTCATGGAATACAAGAACCTCATCGCAGAAACGGCAGGATGCCAGCCGATGACTGATATAAATCGCCGTTCTGCCGCCGGATATCTCATTGAACTTACGGTAAACCTCATATTCGGATACAGGGTCCAAAGCCGCCGTCGGCTCGTCCAGCACAATAAACGGCGCGTTCTTGTAAAGCGCGCGGGCAATCGCAATCTTCTGCGCCTCCCCGCCGGAAATTTCAATTCCCTCCGGATCGAAGTCCTGATACAGAACGGTATCAAGCCCCTCCGGCATCCCGTCAAGCCGCTGTCCGAAGCCCGCCTCCCGCAGGCAGGCGGCAGCCCTGCCGCGGTCGTATTCCGCACCTGCCGCCACATTCTGCCCGAGCGGGAACGCAAACAGGCGAAAATCCTGAAAGACAACCGAAAACACCGACAGATATTCATCGTAATCGTACTTTCTGATATCCACGCCGTTGAGCAGGATCACGCCCTCGGTGGGGTCGTACAGTCTGCACAGGAGCTTGATAAAGGTGGTTTTTCCGCTGCCGTTCATTCCGACAACCGCCAGCCGCGATCCCACCCTGAATTTCAGGCTGACGTGTCGGAGCGCATAGGCATCCGTGTTCGGATACCGGAAGGAAACATTGCGGAATTCAATATCGTATGCGTTGTCGTCCCGCTTTTCCACCGACAGAGAGCCGCGGTACATAGGATTCGGAATATCGAAGTAGGAGAAAAACCGTTTGAGATAGGTATGATTGACAGCGGCAAGCTGCACCGTCCCGACTGCGTCCGAAACGGCGGTCAGAAGCAGCATGATCGCAGAAACGTACTGCGCAATGGAACCGACCGAAATCCCTCCGGCAAGCGCCGCCGAGATCAGGAGCAGATACACGCCGAGCTGCAATGCATAATGGATCAGCGATGCAAGCAGATCAAGCCGGGCGCAGCGGACCCGCATACTCTGCTCTCTGCGGTACAAATGCTCCAGAACATCTCTGTCCAGATACTCCGCAAGCGGACCGTCCATGGCATACAGGCGAATGTCCTTGCCGGTGGTATAGTGGTCCAGATACTGCGAAAGCTTGCCGAGCAGCGCGTTAAAACGGACGCATCCCGAATAAAAATCCATCCGGACCCCGGAGGATTTTTTCTTTACAAGTGCGGTCAGCACGGCGTTGAGCGCCACGCCGCAGGCGATCGCAGCCTTTGCCCACCCGGACACGGCAGGCATGGCAAAAAACGAAGCGACCAGCGCCCCCGATGCCAGAAGACGTGTCAGATCCGTCACAAGCCCCTCAATGCAGGCGGTCAGATAATACACGTTATACCCGGTCTGCGATTCATCCTTCACACGCTGCCGCAGCAGCACGACCTCGCGGTCCTCAACGGAGGCATAAGCAAGCCGCATTGCCTTTTCGGCATACCTCCATTCCTCCGTGCTGTTCAGCTCCTCCGCACCGACCGCAGCCTGCGCTCTGAGCCATGCACCGAGGATGCCGAGCAGCGCCGAAATGCCGACCGTCAGACCGGCATAAAGCGAAAGCGTTCCCGCCCCGGCGCCGGCAACAAGCGCATCGATCAGCCGCGCCGAAAACCGGATCGGCACATAGGGCAGCGCCGCTGTCACGATGCTTCTCAGAATCAGGCATATCAGATAGCGGCGGCTCAGGGAATGCAAAAGCTTCACCGCACGCCGGCTGATGTCAATGTGCTCTCTCAGCTTCATGAAGCTCACCTCCCCTGTAGTCCTCCCGATACCAGCAGCTCTGAATCTCATACAGTCCGGCATACTCCCCGCCGGCTCTGATCAGCTCCTCATGGCTCCCCTCCTCGGCAATTTTTCCGTCCCGCAAAAACAGAATGCGGTCGCAGAACTGCGTGGAGGCAAGCCGGTGGGAGATGAAGAGCGAGGTTTTTCCCTCCGTCATGTCGCGGTATTTCAGGTATATCTCGTTCTCGGCAATGGGATCAAGCGCCGCTGTCGGCTCATCCAGAACCAGAACCGGCGCATCCTTGTAGAGCGCACGCGCCATCATGAGCTTCTGCGCCTCCCCGCCGGACAGCTCGATGCCGCCCTCGTTGATCTGCTTGTCCAGACAGGTGTCAATCCCGCGCGGCAGAGAATCCAGCTTTTTTCCCAGCCCCGCGCGGCGCATACAGTCCTCGGCGCGTGCTCTGTCCACCTTTTCGCCGAAATCGCACGCAACCGTCTCGGCAAGCGAGAAAAACGCAGTCTGCACATCCTGAAACACCGGAGAAAACAACCTGTAATATGCGGAGCGGGGATAATCCGCGGCGGGAATGCCGTCGATCCGGATCTGACCGGAGGTCGGCGCATACAGCCCGCATAAAAGCTTGACCAGCGTGGTTTTACCCGCGCCGTTCATTCCGACAAGCGCCACGCGCTCCCCCGCACGCAGCGTCAGGCTGATGTCGTCCAGCGTATTCTTTTCCGCGCCTTCATACCGGAAGGTTACATGGTCAAAGGTGATCTCGGGCGCGTGCCCTGCGGAAATGCCGGCATGCGGCAGCCCGTCCTCCTCTTCATCCGGGAGGCAGATATATTCCCGAAAATCACAGACGGAAAGGCTTACCGCATGCAGCTCGTTCCATGCATTCATAATATTCCCCACATATCCGGCAAAGCCGGAAATCGCCGCGAAATACAGCACGAACCGAGCCGGCGTAATCTTACCGTCCAGCGACATGGCGATCAGCACCGCATATGCCGCACCGTCTCTTACAAGAATCACGCAGAGATCGGCAAGCCGGGCAAGCAGCTGCCTGCCGCGCAGGCGCTTTTCCCATGTAAGGCTGCTGTCCGCAAGCTCCCCGAAGATCCGCTTCAGCCAGCCCGTCATCCCGTAAACCCTGATATCCTTGGCGGCTGTGAAGTCTCCGGCTCTGTCCGCGACATATTCCTTCCTGCGGGCAATATCCGTCCGTTCGGCACGGGTGCGGTATTCATAGCGGTGATACGCCCGGATGCAAAACCAGTTGACCATGGGCGCCAGCGTCAGAAGCACAACCAGCCACGGGCTGACAAACGAGATGACGGTCCCGAACAGGGCATAGCAGAGTATGTTCTGCAATATATCCATGCTCTTCCGGGGCATCTCCAGAATGCCGACCACGCCCTCGTTCATCCAGATCGTCCCCATCGCGCGCTCCAAAAGATCCCGCACCGGCTTTTTTTCATACGTCTGATAAAAGAGACGCATGGATTTTCGGTACAGCCGGACCCACTGCCGGTACCGGTACCGGCTGAGATAAGCCTCCAGAACCGTCCGGCAGAACTCCTTCAGCGCCGCAGCAGCAAACATCAGCCCGATCAGAAGCCCGACCGCCGCAGCAGCGTGCGCAAAGGCCTCCCCCGCCGCCACCTCGGATACGACCAGAGCCGGAAGCCTGATCTCCGCCCATGCAAGAAACACGGAAAGCGGTACCCCGGCAGCCATCAGCCAGAAGGACTGCGGCACACAGCAAAGCATTTCACGAAAGCTCCACACGGCATTGTCGGGCACGGAATGGCAGGGCTTCTTCTTTTGCTCTTTTTTCACATTTCCCTTCAAAGCACAACACCCCTCTCTTAACATACCCACAGGATAGCACATTCCCCCGAAAAAAGCAGAATTCGTGCACCAACCGTCTCTGTCGGTACACGAATTGCAATTATCGGACTGCGGGGACCAGAAATTCTGAGGTAAACGCCCCGTCCTCGCTGTTGTACTTGACCCAGCCGCCATGTGCCTTCAGAATCGCCTCGGCGCGGTGCAGCCCGAAGCCGTGCATGCCGGCGGTCTTGTCCGTTCCGAACAGTGACCCGACCTTGAGCTTTTTCCTTCCCGCAGCATTGAGCAGATAAAAATACAGCATTTTCCCCTTCATACGAAGGGACATCCGGATAAATTTCTGCCCCTGCGCCTCCCTGCATGCCTCTATGGCGTTGTCCAGAAGATTGCCGAGCACAATGCTCAGCTCCAGATCGGAGAGCAGCAGCCGGTCGGGCAGCACCGCCTCTGCCGTGACCGCGATGCCCTCCGCCTTTGCCTGCGCAAGCTTGGCGGACAGAATGGCGTCCACCGTCACGTTTCCGGTCTTGAGCAGGGTATCCACATTCCGCAGACTCCGGTCAAGCTGCTCAATATAAGCGATGGCGCGCCCGGTCTCCCCCGCCTCCAGCTGACCCTTGAGCGTTTGCAGATGGTGATGAAAATCGTGCTTGTAGCCGCGCATTTCATTATAAATGCTGCGGACCTCGTCAAGATGCCGCCTTGCCTGCTCCTCCTGCATGCCGACAAGCTTCAGATAGGTTCGTTTCAGCATAGCAGTCCCTCAGTTTCTCGCGATAAACGCGCGGTTTGCTTCGTCGTATTTTCCCCGGGCAAGCGGGACCTGTGCTCCGCCCTCAAGCAGAACCGAGGTTCGTCCGATGCGTATCACACTCCGCAGATTGATCAGATAGGAGCGGTGCGCACGGAAAAAGTCCTCTCCCACACGCTGCGCAAAGGCGGAAATGCTCTCCCTTGTGCGGTATTCGCCCTTTTTTGTATGAATCGCAAGCTCATGCAGAAACGCCTCCGCATACAGGATATCCGGCTCAAAAAGCCTCACCGTTTCCCCCTCACAGGAAATCAGAACCGAAGCAGGCTCCTCTGCCAGCCTCCCGGCAGCGCGCGTCAGCACGGCAGAGAGCTTTTCCCCGGACACCGGTTTGACCAGATAATGCAGCGCGTCCACCTCATAGCCCTCGCCTGCAAATTCAAAATGGGAGGTAATAAAGATAATCTCCGCCCGGCAGCCGGAGGTCCGGAGCCGCTTGGCAAGCGCAATGCCGGTCATTCCCCGCATTTCCACGTCCAAAAGCAGCATGTCAAAGCCCCCGCCCTCCTCTCCGCAGGCAAACAAAAATGCCTCTGCGCTCGGAAAGCATTCGACACAGCACCCGAACCGGTTTTCCGCAGCCCACGCGGAAACGGCTTGTTTCAGCTCCTCCGACTGCTCCGGCT
This sequence comes from uncultured Eubacteriales bacterium, assembly GCA_934432725.1. Lineage (GTDB taxonomy): Bacteria > Bacillota > Clostridia > Oscillospirales > CAG-272 > CAKRZE01. The sequence continues at coordinate 45,934 of CAKRZE010000018.1, forward strand.
CATCCTCGCAAACCGCAACGCGGTATATCATAGCGTACCTCCGTCCTGTTGAAATGCTCCCTGCCGCTCCTCCCGGAAAAGAGGCGCAGCTTTTCGGCTGCCGGCATGCTTTCTGCGGCAGAGGGAGCAGCCCGCAGAAACCCGCCCCGCAGACAGCCGCTCACGCTGCCCCGAAGGAGCCGAACGCCGATGGATGCAAAAAAGCCGCGAACCGACAAGTGTCCGCGGCGGCGTGGTACGGGCAGTGGGACTTGAACCCACACGATAAATCACTGGTTCCTAAGACCAGCGCGTCTGCCATTCCGCCATGCCCGCATAGAAACAACCCCTCTCGGAGAGGGCTTTGGAAAGTTTGCAGAAAAAAGCCTTCTGCGCCCGGCTGCCGCAGGAAACTTAAATACCGGCAGGCAATCCACACAGCCGTCTGCCTCGGTCCCCCGGAGCATACACCCGAAAAGCCGATGCCGCAGATGCGGCTGCAATGTTCCCATGCTTATCCACGCCGCACGTCAGGGGGCGCGTGTTCCGGGCACACCTCTCGGCTTAGCGCAGGCTCTCAAAGGCTTTCGAAGAAAGATTTCCGTGCGCATCAGACCGCAGGAGAAAACGGGGCAGCTGTGACATTTCACATTTCCCGTCAGAGAGAACGCGCGGCATTTTGCCGCACCGCAGAGCTGTCAGCCCCGCAAAAGACCCGGCGGGGGATTTCCCGCGCATATTTTACCATGCAGCAAAAACAGATGCCTGCACAGGCATTTTTGCAAAGCCGTCAATTACGCAGCGGTGAGATTTTGCCGTTTCGGGAAAATATTTGCGCATAATACCTCAAATCCAAACCAAGCCTCATGAATTTGCAGTGAAGCCGGCAAATTCGCAAATGCGGCAGATCAGCTGCACCGATCAGGAAAGCATTATCCGCATTTATCTCAAATCCAAGCCAAGCCTCATGAAT
>CAKRZE010000019.1 GCA_934432725.1 uncultured Eubacteriales bacterium
GAGCGGACTTTCCTTCGCCCCGATTCTTCCATCCGGCACAGTTTGCCATTCGATTCGCCCCGCCGCTTCGATGCGGCGCCACTCGCTTTGACTCCTCCGCCCGGCGAGGGCTGTCATTCGCCTTAGTTCTGCCCGGGGCGGGCTTTCCTTCGCCCCGATTCTTCCATCCGGCACAGTTTGCCATTCGATTCGCCCCGCCGCTTCGATGCGGCTGCCACGCGCTTTGACTCCTCCGCCCGGCGAGGGCTGTCATTCGCCTTAGTTCTGCCCGGAGCGGACTTTCCTTCGCCCCGATTCTTCCATCCGGCACAGTTTGCCATTCGATTCGCCCCGCCGCTTCGATGCGGCGCCACTCGCTTTGACTCCTCCGCCCGGCGAGGGCTGTCATTCGCCTTAGTTCTGCCCGGGGCGGGCTTTCCTTCGCCCCGATTCTTCCATCCGGCACAGTTTGCCATTCGATTCGCCCCGCCGCTTCGATGCGGCTGCCACGCGCTTTGACTCCTCCGCCCGGCGAGGACCGTCATTTACTGTTCCCATGCACCGCTGTCAGCCGGACTGCCATTCCGGTCCCGGCGTTCCGGATGCGGTGCAGTCCATCTTCCCCGCAGTCAGCCTCCGATGCAGCCTGCCGGAGTCGCCCGCCCCGGCACGTTCCCACGCCGCCTCCTCCGCATCAAAAAAGCTCCCCCTGCGCCGTCAAGAGAAGCTTCTGTGCCGCTGCCCGTTTTCCGGAAATACGGCAGGATTCAGTTGTCATACGTGCGGATCAGATTCCGCGCAATCTCCCCCCGCGCCAGCCGCAGATCCATCGCCTGCTTTTCAATGAAGCGGTGCGCCGCCGGCTCGTTCATGCCGAGCTTTTCGATCAAAAGCCATTTCGCGCGGTTCACCAGACGGATCTCGTCCATTTTAGCTCGAATGGACTGCGTATTTTTTTCCTCCCGCCGCAGCCGGAACCGCATAGCGCACGCCGAATGAATGCCGATCTCCATCATCTGGCGGGAAAGCGGCTTCGGGAGCATCAGGATCCCGCGCTGCTCCATGGTCTGACCGATCTGCTCATAAAGCTCGCTGCCCGCGATCAGAAGGACGCCCGCATACCCGCCGTCCGCACAGTCCTCGGCAAATTCCGTTCCGGGTCCGTCGGCAAGCGGCGTATTGACGATGATCAGGTCAAAGGCGCAATCGGAAAGAAGCCGCTGTGCCTCGCCTGCGTTGGAAAGCATCACCACCGGGTCGAAATCCGCATGCGGAAGCTGCTGGCGGATATAGCTCAGACCCTTTTCCGAGCCGGATACAATCAGAACCTTCATCGGTTCTTTTTCAGGTGTCATAAGCAGACATCACCGCGGCTTTCCCGGCGGGAAAGCGTCCTTTCTTCAGAATCAGAGGTCAAAAAGCCTCCTGCAGGCACACAGCTCCTGCCCCGTGCCGGAACGGATGAGCGGCATCGCCAAAGCGGCGGCTGCTCCGGAAAAACGTTCCTCCTTCAGCCCGGATGAAGCGTGCCGGGCAAAAGCGCTTCCGATGCAGCCCGAAAACCGCCTCCCGGCAGCGGAAGACGCGCCTCGTTCTCTCGCCTTCGGGAAAGCACCGGGCATCAGAGCGTATAGCAGCGGATCAGTCGGCTCGGCAGAATCCTCTTTACAAATTCGCTTTGCACCGCAAGCCCCGCTGCCTCTTCAATCGATCCGGGAAGCTTTGCAAGCGTTTTGACAAGCTCCTCCGGCGCGCAGCACAGCTCTGCGTTCACCGGCTCGGGAAGCGTCAGCCCTCTCCGGATCCCGTCCAGTCCGGCATAAATCAAAAGCGCATACGCAAGATACGGATTGGAGGACGGATCGGGAGAGCGCAGCTCCATGCGGATTCCGCCGTCCCTGCCCAGCTCCGGAATGTGCAGAAGCTGCGAGCGGTTCTCCCGGGACCAGGTAATATACCGAGGCGCCTTACGCTCCGCAAGCCGCCGGTAAGAAGCCTCTGTCGGATTGAGGAAAACGGTCAGCTCCGCAATATGCGCAAGAATTCCCGCCGCAAAGGAATCCCTCCCCGCCTTTTCCCCCGTCTGCACGGAAAGATGGATATGCTGGCTGTTGCCCGGCTCATCCGGGATCGGCTTTGCGGAAAAGTCGGCGGTCAGTCCGTTTCTTGCGGCAGCCATGCGGACAACATTCTTGAAGGTCAGCGCGTTGTCGGCAGCCGCAAGCGGCTCGCTGTGGCAGAAATCGATCTCGTTCTGACCCGGTCCCTCCTCATGATGAGAGGTTTCCGGAACAATCCCCATTTCCTCCAGCGTACAGCAGATCTCCCGGCGCACATTCTCCCCCTTGTCCAAGGGAGCAATATCGAAATATCCGGCGCGGTCAAAGGGCTGTGCGGTCGGATTCCCCGCCTCATCGTTCTGAAACAGATAAAACTCAAATTCCGCACCGATCCGGCAGGAGACACCGCCGGCTGCAGCAGCTGCCGCAGCCTCCGAAAGGATCCGGCGGCAGTCCGCCTCAAAGGGGGTCCGGTCCGCATGCAGAATATCGCAGAACAGTCGGATCACCCTGCCGTGCGACGGACGCCACGGAAGAACGGAAAGAGTCGAAGGATCCGGGCAGAGCAAGAGTCCGGATTTATCCGCGGCTGCAAAGCCCCGGATTGCGGAGGCATCAAACGGAATGCCCTCTTCAAACGCGCGCGGAAGCTGACTGGCGAGCACGGAAATGTTCTTCTGCGTTCCGAATGCATCGCAGAATGCAAGCTTGACAAACTTGACGTCCTCATCCTTCACATAGGCAAGAACGTCCTTTTCCGAATATCCCATATCACGAAAAACCTTTCTCCGGCATGCAGTTCTTTTTACGTCATGCACGGCAGAAGCCGCGCGTTTGTCTGACAGGATCGGAATGCCGGACACGGATCCTATGGCAAACAGGTCAAACGCGGAAAGCCCCGCTTGCTCCATTATACAGGAACCCGTCTCTGCTGTCAAGGCGCGCGCCGGAAAAAGCGCGGCGCAAAGCGTGCGAAAGCCCCCGGGAAAGACCCTTTTATATATACTCAATATATTCCGTCCGAATGCCGGAGATACCGTTTTTTAAAGCGATCCGCCGACACGCCTGACGCTGCCGGGCGGCGCGGCGGCACGGAAATTGCCCGCCGAAGAAAAAAGCATCGGACCGGATTCTCCCCGAAAGAATCCGGCAGCACAAGCCGTGCACCGAACACGGATAAGCTCTCTCCGCATGCACGGACGCTGCCCGGTCCTGCTCCTGTTCGACCGGCCCGGGGACGCTGCATCGTTCCCCTTTGCACATGCTCTGCCGCCGGCTTTTTATTTGTAAAAGCCTTGACAAGCGGCATGAAATACGGTATAATAGCCCTGTCAATGACAAAGGCGTCATCGATGTGACATCGGAAAGGGCCTTTGTCGCTTTTTTTATTGAAAAACAGCCGAAAATGCTCCGGCAGCAGCAAAAAGCCGCCTGCCGCGCCCTCCATATCCGGGCGTTGCCGCTTCGCACATCGGTCCCGGGAAACGGGACATAAGCCGGTTTTCACACGAAGATTATCAATTTAACCCGCCGCACGGCGGAGGAACGGAGATTACATATGAGTACATTGCCACAGCGCTTCGGATCCATGGTATTTGACGATACCGTAATGAAGGAAAGACTGCCGAAGGAAACCTACCGTGCCCTGCAGCGCACCATGAAGGACGGAAAGCATCTGGATCTGGAATGCGCCAACGTTGTGGCGAACGCCATGAAGGACTGGGCATGCGAAAAGGGAGCCACGCATTACACCCACTGGTTCCAGCCGATGACCGGAATCACGGCGGAAAAGCACGACAGCTTCATCACCCCGACAGACGGCGGAAAAATTATCATGGAATTCTCCGGAAAGGAGCTGGTGCGCGGAGAGCCGGACGCCTCCTCCTTCCCCTCCGGCGGACTGCGGGCAACCTTTGAGGCACGCGGCTATACGGCGTGGGACCCGAATTCGTATGCATTTATCAAGGAAAATACGCTCTGCATCCCGACTGCCTTCTGCTCCTACGGCGGAGAGGCACTGGACAAAAAGACCCCGCTTCTGCGCTCCATGGAGCTGATCAACCGTCAGGCGCTCCGGGTTCTGCGGCTGTTCGGCAATGACAGCGTGACCTCGGTCAAAACGACGGTCGGTCCCGAGCAGGAATATTTTCTCGTGGACAAGCAGCTGTTTGACCGGCGAAAGGACCTGATCTATACCGGCAGAACGCTGTTCGGAGCCAGAGCGCCGAAGGGTCAGGAGCTGGACGACCATTATTTCGGCTCCATCAAGCCGCGGGTTGCCGCCTATATGCGTGAGGTGGACGAGGAGCTCTGGAAGCTCGGCATTCTGGCAAAGACCGAGCATAACGAGGTCGCGCCGGCACAGCACGAGCTTGCCCCGATCTACGCCGTCACCAATATCGCAACCGATCACAACCAGCTGACCATGGAGGTCATGCAAAAAGTGGCAAAGCGGCACGGGATGGTATGCCTGCTGCATGAAAAGCCCTTCGCCGGCGTAAACGGCTCCGGAAAGCACAACAACTGGTCGCTTTCCACCAACACAGGCATCAATCTGCTGGAGCCGGGAGATACTCCGTATGAGAACGCACAGTTTCTTCTGTTTCTCTGCGCCGTTCTGAAGGCAGTTGACGACTATCAGGACCTTCTCCGGCTTTCGGTCGCCTCCGCGGGGAACGATCACCGTCTCGGTGCAAACGAGGCTCCTCCCGCCGTCGTATCCGTCTTCCTCGGGGAAGAGCTCGGCAGCATCATCGATGCCATCGAGCAGGATACGCCCTACGGCGCAAAGGAAAAGGAACTGCTCCGCATCGGCGTTCATACGCTCCCGAAATTTCCGAAGGATACCACGGACCGGAACCGCACCTCTCCGTTCGCGTTTACCGGAAACAAGTTTGAATTCCGGATGCTCGGCTCCTCCGCCTCCATCGCGGACACGAACACCGTCATCAATACAGCTGTCGCGGACGTTCTCAGGGGCTTTGCCGATACACTGGAGGGCGCCGGGGATTTCGGCACGGCGCTCCACCGTCTGATCCGGGATACCATCCGCGCACACAAGCGGATCATCTTCAACGGAAACGGCTATGATGACGCATGGCTCGCCGAGGCAAAGAAGCGCGGGCTTCTGAACCTGAAAACCACGCCGGAATGCCTGCCGTACCTGCTCGCACCCAAAAATGTCCGTTTGTTTACCGAAAACAAGGTATTCAGCGAGACGGAGCTGCGTGCCCGGTACGAAATCATGAACGAAAACTACTGCAAGATGCTGAATATCGAAGGCTTGACCATGGTCGAAATGGCACGGAAGGAGATCATTCCCGCCGTCACGGCATATGCGGGCGAGCTGGCAGAAACCGCGCTGAAGAAAAAGCAGCTTTCCGCAGCCATCGATACCTCGGCGGAGGAAGATATGGTCGGCAGGATTTCCTCTCTGACGGGCGTGGTTTACCGGAAGGTAAAGGCATTGGAGGATGCGCTCTGCGCAGCGCGGGCCGGCGCCGATCCGAAAAACCCCGCGATGACCTATAAGGATATGATCATTCCGGCAATGAACGAGCTCAGAATCGCGGCAGACGAGCTGGAGACGCTCACGGCAGAGCGCTTCTGGCCCTATCCGACCTACGGAGAGCTTCTGTTCGGCATCCGGTAAAATCCCGGAAGCCGGCGTGCCTTCGGCTGTCCTGCGCAATGCCGCAGACGCCGGACGCACAGCTTTCCGGAGAACAAAAGCGCCGGGAAAAGTCTTCCAAAGCGCATACCGCTACGGATATTGTCAAATCACGGAGGAGTCTATGAAGGACGGATTTATCAAGGCAGCAGCGGCATCCTGCGAGATCACGGTCGCAGATACAGACGCCTGCCTGAAGCATATCTATGAAAAAATCGATGAGGCTGACCGAAGCCATGTCAATCTTCTGGTGCTGCCCGAGCTTTGCGTGACCGGCTACACCTGCGGCGATCTCTTTTTCTCCGACCTGCTTTTGGAAAAAGCAGAGCAGGCACTTTGTCAGCTGGTCCGGTATACGGTCGGAAAATATCCGGTCGTTGTCTGCGGCGTTCCGCTCCGGTTCCGGGAAAAGCTGTATAACTGTGCAGCCGTCATCTGCGCCGGAAGGCTGCTCGGCATCGTACCGAAAACGGTCCTACCGAACTACGGCGAATTCTATGAAATGCGGCAGTTCACCTCTGCTGCGGCGCTCGGCGGTACGGTCCACAGGATCCGGCTCTGCGGCGAGGAGGTGCCGTTCGGCACGGGACTTCTGTTCCGGCACGACACACTGCGGGAATTCTGCTTCGGCGTGGAGCTGTGCGAGGATGTCTGGGCGCCGGAGCCTCCGTCCGGGGCACTCTGCCGCGCCGGCGCTCTGATCATCGCGAATCCCTCTGCCTCGGATGAAGTGATCGGGAAGGAAGCATACCGCGTTTCGCTGATTTCCGCGACCTCCGCCCGGCTGATCTGCGGCTATGTATACGCAAATGCTGCGCCGTCCGAATCCACGCAGGACATGGTATTTTCCGCGCATCATATCATTGCGGAAAACGGGACGGTTCTGGCGGAGCGCAAGCCGTTTTCGGAGCAGAACGGACTTCTGATCTCCGAAATCGATGTGAAAAAGCTGGCGCACGAGAGGCATCGGAACACAGGCTTTCTGCCGGGAAATGCGGCGGAGGAAATCCTGTTTTCACAGGCAATGCGCGACACGGAGCTGACGCGCCCCATCGCGCCCAACCCCTTCGTTCCGCCGGCAGACAGCCAGATCAACGAGCGCGCGGAGGCGATTCTGAAGATCCAGTCCTACGGACTGAAAAAACGGCTGGAGCATGCCAGAGCCAAAACCGCCGTCATCGGCATTTCGGGCGGTCTTGACAGTACGCTTGCGCTCCTTGTCGCCGTGCGCGCCATGGAGCTTTGCGGCAGACCCCACACCGACATCATCGCCGTCACCATGCCCTGCTTCGGGACCACGCACAGAACAAAGTCCAATGCGGTCCTGCTCTGCGAGCAGCTCGGCGTCACGCTGCGCGAGATCAACATCACAAAGGCGGTCAGACAGCATTTCGCCGACATCGGACAGCCGGAGGACCTGTATGACGTCACCTATGAAAATTCGCAGGCACGTGAACGCACACAGGTGCTGATGGACATCGCAAACAAATCCGGCGGACTGGTCATCGGAACAGGCGATCTTTCCGAGCTTGCGCTCGGATGGGCGACCTACAACGGGGATCACATGTCCATGTACGGCGTCAACACCTCCGTGCCGAAAACGCTGGTGCGGTACATTGTAAGATATGAAGCGGAGCACACGGATTCCGAAGCGCTTTCGGCTGTTTTAAGGGATATTCTGGACACCCCCGTCTCTCCGGAGCTGCTTCCCGCAACCGAATCCGGAGAGATCGCACAGAAAACGGAGGATCTGGTCGGTCCCTACGGACTGCACGACTTCTTCCTGTATCAGGTGCTCCGGTTCGGCTCTTCTCCGCGCAAAATATACCGGCTGGCGCGGATCGCCTATGCGGACGTATATCCGGATGACGTGATCCTGAAATGGCTGAAGGTCTTTTTGCGCAGATTCTTTGTACAGCAGTTCAAGCGTTCCTGCATGCCGGACGGTCCGAAGGTCGGCTCCGCCACGCTCTCGCCGCGCGGAGACTGGCGCATGCCCTCCGATGCCTCCTTCCGACTCTGGATGGAGGAAGCGGACAGCCTCTGACACTCCCGGAAAAAGCATTTCCGATCCGCGTGAAGCGGTCCGCGGCAGGTCGGACCGCCGGAAAGGCTCTCTGCCCGCGCTTCGCGCTCCGGAGAAAAAGTCTCCGCTCCGCATCGCCGCCGGGTTCCCGAAAAAGCCCGGCTCACATAAGCTTTTCAAGCAGTATTTCCGCACAGGAGGCGCCATATGACGGATATTCGGAAAAGACCCTTATACGCGGCATGCCTCCTGTTTCTTTCCGCGCTGTTTCTCTCCTCCTCCCTGCCGGACGGAGGGCGCCTGACCCCGCTCATCTGTGCGGCGGGAGTGATTGCGTTTGCAGCGGCTTCGCGGCTGCTTCTGCCCCTCTTGCTCCGCAGAGCAGCCTCGCGTCCCATTTCCGGTATATCCCGCACAAGAGCAGCGCTTGCAGCATTCGGACGGCGAGAAAAGGCTTACCGGCTCCCGTTCCTGCTCTGCGCCGGGGCGGTTCTTGGCGGATTTCTTGCGGGCTATCTGTTTTTTGATCTGGCGGGCACGGAGCAGCGCAATCTGGCTTTGCGGGAGGATGCCGTCCCGATTACGGGAACCGTGATCCGGACAGGCACGCAAACGGACTACTGCTCCGTTTTCTACATGCGTGTCACGGAGGCGGACGGCAAGCCCGTTTCGTTCTATACCCGCATATACACCCCATATGAATGTGATGCAAGCCCGGGCGATGTTCTTCGACTGACCGCTTCCTTTTCGCTGCCCGAGGAGCGCTCGGGCGGATTTCCGCTGAGGCGGTATCTGCTCTCGCGCGGGATCCGTATCACAGGTGAAGCCTCTGCCCCGGAGGAGGAGGGCGAAGCCTCACAGCCGCCGTTTTCCTATGCAGGAACGCAATCCGAGGGATTTTTTGAGCTGCTGAATGCGCGTCTGCGCCGCCTTGTGTACCGGGAGCTTCCGGAGGACGCTGCCGGCTTTGTCTCCGGCATTCTTCTCGGGAACCGGGCGGACGTCTCTCCGGCAGTCCGGCGGGATTTCCGCATCTGCGGCGTTTCCTATGTGCTTGCGATCAGCGGTATGCATCTGTCGGTGCTGCTCGCGGGGCTCACCGTTCTGCTCCGCCGTCTGACGCTGCCGCCCGCCGCAAGAACGGCAGCTCTGACCTGCGGTGCGCTTCTGGTCTGCGGCATATCCGGATGGTCCTTTTCCGTCCTCCGCGCGGCGCTGATGCTGGTTCTGACGCTGCTTGCACCGCTTGCGGGAAGGAAAACGGACCCTCTGACCTCCCTGTTTGCAGCGGTTTCCCTGATCTGCGCAGCGGACCCGGCAGCCATTCTGGACGTCGGCTTGCAGCTCTCCTTTCTTGCCATGTGGGGAATCACCGTCTGCGCCTCTCCGGTCAGAAAAGCATTGACGGAGCGGGTGCGGATTATCCCTCTGCGCCGCGTTCTTTCCTTCCTCGCGGAGTCTGCGGGTGCAATGCTGTTCACGCTTCCGGTGCAGATTTTTGAATTCGGAGAGCTTTCGCTCTGGACGCTTCCGATCGGCTTTCTCCTCCAGCTTCCGGCAGCCGGCGTGCTGTATACGGCGCCTCTGCTGCTTCTGTTTGCCCGTATCCCGATGATCGGCAGTCTTGTGCGCGCCGTCTGCACCTTCTTTGTCAGGACAACCTGCTTTCTGGTTTCTCTCCCCGGAAAAACCGGCATCGGAACGGTATCGCTCCGAAGCTCCTTTGCCCTGTACGCCCTTGCGGCGGCACTGCTTTGCGCCCTTTTGCTCCGGTTTGTCCGAAAAAAGTGCGCATGGCAAGGGCTGCTTCCGCTCGCGGTCTTTGCTGCTGTGCTCAGCTTGGGCTTTGCCGGAAATCGTTTCCTGCACGGAGACGAAACGGCTCTTTCCATGACCTCCACGGGCAAAAACGATACGCTGACTGTGGTGCACGGCGGAGCAGTTACACTGATCGACATATCCGCCGGTTCGTACCGCGCGGCAGCCGAAGCTTTGAGCGAAGCACAGAACGACAGCCGCGTTCTCTATCCCCGGGTGGATGCGCTGATCCTGACCCATTATCACAGACGGCATCCCGGCATGCTGACCCGGCTTTTGCAGGAGGAGCTTCTCTGCCAGCTGCTTCTCCCGGAACCGGAAACAGAGGAGGAGGCGGATATTGCGCTTTCTTTGGAATCGCTTGCCAAGGAGTATGAGATACCGGTTGCCTACTACTGCCCCGACGGCGAAGCGCGGCTTGCGGCAGGTCCGCTGTCCCTCGCAATCGGAAAGGAATGGATCAGTCGCTCCTCTCATCCCGTACTGACGGTTCTTGTGACAGATGGAAACCGCCGGGTCTATTATGCCGGAGCCTCCGCCGAGGAGCTGTACAAATGCCCTCCGGAAGGAACGGATGTCCTGCTTTGGGGGCTTCACGGTCCGAAGGAGCATGGCGGCTGGCAAGACCCTGCCTGTTCGGTTCTGCGTGCAAAGGACGGCACGACCAGAAGGATCCTCATACGCTGATATTCTTCCCCGGACAGCCGAAACACGCCCGGTAATGGGATTCCGGCCTGTCCCGCACAGTGTTCCGGGGTGTATTCAGATGAAAAGAACGGAGGTGCATCCTGCGCCGGACGGCGTCCGCCTCCGAATCGCCCGCAAGCACAGAAGAAGCTGTCACAAAAAGCAAGCGGAAGCACCCACAATCGGCGCTTCCGCTCTTTTTCTGCCCGTTTCCGGCAGGAGGCAAGGCATTTTACCGATATATCCGGCACGGTCCGCTCTTCTGTCCCGGCTCAGAATGCCCCGCCGAAAGGTTCAGAGCATTGACGTCCGGGCTGCCCGGATCAGGAGACTTCCGACTTTCTTCCCGAAGCAGGCGGCACCGGAGCACGGACCGGGTCCCGGGATGCCTTGAAAGCCGTTCCTCTGCTTTTCGCCGCAGAGGCTTCCGAACACTTCTGCCTGCTCCCGGAAGCCTTTTTTCTTTCAGCCGGGAGCAGGGACGCTTTACTGCAAAAGCGAAGCCATCAGGACAATCACATCATCCGCAGCCGTTCCGGCTGTGAATGATGCAACGTATATCACAGGCTCCATGCCTGTATAATACACCGTTATCTTTCCGTCTGCCTCATTCTGCACGTAAAAGGTCTTTCCCTGATACTCTTTTTTCTGGCACAGCTCCTCCCGGATATTGATGGCTCCCGCGGCGGTGCTGTTATGCACCAGAAGCTCTCCGGTTCTGAACAGATAGCTCACCCCGACAACTCTTCCGGCAGGCATAATGCTTCTCAGCTCATATTTTAAAAAGTCCTCGCGGCTGCAGGCAACAAGCCCCTCAAAATGTTTTTTCGCAGCAGCAAAGTCCACCTCCTCGGATTTGAACCAGACATCCGGAAGTCCCATGCTGTCGGGAGGATTCGCCGCATTGCCCGTTTCCTCCTCCTGATGCGCCGGCTCGGTCTGCGCCGTTCCTGTCTGCTTTGGCTCATTCCCGCTCTGCTCCGGCGGCACACTGTCTGCCTGCGTTCCCACTCCGCCCTGATCCGGAGCCTGCCGATCCGCGCAGGCTATCAGGGTTATCATCATACAAACAATCAAAAACACAGCGGATATTTTCTTATTCATCGTATTCTTCCTTTCTCAATCAAGCTCAGGCGCACCGCATTGGTCTTTTGCAGCCTCCCCGCGCCGAAGCCTGAGCCTCCCCGAGCGCCGGTTCCGAAAAGCCGCAGCGATGCCTGTTTGATTGCCGATCTCTGTCCTTCTCTCTTTCTCTGCCGCAGGCAGCCGACAGCCCGGGGGACCCGAACCGGAACGCGCAAAAGCAGCTATCCCACCGCTCCCATCTGCCCTCTGACAGCCACGCGGAAAGATCGGAATCCGATAAGCCGGAGCCATCGCCGAAAAATGCGCATAAATCCCCTCAAGGAAATTTATACGCAGCTTGAAAGGAAGGCAAGCCTCCCGTTTAAAATATATACTTTTTTTGAAAATACACTGCGAAAGCATCGATATTGCACTTTGTCGGATAGCTGCTGACCTGAACCATAATGCCTCCCATCTTGGGTCCCGTCAAAATTTGTTCGGGTACGGATGCCTTGGTTTTGTCTGACGCCAAATATTTTTCACAAAGCATCCTAACGGTAAAACTGCCCGGCTTCGGCGGCTGCGGCTCCCGCCGCGTACTCCGTTATCCGTATGACGCCCGCACAGCATTCTTTGTTCCGCGCGCCGTTTGCAATGCAGCCGTTTTGCCCGATTTCCCGGCAAAGCCTCCGAAATGCCGCCAAAGAAAACGCCGAGCATGCCCGGCAAGGCGAATAGCCTTCCGCCGGCAGCTCCTTTTCTGCTTTCTCCTCCTGCCCGCGGCAAGCAAGATACACGTCCGACAGCCGGTCTTGCGCGGTCTGCTTTTTCACGGTATCCGCTCCGAACAGCCCTGCCCAAAGAATTTGCTCTTTTTTTAAACTCCCCCTTGACAATCTGCCGAAATTATGATATAGTATATAAGCAATCAATAAGCGGGTGTTGTTCAATGGTAGAATTCCAGCCTTCCAAGCTGGCCGCGTGGGTTCGATTCCCATCACCCGCTCCAAGCAAAGCCGCTTGCTTCCGCAAGCGGTTTTTTCATTGAAATCAAGCCCTTCCGGGTCTGTGAACTGCGCTCCGGTCCCGCTCCCCTGCAGGGACATCCGCAGAATGCAGCCCGTTACGAAAAATGTCGGAAAAGCCCTTGACAAATACCCCGGCTCACGGTAAAATATATAAGTTAATACGATTGTCCGGCTCGCCTGCCGGACATGGGCGTTCACGTTTTCCGGTGGACGCCTTTTGCGTGAAAATGCGGCGATAAACGTAAAGAGAGGGACTGAATATGAGCAGTACAAAGTACATTTTTGTAACCGGCGGCGTTGTTTCCGGACTGGGCAAGGGCATCACTGCCGCATCGCTGGGACGGCTCCTGAAGGCAAGGGGGCTGAAGGTGGCGGCGCAGAAGCTTGATCCTTATATCAATGTGGATCCCGGCACCATGAGTCCGTATCAGCACGGCGAGGTTTATGTCACCGAGGATGGCGCGGAAACAGACCTTGATCTGGGACATTATGAGCGTTTTATCGATGAAAACCTGAATAAATATTCCAATCTTACTACGGGAAAGGTCTATTGGACCGTTCTGAACAAGGAACGCCGCGGTGAATATCTGGGCGAAACGGTTCAGGTCATTCCGCACATCACCAACACCATCAAGGAATTTGTCTATACGGTCGGCAGAAAGACGGATGCGGACGTTGTCATCACCGAGATCGGCGGCACGATCGGCGATATCGAAAGCCAGCCCTTTCTGGAGGCGGTCCGTCAGATCTCCCTGGAGGTCGGCAGAGAGAACTCCCTGTTCATTCACGTAACGCTGGTCCCGTTCCTGCGCGGCTCCGATGAGCATAAGTCCAAGCCGACACAGCACTCCGTCAAGGAGCTTCAGGGAATGGGCATCAACCCGAATATTATCATTCTGCGCTGTGACGAGCCGCTGGAGGACTCCATCTTCCGCAAAATTTCCATGTTCTGCAACGTCAAGCCCGACTGCGTCATTGAAAACCTGACGCTGCCCGTTCTGTATGAGGCGCCGCTGATGCTGGAGAAGAATCACTTTTCCTCCATCGTCTGCCGTGAACTCGGTATTTATGCGCCGGACCTGCACATGGACAGCTGGAAAGCCATGGTGAACCGGATCAAATCCCCGACCCGCGCCGTCTCTATCGCACTGGTCGGAAAATATGTCGCCCTCCACGATGCCTATCTGTCCGTTGCGGAGGCTCTGCGCCACGCCGGTTATGCGGAGAGCGCACAGGTCAGCATCAACTGGATCGACAGTGAAACCGTTACGGATGAAAATGCCGCAGAGCTTCTCGGCAGCAGCGACGGAATTCTGGTGCCGGGCGGCTTCGGCAACCGCGGCGTGGAAGGAAAAATCGCAGCCGTGCGGTATGCCCGTACACACAATGTCCCGATGCTCGGCATCTGCCTCGGCATGCAGGTCGCCGTCATTGAATTTGCAAGAAACGTCTGCGGACTGGCTGACGCAAACTCCGGCGAATTTGACGAATCCAGCACGCATAAGGTCATCGACTTCCTGCCGGATCAGTCCAACGAAACCGACAAGGGCGGAACGCTGCGTCTCGGCGCGTATCCCTGCCGGATCGTCCCGGATACGAAGATGTTTGAATGCTACGGCACGGAAATGATCTCGGAGCGCCACCGCCACCGCTATGAATTCAACAACGATTACCGCAGCCTGCTGATCGATGCCGGAATGAAGGTTTCCGGAACCTCGCCGGACGAATATATCGTTGAAACGGTTGAGCTGCCCGACAAGGATTTCTTTGTCGGCGTGCAGTTCCATCCGGAATTCAAGAGCCGCCCGAACAAGCCGCACCCGCTCTTCCTCGGTCTGATCAGAGCCGCTCTGAAGCAGAAGGAAGCCGGGAACTGAAAAACCCTCCCGCTCAGCCGTCCGAAACCGCACCCGTCACGCAAAACAAGATAAGCTGCATATGCCCGCCGCAAAACGGAGATCGTCCGCTTTGCGGCGGTTTTGTTGAAGAATGCATCGGCTCACCTTGCCATCCCTGTCCTCCGACGGTATGCTTCCCCGTGCGGCAGCCGAAGGATCCCTGTCCTGTAAGGCTATCGAAGCCTCCGCTGCATGGTCATCGGAATGATTCTCCTTTCTCATCACCGAAACGCCATTCGTCACGGAGCGCCGAATATCTCCCCCTTCCGCGCCACCGAAGCGCCAACACCGGGCCATCCCGCTTCCCGCATCTCCGGAGTGTTCTCCGTCACCGGCATTGAAGCCTCTCTCTTTCCGCGTCCCCAAAGCGCCTTTTGTCCCGGAGCGCCGGGACTTCCCTCTTTCTGTGTCACCGAAGTCCCTCCGTCACAGAACACCCCTTCCGCACCCCAACACCGGGATATCTCTCCTTCCGCGCATCCTCGAAGCGCTTCTCCGTCATGCCGTGCCATAGCGCCTTCCGCAGATGCAGCACCCCGCGCAGACCGCCCGGGCGCCGTCCTGCGTCAGCACCGGACATCGGCTGCAAACCGTGTTTTTTCGCAGACAGGCTTGTCTGCATCATAGCCGGAAACGCCGGTTTTCTCTGTCCCTGTCCGGAAACCGCCCGTTTCTCACGGAACTTCCGCGCACATGCTCAAAAACAAAAAGAGGCTGCGGCATATACCGCAGTCTCTTTTCTTTGTGTTTTTATCAGCCCAGCTTTGCAAACGCATCGATCGTTCTCTGAAGTGCAGCGTTGATCTTATCGTTGTTCTTCTGGAAGGTGGAGGTGTACACATTGATACCCTTGGTCCAAACAGTATTGGCAGCGCCGGCGATGACTGCTTCAAACCAGTAGGTCTGACCAAGCTCCAGTGCGCGGTTCTTGATCATCATATCAAGCATCTCGGCAGAGTCGTCATCGCGAACCTGTCTGACGCTCAGAACCTTGTTGACATACGCGGGAATCGTGACCTTGTAGTACTGATAGTTCAGGGTTTCCATTGTTGCCGCAACCATATCCTTATCGGTAATGGTGATCGGAGCGAAGTGTGCAACCAGACCGGTCGTGTAGGAGCTGTAGGGAGTGCCCTTCTCAACTGCTTCATACTTCGGGAAAGGCAGAATGCCGTAATCCGTTTCGGAACCGTTGAGCATTTCCAGATACATCGGCGTAGTAGCTACAAACAGTGCCTTGTTGTCCATGAACATATACACAACGTTCTCGTATGTATGACCCTTGCCGTAAGAGCTGGTATCCGCCTTATCGAAGTTATACTCCGAATTGGTCAGGTTTTCAATCACATACTGCCAGATGTTGTACAGGCGCTCGTTTCCGATCGCGGTAAACTCCGGAATATCATCGCTGTTCTTTGTAATGATCGTCTCGCCGTTGCAGGCAGAGAAGTTGTTAAACCAGATGGAACCGGTGGAAACGCAGCCCCACTGATCCGCTTCGGTGCGCTGACCGTCGCCGTCCAGCTCCTTGGAAGCCGTGACCATCATTCTGTACATTTCTTCCATCGTCCAGGTTCCGTTATAAACCATGGAGTACAGGTTGCCGTCCTCGTTTTCGCCGAGCTTATTGTCGGTTGCAATCTGCTTGTTGTACAGAAGCAGCTGCATGCCGCCGAACAGGTCGATGCCCATATAGCCTGCGGCAAGGTACAGCTTGTTGTCGATGGACAGCGTGTCGTTCATCGTCTTATACCACCACGGCTTGGACAGATCGACATAGCTCTCGGAATCAAGCTCGTTCACAGAGGTCACGAGACCGTCCATGGCAAGCTCCAGAGCAAAACGGTCGATCCAGCAGGCAAGCTGGAAGGAGTCGTCATTGTTCAGAACCTGCTGACGGTACATGCTGGTATCAATCAGACCGGCAGACTCGTTGCTGACCAGCTTGATATTCAGATAAAGCTCCGTATTGCGGTTTGCCTTATAAATACCGTCGTTCAGCGTATCGCCGTTCTCCTCGTTTACGCCGAAGTGCGTCCAGTACAGCTTTGTCGCTTCGTTTTCGCCCGGGCAGGTCAGAACGACAAATTCTCTTTCCTTGTAGTCCAGATTATCCGGAACTTCAAGCTTTGCTTCTGCTTCGCCCTGCGTTTCCTGATCGCCCTTGGTTCCGCTTTCCCCGCTCGGCTTATTGCCGTCGTTTGCACACGCAACAAGCACAGAAACAGACATCAGCGCAACAAGCAGAAGACACAGAATTTTCTTGCTTATATTCATTCTTTGATCCTTTCCTCCGGCTCAGCGCAGACTGGAACCGGACAGTTACATGATATTTCTGCATCCATATTATACATGCAGTCAATTCATTTTGTCAAGACTAAAAAATGTTTTTTTACTTTTCCCCGCCCTGTTTGTGATTTTGCGCTAAAATTGACATACTTTTGCGCCGCAGAAGTGTTTTCCGCTCTGCCGCCGCGTAAAAAAATCCGTCTTTTTGCACTTTTTATATTATATATGCAAAAAACGCCATTCCGTACCGCTGCCGCAGGACAGACCGCCCGAAAAGAGCCTGACGCACGCGGCGCCGGAGCACAATTTTCATCCGATCCCATAAAAAAGCCGGCACAGCTGCGCGGCTTTTTATGCTGCGGGAGTTTTGCGGCTGCGCTCTCATCCTGCCGCAAAAGCAAAAAACATAACGCCTCCCCCCTTCTCCGGCACATCGCACCGTCCCCGCAGACGGGTTTGCGGTCCGGACTGCGTTCTGCGGTGGCTTTCCGCATATCCGGCTCCTCCCTGTCCGGTCCGGACTTCGGGCTGCGGGTCCCGCCGTTCTCCGGCGGACGGAGGAGGGCGCATCTGCCCCCCGCTCCCCTGTCCGGGTTTCGCCGCAGGTCCCCCGTGCCGCAAACCGGAAACCGAAGACCCATGCCGCGCCGTCCGTCATACAATTCTCCGGGTGCAAGCCTCACTGCCCGCCCTCCCGAACGCAAGCCTGCGACCCGCACCGCCGTTTTGTACCCGTCCTCTCCTTTCGCCATCCCCTTCCCCGGCTCCGCAACGCGCCTTCAGCCTCTCTCCCTCGGAAAAAACTGCCTTTTTTAAAAACAGCCGAATAACAGCCGCACGTCCTGCCGATACTTTTCATACGAAAGCAAATCATACGAACGCAAAGCCGTTACATGCCTGAAAAACATCCCCGGAGCCATCCGGGAAGAGAAAGGATCACTGATATGAAAAAAGCATGGATTGCCGTTGTCTGCTGCATCGCCCTTGCGCTGACCGTCTCTGTTTTGCCGGTCGGCGGCGAGCAGGAAATTTATGACCGCCTGATCCGTCTGCACGTTCTTGCCAATTCCGACTCCGAGGAGGATCAGGCGCTGAAGCTGACCGTCCGGGACGCCGTTCTGGAAACCGCAGCCTCGGTTCTTGCGGATTGCGAAACCCGCTCCGAGGCGCTCCGCCTGCTGACGCAGAACCGGACTCTTTTACAGGAGACGGCGCAGCGCTGCGTAGAGGAGCAGGGCTATTCCTATTCCGTAAGCGTTTCCATCGGCAAGGAATATTACCCGACGCGGGAATACGAAGCCCTGCGGCTTCCTGCCGGCGTTTATGACTCCGTCCGTATCCTGATTGGAGAAGCGGAGGGGAAAAACTGGTGGTGCGTGCTGTTTCCTCCGCTCTGCCTGAATGCCGCCAAGGGCGAAGCGGAGGAGCAGCTCCTCGCCGCAGGTCTGACTCCGGGGGAGGTCCGCATCCTGACCGATACAGAGCATCCGAAATATGTGCTGAAATTTAAAATTCTGGAATTTTTCGGTTCCCTGTTTCACTGAAACGTTCCGAAAAGTTCTCAGTCCGGTCACATGTTTGTGCTATTCTATCCGAAGAGCACACCGTGCCGGGCTTTTCTTTCGCCTGACCGCGCAGCAGCACCCTTTCCCTGCCGCAGAGGCTTCGGGTATATTCCGCTGCCGGATGCCCCGGGCATTTTCCGCCGCAGCGTGTAACTTCCTGCCCCGCGCAGCCCCGGAAGGCATGCGTCAGGGACCGATGCTCCCGGGACTGTCCGGCGTTTTCCGGGCGGCTTCGTAATCTCACGGACAGAAAAGCCCTCGGACGGCACGCATACGCAGAGCTGCCGCATGCGCGCGGACACGCACATAAGCCTGCGGACATGACACATCCACCCGGCACGATTCCGCTGACATGTTCATAAACGGAAGGAATTCCGATGTCCCGCAGCCCCGGGCGTGCAGCCGAGCTTCGGACGTCTGCAAAAAGGCTCCGGCGGGCGGACCGGTCCAGCGCGCGGAGCAGTGAAGCTGAAAAACATCCCCACAGGTCACAGAACCCAAAAAAATTTCAGAAAGGCTGTCACATTTTTGCCCCGCAGGGTATTAAGAGACAGACCGCAGCGGAAACGGAGGGAGCACCGATCAACGAATTCGAAACAATTTACCGGGAAAACGCAGAGGGAATCTACCGGTTTCTGTTCCGCATGTGCAAAAACCAGGGACTTGCCGAAGAACTGACACAGGAGTGCTTCTACCGCGCGTTCTGCTCCTTCCACCGCTATGACGGAAGCTGCCGGATCTTCACATGGCTTGCAGCAATCGCAAAAAACCTGTATTTCAAGCACCTGCGAAGCATCAAAGAACAAAAAACGTCGGCGTGCGCGGACGAACGCCTCCCCTCCCCGGAGGATGCCTGCCCGGAGGAGGTCCTGCTCCGCATGGAAGAAACGCGCGCCGTCCGGCTTGCCATCGGGCGGCTTCCCGGCAAATACCGGGATGTTGTGATTCTGAGGACCTATGCAGAGCTGCCGTTTGAACAGATTGCGGCGCTGCTTTCGGTCAGCTGCGACTCTGCGCGGGTCCTGTATTGCCGGGCAAAGGCAAAATTACGGGAAGAACTGTCCAAAGACTCTCACGAATATCCGGAAAGGACGACTTGTCAAAGTCACGGGAACCAATCATGAATTGTGAAATCATCCGGGATCTGATCCCCTTATATACCGATGGCACGGCAAGCGCGGCAAGCCGCAGCGCCGTTGCCTCGCACCTGTCCCGCTGTGAGGCATGCCGCAGCCTCTGTGCCATGCTCCGTCAGGAGCAGCACGCAAGAAAAAAGCAGACTGACGTGCAGGCGCCGCACCGTGCAGCATACTTTTCCGGCTCTGCGCAGGACCGGAGCTATCGGCTGCTCGCGGAAAGGCTGAGGCGCCGCAAGCAGCGGACGGATGCGGCAAACGCAGCCATGTTTGTCCTCCTGTGCGCCTCCTTTGCGGGGGCAATGCTCACCATGCTTCCAAGCCGCAGAAAATAAGGTGCCAGGCTTGTCCGGAAGCGCCTCCCCGCGGCGCCGCCGGTCCGCAAAGCCGAAAAGGGCTCCGGTCGGACTGCCCCGATATTCCGCAGCTCCTGCCAAAGCTCCCGACGCCGCAATGCGGGAAATTGCCCGCGCTTCGGGCGGAGGCAGCATATCACGGAAGAGCCTCCGCCCCGGATACGGAACCGCCGCAGAAGCGCTTTCCCGTCCTCCTCCAACACAAGAAAGGGAACAAAGCCATGAAAAAAACACCGCGTTACCATCCTGTCCGCTATTGCCGCGATTTCAGAGAGCTTCTGTACGGAAGTGAAAAGCTCTACGGTCCGAGAACCGCGTTTCTCCAAAAGAAAGACGGCGTATACCGGCCCACAACCTATACCGAATTCCGGGATGACGTCAATGCGCTCGGAACCGCACTCTGCCGCATCCTCCCCGCCGGGCGGCGCGTCATGGTGATCGGAGAGAACTGTTATGCCTGGGCGCTTGTCTATATGACCGTACTCTGCGGCGCGGGCGTCATCATTCCCACCGACAGAGAATGCTCACCCGAGGAAATATCCAACATTGCAGCCCTTTCCGAGGCGGATGCCGTCTTTTATTCCGGACAGCTCGCCGGAAAGCTTGCCTCATGCAGCCTTCCCGACCGCGTGCAGCGCTTCTGCTTCACGGAAATCCCGGAGCTGTGCAGGAAAGGAACCGAACTGATCGCAGAGGGGGAAACCGCCTTTTTTGACTGCGAGATCGATCCGAAGGCGCTTGCGGTCCTGCTGTTCACCTCCGGAACCACCGGCGCATCAAAGGGCGTCATGCTGTCGCAGGAAAACATCTGCTTTGATCTGGAGGAAATCAGCGCAATGCTTCTGGTCAAAAGCGATGACGTTGCACTCTCGGTCCTCCCGCTGCATCACACCTATGAGTGTACCTGCGGCTATCTGAGCATGATCTACCGCGGTGCGGCAATCGCTTACTGCGAGCGTCTTTCCGCGTTTGCAAAAAACATGACGGAGGTGCATGCCTCCATGCTGATCGCGGTTCCGGCTCTGGTGGATTCCCTGTATAAGAAGATCTGGCACTCTGCCGAAAAAACGGGAAAGGCGGATAAGCTGCGCCGCGCCGTCCGTTACAACAACGCGCTGCGCAAAACCGGACTCGACCTGTCCTCCAAGCTGTTTTCGGGCATCCGCGACAGTCTCGGAGGAAGGCTCCGGCTTATCTCCTGCGGAGGCGCTGCGGCAAACCCGGAGACGCTGCGCGGCATGCGGGAGCTCGGGCTGCTCACCGTGCAGGGCTACGGTCTGACCGAATGCTCCCCGCTCGCCGCCGTCAACTCCGATACGCTGTACCGGGATGAAGCGGCAGGACTCTGTGTGCCGCGCGGAGAGCTTTCCGTCCGGGATCCGGATGAAAACGGAGTCGGAGAAATCCTTTACCGCGGCAGAAACGTCATGCTCGGCTACTATAAAAATCCGGAGCTGACCGAACAGGTGATGCAGGACGGCTGGTTCTGCACGGGTGACCTCGGATATATTGACAACGACGGTTTTCTGTACATCACCGGCAGAAAAAAGAATGTGATCGTCACATCAAACGGAAAAAATATCTTCCCGGAGGAGCTTGAGATTTATCTGGACCGCCATCCGATGATCGGAGAATCCCTGGTTGCGGGCACCGTTACGGATGCGGGTGAAACCGTGGTAAAGGCAGTTCTTGTTCCCTCCCCGGAGGCAGAGGCGGAGGCAGAGCAGGCGGAAAAATCCGGAGCGGAGACCCGTCTTTCGGCGCTGAAGCGGCTGCTCGGCGCGGCTGTCGCGGAGGTCAACCTCTCCCTTCCGCCCTTCAAGCGCATCCGGATCGCCGTGCTCCGGCAAAAGCCCTTTGAAAAGACCTCCTCCCGCAAGATCCGCCGCGCTGCCCCCGGCAATCTTTCCGATCCGGACGACTGCCTGCTCTGAGGCGGCAGAAGCCAAAAAGCGGACAGCCGTGCCGGGCATTACCCCTTCACGGCATTCCGCCTCCGGAAGCGAAGCCTTCATCGGCGCGCCCTGCCCCGGGAAAGGCGCAATTGACGAAATCAGACGGCAGCCAAAAACACAGTGCAAGCCGGTGTCCACCGGAATGCACTGCGTTTTTTGTTTTTCCCTCCCGACCCGGACGTCAGCCGGAGGAACGCGGACAAACCGACAACGCCCCCGCATCGGCAAAGCGCCCGGCAGCATGCCGAAGCAGGCGTGTGCGGTCAGATGTCTCCGCCGATTTTTCGGAACGGAGTCCTGCCTGCCGTGCGTTCGCAGAGCGCCTGCCGCAGCGCTCTTCCGCACGTTCGCAAAGCAGCTGCCGCAGCGCCCGCGATGCGGTTCGGACTTCCCAAAGAAGCCGCCCCCGAGGACATACTCCGAAAAGCCCGGAAAATATACCCGGCTCAAAAGCGGCTCCGCCAAAACGCCCCTGTACCGGGCGCCTGCCGTTTTTCAGTCCTGCAGAGAGCGGCATCGGGCGCTCCTGCCCGGCTTAACTCCTGCAAAACGCAGCAGCAGTCCTCCGCCTCCCCGCAGAGCCGCAGTCCGATATAAAAGCTTATCCGGATTAACGCGCCAGCCGCAGCGCTCTTCTGCACGCCCGCAAAGCGCCTCGCAAAGCCCGCCCGAGGGAGAAATCACCCTCAAGCCCCCGAGCGGACCCATTCCGCCGCAGCTCTTACGGCATCTGCCCGAAAACACGCCTATAATTTACAATTCTTTCTTGATTTTTCTCTGAAATCTGTTTATAATAAAGAATTGAATATCGGTCATGGCGCCGCGCAGACTGAACCGGAAGTCTTTCCGGTATCCGGACTTTCCCCGGCATATGTTTTGGCAGAATTGCGCACCGCCGTATGATAAATAAAACAAAGGAGATAAAAACACATGAGCAACTGTCCTTATGCAGTCACGCAGGATGTCGAGAACATGACTTATGTCGCAAAGGGACCGAAGCACGGTCCTGCGCCCATTCCGGAAGAGGGCAAATGGGTCAAGGCATTTGAAATCAAGGATATCAGCGGTCTTACGCACGGCGTCGGATACTGCGCACCCCAGCAGGGCGCCTGCAAGCTGACGCTGAACATTAAAAACGGAATCATTGAGGAAGCGCTGGTCGAAACGATCGGATGCTCCGGCATGACGCATTCCGCCGCCATGGCAGCGGAGATTCTTCAGGGAAAGACCATTCTGGAGGCTCTGAATACGGACCTCGTCTGCGATGCCATCAACGTCGCGATGCGCGAGCTGTTCCTGCAGATCGTCTACGGTCGTTCCCAGACCGCCTTCTCCGAAAACGGACTGCCGATCGGCTCCGGTCTGGACGACCTCGGCAAGGGTCTGCGCTCTCAGGTCGGCACCATGTATGCCACCCGTGAAAAGGGCGTCCGTTATCTGGAAATGGCAGAGGGCTATGTCCTGGATCTGGCGCTGGACAAGAATGACGAGGTCATCGGCTATAAGTTCATCAACCTCGGAAAAATGCTGGATGCCGTCAAGGCGGGAAAATCCTATCAGGAAGCATTTGAGAGCAATATCAAGACCTACGGCAGATATAAGCCGGAGGACGGCGCCGTCAAATATATCGACCCGAGAAAGCAGTAAGAGAGGAGGAACCGAAACATGTCTAACGATGTAAAGTTTGAAGGAAAAGAAAGAAGAATGCCCGGCATCCTCGCATGCATGAAGGAGTACGGCATCGCAGATCTGGAGGACGCACGCGCCGTCTGCCTGGCAAAGGGCATCGATGTGGACGCCATCGTCAAGGGCGTACAGCCGATCGCATTTGATAACGCCTCCTGGGCATACACACTCGGTGTTGCTATCGCACTGAAGAAGGGCGTGGCGAACGCAGCTGACGCCGCAGAAGCCATCGGAATCGGCTTGCAGGCATTCTGCGTACCCGGCTCTGTCGCCGCAAACCGCAAGGTCGGTCTGGGACACGGAAATCTGGGCGCCATGCTGCTCCGCGAAGAAACCAAGTGCTTCTGCTTCCTGGCAGGTCATGAGTCCTTTGCCGCCGCAGAGGGTGCAATCGGCATTGCGAGAACCGCAAACAAGGTCCGCCGCGAGCCGCTTCAGGTCATTCTGAACGGTCTCGGAAAGGACGCCGCTTATATCATCTCCCGCATCAACGGCTTCACCTACGTCAAAACGGATTATGACTTCTATAACGATGAAGTCAAGGTCGTGGAAAAGACCGCTTTCTCCGACGGCGAAAAAGCCAAGGTCCGCTGCTACGGTGCCAACGATGTTCTGGAGGGCGTGGCAATCATGAAGCTGGAGGGCGTCGATGTTTCAATCACAGGAAACTCCACCAACCCGGTCCGTTTCCAGCACCTGGTTGCCGGAACCTATAAGAAGTGGGCAAATGAAAACGGCAAGAAGTATTTCTCCGTTGCTTCCGGCGGAGGCACGGGCCGCACGCTGCATCCCGATAACATGGGTGCGGGTCCCGCTTCCTACGGTCTGACCGACTCCATGGGCCGCATGCACGGCGACGCGCAGTTTGCCGGCTCTTCCTCTGTTCCCGCTCACGTTGAGATGATGGGTCTGATCGGCATGGGCAACAACCCGATGGTCGGCGCTACCGTTGCCTGCGCGGTTGCGGTTGAGGAAGCACAGAAGAACGCGTAAACACATTGGCGCACAACAGGTACGGGCTTTCGGCTGTATGCCGGGAGTCCGTGTTTTTTTTGGCAGGACGAGACTTAAAAGCTTCAACATTCAACAATTCTTCAACATTTATCTTCGATGTTGAACATCTTTGAAAGCACTGCCGTGCCGTTATCTTCCTGATTTTTGAATTTTTGTTTGTCACGTGACAATATAAAACGCCGTTCCGTATGCGAAAACGTTTTTATTACATGATTTTTCATCTCATCCGCGCAGGGAAAAATGCGGAGCTTTATGCCCCATCAGGCGCCGTCTGTCCACCGGAAGCCGCCGTTCTCAGCGGGCATTGCGGCTGTGACCCATCTGACAGTGTTCCCGCATCCGCAGCCTCTGCAAAGACCGGGCAGAGCGCGCTTCAATTCTCTGCGGCGGATAAAAAGCAAGCAGCCGGGCACCCCATTTCAGGATGCCCGGCTTTGTACGGGAGCTTGCACTTAGCGGCTCCCTTCGGTCCCGCCGGCTTATTCTTCGGAATTAATCCGCATTATTTGATTGCCTTTTCTTTTTTACAACAATAAACACGACCACCGCGATGATAATAACCGCAGCGCAAACCCCGATGATGGCAGGGAGCGAGTTTCCGTTTTCCGTTACGGGAGCGGATGTTTCGGTTGATCCCTCTGTACCCTCCGCGGCAGTGACCGGCGTTGTTTCAGCAGGTTTCGGCTTCTTTGTTTCGGCAACGGTTGCGGGAGGATTGGTCTCGGCAGGCTTGGGTTCGGTTTCGTTTGAGAACGGATTCTTGACATCGGAGGCGCCAGCCATGGTTACCTTTCCGAGGTATTTCGTGTTGGAATGCCCGAGGCACTCATCGCAGCTCCACTGCCTGATGGCAGTGCGGCCGGTTCCGTTCTGATTGTCGTTGATCTGAATCTCCATTCCGATGGTATCCCCTTTGTCAACCGTCACGGTCTGAAGCGGAATTGCAATTTCAATGACATAACCGTATTCCGTCTTTGCAGCAGCGCCCTGTACCTTTTCACTGCCCTTATCGGCATACCATACGCCGCCCCATCCTGTAACCTTTCCGTTTATGTTCACATTAAAAATACCGTTTCCGGGGAAGTTGTTCCCGGCACCGACGGTATCATCGCGCATGGCTTCGTCATCGCCGTTCATTTCGGATATCTGAAAGTCAACCGAGTCAATATCGCAGTCCTCGGGATTCTTTTTGGATGCGCTTTCGTTGGGCGTGGTATCAAACACTCTCGCAAGGGCATAAATGTGTGTGCTGTCCCACATAAATCTGACTCTTGCATAAGCAACGGGATCAGTTTCGTCCGCAAATTCCGTTGATGTGTCCGGATAGATGTTAGAGCCGAACTTTACCGCCATGACCTCATCCGCATATTCCCACATCTCGTCGATCTGTCCATCGATCGTCGGAGCTTTTTCCGCCCAAACGGCGTTCACCTCTCCGTCGCTGAGCGCGTCAGCCGACACAGCAAAACAAAGGGAGGATGCAATAAGCCCGATTGCCAGTAAAAGAGGTATCAGTTTTTTCATTTTGCGATTCTCCTTTTCAGAAAAAATTTTCTAATTGATTGCCCACATTGACCATGTGCCTCTATTATAATATCGAAAGATGAATTTGTCAATACAAAACAATAAAATATATAATTTTAAAACAAATTATGTGCAAATAAACATTTTTCAAGGACAGCCTTCTCAATGAAGATTCGTTCCGATCCCCCACACTGCCGGTATATCAATTTTCAATTGACAGCAAAAAAGGCTGCCCAAAAGCGAAATGCCTTGGACAGCCCCTTTGATCGTCAGTCTGACCGTTTATTTTACAAAATCAATGATTTTCTTATCGCCGTACACCGTTTTCCAGTCCGCCTCAAAATCATCGATCGCCATCATGGTCATCGGGTGATAAATCAGCTGATCCAGAAGATCCGGATTCAGCGTCACGGCATGTCCGCCGACCATGGAAATTTTATGCACCTGCTCCACTGTTTTGAAGCTTGCCGCCAGCACCTTTGCCTTTTCCCCGTGCTCCCGGAACATCTGCACGATTTCCGACACCACGTTGACGCCGTCGCTTACGATATTGTCCAGCCGGTTGACATACGGAGCCACAAAATCAGCACCGGCAGTCGCGGCAATCATCGCCTGCTGCTGTGTGAAAATGGCGGTTTCCGTCACGCCGAAGCCCTCTTCCTTCAGCTTCATGGTCGCACGCAGACCGTCCGGAGAGATCGGAACCTTGATGTACAGATTCTTGCCCACAATATCCCGAAGCGCCTTGGCTTCCTCCAGCACATCCTCCGCAGCCACACTCGTTGTCTGAATGTGGAACATCTTGTCCTCGCCGATAATGCTTCTGATCTCCTTGATCAAGGGAAGGAAGTCCTTCTTTTCCTTGGAGATGATCGTAGGATTCGTCGTCACTCCTGCCACCGGGTAATAATATACGCATCTGCGGATTTTCTCGACATCCGCCGTATCCAGAATGTAAAGCATCTTTTCTGCCCCTCGCCTTCGCCTGTGCGAAAGCATCCTTTCTGCGGGAATCAGAGCTGCAAAGCTCCCACACGCCTCTCGGCGCAGAAAGCCTTACGGCACCGGGCGAAGCAGCACGCTTCCGCCTTTTCATTGTCTTTCTCTTTTGATTTCGTCGCATTTTCATTATAACATCGACATTTTTCTTTGTCAAGAATAGATTGACAGAAACAGCCGCCTGCGGTATAATAAATATATAGCAATAAAGCACAATACGGCATAAAAACGCCGCTCTCTCCCGGGTCGTTTGAGCCATCCGGAAATGCCTCCGGAAGTCCGTTCGCCCGATGCGGCATTGATGCGGACCGCAGCAGAAAACAGCCCCCTGCCGGGGCATCCTGCATTCCGTTCCGCAAAAGCCGCACGGGCTTCGGGCGGACATCGGAGCGGCATCACGCCGGAGCGCCTTCTGCGGCAGCCGTGCGGCTCGGCGTACCGGAGGGGACGTCGAAAACCCGGCTGCCGCACCGTACAAGCTTCACGTGAAGCACTGTCCGACCGGTCCACCGAGGAAGCGTCAGAGCATTGCCTGCCGCGTCCGCACGTGCTTCACAGAGGGCTGCGGCAGCCGGCGGACCGAGGCGCCGGAATATTGTCTGCCCATATCCCGCCCCGAATTTGCCGGGGTTCGGGGCTGCTCATCGGGTTCCGGGTTCAGGCTCTGCCTTGCCTTCCCGCAGCTGCCGCATATCTTTCCATGCTTCGCCGCAGCGCAGGAGGCTCATCGGTCGGGTGTCCGGATGCCGTCCGGACAGCCTCCGCTGACCTCCGCTCCGCCCACCGGCAGAGCGCGAAGCCGTACGGATTTGACCGCAGACGCGGCATTTTGGCTGCCGCACCGCACAGGCTTCACAGGAAGCACTGTCCGACGCGCGGACCGGTCCACCGAGGAAGCGTCAGAGCATTGCCTGCCGCGTCCCGTGCCGGCTTTGAGAAGAGCCGTACCCGCCCGGGCTGACATGCCGGATGAAGTCCCTATGCTTCGGCTTCCTCCGGTCCCATAGATACCCGCGCGTCCCCGCGCCGGAGATGTCCGGTCAGACACACCGCCGTCCGGCGCCGGACACCTTTTGATCCGGCACGGAAATTCAGATTACACGGAGATTCACGCATGTCACAACAAAAAAACATACCGCCGTCCGATGCCGCAGAGGCAATCCGGTCGGTTCTTGACTATACCGATTCCTTCCGCCTCCAAAAGGGCAGAAGCCCGGGCGTGTACATTCAGACCTTCGGCTGTCAGCAGAACGAAGCGGACAGCGAGCGTCTGGCAGGGCTTGCCGCAGAAATGGGCTATGAATACACCGATGACCCGGACGCCGCCGAGCTGATCATTTTCAACACCTGCGCCGTCCGGGAGCATGCAGAGCTGAAGGCGCTGTCGCTGACCGGTCAGCTGAAGCACAAAAAAGCCGCAAACCCGGAGCTGATTGTCTGCATCTGCGGCTGCATGGTCGCGCAGGAGCACCGTCTGAACGAGATTAAAAACCGCTATCCCTATGTGGATTTCCTGTTCGGCACCGCCTCTCCGCAGCAGTTTCCCGTCTACCTCAGCCAGGCGCTGAAAAAGTCCGGACGGGCATTTTATCCGGACCCGGAGGACGGGGCATATCCCGTCCCGGAGGGACTTCCCGTCCGCCGCGAAAGCAGCTTCCGCGCGTGGGTCAGCATCATGTACGGCTGCAATAATTTCTGCACCTACTGCGTCGTTCCGTATGTGCGCGGCAGGGAAAGGAGCCGCGAACCGGCAGAAATCCTTTCCGAAATCCGGCAGCTTGCTGCCGAGGGCTATAAGGAGATTACGCTGCTCGGGCAGAATGTCAACTCCTACGGCAAGGATCGGGCGGACGGCTATGACTTTGCCGACCTTCTGGAGGATATCTGCCGCATTCCGGGCGATTACTGGATCCGCTTTATGACCTCGCACCCAAAGGATGCATCGGATAAGCTGATCGATGTCATTGCCCGCCACAGCGGAGAGGACTCCAAGCCCAAGATCGCAAAGGCGTTTCATCTCCCTCTCCAGGCAGGCAGCGACCGGGTCCTGAAGCGCATGAACCGCCGCTATACTGCCGAAGCGTATGAGGCCCTGACCCGCCGCCTGCGGGACAGAGTGCCCGGCATCGCGCTTTCCACAGACATCATCGTCGGCTTCCCGCAGGAAACCGAGGAGGATTTTGAGGAAACGCTCCGCATGCTTGAAAAAATCCGGTACGATGCCTTCTTCTCGTTCATCTACTCCAAGCGGAAGGGGACTCCCGCCGCCGAAATGGAGGGGCAGGTTCCCGAGGAGGTCAAAAGCGAGCGCTTCCGGCGCCTGCTTGCGGTGCAGAACGCCATCTCCCATGAAAAGAATCAGGCATACATCGGAACGGACATCCGGGTTCTGGTTGAGGGCTACAGCAAAAACGACCCCGACAGAATGACCGGCAGAAATGAGCAGAACCGGCTGGTGCATTTCCCCAAGGGGGAGGAATCCATCATCGGAACCTTCCAAACAGTCCATATCACCGGCGCGGACACCTACACCCTCTCAGGCAGGCTGAGCTGAGTGCGCACAGGCTCCGATGCCGCTTGCGAATCGCAGCCGCGCCGCCCGCAGGCTCTTTTTGACCGTGAGCGGCGCTCCGGGGTCCGGCGCCGCCGCCAAAAAAGCCGGAGTTTTCCGCGTCCGGCAGTCCGACCGCAGAAATTCCGCGCTGCCGCGGCTGTGAAACGCCTTCCGTCCCAAGCCCGGCGCAGAGGTTCACGCAGCCGCCGTCTGTCCCCGTCCGAATCGGGCAAGGCGGCATGCTCGGATTTCCTTGCTCCATCTATACAGCTTCGGAAGCCGCGTCTTCCGGATAATTCCGCAGAAAGGATCGCTTTTCCGCACCTTCCGGTCAGAAAGGTGCGGTGAAAGCCGGCTCTGTCATATGGCACTTACACCCATGATGCAGCAATACCTCGAAATCAAAAACCGGCACAGGGATGCCATTCTGTTCTACAGAATCGGCGACTTCTATGAAATGTTCTATGAAGACGCCAAGGTCGCCTCCCGCGAGCTGGAGCTGACGCTGACCGGAAAGGACTGCGGAGAACCGCAGCGTGCGCCCATGTGCGGCGTACCCTTTCACGCAGCCGATATTTACATCGGACGTCTGGTCGCAAAGGGCTATAAGGTGGTCATCTGCGAGCAGACGGAGGACCCCGCACAGGCAAAGGGGCTGGTGCGGCGCGAGGTCATCCGGACCGTCACGCCCGGCACCGTGATCGACAATGTGCAGCTTCCGGAGGACAAGAACAACTACCTGTGCGCCGTCTGTATCACAGAAGCCGGAACGGGGGTTGCCTTTGCCGATGTATCCACCGGGGAAATCCACGCAACCGGCTTTGAATCCGATCCCGCACAGCGAAGGCTGATCAATGAAATCGGATCCTATTCCCCCTGTGAGCTGCTGCTCAACGCCCCGATCGAAGAGTATCCCGCGCTGCGTTCCTTTCTTACGGAGCGGCTGCATGCCGTGATCAATGACCGGCAGGAGGAGCGCTTTGACTATGCGCATGCGCTTGCCGTCACCTCCCGCCAGTTCGGCAGCAGCGCAGACCTTGGTCAGACCGCTCCCGCCGTCATTTCGGCAGCCGGTGCGCTTTTGGATTATGTCATTGAGACCCAGATGACAAGCAGCACGAACATCACACAGATTCATCTGTACGACGACGGGCAGTATCTGGAGCTTGACGTCTCCACCCGCCGCAATCTGGAGCTGTGCGAAACCATGCGCAACAAAGAGAAAAAAGGCACGCTGCTCTGGGTGCTGGATCACACGCACACCTCCATGGGCGGACGCCTCCTGCGGAAATGGATCGAAATGCCGCTGCTCAACGCCTATCAGATCGGCAGACGCCAGCGCGCCGTTTCGGAGCTGACGGAAAGCTTTATGCAGCGCGAGGAGCTGTCGGAGCATCTGAAGCACATTCTGGACCTTGACCGTCTGATGACAAAGCTTGTTTACGGCACGGCAAATGCCAGAGATTTAAAGTCCATTGCACAGACCGCCGCACAGCTTCCGGAAATCAAGGAGCTGCTTGCGGACTTCCGGAGCGAAGAGCTTTCCGACATTCACCTGCGTCTGGACACGCTGGACGACATCCGTGAGCTGATTGACAGCGCCATTGCGGACGATCCGCCCTTTTCCGTCCGGGAAGCGGGCTTCATCCGCCGCGGCTATCACAAGCAGGCAGACGAGCTTTTCGATATCGTTCACAACGGAAAAAGCTATATTGAAAAAATCGCCGCCGAGGAAAAGGAAAAAACCGGGATCAAGACGCTGAAAATATCCTACAACCGCGTATTCGGCTATTACATCGAGGTCTCAAAGGCAAACGCAGCCCTTGTACCGGACCGCTATATCCGCAAGCAGACACTGACGAACAGCGAACGCTATATCACGGAGGAGCTGAAGGAAAAGGAGACTATGATCCTCGGCGCATCGGACAAGCTCTGTGCGCTGGAATATGAAATTTTCACCGGGATCCGGGACAGCATCGCCTCGCAGATCAAGCGCGTGCAGGCGTGCGCCGCTTACCTTGCAAAGCTGGACGTTTATATTTCGCTTGCCGATGCGGCGGTCCGGAACGGATACTGCTGCCCCGAAATCGAATACGGCAGCCTGATCTCCATCAAGGACGGACGGCATCCGGTCGTGGAGCAGTATGTTTCAAACGGCGGCTTTGTCCCGAACGATACGCTGCTTGACACCAATCACAACCGGCTGGCGCTGATCACCGGTCCCAACATGGCGGGCAAATCCACCTACATGCGGCAGGTTGCCCTGATCACGCTCATGGCGCAGATCGGCTCCTTTGTTCCCGCCCGGGAGGCGCGCATCGGGATCGTGGACAAGATTTTCACGCGCGTCGGAGCCTCCGATGACCTCGCTTCCGGACAGTCCACCTTCATGCTGGAAATGAACGAGGTTGCCTATATTCTGAAAAACGCAACCAAACGCTCTCTGATCATCTATGACGAAATCGGCAGAGGCACCAGCACCTATGACGGTCTGAGCATCGCCAGAGCCGTTGCGGAATACACTGCCGGCAAAAAGCTGGGCGCCAAAACGCTGTTTGCCACACACTACCATGAGCTGACCGAGCTGGAGAAAACGGTGGACGGCGTGGTCAATTACAACATCGCTGCCAAAAAGAGCGGAGACACCATCACCTTTCTGAGGAAAATCGTCCGCGGCTATGCGGATGACAGCTATGGCATTGAGGTTGCCAAGCTGGCAGGCATTCCGAATGAAATTATCCGGCGCGCCAAAGAGATCCTGCGCAGTCTGGACAGCGGAGACGCCAAAGCCGAAAAAGCCCCCCGGCAGCCGGAGGAAAACAGCAATATCACCTTTGATGACTTCCGCGCGAACGATGTCCGGCAGAAGCTTCTGAACACCGACATCAATCTTCTGACCCCTCTGGAGGCGCTGAATCTTCTGTATGAGCTGAAAAAGCTGGCAGAATAACCGTCAAAAGAGCCGTCTCGGGAGTCCCGCGCCGCAAACGCAGGCTGATCTATGCATCGGGAGGGCAGTATGGCACACTGCCCGTGCCTGCGGCACACTTTCCGTATGGCTCATTGCCCGCACTCACGGACGCCCAAACAAAGGGCTTGCGGCAAGACAAGCGGCTCCCCACAGCGCGGCTTACCGACACACCCCGTCCCGCTTATACCGCAGCACAGGCGCGGCATATCCGGTGCGCCGCACATCGGCGGTGCGCATCACGTGCCCGCATTGCGTCCGGCAGCCTCCCTGCATGTGCGTCCCGGAAACACGGTCAATGACCGGTGCCGGAGGGGCAGGACCGAGGAGCGGAACACCCGCGCATGCGTGCCGCGCGGCATAATCGATGCCGCCCATACGTGAGCCGCTTGCTCACAGCCGGCACATCCAAAGCCCGCCATCGTGCGAAACCCAATCTCTGCGGAGTGCGGCGTACTGCCCTTTCGCACGGACTCACACCGCCCTTCTTCTCCCCAAAATATAAGAACAAAAGGAAGCATTAAGCAAACATGGGAATCATTCATGTTCTGGATTTTTCAATAGCCAATCTGATCGCTGCGGGCGAGGTTGTGGACCGCCCCGCCTCCGCCGTCAAAGAAATGATGGAAAATGCACTGGATGCAGGCGCCACCTCTGTCACCGTGGAGGTCAAAAACGGCGGCTCCTCCTTTATGCGCGTCAGCGACAACGGCTGCGGCATGGAACGGGAGGATGTACCGGTCTGCGTCAGGCGGCATGCCACCAGCAAGATCCGGCAGGCATCCGATCTGGACAGCATTCTCACACTCGGCTTCCGGGGAGAGGCGCTTGCCGCCATCGCCAGCGTCTCCCGTCTGAGAATCATGACCAGACCGCACGGCGCCGAGGTCGGAACCCTTCTGGTCTGCGAAAACGGGGAAATCACGGCGCTGGAGCCGACCGGCTGCCCGGAGGGAACCACAATCATTGCAGAAGAGCTGTTTGCCAACATCCCGGCACGGCGCAAATTCCTGAAAAAGGACGCTTCCGAAACGCTTGCCGTTGTCGCGGCGGCGGAAAAGGTCGCGCTCTCTCACCCGGAAACAGCCTTCAAGCTGATCACAGACGGCACGCTGCGCTTCTCTACCGCGGGCGACGGAAAGCTGTCCAACACCATTTACTCCGTTCTGGGCAGGGATTTTGCAAAAAAGCTGATCGAAGTACACGATATGACCGATGGGATCGGCGTGGAGGGCTATATCGGCAGACCGGACAATGTACGCGGCAACCGGAACTGCCAGAATTTCTTCATCAACGGACGCTATATCAAGAGCGCAACGGCAACCGCGGCTTTGGAGCAGGCATTTGTCTCCTTCTGCCCCGCAGAGCGCTTTCCGGTCTGTGTGCTGAACCTGAGCATCCACCCCGCGCTGGTTGACGTCAATGTGCATCCCGCCAAGCTTGAGGTCAAGTTTTCCAATGAAAAAGCGGTTTTCGGCGCGATCTACGCCGCTGTCCGCAACGCGCTTCAGCAGCATACCTCCCGCCCCGTCCCGGGCTTCCCCGATCTTCAGCTCAGGACAAGCGGAGACGATCTGAAAGGAATCGGCGATCTTGTGGCGCTCAGGCTGGAGACAGCCGAGGCTGCCGCCCAGATGAGTATGGACCGGGAAAAGCTCAACGTCACCTATGAACAGCTCTCCATGGACACCCGCGACACTGCGGACGCGCAGCCCCACAGGGTCAGGGTTGAGCTGCCCGGCTCCGACACCCTGCGGCATCCGGAGGAGGCTTCCGTGCCGGACGGAGGGAAAGAGCCTCCATCCCATAATGCCCCTGCGGAAAAGACCGATTCCATCCCTTCCGGACAGCAGCCCGGCGCGGATACGGCTCCTGCCGGTTCCCGCACGGAGCAGCAGACCGTCCTGTCCGTCCCCGGAGATGCCCCGTCCGGTCCCTTTGACCGCAAAGCCGGACCTTCAGCCGGCAAAGCCCCGGACAGCGGCTTTTCTTCCGGGATGCCGGACAGCTCCCCCGTTCCGGACAGCACGGAAGGTGCCCCGGCGATCCTCCCGGATTCCGGAGAAGCACCGGAACGCGAAAGCGCGGCGGGAAGCCGTCCGGAGCGGCTGCCGCTCCCGTGGTACCGCATCGCCGGCGTCTTTTTCAACTGTTATGTTGTCGTGGAGCTGACCGGAAAGGTCATTCTGATCGACAAGCATGCCGCGCATGAGCGGATCATTTTTGAACAGCTGAAGGAAAATCTGTACAAATCCGCCTCCTGCCCCCAGATGCTGCTGCTTCCGATCCCGCTCCATTTGGAGAGCGGCGAATGCAGCGCAGCACTGGAATATGCAGAGGAGCTGAGAAAAATAGGCTATGATTTCAGTGCGGAGGAAGCGCAGGGCTTTATTCAGCTTTTGCAGATCCCGTCGGAGTTCGACCGCGCTGCGGCAGCCTCCGCATTCACTGTGCTGTGCGGCGAGCTTGCGGCAGGCAGGACGGAGCCGGGAATATCCCGCAATGTCCGCCTGGAAAAGGCGCTGTTTCAGGCTTCCTGCAAGGCTGCGGTCAAGGGCGGCAGAGAGGACACGCCGGAGGATATCCGCTGGATCGTCGAGCAGGTTCTGACCCTGCCGGACATCAAATTCTGTCCGCACGGCAGACCGGTCGCCTTTGAAATGAACGAGCATCAGATCGAGCATCTGTTCCGGCGCGCCTGACCGGGCTGCGCACGGATTCCCCGCACCCTGCCCCGCGCAAACACGGCACGGAAGCATTCCGCAAGGCAAAAAGCATGCCTCCCGGCCGGATTTGCGGCAAATACGAAAGCCGTGAGAAAAAACGCCGCAGCCGTCCGGGACAGTGTGCTGCAAGAGAAGCCGGAACCCTGTTTCCGCCCCCGATTTCCCTCCCCGCCATACGGAGAAAAGCGGCAGATGCTCTGCGGGTGCAGACGGATACTCTGCCTCCGGTTTCCCTCCCTGCCATACGGAAAAAAGCCGCAAGGGAGCCCGAAGCGGAGAAACCACCCCGAAAACAGCCGTCCGCGTACCGGCAGGAAGGCTCCGCGCCGAAATGTGCGGTACAGGTTCCCCGTTTTGCGGCAAAGCAAATGCGGCTGATGCGGCGCTTCGCATCCTGTGCCGGCAGAGCACTCCCAAGGACGGCAGCCCGTCCCGGCAGCATTTCCTGCTTTTTCCGAAAAACAGAGCCGGAAGCCCGTGTCCGGGATATGCGCCGCACCGGCATTTTCCTTCCGCAGGCAAGCCAACCCGCGCCATTATTTCAACTCAGAAAGGTATTTTTATATCATGTCATTTACTCTGCTCCGGACCGAGGGCGCTGCCAGACGCGGCAGAATGCACACCGTTCACGGCACCATCGAAACGCCCGTATTTATGAATGTCGGCACATCCGCAGCCATCAAGGGCGGCATCTCAACCGATGATCTGCGCGAGCTGCACTGCCAGGTCGAGCTTTCCAACACCTATCATCTTCACATCCGTCCCGGAGACGAGCTGATCTTCCGTCTCGGCGGGCTTCACCGCTTTTTCAATTGGGATAAACCGATCCTGACCGATTCCGGCGGTTTTCAGGTATTTTCTCTCGCAAAGCTGCGTAAAATCACGGAGGAGGGCGTCTGGTTCAATTCACACGTGGACGGCGCACGCATTTTTATGGGGCCGGAGGAAAGCATGCGGATCCAGTCCCACCTTGCCTCCACCATCGCAATGGCATTCGACGAGTGCATCGCCAATCCGGCGGAATACCGGTATACAAAGGATTCCTGCGACCGGACCTACCGCTGGCTGATCCGGTGCAGAAAGGAACTGACCCGGCTCAATGCCCAGAAGGGAACCATCAACCCCTCCCAGCTTCTGTTCGGCATCAATCAGGGCAGCACCTATGCCGACCTGCGCATTGAGCATATGAAGCAGATTGCGGACCTCGGACTGGACGGCTATGCCATCGGCGGACTGGCAGTCGGAGAAAGCGCGGAGGAAATGTACCGCATCATTGAGGCGGTCGAGCCGTATATGCCGAAGGATAAGCCGCGTTACCTGATGGGCGTCGGCACGCCCTGCAACATTCTGGAGGCAGTCTACCGCGGCGTGGACTTCTTTGACTGTGTGATGCCCTCCCGCAACGCGCGGCACGGAAACCTGTTTACATGGGAAGGCAAGCTGACGGTCCTGAACGAGGAATTCAAATACGATGACCGTCCGCTCTCCCCCACCTGCGGCTGCCCCGCCTGCCGGAGCTATTCCCGCGCCTATATCCGGCATCTGTTCAAGGCAAAGGAGATGCTCGGCATGCGCCTGTGCGTGCTGCACAATCTCTACTTCTACAATACCCTGATGGAAAAAATCCGGGAAGCGCTGGACGAGGGCAGATACGAAGAATTTTACCGAAAGTATATCCGCATTCTCGCCCAGCGTGTGCAATAACCGCCGCGCTGCGGGGACTGGAGTCTCAGATGATCGACAACATCTCCCTTTACCGCAACTTTCATGAGGTCGCCGGCTGCGGAAGCATATCGGAGGCGGCGCAGCGTCTGTATATGACACAGCCCGCCGTCAGCGCCTCTGTCAAACAGCTGGAGCAGCAGCTCGGCGCCACACTCTTTTTCCGGACAAACCGCGGAATCAGGCTCACCCCGGAGGGAGAGCTTCTGGACAGCTATGTCCGCACGGCGCTGGCGGCGCTGGAGGAGGGCGAGGATAAGCTGCGCGAGATGACCGGACTCAACAGCGGACTTCTGCGCATCGGCGCCTCCGATATGACGCTGCGCTTTTACCTTCTGGAGCATATCCAGTCCTTCAGCCGGGCATTTCCCGGCATCCGGATCACGATTTCCAACGCGCCGTCCCCCGCTACGATGGAGGCTCTTCTGCGAGGCGAAATCGATTTCGGTGTGGTATCCGGTCCGATCGACGCGGGACATGAGATTGAAACCTTTCCGGTCATGGAGCTGCGGGATATTGCGGTCACCTCCTCCGATCGCTTCGGCACAGAGCCGGTCAGCTTTGAAGAGCTGACCGGGGAAAAGCTCATCATGCTGGACACCTCCACCAGCACGCGCCGGTTCACCGATGCGCAGCTGCGAAAGAACAAAGCCCCGGACGGACTTCTGCTCCCCGATATCGAGCTGTCCACAAGCGATCTTATCATTGATTTTGCCTGCCGCGGAATCGGCATTGCATTTGTTCCGGAGCCGTTTGCCAGAGAAGCAATCCGAAAGGGTCTGCTTCATGAGATCCGGCTTCAACAGCCGTTTCAGACCCGCAGCTTTCTGATCGCCTGCCGCAAAAAAACAGCGCTTCCCGCAGCGGCGCTCCGTTTTTTGCAGGCATGCGGCATGTTTGGGGAAGCCGAGGAAAAGCCTTCCGGCACGACAGCCTCAAAGAGCTGACCGGGACTGCGGCACTCCTGCTCAGGACGGATATGCACCCGTTTGACGGATGGGCACTGTCTGCCGCGTTTACAGAGGCTCATGCGGTTCCCGACGCCCAAGCGCCTCCCCGCACGGTGCTGCCTGAAAGCAGTCCGGCGCATGCGCGGATGTTCACGGTCCCGATCCCCGCTCGCCTCTCCATCGGATAAAATCCGAAAAAATCAGCCGCCCACAGGCGGTTCCCGGCGTCAAGCGCCTCCCCGCACGGCGCTGCCTGAAAGCAGACCGGCGCATGCGCGGATGCTCACGGTCCCGGTCCCCGCTCGCCTCTCCATCGGACAAAATCCAAAAAATCAGCCGCACGCAGGCGGTTTCCGGCGCCCAAGCGCCTCCCCGCACGGTGCTGCCTGAAAGCAGTCCGGCGCATGCGCGGATGTTCACGGTCCCGATCCCCGCTCGCCTCTCCATCGGATAAAATCCGAAAAAATCAGCCGCCCACAGGCGGTTCCCGGCGTCAAGCGCCTCCCCGCACGGCGCTGCCTGAAAGCAGGCTGCTGCACAAACAACTCCGCTCTGCGCTTCCGCGCCGCAGCGCCCCCCTCCTCCTTTTTTCGCGGGATCCGGAGCGTTTTCCGGCAAAATCACCTGATCTCCTTGAATTTTCAATAAATATTTGAAAAATCATCATACAGGCGTCACATTATCTGGCTATACTATCCTTAACAAACAGGAAAAAGCTTATCCTCAAAGGAAAAATATCTGCTTTATCCGTTTCTGCCGCGCCGTGCGCCCGGAAACCGGAGACACAGACTGCAAGCAATCCGGCGGATTACCGATTGCCGCCAAGAAAGGCAGGATACACGATGAATCAAGACTATAATCCCCTCCATCCGGAAAACGGCTCTGCGGAGCCGGAAAACCGTTCGTCCGAGCAAAATGCTGCCGGCACACAGACCCCGGCAGAAAACACCGGAGCCTTCACAGAAAATACCCAGTCGGACACCTCCTCCGGCAATGAAGCATATGACCGTCTGATGCGCAGCAACGGCTATTCCGATGCATGGCAGCAGCCGGAGCAGAATCAGCCCCCAAAGAACAATGCTGCCGGAGCCTCACAGGGCGCGGGGTATAATCCCACCCCCTCCGGCACACAGCAGGCTCCGGACGGCGGACAGCAAGGCTATCGGCAGGGCGGACAGAATTATCATGCATACGGCGCTGCCCCCAATGCCCCCTACGGTGCGCCTTACGCCCCGGGAGGCTACGGCTACGGAGGTTACGGCTACGGAGGATATCAGCAGCAGCCTGCCGGCGCCCAATACCGTCCGGCACAGCAGCAGCGCCCCCCCAAGCAGAAAAAGTACGCCACGCGCGCCGGCTTGGTTTGGACGCTTGTCATTTGCCTTCTGTTTTCCGCCCTCTGCGGCGGCGCAGGCTTTGTTGCGGGCGCCATGATGGGTAAGGGGACCAGTATTCCCGGCATTATATCCGGCGGAGGCACGGTCAACATCAACAATTACACCTCCGAGCCTGCCGCACCCTCCAAGGCGGACGGAACCGTTGCCGGGGTGGTTGCCGCAGTGTCCGAATCCGTTGTGGAGATCTCCACGGAAACCGTTTCCACCGGCATTTCCTACGGTCAGTATATCACAAGCGGCGCAGGCTCCGGCGTTATCATTGATACCCAGGGCTATATCATCACCTGCAATCATGTGATTGAGGGCGCCTCCAAAATCACAGTCAAGCTAACCACCGGCAAGGACTATGAAGCCTCCGTCGTCGGCTCGGACTCCGAAACCGACATTGCCGTAATCAAGATCGATGCCGGCTCCGACACGCTGAAGGCAGTGGAGTTTGCCGATTCCGACAGTCTTATCGTCGGGCAGGAAATTGTGGTCATCGGAAACCCGCTCGGTTCCCTCGGCGGCTCTGTCACAAACGGCATTATCAGCGCCACCGGCCGTGAGATTGAAATTGAAGGACAGATGTATACCCTGCTCCAGACAAACGCCGCAATCAATCCCGGCAACTCAGGCGGCGGCATGTTCGATATGAACGGGCGCCTGATCGGCATTGTCAACGCAAAGTCCTCTGGAAGCGATATTGAGGGACTCGGCTTTGCAATCCCGAGCAAAAATGCGCAAAATGTTGCTTCCCAGCTGATCGCCTACGGCTATATCAAGGGAAGAGTCAAGATCGGCATCCAGTGCTTTGAGGTACAGAGTCAGGAAGACTATATGAAGTATTGGAAGTACAGCAAATACATCACCGACTACGGCGTGTATATTGCGGAAGCCGAAAACAAGAGCTTTGAGACCGGCGACCGGATCGTTGCATTTGACGGCACCGAAATTTCCACCTTCAGCGACCTGAAGGCGCTGCTGTCGAAGTGTGAGGTGGGTCAAAAGGTCACCATCACGGTATCCCGTCTGAACGCGGCAACCGGAAAGAGTCAGCTGATGCAGATCGAAACCGAGCTGACCGAAAAGACACCGGACTGAGTCCGTTGCACCGCGCAATAAGCGGCTGCATTCCAATCAAATGAAATGAAAGGCGGGGAGCTGTCGGCAGAATCGGACGGTTCCCCGCACTTTTTATCCTCAAGAAGTGTCTGCGGGACAGCGCCTGCCGCATCGCAGCCGTTCCCGGTTTTCCTCCGGGGGCTGGGACTTTTCCGGTTCGGCGCAGTCTTTCCGCCGCTTTCTCATACAATCCATTCAGGAAAGGATGCCCATGGGTGAAAAAGGGCAGCGGGTACGCTTTCATGCCGCAATACAGCATTCTCATCACCGATGACGAAGAAAACATCCGGAAGCTGATCCGGAAATACGCCGAATTTGAAGGACATACCGTTACCGAGGCGGAAAACGGCATGGAAGCCGTCCGACTGTGCAGGGAGCGCTCCTTTGACATCGTCATCATGGATATTATGATGCCGGAGCTTGACGGACTTTCCGCCTGCCGGGAGATCCGGAAATTTTCCGACACGCCGATTCTGATGCTTTCCGCGCGCGGAGAAGAATATGACAAAATCAGCGGCTTTGAATTCGGGATCGATGATTATGTGGTAAAGCCGTTCTCTCCGAAGGAGCTGATGCTGCGCATTGACGCCATCCTGAAGCGAGCCGGGAAAGCCCGGACATCCGACTCCCGCCAGCCGGCGCATGAAACCTTTTCGGCGGAGGGACTGTTCGCGGATTTCACCGGACGAATCGTCACCGTTGACGGAAAAAAGACCGATATGTCCCCAAAAGAATATGACCTTTTCTTCTACATGCTCCGGAACCGGAACATTGCCCTGACGCGCGAAAAACTGATCAGCGAGGTCTGGGGGTATGATTTCTACGGCGATGACCGCACGCTGGACACGCACATCAAGCTGCTGCGCAAGAGCCTCGGACCCTACAGCAAATTTATCGTTACATTGCGGGGAGTGGGATACCGATTTGAAACCGATCCTTCATAACAAAAAACGCCGGAGCAACGCTCTGCCGGGGGCGGGTGCCGCTGCCACGCCTCCGGAGTGCGCACTGTCATCCGCGCAGCCGGGCAAAAAGTCAAGATCCAGGGTCAGCATCCGCCGGAAATTGCTGTTCAGCTTTTTCATCTACGGGTTGATCCTGCTTGCCGTTCTGTGGCTCTGTCAGGTCGTCTTTCTGGAACACATTTATAAAGCCATCAAAATCGCCGAGATCAAGTCCACTGCCCTTGAACTGACGGCAAACACCGACAGTGACAATTTGCAGACACAGGCAGAGACGGTCGGCGGCAAAAATGAGGTCTGCGTGCTGATTCTGGTCATGCAGACCCCGGACAGTGCCGTCAGAATCGCGGATGTCAATGCCAATGCGCGCTGCCTGATTCATAACATGTCCCGCGACAGCGTATTCAAGCTGTACGACCTGGCAAAGCGAAACGGCGGGTCCGCCTTGCAGCGGTATCGCTATGATGAAAGCAAAAAGCTGTACTATACGGTTCAGGAAAACGCCGCCGGTCAATCCGATGATGAAGAATCCATTGTTTACACGCTGATCCGGCAAAACAGTGACGGAAAGGATGTCCTGTGCATCTTCAATTCGGTCATTTCCCCGGTCGGCTCTACGGTCCGGACCCTGCATTTTCTTCTGCTTGCCGTCTCGGGGCTGGTATTTCTGCTTGCGGTCGTTCTGACACTGATTCTGTCCGCACGTATTTCCGGACCGATCATCCGCATCAACCGGACAG
Source organism: uncultured Eubacteriales bacterium (assembly GCA_934432725.1). GTDB lineage: Bacteria > Bacillota > Clostridia > Oscillospirales > CAG-272 > CAKRZE01. Next base: position 41,879 of record CAKRZE010000019.1, read on the forward strand.
CAAAGGAGCTCGCAAAGGGCAACTATGCGGTTGACTTTCACAGCAGAGGCTACCGCGAAATCTCCGAGCTTGGGGATACGCTGAATTACGCCGCCTCCGAGCTTTCCAAAACCGATCAGCTCCGGCGCGAGCTGATTGCAAATGTATCCCATGACCTTCGCACGCCGCTGACCCTGATCTCCGGATACGCCGAGGTCATTCGTGACCTTCCCGGGGAAAACACACCTGAAAATATCCAAATCATTATCGATGAAACGCAGCGGCTCACATCGCTTGTCAATGACATGCTGGACATTTCAAAGCTGCAATCCGGCACACAGCGACCGGAGTTTTCCGCCTTTAATCTGACCGATACGCTGCGCGGCGCTCTGAAGCGCTATAATAAGCTGATTGAGCAGGATCATTATCACATTGATTTTTTTGCGGACCGCGATATCACCGTACAGACCGACCGGATCCGTTTTCAGCAGGTTTTCTATAATCTGGTCAACAATGCCGTCACACATACCGGCGCAGACAAGCAGGTTACCGTCCGTCAGGAGCTTTTTCCGGCCTCCGGCACCCCGTCCCGTGTCCGCGTATCGGTCACAGACACCGGTGAGGGCATTGCCCCGGAACAGCTCCCGCTCATCTGGGACCGATATTATAAGGTCGATAAGGTCCACAAGCGCGCAGCGGTCGGCACAGGACTCGGTCTATCCATTGTCAAAACGATTATGGAGCTGCTCCACGGAAGCTACGGCGTTGTCAGTACGCCGGGACAGGGCAGCACCTTCTGGGTTGAGCTCCCGCTCGATCCGCCTGCAGAACCGTAAAACACATCCCGAAAAAACACCGTATGCCCGTTACGACCGGGTATACGGTGTTTTTACTGCTCAAATTCGGAATCAGCGATAGTACAGAAATGTTATACGGACCCTTCCCTTTTTGGTCAATCCGCCGCCGAGCTGAATCTTTATTTTCCCTTTGCCGCGCAGTACGATCCGATCGGCATCGTGAACCGAAGCATCCGGCTTCACAACGCTCCTTCCGTTCACGGAAACCAATCCGCTTCTGACCGCATCTGCCGCCGCTTCCCTTGAAATGCAAAACCCGGAAGCTAAGATCGCATCCATTCGCAAAGAGGCAACCGTATCCGAACGCTGCTCCAAAGCCGGCGGATGCGCCTGTACCTGCTCCGCACCGATTTCCGTGCACTTCACATGGTATCTGCCGACTGTTTTCAGATTCTCGCACACAAAGGGCGCCATTTCCCGCGTCAGAATCAGATCAGCAAAGCCATCGCATACGTATAAATCCCCCAAGGTATCTCGCTCCATGCCAAGCCCCAACAGTGCACCGAGAAAATCGCGATGCGTCAAAGGCGCCGATATATCAAAAAAAGAAAGCGAGATACGAAGATACGCAATTGCGGCAATTTCCGCATTTACCTCGTCCTTTGGAATATAGTCAGGCAAAAAACAGATTCTTACGCGCTCAGCCTCCGGAACGCCCCCAAATGCAACGGCGTTTTCACAGCAAATCGAATTGAGAAAGCGCTCTGCCTCAAACCGTTCATGCTCCGACAGAAACGGCGTACAAACCGGAATACAGCGGCGGCTGCAAAGCTGCATCTTATCGGTAAGACGCGCGAAAAAGAATTTGTCCACAGCCTGTTGGCTTTCCTGTTTCATCTGTACCCCCAATCGGTTTTTGACCGAATCCTCTCATTTCATTTATAAAGAAAACGCCGGCACTCCGGACGTCCTGCCGTTCTCGCAGCGTTTCCAACTGTTCCCCAACCTGCTCTGCAATGTTTCCTGCCGCAGTCGAATCGCAGTTTTTCCGAAAAATTCTTCTATCCTCAAAAGAAACCGAGCCAAGGCGCCAAGCTTTCTGCCTCTCCGCTCTCCAAAAAACAAGGAACAAAAAAAGGTTCTGAACCAAAAGTTCAGAACCTAAGACGTCCATTCAAAACCGAACAAAGCTAGACAAAC
>CAKRZE010000020.1 GCA_934432725.1 uncultured Eubacteriales bacterium
CGCATAACCTTACGCAGCTCGGCATACCCGTTTTGCGTCGGCACGGTGCAGGCGTTTTTCGTTGTGCGGATATAATCAAGCTGTCGAACCACCACCGCCTTTTTCACATACTGCAACAGCGGAATGGGGTCGGCAGCATCATAGCCGAGGAAAGCAAACCACAGGGTCTCCAAAAAGATTTGCTTGATGTCCTCGGTATCGTCCGCAGACAGATTATAATGTGTAACGAACCGCTCGGCACGGCTTTGCAGTACCGGCTCATAAGCGCAGATAAACGCTTCAAAGTATCCTTTATCACGATTTTTGATTGCCTCAACAAAATATGCGTTCAGATCATCGAACCGCACGCCGCTTTTATCACTTTCGGTAAAGGCAGATGCGCGTTCGATTTTTTCTTTGCAGAAATATTTAATGAGCAGAATTTCATCGTTGATTTCCCAAAGCCGCAAATTACCCGAACGGACAGAAGAAAGAATATCGTTCCATATCGCCGACTTGTGCAGCCGCTTATCCGTAATGCCGCAAAGCAGTTTTTCGGCTGCCTTTTTGTATTCGGCATTCATACGCGCACCTCCTTCCCAAAAGAAAAATGAAATTATTTTTTACCCAGCGCCGCTTTTGCTTCGGCAATCAGATTCCGTAAAACCATATCCTGCTCATACTGATTTTGCGCGTAATCAAAATCAATTTGCGCTTCCTCATAATGCCGTTTGGAAAGCTCAATAGCCTTATCGCACACATCAACATCATATTTGGCAGACGGCAGGTTTTTATTGGTCTTATGTTTTTCGTTGCGCAGAGAATCGTATCTCTTTTTCCAAATCGCATAGCCGAAACCGTCCTTTTTCTTCTGCTTCGGCATATTCAGTTTGTTCTTTGCAACATAGGCGCAGGGAACGCCGTACTCCGGATTGACGGTGCTGCAATACAGTTGCTTATGCGCTGTTTGCATAAAGAAAAATCGGTGACAGATTCCGCATTGCCAGGAGTAATGTCCGGCGGCAAGTCCCTCGAACAGATCGGTGACATAGAAGTTGAGCATACGGTCAAAATGGATGCGGCGGCCGAGCACAGCCGAACCGTCCTTGTTTTCAAGGACAACCGGTGCCATCCAAACACCCGGCTCAAGCGTAAAATTGTGCGTGATCTCAGTGGCGTTCAGTTCCTCGATCCATTCCGCCACTTCTTCTTTTCCGAAAAATTCTTTTGTAAAACCGGCAAGGAGAACTTTGTCCCGAAATCCGTTCTCGGTGAGGTTTACAAAATACATCATCGCAACCTTATAAAAATTGAAGGTGTCGGCGCAAAGGTAAATGTAAGATTTTATGAATTCGGTAAGAACGATAATGTGGTCATGCATAGCCGTGCCTTCGGGAACAAAATTGATATTCGGTATCGGCATGGAAGAAAAGCTGCGCTGCCACTCTTTGATTTTATCATCACCGAGAAGCAAATCAATATGTTCGTACTCTTCGCTGATATTAAAATACGAAAACGGTTTTATTTTTTCGATAAGATTGAGTATTTTTTCTACGGTATCCCGAATGCTTGTAAACAGTTCATTGCTGTAATTTTCCGCATTCAATCGGTTATACAAGTCATTGAGTTTATCGCCCGTCTTAAAAACGTAGAGCAGCTTGTCGGCGGGGATGTTTAATATATCGTGCGTTACAATTCCGAGCGGCAAGGTTTTGCCGCCTAAAATAAAATCGTCACCTGTAAAGTCAACAGAGAACTTATAAAAATTTGCATCGCCCACAGGTTTTGTTTCAATCAAATTCATGCGCGCCACCTCGTTTCTGTAATCAGTATACCATAAAATCATTTCGCTGTCACCGGAAATTACAAAAATTTCAGAAACGAATTTTTGCGCTCACAGCATTTTATGTGATTTTTCTGTTTTCAGCCATTAGATAGATAGGAGAGCGAAAGCACCGGTTCCGCCGCCGCTGCTTTTGCTCTTACTTTTTTACAAGGAGATTTCAGTATGGCTGACGAAAAAACAAAACTCGCCGTTATCGACGGCGAAACCTTAATGGACATGAAACTTCCGCCGACAAAGTTTTGTGTCGACACGCTGCTGCCGCAGGGATTATGCATCCCCGGCGGCGCGTCAAAGATCGGCAAATCGTGGTGGGTGCTGGATCTGTGCGTGCGTATTGCAAAGGGCGAACCGATGTGGGATCTGAAAACGACCGGAGGAACAACGCTGTATCTTTGCTTGGAGGATACGCTGCGCCGCGTGCAGAACCGTTTGCTTTGCATCACCGACGAAGTGCCGCCCAATGCGTTTTTTGCTACCTCGGCCGGAACGCTGTCCGACGGTCTGTGCGAACAGATACGGGATTTTGCAAAGGAGCATCCCGACACGGTTTTTGTTGCGGTGGATACCTTTCAGATCGTGCGCAACAACAGCATCGATACCTCTTACGCAAACGACTATGAGGAAATACGGATATTAAAACAGTTAGCGGATGAGCTTAATATCTGTCTTCTGCTGGTGCATCACCTACGCAAACAGGGCGACAGCGATCCGTTCAACAAGTTGACCGGCACCACCGGAATCGTCGGCGCAGTGGATACCGCCTTTGTGCTGGACAAGAGCCGCCGCAATGCCGACAGCGCTACCCTCTATTGCACAGGTCGTGATGTGGAGGACCGCCAGCTTGAACTGCGGTTTTCCAAAGAGGAATTTGTTTGGAAAATGCTCGGCGACAGTATGGAGAACCGTGAAATGCTGCTGCCGAAGGAGATGGAACTGCTGGTTGAATTTATGAAGGTGCAGAAAAATTACAGCGGCAGCAACACGGAGTTTTGCGAGCGGTATAACGAATACGCAGGACAGGCGGTGTCGGCAAGAGGACTGAAACGGCTGATGAATCTTTGGGAATACCGCCTTGCTGATTTCGGCGTGCGCTTTCGCAGCCACCGCAGCAACGGCACACGACTGCTGGAAATCGAATATTCCTTTTCTGCCGGTGACGAAAGTGCCGTTGGTGACGGTTAAATCGGTGTACCCCCAAAGCATTCGCCCCAAGCGTTCCTTTCGTCCCTGTCGGCGGTTTACAGGCGGTTTGTGCCGCTTTCGGCGGGGGAGTAGGGATAAACACCGATGCACCGAAAACAACGCAAATTCGGGGCGTTTGCGGGAGCGTCGGTTTTACCGATTTCCCGGACTTCGTCCGGGGCAAGCAGAGCGTCCGGCTGTCCGCTCGGCGCAACTCGCCCTTTTGGCTCGTTTTGCCGCAGGCGGCAAAAGCTTCGCTTTTCGGGCGATTGCTCCTCTCCCCAAAAAGTCTTGCGACTTTTCGGGGACCCCATTATTTTCGGGCGGCAGCCCGAACCCACTGAACTTGGAAACGGAGAGTGATAATTATGAGTAAACAAAGGCGGCGTGACACCACGCTGACGATTCGGCTGACCAAAGCCGAAAAAGAACGCATCGAACGCAACGCCAAGCGCGCCGAGCGCAGCATCACCGACTATCTCGTTTTGCTGTCGCTGGAAACGCCGATTCATGTTGCGGAAGATGTGAAACCCCTGCTGATCGAACTCAAACGCATCGGCAACAACTTAAATCAAATCACGGCAAAGATCAATGCGGGTGCGTTTCGGTCATACAATTTTGAAGATATGATCGACGGGCAGAAAATGATCTACGAGCAGCTGCTGGACATTGCGAGGAAAGGATAATGGCAACGGTTAGTTTTATTCCGGAATCCCATCAAAGCATCAGCGCAATGAAAGCGGTGATCGAATACTGTTTGCAGCAGAAAAAGGTGGCGGACGAGGACAGCGGCCGCCGATTGGTGGGCGGTGTGAACTGCAACGGCGAAAATGCTTTCACGGAATTTATGGCGACCAAGACCGCACATCACAAAAAAGGCGGAATGAATTTTTATCATTATGTGCAGTCCTTTTCGCCGAGCGAAAGCGTGACCGCCGAGCAGGTACACGAAATCGGTTTGGCGTTTGCGAAAAAAGCGTGGCCGGGGCATGAGGTGCTGGTGACCACGCACACCGATGTTGCACATCTGCACAACCACTTTGTCATCAACTCCGTGCATTACGAAAACGGAAGGAAGCTCCGCCAAAACCCCGGCACGCTGACAAAACTGCGCTCACTCAGCGACGGCATCTGCCAGCAGCACGGGCTGAGCGTTCTGGAACCTTATAAAAAGGATGGTGCAAATATTTCAAGCCGCGAGTACCGCGCCGCGGCAAAGGGCGACAGCTGGAAATTCAAGCTGATGTCCGATATTGATTTTGTGATGAACCGCAGCGGCGGCCGCACGGATTTTATGAGGGAGATGCAGCGGCTCGGCTACAAAGTCACGTGGACGGATGAGCGAAAATATATTACTTTTACTTGTCCGAACGGAATGAAGTGCAGGGACATCCGCCTGCACGATGAAAAATATTTGAAAGAGGGTTTGGAATATGAATTCACAATCAGAAAACAGCACACAGCAGAACTCGGCAATGGATATACTGAGGAAGAAAAACACACGGACGCTGTCCGAGCTGGAACAGATCCCGTATCAGCCGCAGGTGTATGCGATCCCGATAGAACAGCGCAAGCGGGAGAGCAAACTGCTGGCAGACGCGGTGGAATTTCAGCCGAAGCTGTATCAGATGATCGAACGGCTGGCGACGGCGGAAGAATTGAGCGACCGCTGCATGAGTATACAGAATATAGAAGCGGAGTATATGGAAAAGATGGTGCGGGAAGTCGTGACGGAGAACCGCAAAACGGTAGCGCAGATGCAAAGCCTCATCGAACAGGCTGGGAAGAATCAAGAGCGGTTTATTTCGAATTGCTCCGAAACCCTTTCAAAGAGTACCAAGGCACTGGACAGCACGATAGAGAAATTGCACCGAAAAATATTGAAAATTATGATAGCCGCGGCGGTATCGGCGGTGGCGCTGTCGCTGCTGGTTTGCGCAGTATTCTGGAAGTTGGCAGTATAATTGACGGCACTGCCGAGGACCCGGAGGAACGCCGAAAGCGCATTGAAGCGCAGGAAAACGCCGCCAACCTCGGTGCCGTTATCGGGCTTACGGTCGGAATCCTCACCGCCGCAGCCGACAGTGAGGAAGACATGACTGCCGAGGAAAATGACGGACCTACCATAAAGATGTAGGAGAAAGGAATTGCCTATGACGAAAAAAGAACACGAAAAAGAATTGCGCTGCTATCCGGCAGCGCTGACCGCCGTCGAGGTAGCGGAGATCCTGCGGGTCAGCACCAAGACCGTATACAAGCTGATAAAAGAAAAATCTCTTCCGGCGGTGAAGGTCGGCAGAGAAAACCGCATTGCCAAATCGCAGCTCATTGACTATCTGCGGCAAAGAGAGCGACCGGGTTCGAACCCAAAGGTCTGTTTTCTTGAGAAAACTCCCGAAAAAGTCTGGACTTGTGCGGTGAGTTGTGATATTGTTCGTGTCGGCAAAAACAAAAAAGGAGTGAACGCAAATGAATGTCACAACCACACTTGCAGCCAGCGTACAGGCTAAGAAAGGCCGTCTCTATGCCGTGATACAGGTAAGAGAAAACGGCAAGACAAAACCCGTATGGCGCGCGCTGGGACTGCCGGAGAGCGCCAACAAATCAAAGGTGAACAAAGCCTACCGAGAGGTGGTGCAAGCCTTTGAACAGTCCTACGCCGAGCAGATCGCGCAGAACAAAAAGCCTGCCTCGGATATCCCGATCTACGATTATATGTGCGCCTACTATAAAAAGATCGAGAAAAACATTCAAAAGAGTACCGCCGAAAGCTACCGCGGAATGATAAATGGTAGAATTCGGCGGTATTTTACTGCCCGCAGGGAACTGACGGTCGGCAGCATCACCGCAAAGGACATTGAGGATTTTTATGATTGGATGTTCGATTCACACGTTGTCGCCAACACCGTTATCCACTACCACACCGTTCTGCACAGCGCCTTCAAACGGGCTTTCAAGGACGGGCTGATTGACTTCAATCCCTTTGACCGCATCGACCGCCCGAAGAAAAATAAGTTCACGGGTGAGAACTATTCCGAAGAGGAGCTGATCGCCATGCTCGGGCTTATCCGCGGGGATATTATCTATCCGGCGGTCATGCTGGCGGGCGGCTTGGGGCTGCGCCGCAGCGAGGCGTTGGGCGCACGGTGGTCGAGAGTAGACTGGGAAAAGAAAACCATACTGCTCGACACCAAAATCATTGAGTATAAGGAAAACGGCAAGGTCATCGTCGAACCCGTGGAGGAAATGAAAAACAAATCCAGCCGCCGCACGCTGCCCCTGCCGGACCCGGTGTATGAAATGCTGTGCGAGGAGCGGGAAAAGCAGGACCTGTACCGGCGAATGTTCAAGGGCAGCTACAACCGCAAATACGACGATTATATCTGCGTCGATCAGCTCGGCGGGCTGATACGCCCGAATCGGGTCACGCAGCGTTTCGCCGACCTGATCAGGCGATACGGTCTGCGCAAGATTCGGTTTCACGATCTGCGCCACACCTTCGCCAGCATCCTCATCAATCAGGATGTGCCGCTGCTGAATGTATCGACCTTCCTCGGGCACTCCGACCTGTCCACAACGGCAAATATCTATGCCCATCTGGATAAGTCCAAGAAACAGGAAAGCGCCGATGTAATCAGCAGTATCTTTAATAAAGCAAAAGAATAATGCGCCCACGGCGGGCGCATTTTTGCTGACGGAAAGGATGATTTTATATATGACCCGAAAAGAATTTATGAGCGGGAGCGAGCTCCGCCAATACCTGCACATCTCCACGCGGAAAATGAAATATCTGATGGACAACAACTATATCCCGCACGAAAACACGGGACACACGACCCATAAATATCGGGTGCGGACAGAGGATGCGGTGCGGTTCAAAGCCCGTATGGATACCGAACCCGGTTTCCTCTCGGAACTGAGCGGCATGTTCTCCAATCGCACCGAATGGCATCCGCTCCCGATGTTTGAAGCCCCCCCGGAAAACTGCGAAGCCTTTCGGCGGTGGCTTGATTCGCAGTGGGCAGAACTGCCGGAGGCTCTGCCCACGCAGACGGCGGCGGAATTGGTCGGTCACAGCCCGCAGCGCATCCACGAATGGATACGGGAAGAAACCTTAACCGGCATCAAGCTCGGCACCATACAGTACTGCGCCAAGGCGGAATTCGTAAACTTTATGGCATCACCGCAAAGGCTGGCGCATCCGCGCACGGAAAAATATAAAGAACTGATTCGGGAATTCAAATATATACAGCGCCGTGAGCGTGAGAACAAACAGCGGCGGCAGAAAAGAAAAATGATGAAAGAGAGTACATAATTTATGCCTCACCGGAAACGGTGAGGCAGCATTTTTTTGTTTCTGACGGAGCAAACCGAGCAAACAGCGGAATATAATTCCCTTATTTTGCACCGTGTTTTAAGGGAAACGCAATGGAAATAAGGGAAAGCCTTTATTGAAGTCAGTTTTCGCAGTGTCAAAACCTCAGCCCCGCACCTTTTGAATGAGGTGCGGGGCTATTTGTGCGTTTCATTCCATAATCTTTTCAAAGCGGAACATTTCATCGGGACCCTCATCGGGTGCTGCTTTTCCGTCTTCCTTCGGCGGATTCGGATACGGGTGCATGGCGGAGAAAAACTCAACGGCGTGAAAACCGCATTTGTTGATATAAAAATGGATATTGCGCTTTTCAAAATATGGCGTGCAGGTCGCCCAGACCTTGGTTTCGGGGTGCAGAGCTTCCACGGCAAGCCAAGCACCATAGCCGATGCCTTTGCTGTGTTCCTTCGGCGAAACGAAAAGAAGTTCCAGCTCGTTGTGATGTGTCTCTTTGTCGATTTTCAGCACCACACCGCCAACCTTTCTGCCATCATACAGAATTCGATATGTCTCGCTGTCGGGAGCATCAATGCTTTGCTCAATCGTCGCACGGGAAATGATTTCGCCGTCCTCCTCAAAATGGTCGTCCCGCAGCCCGAATTCTTCAACTGCACCATACTTGAAAGACTCCTGATTATCAAGAATGAACTGCTCGCGGTCGCCCGCTTCCAGCGGTGCAAGGGTTACTTTTGTGTTTTTCATAATTCCCTCCGAAAAATAAAAATACCCGGTCATTACAAAGTAATAACCGAGCGCACTCGACACCTAATCCGGTATGCGGCCTGCAAGGCTCGCGCCTTACGATCCCCGAGCGTTACGACGCTCTACCTCCGGTGACATAAATATGAATCAGCCGAACCCGGAAAACCGGAATCCGGCTGATTATTTGGCGGAGAGGATGGGATTCGAACCCATGTGCGATTGCTCGCAAACTGATTTCGAGTCAGCCCCGTTATGACCACTTCGATACCTCTCCATGTATGTTAACTCGGAAAACCGAGATTAACGCAAATATTCGGTTGTATTAGAATTCCTGTTAGAACTCACGGTGTGCCTGCGGCGGGCAAGTGCCCGAAACCCGCACGGTTAAAGGCTTTTCGGAAGTTTTACTTCCGTTTGCCGAGGGAGATTTCGAGTCAGCCCCGTTATGACCACTTCGATACCTCTCCGTATATGTTCACCCTCAAAACGAGGGAAACAATCATTATTCGATTTTCAGATCATCTGCCGATAAAAAACATCCATGCATTACGCAGATTTTAAAAAACTTCCCCGTGAAAGTCATACATTATTTTATATTATATCATATCTTTTTCTGATTTTCAATACCAACAGATGATTTTTTTCAAAAAATCTCCGGCACACCGTGCACCTTCCGTTGAACCCTCCGATGCATTACCGAAAAACCGTTTGAATCAGAACCATGTACAGGCAAGTTCCGACACCCATACTGAGAAGCATATTTTTCTTCCATTTCTGAAGTGCCGCAACGCAGATAATCGCAATCAGCTCCGGAAGTGCATGAAAGTCCGCAAAAACCGCATCCTTCAGGCAGTAAACAACAAGCAATCCGGTCACTGCGTAAGGCAGCACCCTTCCAAGGTACACAATATATTTCGGCGGAGTCCTCCCCTCCGGGAACAGCAGAAACGGAAGAAACCGCGTCAGCATCGTCCCGCAGACAACCACCGCAATCGTCACCGCGCTTTGCAATACAGTCATTGTCATTCCATCATCCCCAAGCGCACCGGCACTCCAAACGGATATCATCTGAGCAGAAGTCCGGAAAAGAGCATCCCCCACGCCGCACAAAGCCGCGCTGAATCATGGCACATACAGCCGCATGACCCGCGTCCCGTCAGATATCCGTATCAATGTTCCCCTTCCGCTTTTCTTCTTTTCGCATCAATGTCAGACAAAGAACAATCACCCCCATCGCAGGAAGCATAAACCGATCTGCACCCAACAGCAAAAGACACAGAAGCGTCCCGAAAAAGCCGATCAGCACAGGTCTGTGATCCTTGGAGGTCTCCCACTGATTGACCAGCATCACCACAAACAGCGCCGTCATAACAAAATCAATTCCCTGTGTATTGATTTTGACAAACGAGCCGAGGAGTGCGCCCAGAAATGCTCCCGCAACCCAGTAGCACTGGTTCAGAAGGGTTACAAACAGCATAAACCACCCCCGGTCAACGCCCTCCGGCGGGTCAACCGAGCAGCAGACGGAAAATGTCTCGTCACACATTCCGAAAATCAGGTAAAACTTTTTCCATCCGGTTCCCTTATAACGGTCAAGCATGGAAATACCGTAAAATAAATGTCTCGCGTTCACCATAAGCGTCAGCAGGAACGCATGCAGCGGCTGAAAAGCCGACATCAGCAGTTCAACCGTCACAAACTCCATGGAGCCGGCAAAAATCAGACTGCTCATCACAACCGGATAGATCAGCGGAAAGCCTTTGCTGCGCATCAAAAATCCGTATGACATCGCAACAAATAAAAAACCAACGCAAATCGGCAACGAATACGGAAGCGCCGCTTTGAACGCCTTTCGTTTCACTGCAAATCCCCCTCCGATTTTGTCAGAACCGAACTGTGCGCAGAGCCCCTTCCTCCTCCGTTCAAACCGGGATACGGCGGAAAAAGCCTCTCCGCCGTATCCCGCCGCACCGATTCTTCACCATATCTATCCGGTCCGCCGCAATCCGGACCCAGACCGTCCCTGTGTGGAAGCCGCATTTTGCCGGATGCATTTCTTTGCTCCGGGCACAGCACTCAGTATTCCAGCGTTCCTTTGTAGATCAGGCTGGCATTTCCGGTCAGAAGCACCCGGTCATGCGTCACGTTGACCGTCAGATCTCCGCCGCGGAGCTTTACCGTAATATCTTCGTTCATCCGGCAAAAGCCGTTGGCAACCGCTGCCGCCGCTGCGGCACAGGCGCCTGTGCCGCAGGCAAGCGTCTCACCGTTTCCACGCTCCCACACGCGCATTTTGATTGTATTGGAATTCACCACACGGATAAACTCCGTGTTGATCTTTTCCGGAAAAATATCCGCATGCTCAAACAGCGGTCCGATTTTGGCGATATCCACCGCATCCACCCGATCGCAGAACACTACGCAGTGCGGATTTCCGACCGACAGGCAGGTAATCTGATACGGCACGCCGCCGATTTCAGCCGGATAATCCACCAGCTGCTCCTCCCCGAGGGTGCAGGGCAGTGCGCCCACGGAAAAGTCCGGCTTCCCCATATCGACACTGACCGTCGTCACCTTCCCGTCCCGCGTATACAGCCACAGGGTCCGGATTCCGGATGCAGTCTCAATCCGGAGTGTGGTCTTGTCCGTCAGACCGTTGTCGTAAAGATGCTTTCCCACACAGCGAATGCAGTTTCCTGCCATCTTCCCTTCCGAGCCGTCCCGGTTGAAAATCCTCATTTTGGCATCTGCAAGAGAGGAATGCTCGATCAGAACAATCCCGTCCGCACCGACGCCGTAATGACGGTCACAGAGCGTGATGCAGAGCGATTCCGGACAGGTTATGGTCTGTGCAAAATTATCAATGAAGATATAATCATCGCCTGTCGCCTGCATTTTGGTGAAATGCAGCGTCTGCCGCTCGGTCCGGAGATGATTGATATCCACAAGCTCTGTATTCTGCTGATTGAAGCGGCTTGCGATAATATCCGCCACGGCATTTGCCGTATCAAGCGAGGTAAAGCAAGGGATAGAAAGCAGAAGCGCCTTGCGGTGAAGCGCCGTATAATCCTCAAGCGTAGAGTCCAGCAGCGCGCCGGTATACACCACATAGCTGATCTTTCCGCTTTCCAGAAGATTGAATACGTGGTCGCTCTCGCGGATCCCGGCAACCCGGATGACATCGATGCCGAGCCGTGCAATGGACTGCGCAGTTTCCTCCGTCGCATACAGACGGAACCCGAGATCATCCAGCTTCTTCGCCAGCGATACCACCTCAAGCTGATCGTGCGTATCAACGCTGATCAGAACCCCCGCATCCTTTCCGGCAAACGGGGTCTTCAGCTTCATACCGGATGCCACAATCCCCTTGTAAAGCGCCTCCGGAAGCGTTTTTCCGATGCCGAGAACCTCTCCCGTGGACTTCATTTCCGGTCCGAGATAGGAGTCTGCATCCGTAAGCTTTTCAAAGGAGAAGACCGGCACCTTGACCGCCACATACGGCGGCGTCCGGTACAGTCCAGTACCGTAGCCGAGATCGGCAAGCGCCTGCCCGGTCATGACCCTGGATGCAAGGTCTACCATCGGCACGCCCGTCACCTTGCTGATATACGGCACCGTCCGGGACGCCCGCGGATTCACCTCGATCACATACAGTTCATTCTGATAGATCAGATACTGGATATTGACAAGTCCGCGCGTCCCGAGTGAAAGCGCCAGCTTTTCCGAGCAGTCCACGATCTTTCCCATCATCCGGTCATCGATGTTATACGGCGGATAAACCGCAATGGAGTCCCCGCTGTGAACGCCCGTGCGCTCTATATGCTCCATTACGCCGGGAATCAGAACATCCCTGCCATCGGAAATGACATCGACCTCCAGCTCCGGTCCCATCATGTATTTATCGACCAAAACGGCATTTTCAATGCCGGACGCGAGAATCCGCTGCATATACAGCTCGACCTCATGCCGGTTGTGGACAATTTTCATATTCTGTCCCCCGATCACATAGGAGGGACGGAGCAGAACCGGATAGCCGAGTGCTTCGGCTGCCTGAAGTGCCTCTTCGGCAGTCGTCACGCTCATTCCCTGCGGACGGCGGATATGGAACCGCTCCAGAAGAGCATCGAAACGCTCTCTGTCCTCCGCGATGTCAATCCCCTCCGCCGAGGTCCCGAGGATCGGAATATGATGCGCATCCAAAAACTTTGTCAGCTTGATTGCCGTCTGCCCGCCGAACGCCACAACAACGCCCTGCGGCTTTTCCACACGGATGATGTTCATCACATCCTCCGGCTGAAGCGGTTCGAAATACAGCCTGTCCGCCGTATCATAATCGGTCGAAACCGTTTCGGGATTGTTATTGACGATCACCACATCATAGCCAAGCTTTTTCAGCGTCCACACACAGTGAACCGAGGAGTAGTCGAATTCAATTCCCTGCCCGATCCGGATCGGACCGGAGCCGAGCACCATTACAACCGGTTTTCCGGAGCGCGGAAAGCGCCTTGCCTCACATGCCTCATCGTAGGTAGAGTAAAAATACGGCGTCTCCGCATCAAATTCCGCCCCGCAGGTATCCACCATTTTATAGGAAGCATCGGCACGGAACATAACCGGCTTTCCCGTAAGCCCTTCCAGCGCATGGTCCGTATAGCCAAGCCTCTTTGCCTGCCGGTAAGTCTTTTCCTCCAGTCCTTCCCTTTTCAGCCCGGCTTCGAACCGCGCAAGCCCCAAAAGCTTGTTCAGGAAAAAACAATCGATTTTAGTGATTCTGTGAATCTCCTCCGGGGTCATTCCGCTCTTCAGCGCCTCAAAGATTGTAAAGATCCGATGGTCATCCTGCCTCTGCAGACGCTCTGACAGCGGCGCCCCGTCAAGCGGCTCCGCATTCAGCGTCTCCTGCGATATTTCGGCGCCGCGAAGCGCCTTCATCACGGCTGCCTCAAAGGACTGTGCGATTGCCATCACCTCGCCGGTCGCCTTCATCTGCGTGCCGAGCTTCCGGGAAGAACCCGCGAACTTGTCAAACGGCCATTTCGGAAATTTCACCACCACATAGTCCAGCGCAGGCTCAAAGCAGGCGCAGGTTTTCCCCGTCACGTCATTCCGGATCTCATCCAGCGTATAGCCGAGTGCAATCTTCGCCGTGATCTTGGCAATCGGATACCCTGTCGCCTTGGAGGCAAGCGCCGAGGAACGGGAAACACGCGGATTGACCTCGATCACCGCATACCGGAAACTGTTCGGATCCAGGGCGAACTGGCAGTTGCACCCGCCTACAATACCGAGCGCCGAGATGATATGCAAAGAAGCCGAACGGAGCATCTGGAATTCCTTATCGGACAGCGTCAAAGCGGGTGCGACCACAATGCTGTCTCCTGTGTGGATCCCGACCGGATCAAAGTTCTCCATGGAGCAGACTGCAATAACATTTCCTGCGTAGTCCCGCATGGTTTCAAATTCAATTTCCTTCCAGCCGGCAACGCTCTTTTCGATCAGAACCTGCGTAATGGGGGAAGCGTCAAGCCCCGTCCTTGCAACCTGTGTCAGCTCCTCCGCCGTATCGGCAAAGCCGCCTCCGGCACCGCCGAGCGTAAAAGCGGGACGAACCACAACGGGATACCCGATTTTTTCCGCCACGACAAGCGCTTCCTCCACAGTCGTCGCAATATCGGAGGGAATCACCGGCTCGCCGATGGCTTCCATCGTCTCCTTGAACAGCTGGCGGTCCTCCGCCTTGTCGATCGCCTCCAGATTCGTTCCGATCAGACGGACCCCGTGCTTTTCCAGAAAGCCCTCCTTGCTCAGCTGCATGGAAAGCGTCAGACCGGTCTGACCACCCAGTCCCGCAAGCATGCTGTCCGGCTGCTCCCTGACAATGATGCGCTTCAGCGTCTCGGCGGTCAACGGCTCCAGATAGATCTCGTCCGCCATGGCACGGTCGGTCATAATGGTCGCCGGATTGGAGTTTGCCAGAACAACGTTCAGCCCCGCCTGCTTCAAAACGCGGCATGCCTGCGCCCCGGCGTAATCAAATTCGGCTGCCTGTCCGATGACAATGGGACCGGAACCGATCACAAGAACTTTTTTTATCGACGGATCAAGCGGCATATTCAGTCATCCTTTCCGGGCACGTTCTTTTTATTTTGTGCCATCAGCGCAATAAACTCATCAAACAGGAATGCGGTATCCCTCGGACCGGAGCACGCCTCCGGATGGAACTGCACGGAAAATGCCATATTGTCCGGGTAAGAAATACCCTCGCAGGTATTGTCATTGGCATTGGCAAAGCGAAGGACGCCGCACTTCAGCGATTCCGAAACGACCGCGTACCCGTGATTCTGGCTGGTGATGTAAGTCCTCGTCCCGTTCACCTCGCGGACCGGTTGGTTGACTCCGCGGTGTCCGTATTTCAGCTTAACGGTTTCTGCACCGTTTGCCAGTGCCAGCAGCTGATGTCCGAGGCAGATGCCGAACATCGGAAGCTTTCCGAAAAGTTTTCGGAGCTGCCCGATGCAATAGGAATTCTCTTTCGGATCGCCGGGACCGTTGGAAAGCATCACGCCGTCCGGCGTATCGGCAAGAATGCGCTCTGCCGGCGTATCGGCAGGATAAACCGTCACCGCGCAGCCGCGCGATGTCAGCTCCCGCACGATATTCCGCTTGGCACCGTAATCAAAAAGCGCCACATGAAAGCGAACTGCCGAAGACTCCGGCAGACAGGTATACGGCGCCCGGCAGGTCACGCCCTCAACCGCACCCAGAACCGCATACTGCCGGATCGGCATAAGCTCCTGCGGAACCTCATCGCAGAGCATGGCGTTCATGACGCCCTTTTCACGGATGATTTTTGTGATTTCCCGGGTATCCAGTCCGGCAATTCCCGGAACACCCCGTTCCTTCAAAAACGAATCCAGCGTGCCCCCGCAGCGGAAATTGGACGGCTCTGCACAAAGCTCCCGCACCACATAGCCGCGCACAAAGCACTCCCCCTCAAAATCAGCGGGAATGACTCCGTAATTTCCGATCATCGGAAAGGTCTGCATCACGATCTGCCCGTAATAGGAGGGATCGGTCAAAGTTTCCAGATAGCCGCACATGCCGGTTGTAAAAACAAGCTCTCCGACCGACTCGCAATCGGCTCCGACAGCCTCTCCCCGAAACACACTTCCGTCCTCAAGCACCAAATATCTGTCCTTCATAAATATATTCCCTTTTCTTTTTGCTTTTATCACCGAAAAGCCGCGCCCGTTCGGAGCCCTTCCGCATCCAGAGGCAACTCCCGGGTTCATCGGGCATCTGCCAACGCGGCGCGGGCAGAAACGCCTTTTCCCATGCTCTGTCCCGCAGCAATTCTCTTCCATTGCGCCGGGCTGTCCGGAGCCGCTATCTGTCCGGAAGCCTCCTCCGGATGACGGCTGTCCCTCTTTGCATGCTGCGGTCACAACAAGCTCCAAAAGACCTTTTCCGCATCGCAGAAGCCGACGCCTCCGTTGTCTTCCTATGCGGCATCCGGTTTGAAACAAGCAGCCGGCACAGGAGCGCGCAGAAAGCTCTGCTATCGTATCCCGATGCGGCGATCTTCCGGAGGTACTGCCGCCATGCTTCCGGGCATGTCTTTTCACACAAGCTCAGCGCCCGCTTTCCCGTCCGGACCCGGATTTGCGCAGACCGCCCCATCCGGAAGGCGGAACGCTGCCGCGGAAAAATCTGCGCTGCCCTTGCGGCAGGGACAGCCTTTCCCACACGGAAACGCCTCCTTTTTCCGGGCAGCAGCATAAGAGCACAGCTCCCGCCAAGCTGTCCGAAGGCATCCCCGAATGGTTATTTTCAGATTTCGTCACACAGCGTGGCAGCCATGACCGCCTTGATGGTATGCATCCGGTTCTCCGCCTCCCGGAACACAAGCGACTGACTGCTCTCAAACACGTCGTTTGTCACCTCCATGGCGTCTCTGCCGAACCGCTCGCACATCTGCCGTCCGATGCCGGTATTTCTGTCGTGGTAAGATGGCAGACAGTGCATAAAGACCGCCTGTTTTCCGGCAGCCTCCATCAAAGCCCCGTTCACCTGATACGGAGAAAGCGCCCGAATCCGCTCCTCCCACACGCTCTCCGGCTCTCCCATAGAGACCCAGATATCGGTATACACCACATCGGCGCCCTCCACTGCCTTAAAAGGCTCGGAAGAGAACTCTATCACAGCCCCCGTCTGCTCCGCAATTGCGCGGCACTGATCGACCAGCGCGTGATCCGGGAAATATGCCTCCGGCGAGCATGCCGTAAAGTGCAGTCCCATCTTAGCGCATCCAACCATCAGAGAGTTTCCCATGTTATACCGGGCGTCCCCCATGTATAAAAGACGGATTCCCTTCAGACGACCGAACCGCTCCCGGATCGTCAGAAAGTCCGCAAGGATCTGCGTCGGATGAAATTCGTTGGTCAGACCGTTCCAGACAGGCACGGAGGAATACTTTGCAAGCTCCTCCACGATATCCTGTCCGAAGCCGCGGTATTCAATGCCGTCATACATAGAGGCAAGCACCCGCGCCGTATCGGCAATGCTCTCTTTCTTTCCGATCTGCGAGCCGGACGGATCCAGATACGTTGTCCCCATGCCGAGATCATGCGCGGCAACCTCAAAGGCGCAGCGCGTGCGGGTCGATGTCTTTTCGAAAATCAATACCACATTTTTCCCCTCGCACAACCGGTGGGGAATTCCGTTTTTCTTTTTTTCCTTCAGCTCCCGGGAAAGCTCCAGAAGTCCGTCTATTTCAGCCGATGTGTAATCCAGCAGCTTCAGAAAATCTCTTCCTTTAAACGTTACCATCATTCGGTTCCAAAATCGCCTTTCTTAAAAATTAAAAACCGGTCAAAGGCGCCCTTACGCGCTCTTCCGGAGCCGCCTTTATCCCGGCAGACCCGGCATTTCCCTTCCGAAAAGCAGAGCCGGGCAAAGATCCCTCTTACACCCGGCATGCCTGTACTCTTCTTTTTTCGTACCAAGCCTCGGTCTCGGCTTCCCGTCCGCCGGACGCGCGCCATGCCCGTTCATCTCCGCGGTATCTGCCGCCGGAATATCCGCAGCGCCGCCGCACACCGAAATAAGAGTCGGAAGACAGCGGAGAAAGAGCCCTTCGGCGCCGGGGCTTCCGCCGGAAATGCACAAAAAGCGGCAGCTCTTTTTCAGCGCTTATCGTTTTTGCGCAGCTTCCTTTCGAATACGCCAAGAAGCTCTGTCAGACCGATCACCATGATCAGATAGGTGATTGCCACCACCATCAGAGGGTTCACCGCATCGTGTGTGTTGTTCCGCACCAGGTTGCCGGCACGGGTCAGGTCGGTCACAGCCACATAGCCCGCGACCGCCGTCTCCTTCAGAAGCGCAATCATTTCGTTTCCGATTGCAGGCAGGATGTTTTTAATCGCCTGCGGCAGGATCACCAGAAGCATCGTCTGCCACCGTGAAAAGCCGAGGCTGCGCCCCGCCTCCATCTGACCGTAATCCACAGCGTTGATGCCGCTGCGGACGACCTCTGCCATATACGCACCGGAGTTGATGCCGAAGGTGATAATTCCGACGGCAATTCCGTCCGCCGACGTCATAATAACAAAGTAGAAGATTAAAAGAAGCACGACCACCGGAACCCCGCGGATCACGGTCACATAAATGTCGCACAGCCACTTCAGCGGCGCCAGCTTCCGGTTTCCCTCAGCCAGATATTTGATAATTGCAACGGCGGAGCCGATCAGAACGCCAAGTAAAAGCGCCCCGAGCGTGATAATCACAGTGTTCTTCAGTCCGTCGATCAACAGCGTATAACGGTTATCGACGATAAAGGTATCATACAGCTTTGCGATCCAAGCACTCATTTTTCATCATTGCCCGAAGGCATCCTCCCTTATAGTAGAGACACAGGCGTGTCACAGGCGTTCCCACGCGGCAATATGCCGCTTTTCGGCAGGCTTTCCCGGCAAGCGGCAGCCTCTCCGGCACAGAAACGGGAAAAAGCTGCCGCGGATCCCGGATCTGCGGCAGCTCCGGCTGATAGCTTATTTTGCGGAGGAGGGATCGGTGTAGGGCGCACCGTACTTTTCAAACAGCGCCTTAACGGTTCCGTCCGCCAGAAATTCCTTGATGATCCTGTCGATCTCATCGCGCAGGGTCTCGGAGCCGAACGCCATTGCAAATGCATACGGCTCGGTTGTCATTGCCTCATCCAGAATCTTAACGCCCTCCAGCTTTGTCACCATCTCGGCAGCCGTCAGGTCATCGATTACCCATGCATCGACCCTGCCGCTGGTCAGAGCGCTTGCCGCATCGTTGTTGTCCGCATAGGACAGCACATCGTACTTCTGCGCAAGGCAGTATTCCTCAGCTGTTGTACCGCTCTGAACGGAGATCTTCTTGCCCGTAAGATCGGCTTTTCCCTGAATCGTGCTGTCTTCCTTTACAACGATTGCCTGTGCCGCAAGGCAGTAGGGAGTCGTAAACAGCGTGTTCTTTTCACGTGCGGGCGTCACCGAAATGCCGGACACGCCGACATCATACTTGCCGGTCTGCACACCGAGCAGAACCGAATCAAAATCCATTTGCTCAATCTCAAGCGTCACACCGAGCTTTTCGCAGACCATTGTCAAAAGCTCGACCTCAATGCCCTCAACCTTGCTGTTCTCGCCAAGGTACTCAAACGGCGGGAAGTCCGGGCTGGTCGCCATCACAAGCTTGCCTGCCTTCTTCACCTGATCCAGAGTCTTTCCTTTGCTTCCGCAGGATGTAAAGCAGAAGCAGGACGCAAGAAGCGTCAAAACCAATAAAATTGCCGAAATCTTCTTCATGACGGTTTCTCCTTTTTCTTCTTCAGAATTCATTTTTGTTTTTTATGTATTTTCAGCGGATGCTCTGTCCGCCAGAAAAGCAGTCACATGGGCAAGCTGCGCCGCAACGGACTCATAACCGGTGCCGCCCTCCGATATACGCTTGGAAACACAGGTTTCAAGCGCAATCTCATGATACAGATCGTTTTCAAACAGCTCACTTGCCTTTTTGTATTCCGCAAGCGGCAGCGTTTCCAGCGTACAGCCCTGTGCAATGCAGTGCCGGACAAGCTCTCCCGTAATCTTATATGCCGTTCTGAACGGCATTCCCTTTTTGACCAGATAATCCGCAAGATCGGTGGCATTGAGGAAGCCCTCCTGCGCTGCGGCGCGCATCCGGTCGGATCTGACCCGCATCGTCCGCACCATCGGAGCGAATACCTTAAGACACTTCTGAACGGTTTCCACACCGTCAAAAACAGCTTCCTTGTCCTCCTGCATATCCTTGTCATAGGCAAGCGGAAGACCCTTCAGCATCGTCAGAACGGCAACAAGATCACCGTACACGCGCCCCGTCTTTCCGCGCACCAGCTCCGCCATATCGGAGTTTTTCTTCTGCGGCATGATGGAGGAGCCGGTCGTAAAGGCATCGTCCAGCTCAATAAATCCGAACTCCCAGCTGGACCAGAGGATAATCTCCTCGGAAAACCGGGAAAGATGCATCATAATCAGCGCATATGCGGAGAGCAGCTCCACACAGAAGTCCCGGTCGGAAACCCCGTCAATGCTGTTCGCGGTCACCCCGGAAAATCCGAGCAGCTCCGCTGTTCTCCGCCGGTTTGTCGGATACGTGGTTCCCGCCATTGCACAGCAGCCGAGCGGCGACTCATCCATCCGGCAAAGCGCATCCTTCAGCCGCCCCGCATCGCGCATCAGCATCATCGCATAGGCGAGGATATGCTGCGCAAATACAATCGGCTGACCGCGCTGCAAATGCGTGTAGCCCGGCATGATATCACGCTGATGCGCCTCCGCCTGCTCTCTGACGGCGCCGATCAGATCATAGAGGAGCGAGAGCACCGTCTCCGTTTCCTCCCGCAGATACATCCGCAGATCAAGCGCGACCTGATCATTGCGGCTGCGCGCAGTGTGGAGCCGTTTGCCGGTCTCTCCGATCCGCCTGGTCAGCTCCGCCTCCACAAACATGTGGATATCCTCTGCACCGGGATCGGGAAGAAGTCTGCCGGCGTCCATATCCTCGACGATGGAGCGCAGTCCGCAGATGATCGCATCCGCCTCTTCCCGCGTGAGGATTCCCTGCTCGGCAAGCATTTCCGCATGCGCCACAGAGCCTCGGATATCCTGCCGGTACATTTTTGCATCAAAATGGATGGAGGAGTTAAAATCGTCCGCCACTGCGGAGAGCTGCCCCGCCGTCCGTCCCGCCCAGAGCTTTTCCATTGCAAACCCGCCTGTTCTCAGTTGTTTTCTTTGTTTTTGGCATCCACCTGAGCCTGAACCTTGATCGGAAGTCCGAACAGGTTGATAAAGCCCGTGGCGTCCGCCTGGTTGTATACATGATCCTCTCCGAAGGTTGCAAGCTCCTCGGAATACAGCGCATATTTGCTCCACACGCCGGCTTTGATCATATTGCCCTTATAGAGCTTGATCCGCACCTTTCCGGTGACCTTTTCCTGCGTCTTATCCACAAAAGCGCTCAAAGCCTCGCGCAGCGGCGTAAACCACTGACCGTTATAAACAAGATCCGCAAAGGTAATCGCAAGCTCCTGCTTCTTATGCGCCGTCATTTTATCCAGTGTCATCGTCTCCAGATAGTTGTGCGCAAAATACAGAATCGCTCCGCCGGGTGTTTCGTACACGCCGCGGCACTTCATACCGACCAGACGGTTCTCCACGATATCAAGAAGCCCGATGCCGTTCTCGCCGCCGACCTTGTTCAGGGCAAGCACGATCTCCTTGGCGCTCATTTTGCAGTCATTGAAGGCAACCGGCTTTCCGGCTTCAAAGTCAAGCGTGATATAGGTCGGCTGATCCGGCGCGTCGATCGGAGAAACGCCCATTTCCAGAAATCCGGGCTTTTCATACTGCGGCTCGTTTCCGGCGTCCTCCAGATCAAGTCCCTCATGAGACAGATGCCACAGGTTTTTGTCCTTGGAATAATTGGTTTCGCGGTTGATCTTCAGCGGAATGTGATGTGCCTCCGCATAGTCAATCTCTTCCTCACGGGATTTGATGTTCCATTCCCGCCACGGCGCAATGATCGGCATATCCGGTGCAAAATGCTTGATGGCAAGCTCAAACCGGACCTGATCGTTTCCTTTTCCAGTGCAGCCGTGCGCAATTGCATCCGCGCCCTCAGCCAGCGCAATTTCCACAATCCGCTTTGCGATCACCGGACGCGCAAACGAGGTGCCGAGCATATATTCCTCATACAGCGCTCCTGCCTGTACGGTCGGAATGATATAGTCATCTACAAAGGTATCGGTCAGATCCTCGATATAAAGCTTGGATGCGCCCGTCTTCAGCGCCTTTTCCTCCAGCCCCTCCAGCTCGTCGTTCTGCCCGACATCCGCAGAAACGGCAATGACTTCACAGTTGTTATAATTTTCCTTCAGCCACGGAATGATAATCGAAGTATCCAAACCGCCGGAATATGCCAAAACAACCTTTTTGATCTTGCTCTTGTCCATGATGAAGTCCTCCGCAATGCATTGAATTTTTATTCATTTACGATGAATAAATAATAGCACGTTTTCTGCGGATAGTCAATAGCAGTTTGACAAAAAATGAAGAATTGTAACGGGAGTCAATTCTGAGCATCAAAATCGGCTTCTTTTTATGCAAATTCACTTTCCCTCCGGCGCTTTTGCGGCATCCCGCGTTCATTTCCCGTTTGTCAAGCCATTTTCTCTATACAGGCAACCCGAACAGCTCAGCCGTCCGGCACGCATTTGCGCACATATTCTCCGGTATTTCATACAATAGAAGCAACGGGAACAGCAGCGTCATTCCTTTCCGGCGCATGATCCGGCACGCTCTTTTGCAAAAATCCACCGTGCAGCGCCCGAAATATGCAAAAAATGAATATTCCGTCAAATTCGCGCATATTCACAGACTGCTCCTCTTGACGGGGAAACAGAGGCTATGCTATAATATAGTAATCCGAAAAAAACAATATCCTATAGTAAAGGAAGAATCATTCATATGAGCAGCGAACAATCCGGTATCGATTTATGCATTCTTGACGTCTCCTCCAGGCTGGACTGCCGCGGAAATATCCGTAAAAACGGATGCTCCAACCGTCCCGGACTCAAAAAAAAGGTCGCGCAGCTGATTCAGCAGCTGCGTTCCGCCATGTACCCCTCCATCTTCGGAGAGGAGATGTACGAACCCGCGCTGCACCGTATGGCAATCTGTGCACATCTGCAGCGCTCCGCCATCCTTCTGGATGACATCCTGCATGCGGTTCTGCGGGATGAGAGAACGCCCTCCGAAATCATCTGTGCATTTTTCGATGCGCTTCCGACCATCACGGAATATCTGGAAACCGATATTACAGCCGCCTATGAAGGGGATCCCGCTGCATACTCCGCCGAGGAAATCATGCTTGCATACCCGGCGTTTGAAGCAATCAGCATCTATCGGTTGGCGCATCATCTGTATGAGCTGAAGGTTCCGCTTCTGCCCCGTATGATGACCGAATACGCCCATCAGATCACGGGCATCGACATACACCCCGGTGCCACAATCGGAAAATACTTTTTCATCGACCACGGAACCGGCGTTGTCATCGGCGAGACCTGCACCATCGGAGAGCACGTCAAGCTGTATCAGGGCGTCACACTCGGGGCGAAGAGCTTTGAGCTGGATGACGACGGAAATCCCGTCAAGGGAATCAAACGCCATCCGGATATCGGCAATCACGTTGTCATTTATGCAGGCGCCACCATCCTCGGCGGGGAAACGGTCATCGGAGACGGCTGTATCATCGGAGGAAACGTGTGGCTGACAAGATCGGTCAGCGCCGGCAGCACCGTATACTATCAGGGACAATCCACGGAAAAAAAGGCATAACGGACCCGGGAAGCACGGAACATGCTTCCTTCCGTGCCGGAGTATCTGTCCCCTGCTCTTTTGGCAGCGCACAGCCTGTCCCCGCCGCATTCCCGCATGGGACGCCGACCGCAGACGGTTTCCGACCTCTGACCGGGACCCCATATTCCAAAAACAGACATATCCAATCCTGTGCGGCTGGTTCTCCGCACGGGATTCCCATATCATCGGCAAGCCTGAAGGTCATCCGAAAAACGGAGTCCTTCAGGCTTTTTGTCAGCCGTTTTTTCCCTTTCTCCCCGTTTCGCCGGAGCAAAGCGCTCCTTCCCCTCCGAACCGGACGTTTATTCCCCCACCCCCGTGTAAAACGGTCCCTTTTCCGTTCCCGACAGGCGCCCCCCGCATTTTCGGTCCGTTTTTTTGCTGCGCGTTCCTCTGTTCTGACGTCCGGGATTCAGTTCCCGGCATTTCTGCCGGCTTCTTTGGAGCGTCCTGTATATTCCTTCACGCTGTACCCTTTCCTCCGTAAGGCAAACGGCTTCGCTTTTTTCCGGCATCCGGAATGATTTCTGCGAACCGTCTTCTTCACTGTTCCGGGGCTGTACCCGTCCGCACGCTTCAGCAGGACGGTAAACGCATCGGAGCCTTTCGGCATTGCCGTCCCGCGTTTTCGTCCGGCTCGCCATACGTAAACGGGCGACTTTCTTCCGATCCCTCTTTTGAAATCGGGTTTTTCCAATACGTCTGCCGCCTCCCTCCGCGCGCGTTCGCAATCCCGACCTGCCGTTCCGCCGCTTTTCCGATAAAAATGCAGCGGCAGTCTCCCACAGCGAAAATGCCTCTCCTTTTTCGTATAAAAGCATGTCTGACGGGGAAACTAACGCTGAAACATCAAATCCCCGCAGCCGGTCAGCCGCAATATGCGCGCCGAAAACCGGCATGCAACGAAAAGAAAGGAGCTTCCGCTTCATACGGAAGTCACGGTATACACATGAAAAGGATCATAAGCCTTCTTCTGGCAGGTCTTGTCCTGTGCTGCCTGCTGACTGCATGCAGCAATCAGGAGCAAAACGCGGCAGGCAGAGTCTATTATCTCAATTTCAAGCCCGAGCAGGATGAACAGTGGAAGAATGTTGCAAAAAAATACACGGAATTAACCGGAGTTGAGGTCAAAATTCTCACCGCCGCAAGCGGTCAGTATGAACAGACACTGACCTCCGAAATTGAAAAGTCCGATGCGCCCACGCTGTTTCAGATCAGCGGAAGCGTTGCACTGAACACATGGCGCAACTATTGTTATGACCTCTCCGGCTCAAAAGTATACGGAGAATTGACCTCGGACGATTTTGCCGTGCGGGACGGCGATGCCGTCTACGGCATCGCTTATGTATATGAAGGCTACGGTCTGATTGTCAACAAGGCGCTTTTGAAGGAAGCGGGATATACCGTTGATGAGATCACCGATTTTGCATCGCTGAAGCGGATCGCGGAGGACATCACCGCACGCTCCTCCACGCTCGGATTTTCCGCCTTTACGTCAGCCGGTCTTGACAACTCCTCCGCATGGCGTTTTTCCGGGCATCTTGCAAGCATCCCTCTGTTTTATGAGTTCCGGGAGGATCAGGTCAAGGCGCAGCCCGCCGCAATCAAGGGAACCTACCTTGCAAATTACAAGGCGCTTTGGGATCTGTATATTCAGAATGCAACCTGTCAGCCTTCGGTCCTGCCCTCCAAGACCAATGACAATGCCGTCGCAGAGTTTGTCAACCGCCAGGCAGTCTTCTATCAGAACGGAACCTGGAGCTACAGCGATATCAAATCCATCGGGGACGAAAATATCGCATACCTTCCGATTTACGCAGGAATTGACGATGAAAAGCAGGGACTGTGCTGCGGAACCGAGAATTATTGGGCAGTCAACAGTCAGGCATCCAAGGCAGATATTCAGGCAACGCTTGACTTTCTGTACTGGCTGGTCACAAGTGAATTCGGAACGGAGGCGCTCAGCCACGACATGGGCTTCGTTTCCCCCTTCAAATCGGCAAAAGCCACCGATAACGTGCTGAGCAACGACATGAACGCCTATGTGAGCAAGGGATGCTATAACGTATCCTGGGCGTTTCAGTATACTCCGAATGTGGACGCATGGCGCGCCGATCTTGTATCCGCGCTTGCGGCTTACTCCGCCGGAACCGGCGACTGGAGCGCCGTCGAAAAGGCATTTGTGGACGGCTGGGCAACACAGTACCGGGTCTCCCACGCAAAATAAGCCGCCTTCCCGCAGCAAATGCACCGTCAAACCGAATACCGGTGCCGAAAGACAGCTTCAACGAATGCAATTTCCCGGTCTGCCGGAAAAATCGAAAATACCGTGCGGAAAGTCAACGCCGTCTGCTTTTCCGGAATCGGCTGCAACCCTGCTGCCGGTTCCGGTCAGCCGCCTGTCCAATGCGG
Organism: uncultured Eubacteriales bacterium; assembly: GCA_934432725.1. Taxonomy (GTDB): domain Bacteria; phylum Bacillota; class Clostridia; order Oscillospirales; family CAG-272; genus CAKRZE01. The sequence continues at coordinate 25,430 of CAKRZE010000020.1, forward strand.
CGTCTGCCAAGGACAAAAAATCCGCTTTGATTGATTTCAGGCGCCGCTCCGTCACGTCCGCATTCTCTTCCGCACGGAATAAACGCCGACTTTGCTTCACCGGAACCGGAATCCATCACTGTTTGTGCCGCCGCATCGGCGGCGGAATGGAGATCACTATGCATAAGTCCCCGCGCGGTAACCCCGCCCCCTTTTATATGGCAAATAAGATGATGCGCAGCGCCCTGAAGAAATATGCTCCGCTGTTTCTTCTGCCGACCGTTGCCGCCTTTGCCATTGGATTTGTCTGGCCCTTTCTGTGGGGCATCGACCTATCCTTTTTCAGCTTTACAACCCTTCGTTTCCGCAAATTCGTCGGATTTTCCAATTATATCAGGGTCTTTACCGATCCGTACTATTCCGGCGACTTTTTGCATGCCCTCGGCTTCACGGCGGTTTTCGCACTGGTCTCCGTGATACTCATCAACGTATTGGCGTTTCTCATCGCCTATGCGCTGACAAAAAACATCCGGGGCTCCACCGTTTTCCGCACCGTGTTTTTCATGCCGAATCTGATCGGTGGAATTGTCCTCGGATATATCTGGAAGATCATCCTGAACGATGTGATACGGGTGCTGTATCATTCTCAGCTGGTCCTTGAAACAAAATATGGCTTTTGGGGGCTGATCATCCTCATGTGCTGGCAGCAGATCGGATATATGATGATTATCTATATCGCAGGGCTTCAGAATATTCCGACAACCTATGTGGAGGCAGCGCGCATCGATGGTGCAAGCAGCCGGCAGATTCTTACAAAAATCACCATTCCATGCGTCATGCCCTCCATCACGATCTGCACCTTTTTAAGTCTGACCAACGCCTTTAAGCTGTACGACCAGAACCTGGCGCTCACCGGCGGAGACCCCGCGAAAACCACGCAGATGCTTGCCCTGAACATCACCAAAGCCATGTACTCCAACGGTGCAAATAAGGGCATCGGGCAGGCGGAGGGCGTCATTTTCTTTCTCATTGTCGTCACCATTGCGCTCATTCAGTTAAGAATGACACGAAAGGGGGAGAGTGCGCTGTGAAAGCATCAAATCCGGAGCAATCTGAGGGCGGCGTTCAGGGCAGAACCGGAAGGCTGCTTCTGACCCTGCTCTTTACGGTTATTTCCGTCATCTATGTTATCCCGATCTTTCTGGTTCTCATGAACTCCTTCAAATCCAATATCTCCATCGGCACCTCCGTTTTCAGTCTGCCGACCCGTCAGACCTTTGTCGGGCTTTCCAACTATATCGGCGGCATCACCTTCGGAGGCTATCCGTTTTACCGCTCCTTTCTGTACAGTCTGATCATCACGGTTTCCTCCACATTTCTGATCCTTCTGTGCACCTCCATGGCAGCCTGGTATATCAACCGCGTAAACAGCCCGCTCTGCCGGATCATTTATTATCTCTGCATTTTTTCCATGGTGGTTCCGTTCCAGATGGTCATGTTTACGCTGTCCAAAACGGCGGACGCACTCCGGCTCAATACGCCCTACTCCATCTGCATCATCTACCTCGGCTTCGGCGCGGGACTGGCTGTTTTTATGTTCAGCGGCTTTGTCAAAAGCATACCGCTTGAAATTGAGGAGGCAGCCTCCATCGACGGCTGTACGCCTCCGCAGATGTTTTTCCGGATCGTTCTGCCGGTCATGAAGCCGATCTATATTTCCGTTGCCATTCTGGAAACCATGTGGGTATGGAACGATTATCTGCTTCCGTATCTGGTTTTGAATACAAACAAATACCGCACCATTCCGATCCACATTCAGTATTTGCAGGGAAGCTACGGAAGAGTGGACCTCGGTGCGACCATGGCACTGATTATTCTCTGCCTGATTCCGATTGTGATTCTGTATTTCAGCTGTCAGAAATATATTATCAAGGGAGTCATCGCCGGAGCGGTCAAGGGCTGACTCCCGCCCCCGGCACAGCGGCGGCTCCGCTCAGGAGCAGATGTCAAACGGGAACCGCAGCGCCGGACATTCCACAGGCTGTCCGGCACGGCATTGGCGCCCCGGCTGTACCGGTCAGGCTGCCTCATCACGAGCCTCTGAAAGCCGATGCCCGCCGCAGCTTCATGCATCCGGAGCATATTCCGGGCTGAAGCCGGCAAAGCAGCACCGCTTTGCCTTTCTATCCACCATATGCAGCCGCCCGGGCTGCTCCTCTGAAGCATCGTTTAAAAAGAACTGCCGCCTAGAATGTCTGACCGCTTTCCCAACCGCACACAGCTGCCTGAGCATGCCCGCTCAAAGCCCATTTCAGAAAGGATGTGTCGCCATGCGCACCAGCGGTATCCTGATGCCGGTTTTTTCCCTTCCGTCTCCGCACGGAATCGGAACCTTCGGCAAAGCCGCATTTGACTTTGTGGATTTTCTGTCCGAAGCAGGTCAGAGCTTCTGGCAGATTCTCCCCCTTCATCCGACAGGCTATGCGGATTCTCCCTATCAGACCCTCTCCACCTTTGCCGGAAATCCGTATTTTATTGACCCGATCCTGCTCTCAGAGGAAGGACTTTTGACAGGAGATGAAATAAACCGGTTTGATTTCGGAAACGATCCCCTCCGTGTGAATTACGGCAGGCTGTATGAATCGCGTTTCGGTCTGCTTCGGCTGGCGCACCGACGGTTTCAAAGCGCGCCGCCGCCCGAATATGAAGCATTCTGCCGGGAGCATGCCGACTGGCTTCCGGATTATTCTCTGTTCATGGCAATGAAGCAGTGCGAGGGTCAAAGATGCTTTGCAAGCTGGCGGAAGGAATGGCGGGAGCGCGATCCCGATTCGCTGGCACATGCCCGGGAAACGCTTGCGGAGGAAATCGAATTCCGGAATTTTATGCAGTTTGCGTTCTTTTCCCAATGGCGCCGCCTGAAGGATTACGCAAACAGCAGGGGAATCCGCATCATCGGAGATGTGCCGATCTATGTAGCGTATGACAGTGCCGAGGTATGGCGTGAACCGGAGCAGTTTCAGCTTGATCCGGACGGGATCCCTTCCCGGGTGGCAGGCGTCCCGCCGGACGGTTTCTCGGAGGAGGGTCAGCTCTGGGGAAACCCTCTGTACAACTGGGAACGGATGCAGCGGGAACCGGAACCGTTCTCATGGTGGAAGCGCAGAATCCGGCATGCCCTGAAGCTGTACGACCGGATCAGACTGGATCATTTCCGCGGCTTTGCGTCATATTACAGCATTCCCTTCGGGGAGGCGACCGCCAAAAACGGAAGCTGGGAAAAGGGACCGGGCATGCCGTTTTTCCGGGAGCTTGAAAAAGCCTGCGGTCCCTTGCCGATTATTGCAGAGGATCTCGGCTTTCTGACTCCGGATGTAGAGAGGCTTCTTGCAAAGACCGGTTTCCCGGGCATGAAGGTATTGCAGTTTGCCTTTGACAGCCGCGAGGAGAGCGATTATCTGCCGCACCGGTATACGCAAAACTCCGTTGTCTATACCGGTACGCACGACAACGATACGATTCTCGGCTGGGAGCGCAGTGCACCGAAGGCTGACGTGGAAACCGCACGCCGGTATATGCACGCCGACGGCACGGAGGGACTGAACTGGACCATGATCCGCACCGCTATGATGTCGGTGTCGGACACTGCAATCTTCATGATGCCGGATCTTGTCGGACTCGGCAGCGAAGCGAGAATCAATACCCCTGCGACCTCCTCAGGCAACTGGAGCTGGCGTCTTGACGGCGCCTGTCTGAACAGCTGGCTGGCGGGAATCCTGCGGGACATGACGGCGCTGTACGGAAGGCTTCCCGCAGAAAGGTCATAATAAGCCGATGCGTATTCCGGAGAGCGTGACAGCATGCTCTCCCAAACCCCAATAAAGCATCCTGCATTTAACGGCAAAGCCGGCAAATTTTCAGAATATGGCAGGACGTCCCGCAGCGGCAGCTTATGCGCAGCGTCCGGATACAGAGCAGTGTCAAAACGTCATCCCCCGTCCGTCGGGAGTCCCTTGCACGGCAAATACCGTCATTCGGCTACCGCGTCCTTCGCGGGAATCCGGCAGGGTTCCCACGATATTCGGAGCTTCTCCGATGAAGAAACTCCTCCGCACGTCATCCCCACACCCGGTCATCAGCCGTTTTGCCTGAAAATACGCTCCCGGGTCAAAAGCGGATATCGGACCAGATCCTCCCCGTCCATATTCTCGCGGTGCATATCCACGGCAGTGATCTGCCTGTTTCCGTAGGTCGTATAATAGTAAATGCCGCGGCTCGCATTGCAGCAGGAGCTGTATACCGTAATTTCATAACGCCCGCCGCCGACATCGCAGCAGCCGCGCGGCTGGGAAACGGAATCCAGTATATGAAAAAACTGCCCTGCATTTTCCTCCTCCGCCATGCCGGAGACCGCATTCAGCATCACAAATGCGGCGCGTACAAACCGGGACTGTGAGGAAAAATCTCCCGGCAGACCCAGCGCCCCCATCCCGCGGCTGAACGCACAGAGCTTCAGCTTGTCCGAAAACCGGTTTTCGGGCTGCCCCGGCGAAAGCTGCATATACCGGTTCAGCTGAAAAAGCTGCTCCGGAAACGGCGGGTTATTCGTCAGAACCCCAGCCGGATTCTCATATACCCGCAGCTCCCCGACCGGCTCTACCGTCACGGACTCCTCACGGTCCGCCAACAGCCAATGCAGCTCCGCTGCCGGATACGCATCTCCGAACGGAATATCCGTCAAGGAGAGCTTCCCCAGCTTTTCCTTTGCCTCCCGCACGGTCGCGCACTGCCCCAATATCCACGGAATCAGCTCAAAATGCGCGATTTTGTCCTTTCCCTTCCCGCCCGTACCGTACACCGCATTCCCGACAAAATTCAAACCCGCCATGCAAAGTCCCTTTTCGTTCATCGCATCATAGTACAGCGGATACTCCTCCGCCACATGCGCCATTCCGATGATTGCATAGTGCCTCGACACAGCCTCTGCCTCACGGAAGCAAAGCCTGCGGTTCCGCGGCAAAATAACCACCTCTTCCCCGTAAGTGCAGTCATAATCCAAGGTTCTGCCGAAATAAAAATCCCCGTTCCGATAAGTCACAGCCGTACACATGCCAAAAGTCCTCCTCGCAGCCTTGTTTTTCAAAGTATCGCCCTTTTCCAACCGTTTCATTCGATCCGCCGAAGGTGCAAAAAGGACCTTACTCCCGGACTCTCAGCCTGTCTGCATACGCTGCCCCGAAAACCCCCTCATACCGTTCCGACGAAATGCCGAAAACCCAAAGGGGACACGCTTTCCTGCCGCTTCATCCGTCATACCGAAAGGCGGGCGGCAAACGGCGGTGAAAAACCCGATATTCGCGGAGGCTCCTCAACCATTTAGACCAAATTCCGGTATGGCTTGACGCCCGCGTGATTTTGCGCTGCTCCTTTCCCGGTTTGTCGGAGGAAAAAACGGAATATCCGGAAACAGAACACCATGTCAAAGGCGGTGTGAAAAAACCAAAAAGAGTTTTTTCACACCGCCCTGCTATTCGTCAAATGCCGAAAACGCCGGAATTACTTCTTGTCATACCGGAAGAAGCCTTCTCCCGAAGCCATACCGAGCTTGCCCTCATCGATATACTTTTTCAGCATCTTTGCCATACCCTTGAAATTGTACGGCGCCAAAAATGACGGAACCTTCACATACATCTGAACAATATTATAAGCCGTGGTCAGACCGACTGTATCCAGAATGTGGAACGGACCCTTCGGTGCGCCGGTTCCGAGCGTCCACGCACGGTCTATGCTTTCCGGATCGGAAACGCCGTTGACATACAAATCCATTCCGGAGAACAGAAGCGGCACCAGCATGGAGTTCAAAAGATACCCGGACTTCTCTTTCCGGACCGGAAGCGGAATCATCCGGATCTGCTTGGCAAATTCCATAATCTGCTCAAAATACTTCGGATCGGTCCGGTCCTGCGCCATCACCTCGGTCATATTGTTCTTCCAGATCGAATTTGCAAAATGAAGCGACAGGAACTTTTCCGGTCTGCCGGTGTATTTGGCAAATTTGGACGGAAGAAGCGTTGAGGAGTTGGTCACAAGGACCGTTTTCTCCGGCAGCAGCGGAGCCAGCTTTTTGTAAAATGCGATCTTATCCTCCACATTTTCCGCCATGGACTCGATCACAAGATCCGCATCCTGCACTGCCTTTCCCATATCCAGCTCGATCTTCATGCCGTGATATGCCTTTTCCGCACGCTCCAGGCAGGCATCGCGGTCAAACTCCTCAAATTCCGCAATACCTCTTGCCCAGTTGGCGGGCGTCTGCCCCTCCGGTGTTGCCATGAGCTGAATGGTCTCTTTGTAGACCTCAAGCAAATGATCCAGTTTGGGCTGTGTCCGCGTAATGCTTCCTTCGCTCCGAAGCCACAGCGTCACATCAAATCCGCAATACGCAGCCTGAAAGGCGATCTGACTTCCCAACACGCCTCCGCCTGCCACAACAATGTTTTTCATACCGATTCCTCCCGCTTTTTTTAAAATTTTAACATAAAATCAGGTTTCCGTTAATATCCGGCAAACAAAATCGCATAGATTCCGCCCGCCGAGCGCTTCCTGCACCGCAACAGCTGAAACGCACGTCGTGCAGGTGCAGCGGACGCAGACTTGCCATTTCGCTCCGCAGCAGCGCAAAAGCGGTGATCTTCATGCAGTCTTTTCAGACCCGCATGCTGCCGCAACCGGGAAGCACGCCGGGTGCGGGTCATTTGCCGGACGCCGCTGCCCTTCCGCCGAACATCCAGTATCCGGCAGCTGTCAGAAGCAGTGCCCCAGCCGCCCACAGATAGACGGGCAGGTACGGCGACGAGGTCATCGCGATTTCCGTGATTCCGCGCACCAGAAAGTATCCCTGCACCGTAAAGACGCCGGCATACCAGAAATGCGCCGTCAGCCTCGGAGCCGCCCGCAAGCCGCATATGCCGCAAAGGAAAAACGGAATCAGCACCCCTCCGACAAGCGGCGGCAAAAACAGGTAATCCATATACCACGATCTTATCCCGTGCCCGTAATAATTATACACCACAGTAAATATGCCGCTGCATACGGTAATGATCAGCGACCGGAGCAGCGTTTTCCGCATGCGTTTAATAGCCGATATAGACAATGTCGCTCACCTTTCTTTCTCCGCCTGCATCAGTGGGCTTGCTGATTAATTTCCCGTTAAAATACATTGCAGTAGAGCCGCCCCCGTCCAGATTATATGCGATCTTGCAGCCGTATTCCCGCATCACATCCGCAAGCTCATACAGAGAGAGTCCTTTTTCCTTTGAGGTTCGCCCATCGGAAACGACAAACAGATAATGCAGCTCCGAGCAGATGCCGATCGCCGTGCGCGGATTGCTCTGCATGGAACGGTCCACCTCCGCGTCCTTTGCCACACTGATCGCACCGTCTCTGACCAGAACCGGTCCGAAGGCGAACACATCCCACGCGCCGCTCTGCAAAAGCTCCCCGGCTGTCATATCTTTTTCATCGATCATGCCAAACGATCCGTCCTCATAGATCACAAGGTCCTCATAATACCCTCTGTCGGCGCGGCGGCTGTTCCGATACAAAATCCCGCCGCGAATGACATAGCTTGTATCCCGGAACCCGTAATAATCCCCGTTGATGGCGAGCATCGCGCCCTTCCGACGGGCTGTATCCGAGGTCCTTTCCCGCAGATTTCTGCCGTAAGTATCCTGTGCAAATGCGGTTTTCAGATATTCCGCACTTGCAAGACGGATATCCGCAATATAAACGGTCGTGTCGTATTTCCGCACGGTATAGAGATCGATTCTGATTTTTCCGTCCGAATAGCAGGTGTCTGTCTGTATCAGCTCCGGCTCGGTTTCCGGTTCTGTTTCAGGCTCCGTTTCCGGTTCTGTCTCCGGTTCTGTCTCCTGACGCGTCTCCCCGGGAGTCCGGGATTCATCCGCGCCGCCGGATTCCGTCCCGTCCGGCTCCTCAGATTCTGCGGGACCGGTTTCTGCTGCGGAGGAGAAGGGACGTCTCGGACGCGTTTCATCCGCCGGGATCTGCACACCCTTCGGAATTACAAAGGTATCAAGCAGCACAAATGCCGTAAAAAGCAGAAGGACTGTCCCATACACGATCCCAAACAAATTCTTTTTGCAAAAAAAACGATGCATATGTCCTCTTTTCAACGCCGCGAAGGGCGTGCCAATACGCTGTCCTTACCGGCGGACATGCGCAATCCCATTCCTGTTCCCTTCCCGAGCTGCATTTAAACGCACAACTGCATTCCTGCGCCGTGAAAGCCGCTGCACACGCGGCAAAAACCGTTTTCCCTTTTCGCAAGGTGCCGTTTCCGAAAAAGCTTCGGCAAGGAAGGTCTGCCGAAAAAACGGCTCGTCCGGTTTTTCGGCGGGAGAAATACACGCTGAAACGCACTTATGCGCCGCACCTTTGCGCCGTGCCCTTGCACTGCGCTTTTGCACGGCACGCCTGCACCGTCGTTCCATTGCCTCCGAACAGCCGTTTTCCCAAAAGCAAGGTTTACACGAAAGCCGCCGCCCGCAAAAAGCGGCAGCTCCGCGCAAACACGGCTCCTTGGAAAGACGCCGTGTTCACAGAAAGCACGCACGCAGACATTTCGCCGGCGGAACGCGATTTCCGGAAGCTCCGCACGCCACATTCCCGAGGCGGCAGCCGCGCGGACCGGTTCCCGCCTTCCGCGCTGCATTCCGAAGGCAGAGGTCCCTCGCACTCAGAAGTAATCAGCCGATCAGCTTGCGCAAAAACTCCGTCAGAATCTCAGCGTTTTCCTCATGTCCCTTCACGCTGGTATGTCCCTCATGACCGGTCATTTCCTGCTTCAGCTTCAGATAGTAATATCCTTCCGCCTCGCCGCCAAGGTCCTTTGCCAGCTTCTTCAGCTCACGCGTAAAGGAGGGCTGCATTCCGGTGACAAAGACGGTTTTGCATCCGGGATTCTTTTCCCGCACCGTGAGAGCCAGCGCCTTCATTGCATCCATAACCTCTGCGGTCGTATGACCCTTAGCCGCCATGGTTTCATAATCGTTGGTTCCCATGTTGATGACGACGATGTCTGCTTTCCGATCGAAGGAATAGGTAAAGTCGGGATCGCTGACAAACGGGAACTTCGGATAGACATCCCCCATCACGATCTCCTGCGGTCCGCAGACCACGCCGATTCCCTGAATTGCAACAATGCTGCAATCTGCGTGCAGCGCCTGCGCCGTCAGATAGCCGAAGGACTGTGTGCCGTCCTGAAGAAGCGGCATGCCGCCCCAGCCCTCCGCCTGAATATCCGAAAGATTTCCGAATGCGGAGGTCAGAGAATCTCCGATAAATTCAATGTAAAGCTCCTGGTCCTTCGGCTTTTCGGTCAGAACGCCGTCAAGCGCGATGGCTTTGACATACGTATCGCCTCTGTCCCATTCCGTCTGACGGACCAGTGCAAAGGTATGATCCCCCTCGGGAAGGTTTTCGGCAAGCACCAGCTCGGTTTCTCCGTTTCCGTCAACCGCAAATCTTGTTTCGCAGCGCTCCCCGTCCACATATCCCGTGAAGAACACCGCCCAGTCGCCCGAACCGGTATTTTCGGAATACATGGTAACGCTGACCTTGCCCTGGCATTTTGCGTTAAACTCAAAGGAGCAGCAGGTATAAAGAAGCTCCAGCCCGTTTTCGGTGGCAAAGGTCCTGCCCTGCGTCTTATAATAGCCCTCAAGATTTCTCACATAATATTTTCCGAAAATAGGGCCGTCCAGAGGAGAATAGCTTCCCTCCCGGAAAGCAGCCTCCGGGATCTTGGACGCGGTTTGGAACGTTCCGTCCTCATTTTTGGAAAAAGCCGACAGGAAACGGTCCACCGCATATACCGTGCTCATATCGTCCTTGCCCGCAATCACAATCTTGTTGCCGGAATGGCGGATCACAAATTGATTCTCCTGCAAGCCCGCCATTGCCTCCCGGGACTCCGAACGGCAGGTATCGCCGACAAGGATTTCATATTTTGCGGCATACTCGGATTCTGCGATTCCGCGCTCCATAAAGTCCGTTTCAATCCCGACATCCTTGCCGGTAATGGCTTCCAGCTGCTTTTTCAGCAGAATCGCCGCATTTTTTACATCCTCGCTGCAGGTGTCCGGACGAACCACCTCATACAGCACTTCTCCGTTCTCGTTCGTCAATGAAATTTCCTCCCCTTTTGTTTCCGGTGCCGGCTTGTCCTCGTTTTTGCACGAAGCAAAGCAGATCAAAAGCACAAGCGCCAAAGCAAGCATTCCTGCTCTTTTCAGCAGTCTCATCATCAGTTCATCCCTTTCTTTCATTCCTGCGGATATCCGCAATATACAAAGGAGCCAAATGCTCCGTGTATCCGAAATTTGTGTCCGGCAGTCCGGTCGGAACAGCGGAACCTCCGTCCGTTTTCCCCAAAACCGTATAACCGCCTTTTGCCCGCCGCATATCGTTCCTCCGCTCTCTCCCGGAAAAAGCGGTCCGGTCGGCTGATTTTGCCCCGCAGCCTCGCTCCTTTGCGGAGGCAGCCTTCCCTGTGCGGCACTATCCCGTGTTCCTTCGCCGATCCCGCCGCAGCCTGCCGTTTTTAACCGGGAATCCGTAAGACGCCCGCAGCATACACCTTATTATAAAAAGCATATGCGGAGCAGCCCTCTCTTTCTCCTCCTCGGAGCCGCCATTCCGGACCGGTTTCCGGAGAATCCTCCGCAAAACAGACCCGAACGGCTGAAGTCCGTGTGCCTTCAGCGAAACCGTGCCCTGTAGCCGCAGTGCCGGCAAAGCTCCTCTTCGGCGCACCTGCCGGTAAAGCCGTCATAGATCCGCTTTGCCCGCTCCGAGGATACAATGTCCGCAAGCGAGCTGTCCTTCAGATTTCCGAGCGCCATCAGACCGTTTCGGTCCAGACAGCAGGGGACAACCGTGCCGTCACACAGGATTCCGATCTGATCGCGCAGTCCATAGCAGAAGCCGCCTTTGCCGTAATCCGGCTCCAGAGGGTCGGGCCACGAAAACCGTTCTCCCCACTCCAGAAAAATCCGCTCCGAAAGGCAAAAGCCGCTCCGGTTTTTTCTCCATTCCCCCGGAAATGCTTCGTGCAGCAGGGCGAGAACCGCCTCATTTCTGCCGTCGCACACCCCGTCCTCCAGATTCCAGAGGCGGAACACCGCAATAGTGCCGTTTTCCGCCGCCCGCTTTGCAAAACGGAAACAGGGCAGACAGTAATCCTCCAGCGTCGGTCCCCGATCCGTCCCTTTGGCAAAATGAAGCGTTCCGTCATAAAATGCATGCATGGAGATGCTCACCTTATACACACTGCCGGAAGCAAGCGCTTCCCCGCAGGAGCCAAGCAGCGTTCCGTTTGTGGTAAGCATCGGGCGAAAGCCAAGCTCCTTTGCCCTTGCAATCATCCTAAGCAGGTCCGGATGCAGAAGCGGCTCTCCCATCAGGTGAAAATACAGGTACTCCGCATAGCCTTCAAGCTTGAGCAAAATCGCCTCAAATGCGGAAAAGGGCATGAATGCCGGCTTGCGCTCGGTCCCCGGACAGAAGGAGCACCGCAGATTGCATACATTGGTGATTTCAAGAAAAGCTTTGCGCGGCATCCGATCAGCTCCTTGTAAAGAACGGAATGGACCGCCCGTATTTCCGCAGCGCCGCATACAGAATTCCGCCGCAGCCCAAAACGGAGATTATCTCTCCGATCCCGACCGTCAGCATAAAATACGGGATTGTGCCTTCATAGCCGTATACATACGACAGAACGAACGGAATCACAAGCGTATTGGCAAGAACCGGCGAGAGCATCGCCAAAATCGGCTTTTTCCGCAGCAAATACGTCCCGCAGGCGCCGAGCAGCGATGCAAATGTCCCGGCAACCACATCCCACGGCGCTGTTCCGGGAAGCAGAAGATTGGCAAGCAGACATCCGATCGCAACGCCCGGAATCGCTGTCTCCGTGAAACACGGCAAAACAGTCAGGGCTTCTGCAAAACGGATCTGGATCACTCCGCTGGCAAGCGGCGCTCCGAGCCAGGTCAGACCGGCATACAGCGCCGCAATCACGGCAGTCTGTGCAATAAAAACAGTTTTTTTTCTGATGTGCATGGCAAACGCTCCTTTAGTTTTGTTTATAGTGAGGAAGGTTTCGAACTCACTTTTTATTATTATAACACCCTTCCCTTTTTTTCGCAATAGGCATTCTTTATTCTTTTGCAGGAAACCTCGGCACTGCCCCACGCCGGCGATGTATATTTGCCGGAAGCATCAATACGCGTGTCACTGCCGGAAACCGCATGCCACAATGCCGGCAGGCTGCTTTCCCGTACAGCCCGTTTGATACAGCCGCTTACCGGCAGCGAGGCAGACCTCCTCGGACAGCATCCCCGGTATTTTGACACGCACACAAAGCTTCGGCACAATCCCGCCGCCATGCTCCGCAGCGTCTCACGGCGAAATGAACGCTTTCGCCCGGCGGAAGCAAAGACGCGCATAAGCTTGGCTGCCGAATTCAACACCCGCAGCGGTGTAAGGATGCCGTCATGAGTGTGCAGCAGCGGCAATTTCATCTGCACCGCCGATACATCCGGCAGACGGTACAGCAAAAGCCGTCCCGGACCTAACCTCTGTTCCTGCCAAGCCGGAAGCTCCGAATATTTCCGTTCCGTGACAGACACGACTGTCAATAAGCAAGAAAAAGCCCGCTTGCATTTGCAAGCGGGCTTTTATGGAGCGGATTACGGGGCTCGAACCCGCCACCTCGACCTTGGCAAGGTCGCGCTCTACCAAATGAGCTAAATCCGCATTGCCTCCGGCGATTGCCGAAAGCCTGGTGCCTTCGGTCGGAATCGAACCAACGACACGAGGATTTTCAGTCCTCTGCTCTACCGACTGAGCTACAAAGGCTTATTGGCGACCCGAATGGGACTCGAACCCATGACCTCTAGCGTGACAGGCTAGCGTTCTAACCGGCTGAACTACCGGGCCTTGTATACGCGGAAAAATTTCAGACATATACCGCACATGTTTCCTTGTTCTCTCAGTCGCCTCATCAGCTTCCCGGAACGTTTTTTATTATAGCACGTCCAAAAGGATTTGTCAACACCTTTTTCGATATTTTTTTAAACTCCGTATGGTATCTGAATTGCAATGCCGGGCGGAACGGTTTAAAAAGCCAAATCACGGCGGCGGCAAGCCGAAAAGCATCTTTCTTTTCACGCCGCCCGGCACAAACATGTCCATATATCCACGGTCAATCCGGGCAGCCCGCCCTTTCGGAAAAAAGCCGAAGCATACACCGTCCCCCCTTTCCCATCGGAGACACTTCTTCCCGCCTTGCAAAAAAACACCTAAAATCCGGTTTCCTGATGACTTTTCAACTGAAATATGTTATAATACACACTGAAAGCCTTGCTGCGCAAGTCTTTGCCGGGACTCCGTCCCGCCCGATGCGCCAAAGGCGCATGTGTTCCTTGATGGACGGCGCAAAAATGCCTGTGCAAGCACGCATT
>CAKRZE010000021.1 GCA_934432725.1 uncultured Eubacteriales bacterium
TACGATCTCCAACAAGAATCTGCTTGACCCGCTTCGCGCTGTCACCGGCGAGGACTGGATTCCCGGCAAGCGTTACAAGGTGCGTGGCTTCTGGGTTGCTGATGCAAAAACCATGTGCTTTGACCTCAATGAAGGGGTTCAGGAGGACTTTCGCCCTGTTACGCCGAGCAATGACGCAGAATAATCCCTGATATTCAGGGAGAAAAGGGAGAGCAAAAGAGCGGCGGCAAACCGCCTGAGCGAGAAAGCCATCTCTCCCTTTTCTCCCTCGCTACGGCTATGGAAACCGTGGAAAACCGAAAAACGGTTTACACACCGTTCCCACAGCCTGCGCTCACCCTCTTTTTCCTATCTGGCTTTCTCCCTATACGGAGAAAAGTGTCCATTTTCTATCCCGAAAACGCGCAGTTGCCACGATGAACAGAGGGCAGCGTGTCAATATGGCAAAGAAAAGCAAACGGCACACAGGCGGTTTTATCCTCAAAAAAAGCCCCGAAACATGACAAAAAAGAAGCCCAGCACCGCGCCATTTGACGTGATGCCGGGCTTCGTACTTAGTTCCATTCCTCAGCTAAGAGGAAATCGCGGATATTCCGGTGCTTGATCCCGTTTCGGCTCATATTGAACTCATCGAGAGAAACAACGTATTTGGGGAAGTTGTCGCGGATACTGTCATATGCGCCAAACTCACGGTTGACCGTTTCTTCCGATGCCAGCAGATAAGTGACCTGAACATACAGCTTTTCGCCGCGCTTGTCGCATACAAAATCAATTTCCTTATCGCCTGTTCTGCCGACAGTCACTTCATAACCCCGGCGCAGCAATTCCAGATACACGATATTCTCCAAAATGAGATTGATATCCCGCATATTGCCGCCGAAAACAGCCTCGCGGATGCCGTGGTCGGCAATATAATACTTCTCGTTGGAGGCAAGAATCTGTTTCCCCTGCAAATCTTCCCGCTTTACCTGGTAGAACAGGTATGCCTCGCAGCAGTATTTGATATAGTTCAGGATCGTCTCCGGTGCAACGGTGCGCTGCTCATTTTTCAGGAACTTTGCAAGAGAGGTCGCAGAGAATGTCGTTCCCACATTTGCGATCACATAAGCAATGATCCGTTCCAGCAAGTCAACATCCCGGATTTTATTCCGCTTCACGATGTCCTTAAGCTGGACAGAGTTGAATAGATCATGAAGATATTGCTTGGACGGCGCATCCGCATAGCGGAGGTTTGCAAGGTAAGGCATACCTCCGGCAAGCAGATACTTTTGGAAACACTGCTGAATGGACGCATCGGAAGCAATCGAACAGTACAGCTCCATGAATTCCCCGAATGAGAACGGATAAATTACGAACTTCACATACCGTCCGCCCAAATAAGTCGCAAGCTCACCGGACAGCAGCTTTGCATTAGAACCGGTGATGTAGATGTCGCAATCCAGCGAAACGCGGAGAGAGTTGATGCACTTCTCCCAGTTCTTGACCTCCTGTATTTCATCAAAAAACAGATAGACCTTGCCCTTTATTTCTGCGGCTCTTGTAGTGATTTCGTCGTGCAGCGCCTGTGCGGTTTGTAGGTGGGAATAGCTCATATCTTCAAAATTGATGGAGACAAATTGCATCGGGCTGACACCGGACTCCGTGAGTTCCTGCTTGATCAGCTCCAACATGACCGACTTCCCGCAGCGGCGGATACCGGTCATGACTTTGATCAGCTCTGTTCCGATAAAAGGACGGATACGGCTCATATACAGTTCGCGTTTGATCATAAGTCTTTGCCCCCTTTCCATGGCTGACTATAGTATAGCACATTTACAGTTGAATCTCAATGGAGAAATTGTAAATTCATAAGTTATAACTGATAAAATACAAAACTCGACAAGAAATTTCAGATAAGCTTTGGCGAAATGAGAACAGTTCTCGTAAATGCCGATTACGTCCTTAAACTACACGCCCAATGCACGATATAAAGGCGTGGAGTAACTTATATTGGGAGGGAAAAGCAAGCGGCATACTGGCAATATTTTTCTCAATATTCGCCCCGAAATGCAACAAAAAATGAAACAATCATCGACATATCCGTTGGGCGGTTATGCCGATGGTTGTGTACTTCATCAGAATTTTCACTTGATTTTGAGGGGCAGTAGTAGTGTGTCATTTTCGCGTCTGCAATCCGATTTTCCATACACCATTTTTACACCATTTCGGCGTGGAGTAGTATGGAATTGCATGAAGTTATATAGTGACTGTTTGTGCGGAAAACACGCTGGAATCAAGAAATATCGGTATTTATGGAGCAATATTGAGATATAGAATCAGGTAAATCGCCCTCGATACCTAATTTCATAATATGATATATCCTTTCAGGTCCGCGTCCGCAGCCTTGTACGGTGGCAAATCGGACTGCGGGACAAACGGGTGACACGGCTGGACCGGAAGCATACCGCAGAGAACGCTGCCTCTGCAGCTTGCCCGTGTGCCCGGGATTCAGCCGGATATCCGGTAAAACCATCCTTTGTTATAGCGTATCCGGGCTTTTTTGGCAAGATATTCGTTAAAAACTTTTGAAGAAGACTTAAAATTAACAATTTGTTAACACATTGTGTCCGCATTTGCGATATTATGAATTTAGTAAAAAAAATAACTAATTTAATAAATAGGGGAGTGAAGGCTATGAGTACGAAAATTTTGGTTGTTGATGATGAAACCAGCATCTGTGATCTTTTGCGGGTTTATTTTGAAAATGAAGGCTATGAGGTGAAAACCGCGAACGACGGCATGCAGGCGATCAGCTTTTTCAAGCTGTATGAGCCGGATCTTGTGCTGCTTGATATTATGCTGCCGAAAAAGGACGGCTGGCAGGTCTGCCGCGAGATCCGGGAAATGTCTTCCAAGCCGATTATCATGATTACGGCAAAGGGCGATGTGTTTGACAAGTGTCTCGGTCTGGAGCTTGGTGCGGACGACTTTGTGGTCAAGCCGTTTGATATGAAGGAGCTTGCGGCTCGCGTCAAGGCGGTTTTGCGCCGTTCCTCTGCGCATGACAGCCAGAACGATCCGGATGTTCTGAAATTTGATAATATTGAGATCAGCCTTGACAAGTATGAGCTGAAGCTGCGCGGAAAGCCCGTGGACATTCCTCCGAAGGAGCTGGAGCTGCTGCATTTTCTTGCCCTGAACTATAACCGGGTGTTTACACGGAACCAGCTTCTTGACAAGGTGTGGGGCTTTGACTATCTGGGTGATTCCCGCACGGTGGACGTGCATGTCAAGCGTCTGCGTGAAAAGCTGGAGGGTGTGTCCGACAAATGGACGCTGAAAACCGTATGGGGCGTCGGCTATAAATTTGAAATTCTGCAATAAGCAGGTCGGGTGCTATGTTCAGAAGCGTATTTTCAAAATATATTACGGCATTTATGCTGATCATTGTGCTCAGCTTTACCATACTTGCCGTTATCATAGGCTCTCTGCTTGTCAATTACTCCATGGATTCAAAGCGGAATGCCGTTTCCAATGCCGCGTCAACCGTGAAATTTTATCTGGAGACAGACTTCACGGGGGCGACAAGCGATGAATTCAACCGGTATATCAACTTCGGAAAAAAGACGCTGCGGCACAATTTCTCCATTATCGTGCATTATACCGGAGACCTTTCCATTCTGGTGCTCAGCACGGAGGGAAAGGTGCTGATGACCGATGAAACAACATCGCTGCGGTCCGGCTATACACAGGCTTCAGAGGAAACGGTGAAAAAAATCAGCCGCGGGGACTTTCATGAGGTGACGGACCTGGACGGGCTTCTGGAGCAGAAGAGACTTATGCAGGGCATTCCCGTGACCGTGAACGATCAGACTGTAGGGTTCGTTCTGACCGGATGCGCGCCGAGCGGCATCACGGATGTGCTGCAGGTGATGCTCAGGACCATCGTGATGGCAAGTATCTGGGTGCTGATGGCAACCCTGATTGCGGTCTATTTTATCAGCGACCGCATCATCAGTCCGCTGAAGGAGATGAGCATCGCAGCCAAGAGCTTTGCACAGGGGCAGTTTGATGTGCGCGTCCCGGTTACGGGGCACGATGAGGTGTCCGAATTGGCGCTGGCGTTCAATAACATGGCTGCGAGCCTTGAAAACGTGGAAACGATGCGCCGCTCCTTTATTGCCAATGTCTCCCATGAGCTGAGAACGCCGATGACCTCCATTGCGGGCTTTGTGGACAGTATGCTGGACGGTGCGATTCCGCCGGAAAAGTACGGACAGTATCTCAAGGTGATTTCAACCGAGGTTCACCGCCTGTCCCGGCTGGTAACATCCCTTTTGGATATTTCCAGAATTCAGGCGGGAGAGCGGAAGTTCAACAAATCCGCGTTTGACGTGTGCGAAATGGCGCGGGAAATCCTGATCTCTCTGGAGCAGCGCATTGAAGCAAAGCATCTGGATGTGGAATTCGACTGTCAGGAGGACAGCGTATACGCATATGCGGACCGCGATGCGATCTATCAGATTCTGTACAATATTTGCGACAATGCGGTCAAGTTTTCAAGAGAAGGCGGGAAATACCGGATACGGATCCTGGATCGGGACAAGAAGCTCTATGTGTCGGTGTATAACGAGGGCGTCGGGATTCCGGCAGAGGACCTTCCGTTTGTGTTCGATCGGTTTTATAAGAGTGATAAGAGCAGAAGTCTGGACAAGACCGGCGTGGGACTCGGACTCTATATTGCAAAAACGGTTATTGATGCCCACGGCGAGGAGATCTGGGTCAAGAGCGCTGCGGGGGAATACTGCGAATTTGTATTTACGCTGACGCGGGCGCATGAAAATCAGGTGAAAAAGTCCGAAAAGGAAAACGGCTTGCAGGCGGAGTGAAGGCTGCCCGAGCATCCGGTTTTCCGTTGGCTTGAGCGCGCCGCACACAAAGCGGTGGGGGCAGGAACGGCAGATTCCCGAAAATCGGCAAACCGGGCAGCGCGGACCATACGGAGCCGCAGGCTCCATGCCGGCAGGGCGGGCATCTTATGGCGGAAACGCATCTGACCGAAAGTGTGCGGCGGGGCGGAGGCAGGCAGTAACATGCAGGCTTCCGCCCTTCGTCTGTCGGATGGCGTGTGTATGAACAGCTGCCGTGAGGGGGGCTGGCGCGGCTCTTCATAAAAAGCGGCAATCCCGCGGCGATTATGCGGGCGTATTCCTTGAAGAAGGTGCGCGGATGCCTGTCCGGCTGCGGCGCATGTCTGGGTCGGCTGAGGGAGAAAATTTCAAAAAAGCCTTGCAATTTTCCGGCATATGTGTTATACTGTATCTACTATGGGCAAAGGCTTATCCTTTGATTTGCCGGAATGATGGAATTGGCAGACGTGCTGGACTCAAAATCCAGTGGTAGCGATATCGTGCGGGTTCGACCCCCGCTTCCGGCACCAGATGAAGCACGGTGGTTTTGATACGGCGGTATCGGAAACTATCGTGCTGTTTGTTATTATACCGGGAGATCATAGGACTGTGGTACGGGCAGGCATCGGTGCATGAGCCTTTGTGCCGTCGCACACATTGCAGGCAGCCTTTTTGCAGCCTTCGCAGGGAGGCTGCGGGGGCTATGTGCGGCAGCGGGACGATCCGGCGGGAATTGCGGCAAGCCGGGACCTTTTTGAGGACCGGAATGAGATACAAAGAAAAATGAGGAGGCTTTTTCCTTGTCAATTCTGATCAAAAACATTACGGATGAAAATTTTCTGGACGCGTTTCATTTGAAGCTGAAAAGAGAGCAGAGAAAATTTGTTTCCCATCCGATTCGGAGCCTTGCGCAGGCATATGTTTATCGGAACCAATGTCAGCCGTTCGGCATCTACCATGATGACCGAATGGTCGGATATGTCATGGTAATCTATGATGATACGGTCCGGAAATACGCCGTGTGGCACATGATGATTGATAAGTCGCAGCAGGGAAGAGGCTTTGGAAAGGCGGCGCTGTCTTTGGTCTTGGAGTATATAAAAAAGAAGCCGTTCGGCGATTCGGACAGCGTTGTTCTGACCTGCAATAAGGAAAATGTCCATGCGCTCGGGTTATACCGATCCTTGGGCTTTGAATTGACCGGAAATGAAGACGGGGACGAGGCGGAACTGTCTCTTGCCATATAAGGCACAGGCGGCGGAGTCTTGCTTTTGAAGCTTCGGATTTTTCAAGGGAGCTTTTCGGCGGGGGCTGACCGCTCCGGCGGCATTTGTGAAAAGCCGAACCTTGCTCTTGTTTTTGAAAGGCGCCGTGCGGGTTGCACCGGCTGAGGTCAGGACTTGACGGTGTCTGCGGCTCCTTTGTGCGTGGGAAGGCGGCTTCCGAGCGGGGCAGGCTTGCGCCCCGATCCGGACTTGATCCCGGATTGAGAAAAAGCGGAATGCTTCAGGGTGGAACATGCGATGAATATGATAAAAAGTGATACGGCATATGCCGGATGGAATCCTTGGCACGGCTGTACCAAGATCAGTCCGGGCTGTCTGCACTGCTATGTGTACCGGCGGGATGAAATGTGCGGACTGCCGGTTTCCAGCAGCTTATGCAGAAAAACCGGCGATTTTGCTCTTCCGGTGATGAAAAAAAGGGACGGCAGCTATAAAATATCCTCCGGAAAGACTGTGATGACCTGCTTTACATCCGATTTCCTTCTCAGCGATGCTGATGCATGGCGGGGGGACTGCTGGCAGATGATGCGGCAAAGGAGCGACTGCCGGTTTTGCTTTTTCACCAAACGGATCGACCGGCTGGCACAATGTCTGCCGCCGGACTGGGGAGAGGGCTATGCCAATGTGACGATCGGCTGTACCGTGGAGGATCAGAAGCGGGCAGATTACAGACTTCCGCTGTTTCTCTCCCTTCCGATCCGGGACCGTGTGATCGTGGCGGAGCCGCTTTTGGAGCGCATGGACCTTTCTCCGTATCTTGACGGACGCATCCGGGAGGTTTCGGTCGGAGGGGAATCGGGAGCGGGGGCGCGTTTGTGCAATTACGCATGGATACTTGAGCTGCGCCGTCAGTGTGTTGAAAAAAATATTTCCTTCTGCTTTCATCAGACCGGCGCTTATTTTGAGAAAGACGGGAGGCGCTTCAGAATCAAAAGAAGCTGTCAGCTTTCACAGGCGCGCAGGGCTGGGATTGATTTTTGCGCGGAGGACTCCGAACCCGGGTGAGGCGGAGAAACAGAAAACGGCGGTGCCGGGAAGCCCTTTTTCGGGTTTTCTGACACCGCCGTCTGCGCCGCATCCGGGAGCCCGTGATGCTGCCGGTTTTCAGAGGGATGAAACGTGAATGCTTCAATATGCTGCGGGTTCCGCCGCCTTGCGGGCGATGGGCTCACTTTGCAAAGTCATCCGCAGCATGGAAGAAGGGTCATACGCTTGGATGCAATCGGCATTTTTGCGGATTCTGCCGCCTTGCGGGCGATGGGCTGCCTTGTGAAATCAGCCGCAGCATGGAAGGAAGTCATACGCTTGGATGCAATCGGCATTTTTGCGATTTTCTCTGTCTTGCAGGCAACGGTTTTGCTTTTCAGCGCCGATCGCAATGCGAAAGAACGGCAGTTTTTGCTGACAAAAGATCCTGACTGTAAGACCATAAAATGAAAGAACAAAAAATAAACCGGGCTCGCGTCAAATACGCCTCAAGCCCGGTCGGAATGCTTGGGGTTGTTAAAAGACTGACGCTTTTAACAGCCCTGTTTTTTGTTGAAATAGTTGTTTTGCCCGGAATCAGCCGAGTCTCTTTGTCTGCTTGGACTGCGCAATCAGATCCATCATGGTATAGGGATCTACGTACATGTATGTATACGTGCCGTCCTTGTTGTTGGCATATTCCGTGAAGCCGTTGACAAATGCCTTGATCGTCGAGGGACTTTCCAGAACGGTTCTGCCGGCAGCAAAATTCAGATTCATGGTGTTGAATACGCCCATCAGACCGTTATAGCAATCCTCTGTTGTGCTGATTCCCAGACCGGTCTGGCAGGGCATCGCATAGAAGTTGTCTTTCTTGAAGATTTTCTTTGAGGAGTGCGTGTCTGAGTTGTAGAAAATTCCGTTCGGGGCAAGCTGAGAATACATCTGCATGACCTTCTCGTTCATCATCTCATAGCCGTCGATCAGGAAGGCTACCATGTCGATGTCGAACTGTGCCATTTTCTTCTTGGAGTATGCAACCCATTTGTCCATCGCGTCCTGAGTTCTGAGCTGAGACGGGAACAGATAGCCTGCACCGCTGTCTCCGGTCAGAATGTAGTCATTTTCCGTCATGGTCGTCATGACCCACTCCCATGTCATCGGGCAGCGCTCCGAGAGGTTCGGATTGAAGCCCCACATCAGCGGGAGATCGCCGCGCGCCTGATCCTGCCAGAGATTGACCAGATGATATTTCATCCATGCGGCAGAGTCATAGTCACCCATGTAAATGGTGAAGTAGCGCACCTTCGGGTCAAAGGTCAGATCCTGCTTCCGGTGGTTGTTTTCGTATTTCTCCTTCAGCGGATACCATGTATAGACGGATGCGTTGGTCATATACTGCTGACCGGCGGCATCAGCCTCCATGGTTACGTTATATTTGGATACGAATCCGGCAAACGCCCACTCCGATTGGGACGGAGCCCAGCCGCAGTTCGGGTCGCAGTAATTGGAATACTTGATCCACCAGAACGGGAAGCCGATCAGCTGGATGGTTTCGCCGCCGTTGCGCTTGGATGCTTTCTGCAGCAGCCTTGTCAGCGTCTTTTTGTCGGTGCCGGGTTTCTGGTCCGGTTCGTCGGTCGGAGCCTCGGTGGAGCTGTAATACAGGTCAAAGAAGAACATCTGCTTCATGACCATATAGTCCATGCTGTAAACCATGTTGTCGCGCGCGGTTGCGTTGGGATTGCCGACAAACGGATAGCCGTCCAGAATGTATGCGAGATAGCCCGGGTTGCAGCGGTCCATGTATTTTTCCATTGCCCAGAGGTAAACATCGTTTTTCGGGCTTCCGCTGGAGGCAGTCGAGGAATCGGGCAGCGTACCCTTTCCGGTGAACATGCCGACCAGATTCTGCTTAACCTCAACGCCCTGCTCGGTCAGATAGGTGTACAGGCTTTCCGGCGCGGTGTCATACCGGACCGGCAGATAGCCGTCCAGACCGCAGATGGTTGCCGCCGCGTTGGCGGTTGCCGGAACAGCCTCATCCCAAAGAATCAGACCGTGTTCCTTGATGAACGGCATGAAATATTCCCAGAGCTGTGCAATGTCGGTCAGACGGATTTCCTCGGAATCTGCCATGAATCTGCCGTCTTCTGTAATGTAGTCATACCAGAATTC
This sequence comes from uncultured Eubacteriales bacterium, assembly GCA_934432725.1. Taxonomy (GTDB): domain Bacteria; phylum Bacillota; class Clostridia; order Oscillospirales; family CAG-272; genus CAKRZE01. The sequence continues at coordinate 9,320 of CAKRZE010000021.1, forward strand.
ATCGGACATGTCATAGTTCAGATAGACCATCTGATGGTTTTCCTTGCTGTTCCGGTTGATAAGACCCTGCAGGCAGCTGTAGAACCGGGTGATATCGCCCTCGGTAAAGCCGCAGTTCTGATACAGGGAGTTCTCAATGATATATACTGTATAGGAAAGCTCAAAGGTTTTTTTGTCATTCAGCCCGGCGGGGACGGTAAGCTCCGTTTTGGAATAGGTGTTGTCCTCAGAGTTGAAGCCGAGATATTCCTGCATAAAGAACTGTACCGCCTTTTTTGTACTCAGTTCATTGGAACCGGTGATAACGAGACGATCGTTTTTCATTCCGATGTAATATTCGTTTTTGCCGAGGGAGGCGATCGCTTCCTGACTCTCCGGACGGTTTGTCGGTCCGACCAGAATCTCCTTGGTTCCCGTCGGGACCTGCTCGCCGCGGCCTACGAAGTCGGTCGTCAGCTCAAGCTCTACACCGGTTGCCTGTGTGATGCCCTTGCGGAGCCTGACGGTGAGATCAATGTAATCCTGACTGACGGAATCACCGCGGACCAAGGTGTATGCGGATACGCCGTTTCCCGCCAAAGCGATCTGTTCGGGAGCTTCGGTGGAGGGGGAGTCCGGTCCGGTCGTTTTGCAGGAGGACAGCCCGAAGATGCCGGTCAGTGTCGTACACAGCAGCAGGACCGTCAAAAAAAGCCTTCGCTTCATGTGTGAGTTCATTCCTTTCGCATTTGCAGATGTCGATTTCACCAAAAACGGTTTGAGAACTGTGAAATATAACATTTTCCGCAGTATTTTACATTTTAATTATACAGAAGCGGGTTCGATGTGTCAAGCGGTTTTGTCATATATTTTAAAAAATACGCGGCATGCGCTTGGAAAATGTGAAAAATGACAAAATATTACGGAAATGATTGCGGTTGAAGGAAGACACCAAAGGCAGGCTCTGCACAGTCGATCAAAAATCAGTGGGGAAAGCCCCCTGTTCTGTGCGCGGCATGGAGCCGGATATGCGGGCAGCGGAGCGGATGCTTTGCGGCTGCTGTTTGCGGAAGCGGGTTTTACGGCTTTGCCGTCAGGCGGGACGCGCCGCAGGCAACGGAGTCGGATGTGCGGGATGCTTTTACGGCGTTCTTTACGGGCAGGGAAAAAAGCAGACTTTTGACATAGGCTGGCGGCATCTCATGCGGCTGCGTGAGATACGGGACATATTCATGCCGCATATGTGCGGGGCGTACTTCCGTCCTTGTATTTGTGCCGCATATATGCCTCGCGGGGACATTCTGTGTGTTTGCGAAGCGGTATATTCCCACTGCGCTCCGCCGCGGGAGGGAAAGAGCGCTTCAGGCAAGCCGGCTTTTCTGTCGAATGCGGCAAAAGCGCGAAAAAACGGCTCACGGCTGGGTGATTTCCGCAAAGAGCAGCTTTTTTGCAGGTCAGACGCGGCGGGAGCTGCCCGGGTTGGACAGATTTTTTTGCGGACTCGCTTTATGCGGCAGTTTGCTCCATTGCCTGCACTGCATTGAAAAAAGAATGCCCGCCGCACCGGATGGCGGATTGCATCGGTGCAGCGGGAGGCGGCATAAGAAGCGCGGGTCAGCGGATGGCTCTGCCCTGACCGGACTGGACAATCAGGTCAAAGAAGGTGTAGGGATCGACATAGCAGTATGTATAGCCGTCATTTTTTCCGTTTGCATAGATCAGGATATCGTTTACATTCTTTGCAATCTGTGTGGGGGAAACGCGGATGGTGCGGCAGACGGAAAAGTTGACCTTGTCCTGCATATACTCATAGAATTCCTCTTTGTTCGTATAGTCCCGCATGCCGGTGATCGGCGTCCCTTGGAAGGTGACAAGGCGCATGGAGTTGTTGGAGAATGCGCCGGTCGGAGTGATCTGGTTGTAAAGTCCGTAAACATTCCGGTCAAAGCGGAGCGCGCCGTTGAGAATAAAGCCGCAGATGTCCATATCGAACTGCTTGAGGAACGGCTCGTTGTATTTTACCCATGCATCACCCGCGTCCGGGAGCGTGCGCCCTCCCGTTCCCTGAAAGAGCGCGCCGGGGTTGATATATCCCGCGCCGCTGTCTCCCGTGACAAAGTAATCATTTTCGGTTTTGTTTTTGTATACATAGTCGAATACCATCGGAATCCGTTTGGAAAGGTTCGGGTTGAAGCCCCATGCAAGCGGAATTGTGCCGCGCGCGGAGTCCGGGTAGAAGTCCGGAATGACATATTTCAGCCACGCGGAGGAGTCGTAGTCTCCGACATATACGGTGAAGTATCTTGTCTTTTTGTCAAAGGTGAGCTTTTGCGTCGGACGGTTGTTTTCATAGTGGGCTTCCAGCGGATAGTACGCATACATGGAGGCGTTTGTCATGCAGCACGGATGCGCACAGTCTGCCTCCAGAACACAGTTATAGGTAGAGACAAGCTGGGCAAACTTCCATTCCAAAGTGACCTCCGGCGTTTTTCCGCGGTTGAGGAAGCGGGTGTATTTCATCCACCACGGCGGGAAGCCGACAACGCGCGTAAATTCTCCGTCGGCGCGGTCGTAGGCTGCCTGAAGAATTTTGCAGAGCGTGCTGTAGTCGGTGCCCTTTTTCTGCGTCGGATCGTCAAACGGAATATCATTTTCCGTACAGAGCAGGTCAAAGCAGAAGGCACGGTTCATGACAAAATAGTCGTGATTGAAGATGGCGTTGTAAAAGGCTGAGGTAGATTCCGCACCCTCATAGGTGGTGCTTCCCGGGACGCAGCCCGCTCCGTCCAGCGTGTAAGCCAGAAGCCCGGTCGAGCACCGGTCCATATACAGCTCCAGAGCCCAGAGATAGGCATCGCATTTGGCGCTTCCCGAGGAGGAAACGGAGGTATCCGGAATGGTTCCCTTTCCGGTGAACTTATCTGCCAGTGAGAGCTTGGCTTCGACTCCCAGCTCGGTCAGCTTCCGGTACAGGCTGCCCTCCGCAGTGTCGTATTTGACCGGGAGAAAGCCGTCAACGCCGCAGACAGTGGAGGCAACGTTGGCGGTTGCCGGAACTGCCGGGTCCCACAGGACCATGCCGTACTGTTTGATATACGGCAGAAAGGTGTCCCAGAAATCCTGTTCTGTCCGGATCAGCTTTATCTGGTAGTCGCTGAAATAGTTTCCGTCCTCGCGCATGTATTTCAGCCAGAAAGCGTCCTTTTCATCGTTGTTCAGATGGACAATAAAACGGGTGCTTTCAAAATCCGCATTGATTTTTCCCTGCAGGCAGACAACAAGTCGGATGAAATCCTGCTCCATATAGGGCGGATTTCCGAGAAGACCGTTTGATATATTGATGATTTTATACTGGTTGGCGGATTCTATGAAGATATCCGGGCTTTCCGCAAGCTCCAGCGTCGGAGTCCTGTCGGCGCCCTCCGTATATTTCAGGCAGTTGTCGATAAAATACTCCACGGCATCGGCTGTAATATTGGCGTTCGTTCCGCCGATGATCAGCTTGCTGCCCTGTGCCTTGATGACAAACTGCGTGGCACTGCTCAGCTTTTCAAAGACCTCATCGCTTTCTGTCCGTCCGGTCTGACCGACCAGAATTTCCTTTTCCGGTGCTGAGTCTTCGCCCGGCTGTGCCAGACGGAGCGTGAATTCGGCTCCGGTCATTTCCTGCAGCGTGTCGCACAGCTTTCCGGCAGCATCGCGCTCCTTCTGCGGGGCGCTGCTGCTGCATGTGACGGTATAGAGCGCTGTTCCGTCGGCAGTCAGTCTGATTTTTTCGGTTTCCGGTTTTTTGGTGTTCTGACAGGAGACGCACACAAGTGCGGAAAGCATGACCAGGAGAATGGCTGGCAGAATTCGTTTTTTCATAAAACGGTGTCCCCGAATTGCTTCGGGTTTTTCCTTTCGTCAGACTTGTGGATGCGGTGCGCGGAGGGATGCGGTTTTTTGCTGTACGGAGGCGAAGGTGTCTTGCCTGAGGATGCGGTTTTTGTTCCGGCGGGAAATCGGTAAGGGCTTGCGGGCTGCCCGCGATGTACGGAAATACGGCGGAGCTGTTTCCGGTCCGGATGTCTGCCTTACATGAGCGGACCAAACGGAATGCCGTGTCCGGAAGGGTGCCGGATGTCTGCTGTGCGGACGGAGGTGCGGCTTTTCGGTTTGGAACAGTCTGAAATCCCACATGGGATCAATGCGCCCGTGTGCCTGCTGGAAATTTTCGAATAGAGCAGTGGACGATTTTTTGGCGTTATTTCAATAGATAAAAAGGAATGCGGCATGTGCCGTCCAAGGGGGCCTTCCATCGGATCCGTTGTTGATAGAATAACACATAATGACAAATTTGTCAATGACCAAGGGACGGGGAAAGCATGAAGCGCCTGAGGGATTTTCGGCGCGGGGGAGGGGGACGGGCATATTGCGGAAACCGCGCAGTAAAAGCTGCGGCGGGGGCGGTCACGGACGGAAACGCCGTGCTTCCGGGGCAGCCCGGAAGCCTTTCCGCTCCCGGTCAGACCGGCGCTGCGGGAGGAATGCTTTGCGGTAAGACGCGCGGAAGCCCCAGCCGTGTTTTGGCGGGCGGAATTTAACGGGGAAGCCGAAAGGATAAAAATAAAAAATCAGTATGTTTTTGGATGCGAAAAAAGTTACAATTAATGAATATTCATACAAGAAGTATCGAAAATGGATAAAATGCAAATCGGGTTTAACGATTTTGATACAAATTATACATTGTTTTCTCCAAAGGAATCCCGTATAATGAACTACAGACCGGACGAAACTTTATGCCGGTCAAATACAGAAAAGGAGATTTTGGTATGAAAAAGACATTTGCTGCCGCGTTGGCAGCGCTGATGTTTGCAGGTACGCTCGCAATGGGAACGGGCGCGGCAAACGAACCGGTTGATACAATTGAAGTGCCGTACAAGGACGCCGTAATCGACGGCGTTGTGGATGAAGGGGAATGGGACGATGCCACTGCGCTTATTCTGAACATTTCCGATACACAGACGTGGAGCGCCGGCGGCGCCGGCATTGTCGGTGACGTGGAGGCTGCCAAAAAGCGCACCGATGACGATTTTACCGTGACCATCAAAATGATGTACAAGGACGGATGGCTGTACTATCTGGAGACCAGAAAGGACTCTACTCCGTACTACAAGGCAAAGAACTTCCGCCATGCATACACGCAGGACGGAACCCTGATTTGGTTCTATAACAATACCGATACGGTGGACCCGGATGTTATTTCCGTGTTCGCTAAGAACGAGAACCCCGAAAATGATTACAACGGCCAGGGCGCGTTCATGGTGTACGGTGTGCGGAACAGCCAGGAGGATGCCTCCACGCTGGACTGCGAAGAGATCCAGTCTACCGTGACGGCTGACGGCTATGTCATTGAGGCAAAGATCGATATCAAAAAGCTGAACATGACCGAGGTCGAGCTGGCAAAGGGCAATTACAACTTTACATTCTGCTCGGTTGATATTTACAATCAGGATTATGTTGCGGAAAAGGATACGCTGTGGGCCGGCTTCGGCTATCAGGCGCAGTATACCGGCGTCAATAACTGGACCAGCGCTCCTCAGATCAAGCTGGTCGGCGGAACCTATGAGACCGAGGTCGTTGAGACCAAGCCGGAAACCAAGCCTGAAACGAAGCCCGAGACTAAGCCCGAAACAACGCCTGAGACCAAGGCTGCCGACACGAAGGCTGAAACAAAGGCTGCCGACACAACGGCTCCCGAGACCAAGAACAATACCGGTCTGATCATCGGTATCGTTGCCGCTGTGGTGATTGTGGCAGTTGTCGTTGTCATCGTGGTGAAGAAAAAGAAGGAAGCGTAAGCTTCTGAAAGCAGTGCGGCGGAAAACCGTTCCGCAGCCCGGCATGCCGCCTTGCGGTCCCCCGGAGCGCGGTGCGATTGACAAGCCGCCGTGATGACGGAGGGGCTGGGCTTTCCGGCTCAAAAAACGGACCGGAAATGCGGGAAGCTTTTCGTTTCCGGATAAAAACAGGATACAAAGAGGGGCTGCCAAAACGTCATGTTTTGGCAGCCCCTTCGGCATGTACCCGGGATTTCGGTATCTTTGCCGCGATTCCGGACGCGGCTGCCTGTTTTTTGTTTCTTTGACAGCAAATCGGCGGTGCCTGAGCGGCTCGGAAAGAGCGTCCGGCAGCGCTTTGCCTGCGGAAGGCTCGGACGGCGGACTGTGAATGAAGCCGCCCGCCGGAGGAGGCTACGGCGTTTCCGGAAAAATCTCACTTACGGTCAGAATCGAGCCTGACACGCGGAACCGGACGGTGAAGCCGGAATAGGAGAGAGAATATATGCGCTGCGGATCGCTCTGATAGGCGGGACGGGGATCGGAGGCGAGAATGCCGGTCAGGCTTTCGCGCATTTGCGGGGGAAGCCTCATTTGCAGGTCGTCCGGGAAGTCCACGTACAGCGTATCATGGATATGGCTGTCCGCAAATCCGCCGGAGGCATCCGGGTGGGAGTCTGTAAAGGGGAGATAGGGCTTGATATCCAGAATTGGCGTCTGATCCATCAGATCGGCGCCCGACACGGTCAAAACCGGTCCCTGCGGCGTGTGGAGGTCGATGCGCTCCAGCCGGACCGAGGATAGCCCGATCGGGTTCGGGCGGAACGGAGAGCGGGTGGCAAATACCCCGACGCGCGTATTGCCGCCGAGCCGGGGCGGGCGGACGGTGGGACTCCAGGTGTCGCGGCAGCACTCGGAAAAAATCCAGAGCAGCCAGAGATGGGTGAAATCCTCCATGCCCCGCAGAGCCTCCGGGCTGCGGTACTCCGGTTCAAATACGATGCGGGCGCGCAGGGACGGAACCAGACCGCTTTGGCGCGGAATCCCGAACTTCTCGGGAAATCCGGTGCGGATTCTGGCAATGACGCGCAGCGCGGGTACGGATGACGGTTCTGACTTCATGCGACAAAGATTCTGCCTCCGCGGAGGGGGCAGCCTTTCCTGATTGATTTTTGAAGGATGCATCGGAGCGGCTCCTGAAGGATGGAACCCGGTCAGAAGCCGGCAGGAGGCGGCTGCATCAGGGGCGCGGCATTCCGAAGAGCGGCGTCCGTCAGAAGCTCCTCCAGCTCCCGGCAGGTTTTTAAGGTGCGGTCCTCTCCCGGAAAGAAGCGCACGGCATCCTCTGTCCGCCGGGTCAGGCTGTCAAAGACCAGCCCCCGCAGGTGGGAAAGGATCATGTCCTCGATCCAGTAGACAAACGTTGTGCCGGGGCTGCAGCGCTCCAGCCGCTTCATGCGCAGATACATGCCGAGGCCGTCGGAAACATCGCGCCAGGTATCCGCGAATGCCATATCAAAGTGCTCCTGCGGCATGATCTTTTCGGCATATTCAAACGCATCGGCTTGGACAATGCGGATTTTATCCGCGTGCGGAAGCTGCGGAAGAATGTATGTCCGGAACAGCCGTATGACGTCCGGGCTTTTTTCGATTACGGTGACCGAACGGACGTCTTTCTTTTCGGATGCCATAAAGGCGAAATACCCCAGTCCCAGACCGAAGGTGACGACCCTGCCGTGCGCCATGGCGATGGCTTCCACCGAGGTGTCAAGATCGACAGGGGTCAGTGTCATCCATTCATTCCGGTTCTCCAGAACTGCGGGGAAGCGGAACGGTTCGTCAAAAAAGCCGATCTGCGGATATTCCCGAAAGCCTTCATGCAGAACGGGTCCTCCGCAGACAAATGCGCGGCAGGCAGGATACGTTTCCTGCCGCAGCTCCCAATTGCCGCACTGCTCGCTTTCCGGAACGCGGACGGTGCGGTAATAAGGATTTTCCGTATAGCGCTTTGGATCAAGCTGTCTGACGGACGGGACCAGATATTCTCGTTCAAATCTGCGGTCCTCCGCGCTGTGCTCCGTATCCAGACCGAAAAAAACGGACAGACAGGAGGCGTAGGCAAAGGATGGGGAAACGCCGCATTCTCTGCTGAGCGTTTCGGTCATGTCTTTGGTGACAAGATTGGGGGAATCGGACAGGTAAGCGCTGTACAGGCGCATCAGGCGGCGGTTCCGGCTGAACACGGTTTGCAGACGGCTCAGCTTTTCCTGCTCTGCACGGTTGAAATTAAGCTGTATCATCGTTCGGACTGTTCTCCTGAAAAAATCGGCGTCTTTGCGGGACTGCGGGCGTGTAAAAGAGGACATGCGGCGGCAGAGAGGCGTGGGACTGTTTATGAGATGGCGTTTCTGCGCGGCGCTTTGCATGGTTTGGCGATGTAAAACCGTGCATGCGGAATGCTGCCGGAGAGAGCCGGGATATCATTCCGGTTTTTCCCGGTGCCGGAAAGCTGTCCTGCAGGGGCGGCGTCCGGCTGCTTTCCGGGCGGGCTTTCAGAGCCGGACGGCTCTTCCGGCGTGCGTGGTGAGGACGGTGCCGTTTTCGCAGGCGGGAACCCCGTTCACAAATACGGTGCGGATGCCTTCGGGCGCAAGGACCGGGCTGTCAAAGGTGGCGCGGTCCCGGACGGCGGCGGGATCGAAAATGACGGCATCGGCGGCATTGCCGCGCGTAAAGCTGCCGCGGTCCTTCAGACCGAGCCGCTTTGCGGGAAGGGAGGTGATCTTTGCGATTCCCTCGGAAAGTGGAATCCGTCCGCTCAGCACGTATTCCCGCAGATATTTCGGAAAGCTGCCTGCGGCTCTCGGATGTCCCTGCATGCCGGACAGAATGCCGTCGCTGCCGATTGTGACCTCCGGGTTCAGAAGCGCAAGATCAATATCCTCCGGCTTCATGACGCGGCACACCGTAAGCGTGTCGGGCGCATTCTTCCGCAGCTCCCGGAAGATTTCCTCCGTGCAGCGCATGCCGCGATACGGACCTTCACAGATTTCAATGGAGGAATAATCGGTGCCGTACCGCTCCAGGAATCCGTCGTCATAGGTGGTTTCTCCGATCTCTGTGGAGAACGCCGCATAGGGATAGCAGTCGGCATAAACGGGGATGCCCTCCCGGCGCTTTTGCTCCAGAAGAGCCAGAAAAGCGCGCATCTGCCCGAAGCCCGCCATACTGCCGATGTGGGAAATTTCCGCCCGGCAGCCCGCAGCGCTTGTGATGCGCAGGAATTCTTCGGCGGCATCAAATACAAAGGCGGCGTCATCGCGGATATGTGCGGCTGCTGTTTTTCCGGCTGCGGCACAGACCTTTGCCGTGGCACACAGCTCCTCCTCCGTGGAGCCGGGGACATAGCGGATTCCATAGGAAATGCCGGCACAGCCGAGCGACAGCCATTTTTCAGCCGCATACTGCATTTTCCGGATCTCATCGGCGGTTGCAGCCTCATACTTTCCGCGGCTGCAGGAAAGCGCGCGCAGGGTGGAGTGCCCGGCAAGCAGGGCGATGTTTGAGGATACCCCCAAGCGGTCTGCGGCATCCAGATAGACGACGGGGTCATACCGGTTGGAGCCGCAGTTCCCTCCGACCATGGTGGTGACGCCCATCCGGAGCATGCATGGCGCAATGGCTTCCTCAAAGCGGTCCTCCCTCGGAAAGAAACGGTCCTCATGCATGTGTATGTCGATAAAGCCCGGCGTGACCGTCATTCCCGCAGCGTCCACGACCCTGTCAGCAGCGGGGAGGGAGTCTGTGACGTCTGCGACCGTATCGTTTTCAAACAGAACATTTGTGACCCGCTCCGTTCCGTTTTCCGGGTCTATGACCAGACCTCCGCGTATCAGCGTTTTCATGTGCGGTATTTCTCCTGCATATAATCGTAAATTTGACGGGATGCCTCCCGGAGCGCACATTCATACGGATAGACCGGCGTGTGCTCCGAGGCGAAACAGAGGATATACGGATGCTCCGTGCAGATGAGCGCGGCATCGTGGCTTTCGTTGGTATCCTCTCCGGTTTTGTGTGCGATCGGCACGCGGGGGAGCGCATTCGGGATTTTGTGGTTGATCTGCTGCGCCTTCAGAATCTCCAGCATGCTTTCGGACGCCTGCGCGTCTACCAGCGTGCCGGCATGGATCCGCTTCAGAAGTCCGGCGATCTCGCAGAGCGCGATCCGGTTGGATATGCCGCGCGATGCCGCCTCCGCATCGAAAATGAGGCGGTTCAGGCGGGTTGTCCGGATGCCGTTTTCCGCAAGAAACGCGTTGATGCGGTCAATGGAGAGAAGACGGATCAGCATATTGGTGGCAGTGTTGTCGGAAACGGTGATCATCATGCGGATCAGCGTGTCCACAGGGACACGGGTGCCCTCCGGCAGGTATTTGACGGTTCCGCAGCTGGGTACCTTCTCGCTTTCATGAACGGTGAGCAGCTGGGAGAGGGAAATTTCCCGCTTTTTTGCGGCATCGTAGACGGCAGCCATGACCGGAAGCTTGATGATGCTTGCCGCGTCAAAGCTGTGCTCTGCCGCGAACGAGTGCTCCTCATTGTCGTGCAGATCCAGAAAATAATAGGCGGTTTCACCGGGAAAGGTGCGCCATACGGCTGAGAGCTCTTCAAAAATCATATGTCTGATCCTTCATTTCTTAGTTGCACTGAGCGAAACGCGGGACTGTGCGCAGAGGGCGGACTTGGCGGCAACGTGCGGTTCCCGCTGTGCGGAGGCGGGGCGGCAGTGAAGTATGCGTCAGCGTACTTCTGCATTCGGCAGCCCGGAAAGCGTCTTCCGTGACCGATTTGCCTGCACGCTGCGGAATGCCGTGAAAATCCGGGTGAGCCGGGGGGATGGAGCCGGGACCGGACGCCGAGCCGGGGTCTGACCGGAGCTGTCCGCACGTCTCAGTGCTTTTTTGTTTTATTATAGCATACGCTTTGCCGATTGGCAAGAATTGCGCGGAAAAAACGGATAAATCGAGATGTCCTCTTTTCTGAAAGCAATTTCGTTTCGCTGCTTCGAAATATCCGCCGAAGGACTTTTCCGGGTGCGGCTTTTTTCCGGCAGGGGTGTTTTTTGAAGGACGGCAATCCGGATTTTGCAGAAATGCGGGCAAATGTCGTCTGCGGTGATTGACATCCTGCCGTGCGGCGTGATATAATATTAAGGTGGTTTTTTGCGGCGGTCGGCATGACCGGGAGGAGAAAACGCTCCGAAGGGAGACTTTTCGGGGCAGATATGCTCTGCTTTTTGACGGCATGCCGCTCTGACCGCTATGACAGATGCCGGATCGGAGAGATCTTGGCTGAGGAAAGGTGCAGCTTTGCATGTTGGGACATAACGGAATGAGAGTGGTTGTGAAGGTCGGGACCTCTACGCTTGCGCATGAGACCGGAAGGCTGAATATCAGGAGAACGGAAACGCTTTGCCGCGTGCTCAGCGATCTGAAGAACGCAGGGAACGAGGTGATCCTTGTTTCCTCCGGTGCAATCGGGATGGGGGTCGGAAAGCTGAATCTGAAGGCAAGACCGACGGATATGCCGACAAAGCAGGCGGCTGCGGCGGTCGGACAGTGTGAGCTGATGTATACGTATGACAAGCTGTTTTCTTCGTACAATCATACGGTTGCGCAGATTCTCCTGACCGGGTACGATGTGCGCAATGCGGACAGCCATAGGCATTTTACCAATACGCTGATGCGGCTTCTGGAGCTGGATATTCTTCCGGTCATCAACGAGAACGATACGGTTGCAACCGATGAGATTGTCATCGGCGACAACGATACGCTTGCCGCGATCGTTGCGGTGAGCGCCGGGGCGGAGCTTTGTGTTCTTTTGTCGGATATCGATGGGCTGTATACGACTGATCCGCGCCGGAATGCGGATGCAAGGCTGATTCCGCGTGTGGAGGAGCTGACCCCGGAAATTATGGCGCTTGCGGGGGATGCCGGCTCTGCGCTCGGAACCGGAGGAATGGCGACAAAGCTGCACGCCGCGCAGCTCTGCTCGGAGGCGGGGTGCGATATGGTGATTGCAAACGGCTCTGACCCGGAAATTCTGTATCGGATTTTTGCCGGGGAGGCAGTCGGTACAAGGTTTGCCGGAAAGCGCCGGGAGGACAAAGCAAAGAAGGTGCCCTGAACAACATCCGGGAATCCGGCATGAGAACGGCGCGTGATTCGGCGGACGGAAGCCGGAGCGGTCTGTGCTGCGGCTTCGGCGCGATATGCCGGGGCAAGGTTTCCCGTATTTCGCCGGGCGCGGGGCGGCGCCTGCCGCTGTGTTTCCGGGGAATGGACCGGCTGCTTTGAAGGCGGGTCTGCCGCGCCGGGGCTTGCGGGACAGCCGGATGACGGCTTTCCGGGTATTCGGACTTTGTGAAAGGAATGAGAAACGATGACAACACATGAGATTCTTGAGGCGGCAAAACAGGCGCAGCCTGTGCTTGCGGCAGCTTTTGGTGCAGAGCGGGACCGTGCACTTTTGCGTATGGCAGACAGCTTGGAAAAAAGCGCGGCTGAAATCCTTGCCGCAAACCGGGAGGATACGGAGGCTGCGCGCGGTCAGATCTCGCCGGTTATGCTGGATCGGCTGGCGCTGTCCGGCGACAGGATCCGGGCGATGGCAGACGGAATCCGAAGCGTTGCGGCGCTCCCGGACCCGTGCGGGAGGGTTCTGAAGCGGTATGAGCGTCCGGACGGGCTGCGGATCGAAAAGGTCAGCGTGCCGCTCGGTGTGGTCGGGATTATCTATGAAAGCCGTCCGAATGTCACCTCGGATGCTGCGGCTCTGACGCTGAAAAGCGGAAATGTATGTGTGCTGCGCAGCGGAAAAGAGGCATATCGGTCTGCACGGGCAATCGTGCGGGCGCTGCGGCAGGGACTTGCGGAGGCCGGGCTTCCGGAGACCGCGGTCAGTCTGATTGAGGATACCTCCCGGGCAAGCGCGGAGGAAATGATGACCGCGTCCGGTCTGATCGATCTTTTGATTCCGCGCGGCGGAAAAGGCTTGATCCGCGCCTGTGTGGAGCATGCTACGGTGCCCTGCATCGAGACGGGGACCGGGATCTGCCATGTGTTTGTGGAAAAAACGGCGGATCAGGATATGGCGCTTTCCATTATCGAAAACGCGAAAACCAGCCGTCCCTCCGTCTGCAATGCCGAGGAGGTCTGCCTTGTGGACCGGGCGATTGCGCGGGAGTTTTTGCCGAAGCTGAAGGCGCGTCTCTGTGACAGCCGCACAGCCTGCGGGAAGACCCCGGTGGAGCTGCGGCTGGATGAGGCAGCCCGGCAGATCATCGGGGGAACACCCGCAGGTCCGCAGGATTTTGATACGGAATTTCTGGATTATATTCTGGCGGTTGCGGTGGTGGACGGGACGGATGCAGCCATCCGGCACATTGCCCGGCATTCCACGGCGCACAGTGAGGCAATTGTGACCTCGGACGCTGCCTGCGCGGAGAAGTTCACGGCAATGGTGGACAGCGCGGCAGTTTACGTCAATGCGTCCACACGGTTTACCGACGGCGGAGAGTTTGGACTCGGCTGTGAAATGGGGATTTCCACACAGAAGCTGCACGCGCGCGGGCCGATGGGGCTGGAGGAGCTGACCACCTATAAATATATCATCCGCGGAAACGGGAATATCCGTTGATTGCGGCAGGTCCCCCCGTTTTGAATCCGGCAGCTTTGGTTTGATTTCGGGCAGCCCGGATTGCGACAGCGATTTGCTGCGGCGATTTGCTGCGGTACAGGCTGCGTTTTGAATGGAAGAGGATTTTTTAACCGGCATCGGCTGCCCTCATGCTCCTGACGGCGTTTTTGCGGGTTGAAAAGGCTCAATTCCGAAAGAAAGGGAGCTTTCCGTTCGGGAAGGCTATGGCAATCAATATGAACACATATCAATTCGGACTGATCGGGACCGGAAATATGGGAGGCGCTCTGGCAAAAGCGCTTGCACGTACGGTTCCGGGCGATCAGATTTTTTTGGCGGACCGCTCCTGCGAGCGGGCATCGGCGCTGGCTTCTGAGCTTGGGTGCCGCTTTGGTACCAATGAGGAGGCTGCGGCATCCTGCCGGTTTCTTCTGCTCGGCGTCAAGCCGCAGATGATGGGAGACATGCTTGCGGGGATCGGACCGGTGCTCGCCGCAAGGCAGGATCGGTTCATTCTTGTGACAATGGCTGCGGGACTGACGCTTGATACGGTTGCCGGAATGGCGGGCGGGGCGTATCCCATGATCCGGATCATGCCGAACATGCCGGCGGCGGTCGGGCAGGGAATGATCCTCTATTGTCCGAATGCTCTGGTCAGTGAGGAGGAAACCGGGGTTTTTGCCCGGGCAATGTCCGGCGCGGGGCAGCTGGACAGGCTGGAGGAAAGCCTGATCGATGCCGGCTGCGCACTGTCCGGCTGTGGTCCTGCGTTTGTATTTCAGTTGATTGAAGCTATGGCGGACGGCGGGGTTTATTGCGGACTTCCGCGCTCTAAGGCGATGCTGTATGCGGCACAGACCGTGCTCGGCTCGGCGCAGCAGCTTCTCTCGTCCGGCAGGCATCCCGGGGAGCTGAAGGATGCGGTGTGCAGTCCCGGCGGAAGCACGATTGCGGGTGTTCGCCGGCTGGAGCAGTCCGGATTCCGGGGAGCCGCAGCGGATGCCGTGATTGCGGCATACGAAAAGACAAAGGAGCTTGGAAAAAAGTCCTGAAACGGCAGAGCGGACGCGCATGGCTCGCTTTGAAGGGAAGCCGGGGACATGCAGCCCCATTCGTGCCGCAGACCGGTGCGGCTCCCTGTGCGGCGCGGGAAGCCGGTATGTGCTGGACAGAGGATGAGGTCTGCTCTGTCGGAAAAACGCGCGGGACTGCTGCTTGAGCGTCTGTACGGGAGAATCGGGTGCGGTTCTGCCGTTTGGGCGAAAAAAGACCGCCGGTTCGTCCGCAGTGCATGAATCGGTTATCTGCGGCGCGGGAAGAGAATGCATGACGGTTCCGGAAAAAGGGCAGGAGCCGGAAAGCCGCACCGCGGGCAGAATGCGGAGGAAAGGACTGCGAAGCGTGAGCGCCCGGCGCCTCTGCCCTTTGCGGCAGCAACCGGAAAACGGCTGCTTTTCCGGAACGGACCGGAGTCCTTTGCCGTTCGGCATGCCCCCGCCGCTGCATTCTGAGTTTATTTTGAAGGAAAGGAAGCTTTCGCCGATGCGAAAGCCATGGGTTTATTGGGATGGAACACGTATACGATACAGCCATTATCGGCTGCGGAGAAGCGGGAATTTATGCGGGCTATGAGCTTTTGACGCACAACCCCGGTATGAAAATCGTTTTGTGCGATCAGGGGAGCGATATATATACAAGGAAATGCCCGATTGTTGAAGGAAAGGTGCGGGAATGCATCTCCTGCAAGGTTTGCGGCACCATGTGCGGCTTTGGCGGCGCGGGAGCCTTTTCGGACGGAAAATTCAACTTTACGACCGCTTTCGGCGGGTGGCTGACGGATTTTCTGGATCCGGCGGAGGTCATGGAGCTGATTGAATATGTAGATCATGTCAATGTGCGGTTCGGGGCAACAACCGAACGGTTTACGACCGACTCTCCCGCCGCGCGCGCATTGGAAAGGCAGGCGCTGGCGCATGATCTCCATTTGCTTCAGGCGAGCTGCAAGCACCTCGGCACCGAGAAAAACCTGGAGATTCTGACGCATATCTATGAGTATCTCAGAGATAAGGCGGAATTCCGGTTCCGCACGGCGATACAGACGATCCGGCGCGACGGCGACAGCTATGTGCTGGATACGGAGAACGGCGATTCTATCCGGTGCCGGTATCTGATTGCGGCGCCCGGCAGATCCGGCGCGGAGTGGTTCTCCAATCAGTGCAAGGGACTCGGGCTGAAGCTGATCAACAATCAGGTGGATATCGGTGTGCGCGTCGAGCTGCCGGCAGCCGTATTTGAGCATATTACAAATGTAGTCTATGAATCAAAGCTGGTTTATCACACCAAGCAGTATGGGGATGCGGTGCGGACCTTCTGCATGAACCCGTACGGTTATGTCGTTGCGGAGAATGTTGAGGGTATTCATACCGTGAACGGACACTCCTATTCGGATCCCTCGCTGCGCAGCCTGAATACGAATTTTGCGCTGCTTGTGTCCAATCGCTTTACAGAGCCGTTTGATGAGCCGTACCGCTATGGCAAGCATATCGCAAGCCTGTCCAATATGCTCGCGGGCGGGGTGCTTGTGCAGCGCTTCGGGGACCTGATCAAGGGCATCCGGACGAACGATCACAGGCTTTCCCATTCGTTCACAAGACCGACTCTGACGGCTGCAATCCCCGGCGACCTTTCTCTCGCGCTGCCCAAGCGTCAGCTGGATGACATCATTGAGATGATTTACGCGCTGGATAAAATTGCCCCCGGCACCGCAAACTATGACACGCTTCTGTACGGAGCCGAGGTGAAGTTTTATTCCAGCCGCTTGCAGCTGAGCGGAGAGCTGGAGACTGCGCTCCCCGGTTTCTTTGCGGCAGGCGACGGCGCCGGCATCACGCGCGGACTTGCACAGGCAGGTGCGTCCGGCATTAAGGTTGCGCGGGTTATTTCGGAGCGCGAGGGAAATCTGTGATTTCTCACGCGCGGGCTTTTGCGGCGTGATGGGACTGGAGCCGCTTTTTCGGTGCCTTGCCGCCTCGGTGAGGCATTCTGCCGCGGCTTCTGCGGAAAAGACTGATTTCCGTCTTGCTTAAATCCGGGATGTGCCGGTTTTGTTTCCTGTCCGCCCTTTGGCTGCTCTGCAATGGGCGCTGCTTGCGTCTTTGCAGGCTTGTGATATGGAAAAACCTCCCTTGACAGGCGTTCTGCGCTGCCGGGGAGGTTTTTTGTATTCGTTTTCATGGATTGGTATGGGGTCTGTGCGCTTCCGGGCTTCGGAGCCGAGCTGCTTCGGGTTGCCAAGCCGCACGCTCCGGCGCTCAGGAGCCGGTGTGCGGTCAAAGCCTCCAAGGCGGATTTTTGCATTTTCCCATTTTTCCGCTCCCTTATGCAGGGCTTTCCGCTTTTTTGCTGCATTGGGAGCCTCGCGGGGGATCAGAGCAGAGGAACGCCGTGCGCGGCGCACGCGGCGCGGACTGCCGGGTCCCACACGGATGCCTGCACCTCGCCGATGTGGCATTTCCGAAGGAAAAACATACAGATTCTCGACTGCCCGATGCCTCCGCCGATGGTGTAGGGGAGTTTTCCTTCCAGAAGCATTTTCTGAAAAGGAAGCGCAGCGCGCTCGGGGCAGCCGCGTACCTCCAGCTGCCGGCGCAGCGCATCCTCATCGACACGAATCCCCATGGAGGAAAGCTCCAGTGCGCAGTCCAGAACAGGGTAGTATACAATAATGTCTCCGTTGAGCGTCCAGTCGTCATAGTCCGGCGCACGCCCATCGTGGATGGCGCCGGAGCGCATGGCGCCTCCGATCTGCGAGAGGAAAATGGCGCCGTATTTCTTTGCCAGTGCGTACTCCCGTTCCTTCGGGGTCAGGGCGGGGTAGGCATCCTCCGCCTCCTGCGTGGTGATAAAAGTGATTTCCTCGGGGAGAAACTGGTGCGCAAATTCATAATCCTCGGCGATATAACGCTCGGTATGACGGAGCGTTGCGTATATTTTTTTTACGGTGTCCCGAAGTGTTTCCGTGTTCCGCTCTTCGCGGCTGATGATTTTCTCCCAGTCCCACTGATCGACAAATACGGAGTGCAGATTATCGCGCTCCTCATCGCGCCGGATCGCGTTCATGTCGGTGTACAGACCCTCCCCGTGCGAAAAGCCGTATTCCTGCAGCGCGTACCGTTTCCATTTGGCAAGCGAATGCACGATCTCCATGTCATCGCAGATTCCGGGAACGTCAAAGGAAACGGGGCGTTCGACACCGTTTAAGTTGTCGTTTAATCCGCTGTCGCGGCGGACGAAGAGCGGGGCGGATACGCGGGTGAGATTCAGCTGAATGGCAAGATCGCGCTCAAAAAAGTCCTTGACTTTTTTGATTGCGTGCTCTGTCTGGCGCAAATTCAGAAGCGCGCGGTAGTTTTCGGGTATGATGAGATTCTTCATGCGTAAGACCTTTCCTTTTTACTAATATAGATAGAATACTACTTTTTTTTGCATTTGTAAAGAAGCTGCGCGATATTTGCGTGAGATTTTCCGGACGGAGGCAGAGCGGGGGGCAAAATGGCGGGCGGAGGGGAATTGCGCGGGGCACTCTTGCGGTGAGTTCTTTATCCTTTTATAAATAACCGTGGTCTGCGGAGCTTGCGGGGAAACCGCATGCTCCGGCTGACGGGTGCGCCATATGCGCAAAGAGGGCTTTGATGCGCGGCGGGATGCGGGCGCAGGCAGGGAGAGAAGCGGGGGCACAGTGCGGAAAACCAAGGGGGAGCCTTGGCTGAATCCTTATGAGAAGCGATCGCTCCCCGCTGCGCTTTTTGCCGGAGCTGCACGGGTGTATCTCTGCGGTATTTACATGCGGTGCTGTGGGAAACTGTCTCTCGCAGGGGATGCTTCGGCGAATGGCGCTTGAAGGCAGTCATCCCGGCAGGCGGTGTCTGTGCGGCATGCGCCGCCTTTTCTTATTCGGATTCAATTTATGGGCGCATTCTGACCTTCGGATGCGGGACCCTTTTCGCATGGCGGGAGGGGGACCATGCAAAGGCGTGCATACGG
Source organism: uncultured Eubacteriales bacterium (assembly GCA_934432725.1). GTDB lineage: Bacteria > Bacillota > Clostridia > Oscillospirales > CAG-272 > CAKRZE01. The sequence continues at coordinate 27,862 of CAKRZE010000021.1, forward strand.
CGGTGCGGCTGCCTGTAAAAGCCGAAGCCTGCTGCGAGACTGCTTGTCGGCTTCCCGCGGCTTTTTCCGTATGAGAATGGAGCTTCGTCGCCTGCGCTGCGCAGAGCGGCGATTGACCTGCGGGGGCTGTTCCGGGATTGCTGTGCAATCGATCTGCCTGCCATTGTTCCGATGCCGCTGTTTGCCCGGCAAGGCTTGGAAATGCATAGCATTCGGGACCGGGAGGGGCAGCATGGGCGGTATGCGGGTATTTTGCGTGCCGGTTTTGCAGAAAAAACGCGGCTTGCGGCTGGATGGACGGGATAGCGGCGGCTTGAGAGAGTATACGGAAAAATTCCCGGCTGTACTTGACAATCTTCCTGCTTTGTGGTATAACATGTATAACAAATCATACATATAGGAGAAAGAATGATTTGATCTGAGCAGAAGGGAGCGCTTCCTTGCGGGAAGCCGTGGTGGAAATGCAGGGAAAAGACGGAAAATATATTTTCGGGCTTGCAAGAGTCGGAGAAAAGGGGCAGATCGTGATACCGAGCGAGGCGAGAAAGATATTCGGGATCAATCCCGGCGACAGTCTTTTGATTCTCGGCGATGTGGAACAGGGATTGGCAATTGTCAAACCGGATATTCTGGAGGAGTTTGCCTCATCGATTATGGATGGAAAGCGGCAGGAGAATGTACCGGAAAAGGAATGAACGGGAATGCTTCTGCGGGAGCGACTGGCGGGATGCCATGGCAAATATGGCGGAAAAGAGGGGGCGGCTTTGATGCATGCGATAGAAACATCCGGGCTGACAAAGGCTTACGGAAACAAGGTTGCGGTTCGCGACCTCGGATTGAATGTAGGGGAGGGCGAGATTTTTTCGCTGCTCGGGGTAAACGGGGCGGGAAAAACAACTGCCATCCGCATGCTGAGCTGTCTGACCGAGCCGACAGCGGGGGATGCGCTGGTGTTCGGACACAGCATCCGGCATGACAAACAGGCAGTGAAGCGCCTGATCAATGTTTCACCGCAGGAGACGGCGGTTGCGTCCAACCTGACGGTACGGGAAAATCTGGAGCTGTTTGCACGGCTTTACGGCTGCGGTCGGAAAGACGCGGAGGAGAGCACGCGCCGGATGCTTGACGACTTTTCCCTGAGTGAGGTTGAGGCAAGCCGTGCGGGAAAGCTTTCGGGCGGCTGGCAGAGGCGGCTCTCCATTGCAATGGCACTCATTTCAGAGCCGAAGCTTCTGTTTCTGGATGAGCCTACGCTCGGACTTGATATTCTGGCGAGACGGATGCTGTGGGAGACGATCGCATCGCTGAAGGGGAAAATGACTGTGATTCTGACAACACATTATCTGGAGGAGGCGGAGGCGCTTTCCGACAGGATCGGAATCATGGTGCAGGGCAGTCTGCTCGCGCTCGGAACCGCCCCGGAATTGAAGAGGAAGGCAGAGTGCGATTCGTTTGAGGATGCCTTTATCCGGCTGGCGACAGACGGCGGGAAGGCGGGGCTGCCCGGAGCCTTGTGACAGATGCTTCCGGAAAGGCTCTGCGCACCGCCAAGCCGGCGGAGCGAAAGGACATTTCCGTCCGGATCGTGGATTGCCGCATGAAGCCGCGGCGTTTTGCCGTATCCGGAAAACGCGCCTTGGAAGGACGGCTTTTGCATATGAAGGGCGGTGCTCTTTGACCGGCTTTGCGCCGGTTTGCTCGCCGGAGGAAAACGGCACCGAAGGGCGCATTGGCTCGCGGGGGCTACGCTTCCCTTGCAAGGGTGTCCGGCAGGAACAAACAGAATTCTCCAAGAAAGGTTGTTTATATAATAATGAGAGGATTGATTTTTTCGCGGCGGTGCGCTAAGGAGATTGTGCGGGATCCGTTGACGGTGTTGTTCGGGATCGGCTTTCCTCTGATTGTACTGCTTCTTTTGTCTGCCATACAGTCGCATGTTCCGGTCAGCCTGTTTGAGATCGGAGCGCTTGCACCGGGAATCGCCGTGTTCGGGCTGTCCTTTGTCGCGCTGTTTTCCGGAATGCTTGCCGCAAAGGACCGGACCAATTCGTTTTTGATCCGGCTCTATGCTTCCCCGATGCGCGCATCTGATTTTATTGTGGGATACATGCTTCCGTTTCTCCCGATTTCCGTTGCGCAGAGTCTGGTCTGCTTCCTGGTATCTGTTCCGCTCGGACTTAAGCCGGGACTCTGGATGCTTTCAACGATCGCAGTGCTTCTGCCGGCAGATCTTTTGTTTGTGTCGATCGGTCTGATCTGCGGCAGCGTTCTGAACGACCGGCAGGTGGGCGGAATCTGCGGCGCGCTGTTGACCAATGTCAGCGCATGGCTGAGCGGGACATGGTTTGATCTGAAGCTTTTGGGCGAGGGCTTTCGCAAGGTGGCGTATGTGCTCCCGTTCGCAAATGCGGTGGATGCCTCCCGTGCGGCTTTGCGCGGGGACTGGCAGGCGGCAGGAAAGCCGCTTTTGATCGTCTGCGGCTGGGCGGTTCTTGCGTTTGTTTGTTCTGTTCTGATTTTCCGGAGGCGCATGAAGCTATAAACGGGAAGCGGTACTGCTTCGGGAAAATGTCTGGGGGTAACGGAAACGGTCTTTGTCCGAATCGGGAGGGCGGAGACTGTTTCCGCTTTTTTTGACGCTGTGCGGGGCGCCTTGATCTTTTGATGCCCGGACAGGCACAGCGGAACATGCGGTGTGGATAAAACACGATGAGGGGAGCACGGCATTGTAACGGGAATAAGCATACTGCACAAAATTTTTAAAAAAACATTGCATTTTTGTTTAAGTGCGTGTATAATTTTTAAAAAAGTGCGTTGTTTGGCGAAAAAATTCTTGCGGATTCTGTGCGTAGGCATCGAAAAAAGATATATGCGAGGTGGCGTGATGGATTTTCAGAAAATCAGATCTTATTTTCACGGGATTGTTTCACTGCGTGAGGAAAACGGCGAATTGCTTCCGCTTCGGCTGACGGAGCGGCAGCTGGAACGGTATCACGGGATTCCGTACTGCCCGTTCCCGTACGCAACGGCGGGTGTTTGTCTGAAATTTATTTCGGACGCAAAAGAATTGTCGTTTGCCTATCGAACCGGGAATATATGGGACTGGTGGGAAAACGGCAAGCCGTTTTTTGATGTTTATGAAAACGGGATGCTTCGCGACTTTTATCCGGTTGAGGGCGGAGATGCCGTACACACTGTCCGGTTTGACAGGAAGGGACAGGAAGCGGAAAGCGAATTTGTGATTTATTTCCCGCATAATGCCGAGGTGAGGCTTTGCGATGCTGATTTCGGCGATGCTCGCCCGATGCCGGAGGGGGAAAGGCGGTTTTTGATTCTCGGGGATTCAATTTCCCAGGGCTTGATGGGAAATTCGGCGTCATTTTGCTATACGGCGCAGCTTGCGCGTTTTTATGATGCGGAGCTTTTGAATCAGAGTGTTGGCGGAGAATGCTTTGACGAGGCGGCGCTTGATCCGCAGCTTCCGTACAGTCCGACGGATGTTATTGTGGCTTTGGGAACGAACGATGCCGCTATTATTGCCGACTATGAGCGGGTAGCTGCGAATATGACGCGCTATCTGGATCGTGTTTGCGCGCTTTATGGCGGGTGCCGCCTGTATGCGGTGACACCGCCGTACCTGATGAACGCGGAGGCGGAAGGCGCCGGACAGTATGCGCTGCAGTGCAGAATCAGCGAGGCGATTTGCACCGAGGCGGGGAAGCGCGGTTTCCGGGTTCTTTGCGGGGAAAAGGCGGTGCCGCATCATGGGCGGTTCTTTTCTGATGCGGCACATCCGAACGATCTCGGATTTTCTCAGTATGCACTGTATTTGATTCGCGAGCTTGAGAGAGGGCGCTGACAGCGTAAAAAAGATGAACACCGCCATGTGCGAGCAGGGAAATATGCAGAAGAAAGGTCAAACCGCGCTCCTTTAAGCTCCGGGGAGCAATCAAAGCAGCGGTGCAGCGTAAGTCGTTGGAGGGCAGTGCATTGAGGGGGCGATCCGGCGCGACCGGAGATCTGGCGGCGT
>CAKRZE010000022.1 GCA_934432725.1 uncultured Eubacteriales bacterium
GTCCGGAGGACGCCGCCTTTGTATCGGCTTCGGACGACAGCGTTTTCTTCTTTCCGCATGCGCGGAACAGGCGCGCAAGCTGCTTTCGCGGGCTGCCGACCGCGCCGAGCAGAAGCAGAAATACAAAATAGAGCAGGCAGGCGGAGAGAATCTCGATGAGAAGCGCGGCTCCGTCCGGCAAAAGCAGGGGCTTCAGCCCGAATACAAGTCTTGCCGATGCCGTTGCGCCGATGACCGAAAGCAGGGGCGCTGCCAGCCATTTTAAGAGCTTTACCCGCAGACCCGTAATGCGCAGAAGGCGGCAGATGCTCAGCGCGGCATTGAAGATCTCGCTTGCAAACATGACGAAAATATAGCCGCGGACGCCGTATGCCGGTACCAGAAACCAGACCATAAGCACGCTCAGTGCTGCATCGGCAATGTTGACGAGCATGCAGTACAGCTGCTCTCCCAAGCCCTTCAGCATGGCATCCACGGAGGAGTCCAGATACATGATCGGAATCAGAGGAGCGGTCAGGCGCAGATATTCTCCGGCTTCCGCGTTCTGATAGATGCACTGACCCAATTTCCCGGAAAAGGAGAGGATGATGCCGCCCGCGCCGATTCCGTAGAGAAGGGTCCAGCGAAACATCTGCGCCGTAATGCTCCCGATGGTCCTTTCGCCTCCGCGCTGCTTTGTTTCGGAGAGCTCCGGAATGATCAGACCCGTGAAGGAGTAGAGCAGCGATGCCGGATAGAAGATAATGGGCAGTGCCATGCCGGCAAGGATTCCGTAGGAGGCAAGCGCCGCCTCATGCGCGGAGCCGAATTTCCGCAGACCGTACGGAATCAGGATATGCTCTACGGTGATCAGCCCGGACCGCAGATAGGAGCTGATTGCTACCGGCAGCGTGATGGCAAGCAGCCGCTTGGTCAGGTGCGGCATGACGCTTCCCGTGCTCTTGTTGTGCTTTCTGAGGTCCAGACGGTAAAGAAGCAGAGAAAGCAGAAAGGAAGCAATTTCCGCAAGGCTCCCTCCTGCGACCACCGCAAGGCAGGCATCCCGGATTCCGCGGGGGGCAAGGCAGGCAAGCCCGACGGAGGTCAGCAGAATTTTGACAAATTGTTCAAAAATTTGGGCGGCAGCGCTCTTTGCCACGCGCCGGACGGCGGTAAAGTATCCGTTCATGGCGGAGGAGACTGCGATAAAGGGCATACTGATCCCGAGGAAGCGGAGAGAGGGGACGGTGCGCGCATCGGCAAGCCATTCGCAGCCGATATAGTCTGCGGTCAGCTGGAGAAGCAGGCAGGTCAGAAGTCCCATGGCTGCACTGTAAACAAGACACCGGCGCATCACGGCGCGGATTTCGCGGTCGGATTCTTTTCCGATTGCCTCTGCGGTCATGCGTGTGGCGGCGAGATTGATTCCGGAGGTTGCGAGTGTGACCGCGAGCGTATAGACGGACATGACCAGTGTGAACAGCCCCATGCCCGCCGCTCCGATCCGGTCGGATACATAGGCGTTGAACGCAACGCCGACCGTTCGCATCAGAAGAGATGCGGCAGTCAGAAGTGCCGCATTTGCAAAAAAACGTAAAAGCCGTTTCATGAGAGGTGCCTCCGTCAGATTCTGTGATATGCGAAAGGAGCTTATCTCAAAACCGCCTGCCGAAGGGGGATGCTCCGCTTTGCCGCGGCATTGGCTGCCTGCGGCAAAAAACGCGAAATATGCAGGAGGTTTTCAAAAAAACTTCATTTTTGCAAAGTTCGACGCCGCTGCGCATAAACGGACCCGCGGCGCGGGAAAATATGCGGTCAACTATGTATATGCGGTAAAATGCAGGGATAAGCGGGTCAAAAAGTTAAAAAATTGAAAACATTTGCCTGTATGATTGATTTTGCAGAGAAATAGGTATACAATGAAACCGTTAAATCGAATGCATCGGAGGAGAGTATTATGGCATTTAAAAGTACGTATCTTGCAGGTGTTTATGAGTCTGTATGCAAAAAGAATCCCAATGAGCCTGAATTTTTGCAGGCGGTCCGGGAGGTTCTGGAGTCTCTGGAGCCGGTTGTGGAGAAGCGCCCCGATCTTGTGGAGGCAGGCGTGATTGACCGGATTGTAGAGCCGGAGAGAACGGTGATGTTCCGTGTTTCCTGGGTGGATGACAAGGGCAAGGTGCAGGTCAACCGCGGATACCGCATTCAGTTCAATTCCGCAATCGGTCCGTACAAGGGAGGCATCCGGCTGCATCCTTCCGTGAACCTTTCGATTCTGAAATTCCTCGGCTTTGAGCAGATTTTCAAGAACTCTCTGACGGGACTCCTCATGGGCGGCGCGAAGGGCGGTTCTGATTTTGATCCGAAAGGAAAGTCCGATGCTGAGGTGATGCGCTTCTGCCAGAGCTTTATGACCGAGCTTTGCAAGCATATCGGTCCGGATACCGACGTTCCTGCCGGCGATATCGGAACGGGAGCCAGAGAAATCGGCTATATGTTCGGTCAGTATAAGAGACTGCAAAACGAATTCACGGGCGTTCTGACCGGAAAAGCCCTGACTGCGGGCGGTTCTCTCGCACGCACGGAGGCTACCGGCTACGGTCTGTGCTATTTCACCAAGGAAATGCTGGCGCATCACGATATGAGCTTTGACGGACAGACGGTCGTTGTTTCCGGTTCCGGAAATGTTGCGATCTATGCGGTGGAGAAGGCGCAGACCTATGGGGCAAAGGTTGTGGCAATGTCCGACTCCAACGGCTATATTTACGATAAGGACGGCATCAGGCTGGATGTTGTGAAGCAGATCAAGGAGGTTGAACGCGGACGGATCAAGGAATATGCGGATCGCGTTCCCGGCGCTGTTTATACAGAGGGCTGCTCCGGAATCTGGACGGTTCCGTGCGATATCGCGCTGCCCTGCGCAACCCAGAACGAAATCAATGAAGAATCCGCGAAGATTCTGATTAAGAACGGCGTTAAGGTTGTGGCAGAGGGTGCGAACATGCCGTCCACGCCTGAGGCGATTGCCGCGTTCCAGGAAAACGGCATTCTCTTCGGACCTGCAAAGGCTGCCAATGCCGGCGGCGTTGCAACCTCCGGACTTGAAATGTGCCAGAATTCCATGCGGTTGAGCTGGACCTTTGAAGAGGTGGACGCAAAGCTGCATGATATCATGGTGAACATCTACCGCAATGCCGCAAAGGCTGCCAAGGATTACGGCATGGAGGGCAATCTGGTTGCCGGCGCCAACATCGCAGGCTTTTTGAAGGTTGCCGATGCCATGAAGTGGCAGGGCGTTGCGTACTAATCCGCGCGTTGCCCCCTGACCCTCGGCGTTTTGGACTGAGACATTTGCGAGTTCCGTCCGCAGAAGCAGACTGACTGCTTTTTGCGGGCGGAATTCTTCTTTATAAGAAGCGTTTCGGGGTTCTTCCGGAGCTGCTGCGGCGGTCCGTGCGGCGTTTCCCGGGCAGGCGGGAGACTGCGTGTGAGTCTTGCATGTGCGGGCGAAGGGCGGAAATCGGGCAGGCATCCCGCAGCGGATTTCTTCCGGCAAGCATTGCGGGACCTTCCTTTGCGCGGCCGGGACATTCGGACCGGCGCATGCGGGGAATCCCTTCCGTGTTTCCCCGATGGGAAGCGGAAACCGAAGTGTTGCAGGTGCATCGCCTCATCAAACATAATGGGGCTTTTTTGGCACTTTTCGGGCAGACAGAGGCTTAGACTGGGGCGGGAGACAAGTCCGTGCGGGATGCGGCGGGGTATATTCCGGCGCGGGTTTCGCTGTTATGCGGGGCGGTACGACGGAACCGCGCCGCAGTGCCGGTCGCCTGCGGTCCGGCAGCCGGACAGGAGGGTGTATGAGACTTTATACTGATCGGTTCCGCCCTCTGCATGAACCGGCTGAAGGGGCGGCAATATTTGTATGTATATCATATTGTTGTATTGATATGACAGAAAAACGTATTGACGAAATGGAATGATCGTGTTAAAATAATATGATGCAAGATGAGATGCTGCGGGACGGAGGTGCGGTATGGGAACGGAAAAAAGCAAGGCTCCGGGGAGCAGACTTGATGAGATGGATTCCTTCTGGGAGCTGTCCGATATCGTGCCGAAGCGCAGAAGAGCGTCTGCCTCTGCACATGATACCGAGCCGGTGACCGTTTGTGTGGGAGATGACGGGGCTGCGCCCGCGGAGGAAAAGATCCGGCGGCGCACGGCTGACAGGGAACGCGCACGGTACGGCGGGGAGGCAGCTTCCGATTCGGCTTTTTCCGGAAAAACGGAGAAAACTGTTTCCGGTGGTGCAAAGCCGGCAGATGCAGAGTCGGATTCCTTTTGGGAGCTGTCTGCACGGGAGCGCTCCTGTGCGAAGCCGACCGGAGGCTTTGGGGCGGAGGAAGCAGCGCGGGAAGCCGCACAGCTGCGGGACGGTGCAGATGACGGAATCGAGCCGCAGCGGCAAGGCGAGCGGCTTGCTGCTGCAAAGAGAGCGCTTACGGCTGCGGAGCGCAAGTATCTGGGAGACACGCGTGCCTTCGGCGATCCCATGCGGCTTCGGGACAGCGCGGAGGGGGTCGGTTCAGGTTCGGAAGAGACGCATGCTGCCCCGGTGTTTGCGGGCTCTGCTTTAAAGCTTCGTCCCAAGCCGGAGCTTAAGGACGATCAGCCGCTCTGCGGAGCCGGGTCTTCGGCAGACGATAGGACACGGGATTTTTCCGCACAGCCGGACGTGCCCTCCGAACCGGTATCCTTTGCGGAATTCCCGGCGCCGTCCCGCGGACGCGCGGCTCTGAGGGAGGAAAAGTCCGGGCTTTCCGAAATTTCCGCACGCGAGGCTGCCCGTTCCGCGGCATCCTGCCCGAGACGCCTGCCGGAGCGCGATGAAGAGCCGGACGCCTCCGTCCCGCTTATGGAGTATTCTCCCGGGGGAAATCCGATGCTGAACCGGGTGTGTATTTACCGCTGGCCCGCCAAATACACGTTTTACGGACGCTTTCGGAGCGAGGCGCTGGCACTGTGGGAGGAAAAGCAGCATACTCCCTGCTCATATGTGCCGTTCTTCTCCTTTATGCCGCTTCCGCATCAGCTCGGAGAGCAGCAGCGCGCCTATTATCTGTTCTGGCGCGAGGAGCTGATGCAGGGCAGCCCGCTTGTGACCGATTTTTCCTATATTCTGCTTTTTATTTACGAAATCATTAATATGCCGGACCGGATTGCTCCGGAGCAGGGGATTCATTTTCTATGCCTCATATGGAGTGCCTACAGAGCCTCCTTTCCGAAGCTGGACCGGTATCTGGTTGAGTGGGTCTGTGATTATTGCCTGATTCACAATGTGATGCCGGAGATGGCGCTGCTGCGCGGCTTTTATCGGGAAATTCTGGACATTGCGTCCTTTAAGGAGTTTTATATCGGCTGCGGCGGCACGGCTGACGGCGATCCTTATGCGGAAGCCGTGTTTGCGTATGCCTCCGATTATAACTGGCACGAAAGCAAATTCCTGACGCCGGAAAATGAAAAAGTGTTTGAGACGCACATGCGGCGCGCATTTATGGCGGCATTCGAACGGTTTCGCAGAGAGGAGGCGCATGCCTCGGGGATGTGGGCTGCGGCTTGCAGAAAATCGCTGCATGCGTCCCTCACGCGGGACTCCTACAGCGGTGCGCTTTGCGCATATGACAGAAAGCGCAGGATTACGGTGGTGTATAAATCCTGCATGCGGACGCCGGAGCTTCGTTTCTTTGTGACCGGGCTGATCAAATATACGGAAAACCAGATCCGGAGCCTTCTCGGTATCAAAAGCAGATTTCACGTGCAGCAGCTGGAGCCGCGCATGAAGGAGGCGGTTGATCGGTATTTTGAGCCGTACCGCCGCCGCGCCTCCGCAAAACGGCAGGAGCCGCCGGAGCCTCCGGCGTATGAAAAGCAGTATGATGCCGCCGAGCATGGCTTTGACGCAGAAAAGGCAATGCGGATTGAGGCTTTGGCATGGAATACCACGGGCAGGCTGACAGCAGCCTTTTCGGAGGAGGCGGATGCGGAGGACAGAGAGGGGCAATTTGCCGGAATGCATCGGGATGTCTTAGGATATGCGGAGGGCGCGAAGGCAGCAGCCGGAGGTTTGACGGGGACCGCGGACCGGACCGGGGCGCCGGCTGAAGCGGTTTTGGCGGAAGCTGCCGGAAGGACCGGTGCGGACGCCTTAAAGACGGATCTTGCCGGAGAGCCGTGCGGGGCGGAGGAGCCGTCCTTGTCTGACCGATATGCCGCAGACGGGGCAAAAAACATCCAAACGGATGACACCGGAACCGAAGCGGCTGCTGCCGGAAGACCGGCATGCGGAGAAAATGCGTCCGGCAGGGAGGAAAGAATTGCCCCGGGGTGTGGGATTCCGAAGCCGGGGGCAGCATCCGGCACTTCGGCAGAGCTGCGGCAGGCGGCAGGGACCGGGACGCAGGAGGCAACGCTGCGGGATGCCGGTTTTTCCGGGACGTTCCCGGAAAAACAGTCTGTCCGGAGCAAGGAAGCAGCCGGTCGGGGCGATCCGGAAAACGGCTGCGGAGAGCCGGGGCAGGACGGGATGCTGCGGACGGCATTCCGACTTCTTCTGGACGGATTGCCGCAGGAGTTTTCTGCGTATGCCGGACGGCTGAATCTGCTGCCGGAAACGCTTGCGGAGCGTTTGAACGATATGGCATATGAGCTTTTGGGGGATATTGCGGTGGAAGCGGATGAGAACGGAGGCTTTCGTCTGCTTCCGGATTACAGGGAGGAAATTGAAGCATGGATGAGTCAGTAAAAATTCCGAAAAGGATACTTGCTTCGCTTATGAATTCCATTTCGGCAGGGGTTGTGCCCCGCCTCGGGGCACCGTATATTGCGATCGGAAGGGACGCCGAGGTGGAGGCGCTGCTTACCGATCTGGAGACGGTCAGCGAGGGCGGCGGCGCGATGCGCTTTATCATCGGAAAGTACGGAAGCGGAAAGAGCTTTCTGATGCAGCTGATCCGCGGGTATGCGCTGGAGAAGGGCTTTCTCTGCGCGGATGCGGATCTTTCGCCGGAGCGCAGAATCTGCGGCGCGAAGGGGACCGGAATCGCAACCTACCGTGAGCTGATAAAGAATCTTTCCTCCAAAACCGCTCCGGAGGGCGGCGCACTGCCGCAGATCATTGCCCGCTGGCTGAGCGGAATCCGCACGGAGCTTGCTTTGGAGGGGATCACGCCGGAGCACCCGGATTTTGAACGCTCGGTCAGCGAACGGGTGTATTCCGTTGCAAGAGAGCTTGAAAATCAGGTGGGAGGCTTTGATTTTGCGCATGTGGTGATGGTGTATCACCGCGCCTGCGAAGCGGATGATGAGGAAAAAAAGAGTGCCTGCCTCCGCTGGCTGCGCGGCGAATATACAACGAAAACCGAGGCAAAGCAGGCGGTCGGGGTCGGATGTGTGATCGATGATGACAACTGGTACGACTATCTGAAGCTGCTTGCGGTGTTTGCGGGGAAAATCGGATATCGCGGGCTTGCGGTATTCATTGACGAATGTGTGAATCTTTATAAGATTCCGAACCGGATATCCCGGGAAAACAACTATGAAAAGCTGCTTTCGATGTTCAATGACACGCTTCAGGGCAGGGCGCCGGGGCTGGGGCTGTTCCTTGGAGGAACGCCGCAGTTTCTGGAGGACCCGCGGCGCGGACTGTTCAGCTATGAGGCGCTGCGCAGCCGTCTGTCTGACGGAAGGTATGCCGGCGGTACATACCGGAATCTGATCGGACCGGTCATCCGGCTTCGCCGCCTGTCCGACAACGAGCTTTTTGCTCTGATCGCGCGTCTGACAAGGCTTCATGCGCAGTATTATCATTGGGAGCCGCGTGTGACAGAGGCGGATATGGGGACGTTTCTTGGCGCCTGCCTTTCACGTGCCGGAGCCGATGTGATGATTACGCCGCGGGAAATCATCCGGGACTATGTGATGGTGCTGAATATTCTGCTTCAGAATCCGGAAACCTCCTTTGCAGAGGTGCTGGCGGGCGGCAGCGTGACGCTCAGCCATCCGGAGACAGCGGCGGAACAGCTTCCAGGAGAAGAGGCGCCGAAGCAGGATTTTTCGCTTGCCGATCTTGATTTTTAGTGCGCGCGGTATGCCGTGCAAATCCGGAACGGGAAAAACGTCCGCATCGGATGCGGACTTGCGCGCCTCGGTGCGGCAAGAGTGCCTTTCGTAAATACGGCGGGTACGGTGCGGATCGGGGATGCCCTGCGCGGGGCATGCAGAATGCGCAATGCCGCGGCGAAAGCCGCCCAAGCCGTCCGTTTTGGGCAAAGCGGTGCAGAAGCCGCGAAGCTGCGGGTCATGCGGCGGTGAGCGCAGGGAACGGCTGACTTTTTGCAGCGGTACAAACCGGCGCCCTGCCGTGTAATGCTGCAGGGAAGCACACGCGGAATCAATCCGGATGCATCGTTTTATGACCGGTGCGGCGGCACAAGGTGCGGTGAAAAGATGCGGGAAATATTGTAATGTGCAAAAATCGCGGAAAGGCAGACATACGCAAAACCGTCGCGGAGGGGTGAGCTTCGCAGAGGTGTTCGGTGTGCCGTGCATTCTGATTCATAAACAATTCGGGAAAGGAAGCTTTTGCTGTGCCAAAAGCAGGGAATGTATCTGATGGATAGAAAAGATATGCTCATCAAAGCGGTCGCTTTTGCCCTGACAACGCTGCTCCTTGTTTTTGGTTGCACGGCGTATCGTGGAGACACCTATGTGTTTGAAACCGGAGGCAGGACTGCCGGGACGGATGCGGCGGCAAAAACGGAAAGCGGGATGTATCGCGCCCCTGTCGTGGACTCCGTTCATCCGAACGGCTCTGATGTGACGGCGCCGGAACGGAATCCGGAGACTGTTCCGGATACGGAGCCGGAAACGGTTCCGGCAACGGAGCCTCCCGTGACGGAGACTCCCGAAACAAAGCCGCCTGTCACAGAACCGCCCCGGACAGAGCCTCCTGTGACGGAACCTCCTGTGACCGAACCTCCCGTAACGGAACCTCCTGTGACCGAACCCCCCGTAACGGAACCTCCCGTGACCGAACCGCCGGTGACGGAGCCTCCCGAGACAGAGCCGCCCGCACCTTCTTATGATTATACCAGACCGGTTCCTCCCTCCGATGCGGTTGACGGAAGCTTTTTCAGAGATGCCGCGTTCATCGGAGACTCACTTACGGTCGGACTGATGTGGCATGCCGACTGGCAGGCTGTCAGGGTCTCCAAGGTCGGAGCGAGCCTGTTCGGGATTGCGAAGCAGATTGAGACGGTGAATATCACCGAGGTTCTGACGGACGATCCGAAGGGAAGATATAATATTTCGGAAAGTGTGACAAATGGTTTGTCGGGCACTGTTACGTATTACAGCCTTTTAAAGCGGCTTGGGAATCCGGCAAGAATATACATTTGCCTTGGGGCGAACGATCTGAGGATTCAGTACGTCAGCACCTTTGAAAACTGCTACCGTCAGCTGATTCAGGATCTGAAGAGCTGGTATCCGCATGCGGAAATTTATATCGGGTCCGTTCTTCCGATCGCGGACAAGAATGCGGAAGAACGGTTTGCGTGGCTGGAAAAATATGACGGTGTCGGCGGGAACGATCGGGTATTTATTATGAATGAGGTGCTGCGCAGACTGTGCCGGCAGGAGCAGGTATATTTTCTGGATGTTCACAGTGCCCTGATAAACGATGAGGGGTATTTAAGACCGGAGTATGCTTCAGATGGCATGCATCTGTCCGCCCTCGGCTATGAGACGTGGAAAAAATATCTGATGACACATGTTGTGCGGAGCTGATACGGTTTTCTGCAAAAATGCGATAGGTCTGCGGACCCGGCGCCGCACACAGAAAAGCAGTCGACCTTATGCTGCGCTGCATCGGCAGCCCCGGCTCCTTCGCTGAGTCTTTTTCGCCGGAGCGCGTTGCTTTTCCCTGCGCGGCACAGGCGGTGCTGCGGAAAAACGCCTTGTTCCAATGAAAAACGCTTTGGTGAATGGTTTGCAGACGGCATCCCCCGCAGACATTGTCTGCGGGGGATACTTTTGTTTTTCGCTTCGTGCCTCGGCATTGCGGGGTTTGGTTTTTTGCTTGGCTTCGGATGCCGGCGAATCCGGCAGAGAGTTTTTCGCTGTCGGAAAAGCGGATCGCCATGCTTCGGCAAAGATCCCGAATGACGCGCATTTCGGAAGAGCTTTGAAACAATGAAGAGAGTAAAAGGGTGTAAAAAGCTCGTTTTGCGGTTTTTATACTCCCTTGGACATTGGTCCGGACGGTTAAGCGCCGCAGCTTTGCTGCGGGGAAAACCGAAAAACAAGGATGCAGGGGCAAAAACAGTCGTCAGGATCGCCCCAAAAGCGCCGGAATCCCGCCCGGTAGTTTTGCGTGTTGCTGAAAACATCGAGGCTTTTCACAGCCCGATGGTTTTTTTGATTCGGGCTCCGGCATTGTGGGAGCCGTTTTTTTGTCCGGCTTTCAGCTCCTATGCGGCAGAGGGACTTTGGGCATGGGTGCTGAAGCCCGGCTTGCGGAGTCCGGGCAAATGCTGCACACGGAAATGCGATATCTTTGACCGATGAAAGTAAAAAGGCTGGAGGATATACTCTGACCGATGCTTTGACCGGAACGCTGCCCGTGCTGCAGGATACTGTTTCAAGGGACGCTCCCGTGTCGGCGGGTCGAACGATATCTGCATTGTTTTGCGGGAAAGCGGGGGCACGCTGCTCTGACGGCATGGGAAAATGCCATTCCGTGATCCGCGATGTCTTTGAAAGATACTGAAATGTCCGGAAAAAACCTTCTGCGAAAAGGCAGCGGGCCGAACGGCAGGCAAGCTGCCCATAGCGGCTTGCCTTATGGAAAGATTCGGCTCTTTCTGCCGAAAATGCTTGCCGCATTGCAAAAAAATCCCCTCCAAACCGCACGGAATGCGGCGGAGGGAATTCCCGCTTTTATGTAATATCAAGCCTTGAGCATGGAAATGACGCGTGCGAGGAAATAGGTCAGGAAGCAGAACTGAACAGAGCTGTAGAGCACATCGTTTGTGACGACCCATCCCTGAATGAAGGACAGCGTGATCAGCGGAACCGCCGACAGAAAGGCGAGCAGAATCGCAAGATTGGCAAACATGAAATACAGCGTTGTTTTCGGCTTTCCGATCCGGAAGCGCAGCTCTGCAAGGAAATACAGCATGGTTGCGATCAGCGACAGCTGGGTCAGAACGCGGATCGGACTGGCAAGCGCACAGGAACGGTCGAAATAGACGGTCATCAGGAATGCTGCGCACCACAGTACGGGGAAAAAGGCAAGTGCTGTAACGACTTTTTCTCCGGGGCGGCGGATCACCGGCACCAGAAAGAATGCCGAAGCGGGAAAGATCAGAATCAGGGACGCATAGGAAAAGAGCTTCTCGGCGACACCGGTTCCGGTCACCTGCCCTCCGGCTGCCATGCGGAGAACGAAAACGGCAATCAGAATAAAGCCGGATAAAAACGATGTCATTAAAAGCGCTGTATCGGTACGGGGTTTTAAGACCGGAGCACGGTTGGCTTTCAGAAGCAGAGGCATCAGCAGAATGACGGCAACGCTGATGGCACAGAAAATAAGAAATGCGGTTACAACCGAGGAACCGGCGCGGTACATGCCGACATTCCAATCATATTCGGTCAGGTAAAGAAATATTTGAAATGCCGAACCGAGGAACCCTGCGATGACCGTAAAGAAGAAAAAGTAACGGTATGCCTTTGGCAAACCCGGTGCAGGCTGTTGGACGGGCTTGGTGTCCTGATTCATTTCCGGGACCTCCCTTTTGAATTTGGGTTGGTTGAAGCAAACATATTTATTCTATTATATTACATTTATTTCGAAAAAGCAAGACCTGTGCGGAAAATAACGGTGGCATGCGGGGGATTTCGGCAAATGCTTTTGATGCGGCAGCTTTCCGGGCTTTTTGCGGGAGGTATGGAGCATGCCGCAATGCGGTGCGGGGAAGGCTCGGACGGGGCGGGAAGACCATGGGGGGTTGCGGTACCGGCAGCCGAGGGAAGAGAACAGGCGGGGAAATATGGATGCGGTGTGTCCATGCCAGGAATGAACTACGGCGCAGGGGGAAAACAGGAAATTGTGAAGGGGAAATTCCGATGGGGGATTTGAAAATTCGACAGTATTCTTGACTTTTTGAAGCAGATGTGATATGATCTGAAGTTAGTTAAAACTAACTTTTTGGTGCAAGCGGAGGGAGAGAGCCGAGCCCGCCGCAAAACGGAATTGCCGCTTGGAGAAGAATTTTTGCACAAAGAGACAGTGTAAGTTCCATGGCGCTTTGGAGCAGCCGAACATGCATTTCGGCAGAAAGGATCGGGATATGGAAGATATAAAAGAGGAAGTGACCCTGGACCGTCTGCCGATTGGCGTTCCGGGCGTGATCAGGCGCGTGGGAGGAGAAGGCGCACTCCGGATGCGCTTTCTGGACATGGGACTGATTCCGGGTACCCGCATTCTGGTATGGAAGACTGCGCCGTTGGGCGATCCGATCGAAGTGCATCTGCGCGGGTATTCTCTGACGGTACGCAAGGAGGATGCAGCCATGATTTCCGTGGCGCGTGCAGAGGAGTCCTCTGCACCGACCGGAAAGGACTGAAATCCGCCATGTCCCGATGCCGGTCAAGCGTTGTGAAGTGCGGCATCGCGGTGCTGCAACGGAAGATCGGGTTTTTCAAAAGCTCCTCCGATCAATGAAAACGTGTGAGAAGTGCATCCGTTTCAGGCTTGCGGCATACATAAGGGTGATGGGAACGGGGAAGCTGCCCGCGGAACGGTGGCTTTTTACTGTTTGGGGAGGCATCTGACCGAGCATGAGGGCGTTCCCTTAAGACGGGGGGCGGCTCCTCAAAAACTTCCGGATATGGATCCCGGCGGTTTGCGGCAGGAGCGCGGGGGCTGACTGCTGCTTATGCTGTCAAGGATACGCTGAAACAATGGAGCTTTTAAGGATACGCTGAAACAATGGAGCTTTTAAGGATACGCTGAAACAATGGAGCTTTTGCGGAAAAGGCTTCGGCTTACGGGCTTTTTCGCAAAGACAGCGGTAGATCGGCGCATCCTTGTTTTCGATGAGACCGAACGCCTGAGGAAAGGAAGCCCCGGAGAAAGGGGCTTATGGCATTCACTATGATATTGGCGCTTGCAGGAAATCAGAATTGCGGCAAGACAACACTGTTCAACTGCCTGACCGGCTCTAACCAGCATGTCGGAAATTTTCCGGGGGTAACGGTTGACCGGAAGATGGGAGAGGTCAGGGGTACAAAGGACTGTTCTGTCGTGGACCTTCCCGGAATTTATTCGATTCGCCCCTATACCAACGAGGAAATCGTCACAAGGGATTTTATTATCAAGCAGCATCCGGACGGCATTATCAATATTGTAGATGCCACCAACATGGAGCGGAACCTGTATCTGACACTTCAGCTTCTTGAGCTGCAGATCCCGACCGTGATCGCTCTGAACATGATGGATGAGATCCGGGACAACGGAGGTGCGGTGGATATTGGCGGCTTATCCGCCTGTCTGGGTGTTCCCGTGGTTCCGATCAGTGCGGCGAAAAATGAGGGTATCCGCGATCTGATTGATGCTGTTTTGAAGACCGTGCGGGGCAAAAAGATACCGGAGCGGATCGATTTCTGCCCGCAGGGACCGATTCACCGGTGCATTCATGCGGTGTCCCATGTGGTGGAGGATCACGCACAGAACGCAGAGGTTTCCCCGCGCTTTGCGGCGACCAAGCTGATCGAGGACGACAGCAGAATGCGGGAGTCTTTGGGGCTGGACAGGAATGAGCTGGATCTGATCGAGCACAGCGTTGTGGAAATGGAGCAGGAGACCGGGCTGGACCGCAATGCAGCCATTGCCGCGATGCGGTATGAGTTTATAGAGAATGTCTGTAAAAAGACCGTGAAAAAGCCGCGGGAGAGCAAGGAAAGCATTCGAAGCACGAAGATCGACAGGATTGTGACCAACAAATATCTGGCACTTCCGATTTTCTGCGGGATACTGCTTCTGACCTTCTATCTGACGTTCGGATTGATCGGACAGAGGCTTTCGGACCTTCTTGCGCTCGGGATTGATGCTTTGAGCAATGTCTGTGCGGACGCCTTGACTGCATACGGGATCAATCCGGTGGTTAAAAGCCTGATCATTGACGGAATCTTTACCGGAATCGGGAGTGTGCTCAGCTTTTTGCCGCTGATTATTGTGCTGTTCTTCTTCCTGTCCGTGCTGGAGGATACGGGGTATATGGCGCGCGTGGCATTTTTCATGGACAGTCCCATGCGAAGGTTCGGACTTTCGGGTCGCAGCTTTGTGCCGCTTCTGATCGGCTTCGGCTGCTCGGTCCCGGCTATTATGGCTTCACGGACGCTTTCTTCGGAGCGCGATCGGAAAATGACGATTCTGCTTACGCCTTATATGAGCTGCAGCGCGAAAATCCCGATCTATGCGGTGTTCGCCGCCGCGTTTTTCCCCAAGCACGCCGCTTTGGTGATGGCGGGACTGTATGTCGGGGGGATTCTTCTCGGCATTCTGGCGGCGCTGGTGCTGAACCGCACGGCATTTCGCGGAAACCCGGTTCCGTTTGTCATGGAGCTGCCCAATTATCGGTTTCCGTCGCTCAAAAGCGTATGGATGCTGCTGTGGGAGAAGGCAAAGGACTTTATCACCCGTGCGTTTACCGTGATTTTTCTGGCAACGGTTGTTATTTGGTTTTTGCGGACCTTTGATGCCAAGCTGATGGTGGTGACAGACAGCGCCGACAGCCTTTTGGCAATGCTCGGAAGATTGCTCGCTCCGATATTCCGTCCGCTCGGATTTGACGATTGGCGCGCCGCAACGGCACTTGTGAGCGGCTTTACGGCGAAGGAGGCGGTCGTCAGCACGCTGGGCGTTTTGACCGGCACTGCAGTGTCCAATCTCGGCGCGGTGCTTCAGACGTTGTTTACCCCCGCATCCGCTCTCGGCTTTCTGACCTTCACGCTGTTGTATACGCCCTGTGTGGCTGCTGTGGCAACCATTCGCCGGGAGCTGGATTCTGTTGTCAAGACTGCGGGCGTTGTGCTCATGCAGTGCGCGGTCGCGTGGTGTGCCGGAACCCTCGTCTATCAAATCGCCTGCTTGCTTTTGGGTTAAATGTATGCCGCGGATACCTGCGCGGAGCGGAACATGCTGCCCGACCGTTGACGGGACCATCGGAAAAAGCCGGAATGCCGCACACGGGACCGGCCACCTTTGCAAACAGTCTGCCGGGGGAAGAAGCACGGCAGAAGCCGTGACCGGGGCGAGGGAAAATAATAGGGAATTTCGGAACGATTGCGGGGTGAGCGGATGCATGCGGGAGATTATGTGCTGATTTTCGCGGTGGCTGCGGCTGCCGCGGCGGCGGTTTGGGCAATTGTCTGTCAGCACAGGAGGGGGAGCTGCTGCGGGAATTGTAGCTGCTGCCGGTCGGAGAAGCGTTGTGACGGCTTCAGGAACAGCAGGCTTCGGAACGCTGCGTCCGGTCATGACTGCGAACCGGAGGAAACGCTCTGTCGGGAGGGCGCCGCAGGTCAGGATTGTGAGCAGAGTGCAGGATCCCGGTCGGGAAACGGCACAGCCCCCTGACCGGATGGGCAACCGATTATAAGGGCAGCTTTTCCGATTCTTTTTATGAATGAGAAAGGGAGGGAGCTGCTTTTTTTCCGGTCAATGAGCGGAAGGCGGGCGCTTGTGGCAAAGGGGGCGGAAAATCCCGCAAAGCAATGTCGGGAGCCGGGCGGTGCAGCCCCATCCTTGCCGCCGATCGCGTTTTCGGAGACAGGCATGGCGGATAACCGGGATTGCAAACAAAAACCGCAGACCGATGCTCACAGGCGAGGGTCTGCGGTTTTTTCATGCAATGAGAATGTCTGCCCGGAATCTATCCGGGTTCCGGCACCTTCAGAAACGGTCAGAGAAGCGGCTCCGCCTGCTTTCGAACGGCAGGGAAGGCAAGCCTTTCGGGGAGCGGCAGCTTGATCGGGCAGAGCTGTTTTTCCAGATAGACCATATCATACAGCTGTCCGAATTTATAGGCGCACGCGTGGAATCTCCCGGTTTCCAGATACCCGCGGGCAAGGTGGAATGCGGTGCTTGCATTGGTCAGATGGGAATCCGGCTGCACTGCATAGGCGACACAGGCATAAACCGTGTGGATATGCTGCATGGCGAGAATGCGCTCCAGGCGCTCATACAGGGCACTGCCGATGCCCTGCCCCCTGCAATCGGGATGCAGATAGATGCTGGTTTCCGCAGTCCATGCATAGGCAGCCCGCTTATGAAAAGCGGATGCATAGGCATAGCCGACAGGCATCCCGTCGCGCATCGCGATAATATAGGG
The DNA here is from genome assembly GCA_934432725.1 of uncultured Eubacteriales bacterium. Taxonomy (GTDB): domain Bacteria; phylum Bacillota; class Clostridia; order Oscillospirales; family CAG-272; genus CAKRZE01. Next base: position 16,431 of record CAKRZE010000022.1, read on the forward strand.
GTATTCCTCCATCGTATCGCGGATTCTCTCGGCAAAGTCCGAGACGGTCGGCACCTCATATTCAAAGGTGACGGCTGTGTTCAGAATGTAGGAGGAGTAGATTGCAAGCAGCTCTGCCGCATCGTCCGGTTCGGCAAAGCGAAAGGATACGGCGGCGCTCATTCGGTTTCCTGATCCAGAAGCAGATCGGAGAGGCGCGCGGAGGCTCCCTCGGGATCGTGGCACTGCCATGCGACGACAAGATCGCGCTTGGGAGAAATGTAGATGATCTGACCGTGCATTCCGTTGCCCTGATAGGCGCTGACATTGCGGTGCCGCCAGAAGCTGTAGCCGTAGTATATCCTGTTCGCGGCATCCACCGTGACATGATTCTTGGCTGCCTCTTCACACCATTTTTCGGAGAGGATTCGTTTGCCCTCATAGACGCCCTTGTTCAGGTACAGCTGTCCGAAGTGCGCCATGTCGCGGACGCTGAGATACAGACCGGATCCGCCGATGGCATGCCCGTGGGGGCAGGTTGCCCATGCGTGACCCTGGAAGCGGAGCGGGAGAAAGAGCTCATGCTGCAAAAAGCTTTGCAGGGTTTCGCCGGTTGCCTGTGCGACAATTCGTCCGGCAAGGTAGAAATTGGAGTCGGAATAGGCAAAATGTGTGCCTGCGGGATACACCAGCGGGGCGGACAGCTTGATTCTCAGAAAGTCATCGGACGGATACTGATAAATATCGTCGTTATCGATGTCAAGAAGCCCCCGGTCGATGCCGATGGTCTGTGTGATGACATGCTCCACCGTGACTTTTTTCCAAGCGTCGCCGCAGACGTCCGGATAGGAGGAATGAAAGAAGTCATATACCGTATCCTGAAGGCTGATGATGCCCCGGTCAACCAGAATTCCGATTGCCGTGGTGGCAAAATTCTTGGAAACCGAATAAATGTCATTGCAGTCATGCGCCGGATTGACGCAGGCGATGCGCAGGTTTCCCTCATGGATTTCCGCAATGCTGTAGACGTTGATTTTTTCTTTTTTCGCGAGAGCGACAAGCTGGTCCAATACCATAATTGATTTGTACACAATGCGCCAAAGGCGCTGCCTTTCTGCCTTATTTGTTTGGGCGGAAAACTCCGGTTTTCCGCAGTTTTTACTGCCGGGGGGTGGGCACAGTCCGGGAAAGCGCCGGTTTTGTCTGTGCGGCAGAATATGACCGGATTCCTTCCGGCGGAAAAAGCTTTTTTACGGTCGGTCCGATCAGCGGTCGAATTCATAATGACCGGGCTGAAGCGTAAAGCGTTCCGCACCGAGCGTGGCATCTGCTTCGGTGCCGTCCGGCACTTCAAAGATGTACCGGTACCCGCCCTGCGGCTGCGCATACCATTCGGAGCGGATCAGACCGTGGCGGGTCTCCAGCGATGCGCGGACAAAACGGATGCGCGGGTCCGGCTGCGGATTCAAAACAAAGCGGCGGTAGCCGGGGTTCTGCTCCTCTGTGCGGATACCTGCCATATATCCGTACATCCAGGAGGCGACTGCGCCGTATGCGTAGTGGTTATAGGAGTTCATGCCGTACTTATACATTTTTCCGTCCGCACCGATCGCGTCCCAGCGCTCCCAGAAGGTGGTGGCTCCGTTTCGGACCATGAAGAGCCATGAGGGAAACTCCTTTTGCAAAAGGAGGCTGTAAGCGATATCGGTATATCCGTGCTCCGAGAGGGTTTCCATCAGATAGGCGGTCCCGAGGAAGCCGGTGTTCAGATGCATGCCGTTTTCCGTGATCAAAGCCGCAAGCCGCTTTGCGTAGAGGGCTTCGTCCTCCACAAGGCGGAAGTGCAGGGCGAGGACGTGTGCGGTCTGCGTCGGTGTGATCAGGGCGCCGTCCTTTATATAGGTTTCACGGAAGGTGTTGACGATATCGCGGTGCAGGCGTTCATATTCTGCCATATCCCTTCCGAGTATTTTGCCTGCTTTGATCAGGATCTCGGTCGAACCGGCGAAAAATGCCGTTGCGATCAGACCGTGATCGGTCGCTCCCTGCTGGTCGCCCTCCTTGTCCAGCGCGAGCCAGTCTGCAAACTGGTGACCGGTGTTCCAGACGGACTCCTTTCCGCTTTGCGCACGGATATAGTCAACCCAGCGCTGCATCACCCGGAACTGGCGTGCGAGCAGCTCCGGATTGCCGTAGGCAAGATAGATCTGCCACGGGCAGGCACAGGCAGCATCGCCCCATCCCGCGGAGTTTGCCCCCTCCCTGCCGAGCACATTCGGTATGACTGCCGGAATTCCGCCATCGTCAAACTGGTCGGCTTCCATATCCGCCAGCCATTTGGTGAAGAATTTCTCGCAGTCAAAGTTGAGCGCGGCGGTTTTGCAGAAGACCAGCGCGTCTCCCGTCCATCCGAGCCGCTCGTCCCGCTGCGGGCAATCGGTCGGGATGTCCAGAAAGTTGCTCTTCTGTCCCCAGATGACATTCCGGTACAGACGGTTGACCATGGGATCGGAGCATTCAAACTGACCGGTGCGCTTCATGTCGGAGCAGACGACAATTCCGGTGAAATCGGAGAGCGAAGGCTCCTTTGGAAAGCGGTTGATCCGGAGATAGCGGAAGCCGTAAAAGGTGAAATGCGGCTTGAATTCCGCTTCCCCGCCCGCAAGCGTATACAGGAGCTTTTGCTTGGCAGAGCGAAGATTTTCCGTGTGAGCGTTGCCGTTGTCGTCCAGAATTTCAAAATGGTCGATGTCGCAGACATCCCCCGGATTTCCGCTGACATGAAGACTGACATAGCCCGTGAAGTTCTGACCGAAGTCCACGACTGTCTCGCCGCGCGGCGTTTTGAATATGCGGACCGGGCGGATGGTTTCGACCTCCCGGATTTCCTCGCCCTCCTGCGGGATCAGACTGTCGTGTGTGAAGGGGAGGATTCTTATATCCTCCCATGCGGAGTCGGTCACGCGTGCATCGTATTCCTCGCCGTCATATAGCTCCGCCGAAAGAATCGGGGAACGCGCTGCCCGCCAGCTGCTGTCCGTCAGGATGGTTTCCTCCGTTCCGTCGGCGTACGTGATCCGCAGCGCGGCGATCAGAGCGGGCGTGCAGCCGAAGTGGGCAGACTGCCCCGTCCAGCCGAGCCTGCCGCAGTACCAGCCGCGCCCGACCAATACGTCAAGGGTGTTTTCCCTGCCGATCAGGTGTGTGACGGAATAGGACTGGTATTGCAGCCGATGGCGATAGCTGGTAAAGCCGGGCGCCAGAATAAAGGAGCCGACTCTTTTTCCGTTCAGGCTTGCTTCATACACGCCGAGCGCGGATACGGTGAGCGTGGCGGAGCGCACTTCCTTGTCTGTTTGAAAGCTGCGCCGGAATTTCGGACAGACAGCTCCGAAATGCTCCGGAGCCGCAATATAGGATGCCTTTTCAATCAGATTCATGACAGGTTCCTTTCCAAAAAACAAATTTTAGTGTCTGTGTTTTCGGGATGCGGGATGCGGTGGAGCGGTGTCTGCAAATTTGTATTTTTGTGAGATTGCTATAAAAATAGCATAGCATGTATAAGAGCCGTTGTCAAGACTGTTTGGAAACGCTTTATTTGCCGTGCCGACATCGGATCGGGCACCGAAGAGCCGGACGGATGTTTGTATGCGGCAAATCAGGCGGAGGGTCCGGACGCTGCGAAGAAGCCGTTATTCGGATGCTGCGGCTTCCTCCTCCGGCTCCTCCTGCTTTTCCGGAATGACCAGATCACAGGCGATTTTGATCAGAAGCGCGGAGATTTTCTGCATGGCATCGACCGAGACGAATTCAAACCGGGAGTGCGCGTTTTCGTCTCCGGTGCACAGGTTCGGGCAGGGAAGCCCCATAAAGGAGAGACGTGCGCCGTCCGTTCCGCCGCGAATGGGCTTGACGGAGGGCTGAATGCCGAGGGCGAGCATGGCGCTTTTGGCACGGTCAACGATATACATGCTGTGGATCAGCTTTGCCTTCATGTTGTAATAGGAGTCGTGCAGCTCCAGCTCTGCCGTTCCGGCGCCGAAGCGGCGGTTGATCTCCTCGCAGGCGGCGGCAAACTGCGTTTTCCGGTCAATAAAGCGGTTGTAATCATGATCCCGGATGATATAATGCAGCTCTGCACGCTCCACGCTTCCCTGCATGGAGACCAGATGGTGAAAGCCCTCATAGCCCTCGGTTTTTTCCGGGATCTGGTCTGCCGGCAGCATGGAATGAAGTGCAAAGGCGATTCCGGAGGCGTTTTTCATTTTGTTTTTGGCATCGCCGGGATGGATGGATCTTCCGTGGATGACGACCCGGGCGGAGGCGGCATTGAAATTCTCATACTCCAGCTCTCCGAGCGCACCGCCGTCTACCGTATAGGCATAATCCGCGCCGAAGCCCGCCACGTCAAAGTGATCTGCCCCGCAGCCGATCTCTTCGTCGGGTGTGAAGGCGATTTTGACGGTCCCGTGCTTCATGTCGGGGTGTGTGACGAGAAATTCAAGCATCGTCATGATTTCTGCAATTCCCGCCTTGTCATCGCCGCCGAGCAGAGTGGTGCCGTCGGTTACGATCAGACGCTCGCCGCGGTAACGGACGAGATTCGGATATTCCTCCTCCCGCAGGACGATGTTTTTTTCTTCGTTCAGGACAATGTCGCCGCCGGAATACAGAAGCTGGCGCGGTGCGGCGGGGGCATCCGGAGCCGCGTCCGAGGTGTCCATGTGGGCAATGAAGCCGATTGTATCGGTGGCTTCCGCATTTGCGGGCAGGGTGGCATACACATAGCCGTATTCGTCGATGCGGGCATCCTCCAGTCCGAGCTCGGAAAGCTCGCGGACCAGCTCTCTGCCGAGGATGCGCTGCTTTTCCGTGCTTGGGACGGTGTCGGATGTTTCATCGGACATCGTGGGATAGGAGACATATTTCAGAAAGCGTTCTTCGGTTTTCACTTGAACTTTACCAGTGCCTTTGTCGGAAAAGGCATCCTTTCTTATGAGTTTTCCGGCATTTTGCGGGAGTGCGGCATGCCTGTGCTGTCAGACAGCCGGGCTGCCCTCCGCCTTCCCGGAGCCGGGGCATATGCTCTTGCAGGGATATGCGTGCGGACATATCCAATGACAGCATACCATATTTTTTCCGTTTTTGCAAGAGAAAGCGTGCAGCGGAGCCGCTGCTTTTCGGGAAACCAAGCGAAAGCCGGTATGCCGCAAGGCTCCGGGGACTTGTGTTCCTGCGGCTTGGCGCTCTTTGCCGCAATACATCATTTCCGACGGCGGTTTGTGCGTATGCGCCGCAGACGGTCTTTTCCGGAGGGGCGTGTTCGCTGCCGCGGAAGTTCTTTCCGGCAGCCGATGCAAAAAGGGGGCTGCTTAAAACCCCGATGTTTTTAAGCAGCCCCTCAAAAATACCGGTCCGTGCCACGATATTTCCGATGCGATTTTGACCGTTTTTGTCCCTGCCTTTGTCTTTTTTCGGCTTTTCCGGCGGCGCTTGACCGCTCGGATCAATGTCAACGGCGATGTGCCTGACGGGGAGGAATCTGCCGGTTCGGCTTACCACCGGATCTCCACATAGGTGTCGTCGGTTTCATAGCAGTTGAATTTCCCGACCTTGCCGTTTTCCAGTACAAGAACCGCTTTCCCGGAGCCTTCTTTCTGCTCCGTATAGGTTGTTGCCCACAAAAGCTTGCCCTTTTCGGCTTTCTCCAGATTCAGATTTGCCTTCACATAATTGTCCGGAATCATCTGATTGAGCCATTCATAGATTTCCGCACGCTCCCCGGCGCCGTATGCTTCGGCATCCTTGCTGTAGCCGTAGGAATCCGGCAGATAGACATAGAATTCATACCGGCTTTCCTCCGGGTAGATCACATATCTCCCCTTCGCAAAATCCTTGTAATTCTCCTCAAATTTAAAGGAGTGCGAGCCGTCGCCGCGGTCCTCATAACGAATCCCGGCAATTTTCTTTCCGTTTTCGTAAAACTCAATTTTGGCATCGTAATCTGCCGTGTTCAGGAGCCTTTGCAGCGGGTCGGATTCGGTATCTGCCGCGCCTGCGGGTCTGAAATCGGCATAGTCGGAGGGTCTGCCTGTTTTGGAGGATGCGCTGAAAATATACCGCACGGGGACTTCTCCCGTTTCGTCCAGTATACGGACGGAGCCTTCCTCGGGAAGGTACAGACTGATCCTGTCGGAGCGGAGCACATAGGATTTGGTTTTTTCCATATAATACAGCTCCCCGGTCTGCATCTTATCGAGAAGGGCGCGCATGACGGAAACGCCGTCCCATTTTTTCAAAGCATCGAAATGCGTTTTGCAGTAATCGGAATCCGGAGTGTGGATCGCCTTGTCCTTTGCACTGAAAATGCAGAGCTGCTCCCGGTAGGGCATGATATAGGAAAGCCCGCTGATGCCGCTTTCGGTCTTCAGACGGTCCAGACGGATCGACAGGCAGGGAACGCCGTTCTCATCCCGCCATCCGTAAATTTCAGCCTTGCCGTTCTTTTGGAAGAGTCCGGTCTTCTGCTCGTTTACAAGCAGACGGTACTGTCCCGCATTTTTGTCAATGATCTCCACTGCCTTGTTTATGTAGGCAATTTCCTCATCGCCGAGGGGAGCGGTGACCGAGACGCCTTCCGGCTCTCTGCCGCCGAACTGACCGTATATGGAATTCATATGGCTTTTGGTGATCAGCATTGTGACTGCCGCTGCGGCAATGACCAGAACGGTCAGAAGCGTGCGCACGGCGTGCTTGCCGCCGTTGACAAGATAGCCCGCACAGGCGTGGGTTTTGGAATAATCCTGAAGAATCAGTGCGCGCAGGTCGTTCCGGCTGTACGGCATGCGCCCGAAGCCGACCCGAAGATCGTCATCGATGGCACAGGAGCTGTTGTCACATTGATGGTATTTGTATTTTCGGGAGCGCGTTTCGTATATCGGGGTGGTGCTGACGTGTGTGGCTCCGCTGGAATAGGTGATGGTGGTGATTTTATCCCCGACATGCTTTTGATAGGATTTCCTTCCGGTCCGTTCGGAAACAGTGCTTCCGCAGCGGGGACAGACGGTATAGCCGTTTTCCTGAAGCCTTGCGTAATAATCGCGCATATAGCTGTAGGCGTACCGGCGGCGCAGCGTGCGGAAGATATAGACGATTATGACAATTGCGGTGATCGGAACGCCGGCATACGTCCATACCGACTGGATTTTTGCGATGGTATCCGAGGTATAGCCGCAATACGCAAACCACTTTTGGATTCCCAGATAGACCGCCGTGCAGATTGCCGGTCCGAATATAAGGGCGCAGATGATGCGCAGCAAGGCTCTTCCCCGGCTGCTTGCAATAGAAACCGCTTCTTTTACCTCTCTCATGACATCGTTCTCCTTAAATGAATAAAATATCTTTGATCTGACGGTGCGCGATGGGGCAGATGATGCGCAGAAGGTGCGGGCGGGAGGATTTTTCCGGCTTTTGGGCTGTGCGGAAATCCGATATCGGCTTTGGGAAAGCTTGTGCATATCGGCGGGGCTCCGTTTGGCAGACGGTGCGTTCCGGGGCGATGTACCGCCGGACGCATCCGGGAAGCGACAATATTATATATATTTTATCATATTGCCGAAATCAATGCAATAGAAATCGGATTTTTTGTCAATCTTTTTCGGCTGGGCGCGTCAGCAGGCGTACACCCGGAGGGCATAGTGCGACAGACTGACATGAGCGTACGTGCGGCGCGGCAGATGAGGCTTTGCAGGGAGTTTTTCCGAAGGAGGCGCTCGTTGTTGGATCGGAAGGTGTTTGATTCGGCTTATGTCGGTACTGCGGGAGGGCGTGGCGTGCGTGCGCGTGAGGGAACTGACGGCGAACTGCTTATCAATCCGCAGAAGGGCAGCGCGGCGGCGCGGGCGTGTGCATGGATGCATCTTGGCGGTATTGCATCGTGCGGCGCGTCGCATGAAGCGGCGGGGAGGTGCCTGAGGCTGTCCTGCTCCGGTGCTTCGGCGGGGCCTTTGATGCAGCGCGGCAGGCATGTGAGGAAGCTGCGCTTCACGGCAGGCGCAGAGGCGGATGGCTGCAATGCACCGGCGCATGCGTGAGGAATCTTCCCTGAAGCTTTGCCGGAGTGCCGGTTTGTCTGATCCGGGAAAAGGCGGATGGAAGCGGAGTCGGAATAACCCGCGGTACGCCGTCCCGCCTTGGCGGCGGCTGCCTTCAGGAAGAGCGCTGTCCGGTGAAGCGGGGGGCGCGGCGGAATACCCTGCGGCACAAAAAAGGCTGCAAATGCTCCGAAGAGCTTTGCAGTCCTTTGCCGAAGTCTCATAAGAAACCGCAGCGTCTTTGCCGCGCCGTTTCTCTGTCGGAGCAGCATGGTTTCAACACAAAGCGGCACTGCGGAAAAGCGCCCTGTTCCGAAAAAGCGTTCTGCGGGGAAAGGCTTTTAGGCAGACATCCCCCGCAGACATCGCCTGTGGGGATACCCATGTTTCTGATTCGGATTCCGCTCATTCCGCAGACTGTTATTTTAGAAGCTCCTGCGGGATTTTTCTGCCTCTGAAATAGAATTCCCTGTCGTGTTCATTGATTTTTCTCAGAACCCTGCACGGATTTCCGACGGCAACCGCATTTGCCGGAATATCCTTTGTGACAACGCTTCCGGCACCGATCACCGTGTTGTCGCCGATCGTGATTCCCGGCAGGATGATGGCTCCTGCGCCGATCCAGCAGTTTCTGCCGATCCGGACGGAGGCGTTGTACTGATAAGCCTGTTCGCGCAGCTCCGGAAGGATCGGGTGTCCCGCCGTTGCAACGGTGACATTGGGTCCGAACATCGTACAGTCGCCGACATAAATATGCGTGTCATCCACCATGGTTACGCCGAAATTGCAGTAGATGTTGTTTCCGAAGTGAATATGCGCACCGCCGAAATTGGCATGGAACGGCGGCTCTATATAGCAGTTCTCGCCGATCTCCGCGAACATTTCTGCAAGCAGCCTCCGGCGCTTTTCAGGCTCTGTCGGGCGCGTCATGTTAAACTCATACAGCCGGTCAAGGCATTTTGTCTGGAGCGCAGCAATCTCATCATCGCCCGGCAGATATAATTCTCCGGTGTGCATTTTTTCCTTCATATTTGTTGTTCTCCTCTGGGATTTTTGGTTTATATCCGGTGTCGGCAGGGGTAAATCGGCTTCCGACAATGTGTCCGGGTCTACGGCTGTCCGCCGCGCGGGCTGCGGGTCAACGGTTTAGGGTATTGCGCAGTGCTGCCATGCGCAGATAAGCGTTTTCGTCTGTGACGTTTTCGGAAAGCAGCTTCATGGTATCCGCAATTTCCGAAATATGTGCTTTCGCCTGCTCCGGAGCCATGAGCATGCTGCCGTACACCTCATTGCAGAAGATGGCGTTGGCGGATTTGTTCGTGCCATCGGTCAGAAGACCGTATGCTCTTTGAAACGCGTAGAAGGAAGCGACACCGCTCCAATAATCCCGGTCAAGTCCGGTTTTCTGAAAATCCGAAAAGCAGGTATAGGCTTCCTTTGCTTCCGCCTGCGCAAACGCCTTGAGCTCTTCAGAGCTGCGGTGCAGTGCGCTCTGCCAAAGCACAAGAAAAGCAAGTGCCGCAAGCGCTGCTGTGACAGCAGATATGGTTAAAATGCGTTTTTTCATATCGGTATGTTCTCCGTTCTGCCGTATTTGATCTGTCAGACAGGTTGTGCCATACATTGTATCACACAATGCTGCAGTTTGCAACTGCGGGTTGCTTTTTTGCTGCGTAAAAGGAACCGCAGCTCCGTTTGATGCATTGGTGCCGGAGCCTCTGTACAGCCTGCGCGGGAGCCGTTTTGCTTTTTCTGTCCTTTCCGGCATTTCGATGCGTCCGGCAGGCTCCTTGCACTTTGATAACAGCTCCGGAAGGGGAATTGGCATAAACCGGAGGAGGGTGCTGACGCGCCGCCCGGAATATCTGTGTCGAATGCTGCGAAAATATGCCTCATTCGGCTGCTGCACCGCTTTTGTACACGTCGATATCAAAATGGCAGTGGCAGTATGCGCCGGATTGCCCTTGTATGCGGCTTTTGCGTCGTTTGAGGCATCCCGGCTTGGCGGAAGGGCAGCATGCAGCAAGCCTCCTGCGCCACACGGCGTTCCTGACGGACTTTTGCACGATTTTCCGGAAACCGATCGCAAAAATGAAGTGTGAATCATAACCGCAGGAAGAGCCGCAGCTTGATCGGTTCTGCAGGGGCATGGCGCGGAGGCTGAACGTGCGCCGAACCTTTCGGCAGAGCCGGTTGGAGGGATGCCCCGGCTCCCCGGGGTGTCACACGGAGTTTTTCCAAGCGGCTGCGCGGGGCGCTGCGGCGGTGCTGTTCATCGGTAAAAGCATATTCGGAGCCGCCGGACCGGATGATTTTCTGATCATAAAAATAAACCCGGCAAGCACCGTCAGATGCTTGCCGGGTTTTGTGAAGACAGGACAATAGAGATGTTTTTTCGTTTTCGCTGTCTTGATTTGAACACTCGAAAGGGGTGGAAGATATCAATTATCTGGTGGCGTACCCTCCAGGATTTATCCCCCTTAATCTTAACTTAAGAAATCATTCTGAATTGTTCATCGTTATTCTCCAGTTACTCGATTTCATTTTGAATCTCCGTTCTTGAGCTGATAAAAAACCTCACCACTTCAAATCTGAACTCTGCATCATTCCACATCTCAAAATCGCAAGCAATAAACGGACGAGCCATTGTACCACCGCTTTTACCTTGCTTGGATATTATGCCAATAGCATTTGTCAGGTCAATCCATTTCTTTGGCGTCAAGGTAAACTGAGGAGTTTTGGCATCGATTGTTATTTTTCGAAAAGCATCTTCATTAAAATTCGAATTATGCTTTCTTTCCCATGTTGCCAGAAACTCAACCGTGTTGCGGCTTCTCAGCCAGCTTTGTATTAAGTAACTCGGATTGGCTGCATCATATTTTCGTGCTATTTCCGTTAATGAAACATAATCATCGGACGGATGCAGATACTTTACTACAGTTTCTTCTAAATACGCATTCATTTTCGATTCGTACAGTGGGGCTTCGTCATTTGAAATCAGTTCAAAGATACCGTCTAAATAACGGTTCCAATCATCAGCCTTAATGGGAAACATCTTATTCACACGCTCTAAAAATTTCTCCCGTGTTACTGCGTATGCCCACTCCAGTTCCTCTTTCGTTGCTCTCGGCATATGTTTTCTTCACTCTCGCTTTGTTAGGATTCCGACAATTTCCTTCTTTTAAAAAATACACTTCACAGTATTCTTCAAAATCAATTATACCTCTTGTGTATTTCCCATTATTAAGAAGTTTGTTGAGAACATCTCTGCTCCATTTTTTCTTTCCGGACGGAGAGGAAATGGATCGGCTTAATAGGTATTTTTGGATATCCTCTAAACTATTTTCTTCTCTGTACATTCTGAAGATAGTTTTTACAACTTCTGCCTGTTCGGGCACGATTTCAACAAATCCATATTTGTCTCTCTTAAAGCCATAACAGATTCTTCCGAAAAGTCGGGATTCGATTAATGATAATTTCATAGATTTTGTTTCCTTTCAATTATAATATGTTTGGAGTAAGGTTTCAATATAAAACACAGATATTAGTGGAATTGCAAAAAAGTAAAACCTGCATATTAGTGAGTTAGTTCAGTTGATCTTTGATTTAAGCATAAAAATGGGCGATTTTCTATTAAAATCGCTCCAAAACACATAATATTTGATTATTCGTGGGATAAAAAAGAGACAAACAAGCTTTTTAGACTTGTTTGTCTCTTTTGTGGTAGGACTATAAAATAGATTTTTTCGCCTTTTTTGGGGTAGTATTTGTTCCCTTACGAAAAATCCTGAACTTTCAAGGTTAGGGGCGGCGGTGAGCCGCTGTCATTCGGTCAGCG
>CAKRZE010000023.1 GCA_934432725.1 uncultured Eubacteriales bacterium
CCCAGCACCTCCGGCGAATCCGAAAACAGCGTGAACCGGAAAAACACCGGCTCCCTGTCCGCGCCGGGAAACCCGATGCTTTTCTGAAGCAGCGCAAACCGCGTCATGCTCTCATCCCCTGTCGGCACCTCGCACACGGCGACAATCTTCAGATCATATTTGGCAAGCAGTGCGCGAAAGCCGGTCAGTATGCCGTCTGTGCTGTTTTCCATCGGCAGAATACACATGCGGGCGCGCGCCGCAGATACCGTCTCGCAGACGCCGGAAAAGCTGTCCGCATAGAGCGCGGTCGGGTCATGCAGCATACCGGAAAAACGCCTGTACGCCTCATCCGCATACAGATTGTCAAGATACGCCACCCGATCCGGGCTTTCCTCCGGCGCCTCCCGGAACAGCCGGTGGGAAAGAGCCGCGAAGGTGCGGCAATCCTCCCACCCGGAAAGCTTTGCCAGAATGCGGCAGAGATACGCGCGCTCCAGAATCCCCACAGCACGCTCCAGCGCAGAGAGCTGCCCGGAGGTAAAGGCAAACGCGGCATCCTGCCCCGGTCTGACCGATGCCCGGGCAGTCATCTCCCGATATCTCCGCCGAAAACCGTCGTTTTCCGTGAATTGCGCGGTAAACTCCGGCTCTGCCGCAAGCTGATGCGCCATATCCCACAGGCAGGCGAGTCTTTTTTCGTGTAAATGCAGTCCGGCTGCGGTCAGCTCCAGCATCCGGACCCCAGTTTTTTCATAATCGGACATCATAAAGCGGTTTTATGCATGGAGCATCCTTTCGGAATCGTCTGAAATCAAGTCCGGTCCTCCCCGCGCCCGGCGCCCCATCTGCAGCGCTTCCGGCAGCCCGCGCCTCCGGGGGCAAGCCAAAACGGACACGGGAATATAAGCCTTCCGCGCATGCCGGGCGAGCGGGCAGCATCCGGCGAACACCGTTCCCTCCGCCCCCGGTCGGAGCGGTCGGCGGGTGTTCGCAGCGCCGCAGAAACTCCGTTCGCCCCCGCAAAACCCCAAGGCAGCCCGAAGGAGAATCGGCAAGGGCATGTGCAGATGCGGAGGACCCTTTCCCGCACGCCCGCGGCAGCCCGCACGGACAGGCGTCTTACCGCCGGGTGTTCCCCTGCGGCAGCCCGCACAGGCAGCCGGCTTTCCCGAAGAAGCGCGGGCAGCCCTTGCGTCCCCCGGGTTTGCCCGGACCTGCCCGGGGAGCTGCTTCCTCCGTCAGCTCATCTGCTTTTCCAGCATGCCGAAGCTGTCGGAGAGGAACGAGCGAAGCTCCTCCGCCGTCAGCTGACGCTGTGCCAGAAGCGCAAGCGTATACACCTGCTTTGCGGTTTTTTCGGCATCCTCCGCGCCGCTCTCCGCCTTTTCTCCGAGCCTGCGGATCAGGGAGCTGTTCGCGTTGAGCACCAGCGTTGCCTCCTGCGGCATCGCGGGGGCATCCTCTCCGCTTCCCATGGCATACATCCGCATCATATCCTCAAAGCGGCGGTTCTGCTCCGAAATATTCAGAATTGCGGGCACGGCGGCATCCTTCAGGTTCTGATAGGAAACGCCGAGCTTGTCGTTTCCGCTGACCTTTTTGAACAGCGCCGTCAGAGCCTCGCTGGAGTATTCCTCGCCCTCTCCCTTCAGTGCGCCGGCGATATCGGAGTCAACCCGGTAGAACTTAATACTCCGGTCCCCCTCGACCGTGCCGATAAACTGCGCGTCGATCAGCTTGTCAAGCAGCACCACCTTGATGTCCTGCGCGTTAAACATGGAAATATACTGCGCCTGCGCCACCTTGTCGGAGGCATAGTACACCACATTCTCATGCTTTGCCTTCGCGTCCTCCAGATATTCGTCAACCGTCATGAAGGTCCCGTCGGTCAGCGGCAGAAGCACGTAATTCTTCACGCGATCATAGAATTTACGGTCCCGGAGGCAGGCATACTCCACAAACGTTTTCAGCTCGTTCCAGAGCTTTTCATACTTCTCACGCTCCGTAGAGAACAGGGAGATCAGCTTATCCGCAACCTTTTTGGTAATATGCGCCGAGATCTTCGCCACATACCCGCTGTTCTGCAAATAGCTTCTGGACACGTTCAGGGGAAGCTCCGGGCAGTCCAGAACGCCCTTGAGCATCAGAAGATACTCCGGAATGACCTCCTTGATGTTATCCGCCACAAATACCTGATTGTAGTACAGCTTAACCTGTCCCTCCAGGCTCTCATATTCGTGGTTGATGCGCGGGAAGTACAGAATCCCGCGGAAATTCAACGGATAATCCGCATTGAGGTGAATATAAAACAGCGGATCGCGGTAATCCCCGAACACCTTATGATAAAAGTCCAGATACTCCTGCTCGGTGCAGTCCGAGGGATTCTTCTGCCACAGAGGATGCGTGTCGTTGATCGGCTTGGGAGCCTCCGGCTCTGCAGCTCCGTCCTCCGGCTTCTTTTCCTCGTCCGGCTTTTTCTCACCCTCAAAATAGATCTCGACCGGCATGAACGCGCAGTATTTGTGCAGAATCTCAAGCAGCTTGCCGTCCTCCAGATACTCCTCCTCGCCCTCGCAAATGTGCATCACGACGTCGGTGCCGCGCTCCGTTTTGTCGTAATCCGCAGTGATCTCATATTCGCCCGCATCCGTACAGCTCCATTTCACGGCAGGCGCGCCGGTATACGAGCGCGTGATGATATCCACGCTGTCGCTGACCATGAAGGAGGAATAGAAGCCCAGCCCGAAATGCCCGATGATGCCGTTCTTTGCCGCATCCTGCGATTCGCCCTCATATTTCTGAATGAAGTCCAGAGCGCCGGACAGAGCGATCTGACAGATGTATTTCTTCAGCTCCTCCTCTGTCATGCCGATGCCGTTATCGGAAACCGTGACGGTTTTTGCTTCCTTATCCGCACGGACGGTAATCCTGAAGTCGGTTCCGATATCGGACACCTGCCCCAGAGACTCCAGCCGCTTCAGCTTCGTCACGGCATCGCAGGCATTGGACACAATCTCGCGCAGGAAAATTTCCTTTTCGGAATACAGCCATTTTTTAATGATCGGAAAAATATGTTCCGTCTGGACGGAAATCCCGCCCTTTTCCGTTTTTTGTTCACTCATATCAATCGCTAACCTTTCCGCTTGACCGCCGGAGGAACCGGACGGTTTTTAATATATTATAATTTTAGCCGTTATTTTTGTATGTTTCAAGACATAATTGTTAAATTTCGGTCATCCGCAGCCGTGCTTCCCCATGCAGCCTGCCGGAAGCGGACGAAAAAGAGCAAAACGGCGGGAATCGGCTCAAAATCCCCCGGCAAACGAAAGCCAAGCTTCCGGAAAGCCGCCGACCGCCCGAACTCCGGGAGCTTGCCTGCCGCAGGGCGCACCGTGCGTTCCGGCAGAAGCTCCCACCCAGCCGAAGCTCTGCGTTAACCCCGTTATGCCGGGTCAACCCATACGGAAAAGCACAAACCCGTGGAAATCGGCTCAAAATCCCCCGGCAGACGGAAGCCAAGCTTCCGGAAAGCCGCCGACCGTGCGGACCTCGGGCGCCTGTCCGTCACAGGCGCACCGTGCGTTCCGGCAGAAGCTCCCACCCAGCCGAAGCTCTGCGGCAACCCCGATATGCGGTCAACCTATACGGAGGTGTCTTGACGCGGTCTGACGGGACGCCCTCACCATGGCGTCCTCCCGGAAAGAACACGGTCCGGAGCGCCCGAAAAGCAGCCCGACCTCTTTCCCGCCCCGCAAAGCCGGAGCAATTCCGTCTCCGTACCTGCGTTTTCCGCAACCCAGCCGCCCAAATCCGATGGCAGAGCGCGTCACGGCAGGAAGCCCGGTCCTTATAAAGCCCCGCAGGGCGGCGCAGAAAAACCCTGCCGGAAAGCCGTCCCGAATCCGACTGCCGGGAACCCGCCCGATGGGGAGTCCGTCTGCAAAACCCTCCCGTACCACTTCCGGCTTTTCTGCTTCATCCGGGGAAAAGCAGCCTGCTCCCATCGAAAAAAATCCAAGCAGCCGCACCCCCACAGCGATCCGCCCCGCTCCCGCAAAACACTCCCGGCACCAAGCCCGGGAACCGCTGCCTGCAACGTAAAACAAACCGCCCCGCAGACCCATTTCCGCAGGGCGGTTTATCCTTCAAAGCTTTGACATATCCCGAAAAGCGCCGGTTTTCTCCCCCCGGCAGCTCTGTGTGTGCAGGCGATGCCTCCGTGCGCAGACGATGCTCTCCGTTCGCAGACGATGCTCTTCACACGCAGACGATGCTCTCCATGCGCAGACGGACGGCACCGCGTGCCGGAGTGCTCCTATGTTACGCTCCCGGGCTTCGGCGCGTCCTTAAAACAGCCCCGAGATCCTGCCGTTTTCGTCTACATCGATCCGCTCTGCGGCAGGCGCCTTCGGAAGCCCCGGCATGGTCATGATGTCCCCCGTCAGCGCAACCACAAAGCCCGCACCGGCGGATACCCGCACATTTTTGACCGTGACGGTAAAGTGCTCCGGCGCTCCGAGCTTCGCAGGATCATCCGAAAAGCTGTACTGCGTTTTCGCCATGCAGACCGGAAGCCGTCCGAAGCCCAGCTCGGTCAGGCGCTTCATCTGCTTTTCCGCCTGCGGCAGGAATACAACGCCGTCTCCGCGGTAGACCTCCGTCACAATCGCGCGGATCTTATCGGCAATCGGAGCCTCTGTGTCATACGCAAACCGGAACTCCGGCGTTTCCTCTTCGCAGAGCCGGACGACCTCCCGGGCAAGCGCCTCGCCGCCCTCGCCGCCCTTTGCCCAGACCTCGGACAGGACCGCGTTGACTCCGAGCGCACGGCACTTTTCCATAATCATCGCAAGCTCCGCCTCCGTGTCCGTCGGGAAGCGGTTAACGGCAACCACCGACGGCAGTCCGTACACGTCCCGGATGTTGGAAACATGGCGCATAAGGTTCGGAAGTCCCCTCTCAAGCGCCGCGAGGTCCTCTTTTCCAAGCTCCGCCTTTGAAAGACCCCCGTGCATCTTCAGCGCGCGCACCGTGGCAACCACAACGACCGCAGAGGGCAAAAGTCCCGCCGCTCTGCACTTGATGTCCAGAAACTTCTCTGCGCCGAGGTCTGCACCGAAGCCGGCCTCGGTCACCGCATAGTCCCCGAGCTTCAGCGCCATCCGCGTTGCCATCACCGAATTGCACCCGTGCGCGATATTGGCAAACGGACCGCCGTGAACCAGCGCCGGCGTCCCCTCCAGCGTCTGCACCAGATTGGGCTTGAGCGCATCCTTCAGAAGCGCCGCCATTGCACCGACGGCTCCGAGGTCCTTGGCCGTCACCGGCTCCTCGTCATACGTATAGCCGACCACGATCCGCGCCAGCCGCTCCTTCAGATCGGCAATTGAGGAGGACAGGCAGAAAACCGCCATGATCTCGGATGCCACCGTAATATCAAAGCCGTCCTCGCGCGGCACGCCGTTGACTCTTCCTCCGATTCCGTCAACCACAAAGCGGAGCTGGCGGTCGTTCATGTCCACGCACCGCTTCCATGTGATCCTGCGCGGATCGATCCGGAGAGCGTTGCCCTGATAGATATGGTTGTCCAGCATCGCCGCAAGCAGGTTGTTTGCCGCGCCGATCGCATGGAAATCTCCCGTAAAGTGAAGGTTGATATCCTCCATCGGGACGACCTGCGCATAGCCGCCGCCCGCAGCTCCCCCCTTGATGCCGAACACGGGGCCGAGCGAAGGCTCGCGCAGTGCCGTCACCGCGTTTTTCCCGATCCGTCTCAGACCGTCCGCCAGACCGATTGTCGTGGTGGTCTTTCCCTCTCCCGCCGGCGTCGGCGTGATTGCGGTGACCAGAATCAGCCTGCCGTTGCGCCGGGAGTCCTCCGAAAGCAGGGAGCAGTCGATTTTTGCCTTATATTTGCCGTATTGCTCAAGGTATTTTTCATCGATTCCGGCTGTCCGGGCAATTTCCGTAATCGGACGGAGCGGCGTGGACTGTGCGATCTCAATATCTGTTTTCATACGGTAGCAATCCTTTCCGAAGGTCAAAGCTCCGGCAGAACGAAAGCCGGGCTTGGATTTGTTTGCTTCTCCAAAGCTCCTGTGCGGCGGAAACCGCCGGAGGGCGTCTGTCTGCAAAGAAAAAAGGCGGAAGCACGCTCCGCCTGCGCCCGGTGCATTGCGCAGGGCGGCATTCGGCGGCGCCGGGAAGCGGCGGCAGAAAGCGTCCGAGGGCAGCTCCGAAAACGGCGCTTCCGAACGTATGGCTGTGCCCGGCGCGGCGCGCGAGACGGTTACCCGGCAGCGTCCAAAAGGAGATGCCGAAAGCGGCGCTTCCGAAGGGCGGGAAGCTCTGCCGAACGCAGACGGAAGCCGAAGCTCCGTGAAAGAGCGCGGTCCGCCGCAAGCAAAGTCCGCAGTGCGCCTGTCCCTTCCCCTGCGGGAACCCGCCGCAGACCGGCTGTGCTTCCGGCTGAACAGCAGTTTGCAGCGACAGCATATCCGCAGGCAGAGCCGCGCCTCCCCCTGCCCGGAAATCCGCAGCGGCAGCAGTCCGCCGCAAGCCCCGCGAGCCGGAGCGATCCTCCGTCCGGGAAACCCGCACGGCGGAATCCCCCGGATTCGGCACGGCGGAGCCTTTTCCCCCGGAAGGCCGCAGCGCTTCAGGCGTGAGCCGGGTCCGAACCTTATGCCTGCTTGTTTGAGGTCTTCAGCATCACGTCGTGCGCGCCGCCCTCCACGATGCTGACCGAGGACACCAGCGTCAGCTTTGCCTTTGCCTGAAGCTCCGGAATCGTCAGCGCACCGCAGTTGCACATGGTCGAACGGACCTTTGCCAGAGAAAGCTGGACGTTGTCGGACAGCTTGCCCGCATACGGCACATAGGAATCCACGCCCTCCTCAAAGGAAAGCTTGGAGGCGCCGCCGAGGTCATAGCGCTGCCAGTTGCGCGCACGGTTAGAGCCCTCGCCCCAGTATTCCTTCATCAGCGTCCCGTTGACGTTTACCTTCTGCGAGGGGCTTTCGTCAAAGCGTGCAAAATACCGTCCGAGCATAATAAAGTCGGCGCCCATGGCAAGCGCCAGCGTCATATGATGGTCGTGCACGATACCGCCGTCGGAGCAGACCGGAATATAAATCCCGGTTTCGCGGAAATAAGCGTCCCGCGCCGCGCAGACATCGATCAGCGCCGTTGCCTGCCCTCTGCCGATCCCCTTGGTCTCCCGGGTGATGCAGATAGAGCCGCCGCCGATGCCGACCTTGATAAAGTCCGCGCCGCAGTCTGCAAGGAAGCGGAAGCCCTCCGCATCCACGACATTCCCCGCGCCGACCTTCACCGAATCTCCGTACTTTTCCCGGATCCATGTGATCGTCCGCTTCTGCCATTCGGAATAGCCCTCGGAGGAGTCGATGCAGAGCACATCCGCCCCAGCCTCCACCAGCGCCGGCACACGCTCCGCGTAATCGCGCGTATTGATGCCCGCGCCGACCACATACCGCTTCTGCGCATCCAGAAGCTCGGTCGGATTCTTTTTGTGCTGGTCATAGTCCTTCCGGAACACAAAGCAGGCAAGCGTGCCGTCCGGACGGACGATCGGAAGCGAATTCAGCTTATGATCCCAGATGATATCGTTGGCTTCCTTCAGCGTCGTTCCCTCCGGCGCCGTCACAAGCCGGGACAGCGGCGTCATAAACGATGAAACCGGAAGCTCCGGACTCATCCGGCTGACTCTGTAGTCTCTTCCCGTCACGATTCCGACCAGTCTGCCGTCCGGCGTTCCGTCATCGGTCACAGCAACCGTGGAATGCCCGGTCTCCTCCTTCAGCTTCAGAACGTCCGAAAGCGTCTGATCCGGACGGATGTTGGAGTCGCTTCTGACAAAGCCCGCCTTAAAGCCCTTGACGCGCGCAACCATCGCAGCCTCGCTCTCCACGGACTGCGAGCCGTAAATGAAGGACAGTCCGCCCTCCTGCGCCAGCGCGACTGCAAGACGGTCGCCCGAAACCGCCTGCATGACGGCGGATACCAGCGGAATGTTCAGAGAAAGCGCCGGCTCCTCCCCCGCCCGATAGCGCACAAGCGGCGTTTTCAGCGAAACATTTGCCGGAATGCACTCGGCAGACGAATATCCGGGGACAAGCAGATACTCATTGAAGGTATGGGATTGCTCCGTGTAATAATAAGCCATGTATTTGTACCGATCCTTTCTTATTCTGATAAGTATACCACAATACCGGAAAAGAATCAAGAGCCAAAAATCCGAATTCCATGGGGCATGCCGTCTGCGCGCAGCCGGAGCCGTCCCGCAGGGGATGCGGAACCGGCTTCGGAGTGCCTTTGCTTCCGGCAGAAGCGCTTCGCCGGAAACGCCGGGGCTTCGGTGTCATCCGGCAGGGAAGCATTCCGGGCAAGGACAGAGTCCTTCCCTGTCCCGAAAGGCGGCGGACTCCCGGGCTCGCCGCCTCCGCCCGCAGCGCCGGGTCCTGCGCCGGTGCGGGGCAGAATGCCGTCAAACCGCCGTAGGGGCAAAGCCCGCGTGCAGCCGGAGCCGCTTCCTCTGTCAGCACGCAGCGCCGGGTCCTGCGCCGGTGCGGGGCAGAATGCCGCCAAACCGCCGTAAGGGGCAAAGCCCGCGTGCAGCCGGAGCCGCTTCCTCTGTCAGCCCGCAGCGCCGGGTCCTGCGCCGGTGCGGGGCAGAATGCCGCCAAATCGCCGTAAGGAGCAACACCCGTGTGCGATCGGAGCAGCTTCCTCTGTCCGGAGCGCCCTCTGCCGTGCAGACCGTGCAATGCCGGACCGATCCGGAGGCTGCCGCCTCCCTCTTATCTGAAATACTTCACCGCCGCGCGGAACATGCCGAGGTCATAGTCGCCCGGAACGTTTGCATACAGTCCGGAGCCGATGCGCTCCGCATGCCCCATCTTGCCGAACACGCGTCCGTCCGGCGAGGTGATGCCCTCCACGGCATACATGGAGTTGTTGGGGTTGAAATGAATATCCGCCGTGACATTGCCGTCAAGGTCCACGTACTGCGCGGCAATCTGCCCGTTTGCGGCGAGCTTCGCGATCAGGTCGTCCGGCGCGATAAACCGCCCCTCCCCGTGCGAGATCGGAACCGATACGATGTCCCCGACCCGCCGTTCCGCAAGCCACGGCGAAAGATCGGAGGTAATGCGGGTCCGCACGATGCGGGACTGATGGCGTCCGATCGTGTTATAGGTCAGCGTGGGACAGGAGGCATCTGTATCCATGATCTTCCCGAACGGCACCAGTCCGAGCTTGATCAGCGCCTGGAAGCCGTTGCAGATGCCTGCCATAAGTCCCATCCGCACATCCAGAAGCTCCCCGACTGCCTCCTTTACCGCTTCGCTGCGGAAAAACGCCGTAATGAACTTTCCGGAGCCGTCCGGCTCGTCTCCGCCCGAAAAGCCGCCCGGGATAAACACCATCTGCGACCGGCGCACAAGCGCGGCAAAGTCCTCCACGGAACGGGCAATCCCCGCCGGAGTCAGATTGTTGATGACAAATATCTCGGCGTCCGCCCCCGCATCGGAAAACGCCTTGGCAGAGTCGTATTCGCAGTTGGTCCCGGGGAACACGGGAATTGCCACCCTCGGCTTTGCGCAGGACACCGCCGGCTTCGGGAACGGAGCGGTCCTTCTGTACGCAACCGGCTTCAGACCCTCCTGCTTCTGCAAAATGTTGCAGCTGTACACGGGCTCCAGCCGGTTTTCATACACGGAAAGAAGCCGGTCCAGCTCCAGCCGGGTATCCCCCCGCACGATCTCGGGCGCCTCTGCGGTCACGCCGAGCAGCATGCCCTCCGCAACGCTTCCGTCCGTTTCCAGAAGGAAGGATCCGTACCGATAGCCGAAGATGTCCGCATCCGGTGCCGTATCTGCATACCGGAAGCCGATCCGGTTGCCGAAGCACATCTTCATCACGCCCTCCGCGCATCCGCCGAAGCCCGGCGTCCAGGCGGCATAGACCCTTCCCTGCCGCATCAGCTCCGTGACCCTGCCGCAGAGCGACAGGAAGGACTGCGGCGCGGGGAGTCCCTGTCCGTCGTATTCCGGCACAAGCAGCCGCACCTTGTGTCCCGGCGCCTTGAATTCCGGCGTGATCACCTCAGAGGCTCTGCCGGTCGTCACGGCAAAGGACACAAGGGTCGGCGGCACATCCAGCTTTTCAAACGTACCGCTCATGGAGTCCTTGCCCCCGATCGATGCGATGCCGAGATCCAGCTGCGCCCGCAGAGCGCCGAGCAGCGCCGAGAAGGGCTTTCCCCAGCGCTCCGGGTCCTGCATCGGCTTTTCAAAGTACTCCTGGAAGGTCAGGTATACCTCCCGGAACGAGGCGCCTGCGGCAATCAGCCTTGAAACGGACTCGATCACCGCGAGATATGCCCCGTGATACGGCGATTTTTCGGAAATATAGGGATTGAAGCCCCATGCCATAAAGGAGCAGGCGTCGGTGTGCTTCTTTTCAACGGAAATCTTGGTCACCATCGCCTGCGCGGGGGTCAGCTGGCGCTCCCCGCCGAAGGGCATGGTCACCGCACCCGCGCCGATGGTGGAGTCAAAGCGCTCCGCCAGCCCGCGTCTGGAGCAGACGTTGAGGTCGCCGGCAAGCGCCTCATACCGCTCCCGGAAGCTCCCCGAAAGCTTCTTCTCAAAGGACTTCGGCGCAGCCGTCCGGATCCTGATGTGCTTCTCGGCGCCGTTGGAGTTCAGAAATTCGCGGGAGATGTCGCAAACGGTCCTCCCCTTCCAGGTCATGACCAGCCTCGGCTCCTCACGGACCGCAGCGACCGGCGTTGCCTCCAGATTCTCCTCCTCCGCAAGCGCCAGGAAGCGCGAAACGTCCTCCGGCGCAACAACGACCGCCATCCGCTCCTGCGATTCGGAGATCGCCAGCTCCGTGCCGTCCAGCCCCTCGTATTTTTTCGGAACCGCGTCCAGATTGATCTCCAGTCCGTCCGCCAGCTCCCCGATGGCAACCGAAACGCCGCCCGCGCCGAAATCGTTGCAGCGCTTGATCAGCCTCGTTGCCTCCGGACGCCGGAACAGGCGCTGGAGCTTTCTTTCCTCGGGCGCATTGCCCTTCTGCACCTCCGCGCCGCAGGTTTCCAGAGAGGAAAGCGTGTGCGATTTGGAGGAGCCGGTCGCGCCGCCGCAGCCGTCCCGTCCCGTTCTGCCGCCGATGAGAATCACGGCATCCCCCGGCAGAGGCGTCTCCCGGCGGACGTTCTCCGCAGGCGCAGCCGCAATCACCGCGCCGATCTCCATCCGCTTTGCGGCATAGCCGTCGTGGTACCATTCGTCCACCTGCCCGGTTGCCAGTCCGATCTGGTTGCCGTAGGAGGAGTAGCCTGCGGCGGCTGTGGTCACAAGCTTTTTCTGCGGCAGCTTGCCGGGGAGCGTTTCGGAAACCGGTCTTGTCGGATCGGCAGCCCCGGTCACGCGCATGGCGGCATATACATAGGAGCGCCCGGACAGGGGATCCCGGATCGCCCCGCCGATGCAGGTCGCAGCGCCGCCGAACGGCTCGATTTCGGTCGGATGGTTGTGCGTCTCATTCTTGAACAGAAGCAGCCAGTCCTCGTCTCCGTCCTCGGTCGGGACCTTGATTCTGACGGTGCAGGCGTTGATCTCCTCGGACTCGTCCAGCCCGCCGAGCTTTCCCTGCGCCTTCAGATACCGCATGCCGGCCGTTGCGATATCCATCAGGTTGACCGGCTTCTGCCTGCCGAGCGCCTTCCGCAGCGCAAGGTAATCCCCGTAGGCGCGCTCGGTCAGAGCGTCCCCGCATTCCACCGAATCGATGGTGGTGAGGAAGGTCGTATGGCGGCAGTGATCCGACCAGTAGGTGTCGATCATGCGGATCTCGGTGACGGTGGGATCGCGCCCCTCGCGTGCAAAATAATCGCGGCAGAACCTAAGATCGTCAAGATCCATCGCAAGCCCCTTTTCCCGCAGGAAGGCGGCAAGCGCCTCCTCCCCGAAGCCGCAGAAGCCCGAAACCGTCTCCACGGAGTCCGGCGCCTTCAGATCCGCTCTCAGCGTCTCCGGCTTTTCCATGGAGGCAAGGCGGCTTTCGACAGGGTTGATCACATACCTGCGGATGCGGGCAATCTCCTCCTCCCCCAGCGTCCCGCCGAGCAGGTACACCTTTGCGGTGCGCACCTCCGGACGGCTGCCCCGGGAGATGATCTGGATGCACTGCGCAGCCGAATCCGCGCGCTGATCGAACTGCCCCGGCAGATACTCCACGGCAAAGGCAGTATAGCCCTCCGTTTCAAGCGCATGGGAGACCGTGTCCGTCTGCGGCTCTGAAAAGACCGTTTTGCAGGCATAGCCGAACAGCTCCGGACTGATGTGCTCCACATCGTACCGGTTGACCACGCGAACCTCCTCAAGCCCCCCGATGCCGAGAAATGCCGTCAGGTCCTTCTTCAGGGCTTCCGCCTCATGGGCAAGCCCCGGCTTTTTTTCCACAAATACTCTGTAAACCATCCTGTTCCAGTTCCTTTCTACCGGGGAAGCTCCGCCATCGGCGCGGCACCCCGCAGTCGTCAGCCTCAATCGTTCTGTTTCAAAGCCTCCAGCGCCCGTTTTCCGATATCCCGGCGGAAATACGCGTTTTGGAAGGTGACGGTCTCCGCCAGCCGATAGGCTTTTCCGACCGCCTCGCCAAGGTCCTTGCCCTCAGCCACGGCGCCGAGCACCCGTCCGCCGGAGGTGAGAAGCGCCCCGTCCGGCGAGAGCTTTGCGCCGGCAATATAAATGTCCGTTCCCGGCTCCCGCTCCGCCGGCAGTACAATCGGGAAGCCCGTTTCATACTTCTGCGGATAGCCCCGGGACGCCAGCACCACGCAGCAGGCAGCCCCGTCCGAAAACTCCACCGGCTCTTCCTCCAGTCTGCCCTCCGGCACCGCCCGCATGATCGCAAGCAGGTCGCTTTTCAGAAGCGGCAGCACCACCTGCGTCTCCGGATCCCCGAAGCGGCAGTTGTATTCGATCACGCGCGGACCGTCCGGCGTGAGCATCAGCCCGAAATACAGGCAGCCGCGAAAGGTCCTGTTTTCCAGATTCATCGCCCGCACGGTCGGCAGAAAAATCGTTTCCATGCAGAGCGCGGCAAGCTCCTTTGTATAATACGGATTCGGCGCAACCGTCCCCATGCCGCCCGTATTCAGTCCCTTATCCCCGTCAAGCGCACGCTTATGATCCATGGAGGACACCATGGGGCGCACGGTCTTCCCGTCCGTGAAGGTCAAAACCGACACCTCGGGACCGGTCAGAAACTCCTCGATCACGACCTGTCTGCCGCTCTCCCCGAACACCCCGTCCAGCATCATGGAACGGACCGCTTCCTTAGCCTCCTCCCGGGTGTTCGCGATGATCACGCCCTTCCCGAGCGCCAGCCCGTCCGCCTTGACCACCATGGGCACGGGCGCCGTTTCGATATAGGCAAGCGCCTTCTCAAGCTCGTCAAAGGTCTCGTATGCAGCGGTCGGAATGCCGTATTTCTTCATCAGATTCTTGGAGAATACCTTGCTCCCCTCGATCACCGCCGCGCGGCTGTCCGGACCGAAGCAGGGCACGCCGATCCCGTTCAGCCGGTCAACCGCACCGAGCACCAGAGGATCGTCCGGAGCAACAATTGCAAAATCGATCTTTTTCTCCGCCGCAAACGCCGTGATTCCATCGATATCCTTCGCGCCGACCGGCACGCAGACCGCATCCTGTGCGATTCCGCCGTTTCCGGGGAGCGCGTACAGCTCGATGTCGGGATGCTGTTCTCTGATTTTGCGGATGATGGCGTGCTCTCTGCCGCCTCCGCCGACTACCATAATTTTCATTCCGAAGATCCTCCTTTGATTTTTGCCGGAGAGCCGCCGTTCTCCGGCTGTACTCTGTCCGGGCGTACCGCCGCAGCCGCACCGCGGGAAGACTGCCGCAGGCTCCGGCTTATGCGAATGCCCCTTGTCCGATCGGGCATTCTACGGCTGTATCCTGTCCGGCAGCCCGTTTTTGCCTCGTTTCCTCCGGGACAGTCCCTCATCGGATTTCGCTATTCAGAGGAAAACCGCCTTCCGCGTGCGTCCGAAAGAGGTGCGCCGCACGTCCGGCTCGGCTTCCCGCGCGGCATCCCTGTCCGGCAGAGCCTCCCCGCCGGACAAAGCCGGGAGCCACATAAGGAAAGCACCGCCGCAGCCGGTTCCCAGACCGGGCAGACACGCCTCCGACGCATTGCATCCGTCAGGGCGCCCGTCCGGCGGCATTTTGCCCCCGGAGAGACATCCTCCCCTGCCGGAAAGACGGAGCGCGGAAAGCCCTCATGCCGGACGAAGCGGAGCCGCATAGAGAAAGCGTCCCCGCAGCCGGTCCCCGCCCGGGCGGGCATCCCCCCGCCGGATTGCATCCGTCAGGGCACCCGTCCGGCGGCATTTTGCCCCCGGAGAGACATCCTTCCCTGCCGGAAAAGGGGACGCCGCTCCGACTCACGCGCCCGAGCCGCCCCTGCCGGGAAGACGGACTGCGGAACGCCCTCATGCCGCAGAAAATCGGTCCCCCGACAGGAGCCTGCGCCGCACCGTCAGTGATGGAACAGCCGGACCCCCGTAAATGCCATTGCAATGCCGTATTTGTCGCAGGTCTCGATCACCTGATCGTCCCGGATCGACCCGCCCGGCTCCGCAATATAGGAGACGCCGCTGCGGTGTGCGCGCTCGATGTTGTCCCCGAACGGGAAGAACGCGTCCGAGCCGAGGGATACCCCCGTGACGGTATCCAGATACGCGCGCTGCTCCTCTGCGGAAAACGGCTCGGGGCGCTCCGTAAAATACCTCTGCCACACGCCGGGAGCGGTGACGTCCTCCTCGTTCCGGTTGATATAGCCGTCAATGACATTATCCCGGTCGGGACGCTTCAGCTCCGGCAGAAACGGGAGCGAAAGTACCTTCGGATGCTGTCTGAGGAACCAGGTATCCGCCTTCCCGCCGGCAAGCCGCGTGCAGTGGATTCTGGACTGCTGTCCGGCGCCCACGCCGATCGCCTGCCCGTCATAGGCAAAGCAGACCGAGTTGGACTGCGTATATTTCAGCGTAATCAGGGAAATCAGAAGATCCGTCACGGCGCTTTCCGGGATTTCCTTCGCCTTTGTAACAATGTCCGACAGGAGGGCGGGCGTCATGCGGATTTCGTTTCTGCCCTGCTCAAACGTGATGCCGAACACCTGCTTGCGCTCCGTCTGCTCCGGCGCGTAAGCCGGATCGATCCGGACCACGGCATAGCTGCCCTTGCGCTTCTTTTTCAGGATCTCCAGCGCCTCCGGCTCATACCCCGGCGCGATGATCCCGTCGGAAACCTCTCTTGCGAGGAGCCGGGCGGTTGTCACGTCGCAGACATCGGACAGCGCCACCCAGTCGCCGAAGGAGCACATCCGGTCGGTTCCGCGGGCGCGGGCATAGGCGCAGGCGAGCGGCGAGGCGTCAAGCTCCGGAATATCATCGACAAAGCATGCTTTTTTCAGCGTCCCGGGCAGCTTCCGTCCGACCGCCGCAGAGGTGGGGCTGACATGCTTGAAGGAGGCTGCCGACGGAAGCCCCGATGCCTCCTTCAGCTCCCGGACAAGCTGCCACGCATTGAGCGCATCCAGAAAATTGATATAGCCCGGACGTCCGTTCAGGATCGTCAGCGGAAGCTCTCCCCCGTCCCGCATATAGATCCGCGCAGGCTTCTGATTGGGATTACAGCCGTATTTCAATTCAAATTCCTTCATATCGGTGCAGTTCCTTTCTGTATTCCGGGATAAGCGCAATCCGGCTACCCCTTTTGGATTGTATCAGACCCCGGCAGGCGCGGCGTGCTCCGGAGAAAGCCGCATTGCCGGCGATGCGTCCGGCAATGGCGCAGGCGTGCGCCGACCGGAGGACTGTCATCTGTTTTTGTTGATCAGGCGCTCCTCGGTTTTTCCGGTTCCGATCGCGGTATACCGCACATAGAGCGAAATTTTGTTGTCCGGATCAAGATTTTCCCACAGATCGCGGGTAAAGCTGTCGATATCGTCCGGAACCGAAATGCGCTCCGGCTCTCCCTGAAAGGTGGGAATCGGATTGCCGTCGGTCACATAGGTATGCAGGAAGTGCCCGAGCCCCCGGACGGCGGGATAGGAAAACGTGTATCTGGCGCATGCGGAGCCCTGCCCGTCCACACTCTTCAGAATGCTCATCCGATAGCGGAAGGAGCCGTCCGCAATGGTCAGAAGCCCGCTGATGCGTGGTGTGAAATTCGGTGCGTCCGGCTCGAATTCACGCGTTTCCAGCGCTTCCTCAAAGCTTTTGCCGCAGGAAAGATACCGGTAAACCGTATCCGTCTGATCGCCGTTCGTCACAATCAGATGATTCCCGATCCCGCGCACTGCCGCATAAATGATCAGCGACGGATCCTCCACGCGGGAGACGTCGAACGGCTCTGTATACACGGCGCCATCCCGGACGGAAAAGACGCGGTTGCGGCTGTTTGCGCTTCTTCCCATGATAAAATAGGCGCAGACCGCATGCGCTCCGTCCTGTGTCATCCCGATGATAATGCCGCGCCCGACATAGGGATTTCCCCTGACCGCATCTCCCGCGCCAATGCACCTGTAAATCTGCAGATCCTTCATACACAAGTCCCCGGCTTTCCGAAGAAAAGCCGCCTTTCTTTGATATGGTATTTATTGATGAGAAAGCAAGCCGCTCCCCATCCGTCCTCCGGCAGCAGCCAAAACGTGCCGCGCCCCCTTCTTGGCGAGGGCTTCCCGCAGCCGCCGCGCCGGACAAAGCCTCCGCAGGCAGACCGAAGCCGTCTTCTTA
This sequence comes from uncultured Eubacteriales bacterium, assembly GCA_934432725.1. Classification (GTDB taxonomy): domain Bacteria; phylum Bacillota; class Clostridia; order Oscillospirales; family CAG-272; genus CAKRZE01. The sequence continues at coordinate 16,841 of CAKRZE010000023.1, forward strand.
CAGCCTTGCGCTTCCGGCAGACAAGCGGTTCCCGTTCCGTTCCGCGCCCTCCGAAGCGCCGCTTCGCTCTCTTCATACCCGGAGCGGTTCGGAGCCGTCCTCACCCGCAAAGCCTGTCCGGTCCGCACCGGGAGCGGCAAACGCATCCGATGGTTCCGCAGGCTGCCCGGTGTTTCCGTCCCGCCGCGCTGCGGCGCGGTCCGTCCGACAGCGGCGCTCCGCGCGCTTCTCTGAAGATACCGATCCGCCCGCCGCGTTTGTTATGCGCCGCAAGCCGCCGCCCGGAGGCAGACAGCCGCTTTCCGCCGTGCGCTTGCCATACGCTCTGCCCGGCACCCAAACTGTTCCGCATCCCGTCCGGGACCTCCGGCAAGCCGCGCTGCCGGGAGCCTCCGCAGCAAACCGGAGCATAGGGTTCTCACGGACAGTGCGCCGCACACACCGTTCCGGACCCGTGCCGGACATCCGTCAGACGGACCTTCTGCAATGCTCAGACGCCCGCCGGTCAGGCTCCCGCCCTTTTGTCAGCCGCAGAAGCAGCCCCTCTCCCGCACAATCCGACCGGAAACCTCTTCCGCCGCCTGCGGCAGGAGAATCCATTCCGCCTGCTCCATGACGCGCCTCTGAAGCACCTCCGGCGTATCGTCCGGCAGGATCTCCACCGCCTTCTGCAAAAGGATCTCACCGCCGTCCGGAATTTCGTTGACAAAATGAACGGTCGCGCCCGTCACCTTGACCCCGCGCCGGAGCGCAGCCTCATGCACCCGCAGCCCGTAATACCCCTTGCCGCAGAAGGAAGGGATCAGGGACGGATGCACATTCAGGATGCGCTTCGGATACCGGGCGGTAAAGTCCCCGCCGAGGATGCACAGAAAGCCGGCAAGAATGATCAGCTCGATCCTCTCGGCAGTCAGCTCCCGCAGAAGAGCCTCCTCAAACGCCTCCTGCGAATCAAAGCTCCGGCGCGCCACCGTCCGGTGCTTCACCCCGGCACGCTCCGCCCGCTCCAAAGCAAACGCCCCCGGGGCGGAGGAGATGACCAGCACGATCTCCCCGCTTTTCAGCTTTCCCTCCGCCTGCGCATCAAGCAGCGCCTGCAAATTCGTGCCGCCGCCCGAGACAAGCACGGCAATCCTCGCTTTTTCCGTCAGCATAGCACGATTCCCTCGCTGCCCTCCGCGATCTCGCCCATCAGATAGGCGTCCTCGCCGTTTTCACGCAGAACCTCCAGCGTGCGGTCCGCATCGGCTGCCGCGACCACCACGCTCATGCCGACGCCCATGTTGAAGGTGTTGAACATATCCCGCTCCGGAATGTTCCCCGCGCCCGCGATCAGATCAAAGACCGGAAGCGTCCGGACCGCCTTCTTTTCGATCCTTGCGGTCAGCCCGTCCGGAATGCTGCGCGGAATGTTCTCATAAAATCCGCCGCCCGTAATGTGGGACACGCCCTTGACCTTCACCGCACGGAACAGCGCGGTCATCGGCTTGACATAGATCTTTGTCGGCGTCAGAAGCGTCTCTCCGAGCGAGCTTCCGCCAAGCTCCGCAACCGGAGCGGTTATTTCGCGGTGCTCCAGGTCAAATACCTTGCGCACCAGAGAAAAGCCGTTGGAGTGAACCCCGCTGGAGGGAAGCGCAATCACGGCATCTCCCTTCCGCATGGTGTTTTTATCCAGAATGTCGGCTTTATCGACGATTCCGACGGCAAACCCGGCAAGGTCGTATTCTCCCTCCGGATAAAATCCCGGCATTTCCGCCGTTTCTCCGCCGATCAGAGCAGCTCCCGACTGAACGCAGCCCTCCGCCACGCCGGACACAATCTGTGCGATTTTTTCCGGCTCGTTTTTCCCGCAGGCGATGTAATCCAGGAAAAACAAAGGCTTTGCTCCGCAGCAGAGCACATCGTTGACGCACATGGCAACGCAGTCGATGCCGACCGTATCATGCCGGTCCGTCAGAAACGCAAGCTTCAGCTTGGTGCCGACCCCGTCCGTTCCGCTGACCAGAACCGGCTGCTCCATTCCCGCAAGCTCCGGAACAAACAGCCCGCCGAACCCCCCGATATCCGAGGCTGCCCCCGGCGTCACGGTGCGGGCAATGTGCTTTTTCATCAGTTCGACCGCCTTGTACCCCGCCGTGATATCGACACCGGCAGCCGCATAGCTTTCCGATCTGGAATTCTTCATAGTATTTATCCGTTCCTTTCTTTGGGCGCGGCTTTGGGTCCCGCGCCGTGTGATCCGGAGTATTTCCGGTGCCTTGGGGAAATGCTTCTCTTTTCCGGCGTCCGGGCATCAAAGCAGCAAAGCGCCCCCGGCAGAGGCGCGGACAGCCCCCACCGCTGCCGAATCCTCCCGGCATGCGCGCCCCGGCATTTCCGTCCGGTCTGCTGTGCCCTCCGGACCGCAGCCTCCGACACAAATCAGCCCCGCGCCTTCTTTTCGCTGAGCTTTTCCTCAAACCGGCTTTTGCCGGAATCCTCCGGCACCTCTGTCGGATACCTTGCGGTGAAGCATGCATCGCAGTAGCCCTTACCGCACACATTTCCCCCGATCAGCTCGCACAGACGCTCCGGTCTGAGGTAACCGAGGGAATCCGCGCCGACCATCTCCGCAATCTCCGGCACCGTATGATGACAGGCGATCAGAAGGTCGCGGGAATCGATATCCGTCCCGTAATGGCAGGGGTTTGTGAAGGGCGGCGCCGAAATGCGCATGTGAATCTCCGAAGCGCCTGCCTCCCGCAGCAGCCGGACGATTCTGGCGCTTGTCGTTCCCCGCACGATGGAGTCGTCCACCAGAACGACCCGCTTGCCTCTCACCGCCTCCGGAATCGGATTCAGCTTGATCCGCACATTGCGCTCCCGCTGGCTCTGATCCGGCGCGATGAACGTTCTGGCAATGTATTTGTTCTTGATCAGTCCGACCTCATACGGGATGCCGGACCTTCTCGCATAGCCGATCGCCGCATCGATCCCGGAATCGGGAACGCCGATGACGATATCGGCATCCACCGGATAATCCTCCGCCAGACACTCCCCCGCGCGGATCCTCGCCCGGTGTACGCTGTGTCCGTCAATGACCGAATCCGGACGGGCAAAATAGATGTATTCGAAAATGCAGGTGTGCTTCGGCGCCCTTCCGCAGTGCTCCCGCAGGCTCCGGACCCCGCCGCCGTCAAATACCACAATCTCTCCCGGCTCCACATCCCTGACAAACGAAGCGCCCACCGCGTCCAGCGCACAGGTTTCGGATGCCACCACATAGCTCCCGTCCTCCCGCTTTCCGTAGCAGAGCGGGCGGAAGCCGTTCTCATCCCGCACGGCAATCAGCTTTGCGGGAGACATGATCACAAGCGAATATGCTCCCTTCAGCCGGTACATCGCGCGGCTGACCGCCTCCTCGATGGAGGGCGAGGTCAGGCGCTCCTTGATGATCGTATAGGAAATGACCTCCGTATCGCTTGTCATATGGAAGATGGAGCCCTGAAGCTCCAGCTCCCGGCGCAGCGCGGTGGAATTGACCAGATTTCCGTTGTGCGCCAGCGCCATATGACCCTTGATGTGGTTGACCACAATCGGCTGGGCGTTGACCACGCCGTTTCCGCCCGTTGTCCCGTAGCGCGTATGCCCGACCGCCATCGTGCCCGTTCCCAGCCCGGAAAGAACCTCCCGGGTAAACACGGAGCTGACCAGCCCGACATCCTTTTGCAGGGAAAAGATCCCGTCGCTGTTGACCGCGATGCCGCAGCTCTCCTGCCCGCGGTGCTGAAGCGCATACAGCCCGTAATAGGTGTCGCGCGCCACATCGCTCTCCTGCGGCGTCCAGATGCCGAACACGCCGCACTCCTCATGAAGCTCTCTCACGTTTCCTCCTGCTCACTCCGCGCCGAATACGCGGCGCATCATCTCGCGGTAAGCATCCTCCACGCCGCCCATATCCCGGCGGAAGCGGTCCTTATCCAGCTTTTCTCCCGTTTTCGCATCCCAGAACCGGCAGGTGTCCGGCGAAATTTCATCGGCAAGCACAATGCTTCCGTCTGCGGTTCTGCCGAACTCCAGCTTGAAGTCCACAAGCGTCACGCCCAGTCTGCCGAAGTATTCCTTCAGCACCGCATTGACCCGGAACGCCATGGCTTTGATCTGTTCGATTTCTTCCTTTGTCGCCAGCTTCAGCGCCAGCGCGTGGTATTCGTTCAGAAGCGGATCGTGCAGATCATCGTTCTTGTAGGAAAATTCGATCGTCGGCGCGTCAAACACAATGCCCTCCGCAACGCCGTAGCGCTGTGCGAAGTGCCCTGCGGAAATGTTCCGGATGATCACCTCCAGAGGCACGATGGATACCTTTCTGACCAGCGTCTCACGGTCGGACAGCTCCTGCACAAAATGCGTCGGAACGCCCTCCTTCTCCAGAAGCTGCATCAGGAAATTGGACATCCGGTTGTTCACAACGCCCTTTCCCGCAATCGTTCCCTTTTTCATCCCGTCCAGCGCGGTCGCATCGTCCTTATAGGACACAATCACAAGCGCCGGATCGTCGGTCGCATAAACCTTCTTGGCTTTTCCCTCGTACAGCTGTTCCTGTCTTGTCATAACTGATATCCTTCCTTTCGTTCGGTTCGTATGTAAATGCATAAGCCTGTATATCTGTTTTTCTCCGTACCCGGCGGAGCTGCCCTTCGGCGCGGCGGAAGCCATACGCCCCCGGCGGGACGCAGCACCTGTCTTATCCGTCCCCGGCAGCATACCGCAGACGCGGTTCCCAAAAGCCTCTGCCCGCCCGGTCCGTGTCCCGGAACAGGGTTTTTCATCAGACCGGCGGCGGGGGAACCCCTTCTGCCCGGCAATCCTGCCCGCTCGGCTCCCGATTCGGCAGCCCGCATTTTCCGGAATCCGGCGCATCCGGACGGGCAAACCCGCAGCCTCTTCCGCTGCCCGGAGCTTTTACCGTTTTCCGCAGCCAAGCCTTCTGCCGCACACGGAAGCTTTTCACCGTCTTAGGACTGTTTCTCGCCATGCGGAAGCTCCCCTTGCCGCATATTCCGGCAGCCGGACTGCCGGGCGGAGGCTTTTTTATGTGCCGGATGCCGCAGGGACGCATCCTGCGGGCGCTTCTGACGCGTCTGCCCCGGAAAAGGACTTTTCAGCCCCCGACCGCAAAAACGGCTTGTCCGGGACCTGCCCCGCACCGCCCGCGCTCAGTCAGAGCCGAATTTTTCCATAACCGCCCGGTTCGCGGCAAGCACCCGCTCCGCCGCCGCCTTCCGCTCCGCAGAAAGCCTCTTTTCCAGTTCCGGCTCCGACACGGACAGAATCTCAACGGCAAGCAAAGCGGCGTTGGCAGCTCCGTCTATGGCGACAGCAGCCACCGGGATTCCCGAAGGCATCTGTACTGTGGACAAAAGCGCGTCAACGCCGTCTAAGGTATGGGAGCTGACCGGGATTCCGATCACCGGCAGCGTGGTCTGCGCCGCCAATGCCCCCGCAAGATGCGCCGCCTTTCCTGCTGCGGCAATGATAACGCCAAAGCCGTTCCCGCGTGCTCCCGCGGCAAAGTCCGCAGCCTCCTTCGGCGTTCTGTGCGCGGAATACACGTGTACCTCAAAGGGCACCTCATAGGTGCGGAGCACTGCAATCGCCTTTTCGACGACCGGCAGATCGCTGTCGCTTCCCATAATAACCGCTGCTTTTTTCATTTTTGTAATCTTCCTTTCTTCGGAATCGTGTCTTTCGGACAGCAAACGCTCCAAAGCGCCGCCGGAAAGAGGTGTCCTTCAGGCTTCCGTTCTGCCTCCTCCCGTCCGGTTTTGGTCCGGGCAGCCGCCGCTTTCCGCGGAAAGCCCTGCGCGGACCGCGCAGAAGGAGCAAATAAAAACGGGCATTCCAACCCCAAAGCGGAGTTGAAATGCCCAGACGGTCGACACCTGAATCCATCAGCCTGCGGTTTTCCGTTTCCCCGTGGTATCCCACGCTTTCCGTCAGTTGCGGAAAACCGATCCATCGATAGTATACCTTTTTTCTACCGAAAAGTCAATAGCCGCAATCAATTTCTTCCGAAAAAACATCGCAGCCCCGACGGCACCGGCAGCCGCCCAAGGAAGCCTGCCGCAGGCGTTCCGGCTGCCGCAAAGCAGCGGCTCCGTTTCAAAGGACGCCCCGCGCCGGCATCGTCCTGCCGTGCCGAGAAGCGCCTTCCGCATTAGAATCTCCTGCCGCCCGGCGAAAGCTTTGCGCCGCCGGAGGGTCATTCCCCGCCGCGCGTCAGCTCCTTTGCCGCTTCCGCTGCCAGCCGGATTGCCGGACTGCGCTCCCCTCCCGGAGAAAGCTGACCGCACCGCGCCGGAGCCGTTCCAAGCCGAATGCCTGTCATTCTGCCGCCTCCCGGGGTCCGATTGCCGGATGGCTCTGTTCTTCCGCTCCGGGACCGAAGCCGGACAGAGCGGCGCCTCAGGCACCCTTCCCCGGGCAGTCCGTCAGGTTCTCCTCCCGGCATGCAGGCGAAGAAGGAGCAGCAGAACAAGCGCAGCCCCCGCCGCTGCCGCATACCATGGATTGACCGTACAGGCAAGGAGGATCCCGCCCCACATCAGGGTATGCAGAACCGCAGCCGCAAGCGCCCCCGCCAGAAGCCTCAGATTCTTCCCGGCAGATGCGCCGTGTGTATATTCCGATCCCGTCCGTTTCATACGCATGCCCTCCTTTCTTCCTTTTATTGTATCCTGTTATTGCATCCCGCCGTGCTTCGCAGGTCCGCGGCAGCCTGTCCGAGCCGCAGCCGGAAAACGGACAGACCGCTCCCTTTTCCGCTCAGACCGGCACCGGACTCCTCTGCCGGTCCCGCACCGGGACCTGTTCCGGAACGCTGAAGCTCCGCTTTTCCTCCGATCCTCTCGGTCGGACATCCGAAAGCCGCGCGTTTCCTGTGCCCCGGCAGCCTGTCCGAAGCCCTCCTGCATGCCCGCCGCTCTGCGGACGGCAGACGATCCCGCGAACAGGGCGAAGCTGCCGCGCCGGCTCCTAAGCGTTCAAAGCAACGTACAAAAGCACCCCCAGCGTCAGAACCTGAAGCGTCAGGGACACAGCTGCCGTGACGCCGAAATGCCACTTTGTTTTCGGGTTTGTCTTATGGTGCAGATCATGCATGGCAAGAAGCGCCCCCGGTGCACCTCCCGCCGCAATCGAAAACAGCAGAAGCGCCTCCGGCACACGGCGTCTCCCGTCCGCTGCCGCCGCCTTATCGACCGCAAACCACCTGTATGCGGCAAGAAACATCAGCATTGCCTCCGCGGCAAATGCCAACAGTATGATCCAAACCGGCTTCATCCGAGCATCTCTCCTCCCGCCACAGGCTCCCGCCTGCGATAAGCGCCGTATCCGTATATTGTAAGAACCGCCGTAAAAACCCCCGCCCGGGCTTCCCGCGCTGCCGTCCGAAGACGTCCCGCCATCCGCAGGGGCAGTCGGCTCCCGCACAAAGCGCCAAGGCCCCGGATCGCGCGGCGGACCGGCGCTCCGTTTCCTGCTCCGGACAGCGCAAGGGACGGCTTGCCGGAGGCTGTCCGGTCCATGCGCTCCGGCGCGCCGGAAGGCTCTCCCGTCAGACCCGGCAAGCCGTCCCGCTCACGTAGTATTCCACAAGCAAAGGTGTGTGCCTGCACAAGCATTTTTTACGCCGTGCGTCAGGCCGCATGCGCGGAAAATTCCGCTCCGGGACTGATATACCTCGGAAAAGCCTCGGCAGAGGATTTTCTGTGCGCATGATGCCGCAATTTTAAGCAAGACCTCCTCAAATCCAAGCCAAACCGCATGAATTTGCGGCAACGCCGGCAAATTCGCAAAATGCGGCAGAGCGGCTGTGCCGATCCGGAAAATGATATCCGCATTTCGTCACCCTCAAATCCAAGCCAAGCCTCATGAATTTG
>CAKRZE010000024.1 GCA_934432725.1 uncultured Eubacteriales bacterium
CGTATGCCTTTGTGCTGTCGCTGGCGTTGCTGCTGTTCTGCTCGGCGGTATCGGAGAATAACTCCCTGCTGCTCGGCGTAAAGAACGCTGTGACAAAGGGTAAAAATCCGGAACGGAACGGCAAAGGGCTGGCAGCATTTACAAGCGGTCTTATCGCCTGCGGGCTTGCCGTCTGCATACTCTCTATCCTCGGTATCCCGGCTCTTTTCTGAGCCATCACGACAGCAGCCTGAGAAATCAAACAGCCCGGACCGATTGGGTTGACAAAAACAATGCTTCAAAGCCCGGCACAGCAATCCGGCACCGTGATACACCCGACAGCAAAATGTCAAAGCCGGTCGGTGTCCCACGCCGATTCCTTCTGACCGTATTCCGTCAAGGGTAAGCAAAGCGGACGCCATGTCATTTTCACGCCGCACATCGACCGCGCGCGCGGCAAAATGCTGCATCTGAAGCCGTCATGCCCGGAAATTCTTACTTTGCAAGGATTTCCGGGCATATTAATACCGTTTTTCGTAATCATGTTCAAAGCAAGCGCCGAAATGACTGCCGTTTTGTTTCACCCGTTCATTCACCGTTCCCGGCTATGCGGCATAGTCAGCAGAAAGCTTATCCGTCCTTTCCCAATTTCACGGATCAGTCCGCCCGCTCGTCATCAGTCCGGCGGCAGCATTGCGCGTGCTTCGCGGCAAATCTCTCTTTAAAATCGGTGTTATGGAGCTTCTCCCGATCATACGGCTATACACATCAAAACAGATCAAGGCTTTCTTTTGCTTCCCGGTTCTCATAAAACCTCCTTTCCGCATGAAAAAGCAGCAGTTCCCGTCTCGGTCGCTGCTGCTTTTTCTGCGTCTGTATACCTGTTCAACTACCTCTGATTCCCTCTGTCGCATGGTTCTCATCGGCTCCGGTAATTTGGTGAATCCGCTTACAGACTGCACCTGCAGTTCTGCATGCAATCTCCCATCGGTCAAGCCGTCCGTACACAGCCTCAATATCTCCCGGGCTTTTCCGGAAATCCCCCAAAAGCTGAAGCGGCGTACAAAAAAACGATCCGCCGCACACGGGAATATAAGCCTTCCTTCAGCCAATCGATGCCGTTTCCCGCTCAGCGGCGTTCCGGACATCCTGAAACCGGACAATTCCCTGTAAAAATCGAAAAAGGCAAGTCCCTGCGGACCTGCCTTTTCTGGAGCTGGTAATCAGAGTCGAACTGATGACCTCATCCTTACCAAGGATGTGCTCTACCAACTGAGCCATACCAGCAAATCGTCAATGCGATTCAACGTTTATTATTATAGCAGAACAACGCGCGTTTGTCAATAGCTTTTCGAAAATAATTTGAGGTTTATCCGAAAGATAATCCCAAAATGAAACAGAGCATGAGAAAGCGCCTCGGCAGATGCGATAAAATGAAGTCTCCTCCGCAGCAAAATATACGCAGGAGCTGCATGGCTCCGAAAAGCACACCGCAGAATCGCATAAATCCCAATATCCGGCAGAAAAAAGAAGCGCATAAAATATCCCTCTCGAAAGGCGGAAATAACGGCTCCGCCCGGTACGGTCCGAAACACGGGACGGCGGAACAGAACAGCGGCTGTCATTCGGCTGCCAATCCTTTTGAGAAACCGACCGTGCGTGTTTGAGCCGCACCCATGCAGCAGCCCTCTGCCGCCGCCATTTGTCAGATGCCGCTCTCCTGCTCCCCTTCCCACAAGATATTGCCCCCTGAGGGCAGCGGAACAGCGGTTTGAAGCCCATTTCCTGCGCTTGACCCCGCGTCCTTCGCCCCCGGACCAAGGGAAGGCATGCGCTTCGCAGCCGGAGCCGGAAAAGGGCGCTGATCAACTCCACCGCTTCCTGCAACCTTGCCATACGGTCTGCACCGCTCTGCGCCGCTCGATATGCGCCGGATTGACGCATATCCCGCCGGAAGCCTTGACAGCTGCTCACGCATCGCCGTTTTTTTACAGGGCGTATTTTGTTTTGATCCGATTCAGTATTTTTCCGATCGGGCGGACAAACAGAAGCAGAAACACAACATTTGACACCGCATAGACGGCGGTGAACGGTATGGCAGAAGCAAGCGCCGCCAAATAACGTGAAAAATTAAAATACCCGTCCTCCCACAAAACCGTCCATATATCCATCAGAAATGAATACAGAATACCGGACAGAATGCCGTATGCCGCCAGCACGATCCTGCTCCTTTTCAGAGGCTCCGCAAGAAGCCCCGCAAGCAGCCCGAGAATGCCCCAGCTGAACATCTGAAACGGAGTCCACGGTCCCTGTCCGAAATAAAAGTTGGAAATAACCGCGGATAATGAACCTGTCAGAAATCCCGCTTCACTGCCAAAATACATGGCAGTGATCACCACCATTGCCGTCACCGGCTTGAATGCAGGGATCGGTGCGAATGCGATTCTGCCCAAAACCGAAAGGGCTGTCATACAAGCCAGCAGGATCATGCGCTTTGCGTTTTCTTCTCTGCGCTCAAAACGCAAAAAGAACGGGATGCAGGAAAGAACAGTCACACAAAGCGAGATCCATGCGTACTGCCTGTCTGCAAAAAGAACCGCTCCGCAGACAATGGCTGCCGGAATCAAAACACAAAGAATTCCATAGGAAAGAAGCGTTTTCTTCATTTGATTTCCCCATTGCAGAATGCGGCAACCTGCCCGCAGGTCACTGCGTTCGGACAAAGCGTGCGCGCCATGCGGTTGGCAGCTGTGGTATAAAAGGTATTTCCGCCGAAAAAGCGTGTCGGGGTATCTGCCGAAAGAATCTCCCCGTCAAAAAACAATGCGCAGCGGTCTGCGGCTTCCGCGGCGAACTCCACATCATGCGTCACCAGAAGGATGGTCATGCCGTCCGCCTTCAGGCGCTCCAGAATGCTCCTCAGAACAAGCTTTCCCCCGGCATCGATTCCTTTTGTCGGCTCGTCCAGCAAAAGAATTCTCGGACTTGTCAAAAGCACCTTTGCCAAAGCGCATTTCTGCCCTTCCCCGCCGCTCAGATCAAAAGGATTCCGGTCAAGCAGATGAGTGACTGCCAGTCTTTCCGCAATGTCAAGAATCCTTTTTTCCCTATCCGGCTTCGGAATGCCGTGTGCCTCCAGCATTTCCGCAAGATCCGCCCGCACGGTGTCCCGGATAAAGACGGTCTGCGGATTTTGCGGCAGCAGTGCAAGAACTCCGCGATACAAAGCATCTCCTCTGTAATCCCGAAGCTGTTTTCCCTCAATCAAGACCTTTCCGCGGTATGCCTTGCCGATGCCCGCAGCAACCTGCAGCATCGTGGTCTTTCCGGACCCGTTTCCTCCCAGCACGGCATATGTTTCCCCGGTATACACCTGCACAGAAACACCGCGCAGCACATCCGGCAGATCCCTATCATACCGGAACCACACATTCTTCAGCTCCACCGATACCGCGCTCCCGTGCCGGTATGAAGGCTCCGGAAGCAAGCCCCGGCGATCGCCGAAATGACGTTCCAGAAAGTCCCGTCCCTCCCGCACCGTCAGCGGGCAGCGATCCTCCATGTGCAGCGACCGGAAGATCCGTACCGCACTGGGCAATGCCGCGCGCATCGGATGACCGTCCGGCAGCGCATCGCCGATCTTTTCCGGCGCATCACAGACAAGCACACCGCCGCCGTCCATCAAAAGGATCCGGTCAGCAATCGGGAAAACCTCCTCCAGCCGATGCTCAGCCAAAAGGACCGTCAGCCCAAGCTCCCGGTTGAGCTTCTGCAATGTTGCGATAAAATCCGATGCGGCAATCGGATCAAGCTGGCTGGTCGGTTCATCCAATATCAGAACCTTGGGCTGCATCACCATGACCGCGGCAAGATTCAAAAGCTGCTTCTGCCCGCCGGACAGCGCATCGGTCTTTTTCCGGAACCAATCCTGAATACCGAAATAGTTTGCCATTTCTCCGACACGGCGCCGGATCACGTCAGAAGGAAGCCCCAGATTCTCAAGTCCGAACGCCAATTCATGAAAGACCTTGTCTGTCACGATCTGATTATCCGGATTCTGTAATACATAGCCGATCTCTGCCGGCGTCCGCTCCCCTCCGCAATAAACGATATGACCGCCTGTCTCTCCGACCGGCGCCAGCTCCGGCTTGAGCAGCCGCAGAAGCGTTGTTTTTCCGCAGCCGGACTCCCCGCATATAACCATAAATTCCCCGCTGCGCACGGAAAAGCTGACGCCGTCCACTGCATTGTGCTCTGCACCGGGATACCGGAAGCTCAGATTTTCGATCTGTAATATGTCCATACAATTGCCTCCCTGACCTCAACGGCAAACGGTAAAAACGACAGCGCACCGAACGAAATATATACCGCCACAGAAAACAGCGATACCTCCGGTGTACTGATCCGCGGATAAAAGGTAAATGCGGTCACGCGGGCTGCCCCTCCGATCACCGTTACACCCATCAGGGCAAAACTGACCGCCAAAAGCATTCTGTCCCGCGCGGTAAAACGAAAAAGAGAAAAATTGGTACGCTTCCCCTTTCCGTATCCCCGCGCCCGCATAGATGCCGCAGTTTCCATCGCATTCTCCAGCGACCATGAAATCATTGCCAGAAATATCCGTCCGGTGCTTTGGATTTTATCCACAAGCCCGTGCGCGGAATACAGTCCCAACGTCTTTTGCGCATTCCTGACCTTTTTAAACTGTCTTTTGAACATGGGAATGAAGCGCAGCGCCATAGACAGCACCAGAGCAAGCTTTGGGATCACTTTTCCGAACAGATACAGAAATTTGTCGCTTGTCATCACCTCGCTGTAGCATTTGCACCACAGCATAACACCGATCACCATAACGGCTATGGCAGCGCCGTAAGCAAATGCCTCCAGCGTGACCGGGTTTCCGTTCAGGAAGAACAGCGGTGTCACCCCATTGTGTGAAAAAAGCGGGTTGGTAACGGCAACAAGAAAAAACAGCGGAATATAAAAGCCGAGATTGCCCGGTATTGCGCTTCTTTTCTGCAAGGTCATGCAAAAGAGGCTGCCGCCGAGCAGCGCCGTCCCCGAGAGCACCGGATTGGACGTAAACATAGATACGGACAGCACCGACAGAAAATAGAACATCAATACTGCCGGATGTACATTGGCGAATGCTTTCACGGTATCTCTCCCCCCATCCATACACAGCCGACATCCCTGCCGAGATCACAGGTATAAACCCATTCCACCGTCTGTCCGTCCCGCAGGACATAGCGGGAGCAGCCGTAATTCGGAAATTCACCGTCCACACGGTACATCCAGCCGGAAAGCGGTCCGCAGGAAAATTCATACAGGTAGTGCAGCCCCCGGATATACACACTCCCAAAGCTGTTTTCATCCGCTCCCTGATACTCCATCTGAATTCTGTTATACCGCACCGCGCGGTCCAGTATATCAAACACCGTGTCTCCGGGGCGAAGGACATACTCCGTCGGCGGAAGGATCACGCCGTCCGGCGGAACAAATTCCTCGGAGCGGAGAGCGGGATCAAGCTCCTCATAATTCCGCAGGACGGTATCGCACCGGATGCTGATCGTAACCGTTTCGCTTTCCGGGGTAATGTCATCGATATGCGTCAGATAATATTCGTCCACGGACTGTATGTCGGTTCCGTTTATCACCACGGCAGCCAGCAGAACAATCACAAACAGCGCAAGAATATCCTTTCGCATCTGTCTTCCCCCTTTCCCGGTTCATCCGTCATTCATCCCTGTACAGTGCGGCAAGCTCCTCCAGCTCCCGCTCCTTCCGATGCCTGCGCATCCGGATGCGGCGCGCCAGCCATACCGTCACGGCGGCAGCAATGACGCAAAGCACTGCACCGATCACAATGCCCCGCTCCAGCGTATCAAGCTTGGTTTTTGTCTTGACAACATCTTCCCACCGTTCAATTTTCGTTCGGTCGTATTCGCTCAGCGCCGAATATCGCGCCACAACGCCGTCCACCGTTTTTTTATCCTTCAGTCCGATGCTGTCAAACGGATAAAGCTTCTCCCGGATGTCCCCGTTGAGGCTGTCAATCTCCTCCTGAATTGCCGCGATCTCCCGCCTTGCTTCGGTCAGCCTGTCAAGATAGCGTTCCTTGCCTTCAAAATCCTCGCTCTGCCGCAATTTGTCCAGAAGGGTCGTCACGGTCACATACTGCTCCGTTGTCAGACGGTCCGGCAGTGCATCAGCCGCCGCACGGTCAGAAAGCGAAAACGACAGCAGCGGACGATCCCCGGAGCCATCGGAAGGGCTGTCAATGACAGTCGTTGTTTCCGCGATTCCGTCAACATCCACCCCCGCCGCGCGGGCGGCATCGGACAAAGTAAAGTACCCGTTCACATAGCTCCGCTCCCCCTGCGGCAGTTCATAAAAGCTTTTCAGCAGCCGCTCAAGCTCGGGCACATCCGTATCCGCGCGGATTCCGGCAATCTGCCGCTCAAGCCCGGCAATCCGCTCCTTGAGGGAAGAGCTCTGCTCAGGGCGGAAATCATACAGGGTACGCATTCCGTTTGCCTGCCGCCACAGCGCAGCCATTGTGTAAAGCGTCTGCTCCCCCGCCATGGTATTGGACTGATCCGGCAGAGAGGAGGGATTGTCCGGATCATACGTATAGGAGTGCACAAATCCGCCGTCCGGCATCCGATACCGCAGAATGCCGTCCAGGAGCGTATTTCCGTTTTTGACAAAGCGGGAATCCGTCAGCGGATCGATCCCAAGGCAGCAAAGCGCCACGGTGACCTGATCCGTGCTTTCCACATTTTCCGTCCCCCAGCTGGAAAAATCCCCCGTCGGCAGCTGAAGTGCCGACAGGCATTGCAGGGCCTCCTCTATCACCTGATGTACCGTTTTGGAAGCCTGCTCCCCCGTTTTTTTTAGGGTATACGCATAGGTCTTCTCCTCGTTCCGGTACGGGGCAAGCGCCTGCAGTGCCATTGCCGTAATATCCGGATCGGCACACAGACCGCTCAGGGCAAACCCGCCGTCCGGCAGCTGCTGACGCAGAATTTCCAGAAGCATGGAATCCCGGGTATCGTATGCCCCCTCCGGTACAGGGTACCGCAGGCTGTCCAGCGTGATCAAGCCCCAGATCCAGCCGTTGATCCCCTGCCGCCCGAGCGAAGCGGTATTTCCCCGGTCATATGTCCCGTCTGCAATCAGGTTGATCGGCTGCCCGTTTTCATCTGTTCCGAGCGCAGTCGGATCTCCTCCCATAGCCAGAACGGCAAGCGCAATCCTGTGCCATTCGGTAGCTTTGGCAGCGTTCAGCTTCCCCGGCTGGCGATACCGCTCCTCTACCCGATCCCGGATCACCGCAAGATAGGCAGTATTCCGGTCCGCGATCCCCAGTCTGCCAAGCCCGATGGGATACCAGTCGCCCGGAGTGGTTCCCGCAAGCGCAAGGTACGTGTCATTCAGCAGGTATCCGTCCGGTTCCGCTCCGGTGTCGGACTTTTTCCATGCAATAATGCCTTCCGCAACCGTCCATGCCAAATCTGCCGACGAAGCATCCGCCGCAGCTGCCTGCATATCGGCAAACGGAAGCAGCAAAAGAAAAAGCATCAGCAGACATCCCATCCGTTTACACATGCCGATCGGCTCCTTCCGTCCTTTTTCTGCTCCGGAAAATCACAAGGATCACCCCTGCCGCAGCGGCAGCTCCCGCCGCAGCGTACAAAAAGGCACCGGAGGTATCCGCTCTGCCGGCAGTCACATCGGTCCCGACGGAGCTTTCCCCTGTTTCGGTCTGCTGCGAAAGCGCCGGCGCATCCGCTCCGCTTCCGGTATCGGTTTCCGGCAAAGAGTCTGTCCCCGGATTCGCTGCCGTATCCGGTGCGGCAGATTCGGCGGAGACGGCAGACTCCTCCCGCTCCGTTTCCCCGGGCTTTGTTTCAACCGGCTTCGTATCACTGCTGTCCGGTTTTCCGGATTCTGCGGTCTCCGCATCCTCCAAAGGGGCTTCCAATGCGGCATAAAGCGCCTCCGCAGCGGCATCTGCTGCATCCTGCGCCGCATTCAGCGTTGCCATCACCCCGCATGCCGCTTGATACGCCGCCTTCACATTCGACCGCATCATAAGACCGGATGCCCGCGCCCGGCAGATCGCAGACGAGAGCCGATCCTTGTCCGCCACAGAAAAATATCCGCCCGCAGGCTGCTCCCCTGCACCGGGGATATCCGTCCCGACGGCAGCGGCACCGCCGATATCGGCGCCGTACCCCAGCGTAAACTGCACCCGGACAATATCCCCGTCAGACAGATAACAGTCCGCAAAGCCGACATTCGGGAACACATTGTTGACGGTATACATCCACCCGGAACCGTTGGTAAAAACAAATTCCCCGAGATATCCGGTCCAGTTTTTCCTGTAATCATAAGGATCAAAGAAGGTCATACCCGCCTCAAGATGCGGAATCAGAAGAGCGGGTATGGACGGCGCCAGCTTCAGCTCCCGCGGAACCGCAGGAGACTGACTGCGCTGATAATTGTTATAGCGCTCTCCGGCTGCGGTTCCGTCCGCAATGTAGGCAAGGTAGAAGGAGGATTTCACCGTTCCGCCGTAATAACCGACAAAGCCGTTCTCCGAAAGCAGCCGCAAAAGCTGCTCTGCCGATGTTTCCCCTTCATAAACAGGCACCTCTGTCGGCTCGATCAGATACCCGCACCCGATCGTAAAAGCCTCCACGCTCCAGACCGCCCTGCCGATTTCCTCCCCCGCCTCGGCACGCACATAGGTGATATGATAGGTCAGCTCCTTCTTTCTGCCGCCGTCGGAGGATGCGGAAACCGTAACGACATTCTCGCCCTCCTGTGTAAAATGAAGTGTATAGCTTGCTTTTTCATCATCGTCCCATGTCGGTTCCAGCCGCTGTCCGTTGTGTCTGACGGTTGCGCGTATTTTAGCTCCCCCGGCGTTCCGTGCCCACACATCAAAGGTTTTTTTGCTCCCCCGCTGGATGATGTGATCGGTAAGCGTCGTCACAAGCGACGGTCCGGATGCCGCTCCCGACGGAATCGCCGGGAGCATGCCGATCAATAGCAAAACCATGCAAAGCAAGAGTGCAAACCGTTTGCCTCGCTGCATTTTCTCTCCTTTCCGGCTTAGCCGTTTATACGTTGTGTCTCCGTTTTTTGTTCCCGAGCACAACTGCGAAGCCGAGCGCTGCCCCACAGCAGACGCCGAACAACAGGACATATGCACCGTATCTGTTTCTTTCCGTTTCGCCCTGCCGATCCGTATCCGGCGAAGGCTCGGCTGTACCGGGCGTTCCGTCCGTATCCGGAGCATCGGGAGCATCCGTTCCGGGTGTCGGATCCCCGGTCACCGGGGGTTCTCCGCCTGTTTCATCACCTGTTTCGTTGCCTGTTTCATCGCCTGTTTCATCGCCCGTTTCCCCGGCGCGGCTCAGCTCCCGGAAAGCAGCCTCTGCCCCGGTCAGGTCCGCGTAGTTTCCGACCTGCGCCTTCAGAACATCGGAGAGTGCATCGTATGCCGCGCGCGCCGCACGGATAGCATCCTCACTTTCCGCCGTAACCGTGCCGATTGCGGCAATTGCTTCCGACGCCTTCTTCACTGCTTCCTCATCGGACAGCTGCCGATCGGTCCGCAGCGCATCCATGCCTGCCTTTGCCTCTGCCAGAGCCGTTTCAACGGCTTTTTCGGTCTCCGCCTTTTGAATGGCATCCTGACCGCGGGCAAGCAGACGGTTCAGCTCTTCCCGCTGCGCCGCACGATAGTCCGACGGAGCCTTATATGCGTAAAGCTCACGCAGGGCAGCCTGTTTTGCCTCTGTCAGCCGCAAAATGCCAGCCAGCTCCCTCTCTGCCGCCTCCAATGCAGACGCATTGGAAACCAGCTCCTTCCATTCGTCCGGAAGTGCCTCGTATGCCGTGCGCGCCGCCCGGATGGCATCCTCGCTCTCCGCCGTAACCGTGCCGATTTCTGCGATCATATCCGTCACACGGTCGATCTCCTCCGCATCCTCTGTCTTCTGCCAGCTCAGAAGCGGATACCCGTCATTGACCAGTGCATATCTGTCCTCTTTGAAGCTGTCGCCCAAAAGACGCAGCAGCCCGTCCGCCTTCATTTCCTCCGGCGTTTTTCCGATTGCCGTA
The DNA here is from genome assembly GCA_934432725.1 of uncultured Eubacteriales bacterium. Taxonomy (GTDB): domain Bacteria; phylum Bacillota; class Clostridia; order Oscillospirales; family CAG-272; genus CAKRZE01. The sequence goes on from CAKRZE010000024.1 coordinate 10,117, forward strand.
TCCTTGCCGTTTGAAACGCCGCGCTTCGTCTCCCCGGAATTGTAGTAGCAATTCACAATCTCATTGTCGGAGGTCACAAGGCTGGCAATCCCGCCCGCGCCGTCCAGAATATTGCTTCCGGTCACACGGACCCTTCCGGCATTGTAGCAGTTACGGATCACATGCCCGTCCTGCGCTCTGCCGACAATTCCGCCGGCATTGTCATTCGCCGTCACAGCACCCGCATTGTAGCACTCGGAAACCGTGACATAAACTCTGCCTGTCCCAAGATGCCCGACGATTCCGCCGACCGCACCGTCACGCGCCGTCATGGACCCGACGTTGTAGCAGCCCTTAATCACGCTGTTTCCTCCGTCCCGCACGGTTCCGACAATACCGCCGCTCCAGCCGCTGCAAATAATATCCGCGCCGTTCCAGCAGCCTATAAAGTCCGCGCCGTTGCTCCACCGGGCGATTCCGCCCATCCATGAAAGGTTATCCGCCCCGATTTCGCCGCTTGCGACGCCGACATTCTTAATCACCGCATTGCTGCCGACATATCCGAACAGTCCGCCGGTCACCGAATACAGATTGTCGATCACATATCCCTGACCGTCGAAAATGCCGTCAAACTGCACCGAGGAGGACCTGCCGATCTGCACCCAGTTCGGAAAATCACTCAGATCAATATGAGAAGTCAGCAGGATCGTTTTGTCCGTAAAGGCTTCGCCGGCATTGACGCGGTCGGCAAATGCCTTCAGCTCCTCCGCCGTTCCGATTTCTATTCCTGCGCGGACAGCAGGCTCCTCGCCGACCGTCTTCTGCCCGGAAAGAACCGGATACCCTCCGTTGATCCCGGCGGCATCTTCGGCAAAAGCATCTCCGAGAACAGCCGCAAACGCCGCAGTCTTCATATCGGAAGCCTCCGTTGCGACAGCTGCTCCCGCAGCTGTCCCGACAGCATCACTGCCTCCATCCGTAAAGACGCCGTTCATGACCGGGTTGGCATCCTCCAGATAATATACATTTTCAACAGTAACAGAGGCTTCCGCGATGCTGCCGAACACAGCCCCGGCTGTCGGAAGCGCGCGGACCGTGCCAACCGTATAGCAATTCCGGAGGACCTGCCCCTCGCCGCAAAGCCGGAAGCTGCCCACGATTCCGCCGATTCCCCAGCGTCCGTCTCCGCCGACTGTTCCTGCATTGTAGCAGTTCTGCACAACCGCTTTTGCGCCGTTTGCCTTCCAGCGGTTCGGTCCGACCTGCCCGATAATCCCCGCACCGGTATACTGCGCGTTGATTATACCGTGGTTGGAGCAGCCCTCCATGAGAACCTCTGCCCCGTTTTCCACTTCACCGATGATTCCGCCGATCCCCCAGAGCCCGGTCAGCGACGCATAATTGTGGCAGTTTCTCACCGTCACCGATGCATCCGCAATCACTTCCCCGGCAATGCCGCCGATGGAGCTGTGATATGCACCGCCGAGCTTGCCCCCGGCTATCGTCAGGTTTTCAATCACGGCGCCGTCACCCAGCCTGCCGAACAACCCGCAGACATTGTACGTATGCCCGTTCAGATTCCATACGGCGTATCCGTTCCCGTCAAAATGTCCGCGGAACCCCTCGGCCGTACTGTCCGCGATTGCCTGCCAGTCCGCGATGTTCTTCATATTGATGTCCCGCGTCATACGGAAATGTACTCCCGCGGTCTTCATTTTCTTGAAATAGCAGTAGTAACGCAGGTCCACAAGATCATCCGCAGTCTCAATGAGATACGGGTCGTCTGCCGTCCCTTCTCCCTTCCACGGCATCCTGTCACGCACCTCAATGGTCAGCGCCGTCTTCAGAACGCCGTACAAGACATACACGGTATCATCACCCGGTGCCAATTCCCCGGCAGCCGAAAGCCGATAGCCCGCAAGCGCCTCGGTCTGACCGTTGCTGTAAATCGCGGCAACCTCCATCCCGGAGGGATCGAACGCTTCTCCGGTATAATAGCGTGTCTTATCCGGCATCTTTGTCACCGAGATTGCGGTAATATAGGGCGCATCGGTATCAAGCGCCTGTTCTCCGCCGACCAACGCAACGGCAGACGCAAGCACGGAATAGTTCCGTATATACCGGCGCTCGGATTCCGGAACTGCGCGAACCAGCGCCAAAGCGGTCTTCAGCTGCGCCTTATACTCCGCCGAGGCGGGATCATCTGCCGCATCAATGGAAACGGTCGCCGCCCGGATTGCGTCCGCCGTCTCTTCCGCCATGGCAGAACGCATATCGTAAAGCGTCCGCATTCCGTTTTCGAATCTCCAATAGGAGACCAATGCATACGTTGCCTGATCGTTCGCCATGGAATTCCATCCGCCGTTTACGGTGTGGCAAAAGCCGCCGTCCGGCAGCAGAAACCGCAGCATTCCGGAAAGAAGCGTATTCCCGTCCCGTGTGATAAACCGCTCATCCTTCGCCGGGTCGATCCCGACCTCGCAAAGCGCCACAATAACCTGCGCCACGCTCTCCACATTGTCCGTTCCCCAGGATGAAAAGCCTCCGCTGCTGTTCTGCATCGTGCCGAGAACGTCCAATGCCTCATCTATGCACTGACGCACGGTTCTGGAGACCTCAGCTTTGCTGTTTTCATTGACATAGGTATAGACGGTATCATCGTTGTAATACGGCGCCAGCGCCTGTATTGCCATTGCGGTAATGTCAACATCCGACCGGCTTCCGAAGCCGCCGAGCACCCAGCCCCCGTAGGTATTTCCGCGGACGCCGTCCGTCAGCTGCATTTTCAGAATCTCTGTAATAAATGCCTCTCTTGTATATTTCGCATCTGCCGGCACCGGGTACATCCCGGCATCCATGGCGATCAGACCCCAGATCCATCCATTGATTCCCTGCGTGCCGGGACCCGCCTTCAGCATGTTATTATAGCTGCCGTCTGCAATCAGATTGATCGGTTTCCCGCGATAGGCACCGAAATCCGTAGGGTCGCCGCCCAAAGCCGCAATCGCCGCGACCGCCCGATGCCACTCGGTTGCCTTTGCACTGTGCAGAATGCCGTCATTGTCCGCATAGGTCTTTTCGATATATGCCTTCATGGCTGCAAGGTAATCGGCATATCCCGTGCCGTCCTCAATGAGATACGTGTAAGTGCCGTTATTCCAATAACCGAAGCGTCCCATGGCAAGCGCCATCCAGTCCGTTGCCGTAGAGCTTGCCCCGGAAAGGAATTTCTCATTTCCGAGCAAGGTCCCGCTCACCCCGTTTTTGACCTTTGCGCTGTTCACAGCCGCCTTGATGTATGCGGCAAGCTGTGCCGAAAGCTCTGTTCCCTCCACAAATGCCGGATGCACCGGCGCAGCCGTTGAAACAGAGGATTCCCATTTGAGAAGGGGCAGCACATCGCCATCCGCGAATGCATCCCCGAGCTGTGCGGCAGAAAGCGTCTCTGCCTCCGTTCCCACACTGCCCGCTCCGGTGCCGGCAATGTAATAGCAGTTTTCAGCCGTGCCGCGGCTTGCACCGATAACCGCACCGATGTTGTTATTCCTGCCCCCGGAATCCTTGACAGCTCCCGCATTATAGCAGTTCTTCAGCTCCGGCGATGCCGCCTTGTGACCGCCGCTCACGCCGCCGACCGTGGCGGGTCCCGTCACGGTCCCTGCATTATAGCAGTTCTCCACCGTGCCGGCTCTCCAGTGCTGCCCCGTCACGCCGCCGATGTAACCGGTCGTGCCGGTCACGCTTCCCTTGTTATAGCAGCCGGTAACCGCACAGGTGTCGTTGACCGAGCCGACCACGCCGCCGACATTGGCACCGCCGGAAACAGCCGCCTCGTTGCCGCAGTTCTCCACCGTTCCGGCTGTCAGCTTTCCGACTATTCCTCCGACGTTGGAACTCCCGCTGACCTCGCCGCGGACGATCAGGTTTTTGACCGTACCGCCGTTGACCTCTCCGAAGAAGCCGACCGCCGAGCCGGATGCAATATACAATCCGCTGATCACATGGTAATTTCCGTCAAATGTCCCCTTAAACGGGCTGCCGGATGTGCCGATTGCCATCCAAGGGCTGCTTTCGCCGCCGAGCATAATGTCGGCGGTCAATGTTACGGTCCTTCCTTCATAGGTGTTTCCGCCGTTGACCGCTTCCGCAAACGCCTGCAATTCCGAAGACGTCCCGATTGTAAGATCGGTCTCCCCGGCAGATACAGGGACAATTGCCGGGATTCCGGACAGAACCATCAGAAATACAAGAAGTCCGGAAAGAATTCTGTTCATGTTCGATTTCATCTTTTATACCGTTCCTTCATAGAATCAGTGTCTGTTTTGATACGCAGAGCCGCTGCCGTTCAGAGAACAAAGGCAGCAAAACACGGATCGAATGATTTCTCCTTCAATCCTTTTGTCCCCTACGGATTTGACATGCTGCGGCTGACCGTTCGCCACGCCGCAGAGGAGCTTCCGACGACATTATCTCCCGCCTCAAAGACACTGCCCCCGCCGGATCCCACGATGTCCCTCCCTTCCGCACAAAAAAGCGTCTCCCGCCCGTCAGGGGCAGAAGACGCAACATAAACCGCAGCTCACACGGCAGAATCGGGTCCATGGCATACAAGCAAAACTCCTGCCGGAATTTCTTCGGTTGCATGCTCCTCACCCGAGACATGTGGAACCGGAAAAACACGGCGGCGTTCTGACTTATGCTGTGGACACACCCACAGAAGCATACCGGCGGAATCCAAATCCGGCTCCGTCCTGCTATGCTCTTTCAAATACAGCAATGGCGGTTGTTCCGGATTTGAACCGGATTTCCTTCCCCGCATAGCGGGATCTCTACTCAGTTTACAACTTTTCAAGCCGTATTTTTCCTTCGCTATTCAATTCTGCGCTCAGTATACTATATTTTTCCCGCACTGTCAAGCCCTTGCTCTGCTTTTTTCTGTCCGGCACTCCGAAGCAGCCGCAGGATATCCTCCGGTCCCTCTCAATAACAAGGCGGCTGATTTGTTTTTGACACCGAAACAATTGGAGTATCGTCCGAAACAATCTGCGGCAGCCGGCTGCATCCGAGGCGGCTTGCGCCTGCCCTGATCATTGCGTAAGCAGTCTCCCGATCGTTTATTCCGCCGGACGCCTTCACGCCCATTCTGCCGCCGACAGCGGCGCGCATAAGCTGTATATCGTGAACCGTTGCTCCTCCGGTCCCCATTCCGGTCGAGGTTTTGACAAAAGCCGCTCCCGCCTCCTCGGACAAACGGCATGCGCGGAGCTTTTCACTGTCGTCAAGGTAACAGGTCTCAATGATCACCTTCACAATCGCCTTGCCCCTGACTGCGTCAACCACCCCCCTGATATCGGACAGCACCAGCGCATCGTTCCCCTCCCTGAGCGCACCGATGTTGATCACCATATCGGCCTCATCCGCGCCGTCCTCGGCAGCGAGCTTTGCTTCAAACGCCTTTGTCTCGGGTCTGTTTGCGCCGAGAGGAAAGCCTATGACGGCAGCCGTCCTGATACCGGTCCCCGCAAGATTCTTTTTTACCAGCGCAACATGTATCGGGTTGACACAGACCGCAGCCGCACCGTACTTTTTTGCCTCCTCGCAGAAGCCGACCACCTTATCGGAGGTCGTATATGCACGGAGCACCGTATGGTCACGGTATTTTCCGTATGCTTCATCATATCCCTTTTCAAGCAGCTCTCCGTTCATGTTCTTTCCCTCCCGCTTCCGTCTTCCGGAAGCGCCCTTTCCGTATTTTTAATTTTACCGTCTGCACGGCTTGCCGCGCAGGCAGTCTGTCCGTATCGGAATCAGTCTATCACGGCAAAGCCGTCCCTTGCGTACAGCGCGGCGCCTATGAACACCGCATCGTCAAGCGTTTCGCACGCAACAATATCATATCTGCCCTCAGAAGACAGAAACGCAAGGCGTGCGGTATGCTTTCTGATCAGCGGGAGCAACAGATCGGCATCCTTTGCAGCGCCCCCTCCGATTGCGATCCGCTCCGGCGAAAGCAGCGCAAGCACGTCAGCCAACGCATTTTCAAACTTTATACTTTCAGGTCGGCAAGTACCGTCAGTCAGGTGTCTTGCCCTTACCTCTACATATGTTGTGCCGCGTCGTTTCTGCAAATCAGCGCACCGGAGATGGACGACCGCCTGCTCACCGAGCTTTTGGATACCAACAGCGGCATTCTTGTCAGCCTACATATCCGAAGTATGGATCAAAACGAGGCGATCAAGACGGTCAAGCGGAAAATCACCGACCTTGACAGTATGAAGATCGACGCGCAGAAAAAAGCGGTGCGTGAAGGGTTCGATATGGATATCATCCCGACCGACCTTGCGACCTACGCGGGCGAGGCGAAAAACATTCTCCGCGACCTGCAAAGCCGGAATGAGCGGATGTTCTTTATGACCTTCCTTGTCGTGAACTTTGCGGACAACAAACAGAAGCTCGACAACGATCTTCTCCGCGCGGCAAGCGTAGCGCAGAAATATAACTGCTCGTTGGTACGGCTTGACTTTCAGCAGGAGGACGGTTTTGTGTCGGCTCTGCCGCTCGGTATCAACCGTATCAAAATCCAAAGAGGACTGACCACTTCCTCCGTTGCGGTGTTTGTACCGTTTACGACGCAGGAGCTTTTTCACGGCGGCGAGGCGCTGTATTACGGTGTCAATGCCGTTTCCGGCAACATGATCCTTGCCGACCGCAAGAGGCTGAAAACGCCGAACGGCATGATCTTAGGCACGCCGGGCAGCGGCAAGAGCTTTTCGGCAAAACGCTCGATTCTCGGCGTGTTTCTGAACACAAAGGACGATATCCTCATCTGCGACCCGGAGGCGGAGTATTTCCCGTTGGTGAACCGTCTGGAAGGGCAGGTTATTAAAATCTCTCCGACCAGTACGCAGTATGTGAACCCTATGGATATCAACCGGGGTTACAGCGAGGACGACAATCCGCTTGCCTTGAAATCCGATTTTATCCTCTCGTTCTGCGAACTTGCCGCAGGAGGGAGAAAGGGCTTGGAGCCGGTGGAAAAAACGCTGATCGACCGCGCCGTGCGTGTCGTGTACCGACCGTATATCGCAAATCCGTGTCCCGAAAATATGCCGATATTGGAGGACCTGTATCAGGAAATCAAGCGACAGCCCGAACCGGAGGCACAGCGCGTTGCTTCCGCATTGGAGCTGTATGTGTACGGCTCGCTCAATGTGTTCAACCATCGGACGAATGTGGATATCAACAACCGCCTTGTCTGCTTTGATATCAAGGAACTCGGCAAGCAGCTCAAAAGTCTCGGTATGCTCGTCATTCAGGATCAGGTGTGGAACCGTGTTTCGGAAAACCGCGATATCGGAAAATCCACATGGTACTTCGTGGACGAATTTCACCTGCTTCTGCGCGGTGAAGTCGGCGCATGGAGCGTGGAGATTTGGAAACGGTTCCGCAAATGGGGCGGTATCCCGACAGGTATTACGCAGAACATCAAGGACTTGCTTTCCTCTCCGGAAATCGAAAACATATTTGAAAACAGCGATTTTGTGTATCTGCTCAATCAGGCGAGCGGCGACCGAAAGATACTTTGTGAGAGACTGAACATCTCGGCACAGCAGGCGGCGCATATCTCAAACGCGGGCCCGGGCGAAGGACTCGTCTTCTTCGGCAACGTGATCCTGCCTTTTGTGGATAACTTCCCGAAAGATAACGAACTGTACGATATCATGACAACCAAACTCGGTGAAACAGGAAAAGGAGAAAAAGAACATGAATAACGAAACCATCATTCTTTACGGCTTTATCAGACACCTTGCGTCTATGGCGGAAAAAGCGGAGACGGGCGAGGATATTGCCCGTCTGAAGGAGACTGCGGCGGCATTCGGCGCACAGGCGGAGCTTCTGCTTGACGACGCGGATGAATCCGAATGTGAGGACTGCGGCGAGGTACCGGCAGACGACTTCATTGACGCCATGTGGACGCTGATCGCAAAGAGCAAGGCGGTCACGGCAGAGATGGAGGCGCTGCTTGCGGAGTTTGACGGTGAACTTGCGGCGCTCTGCGGTGAGGCGGATGAATGAGCTGACCCATGTGAGTCTGTTTTCCGGTATCGGAGGACTTGACCTTGCGGCGGAGGCGGCGGGCTTTCGCACCGTCTGCCAATGTGAATGGGCGGATTATCCCTATTCCGTGCTTGAAAAGCAATAGCGTTTCTTATCGGAGGTGCATTTGGCTGCGTGTTCGTGTGCCTGTTTCAGATAAATTGGCACGAGGCGCAGGAAGAATATCGCATCACCGATAAAGAATCCGGAAACCAAGAAGGAGGTTTTGATGAGCAAAAACAGTGAACATCACGATACCTACATCATCCCTCCGAATTTTATCGAGGGCAGCACCTTATTCGGAGGGATGTTCAAAATACGGAATGTGATTGAGGCCGGTATACTTGCCGCAGCGGTAGGCGTGCCGATTTTCTCTCTTGACCTTTCACTCACCGTCCGTATTATCATTCTTTGCCTGACGGCGCTGCCGCTTGCCTTATTTGCGCTGATGGGCGTTGCCGGCGAGCCGCTTTCTTCGTATGTTATTGCCTTTTTCAAGTGGCTCAAGAACCGCCGTGTGGTCGGCAAGACGGAGCCGAAAGAGGTACGGAAGAAGCCGAAACCGAAAAAAGAAAAGCAGCCTGCGTCGGAAAATGAGTCGATGTTATCGGAGATTGCCGGTGTTATCCGCAAGCGGTCGGCAAAGAAAAAGCATACCGAAGAACTCCGGGCAGCCAAGACACCAAAACGGGAAAAGCCGCACCGCAGGAGCAAAGCAGACTCGCCCTTTCTCAACCCCGTAGCGGAGTATCTGCCGATTGAAAAAATCGCAAACGGCATTATCTACACCAAGGATCACCGGTATATCAAGCTGATCGAGGTCGTACCGATCAATTTTCTGCTCCGAAGCGCCAGAGAACAGCGGAGCATTATCTACTCCTTTATCAGCTACCTGAAGATCAGTCCGGTCAGGATACAATTTAAGGTGCTGACAAAGCGTGCGGACCTCAATAAGCACACCGAGATCGTCCGCCGTGAAATGGAAGCTGAAACCGATCCAAACTGTCGGATCCTGCAGGAGGATTACCTAAAGCTCATCAATCGCATCGGCTCCCGTGAAGCAACTACCCGCCGTTTCTTTGTTGCCTTTGAATAGGGTCATTCATCGTCTCATTTATTACATCTGTGAGTTTCGTTGCAAGCGTGATACCCAAGCTATCCGTATCCTGCCAACCGAGACAGGTCGTTAAATCGCCCTGCGGGTCTGCGTCAATGAGCAATACTTTCTTTCCCTGCATAGCAAGACCGACTCCGAGATTTACCGTAGTGGTTGTCTTTCCGACTCCGCCTTTTTGATTGCATATAGCAATCGTTTTGCAGTTCGACACTTTGTGCATCCTCCTTTCTTAGTATTCATAGCCATCGCAGTATGGCTATGTACTTGACCGGCTCATTTCCTAACCGGTCAGGCAATATTTGTTCTCAACACCCCTTGCCGAGCAAACGCTCACGGGAAGTCACTAAGGAACAGACAGCTCATCTGATCATAGGAATTTCACCTCTGCCGGGTTCTCCGCCAGCTCCGTAGAGAAGTATCATTATCATTCTGACTGTCATCGCCGTAACAGGGACAACCTGTTACTTATACCGGGAGTTCTCGCTGTCCTGCAAGGCAGAAGTCAAGGCGTACCCGATAAGGTGGCTAAATTCATCAGAAATAAAGTCTTAGTGACCTGTGTATTCAGTTTTCAAAGTACAAGTGAAAGGCTTCCGTTTTCGTGGTTCGGAATTAACCCCTTCACTTGTTTGAAATGGGAGAGCGTTTTTGGGGGGTGTTTTTTCAAAATTTCTTAAATATTTTTTTGAACGCAAAAAAAGCCGCCTATTTTCCTCAAATTAGAGGTCAATAGACGGCTGATAGAAATGTTCATAATTTAGATGTTTATTTTGTTCTTAATAAATGGTAAAGTCCTGTTCAAGAGCTTTCATCAAGCACATTCTTTCACATTTATATATATTTGATTTTGAGCTTTCTTATCTTGGCAGAAAGCACTTTGCAAAGAACATCGTCAACTCCATCGGTGTATCTACCTTGTGCAATTAGGTTGTTCTTCAAGCGAACAAGGGACTGAATAGTCTGTCTGTATTCATCATCGGAAAGATATAAATGATATTTCTGTTCTTTCAAAGCAACCACCTCCTGTACTGCAATTATATAACAGGAAATGGTATAGGTGTAGTTTGCGAATAATCCTCCATTATTGAAAAATGAACGAATTAACAGGGCAACGACCGCCTTGTCCATTAGCAGGATTTTTGGCTCGATTTTTTCCGCCATTAGCAGAGAGGGCGATTTCATTAGCAAAACAGCGATTTTTTTGCTAATTTTTATTAGCAAGCCATCCACCTGAAAGGCGGACGACATTAGTTCTAAATTCCATTAGCAGACGGAGAATTTGCTAATGAAAATTTGTGATTTTTTCGTTTTTGCTGTTTCTTCGTAAAAATGAAAAAACGCCGAAAACCCTTGATTAACAAGGTTCCCATAAAGACACCTTTGTTAATCGGTGTAGCCAACGGACGGTGATGTGTAT
>CAKRZE010000025.1 GCA_934432725.1 uncultured Eubacteriales bacterium
AAGAAGCTGCGCAGGCGGCTCACTGTTTCCGCAAACCGGAGGAGCATCCCCCCCAACGGCACATCGGATATAGCGGAGCAGACGAAGGGCTGCATGAAAATAAGGTCCGCACGATCAGGATGCCTCTGCCGTTTGTGATTTCACGCATCAATGCTCTGCGCCGCAGGGGGCAAGCCGCAGGCGGGGGCTTATGATTCTCTGACGGCAGCTTCGCATATTTGTTTGAGCATGCAGAAAAATCCGGGCGAAGACGGCTGCAGACCGATCATACGGAAAGCTGTCCGGCAGGCGGCACGCCGATGAGTCCGAATGCAGTTCATATTCGGCTTTTCCGCTCATTCGCACTTGACCGGGATGCAGATCTCGGTCACAAACTTCCCCGTATCGTTGGTAATGCCGTAGTCAATGAGCGTGACCTCACGGGAAAAACCAACGATCTGCATTTTGTGTTTGTCAATATAGCCCAGCAACTTTTGATACTGTGCCGGAGCTTCTGCGTGGCTGCCCCAGAAACGCAGCCGCACACAAAGCGTTTCCGGCAGGCTGCGTGTTTCGCCCGTGTAAATATCCTCCTGATCCAAGATCAGAAAAATGCCGTCATACCGTGCCGTTTCCGCCTTTTGCAGGTGTTCCACCGAAATACCCAGCCCGACCTTGCCGAGAAAGACAACTGCCTCGGCGTCGGACTGATCCAGCTTTCGGATCGGTGCTTCCATATCGGCGGAACCGTCTATTTTCGGCGGATCGTCCATCCATACAATGCGGCAAGCAGGTAGTTTCATCAGAAAAACAGTATTCAGCGGTGTATTCCCGGCATCTGTCAGCCAATTCAGGCGATGGTTGATCTTCTGCTCAATGCGTTTCAACTCCTGCTGCTTTTTGAGTACCGCCTGCTTCTGCTGCCGAAGCTTTTCTTCAATACGGTCAATGTCCCTGTTTTTCAGGAAGTCCTCAATTTCAGTCAGCGGCATATCCAACGCCCGAAGATAGCGGATGGTATTCAGCACCTCAAATTGCTCTGTTCCGTAATAGCGGTAGCCGGAATCGGGAGAGATATATGCCGGGGTCAAAAGCCCGATATGCTCATAGTGCCGCAGGCTGCTGACGCTGATATGGAACAGCTTGGATACCTCCCCGATGGGGAAAAGATTTTTTCTGTCCATAGCTTCAACCTCCTAACACGGTTTTGCGGTCTTTCCGGCGAATCACGACAAAAGCGATGACGCAGATCAAAACGGACAGCAGCGAGCCTGCCGCTGTTGCCAAGCCCATCGGGAAAAGTGTTGCCGGGAATAGCGTTGATGTCAGATAGACACCGGGGATACGCACCAGTGCGATGGCGAGAATATTATGCAGGAACGACAGACCGGATTTTCCGCAGGCGCAGAAATATCCGCTGAAGCTGAAATGGATACCTGCAAAAATGCTGTCCCAGATATATCCTCTCAGATACTGTCCGCCCAGCCGTATTACATCCGCACCGCCTTCGGCGTTTCTGTCTGTAAACAGAGATACGATAGGTTCCGCCGCAAACTGAATGACGACGGAGGAAAGCACACCGAAGCCCACGGCAAGCAGGATCGCATACCGCAGCGTCTGAATTGCCCGTTCCGGCTTCTTTGCACCGATGTTCTGTGCCCCCAGCGCCGAAACCGCGGAGAGCATCGAGGACGGAATCAGAAACAGAAAGCTCATGACTTTCTCTATAATACCGACTGCCGCCGCATCGTTCAAGCCCCGGCGATTGGCAATGACGGTAATGACGATAAAAGCAATTTGAATCAATCCATCCTGCAAGGCAATGGGAACGCCGATTTTCAAAATCTTTCCCATTACCGGGCGGCGGGGCTTGAAGTCGGATTTTTCCATCACGATACTCTTTCGCTTCAGAATCACAACCAAGGACACCACTACGCTGATTGCTTGGGATACCGTTGTACCCAGCGCTGCTCCGGCAGGACCGAGACGGAACACGCCCATAAAAAGATAGTCCAAGCCGATGTTGGCGGCACAGGCAACGGCGATAAAGTACATCGGGCTCTTGCTGTCGCCCATCCCGCGGAAAATGGAGCTGAGGATGTTATACGCCGTGATAAAAGGAATGCCGATGAAGCAGACGGTTAGATACGCCACTGTCCCGTCCACGGCTTCCGTCGGAGTGGACATTGCCGAGACGATGGGGCGAACCAACACAAGCAAAACCGCCATCAGTGAGACAGACACCGCCATAAAGAGCGCTGCGGTATTGCCCGCATCCTTTGCCGCCTGTCTGCGGTCACCCGCACCGATGGCTTGCCCGATGCTGACGGTAGTTCCCATTGCAAGCCCGACGATCATCACTGTGAGCATATGCATCACCTGTGAGCCGATAGAAACGGCGGTGGTGCTGGCGACGCCCTCAAACTGACCGATGATAAAGAGGTCAGCCATCCCGTAAAGCGTCTGTAAAAAATACGAGAGTAAGTACGGCAGCGAGAACAGAATGACATTTTTGAATACGCTGCCGGTGGTTAAGTTCTTTTCCATTGCACTTGTTCCTTCTTTGCGTTTGATGACTCTTATATTATAAACTCTATAACAGTTGTAGAGTCAAGAGGAAATAGAAAATATTTTGAGAAAACATTTGACGGACAGGCGTGTTTGACGCAGATAAAAATCCACCGAAAACAACCGACTTTTCGGCGGTCCGGCGGATGCTTTGACAGAAAATGTATCACGGCTGCAGATCGTATGCAGACTGCTGCGAATAGTTGTGGCAGCAAAAAAACAAATCCGAACCAATTTCGTTTGACGAAATAGTTCGGATTTGTTTTATCTGGTGACCCGAGGGGGAATCGAACCCCCGATTGCGCCGTGAGAGGGCGCCGTCTTAGCCGCTTGACCATCAGGCCGTCCAACGTGAGTCTAATTATAGCATGCCTGTATCAAAAATGCAAGGGGGTATGAGAAAAAACATGTGAACAAATTGTAAATAACTGTAGAGTACCGGTTTGGAAGGGGAGGGGGAAGAGATGCATGCGGGGGCTATGGAGAGAAAAGAAGTTATCACTCTCTGTGTGCGGTGTGCCAAAAACGTTGGCGTTCTTTCTCTCGTTAATAATTAATTAACAAAAAATACATACAATATCCTTGATTCTGGTCGGGTTCTATGGTATCTTCATAAACAGTGATTAGCACTTGAGCAAAGAGAGTGCTAATCGCAGACTAAAAAATGATTCGGACGGAAAAGTACAGCTGTTGCGGAAAGGGGGATTATGCATGGCACGTGCTTCTGCAAACGGCGGGGAGCTGAGTCCCCGGAAGAAGATGATTCTGAAATCCGTTATTGAAGCATACATTCGCTGCGGAGAGCCGGTCGGCTCGCGGACCTTGACGCAGAATCTGCAAATTGCATTATCGCCCGCGACGATCCGGAATGAAATGGCGGAATTGGAGAGCATGGGATATCTTATCCAGCCGCACACCTCTGCCGGACGGGTTCCGACAGAATACGGATATCGGTTTTATGTCAATTCCCTGATGCAGCGGAAGCCGCTGAGCGAGGTGGAAAGGCGTGAGCTGGACAGCATGGCACAGAACCGGCTGACGGAGCTTGACAAGGTGCTGGACCGGGCGACAAAACTCATCTCCGAGCTGACCAACTACACCTCCATCGCCGTAAAGCCCAAGCAGACCTCCATTGTAGTGACGCATTTCAAGGTGGTTCCGATGTCGCAGGATGTTTTCCTCCTTATTATGATTACCAATGTGGATGTCGTCCGGACCCGCCATATTCATGTAAACGGCTCCTTGGATGAAGCGCTTCTGCGCCGGCTGGAGCTTGCGCTGAATTATTATGTGGCAGGCAGGACCCCGGACCGCATCACGCTCCCGCAGATCATGGAGATCGAGCGTGCGCTGCCCGGGTGCGAATCGTTGGTAAACCCGATCGTCAAATGCGTATATGAGGTGATCAGTGAGCTGGACGGCGGAGAGCTGAAGGTGGATGGCGTAAACCGTCTTTTGCAGTATCCCGAGTATTCCGACATCGGAGAGTTTCAGAGACTGCTCGGACTTTTGGAAAACAAGGACGATATTCTGGATCTGGTATCCAATTCGGAGAAGGACCGGATTAATGTGATGATCGGATCCGAGAACAATGTGGATGTGATGCATAATTCCTCTCTGGTATTCAAAACGGTATCCAGCGGAGGAAGAGTCATCGGTGCAATCGGTGTGATCGGTCCGTGCCGGATGGATTATTCAAAGGTTATTACGGCACTGGAGCAGTTGGCACACAGCATCGAGAGTGTGGCGGAGCTCCGGTCTCTGCCGCAGCCCGGCGGAAAAACGGGGGGCGATTCGGATGAAAATTCATCACAAAAAGAAAAAACAGAGGAAAGCTGAGCTTTTTGAGATCAGAAGAAAGGAACGTACAACGGTGAACGACGAAAAGCAGAAGATTGACACTGAAGAGCAGGATCCCGTGAAAAACGGCAGCGATGCCGCAGAAAAGACATCTGCCGCTGCTGCCGGAGAGCCGGAAAAGAAGCCGGAGGCTTCCGGAACGGACGCGGAAAAGCAGACGGGGGATGCGGGAACAACCGATCGCGGGGAACGCATTCTGAAGTCGGAAAATGAGAAGCTGAAGCGCGAGCTTGCGGAGTCCGATGACAAATACCGGCGCATGATTGCGGAGTATGACAATTACCGGAAGCGCACCGCAAAGGAGCGCGAGGGCATTTATGCCGATGCATATGCGGATGCGCTGAAGGAGCTGCTTTCCGTCAAGGACGCACTGGAGATGGCGGTCAGATACAGTGAAAGCGATAAGGTGGTGGAGGGCGTTCAGATGACGCTTGCCAAATTCACCGACACCTTTCATAAGCTCGGCGTAGAGGAGTTCGGGAAGGTGAACGAGCCGTTTGATCCGAATATCCACAACGCCGTGATGCATGTGGAGGATGAAGCCTTCGGCGAAAATGTGATTGCCGAGGTCTTGATGAAGGGCTACCGGAAGGGCGACCGGATTCTCAGACATGCGATGGTTAAGGTTGCAAACTGAAGCGCATCGCGCTTTGGCTTCAATATAAATTTTTGTTAAAAATATTACACATATAGATGGAGGATACGATTATGGGAAAGATTATCGGTATTGACCTCGGTACTACAAACTCTTGCGTTGCCGTTTATGAGGGCGGCGAGCCTGTTGTGATTACGAACCCCGAAGGAGCGCGGACAACGCCTTCCGTCGTGGCATTTTCCAAGACCGGCGAAAGAATTGTCGGTCAGGCGGCAAAGCGTCAGGCTATCACGAACCCCGACCGTACGATCATGTCGATCAAGCGCCATATGGGCTCCGATTACAAGGTAAAGATTGACGACAAGTCTTATACGCCGCAGGAAATCTCCGCAATGATCCTGCAGAAGATGAAGACGGATGCGGAGGCATATCTCGGCACGACCGTGACCGAGGCGGTCATCACGGTTCCGGCATACTTTACGGATGCACAGCGTCAGGCAACGAAGGATGCGGGCAGAATTGCCGGGCTTGACGTAAAGCGTATTATCAACGAGCCTACCGCAGCCGCTCTGGCATACGGTATGGATAAGGAAGCCAACCAGAAGATCATGGTATTTGACCTGGGCGGCGGCACCTTTGATGTATCGCTTCTGGATATCTCGGACGGCGTCTTTGAGGTGCTTGCCACCAACGGCAATACGCATCTGGGCGGCGATGACTTTGACCAGAGGATCATCGACTGGATGGCGGATACCTTTGCAAAGGACAACGGCGGCATTGACCTCAGAAAGGATAAGATGGCGCTTCAGCGTCTGAAGGAAGCTGCCGAGAAGGCAAAGATCGAGCTTTCCGGCATGACCTCCGCCAACATCAACCTGCCGTTCATCACGGCAAACGCAAACGGTCCGATGCACTTTGATGCAACGCTGACCAGAGCGAAATTCGATGAGCTGACGGCTGATCTGGTTGCCGCTACGCTGGAGCCTACCAAGAAGGCTTTGGCTGACGCGGGACTGACTGCGGCACAGGTTGACAAGGTTCTGCTTGTCGGCGGTTCCACCCGTATTCCCGCCGTTCAGGAAACGGTCAAGAAGTTTATCGGCAAGGAGCCGTTCAAGGGCATCAACCCGGATGAATGCGTTGCAATCGGCGCGGCGGTACAGGGCGGTGTGCTCGGCGGAGAGGTCAAGGATCTTCTGCTTCTTGATGTAACGCCTCTGTCCCTCGGCATTGAGACGCTCGGCGGCGTTTGCACCAAGATCATCGACCGCAATACCACGATCCCGGTCAAGAAGAGTCAGGTATTCTCCACTGCGGCGGACGGTCAGACCTCTGTTCAGATTCACGTGCTGCAGGGTGAGCGTGAGATGGCTGCCGGCAATACGACACTCGGCATGTTCAACCTGGACGGCATTCCTGCCGCTCCGCGCGGCGTGCCGCAGATTGAGGTCACCTTTGATATCGATGCAAACGGCATCGTGAACGTCACGGCAAAGGATCTCGGAACCGGCAAGGAGCAGCACATCACGATTACCTCTTCGACCAACATGAGCAAGGAGGATATTGACCGTGCAGTCCGCGAGGCTGAGAAATATGCCGATCAGGATAAGAAGCAGAAGGAAGCGGTTGATACCAAGAATCAGGCGGAATCCCTGATCTTCCAGACGGAAAAGGCACTGACAGAGCTTGGCGATAAGATTTCCGCGGATGAGAAGGCGACTGTGACCGCCGCTGCCGATAAGCTGAAGGAGACTGTCAAGGGCGGCGATACGGCTGCGATCAAGGCGGACACCGAGGCTTTGCAGCAGGCATTCTATAAGATTTCCGAGAAGCTGTATCAGCAGGCAGGCGCGGCGAACGGCGGAAACGGTGCCGGCGCGGCGGGCAGCCAGAGTCAGGATGCAAACGGCAATACCTATTACAATGCCGACTATGAAGACAAGACCGGCGACAACAAGTAATTG
Source organism: uncultured Eubacteriales bacterium (assembly GCA_934432725.1). GTDB lineage: Bacteria > Bacillota > Clostridia > Oscillospirales > CAG-272 > CAKRZE01. Next base: position 6,967 of record CAKRZE010000025.1, read on the forward strand.
AAAAAAGGCGGGGCAGAACCGGCGCCTCAAAGCGGCGCCGGTTTCCCTCCGCTTTGAGGCGGCTTGCCGCAGTTCGGACGGCTGCCGGATGAAGGCTCGGACCGCACCGGGAGGCTTTTGAACCGGCGCGGCACGATACTGTCCGTGAAAATGCCGCAGGAGCCGGATGCCGCACACATATTTTCCGCAGCGACGGCTTTTGTCACTGCGGAAATTCGTGTTTTGACCCGGACGGAGCACGGCAGTCTCTGCCGGCGGCGGACAGACAAGGACGGAAGGTACGGATAGCATTATGGCAGAAAACAAGAGAGATTATTATGAGGTGCTGGGGCTTTCGAAAACTGCCTCGGCGGACGAGATTAAAAAGGCATACCGTGTCCTGGCGAAGAAATATCATCCGGACATGAATCCCGGAGATAAAGAAGCGGAAGCAAAATTCAAAGAGGTCAATGAGGCATACGCAATTCTGTCCGATGCCGACAAGAAGGCGCGCTATGATCAGTACGGCTTTGCGGGGGTTGATCCCAATATGGGTGCGGGTCAGGGCGATGGCGGCTTCGGCGGCTTTGGCGGAGATTTCGGCGGCTTTGACTTCGGGGATATTTTCAGCAGCTTCTTCGGCGGCGGACAGGGCGGGGGAGGCTCCTCCGTAAGGAACGCTCCTATGCAGGGAGAGGATCTTTCATACCGCGTGATGCTTTCCTTTGAGGAGGCGGCGTTCGGCTGCAAGAAGACCATTACCTATAACAGGATCGAGAAGTGTCCGGAATGCGGTTCGACCGGCGCGGCAAAGGGGACCAGCGCCGAAACGTGTTCCGCGTGCAAGGGGACCGGTCAGGTGCGGGTGTCTCAGAGAACGGCATTCGGCGTGTTTCAGTCAACCGCGCCCTGCTCGGAATGCCGCGGAACCGGCAAGATCATCAAGACGCCCTGCAAGAACTGCAACGGAAAGGGTTATGTAAAGGTCTCCAAGACATTGGAGGTTACAATTCCAGCCGGCATCGATGACGGGGAGAGAGTCGGCGTCAAGGGACAGGGCAACTCCGGCAGAAACGGGGGACCGAACGGCGATCTGGTGATCGTTGTGTCGGTGCGTCCGCATCCGATTTTCGAAAGAGACGGCTATAATATTTACTGCGAGGTTCCGATCACCTTTGCCGAGGCGGCGCTCGGTGCGGAAATCGATGTTCCGACTCTGGAGGGGGACGTGAAGTATACCATCCCGGAGGGAACGCAGAACGGAACGCAGTTCACGCTGCGCGGAAAAGGCATTCAGATGATCCGCTCCTCCCGGAGAGGCGACCTGATTTTCAGTGTGATGGTGGAGATTCCGAAGAACCTCAATGCCGGACAGAAGGCGCTTTTGCGTGATTTTGCGGCGTCCTGCGGAGACGGGAATCACCAGAAAAAAACATCGTTTTTTAAAAAGATTTTCCGGGACAGGGATAAATAACCGAAGACGGTGAGGGCAGGCGCGGCTGCACCCGATTCCGGAGGAAGGGTATGGACAGAAGGAAATGAAGGATTGGACGCAGATCAGGGTCACGGGTGCGGTTTCCGATACGGAGGAGATCGCGGCGGTGATGAGCATGCTGGACAACAATCTGATGATTGAGGATCCGTCGGACCTTACGCAGATGGATACGATATACGGCGAACTGATTGACGAGGAATTGATGAGGCGGGATCAGACGCATGCCGCAGTCAGTATTTACGTGCCGCAGGAGCAGAATCCGGCGGAAACTGCTGTTATGCTGAAGGACCGCTTTTCGGAGCTCGGGCTGGACTGCCGCATTGAAATGATCGGGATGAATGAGGCGGACTGGACGGAGACATGGAAGAAATACTATAAGCCCCTGAAGCTGTCGCCGCATGTGACTGTGGTTCCGGCGTGGGACGAGGAGTATTTTCCGGAGAAGGACGAAAAGATCATCCGGATGGATCCGGGTATGGCATTCGGCTCCGGAACGCATGAGACAACGCGGCTTTGTGCGATGCTTTTGGAAAAGCATATGGAAAAGGGCGCATACGTGCTGGATGTCGGGACGGGCAGCGGAATTCTTGCGATTGCCGCCTCCAAGCTCGGCGCGGACAGGGTCAGATGCTATGACATTGATCCTGTAGCGGTGCGGGTTGCCGGTGAAAACATCGTGTCAAACGGCTGCTGCAATGTGGAATGCGGCGTGTCCGATCTTCTGAAAAACGTGTCCTTGGAGGAGGGGCAGTTCGATTTTGTGACCGCGAATATCGTGGCGGACATTCTGATCCGGATGGCGGGAGACATCGGAGCGTATATCCGGGAGGGCGGACTTCTGGCTGTGTCCGGTGTGATCGACAGACAGGCGAAGCAGGTGCTCTGCGCCATGGAGGAACACGGTTTTGTGCTTGCCGATGAGCTTGAGGAGAACGACTGGCACGCCATGCTTCTGCGCCGGATTTGAGAAAAGCCGTCTGACGGGAGACTGCGGGGTGTCAAAAAACTCTTTTGAGTTTTTTGACACCCCCGTTGACGTTGGGCACAGCGGCTGAACGCCGCGTTGCCGCCAAGGTGATCGGAAAACCAAAGGGGAGGGGGCGAAACGCTCGGAACCGCATCGGAAATGCCGGGATTCCGAACGGCGTTTTTGAGAGTGGTTAAAAGATCGGTTTTGGCAGCCTCCGTGTTTTCTGATCCGGCTCTGTATGACCGGCGGCGTTTTTGCTTTCGGCAACCCGCGTGCGTGGCGGCGGATCTTGAACGTAAAAATGCAAATGACAGAAAGAATTCAGGATTGTTTACAAAAACAAGTGCAAGCTTCTTGACATTTCGCCAAAATCAATGTATAATAAAACAGTATTTTATATAGAAATCTATTCCGAATATGTAGAAAACCGCCGAATCACGGTACATTGTGCCGATTCCGGTCTTATGTGGATTGTTGATTTTGAAAAAATCCGGTCTTGATTTCTTTTATTTTTGTTGGGGTGAAAGGAGATTGCCATGTCAAACAGACTGTTCCAGGGAATCATTCATCAAATGAAGGATACGATTGATCGGGTGATCGGTGTCATTGACGAAAATGGCGTTATTATATCCTGCAGCGAGCTTGCAAAAATCGGGGGGACCAGACAGGGAATCCGGGACGAGCTGGCATATACAAGCGAGTCTGTGACGTCCGGGGGCTATACGTACCGTCCGATCGGCAATACCAATAAAAACGAATATATCGTTTTTGTCGAGGGCGAGGACAGAATGGCGGATAAGGTTGCCGCGATCCTGGCAATTTCTCTTTCCAATATCAAAAATCTGTACGATGAAAAATACGACAAGGGCTCTTTTATCAAAAATGTGATTCTGGACAATATTCTGCCCAGCGATATCTATATCAAGTCCAAGGAGCTTCATTTTGCGACCGATGTGGACCGGATCGTGCTTCTGATCAAATTCTTCGGAAAGAACGATATCATTCCGTATGATATGGTGCAGAATATGTTTCCGGACAAGAACAAGGACTATGTGATTTCCGTCGGGGAAAACGATATCGTTCTTGTGAAGGAAATCCGTCCCAACTTTGACATGAAGGAGGTCGAAAAGCTGGCAAAAAACATTGCCGATACGCTTTCCTCCGAGTTCTATACCAAGGTTTCCATCGGAATCGGCACTGCGGTTGACAACATCAAGGATCTTGCCCGTTCCTTCAAAGAGGCGCAGGTGGCGCTTGAGGTCGGAAAGGTGTTCGATACGGAGAAAAATATCATCAGCTATGACAACCTCGGCATCGGAAGACTGATTTATCAGCTTCCTACAACGCTTTGCGAGATGTTTTTGCAGGAGGTGTTCAAGAAAGGCTCTCTGGAGTCCCTTGACCGTGAGACGCTGATGACGATTCAGTGCTTCTTTGAAAATAACCTCAACGTTTCGGAGACCTCCCGGAAGCTGTTTGTTCACCGCAACACCCTGGTGTACAGACTGGAAAAGATCCGCAAGCTGACAGGCTTGGATCTGCGCGAATTTGAGCACGCGATCACGTTCAAGGTTGCTTTGATGGTGAAAAAGTATCTGTCCTCCAAGCCTGTCAAGTTCTGAGGCTCCGGTCCGCAGGGGAAACGGTATGATAGAATTCAAAAACGTGAAAAAGATATATCCGAACGGTACAAAGGCTTTGGATGGAGTCAATCTTCGGATCGAGGACGGGGAATTTGTATTTATCGTCGGGCATTCCGGCGCCGGCAAATCGACCCTGACAAAGCTCCTTCTCCGGGAGGAAAAGGTGACGAGCGGCAAGCTGACAGTGGACAACTTTGATTTGTCAAAGCTGCAAAATTACAAGGTGCCGTACTATCGCAGAAAGCTGGGCGTTGTTTTTCAGGATTTCCGCCTTTTTGATAAAAAAACCGTATTTGAGAACGTTGCGTTTGCGATGCGTGTGATCGGCGAACCGTCCCGGAATATCCGCCGGCGTGTTCCCGCGATTCTGGCAACAGTCGGCTTGCAGGATAAAATGAAGGCGTTCCCGAACGAGCTGTCCGGAGGCGAACAGCAGCGCGTGGCTCTGGCGCGCGCGCTTGCCAATAACCCCGGCACGCTGATTGCCGACGAGCCGACCGGAAACATCGATCCGAAAATGAGTCTTGAAATTATGAATCTGCTGATTAAGATTAATAAATGCGGCAAGACCGTGATCGTGGTTACGCACGAAAAGGATCTTGTGGATCAGCTGCAGCAGCGGGTTGTCACTCTGAAGAGCGGATCGATTGTGGATGACCGCGTGGGAGGGATGTTCCGTGCGTAGATATTCCTTTACTTACTTTGTGGGGCAAAGCCTGAAGGGGCTTTGGCGAAACGGCGTGATGAGCATGGCATCAATCACGGTTTTGATGTCCTGCCTTCTGGTGATGGGAAGCTTTGGGCTTCTGGTCTACAACATTAATGCAAACCTTGCCAATCTCGGCTCTCTGAATGAGATCGCTGCGTTTGTCAAGCCTGAAAAAACGTATGAAGAGGGCGATACCGCAGAGCTTTCTGGCGCGGTGACCTCCTCCGATCCGAACGTGAAATTTCTCGGGTGGTCCACGGACCCCGATGCGGCTGCTCCTGCCTATACGGCGGGGGACGCCTACACCGCCTCCGGCGCGGATGCCGTAAACGGAACGGTGACGTTCTATGCGATCTGGGAAAATGCCGTCGCACAGGACGGGCTTCGGCTGGCATATTCCGCGTCCGGCATTGCGCTTGACAGGGAATCCGCACTGCCCTCCGATTCCACGGTATACCATGCAGACGATTCCGTGACGCTGCCGGAGGCTTTGATTGCACGGCACGTCAGCATCAGCTTCCGCGGATGGTCCACCGTGCCTTCACCGGCAGAGGGAGATCCGCTGTATAATACCGGAGACACCGTGCTTCTGACGGATGAAATGGCAAAGGGCGGCAGAATTACGTTTTATGCGGTCTGGAGCGAGAGCACGGCGTATACCTCTTATAAAATTGTATATGACCTGAACGGTCAGAGCGCGGAAAGCGTTCCGACCGATGAGGGTGTCCGTCTGGCATCGGTGGAGCGGCGCCTGCGCGAGCTCCCGAATGTCGCCGGTCTGCGGCTTGTTTCCAAGGAGGAAACAAAAAAGGAAGAGCTGGAAAACCTGAAGGATTATCCGGATCTTGTCGCAAATCTGCAGAATGACGATAATTTCTACCCGGATACCTTCTATATTTCCTATACGGATAACAATAAGGTGGAGGATCTGAAATATCAGCTCAGCTTTATTGAAGATATATACAAGATCAGCTGCCGCTCCGATGTCGCCGATACGGTCGAAAGCGTGAAGAACGAGATTGTTCTGGTGTTCGCGTGGTTTATGGTGATCTTGTTCGTGGTCAGCATCTTTGTTATCATCAACACGGTTAAGCTTTCGGTGTTTTCCAGACGGCAGGAGATCAGTGTGATGCGCTATGTCGGCGCCACCGGATGGTTTATTTCTCTCCCGTTTGTGTTTGAGGGGACCATCATCGGACTGCTTTCCGGAACAATCGCGTATTTTCTTCAGGAGTTTATGTATAAACGGGTTGTCGCCATGCTGACCTCGGAGTTCAACGTGATTGCGTTGACGCCGTTCAGCTCACTGAGCCGATATGTTTTGCTTGGATTTTTGGTTACCGGTGTGTTTACGGGCATCGTCGGAAGCTGCATTTCTCTGCGCAAATACATGAAGGCATGAACAAGGGGAAAGAAGGATTGCTGCAATGAAAAGGATGAGTAAGCCGCTGCTCCGCTCTCTGTCGGTTGGAGTTCTCGCGGTAACGCTTTTGCTGGCTCAGCCCGGCATGCCGGCAGAGGCTTCGATCGGCTATACCGAGGCGCAGAAAAAAGCTGTGCAGGAGCAGATCGAAAACAATAAAAATAAGCTGGCTCAGCTGCAAAACGAACTGAACAATATGAAGAATCAGTCCGCGTCGGCAATGGATCAGAAAACGCAGATCGATGCGCAGATGATGGCGCTTCAGGAGAATATTGATCTGACCGACAGCCTGATTGAAGAATATGAAACCGGAATTCAGGAGAAAATCAAGGAAATCGCGGTCAGACAGACCGAGGTTGACACGAAATATGAACAGCTGAAGGAACAGCTTCGGCTTTCTTATGAGAACGGCAGCTCCAATTATCTGGAAATTCTGTTTTCCTCCGATTCGCTCGGCGACATGCTGACGCGGATTGAGCGGATGCGCTCTATGGCAAGCTATCAGGACGAGCAGATGTGCGCACTGGAGGAGGAAGCGGAGTATCTGGAGCAGCTGCGCGAAAAGCTGGAAAATGACCTTGCCGAGCAGGAGACTCTGAAGGTGACTCTGGTGCAGAACAAGGCGGAGCTGAACGATAAGGCGGCAGAAGCCGATCAGACCCTGAGTCAGCTGATGAACAACAGCGCCGAGAGGCAGAGGCAGATTGAGGAAATCAAAAAGGCGGATGAGGAATGCCAGGCAAAGCTTCTTGCGATTATTAAGGATCTGGAGCTTCAGGCGAGAGAAGCCGAGGAGCAGGCAAAGGCGCAGGGCGCTTATATGTGGCCGGTTAACAAGAGTCATACATGGATTTCTTCCGATTTCGGCTGGCGGATCCACCCGATTTACGGCGTGACCGGATTTCACAACGGAATCGATATTCCGGCACGTCTGGGAGAGCCGGTATATGCCTCCAACAACGGCACGGTGATTGTTGCCGAGTACAACAACAGCTATGGAAATTATGTGGTGATCGATCACGGAAACGGTATCCAGACGCTGTATGCGCACAACAGTCTGCTTTGCGTTAAGGTGGGACAAAAGGTCACCAAGGGCGATGTGATTGCCAAGATCGGTTCGACCGGTGATTCCACGGGATGCCATTGCCATTTTGAGATCCGTGTGAACGGAAAGCGGGTCCATCCGCTGGATAAAAACAACGCGCAGGGCGCATTTGTTACCGTGCCGTCCTGACGGGGACTTGTATTTCCGTATGGCGCATAAGATGACGGGGCTGCCGCTGAAAATGCGGCAGACCTCTGCTTTTCGTCAGCCGTGATGCCTGTCTGTGCGGAGGATCGGGGTGTGAAAAAACAGGGCGGGCACACCGTCAAAAGCCGGTTGGGCTGCGCTTTTGAACGGCAGTATGCGTATTTTTGGCTGTGACGGACCTTTTTGGGGCGATGTGCCTTTTTTAGAAGGGGTTCCTTTGGAAATGGGCGCGGAGAGCGGAAGGATGCGTGTGTGCGGGACACCGCAGATTCGGTTTGAAAGGGCGCTGCAGGAAGGCTGCCGGTTTTCCGGGATGCGGGCGGGGACGGCGGCATATGATGCTTCCGGGGGACGGAGGCAACTGACTTGCCTGCTGTTTTTTTGGGCACTGCCGGACCTTGCCGGGGCATTCCGCGGCGGTTTCGTGCGGCATTGCCGGAGAGGAGGAGACATCATGCGAAGCAAAAAGATTTCTTTGTTCGGGGCAGTTGCGGCGGTGCTTCTGGCGGTGCTTCTGACCTTTAATATGACGTATCTGACGTTGAACAACAAGTATTCCCGCAAGCTGAATGAGATACTTGCCGGATACGGCACATATGATAAGCTGGAGGATATCGCTTCCCTGATTCGGGAGAACTATATCGGCGAGGTGGATGAGGATGCACTGAACGATGCCATTATGAGCGGCTATCTTTCCGGAATCGGAGATAAATATGCCCGGTATATCAGTGCCTTGGAATTTAAAGAGTGGCAGCTGAACGAAAACGGCAGATCGGTCGGTATCGGCGTTCAGGTGATTTATAATGAAGCGCTTTCCGCGCTCGAAATTGTCCGGATCCTTCCGGATTCTCCCGCCGAGAAAGCCGGACTTTCCGTTTCGGACCTGATTACCGCTATGGATGGACAGACGGTTGCGGATGTCGGCTATGACGGTGCCAAAAAGCTGATGAAGGGAGATGCCGGAAGCGAGGTGTCCCTTTCTGTGATCCGGGATATGTCACAGCAGCTTGATTTTAAGCTGAAGCGTGCCGAGGTTGCATCGGTCAGCGTGACCTCGCATCTGTTCCGCGATGCAGACGGAAACACAACGGATGTCGGGGTGATACGGATCTATGAATTCAATCAGACGACGCCGGAGCAGTTCAGGGCTGCGGTGGAGGAGCTTCGCACGGCGGGGGCTTCCCGATTTGTCTACGATCTGAGGAACAACCCGGGCGGAGCGCTTTCCTCTGTGGTGAGCGTTCTGGATTACCTTTTGCCGGAGGGACCGATCGTACACCTGACCGATAAGGCAGGGGAACGGAAAACGGAATCCTCTGATGCCGAATTTCTGGACGTTCCCTGCTGCGTGCTGGTGAACGGCAGCACGGCAAGCGCCGCCGAGCTGTTTGCGGCTGCACTGAAGGACTATGCCGCAAGGGGAGAGGTCCGGGCGATTGTGCTCGGTACGAAAACCTATGGAAAGGGCACTGCGCAGTCCGTTATGCGGCTGAGCGACAATTCCGCCATATCTATTTCCACAAAAATGTATGATCCGCCGTACTCCGGAAATTATGAAGGTGTCGGTGTGAAGCCGGATCGGGAGGTTGCGCTTTCCGAGGAGGCGCAAAAGATCAATTTTTACAAGCTGACCGATGAGACGGACAATCAGCTGCAGGAAGCCGTTTCGGCGTTGTCATAAAAGCAGATACTGTTTTTAATCAGATTGATAAGAGAAACTGAAGGAGAGCTATTATGGAAGCAAAGCAGATTATTGTAACAGACGAGGGTCTGAAAAAACTGACGGATGAACTTGATTTTCTGAAAAACACCAAGCGGAAAGAGGTCGTGGAGGCGATTCGCGTTGCTCTTTCGTTCGGAGACCTTTCGGAAAACTCGGAATATGATGAAGCGAAAAATGAGCAGGCAAAGGTGGAAGCGCGGATTGCCGAGCTGGAGGAAATGCTCCGCCATGTGAAGGTGATCAACGAAAAGGATATTTCCACGGATATCGTGAATGTGGGCAGTAAGGTGACTGTGTATGACGAGACGTTCGGCGAGGAAGTGGAATATTCGATCGTCGGCTCTACGGAAGCCGATCCGCTTCTGTATAAGATTTCCGATCAGTCCCCGATCGGCAGCGCATTGATCGGCGCACGTGCCGGACAGGAGATCAATGTGGATACGCCGTCCGGAACGGTGACGCTGAGAGTGCTGGCTATTTCAAAGTGATTTCTTCGGCACCGGATCGGGAGAAGCCGTGAGGCTTTTGGTTTGCCGGGAGCGAGATGCTTCGGCATTTCGGATCGGCACATGCTGTCAAGCCGATCAATTTCAACCCCCAAAGAAAGGATGCTTTCGCACCGCGAAAGAAACGGACAGAATAATGGACGAGAACAGACAGAATCCCGCCGCGCCGGAGAAGGATCTGAATGAAATTATGCAGATCAGACGCGATAAGCTCAAGGCATATCAGGATGCCGGAAAGGATCCGTTTGCCATTACGAAATTCCCTGTGACCGATTACAGCGATTCCGTGAAGGAGCCGTATGAAGAGGGCAGGGTTGTTTCGGTTGCCGGTCGGATGATGAGCCGGCGTGTGATGGGTAAGGCTGCCTTCGCACATATCTCCGATGAAAAGGGCACGCTTCAGGTTTATGTCAAGCGGGACGATGTGGGCGAAGAGGAATATGCTGACTTTAAAAAATGGGATATCGGAGATATCGTCGGCATGGAGGGCTTTGTTTTCAAGACAAAGACGGGGGAGATTTCCGTTCATGTGCAAAAGCTCACACTGCTTGCAAAGTCTCTTCTTCCGCTGCCGGAGAAATTCCACGGTCTGACCAATCAGGACATGCGGTACCGGCAGAGATATGTGGACCTGATTATGAATCCCGAAGTGAAGGACACCTTTGTAAAGCGATCCGGTATCCTGAAGGAGATCCGAAGCTATCTGGACGGAAAAGGCTTTGTTGAGGTGGATACGCCGATTCTGGTTCCGCTTGAGATCGGAGCCTCCGCGCGTCCCTTTAAAACGCATCACAATACACTGGATATGGATATGTATCTGCGGATTGAGACGGAGCTTTATCTGAAGCGGCTGATCGTGGGCGGTATGCATCGGGTTTATGAGGTCGGAAGGATTTTCAGAAATGAAGGCATGGATCCCAAGCATAATCCGGAATTCACCTCAGTGGAGCTGTATCAGGCATTTACGGATTATCACGGCATGATGGATCTTGTTGAAGATATGTACAAGAAGCTGACCGAGAAGATTTGCGGCGGCATGCAGATCACATATCAGGGAACTGCAATTGACATGTCAAACTGGGAAAGGCTGACTATGGCAGAGGCAGTGAAGAAGTATGCAGGCTGCGACTACTCCGACTGGGCAACGGACGAGGATGCCAGAGCCGCTGCCAAGGCGCTCCATGTGGAGGTTCCGGCAGACGCGTCGAAGGGGACGGTTCTTTCGGAGCTGTTTGATGCATTTGTGGAGGATAAGCTGATCCAGCCGACCTTCATTTATGACTATCCGGTGGAGATCAGTCCGCTCGCAAAGCGCAAGCCGGAGGATCCGATGTTTACCGAACGGTTTGAGTATTTTATTCATGCGACAGAGTTCGGAAATGCCTTCAGTGAGCTGAATGATCCGCTTGATCAGCTGGATCGGTTTGAGCGGCAGGTGGCTGCAAAGCGCGCTGCGGAGCCGGGCTGCAAGGCAGAGGTGGATTATGACTATGTGACAGCGCTGGAGTACGGAATGCCTCCGACAGGCGGACTTGGCTTTGGGGTGGACCGTTTGGTCATGCTGCTGACAGACAGCCCTTCCATCCGGGACGTTTTGCTCTTCCCGACAATGAAGCCGATTGACGGATAAATCGTTGCGGGACAACGATTTACACGGTTACAGGCAGTTTTTTACCACCTTTTTACCATTTTTGAGATTTCAGACAGCCCGCTATGATGTGAATGCAAGGGGGCTGCCAAAAAGCGCTATGTTTTTCACAGTCCCTTAAAAATGCCGGTCGGGATTCCGGCATTTTTGATGCGGTTTCGGTCGTTTTGGCCCCATGCTTTTGTGGTTTCGGCTTTCCCTCTGGTGCAAAACGGCGGCGTTCAGTCTTGGGGTGTAAAAAAACTCGGAACGAGTTTTTTTACACCCCTTTTTTTGTTGCTTGTTTGGCAGTAAGATGCCCATCAGTGGATATAAAAAGGCTTTGCGCTTAAAATTATCAAAACCATCGGAAGCTGCTGCCGATACTCTCGAAGAATGATGGGCTGAAACCGATATGGGATTCGTGCCGGAAAAAACGGGCTGAGCCGGAAAGCTCAACCCGTTTAAAATGCGGCTGTCGGGAGTGAAAAAAGATAAGCGGGTCCCCTTGACATTTCCTGCGGAATGGTTTATAATATTACTAACGAATATTAGTTAGCGAGGGGCGGCAATGAAACGGGAAGATACGAAGCAGAAAATTATCGACAAGGCGTTGGAGCTGTTTGCAGTGCGCGGATACGATGCGGTGAGCGTCGGGGAGATTGCCGAGGCAGTCGGAATCAAGGCTCCGTCACTTTACAATCATTATCCGAGCAAGCAGGCGATTTTTGAAGCAATCGTGGAATCTACGGCGAAGCAGTATGAGGCGGATACCGATAAGATCAACGTTCATGTGCAGAATGTCGCGCAGGACATCTCCGTTTTTACCGGGATTACCGAGGATGCGCTTTTTGAAAAGGTGCGGCAGATTTTTGAATATTCTCTCCACAATCAAATCATCCGCAATTTCCGGCACATGATGACCATCGAGCAGTTTCGCTCACCGGAGCTGGCTGCGCTGTATTCAAGGCGTTATGTGGAGCGCATGATTGAGTATCATGCCGGCATTTTCCGCGCATTGATTGCTGCGGGAGAAATCCTGGCAGAGGATCCCGCCACGCTGGCAATGATGTATGTTGCTCCTGTCATGACGCTCATCGGCGTGTGCGACCGTCAACCGGAGCGGGAGGACGAATGCCTTGAAAAGCTCAGAAGTCACGTCCGCCTCTTTTTCCGCTTGGTGCACGGCGGCAGCGTACAGGGAGGGGAAAACAAATGAAAAAGCCTTTGATACAAAAGCTGGGACTGCTTGGCATCGTCAGCTTTCTTTCCTACACAGCGGCGGTAGTTTTTGCACCGCTGGCTTACCCCGGCTATCACTGGATGGCGCAGGCCGTCAGCGACCTGAGCGCCGCCAAAGCGCCGTCGCTTATGCTGTGGAATCAGCTCAGCGCCCTCTACAATGCGTGTGAGGTCGTTTGCGTGACCGTTGTCTGCATTGGGATTCAGGGGCAGAAAACCAAGCTGCTGCGTACCGGTATTTATCTGTTCGCCATCATGGAGTGGATCTCGGCGGTCGGGTATCGGATGTTCCCGCTGAGCGACAGCGGCTACGCCGGCGCATTTCAGGATGTGATGCACATGGTCGTCACTGCTTTGGTGGTGTTGCTGTCCATCGTATCGCTGACCGTGATCATCGTTGCCGGAGCCAAAAACAGGGGATGCCGTTCCTATGGCATATGCGCGGGCGTTGCCCTCGGTATGATGCTTGTGGGTGCGATGGGCATGAAGCTCGTTCCCACCGAATATTTCGGCGTTGTGGAGCGTTTCAGCGTGTTTGCCGCGACAGGGTTTAATGCCGCGCTGGGCATTCACCTGTTTGGTATGAAACCAAAGGAAATCAAGGAGTAAACCTATATGAGCATCATCCCCTACGTGATCGAACAAACCGGACGCGGCGAACGGAGCTATGATATTTTTTCCCGGCTGTTATCCGATCGGATTATTTTTCTCGGCGAGGAAGTGACGGAGGCATCTGCCGGGTCCGTGATTGCACAGATGCTTTTCTTGGAGGCACAAGACCCGGACAAGGACATTCAGCTTTATATCAACAGTCCGGGCGGCTCGGTCACGACCGGCTTTGCGATTTACGATACCATGCAATATATCAAGTGTGATGTATCTACCATCTGCATCGGTCTGGCTGCAAGCTTCGGTGCTTTCCTGCTGGCAGGCGGCACAAAAGGCACGCGGATCGCACTGCCGAACGCAGAAATCATGATCCATCAGCCGCTGATCGGCGGAAACGGTGTGCATGGCCCGGTCACGGATATTCAGATCGTATCGGAGCAAATGCAGAAAAC
>CAKRZE010000026.1 GCA_934432725.1 uncultured Eubacteriales bacterium
CAAAGGCGCATGTGTTCCTTGATGGACGGCGCAAAAATGCCTGTGCAAGCACGCATTTTTGCTTGTGATAGAATACATGTTCCCTGACGGACTGCATCATGCACCGCACCATTTTATCTATTTAATACATCAATGGAGATTTTTGCTTTATGTTGGACTTGAATATTGTTCTTGTTGAACCGGAAATTCCTCAGAACACCGGAAACATTGCCCGAACCTGCGCCGTGACCGGGGCGGCGCTGCACCTTGTTCGCCCGCTCGGCTTTGAGCCGGATGCGGCAAAGCTCCGGCGCGCCGGACTGGATTATTGGGACAAGCTGGACATCACATACTATGACAGTCTTGACGATTTCATGGTGCAGCACGGGAACGATCCGATGTTTTATTTTACCTCAAAGGGACCGCGCTCCTTTTCCGATGTTTCCTATCCGGAGCGGGTTTTTCTCCTGTTCGGAAAGGAAACTGCCGGACTTCCGGAGGATTTTCTCGCACAGCACCCGGAGCGCTGCATAAGAATTCCGATGAGAAACAGCCTGCGCTGCCTGAACCTGAGCAACGCGGCTGCCGTAGGCGCCTATGAGGTTTTGCGTCAGCACGCCTATGAAGGGCTGCGGGAGGACGGCGTTCTGACAAGATACCAATGGTAACTGCCGCCGACCGAAAAAACCTCCCGCAAAGCCGCCGACCGGACACATCGACCGGATATCCTCCGAGCATTTCACGGCGGTTCGCCGGGAACGGCTCCATCGCTGCGTCTCACAGCCCCGTCTGTCTCCTCCGCGCGGGCGTTTTGCCCGGTCTTCCGGAAAACACGGCATTTTCCCCGAAAGCACCGGCATTTTACATTTGCGCCCCTTTCTTTTTACGCTCCCGTGCACCCGCCCGTTCTCCCCTGTACCGCGGCACATTGCTCTCCCGGCATAATGCCTCTGCCCTGCACCCCCCTCCGACATTTTATATTGCCGTCTGAGCAGGACCGGAAGGCTCCGGCAAGGATTTTTTCATTATAATCATTCTGACACTTGCGAAAAATATTTTTATATGATATACTAACCATACCGAATGGGAAGGTACCGCCCGTGAGGAATTCTTTCGAAAAGGAGGAATCAGTGAAAATGATGATTGTAAAAGGACAGGTGATCACGGCATAACCGGAGCCTGAGACCGTGTATGCCGTGCCCGGTTCGCAGCCCGACCGCCCGGTCGGCTCCTGCGAACCGGGACGCACTTCAAAACAGGCAGAAAGAGGTTTTGACGTGGCATACAAAAATGCAGGAAGCATCCTTCCGCCGGAGCTTTTGAAGCAGGTGCAGAAGTATGCACAGGGCGAATTGATTTATATCCCCTCTGTTCAGGAAAAAACCGGATGGGGTGAAAAAAACGGGACACGGCAGCGCTATGCGGAGAGAAACCGACAGCTCTGTGCGCTTTACAACGCCGGACTCAGCTATGAAGAGATTGCGGCGAAATATTATCTGACAACCGATCGGATCCGAAAAATTCTGCATGCGCAAGGAAGAGCGGAATCCGGCTCGGACCCGGCATAATCGAATATATACAGCCCCCGCCATACAGTCTGTTTCGCACAGCATGGCGGGGCTGTCCGTTTTTTCCGCAGATGAATAAGCTCCCTTGCGCAAAATGCGCGTCAGCGCAGAAGCTCACCGCAAAACGGAGCCCGGCAACACCGCGCCCCTCGAAAAAAAGCGGGAAAAAGCTCAAAAAGCATTTCGCTCCGTCACAGGATCGGCTTTGCCGCTTGACACCGCCGTTTTGCAGCCAAAGAAGCCGACAAACAAAAAACAGGCAAAAATGCCCGCATCCTTCCGCTATATATAAATGAGCTGCCCAAAGCCTCAAGCTTCAGGCAGCCCCTGCTATCCCGTCAATTATAGATGTTGACGCGTATCACATTTTCAATTCCGGACAACCGATCTGCAACCGTCTGCGGAATCTGCCCGATGATTTCGATAATCGTATAGGCATAATTCCCGCGTGAACGGTTCAGCATATTCTCGATATTCAGCTTTTCATCCGCCAAAGCAGAGGAAATTGCGGAAAGTGTGCCCGGAAGATTTTTATGCATGATGCAGATCCGGGCATCGCCGTCATGCGGCATGGAGGCATTCGGGTAATTGACCGAATTGCGGATATTTCCGTTTGTCAGGAACTCCACAAGCTCCTCGGCAGCCATAACCGCGCAGTTATCCTCACTTTCCGCAGTAGACGCACCCAGATGCGGAATCACCATGATCCGATCATCCGCTGCAATCAGCTCCGGCGTTGCAAAATCCGTGACATACGCAGCGACTTTTCCGGCTTTGACCGCCTCCAGAAGATCTGCGGAATTGACCAGCTCGGCACGCGCAAGGTTAATGATCCGCACCCCGTCCTTCATTTTGGCAAACGAAGACAGGCAGAACATTCCCTTTGTCTCCCCCGTAGCGGGAACATGCACGGAAATATAATCGCTGCTTGCAAAAATCTCATCATAGCTTGCCGCCTTGGTCACGGAACGGGAAAGCGACCACGCCCCCTCCACAGTCAGATACGGGTCATATCCGATCACGTTCATTCCGAGCGAAACGGCAGCATTTGCAACCAGCCCGCCGATTGCCCCCAGACCGATCACGCCAAGTGTTTTCCCCTTGATCTCACAGCCGGCAAATCTGCTTTTTCCGGCTTCGATCAGCTTTGCGGCATTTTCCTCGCCCTTCAGGGTTTTCACCCATTCCATTCCGCCCGCAATATTTCTCGATGCCAAAAGCAGCGCAGCCACCGCAAGCTCCTTCACACCGTTTGCATTTGCCCCCGGCGTATTGAAGACCACGATGCCGCTTTCCGCACAGCGCTCCAGCGGAATATTATTCACCCCGGCTCCGGCGCGTGCAATCGCCTTCAGCTTTCCGGAAAACTCCATATCGTGCATTGCGGCGGACCGAACCATGATGGCATCCGGATTTTCAATGCTGTCTCCGACCGCAAACCGCTCCGGGTCGAACGCCGCAGTCCCGACCCGCGCTATTTTATTCAAAAGTTGAATATTATACATATACTCTCCATTCTGACAGGTGATGTCAGTACAAATAAGTCTAAAAATCACTGCGTTCCGAATGCAGGCTTCCGCCGCAGTGCGATCTGCGCCTGCATCAGACAATGCAGCGTTCCGCTCAACCTCCGGGAACACCGGATATTCCGTCCGGCATGCATCCGGCTCATATCCGGTGTTCCGCAAGCCTCACGTGCACCGGAAGGACGATACTGTGCGTTTTCCCACATAATACCCGCTGTGCAATGCCGCATTCCGGAGCAAACGGACGGATGCGGAAAGCTGCTCCGATGGGCTGCACGTTCCCAAGCGTTTCCGTGCAGCAGAGCCGGCTGTCCCCACACAGAGCCGTACTGTTTCGTACAATCAGTCCTTCGGATTTTCAGCGGCAAAGCGCTTCATGAAGGCAACCAGAGCCTCCACGCCTTCCTTCGGCATGGCGTTGTAAATCGATGCGCGCATACCGCCGACCGAGCGGTGTCCCTTAATGTTCTTCAGACCGGCAGCCCCCGCCTCGGCGGCAAACTTCTTGTCAAGATCGGGATTCCCGGTCACAAAGGTCACGTTCATCATGGAACGCGCATCCTTCTGCACCGGTGCAATGTAATAGCTCTGGCTGTCCAGATAATCATACAGAATGTCAGCCTTTTCACGGTTGATCTTCTGCATGGCGGAAAGTCCGCCCAAAGACATCAGCCATTCGTAAACCAGCTTTGCAATGTAAATGCAGTAGCAGGGCGGTGTATTGTACATCGAATCGTTATCCGCCATCAGCTTATAATCCAGCATAACCGGAGAATTCTCGCGGTAATGACCGATAAGGTCCTCACGCACAATCACGACCGTCAGTCCGGCGGGCGCCATGTTCTTCTGCGCGCCGGCATAAATCAAGCCGAATTTCGAAACATCCACCGGCTCCGACAGGATGCAGGAGGACATATCCGCCACCAGCGGCACGTCTCCGGTGTCGGGAATATAGTTCCACTTGGTGCCGTAAATGGTGTTGTTGAAGCAGATATGAACATAATCTGCATCCGGACGGAAATCCGCGCGGGTCAGTCTCGGAATATAGGTATTGTTCCTGTCCTCAGAGGAAGCGACAAGCCTGACATCGCCGTACTTCTGCGCTTCTTTATACGCCTTCTTGGAAAACTGCCCGGTAATGACATAATCCGCCTTTCCGGAGCCGTTCATCAGGTTGAGCGGAACCGCAGAAAACTGAGTGGAAGCACCTCCCTGCAAAAACAAGACCTTATAGTTGTCCGGAATATTCATCAGCCTGCGCAAGAGGCTCTGCGCATCGGCAATAATCGCTTCATACTCCGGAGATCGGTGGCTCATCTCCATAACAGACATTCCGGATTCTCCGTAACAAAGCATTTCGGATGATGCTCTTTCAAGCACGGGAACAGGAAGCATGGACGGACCCGCCGAAAAATTATAGACACGATTCATGGGATAGGTACCTCCGTATGTAGCATTGTAAAATATATGTATGTCCCTTTCATACATATTATTAATTATACGTATTTTTCGTTTTTCGTCAAGGCATTCCGGTAAAAAAATCAGATGATTTCCGATTTTTTTGCAAGTTTCAACAGTCGATATTGCAAAAATCACCTGTTTTCCCATTCTGACAGTACCAATGCCGCACGGTCCGTGCAAAAGCCGCAGGACGTTCTTCCCTACGGCTGCATCCGTTCTCCCCGGCGTCTGTCCCTCCCGGAATCCATCGGGCACATTCTTCCGCCGTCACATCGCCTCCCTCCTCCGGCAGCTTTCCCCCGCTGTCCCTCCTTTCCGTGAAAAAGGCTGTAAAAAACCGCATGTCCGGCTTCTTTCCATTGCCGCAGACGGCATTCCCTGCCGGCTTCCGCCGCCATTTTGCCTCAGAAAGCCCGACGCGCGGCAATCCGGTCAGGCAGCGCATCGTCCGAACGAGAAAATACAGATCAGCTCCCGCACGCAGAAGACGACCGTCTTCAGTCATTCCCATATTTTTGGTTAGAGCAAGACGTTTTTCCGCAGTGCCTCATTGACCGCGCAGGAAAAACACGGCTCCGGCAAAAAAAGAATCAGCAAAGACCCATGGCTGCTTTTTAGGACGCAGCAAAAAACGGAATCCTGACGCAAATTCAAAGGGCTGTCAAAAACATCCGGTTTTTGACAGCCCCTTTTTGTTCCGGCTTATCCGCTTCTGCGGGTAAAGCCTCACATTTCATTCGGAAGGGTCCGGTTTTTACATGGAGAGCACCGAGCTCAGCTTCGTGCCGCAGGCGTCCAGCTTATCCTTTCCACCGACCACGCAAACTGCGTTTTCCGCAGAAATCGCGCGCAGCACATCGCACAGCTTCGCAAGATCCGCTTTGGTGCAATGAAGGATTTCCGACCGCAATTTGCAATCGTCCGCATATGTGTATCCGGTCAGATACCGAACGGCAGCCTGCTTTCCGGCGCTGCGCGGCGTATACAGCGGTTCTGTATCCGCGATGGTTCCGATCACGAATTTCGTCAGATCCTCATCTCCCTGACAGAATGCCGCAAGGTAATCCGCCGCACCGTCATAGCAGTCAAGAGAAGCGGATGCATTCGGATCCCGGTAGGAGTAGAACGCCGCATTGCCGCTGGAGCGGGCAAAATAACCGACGCCATATGCGCCGCCCTTCACACGGACGTTGTTCCAAAGGTAGCTCAGCGTCAGAAGCTGCGCCGCAACGCGCATGCTTCCGGAATAGTCTGCGCCGATCTGATACAGGTTGGCTCCCTTTGCCGCAAAGGCGACCCCCGCGGGAATCACAATTCCCTCCTGACGGATGCCGAGCGCATGAATCCGGTTTTCCGGCGCCTCCTCCGGCACGGACGGAAGCAGTGCAACCAGCTCGGAAGCGTCTGCCTCTGCGCCCTCTCCGGTCACGGAAACCGTCACTCTTTCGCGGGTGAACAGCTTCCTGCAGAGTGCATCCAGACGGCTGCAAAGCTCCTTTCCTGCCGTATCAAAGGTCTTCTCCTGCTCCTTCATCCAGCAATAGCTCTCAAAGCCGTTCATATATTCTCCGGCGGCACCGGCAGCCGTCAGGTAAGACGATACGCGCGTCATCGCATAGGAATGACCAGCCATGGTCAGCCTCTGCTCCGCCACCAGCTTGCCCTGGCGCAGAAGATTCCGGATCAGCGTCTCGTTTTTAAAGCTGGAGTGCAGCAAAACCTCGTCAATCAGCCGCAGGGCATCCTGCTTCTTCGCGGCAAGCACACTGCAGTTCAATGTCAGACAGGGCGTGCAGGTATCTGTCGCATGGGCGCGGGCATATACCTCCGGCGAAACGGAAAGGTTTCCGAGATGCGTCTTGATCTCGTTCTGAAGCTGAAGGCTGTCATAGTGCTCCGTATCCGTATAGCACAGCACATCGCTCAGGAAGGAGGCAAGGGAAAGCTCCTCATGGCTCAGTCCGGCAGCCGAGAAATACAGATCAAAGTACAGGATTCCGTTGGTATTCACCGGATAGTTCAAAACAGTCACGCCGTTTTCCGTGCGCACCTCAGCCTCAAGCTTTTCGGGCTTTTCCTCAATGTCGGAAAGCGCGAGCTTGGGCAGCGTATCCAGCTCCTCCGGCGTATCCTCACGGTTCTGCCATTCGCGGAAGGTACGGTTCATGGCAAGCACGCCGCAAAGCTTCTCTTTGGACCACGAAGCCTTGATGGCAGCCAGTTTTTCCGCTTCACGGCGGCGTCTCTCCTCGCCGAGCGTCTTGGACGGAACGGCACAGACTGCGGCACAGTGCGGATTGTCCAGAATCAGGCTGCGGAGCAGCGATTCAAAGTAGCCGTTTTCCAATCCGGCACGCAGGGAGGCAAATACCGCATCCGTCTCCAGACTCTGCTCCGGAAGTCCGCCGTACAGCCATGTTTCGTTGACCGTCATGCCGTAAATCAAACCGCGCGGGTAAGAACCGAAATCGCGCTCGTGCGTCCGGAACTCAAGGCGGTTGAACGCTGCCAGAAGCTGCGCACGGTCGATCCCGTTTTCCGCAAGTCCGCCAAGAACCCGGCGGATGGTATCCCGAAGCACGGGGAGCTTATCGGGGTCCGTATTCCGCACAATAATATTGAAATAATTCTGCTGCATCCCATCGTACAGCATGCAGGAAACATCCTGTCCAAGCCCCTCCTCCAGGATCGCCTTTGTCAGAGGAGCCTCATTGGAGCCGCACAGCACATCGCTCAGAATGCTGCACGCAATGTTCTTTTCCCGCTCTTCAAAGGTGCCCGTCACATAGCCGAACGCAATATGCGTCTTTCCGGCAGGATCCTCCGTCTCGGAAATCTCATATTCGTCCATGATCTCACGGTAGGCAACCGGCTTCTGCATCGGGATTGCCGTGTCGATCTCCAGTCTGTCATACGGGCGAAGGAAGGAGTCCAGCTGTGCAAGCACTGCCTCCAGATCCATCCTTCCGTCCAAAAAGATTCTGGCATTGGAGGGATGGTAATACTTCCGGTGGCACGCCACGAACTGCTCATAGGTCAGGTCGGGAATATACACCGGGTCGCCGCCGGACTCCACCGCATAGCAGTTATCCGGGAACAGTGCGGCGGACATCTGCCCGAGCAGCGTTCTGTCAACCGAGGAAAACGCGCCCTTCATCTCATTGAAAACAACGCCGTTGTATTTCAGCTCGCCCTCTTCGCTCTCCAGCTCATACCGCCAGCCCTCCTGACGGAAGATATTCGGCTCCTTCAGAATAGCCGGATGCAGCACCGCATCCATATACACATCGATCAGATTGGAAAAATCCCGGTCGTTCCGGCTGCTGACCGGATACATCGTATGATCCGGATAGGTCAGCGCATTCAGAAAAGTCTGAAGAGAACCCTTCAAAAGCTCCACAAACGGCTCTTTGACCGGATATTTGTCGGAACCGTTCAGAACAGAATGCTCCAGAATATGAAAGACTCCCGTACTGTCAGACGGAATCGTCTTAAAGGTTATGCTGAAGGTTTTATTGGTATCATCGCGGTCAAAATACAAAAGCTGTGCGCCGTTTTTCACATACTCCATTTCATACAGCACGCCGTCCAGCTCTCTGACCGGAACCACGCGCCGCACCGCAAACCCGCTGATCATGTCATTGCATTTCATGAATTGCACTTCCTTTCCATTTGTCGCCTGTCATAGCGTTATCGTAACCATGCAGCAAAAATGTGCGCCTGCACAAACATTTTTGCCAAGCCGTCTACTGCGCAGCCGCGAAAGCGCGGACAAAGCACAGCGGCAAAATTTTGCCGAAGCGGAAAAATTCCTGCGTCTATTTCACCGCACAGCCAAAATGCTCCCGGCTGCGGCGTTTTTGCGCCGTACCGCAAGAAGCACGCGCGGCAAATGCCGCAAAGGAGCTGTCAAGCCCCAGACCTGCACCGCTGCCGCGCGGATAAGCCGCAAAACAGTTATCAGATATTATTATAAACGATTTCCCGCAAAAAAGCAAGCGCAGCGCGAAGAAAACGGAAAAACCGGCAAACGGAGGCATGGGAAAGCCGGCGCCGCCGATCTTTCCGTCAGGCTTCTCTGCGCCTTTACGCCTTGCTGCCCCGCAGCCGGGCGATCGCATCGGACACCGAGTACCCGCATTGCTCCAATGCCTGCCGTGCTTCCTCCTCCGAAGCTCCCGTCTCCGTCACAATCATGCGGACCGCGCGGTTTTTCAGCTTGATATTGGAGGGGTGCATATATACCATCAGATTTCCGCTGACCCTTCCGAGCTTAACCATCACACCGGTGGATACGGTTGTCAGAACCATCTTCTGTGCGGTTGCAGCCTTCATCCGGGTCGAACCGCTGATCACCTCCGCACCGACCTCCGGTGTGATCGCAATATCGGCAATTTGGGAAATGGCAGAGCCGCCCCGGCAGGAAAGCGCAACCGTCAAAGCTCCCAGCTCCTTCGCATACCGAAGTGCACCGCACACATACGCAGCGGAGCCGCTGGCAGATAAGCCGAAGCAGACGTCCTTTTCCGAGAAGGAAATTTTCTTCAGATCAAGCACCGCATGCTCGGCGCTGTCCTCCGCGCCCTCCGCAGAATAGAACATCGCATCCTTTCCGCCGGCAATAATGCCCTGCACCAGTTCGGGCGAAACACCGTAGGTAGGCGGACATTCGGTCGCGTCAATCACTCCGAGCCGTCCGGACGTTCCCGCGCCGATATAAACCAATCTGCCCCCGTTCTTCAGGCGGGCTGCAATCTCATCGATTGCCCGGGCAATGGAGGGCAGCTGCGTTTCCACAGCGTCCGCAACCTTTTTGTCCTCTTTGTTGATCACCTGTGCAATTTCCAGTGCGCTCATCCGGTCGATGTGCATGCTCGCTTCATTCTGCTGCTCTGTCAGATACTCTTTGTAATTTTCCATATCCGTTTCCTGTTCCTTTCCGTTCGGAAAGAACCTCCCGTCATTCAAGCTGTATGTTTTCATTTTTTGGTGCATATTTCTTCATTCTTATATTCCGCAGCGTACTCCGTGCCGCTTTTTTTCATTCTGCGGCATCCGGACAGCTCCCAAGCGAACGAAGCGTTCCTCCGGGCTTTGATACGCAGTCCGGTAAAAGGACCTTTTCTGATCCGTCCGGTTCCGACCCGGCTTTGGATTCACATACCCCGCCGTGTCACTTCAAAACGGCTTCCGCCGACGCATCCGCCGCATACTGTCGGTGTTCGGCATTCCTCTGACCTGCCGTACCGGAACGGCATATCCCTTTACCGTGCAGCCGCTTGCCGAAGCGGCATATCACTTACCGTGCAGCTGCTTGCCAAAGCGGCATCCAAGCCCGTTTCGCTTCAAACGCTCCTTTGGCGTACGAAGGTTTTCCGCTGTTTCATATAAATGCCCGTCCTTGCCCTGCCGGACGCCGGCTTGCCCCCGTGCCGCGCAGACGCTATCCGAAGCCCGTGCCTTGGTCCGTCCGATTTTGGACATTCCGTCGGCGCGGCTGTGGAACACTCGCTTTTTGCGTCAGGCACGATTTTTGCCTTGCCGACCGTGGATCGTCCCCGCACCTCGCGCTTGCCGGAGCCTGCGCCCATGTCCGTCCGATTTTGGGCATTCCATCCGGCGCTGCTGCGGAATGCCCCGGTTTTCGCATAAATAATACGCCTAAGCGAAATCAGTCCCGCCTAACGTTCAGACAGCAAAAGCCGAAAAGGTCTCGGCAAACCGCTTTTGCTCCGTCCCGGAGGTCGGACATCCGTCCAGCCGTCTTGCCTCGACAACCGCTCCGAATACCGGCTTTACCGGAATCAGCCGAAGCTCAGCGCGGCACTGCATGCTGTCCTCCACCATGCGAAGCATGTCCGGATGCGCCTCCAGAATACCGCCCCCGGCGCAAAACGCCGGTACATCCGGAAAGCATCGCACTGCGGCATCCGCACATTCCGCAAGTCCTGCGGCATTCCTTCCGAGGATTTCTCCGGCGATCCGGTCCCCCTGCTCCGCCGCTTCAAAAACCGCAAAAGCCAGAGAGGCAAGGAATGCCTTCCCGCCCCGGTATATTTCTCCGATCGCAGCCGATGGCAGCTTTCCGAGCCGGGCTTGCAGGATCGGCGTCAAAAGCGTCGGCTCTCCTCTCCCGTCAAGCGCACGGAGCGAGGCTGCCACCCCGTCCCTTCCGATTGCAAAGCCGCTGCCGCAGTCGTCCAGAAGATACCCCCATCCGCCGACCATCCGTATGCTCCCGCCCTGTCTGACCATGCAGCAGGAGCCTGTGCCGGCAATCAAGCCGCAGCCGTCGGCGTTCAGAAGTCCGCAGGACAGGAGATTTTCGGCATCGGTACCCGTCCGGATCAAGGCTCCCAAGCGGTCGGAAAACAGCCCTGAGACAGCATCCCCATATGCCTGCCGACACGCGCCGACCCCTGCACAGCCGGCAAAAACGCCGCGCAGGAGTCCGCCCTCCGGCAAGCCGGAGAGTGCGCCTGCAAAGGCCTCGGACGCCGCCCGGACAGCCTGCTCCATACCGACATCATTCGGATTTCCGGAGCCGGCTCTTCCGTATCCGCATACAGAGCCGTCCTCCCCGCACAGAACAGCCTCGGTTTTGGTTCCGCCCCCGTCCAGCCCAAGATAATACCTTTCCATATGCGTCACACGTCCGGGAACCGGATCACATCGCGGTTCTTTTCGGTAATCCGCGGATGTCCCGCAGTGTACCCCAGTGCAGCCATGCCCCATACCAGGTGATTCTCCGGAATTTCAAGTGTCCTTAGAATTTTCCTGATTTCCGGCTCATCACAGATTCCCTTCAGCTGGTTGATCCAGACAGAGCCGATGCCGAGCGCGTGCGCCATCAGGAACATGTTCTGAAGCGCACAGGCGCAATCCTCCGGACCGTTGCGGTTATCCCGCTCATTGGAAGCGATGATCAGAGCGGTGGGACGGTACATGTCATACGCATCCCTTCCGAGACAGATACGGATTGCCTCCGCCAGCTCACCGATTTTCTCGCGGTTGGTAAGAACCGTAAACTGCCAGCTCTGGCGGTTCATCGCAGACGGCGCATAGATTGCAGCCTCCGCAATCTGCTCCAGATCCTCCCTTGCAATCGGTCGGTCTGTATAGTGTCTGACACTGTGCCTCGTCTGGATCAGCTCCATACACTCTTTTGCATTCAACATCATAATCCACCGCAGCCTTCGCACCGGCGAAAGCATCCTTTCCGTTATCAATTGTTCTGCAGAGCGGGCGCGCCGTGTCCGGCGCCGACAGACGCCCCGTTCGGACGCGCAGGCGGCAAGCCGGAAGCTTATCGCTCCGCGGCAGGCATCTCCCGCCGCTCCGTACTCTGTCCGTCCCGCAGGCGCTCCCGCTCAAAGATTGCCTTCAGATACTGTCCCGTATAGGAGGCAGGGTTCTCAGCCAGCTCCTCCGGGGTTCCGGCTCCGACCAAGGTGCCGCCGCGGTCTCCGCCCTCCGGCCCCAGGTCAATGATGTAATCCGCCGTTTTGATCACATCCAGATTATGCTCGATTACAAGCACCGAATTTCCGGCATCCACCAGCCGCTGCAAAACATCGATCAGCTTTTCCACATCTGCGGCATGCAGTCCGGTTGTCGGCTCATCCAGAATATAGATGGTGCGCCCCGTTGCACGCTTGGAGAGCTCGGTTGCAAGCTTGACGCGCTGCGCCTCTCCGCCGGACAGCGTAGTGGATGCCTGTCCGATCTTGACATAACCCAGTCCCACCTCATAGAGCGTGCGCAGACGGCGGTACAGCTTCGGCAGGTTCTCAAAAAAGTGCATCCCCTCTTCGACCGTCATATCCAGCACATCCGAAATATTCTTCCCCTTGTAGCAGACCTCCAGCGTATCCCGGTTGTACCGTTTCCCCTTGCAGACCTCACAGGTCACGTATACATCCGGTAAAAAATGCATTTCGATGCAGGTCACGCCGTCTCCGCCGCACGCCTCGCAGCGGCCGCCCTTGACGTTGAAGGAAAAGCGTCCCGCCGTATATCCGCGTTTTTTGGCATCGGGCGTAGAGGCAAACAGCTCGCGGATATCGTTGAACAGCCCGGTATAGGTGGCAGGATTGGAGCGCGGCGTCCTGCCGATCGGACTTTGATCGATTGCTATCACCTTGTCAAGGTTCTCCATGCCTTCGATCCTGTCGTGCCTGCCCGGATAGGTGTATGCCCGGTTCAGGTCGTGTGCCAGCCGATTCAGAAGAATGCCGTTGACCAGAGACGACTTTCCGGACCCGGATACCCCGGTCACGCAGACAAAGCAGCCGAGCGGGATCGAGACATCAATATGCTTCAGGTTATGCTCCGAGGCTCCGAACACCGTCAGACTCTTCCCGTTTCCCGGACGCCGGACGGCAGGGACCGCGATTCTGCGTCTGCCGGACAGAAACGCACCCGTCACCGATGTGGGATGATGCATGACCTCCTGCGGGGTACCCTGCGCCACGATTGTTCCGCCGTGAATGCCGGCGCCCGGACCGATATCCACGATATAGTCTGACTCCAGCATGGTCTCCTCATCGTGCTCCACCACGATCAGGCTGTTTCCGACATCCCGCAGCTTTTTCAGTGTTTCGATCAGCTTGTGGTTGTCACGCTGGTGCAGTCCGATGCTCGGTTCATCCAGAATATACAGAACGCCGACCAGCGAGGAGCCGATCTGGGTTGCAAGCCGGATCCGCTGCGCCTCTCCGCCGGAAAGCGTCCCGGCGCTGCGCGCCAGCGTCAGATATTCCAGTCCCACATTCTCCAAAAAGCCGAGACGTGCCCGCAGCTCCTTCATGATCTCCTTTGCGATGGTCTGCTCCGTTTCCGTCAGGCAAAGACCGTTTACAAAGCGCAGCGCATCGGTGACAGAGAGCGAGCAAAGCTCATGAATGTTTTTCCCGCCGACCGTCACCGCAAGCACCATCGGATTCAACCGCTTGCCGCCGCATTTCGGACAGGCGACATTTTCGATAAAATCCTCATAATACGGATCCTGCGTGCGGTCATAGCGCTGCTGGATCATATTTACAATTCCCTCAAAGCGCACACCGTGCTGATGGTGCACCGCCCCGTCAAAGGAGCGGTCCACATCATAGGTTTCCTCTCCCGTTCCGTAAAGCAGCGCCTGCCGCGCCTCCGGGGACAGCCTTCCGACCGGCGTATCCAGCGTAAAGCCGTGCTTTTTTCCGACCAGCACGATCAGCGGTCCGAGCCATGTCTGCTCGTCTATGGACTTGAAGCCGTTGACCTGCACCGCGCCCTGCCGCAGGGAGAGTGAACGGTCCGGCAGAATCCTCTCCTCCGAGACAACGCGCATTTCCCCGAGTCCCGCACACGCCTCACAGGCGCCGGCTGGATTGTTGAAGGAAAACATCCGGGGAGACAGCTCCCCGATGCTGAAGCCATGCTCCTCGCAGGCATAATTCTGCGAAAAGGTCAGCTCCGCATCCCCGTCATATGCATCTCCTTCGCGCTTCACAATGGATATCCCGACATTTCCGTCCGCAAGATTCAGCGCATTTTCAATGGAGTCGGCAAGCCGGGACCGGATCCCCTCCCGGATGACAAGCCGGTCCACCACAATTTCCACCGTGTGCTTTTTATTCTTTTCCAGTCCGATCTTTTCGGAAAGCTCATACAGAATGCCGTCCGCCCGCACCCGCACATATCCGGATTTTGCCGCATCCGCAAAGACCTTTTCATGCATTCCCTTTTTGCCGCGTACCACGGGAGCAAGCACCATAAAGCGCGTTCCCTCCGGCAGCATCAGAACGCGGTCAATGATCTGATCCACCGTCTGCTGACGGATCTCCCTGCCGCAAACCGGGCAGTGCGGTATTCCGATGCGGGCATACAGAAGCCGCAGATAGTCGTAGATCTCGGTCACGGTTCCGACCGTGGAGCGCGGATTCTTGGAGGTCGTCTTCTGATCGATGGATATCGCCGGAGAAAGTCCCTCGATGGAATCAATATCCGGCTTGTCCATCTGTCCGATAAACATCCTTGCATAGGAGGACAGCGATTCCACAAACCGCCGGTGTCCCTCCGCATAAATGGTATCAAATGCCAGCGAGGACTTACCGGAGCCGGACAGCCCGGTGAAAATCACCAGCTTATCCCGCGGAATCGTCAGCGTCACATTTTTCAGATTATGCACCCGTGCGCCTCGCACGGTAAGATACGGTGTTGCCATAGTCCGTTTATTCTCTTCCGCACCTCCCGGTGCGCCCTTCCCTGCGGCTGCCCTCACGGCGCCGCATTTTTCACAATATATCCCATCCCCCGGCAGCCGAAAACGGTTTTTCTGCAAAAAGACCGCAAGCGCGGGGATATCCGATGCCGGTATTCCTTCTCTGCGGTCAAAACCGCCGCTGCTCCGGATAAAAGCCTCAGACCCGGAGGAGACAGCCGCTTTCACGCTGCGGCTTCGGTCCCTGCGGGCAGCTTTGAGCCATGCAGCCTGCTTCGGCAGCACTGCGGCAAAGCTATTCCTTCAGCTTTTTGATCTGATCACGCAGGTACGCCGCGCGCTCAAATTCAAGCGCCTTTGCCGCCTGCTTCATTTCCTCTGTCAGGGAGGCGATTGCCGCAGCCTTATCCTTTCCGGAAAGCTTCTTCGGCAGCTTCGGCAATTCCTCCTTTGCCGTTTCCTTCCTGCCGATTTCAATCAGCTCGCGCACTGCCTTCCGGATCGTCTGAGGCGTAATTCCGTGCGCTTCGTTGTATGCCTGCTGAATGCGTCGGCGGCGGTTCGTCTCATCCACGGCATACCGCATGGAATCCGTCATCTGATCGGCATACAGGATCACCCTTCCGTCCGCATTGCGGGCGGCGCGTCCGATTGTCTGGATCAGGGAGGTGGCGGAGCGGAACAAACCTTCCTTGTCGGCATCCAGCACCGCAACAAGAGAGACCTCCGGAATGTCCAGTCCCTCGCGCAGAAGGTTGATGCCGACCAGAACGTCAAAGGTACCGAGACGCAGATCGCGGATGATCTCCATACGCTCCATTGTCTCCACATCATGGTGAATATATTTGACCTTGATCAGGTTCATTTCCAGAAATTCGGTCAGATCCTCCGCCATTTTTGTGGTAAGCGTTGTCACAAGGACGCGTTCATGCCGCTCCTCGCGCAAATGAATCTCCCCGATCAGATCATCGACCTGCCCCTTGATCGGACGGATCTCAATCAGCGGATCCAGAAGCCCCGTCGGACGGATGATCTGCTCCACCGTCTGCTCGGAGCGCTTCAGCTCATACTGCGCCGGCGTTGCCGAAACACAGATCATCTGATTGACCTTTTTCTCAAACTCATCGAAATGCAGCGGACGGTTGTCAAACGCAGACGGCAGCCGGAAGCCATACTCAACCAGGGACTGCTTCCGGGCGCGGTCGCCCTTCCCCATCGCGCGGATCTGCGGAAGCATGACGTGCGATTCATCGACAAACAGCAGATAGTCCTTCGGAAAGTAATCCATCAGCGTATACGGCGTTGATCCGGGCTCCCTTCCGGAGAAGATCCGCGAATAATTCTCCACGCCGGAGCAATATCCGATTTCCCGGATCATTTCCATGTCATAACGGGTTCGTTCCTCAATCCGCTGTGCTTCAATCAGCTTATTCTGCGACCGGAAATATGCGGCTCGCTCCTCCATTTCAGCCTCGATCACGGAAAGCGCCGCTTCCCGCTTGTCATCGGTCGTTGCATAATGCGTTGCGGGAAAGATCGGCACATACACCATGTCACGCAAAAGCTCTCCCGTCACCACGCTGATTTCGGTCACCCGGTCGATCTCCTCCCCGAAGAACTCCACGCGTATGGCTTTCCCATCGGAGGATGCCGGATAAATTTCAACCACATCTCCGCGCACCCGGAATTTACCGCGCACAAAATTGATGTCATTGCGCTCATAGTTGATCGCGATCAGGTGCTCGATCAGCTCATCCCGGTCTAGCGCCATTCCCGGGCGCAGCGAAATCATCAGCTGCGTATAATCCTCCGGGTCACCCAAGCTGTAGATGCAGGAAACGGAAGCCACAATAATCACGTCCCGTCTCTCAAACAGCGAGGAGGTTGCACTGTGCCGCAGCTGATCAATTTCATCGTTGATCATGGAATCCTTTTCAATATAGACATCCTTGCCCGGAATATACGCCTCCGGCTGATAATAGTCGTAGTAGGATACAAAAAATTCCACTGCATTGTGCGGAAAGAACGCACGCATTTCACTGCACAGCTGTGCGGCAAGCGTTTTATTCGGCTCAAGAATCAGGGTCGGGCGGTTGACTTTTGCAATGATGTTCGCCATGGTAAACGTCTTGCCGGAGCCGGTCACACCGAGCAGGACCTGCTCCCGTTTGCCCTCCAGAACCCCCTCAGAGAGCTTTTCAATCGCCTCCGGCTGATCCCCGGTCGGCTGAAAGCCCGAAACCAATTCGAAATGATCCAAACGTCTCCACCTCCGTATCCAAGTATTTCCGTACCCGCCCGGCAACCGGGCACATAACCGTGCCAGCCGTTCAGAGAGCGTTGCCCCCCTCCCTGTGCAGCCCGGCTCCGCGCTGCGGCGCAAAGCACATCGGGCGGCTCATCCTCCGTCAAAGCGTCCCTCGCATCGTCCCGACCGCCTAAGGAGGCGGTTTGTGCGGCGGATCTGCACAATTTCATGTGCCAAAAAACAAAAAGCAGACCGGATGCCCGGCATTGCGCCTCTGCTCTCCGTCCGGCTGCGGCAAACAGCAGAGCAAGATCATATGTTCGCCCTCATGCCCGCGCTCTTGCAGATTTTATCGGTCGCGGCAAGGCAAATCACTCTCTGAACCGGCAGGATGGCGCATGCAAAGAACCAACCGCCGATGTGCAAAATCAACGCATCGGACAGCCCCCCGTTCCACCTTTTTGCAAAGCGGAAAAGAATCATATGTACGCCATATAGGAACAACGTATCGTCCGGGCACCGACAGACAGCATTGCCCAAAAAACATGCAGTCTGCTTTAATGGGGGCAATTCAAGCGCTTCTGAAACAGCTGCATATCTGCATGTACATTCTTCCGCCGCGCCATCCCCCGAATACAACCCAATTTAAGCGGAGCGTACGAATGCAGCAGCCAATTGCGCCTGTCGGACGAATGTTATTCCGCATTTGTCGTACCGAAAATTTATGTCAAACATCATGAATTTGACGGCAAAGCCGCAAATTCGCAAAATGCGGCAGCTTAACTGTGCCTCTCGGGTAAGTGTTATCC
>CAKRZE010000027.1 GCA_934432725.1 uncultured Eubacteriales bacterium
TACGGTTTTTTCTTCGATATGTCGGTATTCCGGCGCGGAGCCTTGTCGGTATCCCGACATTATGCCTGTGCGGCGGTAGGTTTTCTTTAAACTGTCGGCATCCCGACATTTTACCTGTGCGGCGGTGGGATTTCTTTAAACTGTCGGGATGCCGACAGTTTTGTCCTATGGCAATCCGCTTTTTTGTCTGTGCGGCTCCGGATGATTCAAAGAAGCCTGCCAAGATCGAGCGCTTCATTCAGCCGGATCTTCTGCGCGGTATAGGCGGTAACCTTCTCGCAGACCGCGTTCCTCTCTGCAAGCAGACTCTCCGTATAGGCAAGAAGGTGCTCGGCACAAAAGGAAGAATCGCATAGCACCGGCTCCGGGAGCCCGGCGTCCGTGATGGCTGCCGTGACCTTCGGATCACAGGCGAGTCCGACCGGGACGGTTCCCGCAAGCATTGCATAGATCAGAGCGTGCAGACGCATGCCGATCAAAAGCTCGCTGTCCCGCAGGATCGTGATCATATCGGCGGCGGATACATCGGACAGCAGAATGCCGCCCGTTTTTTCGGCAAGCGACCGGTTGATCGGATCATCGGAGGACGGCTGCATGGAGATGAACAGCGGAACGGCGTGCAGCTTCCGGCTCAGACCGGTTACCGTCTTCTCCAGCTCCCGCTCTGTCTGCGGAAGAGGAACGGACATCGGGGTCCGGAGCGCAACGGCAAAGAACCGTGTTCCCGCCGGAATGCCGATGCGGGAGCGCATATACAGGATCCACGCAGGGTCAGACCGAACCGGCATAAAGGCAGGGTCTGCGGCAATGGATGCTTTTTCCGCCGGAATGCCGAGCGAGATCAGCTCCCGGAGCGACTGCGTGTCCCGAAGCGTGACAGAATCGGCGGCAAGGAGGACAGCCCTTGCGGCTTTCCGGTTCCGGGGCTTCCGGATCGGTCCGATGCCGCTTTCGTAAACGGCGGTTTTGCAGCCGAGACGCTTTCCGAGCTTCAGAATGCCGGTGTAATACCAAAGCGAGCGGGTGCTTGTGACATCGGTCAGAAGCGTGCCGCCCCCGCTGATCAGGAGCTTTGCGTGCTTCAGCGCCCGGAAAACGGCAATGGGATGATAGCGGTGAATCCCTTTTACGCAGTACTGCCGCCCGGTTTGCTCCGGGTACCTGGAAAGAACCGCGATTGAAGCCTCCGGATGCTCCCGGTGCAGCTTGTCCAGAATGCCGGAAAGGAGATACTCGTCGCCGTTGTTCCGATAGCCGTAATAGCCGCTGATGACAATATCCGCGTCCTTTTTTATGGGGAAGCGGACGCTTTGGTAGAGCGCTTCGGCGTCGTCTGCCATACGGGCAGTGGTGTAATGGCGCAGGACCGTTTCCCTTCCCGATCTTCCGATGCGGCTTCGCTCCTCTGCGGATGCCGAGAGCAGCGCGGTCAGCGCTTCCCGGACGTCGGACGCCTCATAGGAGCCGTTCAGACAGCAGAAATTGGAGGAAACGGCAGCGTCCAGCTTGTCCTCCTCCCAGATGCCGAGAAAGCCCTGCGGACCCGCGAGCACAACCGGCTTTTCCTCTGCCATTGCCTCCAGAGCGGCGCGGGAAACGCCGAGAAAGACCGTGCCTGCCGCAACGATCTGCGGGATGTCGGTGCGTGCGCCGGCAAGCGTGATGACGGTGCGTGCGGCAGACCTGTTGATCTCTGCGGCGCGGGCTTCAAATGCCGCGGAAAGATCTCCGGAGCCTGCGATGAGAATTTCAAGGTCGGGAAATGCTTTGAGCAGTGCGGGCGCGGAATCCAGAAGATATTCTCCCGCCTGCGCGGCATTCTGATCCAGACGGCTGACATACACAATGCGGTGGCTGCACGCGGGGTTCAGGGAAAACTCCTTCAGAACGGCATCGGCGCGCACGGACGGATGAAATTTGTCCGGATCGATGCCGTTTACCGTGAGGGCAATGCGATCGGGGGAAAGACCGTAATTCCGGATCAGATATTCCTTGATGCCGCAGCTGACGGCAAGAGAAGCCATGCCCCACTCGGAAAAGCGGCGGCGCAGCGGAGTGAGCCGGAAGGTGAAGTGTGCGGTGGTGACAAGCGGAATCCCGGCGCGGCGGCAGAGGGGACCGCACAGAAAGGCGGGAAGACGGGCATGCGCATGCACGACATCAAAGCGTTCCCCCCGGATCAGACGGCTCAGACCGCGGCGGGCAGTCAGCATCTTCAGGGGGGAGGGGCGGTCAAGCGGGAGAATGACACAGCGGACGCCTGCCTGCTCCAGCTCCTTGCGGAAAACGCCGTCAGCGGCGGCAACCGTGACGGAATGTCCTCTTTGGCAGAGCGTTTTGCAAAGCTCCACGATGTGTGTTTCGGCGCCGCCGATCTGCAGCCCCATGGTCGTCATCAATATCTTCATGCGTGTTATATCTCGTTTCTTCTGTTTCACTAGCAATGCAAGCAGCGCGTGGGGTTTACGGTGAGCCAAAGTATACTTGCGCTGCAAACAAATATCCCTTACAGCTCAATGAGCTGTATTCCGCAAGCGGAACCGTGATATTTGCCCTCATAAGCGGTAACTCATCGCGGCAGCAAGCAGCGCGTGGGGTTTACGGTGAGCCAAAGTATACTTGCGCTGCAAACAAATATCCCTTACAGCTCAATGAGCTGTATTCCGCAAGCGGAACCGTGATATTTGCCTTCGTGAGCGGTAACTCATCGCGGTATCTCCCCATAAGTGCACCGGCAATCTAAGCAGTTAGTTTGCGAGAGCAAGCAACGCATGTCAAGCAACACGTAGAGTTTGCAATAAGCCAAAGTTCACTGTGTGTTGCTAACAAATATCCCTTGCGTCTCAAGGAGACGCATTTCGCAAAGCGAAACCGTGATATTTGCCTTCGTGAGCGGGAATTCATCGCGGTATCTCCCCCAAAGTGCACCGAGGGTCTGAACAGTTAGTTTGCGTAAGCAAGCAACGTATGAGGTTCTTGGTGAACCAAAGTTCAGCGGCGCTGCAAACAAATATCCCTTGTGGGATATTTGCCCTCATAAGTGGTAACTCATCGCGGCGTGCGCACGAAAAGCCCCCCATTTCAGAAGTTTTTTGGAGGGTTTGGGAGCCTTTTTCTCAAAAAAGGTTCCCAACGTTCCCCTGCCAACCTCAGCGGAAGGATAACCCTATGGCTGTGTCGTGATAAACCCCCATATCAAAGTTTTTTGGAGGTTTTAGGACCCTTTTTTTCAAAAAAGGGTCCTAACGTACTCCCCCCTGCAAACTTCATCGGCAGATCACTCTGCGGAAGAGGTACGGACGATTTTGCCGTTTTCAAAGGTTCCTGTATAGGTTCTGCCGCCTGCCCAGGTATAGGTTCCCTGACCGTTCATCATATTATTTTCAAAATGTCCGGTATAGGAATCCCCGTTTGCCCAGGTATAGGTGCCCTCACCGGTGCGGACGCTTGTGACAAAGTCACCGACATACACATCTCCGTTCGCCCAGGTATAGGTGCCCTTTCCGTTCTTCAGATCATCCTTATATTCCCCCTGATAGGTGGCGCCGTCTGCGGCGGCATAGAAGCCGGAGCCGTTGCGCATATCATCCTTCCATGCACCGGTATAGACAGAGCCGTCCTTCCAGGTGTATGTACCGTTTCCGTTCTTTTTTCCGTCGGCAAGCTCGCCCTCATAGGAATCGCCGTTTGCGAACGTGAACTTCCCGGAGCCGGTCAGCTTATCGCCGATGAAGTCGCCCTCATACACATCGCCGTTCGGATAGCGCATGGTGCCCTTGCCGCTGCGCATCAGCTCGGTGAGCTTGCCTTCATACACGTTTCCGTTGGAGTAGGAGACGGTGCCCTTCTGCATATCGACCTTGGCAGTGGTGCCGTCCTCATAGAACAGCTTACCGGACTTGGGCGAGCCGGAGGAATCCACTTTTCCGAAATACTTCACGGTGGAATTGTCGGAGAGCTGACGCTTCTGATAGCGATAGCCGCAGGCAAGGATGATGATGACGGTGAGCAGCACCAGACCGAGCGCGGAGCAGAGGACCGTCAGGGTGACAGCCGCAGGAGAGGTGCGTCTGCGCCGTCTGCGGGAGCCGCCGGAGCGGTTCGGCTGATAGGGGCTGCGGGGAGCTCCTCCGGCAGGGGCAGGGCGGCGCTGCTGATAAGCGGTTCCCGGCGTGCGCTGCCGCGCGGCGTGCATGCCGTTCGGATTCCGGTCGGTACGGCGCTGACCGGACGGATATCGATTGGAATTCTGATGATTCATAATGTGTCCTCCATGCCGCCGGCAGGCGGCGCGAATCAGGAAAAGTCGGGGATGAATGTGTACGGTGAGGCTTTTGCGGGCGGTCCGGTCCCTTGACTGCCGCGCGGGCGGGGTCTGAACCGGAAAAGCGGACAAGGGGGCAGGTGCTTTTGCGGATACGGTTTTCGGCGGCAGCCTGCGCAGGGCTTTGGGCATGAGGGCTGTCCTGACGGCGTATGGCTTGCGGTCAGAGGATTTCTGCGGAAGCTGCGGTCACAGGGCGCTTCTTCCGCCGCGCGCCGGACTTCCCGCCGGAGTCAGCTCCTTTTGCGTTTGCTCAAAAGGAGCTTTTTGCAATATCAATGAAATTTTCGATCATTTTTATAAAGTCCGGGACGATCGTCAAAAGGATCAGAATTGCGGCAAAGAAGAGAATGCAGGCAAGGAAAACGCCGAGAAAGGACGCTCCGTTGTTGTCGTATTGCAGAGAAGCGCGGTCGCAGTTTTCCTCCGGCAGGTAAAACCGGAGGGACGCCAGAGTCTCCTTCTGCTCTTTGGATGCGGATTCTGCCGGCTCCTGCGCCGGGAGACAGGTGTGAACCAGCTTCCGGAAGGCGCTTTTTTCACGCAGCGCAAAGCGCAGCACCCGGGTCTCGCGGATGCCAGCTTCCCGGAGCGTGACCGCCGTCTGCGGGGTGAAGGCGCGAAGCTCGATCAGTCTGCGGACAATCCTTCCGAACAGCTTTTTGTTCAGAAGCACGATCGCAGCTGCCAAAACAATTCCGGCAAGCATCGGCCAGAGAACCTGCTCCAGCGTCGGGGCGAATTCCGTGAAAAAACTGTTGATATCCATTTCGTCTGATACCCGCTGCCTTCGGCTCGGCGAAAGCATCCTTTCTGTGAAAATATGGCGAAATCCGGCGTTTAAACGGCGATACGCCGCTGCAAAACGCACGGACGCTGCGTTTGGCGGCTGCCCGGCTTCCGGGAGGGCATGCGCCTTCTGACACGGTTCTTTTCACAGAGCACATCCGGCTCTGCCGGGAGCTTTGGCTCCGGTGAAGGCTTATTTCCGCCGCAAACCCGGACCGCGGCTCCGTTTTCTTTGCGGTCCTGCGTGCCCGGAACATGGAGCCGGTGCGCTGCTGTACACCGCTTCCGTTCCCTCCCGCGTATCCTGCGGCGGGTTTCTTTCCCCGGGTCCCTGCGTCAGCGGATGACGTCCTTGCCGAAATAGGGGCGGAGCGCCTCCGGAATCCGGACGGAGCCGTCTGCCTGAAGGTTGTTCTCCAGGAAGGCGATCAGCATGCGGGGCGGCGCAACGACCGTGTTGTTCAGCGTGTGGGCAAAATACTTGCCGGATGCGCCGTTTACGCGGATCTTGAGGCGGCGTGCCTGTGCGTCTCCGAGATTGGAGCAGGAGCCGACCTCAAAATACTTCTTCTGTCTGGGGGACCATGCCTCTACGTCAAGCGATTTGACCTTCAGGTCCGCAAGGTCGCCGGAGCAGCATTCCAGCGTTCTGACCGGAATATCCAGCGTGCGGAACAGCTCCACGGTGTACTGCCACAGACGGTCGAACCACATTTTGGAGTCCTCCGGCTTGCAGATGACGATCATTTCCTGCTTTTCAAACTGGTGGATCCGGTAAACACCGCGCTCCTCCAGACCGTGTGCGCCCTTTTCTTTGCGGAAGCAGGGGGAGTAGGAGGTCAATGTGCAGGGGAGCTGGCTCTCGTCCAGAATCTGGTCGATGAATTTTCCGATCATGGAATGCTCGGACGTGCCGATCAGATAGAGGTCCTCGCCCTCGATTTTGTACATCATGTTCGACATTTCGTCAAAGCTCATGACGCCGGTCACAACGTCGGAGCGGATCATGAAGGGCGGGACACAGTAGGTGAAGCCCTTGCCGATCATGAAATCCCGCGCATAGGAGAGAATGGAGGAATGCAGACGCGCGATATCGCCCATCAGATAGTAAAAGCCGTTGCCCGCAACGCGCCGTGCGGAGTCCAGATCCAGCCCGCTGAAGCGCTCCATGATCTCGGTGTGGTAGGGGATTTCAAAGTCCGGCACCACGGGCTCTCCGAAGCGCTCGATTTCGACATTTTCCGAGTCATCACGTCCGATCGGCACGGAGGGATCGATGATGTTCGGAATGGTCATCATGATGGTGCGGATCTTTCCGGCGAGCTCGGTTTCCTTTTCCTCCAGAGCGGCAAGCTCTGCGGCGGCATCGTTGACCTTCTTCTTGACTGCCTCCGCCTCGTCTTTTTTGCCCTGACGCATCAGGTTTCCGATCTCTTTGGAGTATTTGTTGCGGTCGGCGCGGAGCTCGTTGGCGCGCTGCTGTGCCTGACGGCTTTCTGCGTCAAGCGCGATGACCTCGTCCACCAGAGGGAGCTTTTTGTCCTGAAATTTGTTGCGGATGTTCTGTTTGACAACTTCGGGATTTTCTCTTAAAAATTTAATGTCGATCATATTGAAATGATTACCTTTCTTTCATCGTTTTATACAAACCAAGCAACCAAGCAACCAAGCAACGCATGAAGCTTGCAATAAGCCAACGTTCAGCGTGCGTTGCAAACAAATATCCCTTGCTCCTCAAGGAGTCGCATTCCGCAAGCGGAACCGGGATATTTGCCTTCGTGAGCGGAAACTTCATCGCGCGAATCCCCAAAAGTGTACCGAGGGGCTAAGCAGTTAGCTTGCGAGAGCAAGCAGCGCGTGGGGTAAGCGGAAATTCATAGTTCGCCGGCGCTGCAAACAAATATCCCTTGCTCCTCAAGGAGTCGCATTCCGCAAGCGGAACCGGGATATTTGCCATTGTAAGCAATAACTCATCGCGGTGAATCCCAAAAGTGCACCGAGAGTCTAAACAGTTAGCTTATGTGAGAAACGTTGGAGATCGGGACACTGTTAATCCCTTGCAAACCTCATTGGCGGGATGACTTCATGGCGCGCCCCATGAAAAATCCCTATTCAAAGTTTTTTGAGGGGTTTGGGGAACTTTTTCTCAAAAAAGGTCCCCAACGTACTCCCCCCCTGCAAGCCTCATTGGCGGGGTAATTTCACGGCTATGCCATGAAAAAATCCCTGTTCGAAGTTTTTTGGAGGTCTTAGGAACCTTTTTTTCAAAAAAGGTTCCTAACGTTCTCCCCCCTTGCAAACTTCATTGGCGGGATATCTTTGCGGCGTGCGCCGGCAACACGTGAAGTTTGCAATAACTCAAAGGATACATGTGTTGCCAACAAATATCCCTTGCGGGATATTTGCCATCGTAAGCGGAAACTCGATTTTCCCCCATATTAGAGTTTTTTGCGGGGTTTGGGGTGGCTTTTTTTCCAAAAAAGCACCCCAACGTTCTCCGCGCCCCAACGTCCCCCTTCCTCATTCGTCGAAAATATTTTCGCCGCAGAGGGTGCGGACAAGGTCCTCCAGATCGCCGTCGGTTTCAAAGGAGATTTCCAGCTTGCGGTTCTTCCCTTTCCCGGCGATGCGGACATGTCTGCCCATCCGGGAGGTCATGCGGCGCGCAAGCTCGGCGGTATAGTCAACCTTCGGCACGGCTTCCTGCTGCTCCGCCTCTTTTTCGGCGTTCTGTGCCTCCTCGTTGCGGAGCCGGACCATTTTTTCCAGTGCGCGGACAGAAAGCTCTTTTTCTGCTGCAAGCTTTGCAAGCGCCGGAAGGTCTTCTCTTCTGCGCAGACCGAGCAGCGCGCGGGCGTGTCCTGCCGACAGGTCGCCCTCCTTGACAAGAACCAGCACCTCGTCCGGAAGCTCCAGAAGCCGCAGGGTGTTTGCAATCGCGCTTCGACTTTTTCCGACACGGCGGGAAACCTCCTCCTGCGTCATGCCGTAGCTTTCAAGCAGGACGGCATATGCGCCCGCTTCCTCCACCGCGTTGAGGTTTTCGCGCTGCACATTTTCAATCAGCGCCAGCTCGGACGCGTTTTTGTCGTCAACATCCATCACAATGACCGGGACCTCGGTCAGTCCAGCCATTTTGGAGGCGCGCCAGCGGCGCTCTCCGGCGATGATGCGGTAATAGCCGTTTTCATCGGCTCCGCGCACGACGATCGGCTGAATCAGCCCGTGCGTGGCGATGGAGTCGGCAAGCTGTGCCAGCGCCTCGGCATCAAACTGCTTTCGGGGCTGGTCGGGATTCGGTTCGATCTCAGATATGCGGAGCATGGAGACTCCCTTGCCGTCCTCCATGGAGTTGTCGGCAAAGATCGCGTCCAGCCCCCGCCCCAGACCGGTGTTTTTTGATTTTGGCATATTGTATCTGCATCCGTTTCTCCGGCATTTGGTGGATGCCCTGCCGGTCAGGCATTGCGTAAGGCGTCAGGAGATCCGGTCAAGAATCTCCTGGGATACCGCGGAATACGCCTCGCAGCCGCGGCTGTAGGGATCGTAATAGAGAATCGGCATACCGTAGCTGGGCGCCTCGCTCAGGCGGACATTCCGCAGAATCGTTGTGGAAAACAGCTTCCCGGCGTAGTATTTTTTCAGCTCGTCCATGACCTGAAGCGTCAGGTTCAGCCTGCCGTTGTACATCGTGATCAGGATTCCAACGATCTCCAATGTGTGATTGTACAGCTTTTTGACCTGCTTGATGGAGTACATCAGCTGGGACAGCCCCTCCAGAGAATAGTATTCGCACTGCATCGGGACAATGACGCCGTCGCAGGCGACCAGAGCATTCACGGTGAGAATACCGAGGGAGGGAGGGCAGTCAATAAAGATATAGTCGTACTGGTCCTTGACCGTATCAAGTGCCGCCTTCATGCGCATTTCGCGGTTATCGCTCGACACAAGCTCAAATTCGGCTCCTGCGAGCGTAATGTTTGCGGGCATGACCGACAGGTTTTTATACTCCGTTTCCACAATGCAGGAAACTGCCGTGCTGCGATTGATAAGCGCGTCGTATGTGGAAAGCTTCATGGTTTTCTTGTTGATGCCGACGCCGCTGGAGGTATTCCCCTGCGGGTCCATGTCAACGAGCAGGACCTTTTTGCCCATTGCACCGATGGCGGCAGCAATATTGACGGCGGAGGTGGTTTTTCCGACGCCGCCTTTTTGGTTGGCAAACGCGATGACCTTTCCCAAACTTTCACACCTCCCTGAAAAAATGATTACCTTTATTATATCAGCGATCGGTTTTCTTGTCAATGGATTCGGCGCAAATCCGCGTCGGTTTCTGTCGGTTTTCTTTTCCGGCTGGATGTTCTCCGAGACGGGTGCAAAGGGACCTTGGCGGGTGCTTTGCGCGGCGGGCGGCTTGTGCATCGGAGAATGTACTGCAACATCGGAGGCTGCGGCGGATGCCTTCCGCGATGCATTGGCGCTTCTGTCCGACGAACCGTGCCTGAAGCCTGCTGCACCGGAAGCGGCTCCGCGGCTGCGTTCCGGGGTGTGAGATTGCCGCCTTGCACCTGTGCCGTCTTTGGATGACGTTTCTGCGCCGGATGCAGCCGTTTGTAAAAGCCCACTTGGCGGATTGTTTCACGTGAAACAATTTGCGGAGTGCGGGCGCGTTCTCCTTTTGCGGCGCCGGAAGGCTTGCCGACCCTGCCGCGAACGGAAACGGATGTGCCGGAGGCATTGCTTCTCAGGCGGATCGGGCGCCCTGCCTGACACGAGCTGAAGGGTGTGAGAAAATACATATCGTTCAGACCGGCACCGCCCTCCGGTGGGGGGCTGCCTGCCGTGAACCTTGAAAGGGGAAAACGTGCGGTCGTTCGCCCGATGCTGTCCCCTCGGCGGAGTTTGCCTGCGTGTGCCGTGAAGGGCGTGAAAAACGTGTGCCGTTCGGACCGGCACTTGTCCTCCGGCAAGGTCTGCTGCCGTGAACCTTGAGGGCGTGAAAAAACACCTGTCGTTCGTGTGCTGCCCCTGACAGGGTTTGCCTGCCGTGCGCCTTTGGAAGGCGCGAAAAAACCGCCGCACGGAGCTTTGTGCGGCGGTTTTTCTTATGTGAGTTTCAAAGGAGATCCTGATTTTTCAGGGACCCTGCCCGCCGGAGCGCCGGCAGCCGGATCCGGAATGCGCCTGTCGGACTTATTCGCCCGGAAGGGTTTCCGGCAGTGTGTACTGGATATCCCACAGGTTCTTGGTGTAATATCTGCAATGTGCAACGTCCCAGCCTACGGTGTCGGTGGCGAGAAGGGGCGTTCCGTCCTCTGCCCAAATGATTCTGCCGAGGTCAACGTTGGACGGGTCGTTGATGACTTCGTCCGGCGCGCCGGCATCGTTTTCGGAGAACCGCAGAACGCCGTCAAGCGGGATGTCGTCCTCGGTCTTGAACCATACTGCATAGGTGGTGCCGTAGGTCTTGCCGTCTGCGCCCTCGTGCGGGTCAAGGCAGGTTGCATCGGCGTTGTACTGCCAGAATTCGGGGGTGTCCACAACGGGGTTGGAGCAGTTTGCGAGGAAGAGGTGGTTGCCCCACTTCTCTGCTACCGTGACCGGCTTGGAGAAAGTGAAGATGAACAGACCTTCCTCGGGATCTGCATAGTACGCGTACAGCAGACGGGTTTCGATTTCGGGAGCCTTGATCTCGGTGCTGTCGATCTTGACGGAAGCGACCGGAGTCTTGCCCTCCTGGCGGGTTGCGGCATACAGACCCTTGCCGGCGGCGTCTTCGATGAAGCCGGTCAGAGCGCCGTCGTTGTCGGTCGTTGTTTCGTTTTCGGTGAAGCAGAGGTATGCGTCCTTGGGAAGCTCGGACTCAAAATACAGGTCGATTACGTTGAAGTATGCCTGATTGTCCATGCTGTCCCATTTCGGATTGTAGATGTAGAAGCCGGTGCAGGCGATCTTGCCGTCGGAGGCTTCCGGAGACGCCGCGACATATGTGTACTGCTTGAAGTCGAACTCGGGGCAGTATACGTCGTGATCAAACGTGACGCGGACAGTCTTGGAATCCGGACTGTAGGCGCCGGTCAGCTTTGGGTTTCTCTTGTAGGTTTCTTCGTCGCTCTTGGTTTCCTGGGGCTGGGTTTCCTGCGGCTTCTTGGACTCCGGAGTGGTCTGTCCGGCTGTCTCTCCGCTTTGGGGAGTGGTGTCTTCGGGCTTTGTTGTCTGGTTGTTGCAGGACGTTAAGACCGCTGCCGCCAGCAAAAGAGCCGCCATAATCAGAGATAGCTTTTTCATAAAAGTTCTTGTCACCTTAACCTTTCTGCCTGAACAAATGGTTGCCGTGTGTTTGAAATTCTGCTTGCTTAGTGGTTTGATTATAACACAAAACAGTATTAAATGCAACAGTGGTTTTCACAAAAATCCGCGCTGTTTTTTGACAGAATAGACAGAAACAACCCGATGTATCCCTGCTTCGTTATACCGATGTGTGCAAAAAGGATGTAACATGTGCATGTTCACGATTTTTTGTTACAATTTTTACAGGGATGTTTTGTTACATTCCGAACCGCACGGACGATGTGAAATCGATGGGGCCGCGGCGGGCGCGAAGCAATCCGAAACCGCCTGCTCATCGGTCACGCCGAACAAGAATCGCGCATCGGCAAAGCACTGCTTTTGAATAAGCCGAAGGACGCGGTTTTGCCTTTGTGCGGCGCGGAAGTGCCGTGCAACCGCTCCGGGCAAGCCAAAGGACGCAATTTTCGCTTTCGCGCGGCTTGGGACGAATGAGAGCGGGCGTGAGCGAAGCATGCGGAGAGCGGATGCTTGCGGGTACGCCGAACAAAATCGCTCGTCGGCAAAGCCGACACCGGCAAGGCTGCGTACTCAATGCTGAATGTTTCACGTGAAACATTTCATGCGTGAGGCGCCCTGCGGCAGCCGGGCAAGCGCGCTGCGGCAGACTGCTTGCCGCGAATGCCAGCCGCCTGCGAAGGCTGACCGAACGTGAATTCCCGCTCACCTGCGGAGGGCGCTTCCCTGCTCCCGGAAGCGCTTCGGCACCCGGATGATGTATTCGACGGCGTCCTCGTCCTCGCGCTTTTCGTGAAGCACATCGATGCCGGCTCTGGAGATGGTATCGACCGCACGCTCAATCGTGTTATAGAAGATTCGGATGTCCTTCAGAATCAGCTTGCGCTGCGGCTTTCTTGCAGGCTCCTGTGAGGAGGGGGCAAGAAGGCGGTCAATCAGCTCTTCGGTCTGGGACACGTTCAGACCCTTGTCGATGACGGCACGCAGGAGCTTTCTCCGCTGCTCCGGGGAAACAATCCGAAGCAGCGCCCGCGCATGGCGCTCGGTCAGGCTGTTTTCCAGAATGATCTGCCGCTCCTCATCGGTCAGCCGGAGGAGACGGAGCTTGTTTGCGATGTAGGACTGGCTGTAGGAAAGCCGGGCTGCCGCCTGCTCCTGCGTCAGGGAGCAGGTCTGGATCAGCTGAGCAATCGCCTCGGCTTCCTCAAAAATGTTCAGGTCCTCCCGCTGAATGTTTTCCACAATGGCAAGCTCCGCCGAGCGTGCATCCGACACCTCGCTGAACAGACAGGGGACCTCGGTCAGCCCGGCAAGAATGGCTGCGCGGAGTCTGCGCTCTCCTGCGATGACCTCATAGAGCGGAGGCTTTCCCGCCTGCGGCTTCGGATTGTATACCCGCTCGCTGATCAGGCTGATCTCTCCGGTCCGTCCCTGCACCAGAGGCGTCTCTTTTTCGTTCCCGGTGATGTGGCGGACCGAAAGCGGCTGCAGGATGCCGTATTGCCGGATGCTTTCCGCCAGACTGTACAGAGAAGCGTTGTCAAACACCTTGCGCGGCTGGTTGGGATTCGGGACGATCCGGTCTACGGGGAGCATGTGGACCACCTGCGCCGGCTGTGCGGAAGCGGCGGCTTTTTGCGGTTTTG
This sequence comes from uncultured Eubacteriales bacterium, assembly GCA_934432725.1. Classification (GTDB taxonomy): domain Bacteria; phylum Bacillota; class Clostridia; order Oscillospirales; family CAG-272; genus CAKRZE01. The sequence goes on from CAKRZE010000027.1 coordinate 13,066, forward strand.
GGTCCGGCTTTCTGAATAATTTGATATTTCCCATGTGTTTTTGACCTCCGGTATGTTGTTGCGCTCATTATAGCATAGGGAAATCATGCATTTGAGGGAAATCTGTCATCGGAAAATAGAAGATTGCGGAGGTTGCTGGCTCTTTTTGAGGGAGTCTGGAGCTTTGCAGTGGATTGTGGCAAAAAAAGGAAAATAAAAACCGCAGTGCTCTTGCCGAAGCCGTGCGGGAGTTTCCCCCTTCGGACGTGCCGGAGCTGCGTCTGCGCTCCCGCAGGGCTCCCGGAGCGGTCAGGCCTTGGGCTTTTGCGCTTCCTCCGGCGTCCGGTTTCCGGAAGTCCGAAGAAGGAGGCTTTTCTTTTCGGGCATCCCGGCGTGGGGGTCCCTTCAGGCGTCCGCGCAGTGCGGCGGTTTTCCCCTTGACGTCCCCACAGAGGCGACATTTTTCCTTTGAACGTCCCGGCGTGCGGCGGTTTTCTTTAGACGCCCCGGAATGCGGGAGTTTCCCCCTTCGGACGTGCCGGAGGCGGCATTTTTCCTTTGAACGTCCCGGCGTGCGGCGGTTTTCTTTAGACGCCCCGGAATGCGGGAGTTTCCCCCTTCGGACGTGCCGGAGGCGGCATTTTTCCTTTGAACGTCCCGGCGTGCGGTACTTTTTCTTTAGACGCCCCGGAATGCGGGAGTTTCCCCCTTCGGACGTGCCGGAGCGCGGCGATTCCCTTCCCGATGAACCCCCGCAGCCTTGGGACGGGCTTCCCTTTCGCGGTAAGCTCCGGAACAATTCCCCTGCCCGGTCCGCATGGCACTTTGAGGCTTGCGGGGATGCCGCATGTCCGCAAGGGGTGGGAAAACGTATTCTCTGGCTTTGCCGCAGACCTCCGGAAGGGCGCTCCGCTGCCTTTTCTTTCGATTTAACTTAGATTTAACCTTCCCCGGGTGTTACATTTAAGAAACTGCTGGTAAGATAAAAGCAGCATGAGGAGGAAATCGCCTTGTGCTGTCGGGACGGGCTTCATACCGGGAAGCCCTCCCGGCTCCCTTCCCTGATAAAGGGGCTGGGAGCAAAGCCGTGATGCTGAAAAACCGGTGCATGAGCGAAACGGCAAAGAAACGAAAACAGCCTGCCCGAAGCGGTCCGGAAAACGGCGGTTCATCCCGCAGTCCGGTGCGCGGCGGCAGATCACATAAAAATACGGCGAGTCCGTGCGCCCGGTCGGGAGGCCCTGCACGCGGATCGGCGGGGAAACGTCCCGGGGGGGACAAAAAACCGGTATGAAATAAAGATCCTGCATGATGCGGGAAGCAGGGGAAGGGGACGGCATCCCGGAAAGGGCTTGCCGTGAAAACACAGAGTATGGATATTTTTAACCTTTTGACTTTAATCGGAGGACTGTCGCTGTTTCTGTTCGGTATGACGCTGATGGGAAACGCACTGGAAAAGCGTGCGGGCAGCGGGCTTAGGCTGATGCTCGGCAAGCTGACCACGGGAAAGGCTGCGGGCTTTCTGACCGGACTTGCCGTGACCGGCGTCATACAGTCCTCCTCCGCCACGACTGTAATGGTCGTGGGCTTTGTCAATTCCGGGCTGATGACGCTTCGGCAGGCAATCAATGTCATCATGGGAGCCAATGTCGGCACTACGGTGACGGCGTGGATCCTCAGTCTTTCGGGCATCAGCGGCTCCAGCGTGTGGGTGAGGCTTCTCAAGCCGTCCTCCTTTACGCCGGTATTGGCACTTGTCGGTATCATTTTTTATATGATGTCCAAAAACAGCAAGCGCAAGGATACAGGGCTGATTTTTTTGGGCTTTGCCACGCTGATGTTCGGCATGGAAACGATGTCGGGCGCGGTTGAGGGGCTGAAGGATGTCCCTGCCTTCGGGAATCTGCTTCTGACCTTTTCCAATCCGATTCTCGGCGTGCTTGCGGGCGCGATTCTGACGGCGATCATTCAGTCGTCCTCCGCGTCTGTCGGTATTTTGCAGGCGCTCGCCACGACCGGGCAGATTACCTGCGGCAGCGCAATTCCGATCATCATGGGGCAGAACATCGGAACCTGTGTGACGGCGATGATTTCCTCTGTCGGGACCAACAAGAACGCCCGCCGCGCCGCCGTGGTGCATCTCGGCTTCAACCTGATCGGAACCGCCGTGTGGCTGACGGTGTTCTGCGCGGTGCGCGCATTGGTGCCGCTGCTGATCATCGGACAGCCGATTGATCAGGCGGGAATCGCCATTGTGCATTCCGCGTTCAATATTCTGTGTACGGCGCTGCTTCTGCCGATGTCCGGGCTGCTTGAAAAGCTCGCCTGCCGCCTGATTCCGGATACGCAGACCGCCGACCGGACAACCGAGCTGGACGACCGCCTGCTCGCAACCCCCGCGCTTGCGATCGACCGCAGCCGCCGCCTGACCGAGGGCATGGCGCAAGAGGCTGCACAGGCTCTGCGGGATTCCGTTCTGGCGCTGGATCACAGTACGCCCGCCCTTGCCGAGGGGATCCGTAAGGCGGAGGAGCATGCGGACCATCTGGAGGATATTCTCGGAACCTATCTCGTCCGCATCGGACCCTGCGCCTCGGATTCCTCGGAAAGCCGTGAGGCTTCGCTGCTTCTGCATATCATCGGGGATCTGGAGCGGATCTCCGACCATGCCGTCAATATTCTGGAGTCGGCGGAGGAGCTGCGCGAAAAGGGCATGTCCTTTTCGGAGGCAGCACGGCGGGAGCTTGCCGTGCTGACCGGAGCCGTGGAGGAGACCGTGTCGCTGACCGTGTACGCGTTTGTTCATAACGATCTGGAGGCGGCGGCGCGCGTGGAGCCGCTGGAGCAGGTGGTGGATACGCTGAAGGAACAGCTCCGGAACCGCCATATCCTGCGCCTGCAGCGGGGAGAATGCTCCATTGAGGCTGGCTTTGTGCTGTCTGATCTTCTGACGGATCTGGAGCGGGTGTCCGATCATTGCTCCAATATCGCCGGCTCTATCATCGAAATGGCACACGGCAGCCTGGAGCTGCACGGCTATCTGGATTCCGTGAAGGAGGGCAGCGCCGATTTCATGAAAAAGTATGAGGAATATGCACAGAAATATGCATTGGTCGGGGACGCTCCCGAGGGTGCGCGCTGAGTGCGTTGGGGAATACGTTGGGGAATACGTTGGGGTGCTTTTTTGGGAAAAAAGCCACCCCAAACCCCGCAAAAAACTCTGATATGGGGGGATTTTCACGGTGCAGCCGTGAGGACAGTGTGCCAATGAGGTTTGCAGGGGGGAACGTTAGGACCCTTTTTTGGAAAAAAGGGTCCTAAAACCTCCAAAAAACTTTGAACTGGGGGCTTTTTCATGGCACAGCCGTGAGGACAGTGTGCCTCCGGAGTTTGCAGGGGGACGCGGGGTACGTTAGGAACCTTTTTTGAGAAAAAGGTTCCCAAACCCTCCAAAAAACTTTGAACTGGGGGCTTTTTCATGGCACAGCCGTGAGGACAGTGTGCCTCCGGAGTTTGCAGGGGG
>CAKRZE010000028.1 GCA_934432725.1 uncultured Eubacteriales bacterium
CGACTCCTTGAGGAGCAAGGGATATTTGTTTGCAACACCCGCTGAACTTTCGCTTATTGCAAACTCCACGTGTTGCTTGCTTACACAAGCTAACTGCTTAGACCCTCGGTGCACTTTTGGGGATTCGCCGCGATGAAGTTTCAGCGCACGAAGGCAAATATCCCGGTTTTGCTTTGCAAAATGCGACTCCTTGAGGAGCAAGGGATATTTGTTTGCAACACCCGCTGAACTTTCGCTTATTGCAAACTCCACGTGTTGCTAGAGTTGCCTGAGGTATGAAGATTGGAACTGATATATGTATCTGCATATTGGAAATAATAGAAATATCCGGATGCGCGATATTGTCGGAATATTTGATCTTGACACCGCATCCGTATCCCATATCACAAAAAAATACCTGAAGGAGCGGGAAAAAGCCGGTCTGACCGATTTTTCGGCGGATCAGATCCCGAAATCCTTTGTTCTGACCCGCGACGGAAAAATATGTTTTTCTCAGCTTTCCACAGCGACTCTGAACGGCCGTATAAACGGAGCTCAGGGTGATACAAACGGAATATAAGCAATTTGACGAAAGGACAGGCATACATGGCAAATCAACAATACGACGAAAATCAAATACAGGTACTGGAGGGGCTTGAGGCAGTCCGGAAGCGTCCGGGCATGTATATCGGCTCAACCTCCTCCCGCGGACTGCACCATTTGGTGTATGAAATCGTGGATAACTCCATCGATGAAGCGCTGGCGGGCGCCTGTACCGACATCAGAATCGTTCTTCTGCCGGACGGATCCGTCTCGGTGGAGGACAACGGGCGCGGCATTCCCTCCGCAATCCACCACAAGGCGGGCATTCCGACCCCGGAGGTGGTTTTTACCGTGCTGCACGCAGGGGGAAAATTCGGCGGAGCCGGATATTCCATTTCGGGCGGTCTGCACGGCGTCGGCGCTTCGGTGGTAAACGCTCTTTCCGAGTGGCTTGTCTATGAGGACTGCTATGACGGAAAGAAATACTGTGAAACCTTTGAAAGAGGTCATGTTTCCGTGCCGTTTCGCTGTGAGGGCGAGACCGACAGACATGGGTTGACCGTCAGATTCAAGCCGGATCCGGAGATTTTTGAGGAAACGACCGAATTCGACTATGACGTGCTCCTGAACCGCATGCGGGAGCAGGCGTTTCTGAATGCCGGCGTAAGGATTGTGCTGCGGGACGAGAGAAACCTCCCGGAGTATGAAGGAACGCCCAGAGAGGACGATCTGTGCTATGAGGGCGGTATCATCAGCTTTGTGGAGCACCTCAACGCCATCAAGCACTGCGAGACGATCAATCCGCAGGTCATCTATATGAAGGCGCAGAAGGAGTTTACCACAGCCGAGGTTGCGCTTCAGTACAACGACAGCTATACCGAGACGATGATGACCTTCGCAAACAACATTGTGACGCCGGAGGGCGGTACGCATGAGGTCGGCTTTAAGGTCGCTCTGGCGCGGGTCATCAACAGCTTTGCAAGGAAGCTCGGCTTTTTAAAGGACTCTGACAAGAACCTTTCCGGAGAGGATGTGCGCGAGGGTCTGACCGCAATCGTCTCCGTCAAGCTGAAGGATGCGGAATTTGAGGGTCAGACAAAGGCAAAGCTCGGAAATTCCGAGATCCGCACCTTTGTAGACGGTCTTGTTTCCCAGAAGCTGTCGGAGTATTTCGAGGAAAATCCCTCTGTCGCTAAGCTGATTCTGGAGAAGGCGCTTGCCGCGAGCCGCGCAAGAGAGGCTGCAAGAAAGGCAAGAGAGCTGACCCGCCGCAAGGGACTTCTGGAAAGCTCCTCCCTGCCCGGTAAGCTTTGGGACTGTCAGGAAAGACGGATCGATGTGACAGAATTGTACCTGGTCGAGGGTAATTCCGCAGGAGGCTCTGCAAAGGGCGGAAGAAATTCCCGCTATCAGGCGATCCTCCCTCTGCGCGGAAAGGTTTTAAACGTGGAAAAGGCGCGCATCGACAAGGTGTATTCCACCGACTCCCTGACGCCGATTATTCAGGCGCTCGGCTGCGGCATCGGAGACGAATTCGATATTGCCAAGCTGCGCTACGGCAAGATCATCATTATGGCGGATGCGGACGTTGACGGTGCCCATATTCAGATCCTTCTTCTGACCTTCTTCTACCGCCACATGCCGAAGCTGGTGGAGGACGGTCACATCTATCTGGCTCAGCCGCCGCTTTACAAGGTGTTCAAGGGCAACACCATCCGGTATGCCTTCTCCGATGAGGAAAGAGACTTCTATATCCGGGAGCTTGGTTCGAAGAACGTGCTGGCGGAGCGGTATAAGGGTCTTGGCGAGATGGACCCGGAGCAGCTCTGGGAGACTACCATGGACCCGCAGCGCAGAACACTCAAGCGTGTGAACATTGAGGACGCCATGATCTGCGATGAAACCTTCTCCCTCCTGATGGGCGATAAGGTGGAGCCGCGCCGCGCCTTCATCGAGCAGAATGCAAAATACGCGCAGAATCTTGACATCTGATGCCCTTTTTCGTCAGAATTCCCGTTTTCTCCGGTTTATCCGCAGGCTTTTCCACCCAGCGGCTGACCGAAAAAAGAAGGCCCTCCGGGTTTTTCACAATCCTGTGGAAAACCGCATGTCCCGGTCCGTTCGGATACCGGAAAAAGTCAGCCCCGCGAGCACATTTTCCGCGTCCGGAGACACAGCCCGGAAAAAGCTCTTCCGCCTGTGCAAAGGCTTCCGGAAAACTCCGGAAAGTCTGTCGGACGGTCCGCGGCTGACCGGGTCTTTCAACCGGTTCCACAGGGAGCTTTTCCACAGAAGCGCAGATTTTTCCGCTTCCGGTGCTCCCTTTGCACGATCCGGTTCTTCCGAAAACGGGGTGAAAAAAGTTTTCCACAACCCCCGGCTCCGACTCCTGTGGAAAACAAGCAGCGCGTGGGGTTTACGGTGATTCAAAGTATACCGGCGCTGCAAACAAATATTCCTTGCTCCTCAAGGAGTCGCATTCCGCAAGCGGAACCGGAATATAAGCAACGCATGAAGTAAGCAGTAATTCATAGTTTACCGGCGTTGCAAACAAATATCCCTGCGGGATATTTGCCCTTATAAGCGGTAACTCATCGCGGCAGCTTCCCAAAAGTGCGTGGGTCATCTAAGCAGTTAGTTTGTGTGATGAACAGGGGAGTGCCCGGGCATCTTTTGAAGGGTTTTAACTGTTTTCAAACTTCATTGGAGGGATATCTTCACGGATACGCCGTGAGAAAATCCCTTTTCAAAGTTTTTTGGAGGGTTTGGGAGCCTTTTTCTCAAAAAAGTGCCCCAACGTATTTCCTCTGCAAACCTCATCGGCACGCTGACTTCATTGCGTGCGTATGAAAAGCCCCCATATTAGAGTTTTTTGAGGGGTTTGGGGCAGCTTTTTTCCAAAAAAGTGCCCCAACGTATTTCCTCTGCAAACCTCATTGGCGGGATATCTTCACGGATACACCGTGAAAAACTCCCATATCAAAGTTTTTTGAGGGGTTTGGGGCAGCTTTTTTTCCAAAAAAGTGCCCCAACGTATTCCTCCTCCCTCCTTTTATCAAATCAGAAAGGAATTCCAAGCTGTGAAAGAGAAAGAACAGGAAAGCATTGAATTTCCGGAACAAAAAATCACGAACGTTCAGATGGCGAAGGAAGTGAAGAAATCCTTCATTGAATACGCGATGAGCGTCATTGTATCCCGTGCGCTTCCGGATGCGCGGGACGGGTTAAAGCCGGTCCACCGGAGGATCCTCTATGCGATGTACGAGGACGGATTAACCCACGACAAGCCGTACCGCAAATCCGCGACAACGGTCGGTAACGTACTGGGCCGCTATCATCCGCACGGAGACACTGCGGTTTACGATGCGATGGTACGATTAGCGCAGGACTTTTCGCTCCGGTATCCTCTGATCGACGGGCACGGAAACTTCGGCGACATTGACGGCGACGATGCGGCAGCCTACCGTTACACAGAGGCAAGAATGTCAAAGCTGGCGGATCTGATGCTGTCCGACATCCGGAAGGACGTTGTAGACTTTGATCCGAACTTTGACAACAAGCTGAAGGAGCCGCATGTACTCCCGGCGCGGTTCCCGAACCTTCTGGTCAACGGCTCGGTCGGCATTGCGGTCGGCATGGCGACGAACATTCCGCCGCACAACCTCAGAGAGGTCATTGACGGAACGGTTTACCTGATGGAGCATCCGGAGGCAACGATTCCGGATCTGATGCAGTACATCAAGGGACCGGACTTCCCGACAGGAGCGACAATCTACGGCTCCAACGGGATCAAGGAAGCATATCTGACCGGAAGAGGCAGGATCACGGTGCGCGCGAAGGCGAGAATCGAGGAAGAAGCGCGCCGGATCGTCTTTACGGAGATCCCGTATGCGGTCAACAAGGCAAACCTTGACAAATCCATCGGAGACTGTGCGAGAGACAAGAAGATTGAGGGCATTACGGCGGTCCGGGACGAATCCGGCAGAGACGGATTAAGAATCGTTGTCGAATACCGGAAGGACGTCAGCGGGCAGATCATTCTGAACCAGCTGTACAAATACACGCAGCTTCAGGATACGTTTGCGGTCAACATGCTTGCGCTGGTGGACAACGTTCCGAAGATTCTGAATCTGAAGCAGCTTCTTGAGATCTACATTGCGCATCAGGAAAATGTCATCATCCGGCGCATTCAGTTTGATCTGAACAAGGCGCTGCGGGACGCTCATCTGAACGAGGGCTATAAGATCGCAATCGACAACATCGATGAGGTCATCCGGATTATCCGCTCCAGCAGCTCCGTGCAGGAAGCGAAGGAACGGCTGATGAAGGCATTTACCGCGGACGATGTGGACAATCTGATCGGAGAAGGGGGCAAGCAGGGGCTTTCCGACATTCAGGCACAGGCAATTGTAGAGATGCAGCTCGGACGGCTTGCCGGATTGGAGCGCAAGAAGATTGAAGAAACCTTAGCTTCCCTGATGCAGACGATTGCGAAAATGGAGGAATACCTCCACGATGAGGCGAAGATCAAGGAGATCATCAGGAAGGAGCTTTTGGAAACCCGCGAGAAATTCGGGGACGACCGCCGGACGGAGCTTGTCCAGGTGGAGAACGAAATCGAGCTTGAGGATCTGATCGAGCGCCACACCTGCGTCATCACCATGACGCGTGACGGCTATATCAAGCGTCAGGACGCGCGCGAATATACGGCGCAGCGCCGCGGCGGCAAGGGCGTGATCGGCATGGCGACCAAGGAGGAGGACTTTGTGGTCACCGTCACGGCAGTCAACAGCCACTCCTGCCTGATGCTGTTCACAAATCTCGGAAAGGTTCATACCATCCGAGCCTTCCGGGTTCCGGAGCCGCAAAGCCGCAATACCAAGGGAACGCATGTGAGAAACATCGCGGAGCTTGCGCCGGATGAAAACGTGACCGCCATGGTTGCCATCGACGACTGGAAGGACGGCGGCTATCTGACAATGATCACCAAAAACGGCATCGTCAAGAGAACGCCGGTTTCCGAGTTTGAGTATCAGAGGCGCGGCGGAAAGATCGCGATTACGCTGGATGACGGAGACGAGCTTCTGCATGTCTGCAATACGCACGGGGAGTCCGATCTGGTTGTGGCAACACGGGAAGGCTATGCCGTCCGCTTCTGCGAGGATGAAGTACGTCCGATGGGCAGAACGGCGCGCGGCGTGACCGGAATCCGTCCGGGCAAGGGAGACTTTGTGGTCGGCGTGGCTCTGGTTGAGGAGGGCAAGTCGCTTATCACCATCACGGACCGCGGGTACGGAAAGAGAACCGAATTTGAGGAGTTCCGTGCGGCGCACAGAGGCGGTAAGGGCGTGAGGGTCCACGGACTTTCCGATAAGACCGGACTTCTGACTGCAATTGCGTCCGTCTCTCCCACAGACGATATCATGATCATCACCAACACCGGAAAAATCATCCGTATGCCGGTTGAGGGAATCAATGTGTACAGCCGGAGCGCGGGCGGCGTGATCGTCATGCGGTTCGACGACGAGGATGCGTTTATCGTTAACTTCTCTCCTGTTCAGACTGTTGACAGCAACGCGTAGCAGCGCATGAGGTTTGTAATAAACCAACGTTCAGCGGCGCTGCAAACAAATATCCCTTACAGCTCAATGAGCTGTATTCCGCAAGCGGAACCGGGATATTTGCCCTCGCAAGCAGTAACTTATCGCGGCAACAAGCAGCGCGTGAGGTTTGCGATAAATCAAAATTCAGCGGCGCTGCAAACAAATATTCCTTGCGTCTCAAGGAGACGCATTTCGCAAAGCGAAACCGGAATATTTGCCATTGTAAGCGGTCACTCATCGCGGCGAATCCCAAAAAGTACACTGAAGGTCTAAGCAGTTAGTTTGCTTGATGAACAGGGGAGTACCCGAGGCATCTTTTGAAAAGTTTTCACTTTTCGCAAGCCTCATCGGCATGCTGACTTCATGGTTGTGCCATGAAAAAATCCCTTTTCAAAGTTTTTGCGGGGTTTGGGGTGGCTTTTTTCAAAAAGCACCCCAACGTATTTCCCCCTGCAAGCCTCATTGGCACGCTGCCTTCACTGCGGGCGCATGAAAAACCCCCATATCAGAGTTTTTTGAGGGGTTTGGGGCAGCTTTTTTTCCAAAAAAGTGCCCCAACGTATCCCTCCCCCTTTTTCCGGACAAAAAAAGCGGAATGACCTGAAAAGATCATTCCGCTTTTTAGTATGAAAATCAGAGCGTGCAGGCGTCAAATTTCTTTTTGAAGGCATTGAATGCGCGGGTTCCGTCGAGGACAGTCAGCTTAATCTCCGTTTCCAGCTTTTCGAAGGGAGCGATATGCTTCAGCGTACCGCGGTCAATTTCAAGCTGTCTGCCGGAGGCATGGCAGTTTGTCGGCTGCATACCGAGCACATAGTCGCCGGACGCCATGCAGCGCCATTCGATCATGTTGCACAGAACATCGGTCGGGAATTCGATCATCACGCCGAGCTTCAGCTTCGGATTCCATGTAGCGGCAACAGCTTTCCCGTTCTTGTCGTGAAGCAGGCGATGCAGGTAAACGCTTTCCACAGCGGCATCATCGGGAGCGGTTGTGAACTGCCAGTTGTCGAACTGCTTCTTTGCCTCATCGTTCATTGCCTCGCGCGATGCGGAGGGAATATAGACCTCAGAGCCTTCGTCCACGATCGGGAAACCGCAGTTGACGTGATACATCAGCATAAACGGGTTTTCCACAAAGCTCTGGTTTTCAATGGTATCGTGCAGGCGGAGGGAGTTTTCACCGACGACCGAGGTAATATCTCTGTTCAGTGCGATATTGGTGCGGAACAGACCGGACTCTCTGGATTCGCCGGCAACGCCGACTATATAGTTATCGCCCTTCCAGTCGGAGGTCACCTTAACCTTGTCCGCAGGCTCAAAGCGGATCTTACCGTGGAAGTGATCGGAGCCGGAGTCATCCGTATATTCGCCGCCTACGTTTCCGAAGCCGCAGGTATAAATCATGCCGCCGGTCACGCTGTACAGAAAATTCATGCCGGCTCTGTCGGCAAGACCGACATTGACGGGACCGCATTTGGAAAGGAAGTTGAGCGGAATCCCCTTGTATTTCAGATTCCAGATGTCAAGGTTGCGGCTCTCCATGACGGTGTATTCAAGCTGACCGGAGGTCACATCGTGAATCCGGATACCGCTTGCTTTTCCGCCCTCTACCGTGGAGGTTCTGACACCGCCGATGACCGACATATTTCCGAACCGACGGAGCATTTCCTGTTTTGTGTACTTTTTACCGAGAAATTCAGGCATAAATCGTATCCTCCGAATATTCATCCGACAGCCGGCTTCGGAGCCGGCAACGGGAGTTTTTCCGGAAGCGGAATCCTTTATCAGCCGATCAGCCCGGATAAAAACAGTTTATCGGCATTTATGTCATGACAGATGCGCTTCCTTGCTTATATTATACAGGATAACCGGTCGATTTGCAACAGAATTCGTGAAAATTTGTCAGTTTTTCATGTAAACAAGCAACGCATGAAGCTTGCGGTGACTCAAAATATAGCGGCGTTGCAAACAAATATCCCTTACAGCTCAATGAGCTGTATTCCGCAAGCGGAACCGTGATATTTGCCCTCGCAAGCAGTAACTCATCGCGGCAACAAGCAGCGCGCAAAGTCTACAATAAACCATCGTTCAGTGTGCGCTGCAAACAAATATCCCTTGCGCCTCAAGGAGTCGCATTTCGCAGAGCGAAACCGTGATATTTGCCCTCGCAAGCAGTAACTCATCGCGGAATCTTCCCAAAAGTGCACCGGTAATCTAAATAGTTAGTTTGCGTAAGCAAGCAACGCGTGAAGTTTGTGATAAGTCAAAGTTCACCGGCGTTGCCAACAAATATCCCTTGCGTCTCTAAGCAACGCATGAAGCTTGCAATAAACCAACGTTCAGCAGCGCTGCAAACAAATATCCCTGCGGGATATTTGCCATAGCAAGCTGAAACTTCACCGCGCAAAAAGTGCACCGAGGGTCTAAGCAGTTAGTTTGCATGATGAACGACGGGAGTTCCGGAGTGTCTTTTGAAGGCTTTTACCCCTTTGCAAGCTTTATTGGCGGGGTGATTTTATGGCTATGTCATGAAAAAATCCCTGTTCAAAGTTTTTTGGAGGTTTTAGGACCCTTTTTTTCAAAAAAGGGTCCTAACGTATCCCTTGCAAACTTCACCGGCACGCTGTCTTCATGGCTACACCATGAAAAGCCCCCATATCAAAAGTTTTTTGGAGGTTTTAGGACCCTTTTTTTCAAAAAAGGGTCCTAACGTACCCCCCAACGTTTCCCTGATCAGGGCAGGTCCTTTACGCGGAGCATAGCGACGGTCATATCGTCCGACCGATCATTATTGCTCTTAGCTGCGGCGAGGATTTTTTCGGACATCGAGAACAGCGTATCATTCTCCTTCCAGTCAAAGGAGAGCATATCGGCGAGCCAGATACTGTCCTCAAAGCACTGTGCGACCCCATCGCTGACCATAACGATAATATCCTCCGGCTCCAGATCAAACCGAATTTCCTCCGCGTTCATTTCGCGGGTTATGCCGACAGGCATGGTGTTTGAGGAGATCTTGAAGAGCTTACCGTCACGGAGTATGTAGGAAGGAGCGGCACCGCTTTTGATAAAGACAGCCCTGCCGCTAAGCAGGTCGATTTCAAGAAGATCGACCGTTGCAAAGCACTCCAGATTCTTATTCCGGATAAAATTATTGAGCATTTGCAGAACCACGCCCTTTGGATTGCCCGCAGAGAGCATGGTTTCAAGAAACACGCTGCACATCCGGGAGGTCAATGCGGCGTCCCTGCCGCTGCCCATCCCATCGGAGAGCAGTGTATAGTAATAATCCTCCTTATTTTCAAAAACAGCAATACTGTCGCCGTTGATTTTTTCATCCTCCTTGCAGCAGCCTGTTCTGGCACATTCGACCGAAAAGCGTCTTGCGGCGGTCATCGTCATCGTAATATAATCCTGATCCACGTCAAACCGCGGTGTGTGAAAACGGACGCCCAAAACGCGGCCGAAGGTCTGACAGAGCTGCTCCGGGGAAAGCTGGACACGGCTCAGATCAACGCCGCCCGCGATCACCGTGAGCTTTCTTTTTCCGTATACGCTCATGGAAGCGGCGCTGAAATTCAGATATTTGGCTGATCTTCTGATTTTTTTGGTTAAAACGGGATCCTGCTCCCCTTCCTCCCGATTCAGTCTCTGGGAGTCTGTCAGGAGCTTTGCCATCGCCTCATAATCCAGTGCGATGACCTCCAGCTTGTCCCGGCAGCTTCCCTCCTCCAGCTTTGCAACATGCGCGCAGTTGATGTCCGATACGATCTGATCGGTATTGCGGCAGCGCTCGGCAAGGACTGACGGAACATCGGCGTGTGTCAGAATGCCGTTCTTATGAATTGCGGCAGTCATGCGGTTCATGGCGTCCGCTGTCTGTGCATGCTCCCGCACCCAGCAGACCGTATTCAGCCCGCAGTGCGTGCAATGCGTCTGATAGCAGGTTTCCGTAAGCTGCCGCAGCTCATAAATTCCGGGTCTGCGCAGACGGTCGCTGAGGTTGTAAAACACCTCGGACAGGGATTTCATGGCATTTGTGAGTGCCTCAAGCTTCAAGGCATGCGCTTTTTCCCTTTCCTCCGCAATCACACCGGCAGTCATCTGCTGCTCCGGCATGTCGGTCCGGTTGGAGTAAATCAGAAGCTTCGGCAAAAGGCCGAACTGCGCCAGCGGCAGAAAGACCGCTGAAATTCCGAGCAGGTCCGGTGCAAGCACCGATACCGCCGGAAAGCCGTCTGTGTAAATACCGAGCGAGACGCCTACCGCGCAGGCGCAGGCGACCGCAACTACGGTGCTGACATTCCACAAAAGACCCGAAACCAGTCCGGCAAGCCCCATAACGGGCGCATAGGTCGGACGGCAGACCAGTCCGCAGAGGAATCCGGCAATGCCGCCGCGCAGAATGCCTCCGGTTTTCGACACATACAGCGTGAAAAAGAAGGCGGCGCAGGTCGAAAGCGAGAAGCCGGCAACAGAATAGCCGTGCAGTCCCCACGTGAGGGAGAGAAGAAGCGCCATTTGCCCCAGCTCATGCTGCATGGAAAAGCGTCTGGACGTGTCAAAGGCAAAATCGTACAGCAGCAGGCAGCAGGGGACGGCGGAAAGTGAGAACAGCAGCCCGAACAGATCGTAAAACAGGAAGCCTCCCGCAATCAGCCGGGTCATGCCTGCCGCAAAGGCGCACAGGATCGCCGCCGTGTACCGGAACAGAGTCGGCTCCGAAAATGGCTTTGCCTTTTCCTTCTCCTTCTTTCCCGCAAGGAGGAAGGGGAGCAGACAGCGCAGAAGAAATGCAGCCGTCAGGATCAGAGCGCTGCTCAGCGCGGAGGTCTTTCCGAACACCGCCGAGAGCATCAGTCCGATATAAATGAAGGGGACGTGCGGCGTCAGGCTGCATAAAAGCGCATATCCCATCGGAGCCGCACCGAGCGCAATGACGGCGCCTCCCGTGAAAAATGCAAAGATGCCCCAAAGCAGCCCCGCAAGGAGCCGTCTGCCCTCGGCTTTCACCGCGTTCCCTGCTTTGCCGGTCTCCCCGGCTTTCACCGCACTTGACGGTCTGACCGCTTCTTTGGCTTTCCGGATGCTTCCCTGCCTGTCCGTATCCTCAAGCCTTGCCGCCGCGTCCTTTTTTCCGGCGGAGCCGCTGTCGGACGCTGTTCCCTTTTCCCCTGAATGGTTTCCGATGCCGAAGAGCATCTTCAGGGCTTGTCCTGCCGCTCTGCCGCAGGCGCCGATAAGGTCCTTTGCTTCTGCTTTGACTTTCTTGCTGTCCATATGTACTGCCTCTTTCTCCCGGAGCTGTTTTCCGCAAGGTCCGGAAGCATTTTTGATGCGCTTCCTCCCTGCGGTCGGGTACTTCCTTTGCTTTTGGCTGTTCCTGTCCGTTTTTTCTATGCACCTATTGTAGCAGAGGAAGCGGGACTCTTTCTGTCATACCCCGCTGGCGAAAGAAATTTTATTTTTGCAGAATAAAGGGAAAACAGACGGCAATGCGTAAAGAATGTCAAGCAACCAAGCAGCGCGTGAGGTTTGCAATAAGTCAAAGTGTACTTGCGCTGCAAACAAATATTCCTTGCGCCTCAAGGAGTCGCATTTTGCAAAGCAAAAACGGAATATTTGCCCTCATAAGCGGTAACTCATCGCGGCAACAAGCAACGCATGAGGTTTGCAATAAGTCAAAGTGTACTTGCGCTGCAAACAAATATTCCTTGCGCCTCAAGGAGTCGCATTTTGCAA
>CAKRZE010000029.1 GCA_934432725.1 uncultured Eubacteriales bacterium
AACAAATATCCCTTGCGTCTCAAAGAGACGCATTTTGCAAAGCAAAACCGGGATATTTGCCCTCGCAAGCGGTAACTCATCGCAGTATCTCCCCAAAAGTATACTGAGAGGCTGAGTAGTTCGTTTGCACAGAAACGGGCGGACTTTGCCCGGGGCAGCCTTTGAAAATTTTGGAATCTTGTGAAAAACCCTCTATTCAAAGTTTTTTGGAGGTTTTAGGAACCTTTTTCTCAAAAAAGGTTCCTAACGTACCCCCTGCAAGTCTCATTGGCACGCTGACTTCATGGCGGGCGCATGAAAAACCCCCATTTCGAAAGTTTTTGCGGGGTTTGGGGCGGCTTTTTTCAAAAAGCGCCCCAACGTACCCTCCCCCTCCCCGGAAGAAAGGATTGCAATATGCCTTTTCACTCTGCTTCAAGCAAAAAAAGCATTCGAACCGTCATCGTCCGGAGCATCACGGTGCTGACCGTCACCCTATTATTTCTGTTTCTGCTTTTATACAGCGCCATGTGGGTAATCATCCGGGGACCCTCTCCGTCGGCGAAGGAGCTGCTTGTCCGGTCGCTGCGGGAAACCAGCGCCGCAGGATTTCTTGCGAACTGGTACTTATCGGAGGAAGAGATCCAAAAAATCCTGGTTTCCTCGGGCGGGGAGGCAGGAAAGACAATCGATTCCTCCCTGATCCGTCTGCCCGGAAAGCGGGAGGAAACCGGCACATTTGAGACGGGGATCCCCCCGGAAAGCGGCGGCGTCCGCGAGACGGAGTCCGGCGGAACGGACATTCCCGAGACAAAGAACAGCACCGACGGCATTGAGCTTATCGACATCGCCTCCGGCGCTTACCGCGGAAAGCTGATGATCGTTTCCGATCCGACGCGTCTTGCGGTAGGTGTAATCGATGAATTCTCCGAAGAAAACGCGGGCAGGCAGCTCCCGTATTTCCTGAAGAAATACAACGCTGTCGCAGCGGTCAACGCAGGCGGCTTCAACGACTTCGGCGGCACCGGAAACGGCGGCACGCCGGTCGGACTGGTCATTGAAAACGGCGTCATCACCTTCGGCAGCGAGGATGAAACCTACAGCATCTGCGGCTTTGACCGAAACGGCATGCTGTATGTCGGCTCCATGACCGGAAAGCAGGCGCTGGAGGCGGGGGTGATCAGTGCCTGCTCCTTCGGTCCGGCGCTGATCATCAACGGAAAGCCGGTACAGCTTTCCTCAAGCGGGGTCAATCCGCGCACGGCGATCGGTCAGCGTGCCGACGGAGCGATTCTGCTCCTGACGCTCGCGGGCAGGCAGATCGACTGCATCGGCGCAACGCTTGCCGATCTGACCGAGATTCTGTATGCCTACGGCGCGGTCAATGCAACAAATCTGGACGGGGGATCCTCCACCATGATGTATTACAAGGGTGAACGGCAGATCAAATCCTCCAGTCTTGTGGGAGAGCGGTTCCTGCCGACCGCGATTATTGTCCGATGAGCCTCCTGCACAAAAAAACAGCTGCTCCCGGGCTGCCGGAGGGTGCAGCCGCACACGGAAAAGCCGGATTTTTCCGCAGCTCCTCGTTCCGGCGCGGTCTGTTGATCTATATTGCGGCGCTCGCCGCAGTGCTTGCCGTGCTTCTTACGGTTCTGTGGCAGTTTCTCAGGGCATATGAGCGTTCTGTTCCGCTCTCCGCCGCAAGGGCGTATCTTTCGTCTCTGGACGGCGAGGCGCTGACCGGTCTGTTTGAGCAGGCGCTGCCGGAAAACATCCGGCAGGACCGGAGGGAATGCGCCGAAGAGCAGTTCGCAAAGCCCTTTCAGACCGCCCAAAAGGAGCTTGTGAAGGACCTTTCCGCAAGCGGCTCCGAACAGCTTCAGTATGTCGTAACCGCAAACGGAAAGGAAGCGCTGCTGCTTCGCCTGACCCGCGTTCCGGGCGGAGCCGGCTTCGGCAGAAGCGCGTGGACGCCGGCGGGCATTGAGGTCCTGCCCTCCTTTGTCGAGCCGACCGTCATCCGCTTCGCCGCGCCGGAGGACTGCGATGTCTTCATTGACGGATCGAAAGCCGGAGCTTCGGATGCGGAGCAGCACGGCGTGCTTTTCCCCGGAATGAATCCTCTGGAACAGAAGGGCGACCGGTTTACCGTGTACCGGATCGACGGACTGTATCAAATGCCGGATGTCCGGGTGCAGTCCGCCGCACAGCGCCTGACGCAAACCGTCCCCGCACCGGACGGGACCCTGTTCTATGTCAGAGAAAAGCCCGAGCTCCGCTCGTTCCGGGTGACCCTGCCAAAGGGCTCGGTGCTCCGGATCGGCGGTACGGAAGCCGACCCGGAAGCGCTTCAGCCAAAGCCGTACCGCTATCCCGTCTCCGCCTTTGAACGGGAGGCTGCGGCGCCGGAGGGATTGACCCTTACGCTTGACGGCTTTCTGGAAAAGCCCGGGCTTGAGGTCCTGCTGGACGGCGCCCGGCTGACTGCCCTGCCGGAGGAGGACCCGGAGGCGGGGACCGTCTTTTCCCTGCCCGAAGCAATGCTCTGGCAGGTTTCCGTCCGCCTGCCGCGGGGCGCTCTGCTCCGCGTGAACGGGATCGATGCCTCCGGTCTTCGCGGTGAGGAGGAGGTCTGCGAAAGCATCCGCTTCACCGGCATTGAACATTACCTTTCGCCCGTTCCTGCCGAGCTCCGCATTACTCTGCCCGCGCTCTTTGCCGAGCCGGAGCTTTCTGCGGAGCTTGACGGACAGAGCCTTCCGCTTACCGTCAAAAATGAGGGGGAGCACCGCCTGACCGTCACCTTTTCTTATCCGCCGGACAGCCTTCCGGAGGAGGAGCATGCCGCAGCCGAACGCTTTGTCACTTCCTACCTGACCTATGTCTCGCAGGGCAGAGTGGACTGCGAGGCGCATTTGTATGATCTTCTCGGTCTGATGATCTCCGGAACGGAGTCCTATCGCACCGTGCTCAATTCCTATGAGTCCTACCTCTGGGTGCGCAATTATAAGGAGACGAAACGGCTGGAGCTGACCTTCTCCGACCGCACGGTTTATGCCGAAAATTGCTTTGAAACCGAGGTTGCCTTCGTCATCGATACCGTGCGCGGAACGATTCCCGTGCATGCCGAAGGCTCCGTCCGCGCAGTCTTTGTAAAAACCGGCGGCAGATGGCTGGTCGCCGCCTTCTCTGTCGTCTGATCATGGGGAGGGGACGTTGGGGAACGCGTTGGGGGACGCGTTGGGGACGCGTTGGGGACGCGTTGGGGACGCGTTGGGGTGCTTTTTGAAAAAAGCCACCCCAAACCCCGCAAAAACTTTGAAAAGGGATTTTTTCATGGCACAGCCTCGATAAAGTTTCAGCTCATGCAGGCAAATATCCCGCAGGGATATTTGTTAGCAACGCACGCTGAACGTTGGTTTACCGCAAACCTCACGCGTTGCTTGCTTACGATAGCAAATATCCCGCAAGGGATATTTGTTGGCAACACATGTATACCTTGAGTTATTGCAAACTTCACGTGTTGCCGGCACAGCCATGAAGTCAGCGTGCCGATGAAGCTTGCAGGGGGATACGTTAGGAACCTTTTTTGAGAAAAAGGTTCCTAAAACCTCCAAAAAACTTTGAACTGGGGGGTTTTCATGCGCACGCCGTGAGGACAGCGTGCCGATGAAGCTTGCAGGGGGATACGTTAGGAACCTTTTTTGAGAAAAAGGTTCCTAAAACCTCCAAAAAACTTTGAATAGAGGTTTTTTCACAAGATTCCAGAATTTTCAAAGGCTGCCCCGGGCAAAGTCCGTCCGTTTTTACGCAAACTAACTACTCAGCCTCTCAGTATATTTTTTTGGGGACTGCCGCGGTGAGTTATTGCTCACGACAGCAAATATCCCGCAGGGATATTTGTTAGCAACGCAAGTACACTTTGACTTACCGTAAACCTCACGCGTTGCTTGCTGCCGCAAACTAACTACTCAGCCCCTCAGTATACTTTTGGGGAGATACCGCGATGAGTTACCGCTTGCGAGGGCAAATATCCCGCAGGGATATTTGTTAGCAACGCCAGTGTACTTTGACTTATCACAAACTTCACGCGTTGCTTGCTGCCGCAAACTAACTACTCAGCCTCTCAGTATACTTTTGGGGAGATACCGCGATGAGTTACCGCTTGCGAGGGCAAATATCCCGCAAGGGATATTTGTTAGCAACGCCAGTGTACTTTGACTTATCACAAACTTCACGCGTTGCTTATATTCACGGTTTTGCCTCGCAAAATGCGTCTCCTTGAGACGCAAGGGATATTTGTTAGCAACGCACGCTGAACGTTGGTTTATTGCAAGCTTCATGCGTTGCTTGACATGCGCTGCTTGTTTACAGAAAGGAAGTACCCTCCCGATGCTTACCCGAAAAAAGTGTCTGTCTCCGATATGCGCCCTATTGCTTGCCGGCATGCTGCTCCCGTTTTTCACTGCATGTACAGCTTCCGGCACAGGCATATCCGATGTTTCCCCCGTTACAGCCGGTTCAAAGGGTTCTCCCGATCCGGAATCCGACAACCCGGCATGCATCACGCTGCCCGATCTCAATGAGACAGCCCCGGACACAGTCACAGAATCCTCCACGGTCAATCCTGACAGAGAAACCGGAAAGGAGCCCGAAACCTCCCCACCTGCCGAAACGGCTTCGGAAGGCTCCGATCAAACCGATACCGAATACACGCCGGAAACAGAGCCGGACCCCGCCGCGCTCCTCCCCGAAGGATACCGCTCGGTGATTCCCTCCGGGACCCGCATCCTGCACGCGTGCGGCACCGCGGACGGCATCACGGGAACCAACAGTCTGGAGGCGCTGGAGCAAAGCTATGCGGCTGGCGGCAGATTTTTCGAAATCGACTTCTGTCACGCCTCGGACGGCGTCCTTTGCGCCATTCATGACTGGAGCAGCCGCTTCTGCGATGAAATTCAGGACGGCATCGCCCCCTCCTCAGAGGAATTTCTTTCCATGCGGCTCGGAGGCTCCCTCACCCCGATGACGCTTCCCGCCGTGCTTGCCTTTATGGAGACGTACCCCGACACGCTGTTTGTCAGCGACATAAAGGACGGAAACACGGATGCGGCGCGGCAGATCGCAGAAAGTGCTCCCGCGCTGAAGGATCGGTGGATCATACAGATTTATCAGTATGATGAGCTGGCAGACATCCGGGCGCTGGGATTTTCCAATATACTTCTGACGATTTACAACCTTGATCCGTATACCGACAAATTCCAGCCGGAAAAGCTGGCTGCATTTGCCGCCTCAAACGGACTTGCCGGGCTGACCTTTCCGGTTTCCCTCGCAGAAGAAGCATACATTGCCTCCGTGCGGAAATACGGCATTCCGGTGCTCACCCACACCGTAAACGGCACGGAAACGCAGGCTGCCTTTTTTGCGATGGGCATTGACGGCATCTATACCGACTATGCCCCCTCTGACCCGTCCGCGCCGGAGGAAACAAAGTAGTCCTTGCCGTTCCGGAAAAGCGGCGGCATAGGACAAGCCTCCTCTGCAGCAGCCCGGAAAGCGCCTTCCGGGGGAGAAAGCAGCGTCCTCCGAAGCTGCGGGCCGGCCGGCGAAAACAAATCGCCGCAAAAGCAGCATCTGCCGCAGTCCCGACCGTTGTCGGAATACCTCCGTCTGCGCTGCGGCAGCCCCCGCCGACAGGAGACTGTTCGGGAGCGGCATGCCGTCCGCAAAGCGCTTTTTTCGGGCATCCGTCCGTGCAATGACAGAGCTGTCCGGCAAAAAGCAGGATTCTCCGCAGCGGCAGGCTGTCCGGCGGAATATGCGCCCTTGCGCTGCGGCAGTCCCGCCGGAGCATAGCGCTGTTCGGGAACAAAAAACCGCCCGGAGAGCGCTTTTTTCGGGCATCGTCCGTGCAATGACAGAGCTGTCCGGCAAAGCAGGATTCTCCGCAGTGGAAGGCTGTCCGGCTGAATATGCGCCCCTGCGCTGCGGCAGTCCCGCCGGAGCATAGCGCTGTTCGGGAACAAAAAACCGCCCCGAGAGCGCTTTTTTACGGGCAGAAAAGCCCCCTTCGCAGCCGAATGCGGCGGAGCCTTCGGCAAACGCCGCCGTCTTTTGCCGGGCAGGCGGAATACAGCCGGCAGTCCCCGCCGGGACACGGAGCTTCCGCACCGCGGCGTCCCTGTCTCATGCCGAAGCAGCCGGGCAGAGCATTCCCGCGCCGCACCTGTTTCCCCGCCGAAGGCATCTCTCTTCGCATATGCAAAGCCCCCTCCGCATACAATAGCACTGTCCCCGTGCAGACACCGGACAGACAATAGGGTCAGCTTTGCAAAGGGCGCTGCCGTGCGCCTCCCGGCAGCCGGCTCCGTTCCGTCCGGACGTCCGTATTGACCCGGCAGAAAGGAGCGCGCAGCCGTGACACTGAATCAGCTTCCGCCCGGAAAAACAGCGGTCATCCGACAGATCTCCGTTCCGCAGGCGCTCCGCTGCCGCCTTCTGGACCTCGGTATGGTGCCGGGCACGCGGGTGAAGGTCCGCAAATACGCGCCGTTCGGCGACCCGATTGAGCTTTCGCTGCGCGGTTATACGCTTGTCATCCGCAGGGAGGCGGCGGAAAGGATCACAATCCGTCCGCTGTCCGGCTCCGGTCAGGAAAGCGCGGTGCATGCGGCTCCGAGGTCCGCTCCGGAGGGGACGGCGCGGTGCAGGCTTGCGGTTCTGCTCATCCGGTCCTGAAGCCGGTCCCGGGCAGCGCGCAGCGGACACGCCTGCATGTCCCTCTGTCCTCTAGGCGCGCCGCTGTGCAAAAAAGAAAGCAGGAAAATTTCCCGCTGTCCCCAAGGCGCACCGCTGCGCAAAAAAGAAAGCAGGAAAATGTCCCGCTGTCCCCAAGGCGCACCGCTGCGCAAAAAAGAAAGCAGGAAAATGTCCCGCTGTCCCCAAGGCGCACCGCT
>CAKRZE010000030.1 GCA_934432725.1 uncultured Eubacteriales bacterium
TGAGGTTTGCAATAAGTCAAAGTGTACTTGCGCTGCAAACAAATATTCCTTGCTCCTCAAGGAATCGCATTTTGCAAAGCAAAAACGGAATATTTGCCCTCATAAGCGGTAACTCATCGCGGCAACAAGCAACGCATGAGGTTTGCAATAAGTCAAAGTGTACTTGCGCTGCAAACAAATATTCCTTGCTCCTCAAGGAATCGCATTTTGCAATGCAAAAACGGAATATTTGCCATTGTAAGCGGTAACTTATCGCGGTATCTCCCCAAAAGTGCACCGGGAATCCAAGCAGTTAGTTTGCGTAATGAATGGCGGGAGTTCCGGAGTGTCTTTTGAAAGCTTTTACCCCTTTGCAAGCTTTATTGGCGGGGTGTCTTCACGGATACACCATGAAAAACCCCCTGTTCAGAGTTTTTTGGAGGTTTTAGGACCCTTTTTTTCAAAAAAGGGTCCTAACGTACCCCTTGCAAACTTCAGCGGCACGCTGTCTTCATTGCTGTGCCGTGAAAAGCCCCCATATCAAAAGTTTTTTGGAGGTTTTAGGACCCTTTTTTTCAAAAAAGGGTCCTAACGTACCCCTTGCAAACTTCAGCGGCACGCTGTCTTCATTGCTGTGCCGTGAAAAGCCCCCATATCAAAAGTTTTTTGGAGGTTTTAGGACCCTTTTTTTCAAAAAAGGGTCCTAACGTACCCCAACGTCCCCCCTCCTCCTGAAAACAAAGAAACCCGGGCGGCTTCGGAAGGGATCGAAGCGCGCACGGATTTCTCTGCAAAAGAAAGGAAGAGGTCCGGACGGAGGCTTTTCGGGAAAGCACGCCGGAGATCCTGACAGAACAAGCTTAAAAGGCTGAAGCCGCGTCTGTCGCTGCATGTTTATTGTAACATAAGCTGTCATATATGTCAATATAAATTGCCTGAATATGATAAAATTTATCATATATATGAAAAATTATCACATGATTGTGTGTGATATGCATAAAAGGCTCCGGCTCAGCCTCCGGGGGGAACCGGAAGCAGCCGGAGCTTTTTGGGAACCGTGCATGCGGGGGAAAAATCAGTCGCCGATGAGATCGATCAGCTCCTCGGCGGAGGTGATGGGATGAGCCTCCTTCAGGGCGGCATAATCGGCATCAAAGCGCTTTGCGGTGAGCTCATTTTTTGCGGTAAGCTCCCATTTTTTCATGCTGAAGCCGTCCAGAAACATGACATGATAGCCATAGGAGGTCTTGACGATGCCGGTATCCCCCTCCGTGCGCGACGGATCGAAGCACCAGCTTTCAAACGGCTCCACCATATCGCCGAGGCATACATTTTCGTACAGTCCGCCGTTGTGCTGAGAGCCGGGGTCCTCCGAATACTGTTCTGCGAGCGCGGCAAAGGCTTCCCTTGTGCGGTCGCCCCGTTCAAACTCCGCAAGAAGCTCCTCTGCACGCGCCTTTGCCTCGTCCTCGGTTTTGAAGGAGGAGAAGAGGAACAGAACGTGTCTTACGTTGACGGTCCGATAGTCGTCAAGGACCAGATACGGCTTTGAGACCCGGAACACCATAAAGTCATCGTCCTTATCCGGATCGCCGGAGATCATCGTCTCCCCCGCCTGTCTGCCCTCGGTGAACAGCCACTTGGCAAGGTCGGTGTCATCGCCCGAAAGGACCTCCTGCGTCAGGCTTGAGAGCGTCAGGGGATCGTCCTCATCCTTTTCCCGCAGGGCATTGACGGCATTCAGAAACGCTTCATCGGAGTCCGCCGCAGCAAGCTCCTGTGCGCTTTTATAAGCCTCCTGCCGTGCGGCTTTGACGGTTTTTTCGTCCGCATCCTCTTCATAGTCGGCGGATACCCCGTAGAAGAAGCAGATTCCGCCGTAAAAGCTGTCTTTATTTTCCTCACGATAGGCTTCCAGCTCCCCGGAGGAGAAAGTATAGCCTTCCATCAGCTTTGCATACGCCAGATTGGAAAGGGTCGCAAGATGATAGAAGCTACGCAGATCCTCCAGGGTGACGCCCGATCCGTAGGAGGAGGCAATGTATTCCTCGGCGGTCATGCCCGCCTCCTTGGCATACGATTCCAGCTTTTTCAGCTCATCCTCAATCTCGGTCAGGTCTGCCTCCGACAGGGAAAGCGACATGCCGGATGCCGCCTCGCAGAGAAGCAGGATGTTCTCCGCGCTCTGTCTGGCGGAGCTTATAAAATAATCATGCCATGTGCCGTCGGTCAGAAGCTTGCAGGACTGCTGCTTCAGCGGCTTTGACAGGGTCAGTCCGAGGGAGGAAAGGCTGTAATAGTTCTGGTAGACAAATGAGGTCAGGTTGTAGTGGTACAGATAGCTGAGCATTGCTCCGGTGATCCGATAATTTTCGGTGCTCATGGCGGTTTCGGCAAGGCGGGAGAGATCCACGTCAGGCGCGTTTGTCTGTGCATCGGTGACGGGGAGGGTGACCGGCTTGGTGCTGACCGGAGGGAGCAGCTTTTCGAAAACGCTGCACGACAGAAGATTGCCGGAGAGGACTCCCGCGGCGATCAGGGAAATGATGCGGACGATTTTTTTCTTCATATTATAATACGTCAGTGACCCTTGCGGAGCGAAGGGTTCCTTTCTTTCAAAATCCTGAGATCGGGACGGAGCGGCTGCGCTCCGGGGGGACGGCAGGGGAAGCGTGATCCTGGGTTCCGGCTTTTCGCCCGGAGGAACCGCAAGCGGCGCGCGTATCCGGAAACGGCGGTCGTCCGAGGAGGGGGTAAGCGGCACGTACCTTCGAAAACGGCGATCCTCTGCGGGAGCCGCAGGCTGTGCGTGCCTCCGAAAACGGTGTTCGTGCGGAGGAGGCGCAGGCGGAACGGTTTTTCTTCGGCAGACCGGCTTTTGTCCGGACAGCCTGCGCCTATGATTCGCAGATATCTCCGACGCGCTCCAGAATCCAGCGCGGACGGAAGGCATACTGCCTTAGACTGTCCTCGGTGCTGATGCCGGAGAGCACCAGAAGCGTGTCCGTTTCCCCTTCGACACCGGCGCGGATGTCGGTGTCCATCCGGTCCCCGATCATGACTGCGTCCTCCGGGCGGCAGTCCAGAAGGCGCAGCGCGTGCCGGAGCATCAGCGGGTTCGGCTTTCCCGTGAAGTAAGCCCTTTGTCCCGAGGCAAGCTCGATCGGTGCGATCAGAGAGCGGCAGGCGGGGAGGATGCCCCGGTCGGTCGGAGTCGTCAGGTCGGCATTGGCTCCGATCAGGCGTGCGCCCTGCCGGACCAGCTTCACGGCGTGCGCGATCCCCTCATAGGAATAGGCTCTTGTGCCGCCGAATACCACATAGTCCACATCCTCGTCCCGGAGGACAAGCCCTGCCTGACAAAGCGCTTCCCTGAGTCCGTCGTCTCCTATGACAAAGACGGAGGCTCCCGGCTTCTGGGAGGCGAGAAAGGCGGCGGTGATCTGGGCGCTGGTGCAGAAATGCTCCGGCGGGACGGAAAGCCCCATCCGTGAGAGCTTTTCGGAGAGCGCCTTCGGGGACCTGCCCGAGCCGTTTGTCAGGAACAGGAACTTTTTCCGCTCCCGGTGCAGCCAGTCAACAAATTCCGGAACCGACGGCAGCAGCCGGTTTCCGTGGTAAAGCACGCCGTCCAT
The DNA here is from genome assembly GCA_934432725.1 of uncultured Eubacteriales bacterium. Taxonomy (GTDB): domain Bacteria; phylum Bacillota; class Clostridia; order Oscillospirales; family CAG-272; genus CAKRZE01. Next base: position 3,615 of record CAKRZE010000030.1, read on the forward strand.
GTCGCAGAGGAAAGCTTTTTTCTGTCGGAGTGCGGAAAGGTCTTTGGAAAGCAAGAGTGAAAAACCTCCTTGTTCCGTTTACGGAATATCGATCCGGGGCGGGGCTGCGGGGTGCTTATGCCGAGGGAAGCCCGGGCAGACAGGAGATGCGGCGGTTTCTGTGCCGGAGCACTGAGAGCGGGACAGTCCTTCGGAAACCGTGTTCCCTCCGGAGAAGGCGTGAGCTGTGCGTTCCTCCGGAAACGGCTGTCGTCCGAGGAGGGGGTAAGCGGTACGTGCCTCCGGAAACAGAGGTCCTCTGCGGGAGCCGCAGGCTGTGCGTGCCTCCGGAAACGGTGTTCATGCGGGAGAGCTGCAAGCGGCGCATTTCCCCGGAAACGTCTTTCCGTCCGGGAGAGGCGCGGGCGCGGGGGGGTCATAGACCGGATTTCCGGTCGGAATCGGCAGTACGGCAGGACAGAATGCCGGCTTCCGATACTGCCGAGGGTCCCGCAAGGCGTGTCCGGAGCCAATGCCGACTGACGCAGTAAATCACTTTCGCAGTTGGTCACAGCTGCAACAGTTTGCGGCTGTGACAGTACAGCCGCCTTATACAGTATAGCACAGGGCGGCGGAAAGCACAAGGGGGGTTTCGGAAAAGTGGAAGAAAACCGGAGCCGCAGGCGGCAGCTGTAAGAAGGCAGTGCTTTTTTCGATGGCAGTGCTGCGTCAAAAAAACATGAACCGCACCCGCGTGCGGAAGAGATAACGGGAGAAAATGCAAGAAAATGAAAGCTTGAGGGCTGTAGATTAAAATAATCGAAAATTCTTGCAAAAAAGGCTTGACAACGGGAAAACGGTGTGATAGAATGGAAAAGCTGAAAAAAGACAACATTACCAAATGGATCTGGAGGAAGAATAGATGTCCACTTATATGGCAAAAAAAGATGCGCTTGAACGCAAGTGGTATGTCATTGACGCAGAAGGCAAGCCGATGGGCAAGGTCGCCGCTGCGGCAGCAGCCATTCTGAGAGGAAAGCATCGTCCCGAATATACGCCTCACGTTGACTGCGGAGAGTTTGTTATCATCATCAACGCAGAGAAGGCGGTTCTGACCGGAAAGAAGCTGGAGCAGAAGTATTACTATCATCATTCCGGCTACATCGGCGGCATGAAAAAGGTTCAGTACAAGACGCTGATGGCAACCAAGCCGGTCTTTGCAATGGAGCATGCCGTAAAGGGTATGCTGCCGAAGAACACGCTCGGTGCACTGGCATTCAACCGTCTGAAGGTTTATGCGGGCGCAGAGCACGTGCATCAGGCACAGAAACCCGAAGCGTATACGCTTTAATCTGACGCAGAAAGGATTTTAACATTATGTATACAAGTGCAAAGCCCTATTTTTACGGCACAGGCAGAAGAAAGAAATCCGTTGCCCGCGTCAGAATTGTTCCGGGAACGGGAAATATTACGATCAATGACAGATCGATCGATGATTATTTCGGTCTGGAAACGCTGAAGCTGATTGTCAATCAGCCGTTCGGCGTAACGGATACCATCGGTAAGTTTGATGTGATCTGCCGCGTCAACGGAGGAGGCTTCTCCGGACAGGCAGGCGCGATTCGTCACGGAATCGCAAGAGCGCTTCTTCAGAGCGATGCGGCTCTTCGCGGCGCTCTGAAAAAGGCAGGCTTCCTGACGCGCGACCCTCGTATGAAGGAAAGAAAGAAGTACGGCTTGAAGGCAGCTCGCCGCGCGCCGCAGTTCTCCAAGAGATAATCGCTTATCTTGTCAAGCACCCGCATGCATGCGGGTGCTTGTTTTTTTGTGGGCAGGCACAGGGAGGCTTGCTGCGGATGAATGCTTTCGCCTTCCAAAGGAGAGAGCAGCTTCATAATTTTCCGGGAAATTCGTAAAAACGTTTGACAAGTAACCGTTCGGCTACTATGCTATAAGGGACCGTTCGGTTACAAAGTACGGCACGGCGTGCGTGACGGACGCAATCAGCATTGCCTCCCCGGCACGCCGAACAAAAATCGCATGGGGGCGCAGCAGCAGGCGATTTTTGCCTTCGTTCGGCTTGGACCCGATGGGAGCAGCGTGCGTGACGGACGCAATCAGCATTGCCTCCCCGGCACGCCGAACAAAAATCGCATGGGGGCGCAGCAGCAGGCGATTTTTGCCTTCGTTCGGCTTGGACCCGATGGGAGCAGCGTGCGTGACGGACGCAATCAGCATTGCCTCCCCG
>CAKRZE010000031.1 GCA_934432725.1 uncultured Eubacteriales bacterium
GCATTCAGTATGCCTCAAATCCAAGCCAAGCCTCATGAATTTGCGGCAGCGCCGGCAAATTCGCAAAATGCGGCAGATCAACTCCACCGATCCGGAAAATGGTATCCGCATTCAGTATGCCTCAAATCCAAGCCAAGCCTCATGAATTTGCGGCAGCGCCGGCAAATTCGCAAAATGCGGCAGATCAACTCCACCGATCCGGAAAATGGTATCCGCATTCAGTATGCCTCAAATCCAAGCCAAACCGCATGAATTTGACGGCAACGCCGGCAAATTCGCAAAATGCGGCAGATCAACTCCACCGATCCGGAAAATGATATCCGCATTTAGTATACCACACAAATCCCGGACATGCAAGACGATGCCGCCGATTTCTCCCGGTCTCAGCCGCATCGGCAAAGACCGCTCCGCCCTTGCACAGCCGGCTGCAGGGGAGCGGTGCCCGCCATGCCGGACGGCGCCCCCATCCCCGGAAAAGCCTTCTCCTCCCCGCCGCGGATCCAAAGCCGCAGACCGCTCGTTTTTACAAGCCGCTCCTCTTTGCCATAGAAGCTTTTCCCGTTTCGGGGAGCGCCCGCACTGCGGCAACTTTTCCGCATTCCGGCTGCCGCAAAGCATCGGCTCCGTTTCAAAGGACGCCCCGCGCCGGCATCGTTCTGCCGTGCCGGGAACCGCCTTCCGCATTAGAATCTCCTGCCCCTTGCGCCACCGGAGGGTCATGCCCAGCCGCGCATCGGCTCCTTTGCCGCTTTCCGCAGCCGGACCGCCGCTTGACAGCTTTTCATGCGCCGCAGACCGCCTCCCGCTTCGCACCATGCCGGACGGGCGGAACCGTACCCTCTCCCGCCGTACAGCCGGAGGGCGCACACCGCGCTCCTTTGGCGCGTACCGCTTTTTCCTTCCCCTGTCATTTCCGGGATATTTCACGAAAGGAATTGACGCGGCAGGCGGAGCATGCTATAATATCCGAAAGAAAATTCTTCGATCCGGCGCTGCGGAGTTCCGGCTGACCGAACCTCGCAGCTCCCCGATGCCGGACAAGGCGGTATCCCCGCAGTGCGGCTGCCGGAAGGCTCCTCCGATGCCTCCTTTCCCGGATACGGGACCGGATCAGGAGCCTTCTGCCGCCCCGCGCTCCCTCCCGCGTCTGCCCCGGCACAGGGGGCATCGCGCGGACCGGCACCCTGCGCCGAGCCGCAAAATACAACCAGAGAAAGGACGGGACTGCTCCTTCGCCCGGCAAGCGCCGAACGGCAGACGAGGCTTATCCGAACGGACGAAGCCGACCGGACGCCATTCCCCGCCGCGAAGGCATCCCGACGGTCCACAGCATGGCTTTTTCGGAAAAATTCATCCGCGCCCAGCTGAATATTTTAAAGCCGATCATCACCGGCTGCTCCCTTGAAGCGGCGCGGAAAAGTCAGGACGCGGTGGGCGCTCTGATGGCGGCGGAATACCGGCGCGAGGTCTCGTTCCGCAGCCACGCCTTTTCTGCCTTTGAGGGCGCGTGGGCGCTTCCCAAGGACGAAACGAGACAGGGCGTGATCCTGTATCTGCACGGCGGCGGGTATACCTGCGGGGATCTGGAATACGCCAAGGGCTTCGGCGCGATGCTGGCGGCGAGCTGCGGTCTGAAGGTGTTCTGCGCGGCTTACCGGCTGGCGCCCGAGGATCGGTTCCCTGCGGCAGTCGATGACGCTCTGGAGGCTTACCGGTATCTTCTGAGACGCGGCTATAACGGGAACCGGATCGTTTTGTGCGGAGAAAGCGCGGGGGGCGGGCTTCTGTACGCGCTCTGCCTCCGGCTGAAGCGGGAGGGGCTTCCGCCTCCGTGCGGACTTGTCGCAATCTCTCCGTGGACCGACCTCGCCGCGACCGGACAGTCCTATCGGGACAATCGGGACGTGGATCCGTCCATGACTCAGGAGCGCCTCGCGTTTTTCGCAAAGTGCTATACCGACGAGCCGAAGGACCCGCTTGCCTCCCCGCTGTACGGAGAGCTTGCCGGCTTCCCCCCGTCGCTCATCTTCTCGGGCGGCGATGAGATTATGCTGGATGACGCGCGCCTTCTGCATCAGAAGCTGCTCGCCGCGGGCTGCCGGAGCGAGCATGTTATCACCCCGCGCATGTGGCACGCCTATGTGCTGTACGGTCTGCGGGAGCATAAAAACCGGGATATGGCGAAAATCAGCGCCTTTCTGGATTCGGTCATGCCGTTCAAGAGAAAGCTGCGCTGGATGCGGCTGGACAACGCCGCGAAAATATATCCCGCCGCAAAGCGGAAGAACTGGAGCAATGTGTTCCGCCTCTCCATGACGCTGGATGAGCCGATCGATGCCGACATCCTCCAGTCCGCGCTGGATGTCACGGTCCGGCGCTTTCCCTCCATCGCCGTCCGCCTGCGCAGGGGCGTGTTCTGGTACTATCTGGAGGAGCTGAGACGTGCGCCGGAGGTCATGCAGGACAGCTGCTCCCCCCTGATGCATATGAATACCGAGACGCTGCGCAGCTGCGCGTTCCGCGTGCTCTACTACGGCAACCGGATTGCGGCGGAATTCTTCCATGCGCTGACCGACGGAAACGGCGGACTGATCTTTTTAAAATCCCTTGTGGCGGAATACCTGATGCAGAAGCACCGGATCGTGATTCCAGCCGCCTGCGGCATTCTGGACCGCCTTGAGGAGCCAACTGCCGAGGAGCTGGAGGACAGCTTTCTGCGGTATGAGGGAACGGCGGTCGCAAGCCGCTCCGAGCCGCGCGCCTATCGGGTGGGCGGAACGCCGGAGCCGGACCGGTTTCTGCATATCACGACCGGAACCCTGGATGCAGAGCAGGTGCTCTCCCTTGCACGCAGCTACGGCGTGACCGTAACCGCCTTTCTTACCGCAGTCATGCTGGAGGCAGTCAACGAAATCCAGGCGGAAAATGTCCCGAACCGCCTGAAAAGGCGTCCGGTCAAGGTGCAGGTCCCGGTCAACCTCAGAAAGCTGTTTCCGAGCAAAACGCTCCGCAACTTTGCTTATTACGTCTCCCCCGGCATCGACCCGCGGGAGGGCGACTATACGTTTCAGGAGCTGACCCGGATCGTCAGCTGCCAGATGGCGCTTGAGGTGACTCCCAACCGGCTCCGCGCCCGGATCACCTCCAATGTCCGCTCCGAAAAGCAGCCGATCCTGAAGGTGATGCCGCTGTTTATCAAAAACATGGCAATGCGCGCCGTGTTTGACACGGTCGGAGAGGCGGCTGCCTCCCTCTGCCTGTCCAACCTCGGCGTGATCGATCTGCCGGAGGAAATGAAGTCCCACGTCAGCCGGGCGGACTTCATCATCGGCGTACAGGCGCAGGCGCCCTATAACTGCGGCGCCGTGTCCTATGACGGCAGACTCTATATCAGCATTGTACGCAATACGGAGGAGCCGATTCTGGAGCGCCGGTTCTTCACCCGTCTGCGCAGGCTCGGGCTTGCGGTCAGAATCGAAAGCAACCAGCGGTAATACGGCGCTCTGCCGAGCCCGGACGCTCCGGCACCCTCATTTTTGAAAATCTCTCCGAAGAAAGGACAGCCTCCCGGACGGAAGGCTTCGGTAATTATATATGTACTGTGTCAACTGCGGTGTGGAGCTGGCGGACAGCGAAAAAAAATGTCCGCTGTGCGGAACCGCCGTATATCACCCCGATCTGAAGCAGCAGCCGGCTCCCTCACCCTATCCCCCGTACACACCGCCCGGCGAGCGGATGAAGCCGGCAGGCATCCTGTTCGTTCTGACCGTGCTCTGCTCGCTGCCGTTTGTTCTGACGCTTTTGTGCGACTGGAGCATCAATCACGGAATCACCTGGTCCGGCTATGCGGCGGGAGCGGTGCTTCTGTTCTATATTCTCGCCCTTCTGCCGATGTGGTTCAAAAAACCGAATCCGGTGATCTTCACGCCGGTCGATTTTGCGGCAATCGCGCTTTACCTCCTGTATATTAATTTACAGACGGGCGGTCACTGGTTTCTCACCTTTGCCTTCCCGGTCACCGGAGGAATCGGTCTGATCGTGACGGCGGTGGTCACCATGCTGCACTATCTGCGGCGCGGGCATCTTTATGTCTTCGGCGGCGCAATGATCGCCAGCGGGGGCTTTGCGGTGCTGATGGAATTTCTTCTGAACCTGACCTTCGGCTTTCAGCACGGCTTTATCTGGTCGATCTATCCGCTGGCTGCGCTGTTCCTGCTCGGCATGATGCTGATTGTGATCGCCATCTGCAAGCCGCTGCGGGAATCGCTGCGCAAGATATTCTTCCTCTGACAATCAACGCGTGAAGTTTGCGATAACTCAAAATTCAGCGGCGTTGCTAACAAATATCCCTTGCGTCTCAAAGAGACGCATTTTGCAGAGCAAAACCGGGATATTTGCCCTCGCAAGCGGTAACTCATCGCAGTATCTCCCCAAAAGTGCACCGAGGGTCTGAACAGTTAGCTTGCGTAAGCAAGCAGCGCGTAGAGTTTGCGGAAACTCAAAGCGTACCGGCGCTGCAAACAAATATCCCTTACAGCTCAATAAGCTGTATTCCGCAAGCGGAACCGGGATATTTGCGTTCGTGAGCAAGCAACGCATGAGGTTCTTGGGAAACCAAAGTTCAGCGGCGTTGCTAACAAATATCCCTTGCGTCTCAAAGAGACGCATTTTGCAGAGCAAAACCGGGATATTTGCCCTCGCAAGCGGTAACTCATCGCGGCGAAGCCCCAAAAGTATACTGAGGGTCTGAACAGTTAGCTTGCGTAAGCAAGCAACGCATGAGGTTCTTGGGGAACCAAAGTTCAGCGGCGTTGCAAACAAATATCCCTTGCGTCTCAAAGAGACGCATTTTGCAAAGCAAAACCGGGATATTTGCCCTCGCAAGCGGTAACT
>CAKRZE010000032.1 GCA_934432725.1 uncultured Eubacteriales bacterium
CATCATGAATTTGACGGCAAAGCCGCAAATTCGCAAAATGCGGCAGCTTAACTGTGCCTCTCGGGTAAATGTTATCCGCATTTATTATACCATGAGGCAAAAATGTGTGCTTGCACAAACATTTTTGCGAAGCCGTCAATGCCGCAGCCGTGCGAAGCACGGAGAGGCGTCAGCCGCGAAGGGGGTGCTCAGCAGCCCTTCCTGCGGTTATTATACCTCAAATCCAAGCTAAGCCTCATGAATTTGCGGCAACGCCGGCAAATTCGCAAAATGCGGCAGGCCAGCTGCACCGATCCGAAAATGTTATCCGCATTTATTATACCACATATCCCGAAAAAAAGAAAGAGGAAACATCTGTTTTCCGAAAAAAGTCTCTACATCATGCAGACAATCCCTTCCGCAAAAAAGCCCGTCCGGACCCTCGCGCGGACCGCTCTGCGCCGCCGCTTGCGGGACGGCAGCTCCCTCCGGCAGCCCTTCGCAAGGCATCGTAAATCAGCCCGATTCTGCGAGATCAACCTGATCGCTGTCGGCTTCGCCCTCAAAATCCGCAAAAAACTCCGGGCTCAGAGCCCTTAAAAAGAGCCCCGAGCCCGGATATGCATCGCTCCGTCAGCCGGAAAGCAAATCAGACAATTTCAAGATCGTTTCTGTCCCGCAGCATATAGCGCTTCAGTGGAGTCAGGCTGGCAAGCCAATACAGAACGCCGCCGAATATCGCGTCAAATCCGCTTCCGGTAAAGATCAGGAACAGATTGCTCCTGATTTCTCCGCTGATCGGATTATAGACAAAGAAAACCGTCACCAGACAGGAGATCAGAACGCACGCGATTCCGACCAGATTAAAGCCGGCAGTATACCGGTATGCATCGTGTCCCTTCAGGAAATAGGCGGATTTGAGCGAGAGCTTCCGCTTCCGCACCACCAAATAGTCCGCTATAATCATCCCGATGATCGGCGCCTGAATGAACGCGGCAATCGAAATGAACGCGCCGAAATTCTCCTCCACGCCGCCCCATACGGTGAGAGCGCTGACATAAATCATTGCAAGAATCACCATCAGGCGGTAGCTCACCTTCGGCATGCCACTCTTTACGATCATACAGTTGACATAAGATCCGGTTCCCTGCGTTCCCACGTTGGCAAAGGCGACAAGCAACAGACTGAGCAGCGCCACAGCCGGTCCGCAAAGCACCGCCAGCATATTGGTCGGATCGCTTTCGTACACGCCGGTCCGGACAAACATGGCAAGCGCCATAACGCCGCCGGCAGCCACAAAGAAGGGCGCCACCACACCGTAGGCAAGCGTAGTTCCCCAATATCCGCTGCGCTCGGTTTTGGCAAGACGAGGCATCACCAGCGCCTGTGTTGACCATGAGAAGGCGAATGCAACATTGCCCTCCGCCGAAATCATGAACTTCTGAAGCGGTGTTGCGCCTGCCTCCAGAACCGGGCGCACCGCAGCGATTTCGGATAGCGGCACCGAAACAAAGCAAAGCACCACAATGATGACTCCTACGCCGAGAAGCGCCGTGACCAGAAAGCGGTTGGTCCATTTAATCACCTCCGGTCCGCCGAGTGCAATCAGCGTTCCGAGCACCACACAGACAACCCCCAAGAGCGGCTTGAACACCGTCGGATCCAGCACCAGTCCGAACCCTGCTGCCAGATTGATCATGGAGGAGGCAAACAGATTCGCCGCAACCGCATACCATCCGAAGTTGGCAAGACTGATCACCGTTGACAGAATTGCAACGCCCCTGCCTCCCAGGACAGCACGCAGCCATATCCAGAGGTCGATCCCGTACCGGACTGCAAACAGAACCGGCAGACATTCGATCAGCACCCACACGATATTGAAGCAGAAGATATTGATCAGCATCTGCTTGAATGTCAGAAATTCTGCGACATATGCGCCCTGCGTATAGCACCAGGTCGCAATGGCAAAGCCGCTTGTGGAAAGAAACAAATCCCAGAAAGAATACTGCCGGTCGCCCTTCATCATCGGGACAATCCCGGTCACAGTTTCCTGTCTGATAAAATCACTGTTTTTTGTCATATCAGCCAATTACCCCCGTCATACAAAGCACAATCAGAATCAGACTGCCGGCAACAAGCCCGATAATAGCCGCGACATCCCCTCTGCCGATTCTTGCAGGGAATTCGTATCCGGGCTGTTCCATTTCATTCAGCCGTTTTTCCGTCTCCGAATCAATCAGCTCCTTCAGAGACCGATCCTTTTTATTCATTTTTCCGTCAGACCACAGCCTTCGCCTTGCGAAAGCATCCTTTCTTGTTTAATATCCGCGCACAGAAGCGCCTCCCAGACCGATAAACAAACGCGGGTGTCACAGCTCCTTCCGTCCGCCTTCATAAAGCTCCAGTGCATAGGCACCGTAAGACTTCGTATACCGGTACCACGTATAGAGGTAGCCTCCGACATTTTTTCCGACGCTGTCCTGATACAGCGCCCACAGGAACCAGTAGAAGGAGGTGACGGCGGTATACCCGATATAGTGCCGCAAAACCTCCGGCTCCGGCTCTTTCCCGCAATACATCCGGATCACCTCAACAGCCTCCTCCACCGTATAATCAGAGCAGGCGATAAACACGCCGATATCGGCACCCGGGTCGGACATACCGGAATACTCCCAGTCGATCAGATACATTTTTCCGGCACAGTCCAGAAGAAAGTTCGGCGCATAGCTGTCGCAATGGCAGAGACAGGGCGCAACCCTATCCGCCTCCAGATAGCCGCGCAGCCGCACAAGCTCCTCCCGCATCTTCGGCATATCTTCAAAATCATCGCGTTTGGATTCGCGCAGCGTCTCTTCAAAGCGCGCAATTCCCTTCCAGAGGTCGAACCGGAATGCCGTTTCTCTGCCACTCTGATGCAGCCGGCGCAGCATGTCCATTGCCTTCCCAACCTGCTCCCGGTTATGGTAGTCCAAAAGCTGTGCATCCTCAACATACCGTGATATTTTCCAGCCCTTATCTTCATCCATGTAAATAAATGTGTCGTCCAGTCCGAGCTCACAGGCAGCCCGCATGGACTCCGCTTCGCTTTTGCGGTTGATATAGGCGCTTGTCCCCACGCCGGGATGGCGGTAGACGTACTTCTGCCCCTTGCAGTTGAACAGGAACGACAGATTGGTCAGTCCCGCCTTCAGCGGCTTGATTCCGTGAATATCCTCCTCACTGCATTTCAGGACTGCACAGATATTTTTAAAAATTTCGGAATCCGAATTGCCGATATAATGCTCATCAAAGCCGCGGAGCTCATCCAGCGAATCAAACTCCTTAATCACATCCGCATCGTACTTCCGGATGTACATTTCCAGCTCTCCGATGTGCCTGATGTAAAGGTCCTCCCACAAATGCTCCCTTGTCACCTGCTGGTCATAGGACTCTCTGAGAATCTGTGAAAATTTCCGGCTGAACTCCCGGTCAAAATACACATGCCCGAGCATATACCAGGAAGCGCACCCGCCGGGAGTGACATTCGTAATGCGTCCCTTCCGATTATAGGTGATGCAATACTCGTCCGTCTTGTCCGGCGTATATACGGCGGAATAATAGGCGCGGTAAACATACGGCTCGAAGGGATTGACGACAAAATAATTGTCTGAGCTGCAAATATAGGTATTGTCAAGCTCCTTCAGCACCAGCATCAGCGTAGACGGATTATTATAGCGGTAATAATCCTCGTTCACCACAAGCTTCACGCCGAATTTATCTGCCAGATAAAACATTTTTTCCTTCATATATCCGACAACAAGCGTAATATCGCGGATCCCCGCCTCCTGTAGCTGCCTGATTTCCCGCTCGATCAAAAGCTCGCCCTTTACCTTCAGAAGAGCCTTGGGCTTCTCATACGACAGCGGGGCAAAGCGGCTGCTCATGCCGGCAGCCATAATAATTGCGTTTTTCACACGGTACGGCTCCAGCGCCTGCATGCCTGCCGAAGTAACCGCAGTGTCAGCATCCACCAGTCCCGCCTCCTCAAGCTCGTAAATCAGGCGGTTCACTTTCCCGAGAGACATCCTGGTCATCTCTGCCAGCCTCCGCTGCGAAGGGCGCGGGCTGCCGACGCTCTGTATCGCGCGCAGCAGGTCAAATTGCTGTTTCTCTATCAAAGCATCTCCTCCAGTGTTCATTTTTTATAGACTTCATAGAAAATATGAACACTCAGAGTATACCACGAATTCCTGTAATTGTCAAGCATCAATTGTTGATTCAAAGATTCCCTGCCCAATTTTGAATTGCAACGAAGCTCCGGACAAAAAGTGAACCGCCGCATGGAACATAATACCGGATGCGGCAAAACTGCCGCATCCGGTCCATTCCGCACTCCTCCGCATAATTCTGCATGCGGCTGCCTCAAAAATTCTTTGTAGTTTGACGTCTGCGAAAAATAAGCGCCATGCTATAACCCCTTTATCCGGAGAAGAAAGCCGATTTGCCGACAACGGATGAGATGGAAACAGATTTCCATTCGACAGCTATGCCTAAAGCCCTAAACAGCAAAATACCCCCCTGCCGCAGAGCAAAAGAAGCTGCCGGAGGAGGGTTTCTATTGTATTTTTCCGTTTTTGCGATTTTTCATCCGCATCGCCCTCAAAAGAATGAAAGGAACAAAAAAAGGTTCTGAACCAAAAGTTCAGAACCTAAGACGTCCATTCAAAACCGAACAAAGCTAGACAAAC